>RIBL01000018.1 GCA_003762875.1 Muribaculaceae bacterium Isolate-110 (HZI) | reverse complement strand
AATGAAAGAAACCAAGAAAACACTCCAAAATCAACTATAATTGTATCTAATTTTTTAAATTTGCATGTCCTATGAAACGGTGCACTTCTCAATTAGAATCTGGCGCACTTCTCGATTAAATTTTACACCTCTCATTCTTCCAGGGTGGCACCATCTACGTTACCGGCGAGAACCTTCTGACCGCAACCAAGTATCTTGGCCTTGATCCCGAGTTTTCCTACTCCAACTCTACCGTCCTCCAGGGCGTGGATTACGGCAAGGTCGGAGCTCCCCGCTCGGTTAAACTTGGCGTGAACCTTAAGTTCTAACATCTCTCCACATGATCAAAGTAACAATGAAAAAGTTCATATACAGTCTCTCTATAATGATGTCGGCCATGACCTTCACCGGTTGCTCCGACTTCTTCGACCCCGAAACCGATGACCAGCTCAACGGTGAGGACTACATTTCGTCTGACACCGAGATGTACACCGGCTTCCTCGGCATCATGACCAAGCTGCAGGCCATCGGCGACAAGGAGATTCTTCTCACAGACACGCGTGCCGAACTCCTTGAGACGACCTCCAACTCCACTCCAGAGATCATCTCGCTCTATAACTATGACGAGGATCTCCGTGGCAACAGCTATGCCAATCCGGCGGCCTATTATGATGTAATCATGGCCTGCAACGACTATCTTATCAAGATGAAGGAGTATGGCAAACTGACAGGCGTTGACCCTGAGATATGGGCTGACCTCGTGTCGTCCACCATCCGTGTAAAGGCATGGACTTACAAGACCATTGCCGAAATCTATGGTGAGGCTATGTGGTTTGACTCGGCCGTTACCGAATTTACCGAGCTTACGCCTGCCAACGGCTTCGAGCTCCTTTCTGTCAGCGAAGTTATGGACCGTGCTCTCCAGCTCATGGAGAACGGTTGGAACGGAGTACCCTCCAATCGTGACATCAACTGGATTGCATGGCTTGACCCCGACAACATCACCTCAATCGCCAACTCTTCGTTCCGCCAGTGGAACCACATGGTGCCTGCCTATGAAGGCGTGTACTCAGAGCTGCTTCTTTGGAAGGGTGCTATTGTCGATGCCACTTCCGGTGATATTGCAGCAGCGCAGCCTTACTATCAGAAAGTATGCGACCTCATCCTCCCTGCTATCAACACCGCCCTTATCGGCAACCATGGCACTCACCCCTATTGGATTACCAGTAACGGTAATACCGGTCAGTGGAGAGGTGTATTCTCCAATCCGACATTGGGATTCTATGAGATTATCTCTGTAATCCTCTATGATTATGAGCATAATCAAAACAACACACTCAATGACCATTTCCTCTATTCCGACCGCAATAGCTATCTGCTCCGTCCCTCCAAGTTTGGCATGAACCGCTGGAAAGACAGCAGTTTCAACCCCGGCGCAACTGAGGATACCCGTTATCTCGGTACATTCCGCTATCCCACATCTGCTCAGCCTGTCATCTATAAGTATTCTGTGACATCGCGCACATCACTGTCGGATGTACACATCATTACTTATCGAGCCACACAGTATCACTTCTATCTTGCCGAGGCTCTAAACCACCTTCAGCGTTACGTAGCGTCTTCCGCTCTCATCAACAATGGTGTCAACGGAGCTTATGATGCAGAGGATGCCGAGTGGAACGGTTTTACTGTCAACTGGACCAGCAATGCCGAGTGGGGAGCGTTCAGATATCCCAACACTGGCGTCCGCGGATGTCATGAGATTCCCGGCCGTTCAATGATTACGGATCTCGACGAAAGCGAAGTGTCGGCAGCCGAAGCTATTAGAATAAATGATATGCAGATTCTTGACGAGGCTCTTCTTGAGTTTGCCTGCGAAGGCCGCACATATGCGTTCATGAACCGTATGGCTCTCCGTTATGGCGACCTCTCGATTGTAGCCGACCGTGTGGCTCCGAAATATGAGGCCACTGGTAAGGACGCTCTGATACGCGCCCGCATCCTCGAAGGTGCCAATTACGTGCATTACGATCTTTAAGGCACCCTCTAAGTAATCGCAAGAAACATCACATTACGCTTCAGCCCTCCGGCCGCTTTCTCAAAGGCATCCGGAGGGCTGTCATTTTGATGTAAAAGTAGATAGCGCAGACTCATCATGCTTGAGCCTGCGCTATCTATCTAGATATACAGAGGTTAAACCTGGTTTATATCATAGATTCGGATTGGTTGATGGTGTTGGAGAGCTGGAGCCATGTGTTGCGGCTCATGCCGAATGACAGTGTGATGTCTGCGTCGATGAGCTTACTGATGGTCTGGAGTGCAGTGCGTATGCGTGTCTTTACCCATGAGAACGAATAGTCTTTGCTTCCTTGATGTAATAGAGGGAAAAGAAATTGACTTTGCGGTTCATGATGACGTTTTATGATGGCGAGAGCGTTCTCTCCGAGATGCACGGATACAAGGCGGCCTTTGATGCGCCGACGATAGGAAAGGTGATTACCGGTGAGGGATGTGATACGTAAATTGGCAAGGTCGACGAGCTCGATGCCTTGTGCATAGAAGCTGAACATAAAGATGTCGCGGACAAGCATTGCATCCGGTAAACCTGTAAGGTCAAGGTCGGCGATACGGCGCATTGTGTCACGGTCAAGTGTACGGAGTGGTGGTGTGGTCTTTTGGGTTTTGCTATGTGAGTTTATTGTCGAGGGCCAGTTGATTTGCTTGTTGAAGAAGCCTTCGCGTCGGGCGTGGTTGAGTGTTGACCGTAACACGCGTATATAGAATGATGCGGTCTCGGGCGAGACGATTGTCGATAAATATTGTCGATAGTCATTTATTAGTGTGGTATTGACAGAGTCGATAGCAATATCTTTACCGTCAAGAAATCTTGACAGGCTGTGACGTGTGCTGCGATATGAGCCGGAGGATGATTTGCCATCTTTGCGATAGTCAAAGGCGAGTCGGTCGATATACTCAAGCAACATGACCGACGAGTCTGTCACGGGAGCAGGCCGGACGATTTCAAAACAGTCGGCATATTCTTTGGATATTCTTGTGATGTCGTTTCTGACCGGAAAGTGCGATCCAAGACGCTCGATGAGTTCGGCGTAGGGATTTTCACCCCGGAGTGTGGCGGAGCACTTGTCGATAACATCGTCGAGCGATACATCCTTGCTGACGTCACACATGTCTTCGATGGTGCGTGATATGCTTTTCAGGTCAAATACAAGGCGGTCTTTTGCTATGTGTATTATCCGAGGGTCGGCCGAGCGGATTTCACTTGCTATTGTGCGCGTCTTTTCTCCTTGTCGTATTACGTACCACACTCTTCCTTCACCGGAGGGCGTGCGTGACGGACGAAAACGTACTGATAGAGAAAACATTTTGGGGTTAGGTCAGCGGGGAGTTATCGGCTGTTTTTTGCGATAGCCCATTCCTTGTAGAGCAGACGCGGGAGTGTGCGGACAATATGATAGCAGCGACGAAATTGCTTGCCGGGTTCCTGAGTGAGACGATGTATAAATTCGAGGTGGTTGCGCACCATCCAACCCGGAGCCCGCGAGGTGTCGACTCCGCTGTAGAATTTAAATGCGGCTCCGACGGCTATCATGACTCCGTGTTTCAAATGGGGCTTGAGCATCGACATGAAAAATTCCTGTTTGGGTGCTCCGAGTGCCACCCATACGATGTCAGCACCGTCCTCTTCGATCATTCCAGCGATTTCGGGATAATCAAACTGGCTGACGGTGCGAAACGGGAGCTCGATAAATTTCATGGTTTCTATATCCGGATTGAATTTCTTCAGGTTTTCTTTCAGCCCGTCAAGAATGTGTTGCTGTGTGCCGAGAAAGATCATCCGGTATCTGCGGCTTGCCACAATGTCACGAAATATCTCGCTTCCGCAATATTGTCCGTATTGTTTACCGTGTATCCATTTGATGTAAAGAGGCACGTAGCTGCTGTCGCAGATGGAGAACATGCCGTCGTTTACCACTTTGAGATAGTCGGGAAATCGGTTGGCAGTGTTCATTATCACTCCGTCGGCCACGCAGATGTAGTCTGAACCGGCATCCTTTAGCCGTTGGGATATTGTGTCATGCACACGTCCCCGGTCAAATTCGTATCTGATGTTAAAGTATGTGTCCATGTATGTGTGTTTCTGGGTATGGATTGACTGATTATTTGGTTGGCAAGTGAGCCAGTTGGAATATATATTGTTTGACTATGGCAAATATGTAGCTCGAAATGAAGACAATAGGGACTGTTACGAAAAACCATATTCCAAATTGTCCTTGATTTTCAAAATATCTGTCTTTGAAGAAGGAATATACGGCAATGTCAAACATGTAACTTGCAAGATACATGTCAAGAGAAACTTGAGATATGCTTGTCAGTATCGATCTGAGCCATCGGGGATTGAAATTGACACGATAAATCAGTATGAAAACAGCAGCGGCCAATGGCATGCCTATAATGCCGTTGCCGTCTCCGACAAGCTGAATCATCGAGTGGTTGGTCACAAACAGCAGATTGAACATTGGATTGACAAGACAACATGTGATAATGAAAAGCAGCAGTCGCCATGTGTCGCATGCCGGTTGAAATTCTCTGATATATGCACCAATAAAGAAGAATGCACACGGATAGATTAATTCCCAATATCCCGGGACGAGATGTACGCCATATCGGTTAAACATATCAGGGAATGCACATAGGAAATATAGAGTGGCAATTAATATATGTTTATGGTGTCGTGTAGCTATATTTTTCCAAAGGATATTGAGAAAGGGTGTGAGAAGAAACAGACCGATCCACATCTCGATATACCAAGCATAGCTGATTGCTGAGAAATCGGTTATTTTCAAAATCCATTTAATTGGTGAAAGATGCTCGTGACCATACAACTCGCGAAAGAATATGGTAATTATTGATATGATGAGATAACTGAGCAATACGGCAACCATGCCTTGATAGTATTTTCGAGATATCTGTTTATTCAGATTCAGATAACCTGTCAAAATCAGAAATAACGGCACGTTTACCATTGTTAAAGTTCTCATCATCCCTTGCAGAAACATGGATGGACCTTCAAATATAGCGTCATGAGATGGCGTATTGAGAAAGAAATGACCGGCAATTACAAAAAGTATGGCCATGACTCGGATTATGTCCAGTCCGATAATTCGTTGATTATTAGATTTTTTTGTGTGTGAATCGGGGGGGGTAATTTGTTGTGGCATAAATCGTTGCGGATTATTTGCTTGTGATGGTTCTGAGCAGGTTATCCCATTTCGTGGCGACGACTTGGGTTGAGTATCGGGCTTTGAGTTTATCGTATGCGGCGAGTCCGAGGCGTCGGGCTTCGGATGGATTATTCCAGAGTGATGTGATTGCGTTGTCAAGAGTCTCGACATCGCCGGGGCGGGTGAGTATTCCGACAGCGTCATCTCCACGTCCGATAATCTCGGTGAAACCTCCGTGGTCGGGTGCAATCATTGGTTTTGCGTAGCTTGCTGCCTCAAGAATGGTCATTGGGAATCCCTCATACCAGCGAGATGCCATTACAAAAAAGCTCGCTCCGGCGTAGAAGTCCTGCAATGACCGACTGGAAAGATAGCCTGTCAGTTCGACATTAGAGGGGAGGTTTTCCACAAGATCGGTGTCGCGCACAGCTCCGGCAAGACGGAAAGATATGTCGGGATGACGACGAGCTGTCTCAATAATCATATCGACACCTTTCTCGCGACTGATTCGGCCGCTATAGGCCACATAACGGTCATCACGTGGTGATGGGAGTGTCGAGGATACATCTACCGAATTGGGTATCACTAAAAGTCGCTCTTCGGGGTATCCGGCTTCGATGAGCTTGCGTCGCTGGAAGTCAGTGATGCAGGCAAAGCGGTCGACACAGTCGATATAATGCCGTCTGATACGGGCTACTGCGTTACGTGCCGCATATCCGAGCGATTTGAGCATTGAATGTTCGCAGTTGTGCCTGACACACCCCCATTCATTTCCATTTTCAAGGCATAGTTCGCAGGGCCGATTGTCACGCATAAAGAGGCCGGTAGGACACATCAAGCGAAAATTATGTATGGTCATCACAACCGGCACTCCGGCCTTTTTGCACTCGCGTAATGCGGCCGGCGATATGAACGGATAGAGATTGTGTACGTTAACGACATCGGGCTTCTCCCTCCGTAAAGCCTCGCGCATGGCCCTGACGCCGCCGGGACAACAGACTCCGGATATAAAACCACGTATCTTACCGCCAAGCGACTCACGTGCTCCGGCAGTGGTCATACGCAACTGTGCCACCTCATGCCCAAGTCCGGCCAGCATTACAGCCATCTTGTCGACCACGGCCTCCTCTCCCGAATATTTGCCATAGTCATTATGAACCAATAGGACTTTCATTTTCTAGTATCTCCAATAACTCGGCATGGATTTCCTGCCACGATAGAATAGTCTTCAACAATACCTTTGACCACTGAGCCCGCACCGATAATACAATTTTTACCAATTGTAGTACCTGGAAGAACAATTGCTCCGGCTCCGATGAAACTGTTTTCGCCAATAGTCACTTTTTTGAATGCCGGGTTAAATTTCACCCCCCCCAGGCTATTAGCTCTTTTGAGAAAAGACCAATCATGAGTGAGGATGATGACTTTGGTTGAGATTACGACATCTTTTTCAATAATAAGGCCGCCACTTGGATCAAGGTACGCATCTTGCTGAATATAATCTGGTTTCCCATTGAAAATAACACCTTGTGATTTATGTGCATAAATCACAAATCTCATATATAGAGATTTGTTTATTGCTCGACTAATGAATGCGAGAGCCTTTAATAAATAAAAAGCAATTCTTTTCATCTGTTTTTATATCGATGTATCAAAGCCATTCGTAAACAAGAAGGGATTAGAGCAAGCGCAAAAAGCGGGATTATTTTATAATTCAAAGGATTATACCATAGGCAAAAACAAGATTCTCGAATTGTTTCAACTCTTTCACCATATCTGACAGCTACAGACGCTCTCATTTTGTGCCAATGAGATATGTATTTTTTTAACCCTTTGATATTTGGATGATGAGACATTAATTTTTTTAATTCATATCCGACAGGATCATTTTCGTCTTGACGGCGTGGTGGTAGATTGGAATAATTATAGCCATCTCCTAAATTATATATGGCGCAAATCTTACGGCTGAAAGCAATATTATATCTGCAAGCGAGTCTTGCCCATGTCAGAAGGTCTTCTCCAGAGCGAATACCTATCGGAAATCCTCCAACGGACAGCAATGCTTTTCTTCTGATCAGTACGGATATTGATGTAATTGGTGGATGAGAGTTAGATGCAACTGTAAAATAATTGTCAAGAACACCATCGGTGGTATTAAATGGCAGATTTTGTATAATAGGTTGAAATTCTTGGCCATTTGATTGCCTAAATTTGTAGTTGGTTGCAAATATGTCACAACTTGGATAGTTGATGGTGAGTTTGATTTGAGTTTCCAGATAATCTTTTTCCCATAAATCATCAGCATCAAGAAAAGTTATATACTCACCTTTGGATTCATTAATACCACGGTTACGAGCAGCTGAGACTCCTGCGTTTGGTTGTGTTATAATTTTTATTCGAGCATCAACTATAGTTCGGATTATGTTAAGACTATTATCCGAGGACCCGTCATCAATAATTATGACCTCAAAATTACTGTAGGTCTGGTTTATTATACTGTTTATGGACTTTTCTATGTGATGTTCTTTGTTGTATAAAGGAACAATTACACTGATCATGATATTATT
The DNA here is from genome assembly GCA_003762875.1 of Muribaculaceae bacterium Isolate-110 (HZI). GTDB lineage: Bacteria > Bacteroidota > Bacteroidia > Bacteroidales > Muribaculaceae > Duncaniella > Duncaniella muricolitica. Next base: position 55,234 of record RIBL01000018.1, on the reverse strand, counting down.
TCCCTCCAGTTAATAATTTAATAAATGATGGTGAATATTTTTTTCCTAAATGATAGATTAATAGGCAAATGGAATATGTAAGGAATGGTGCTAATAAAAAAATTGCAATCTCTTTATAGTAAGGAGAAATAGGAAGTTTGTATAGTATGGTTTTAGATATATATGTTGGCCCAAGTTTATGACTACAATATATGAAAAAACTCCCTAATGATAATGTCTTTATATATTGCCAATTATGATTCGAGACAAATAAATGACCTATAATCAGAAAAGAGAATACTCCTAAAACTAGAAATAGGTTATCAATAGACCATGCAATCTCACCATTGAAAATAATTTCAATATATAGACAGAATAGACAGGATAAAACGATGAGTAATTTTAAATAATTATGACAACTATTCAGATTTATATTATGTAAGCTAGCAGAAATACCTGTGTAAAAAAAGATAATAGGTAAAAAAATATATTTCACAGTCATATTTGGCATTGGAATAATTATAAATAATGCGACAGAAAGAATTGTCATATATTTACCTAATAATTTAGCTACATAATAAAATGCAGGAAAAGCGAGTGTCATAATCATCAAGTCCCGTAAAAACCAGAGAGGAAAATTTGCGGGTGAAAGAAAGATGTTGTTAAAAGTGAAAGGCTTATTGAATTGATTAGTGAAATATAGATATATTACAGCCAATAAATTCCATATTATATATGGGATGAATAAAGTCGTGAAACGTTTTTTAAGTTTTGATAAATAGACGGCTAACGATAAATTTTGGATATTAGTTATAAGTAGATATCCAGATATGAAAAAGAATGTCGGAACAGCACATGTGGCAATCTTATTTATGAGCATATTTATATATAAATATGAATTGGGCTTAATTGCTGAATAAGAATTGTCAAAAGTTGATACGACAGGAGATATATGTAGAAAAATGACCATTAAAGCTAATGGAAATCTTAAAAAATCGAATGTGGCTGATAAGTTTTTATTCACGTTGCTGTGATTTATAATACTTTTGCATTAATCATATTATAAAAGTTGTCTTTGTGTTTCAATAATTCTGAATCACTAAAAAGTTTCCAGCTTAATTTGAAAAAAGATGTGTTTTTGGTTATATGTTGATATAATTTTTCATCATATTTACTACATAATAGAGGACTTAGAGCATGAAGCTGAGGGTTGTTCGTTGGATTATCGTTGATTAATTTTTTTACATCAGGATAATGATTGACGGCCATGTCAATAAGATAGTCTAGCATGAAATAGTCAATGAGCCAATCGTGTTTTTCCCAATATTGGGTTATCATTGATTGTAAAATGTGGGGGAGCATACTGCCTCGATTCATTAGCATGCAGAATCCCGCCCATCGACATTCAGATACATACAATCCTTCAGGGGCTGATTTCATACTGAAAAAATCTCTATTGAATATTTCATCATCAATATCTTTCGTCAGGAACATTGTTGAATCTATCCAAAAACCGCCATGAGTTGAGAGAAGACCGATACGTATAATGTCAGATAAATGTGCTGCGGTTATGTTGCCTTGTTCGTATAAATGTTTAATTCGTGGTGGAAGTGTGTAATATTTATGTAAATTGTTGATGGATAGTAATACTACTTCATGAGAGCCTGCATATTTTCGTATGCTACGTAGACACATGCGTGGGATAAGTGGCATTTTGTCTTCTCCTTGAAGCCACAATACCCATATTTTGTCACAACCTCTTTCATGTAAAGGATATTTAATATCCGGATATTTAATATAAGAATTGATGTATTTTTCAATTCTTTTGTTTCGCCAATTTGAAATGCTTTTCAACATCTTTGTCGGTAATATATGGTTACCATATACTAGTAAGGTGTTGGACAAAGGGATAGATAATCCAAAACGGGTTATTTTTTTTAAACCACTAAGAATGTTTTGTTTTTTTATTTTAACCATTTTCTTCTTCGTTTTTAGCAAGACCAAGTGCTATTCCATAGAATCCCCACGGATAGCCCAGTGTGGCCATCGAATAACTGATTGTATTATCGCTATACATGGTAACCATAATTCCAATCATTGATGCACCAGCAGTCAAAGCGCAGATTTGGACATATTTTGATTCTGATTTTGAGTATAATTTTAGGCAATGGAGAGCTATACACATATACGAAATTATGAATAAGCCTAATCCAATTAATCCGTTGTCACACATAAGAACTAAAAAGTCATTATGGAGTTGTCCACCCCTTTGCCATCCAATAGCCTCGGTATAAAAATACGTTTGAACTCGTCCTGTACCAGAACCTATTAATTTATGGTCATCAAAGAACCATTTTTGTACGTCTTCCCACCCTTTTTTTCGACCGCTAGTGTTTATATTGTCCTCATCAACATTACCTGTTAGAAAATCTGTAATAGTAACCTCGTCTGGTCTATAATACATTTTTGATTTAACTTGAGGCACGTAAAACATTGCAGCGAGTCCAAGACATCCAACAACTGCAATTAAAGGGAGAGATTTCAGTTTATATTTTAGGAAAAAGAATGTGGATAAAGCAAGCCCCAACCCAAAAATATCAGTACGGATTACCCAATAGAATGAAGGATATATAAAAAATATCGCCCATAATAAATTTGACTTGCGTCGATTAGAAGAATACGCCATGGATAATGAGAACATACACATGCATATAAAATTAGTAGCAAGCGCAGGCCCATTCCATAATACCCCTTTAAAAATGTACAAATTATTAGGAGCATTAGCTATTATGAAAGCAATGAATGCCGCCCAACGGGCATTAAGTGCTGATTTTAGAAAAATGAAATTATCTCGAACTACAACACTTGTTAGTATACAAAATAGTAGTGGATAAATGTATTTCAAAATCATTCGTATCCCGAATATTGGATTTTTAGTATAAAAAATACCTATAAATTCCCATAAAAGAAAAATAATAAATAATTTTAAAGGCAGAGAAAGGCTTATTTGCTCATGTGCTTTCAATATACCGATAATGCATAAAATTTCAAGGACAGCAAGTCTAATAGAAAGTACTGGCATAATGCCTATGAGACCTGTTGAGAACATGAATATGACAAACATCTCAAGTCCAGAACATCTCATTTTACAGTCTTTGGTAAGTGGAACTTTTAAGGTCCCATAGTCCTGATTTATAAATTTTATGCCTAAAATAGTTAGAATAACGAAAAAAATATAACAAATAATATCGTTCATCTATAGCGTATTGAATAATTTTAGCCACTTAGGCATTATTGTGTCGGGATAGAATCGGGTGACTTCGCGTTGAGCAGATTTACCCATCGATATGCGTTCCGACGGATTGTCCATGAGCCGTTTTAATGCCATACGGAAAGCGTCGATATCTTTGTCGGGAACTACGATGCCGGTTTCTGACGATACGATTTCGCAAGGTCCGCACGGACAGTCCATTGCAACCGTTGGCAGTCCACATTCCATGGCTTCGGTAATTACAAGTCCGAAACCGTCGCTGCGGGAGGGGAATGCATAGATTGATGCTTCAGTGAGCCGTGAGCCTATGTCTTTGACAGGTGCATTAAGACTCACTTGTGACTGCATGGAATATTTGTCGATAATAGAACGCAGAAGGGTTTCATCCTGGCCTGAACCATAAAGTTCGACACTCCAGTCGGGATATTTGGCGGCAAGCGGACCGAAGGCTTCAAGCAGTTGGTCCATGCCTTTGGCCGGAGTCCAACTGCCAACGGATATTATGCGTTTGTTGAGGCAGTCTGATTTACGCTCAGAACGGAATGACAATGGGTTATGTACCCAAGTCATATTCTCGGGATTGCCCCAAAGACCGACATCTCGTTGGGTCAGTCCGACAAAAAGGTCATATTTGCGGGCCTGTCGGGCCAGACGCCATTGCAGGTAGTGCATCTTTAGGAGGTGCAACCGACGTAGACGGATGTGATGTATGCCTTTGACAAAATTGACAAGGAAGTTACGCGTATAGTGAAACTCAAGCACCTTTTTTGACTCGTCTTTTAGTCGGGGCAGTACTTCGACCGACATTCCGGCCACGGCTATCATCACATCAGGCCGCAGTCTTAACGCCACATCTTGCAAAGCCTTATGGTAGGCGCGTATATCAGATGGAGAAATGTCGAGAATCTCACGCTTTATCCTGCTGTCAAGACTGAAGAACGGCTTGCCGTCTTCGCGCAGACTTACGACATACACATCAACGTCGGGCCGGCAAGCCCACCAGTTCAACTTGGTTGTAAGTACCCGTTCCGTCCCACCGGAGGGTACAAGAGAGTCAATGCAGTAGACTAGTCGCATTGTTGATATAAAGTTGAAATAGACTTGCCGATGATGGCAAGATAGCGTTGTGGATACCATAATTCTCGATAACAGCGATATGCATTTTCGCTGAATATCGGTCGGTTGGATGTTATCAGTTGTATGGCTTCCTCAATTTCAGATTCAGAATTTATCAGCACGCCACATCTGTAGTCTTCAATATATTGTAAAGATGGTAATCGTGTGGCAATTATCGGGAGTCCACATTTGAGATAGTTCCCTATTTTACCGGCGGCAAGGCCCATTAGAGTTGCACGATACCCAAGTTCTTCTTCAGAATATAGAGCCAATCCAACATCTGCAGATGATATCATTTCATCAAGTTCGTTGTTGGAGAGTGGTGTAAGAGAAAATTTTATGGCTGTATTTTTTGCGATGGATTGTGCCTCGGTAAAATATGGGTCGTTGAATGGATTGCGACCAATATGAAATATTAGGTTGATTTTAGGAGGCCAACAGATTGCGTGTTCGATTAATTCTCGGCATCTGAACCATTTGCCAAAGCCTCCTGAGTGTAATACGACGATAGACTGGTCATTAATTGAATGTTTTTTTCTCAGAAAATCAGAATTGGCATGAAACTCTGGTGTGGCCGAAGCATTTGGGAGTAAAAGAAATTTATCATGAGTGACTCTGAAATTGGTAGATATAAAATCTCTATGGAAAGAGTCGTGTGTAATTATATAGTCGGCATGCCTTAATGCGTTGTTCTCATGATTGAGTACAAATGGGAGTTTTAAATGTTTATTATCAATGATTTGAGGAAATTCAAGAGCAAAAAAAATGTATGGAACTTTTTTTAGATGAGCAATATTATATGAAATAACATTACCCCATGCGTCACCGCCCAATATGATATCAAAATTGTATTTAGCAGCATATGATAGAGCGCGGGCTGCTAATTTGATTACAGTGGGCATTTCAAAACGCCTTTCACGTTCGTTTACATAAATCGTTTTCAGTCTTATATGATTATCAGTAAGGCCTCCAAAACGCGAGGATTTACTGGTTATAAGAGTGATATGGTGACCATTTTCTGCCAAATATAACAATAATGTTTTGAGGCTAGGAATCCTGTCAAGAAATGGTTCTTTGAGAATTACCAGTATTTTTTTCATCAGCTTTTGTTATTTTGCGATATAGTGACATGAGTTCTTCGACATAATGCTCAAGAGTATTTGGACATGAGCAATTGGCACTCATGGTTGAAAGTCGATCTCTTTGATCTATGATCTTGTTTATGGCATTTCGTAAGGCGTAAGGCGAATTTGGGGGAACTAACCATCCATTTATACCTTCTCGTATTTGCATTTCTGGACCGCCGCATTGAGTGGCTAAAACCGGATGTCCGAGACTGAGGGCTTCAGATATATTTATGCCATATACTTCGTGATATATTGCAGGATGAATCATTACGTGCATGTCTTTAAGGAGACTGTTGAGATCGCTATTTTCCACAAATCCATGAAAGCTGACGTTTATGTCTTTGGCAAGATGTAATATCTTTTTTTTGTAACGTTGCTCGCGACGTGGTTGATAGGCATCTCCAAATACATGAAGTTCGTAAAGGTTCTGGGGTATCCCTTTAAATGCTTTAAGAAGTATGTGGAGCCCTTTTGAGTATTGTATACGTCCAAGAAAGTAAAATTTTATTACCGAATCGGAGTCTATCGTAGGATATTGTATGCGATTGAAGTGCCGGATGCCATGTGGGATTACTGCGGTAGGAATACCCAAGGAAGATAGCATTTCTGACAGACGTGAATTAGCGGTAATGACCGTTGCGTATTTTAGGATTTCAATTGTGCGTAATCGTTCGGCGATGGTGCCATTGATAGATAGTAATGGAGAAAGATAAAATATTTTTCGATGTCGGGTTATATTTTTTAGCCAGTTGATTATTTTTTTTGGCATAGTATAATCAATAGCCCGAGCAATATATGGCAAAGGAAGTTCATGGCAGCAGCATTTGCGGCATTCTGTTCCAATATTTCCATTACATAAAGAGTCGTCCCATTTTAAAAAACCATTTCCCCCACCACGAGGACATATCAATCCTCCGATATGCATTGTCACGACCGCAGGTATATTTAGCCTTTTGGCTGCTTCAATTTCAAACCCCTCAATCATATTAGAATGTATGATATCAGGTGAAATTTGTCTGAGAGATTGTTCAATAAAATCAACAGTTGAACTGTGTGATTTAAGTATATGTGACGGTATTGTCAATTGATACCAATGTTCGGCTTTGTCATAAGTCAACCATTCAGATTTTGATTCATTATTAGCTCCTTCATATATTGTCAAAAGATTAACTTCTGGATATTGGCACATTTTCAGCCATACATTTCGCGTAAAAATATGCTCGTGAGGTATTGATTGCCCAAAGGTTGTTATGAACAGTACTTTCATTTATTCTGTTTCAGTTATAAATGGATTGAGTTTTCGTAAAAATTTTTTATTGATTTTGCCCCCTGTTTTTTCATAGATAAAATGCTTGATTTTGTAGGTCCATGAGTCTTTACGATTCATCCCTTCCCACTATGAATGTAAAGTGAGATGGCAGGCGTATCGCATAGGCATAAGATTTCCGAGGGCTTTGATATTATCGGGATTATATTCAAGCCCGATGAATTTCCATTTGTATATCCATGAAAATGTTTCTGCAGGATAGATTTTTACCCCTCTCGAAAGTGGTTGATAGACAGGGATTTGCTTAAATCCATATTTCTCGATGGAAATGCGGTTGACCACCCGAGGCATAATGTAATAGCAATAGTAACGAGGATCGTTTTTAAATTCAAGGTTATCATAATAACTCAAGATGTCAGTAATCCAGCAATGATCTTTATGAGCACCTAACACACCGGCTTCGATGCCGATCCCAATTAATTCTTTACGTCTTTTACGTACTGAAGAATATAACTCAGCAGGGTTCAGTTCGAGACATGAGAACGCTTGATTGTTCAGAAAGCAGTCGAAAGGTCTATATACATATACGTCCATGTCAAGATATATACCTCCATAGTTTTTTAATAACCATAAACGTATTACATCTGTAGCATATGCCCATTTTCGAGCTTCAATAGCTTGGTTCACAAATTGATGGTTCAATATCTCATCTGGGAGATTAGTCATATTCCACTCTCTAATCTCATAATCAGGCATCGTTTTTTCCATGAGTCGATACACATTTTATATAGAGATGGCTTCTTGTCGCCGCTAAGCCATACGCAGTGAATAAGTTTTGGTATCATTGATTGGATTGTTTGGTTAAGCAATTATAGAATGATAAAGATTTTAATCGTGTTGATATCCATATATATTCAACCCAAAATTTCGCCCCCCCTAAGAGCTTAGTTAGTTTATTGTCAGATGAATATGAACTGGCTGGAATGGGGAGGCTTGTAAGATCTGCGTTTAAACGAAACGCGTCATAGATTTTACAGTTTATTCCCAAAAGCCATGTTTCGGCAGCATAACGGTAGGATAAATCTGTTTGAGTGAACGGTTTTAGATTTCTGATATGTTCTGAACGAGCCCACCAAAAGTTTCCTGCATAAAATGTGAATTTTTGTTGATGCCTCAAATAGCAACCATATGTATCAAAATCTCTAAGAACAGAAATCGCTGTGCGCCACTTGAAAATTGTATGATATTCCATAAACTTTCTCCATGAACGACTGCACAATCGTAAACGTTTTAAAGATTTCACTCTGGGATAATACCACTTTAGTGTATCAATGGAGTTAGAGCTTCCTTTTGTATGAAAATACAAAACCAAGCAATCTGTTTGGTCTGCGACCTTTTTTAGTTCTATTAAGGATGGAAACTCATAAACCTTAGGATTGTCACTGATGTATATTATTGTTCCTTTGTCACCAATATTTTTGAGTATATAATCAATATCTGCTGAATCGCTGCTTATAACAGATACATGTAATTTATACATCTCATCATATAGCCCAGATTGTTTTAATGCTGTTATTTGTTCATCAAAAATTTCACGCCAATTATTATATGCAAAAATATGATAAAAGATGTGTATTTGTTTGTGCTTATGACTATATTCCTTTTCATAATACACGTTTAATCGATTTGAACTGTATGGTTGGAATATATTTTGAACAATTCGCTTAATACGAGAACCTAATTTGTTTTTCATGGTGTTATGATTTCATCGAATAAATTTTCCCAATTATCAACGACTGCATTTATGGAATACTTGTGTATTCTTTTATATCCTACATCTCTCAATTGAACCAAGGTAGCCTCATTTGACATCAATATTGTGAGTTTGTTGATGTATTCTTTGATATTGAATGGCTTGACAAGCTGTAGTGAATTGTCGATAAGGTCTCTTAATGAAAGGAAACTATCAAATGCTATCGGAACTACACTATAAGACATTGCTTCTGCCAATACCATGCCCCAACCTTCAAATACTGATGTCATCATCAATATTTTTGCTCTCTTATAATATTGAATTGGATTAGAATAGCCTGTAAATTCAACATTAGGTATGGTTTTATATCGGGATACGATAGTATTGAAATCTTTTCCATCACCAATCATTATCATTTTCCATCCAGGAAACTGAGGCTGTATGTGTTTCCATATTTCCAGACATAAATCAGGACGTTTTTGTTTTAGGTCGAATCGGCCTACCCAAATAACAATGTTATCCTTTATGTTCAATGATTTCTCAGGAATATATATAGGATTATTTATTGTGGTTACTTTTAGGTGATTATAATTAGGAATTGAAAATTCTTTTAATTCAGGTATGAATTTGTGGGAAAGTAGACATATTTTATCTGTGTGTTTAAATAACCAGTTATAATGATTGCATAGCCGATTGCGATAGGTTGACTTGAGTTTCCAAAATAGAATGCACCGAGCAATACGTTTGAGCTTTTCGGAAAAAGTATGGTCTCGAAGATATGCCAATTCATGCCAATAATGGTTGTAACTCATTGACGGATTAAAATGTATTACAGAAATTGACTTCGCTCGTGTGTTACCGGTATCATTAAATAATATTGAATCACGATGTGCTCCACATTGATTTATTACAATATCTATATCAAGTTTTCTTAGCAGATTGTGTAAGAATACATTATTTTCAGTATTCGTATAGTCCGGAATAGGGAAATAGAATGTCTCAAAATCTAATTTGGGATCTTTACAAGATCTATGTGTATTGAGATAAAATACGTTGTATCCTCGATTATGTAGTTCATGTGCTAACATGTCGGTTACACGCTCCACCCCACCAGACATAGGGTCAAAGACTGTAGGATATACAAACAATAGATTCATTTTCTGTTGATAGCTTTGATGATGAATGATGATAGGCCTCTGAATCTATTGCTATTCAGTATTATAGAATTTAATATATGATTGCGCAATCCTTTCGCATCTTTGAATGAATTTCGATAGGCAGTTAGTAGGGTTGTGGATATTGGAGTTCCGCTGATTATATTTTCAACGATGGCTCCTTTGATGCTCCATGCTTGATTTCGATATATTTCATCCGGTATGTTGTCATTGTATATGCGCCCAAGTGTTTCAAATAGTAGTTCGGTGCACTCGGTTGCTGATGTCCCATAATTTTTATCGGTTTGGGGGACATAATATATATAATTGGTCCGATTGATACTTGACCAATGGTTTACATGTTCGAGATATTGGAAAACAAATAATTCGTCTTCGCGGAAATGCAATTGGGTATTAAAACGAATGTTATGCTTAACTATTATGTCTCTTAAAAACAATTTATTGAACAAATAGCCTGCTATACCCTCTTCCATGAGTTTGACCGGTAGCGGATTGATATTAGAACCGATATTGTCGCCAATGGATTTGACAATATTTTTTTCGCCGACGAATTGGATGTTTTGAATACAGATCTGGTTATTATCTATGTTTTTTGCGAAATCCTGTATCCAGTCTGGCTTTATGTCATCATCAGCATCGGCAAACAAGATGAAATATCCGGTTGCTACTGAAAGCCCAGCATTGCGTGCCGATGATACGCCTCCATTAATCTGGTGAATAGGAATGATGCGGGAATCCAGATTTGCGTACTCGTCGATGATTGTTGTGGATGAATCTTTTGAACCGTCATTAACCAATATCAGTTCAAAATTGGTATATGTCTGAGCCAAAATTGAATCAATACATCGCCTCAAAGTTTTTTCGGCGTTATAGACTGGAACAATTATAGAATAGAGTCGATTGTCAGTGGCTGGCATTACCATTGGTTTATTGAGTGGAGGATTTTACAATTGTTGAACTAATCTTTGAGTGGATGCCGCCATGCGGTCAATTAATATTTTTGAGAATGTCAAAAGATTTTTCACGCAATTTTTGTATCGTGGTGTTGAGGTTGCGTTGGTCAAATGTGTAGTCGGCCGGAGAGATTGCGTGGAGGTCGGAGACTGAGATTTTGTGGTGCATGAGTCCCAACATCTCCAGAAGAGAGTCAATACGGGCTGTGCCGCGATTGACATTGGATATCACGATAAAAGGTTTGCCGAAAATGATAGAGAATACACAGGCATGGAATGAATCTGTCACGATAAAGTCAGCATCCCGAAATCCGGCGAGCCATTGTTCTACTGTGTTGGCTGGTGTGCCAGCCGGAGCGATTGTGGAGAACGGCTCTTTATCAAGTTTAAGTGAAAGTGTCTCGATGGCTCTTGCTGACTGTTCGGAGGGGTCGAGTATATATGTCATCAGCCCCTTGTTGCGTGTTACCGGGCCAGTGGCGTTGTCGATGAGCTGAAGATAGTCGGTGCGGTTGAGCAACATTGTCGGATCAAGCACATGTGTGGCTTTGACTCCGAGTTTGTGGCATAGATTTATGCCACTGTTTTCTCGAACCGATATTTGTGAAAAACGTCCGAGCATGCTGCTTATATCTTTGAGCTCATCTGCTGTATATTCGTCGAGTGTTTCGATGCCGAACGATGCAGCATAAGAGTAGAGCCTGATATTTTTCCATTTTCTGGCAAACCATCCGAAAGCATTACGCATGTCGCCGAGAAATGGTCGGAAGTAAGCCGGTCGCCATACTTGGTCGCTACCATATATAATAGCGTCATAATCATCTTCAGATATTTCCGACAACGTTTTGACGGATCTAATGTTTAGCTTGTCGATGAATTGCTGTACGCCCTGTATGTTGTGATTCCAGTCTCGTGCGAGCATAGATTCATGTCGTATGGGCTTGGATGAATGTCGGAATATTTTGTTAAAGAGCCTTATCGGGTAAATATAACATTTTTGGAATAACGGCAGGTCGCAATGCGAGGGTCCATCAATCAATGTGGGGTTATGACCTAAACGGATGAGTATCTGTTGGAGTGCCCATGCCTGTAACAATCCTCCATAATTGGCGTTTACCTTAAGACTGATTACTGCTATTTTCATTGGAGATGCAGAGATAGATCCGGTATTTTACGATTTTAGTGACGGATAATGCGGCTTATGATGTGGATTATGCGACGCCTGACCCGCTGGAGGTATGGAGTGCGCAACATTTCCGCGATAAGTTTGTCAATATTCCGGGCATTGGGAAGCTTGCGGAAAAATTGGGCCCGTTTGGGGTGGGGGATGGCTATATGCTTGAGGCCTCCGTTGTATGTCCTGGCTATATCCATTTGTTGAGGGGTGACTTCTGTGAGTATCTTCAATCCGTCAAGTGCCTGGAGCCCGGCTGGAGTATTGGCCATGACCAGACTTGTGCCACGGTCATCGTCAAGATCTGGCGCGATATTATTGAATCCCCAGAAGTCACCTATGGTGAGGTCGCTGCAGTTGCCGCCTGTGCGGTAGAAACATTGATAGCATGACGGACGCAGATAGAGGTCGGCGAGGAACCCTTGCATGAAGGGTTCCTGAAAGAAGGGTTTAAGGAGGGAAAACTGTATTTTTTCACCGCGACCGTTGGTCGCGGAGCCTCGGAGGTGAAAACTGTATTTTTTCCAACCGGAGGACTTGTCGCGGAAAGAGACATTCTCTAAGAGAATGTCAGATCGGGATTTAGCCTCGGAAGGTGAAAACTGAATTTTTTCATCGCACTGTCGTGCGATGAGTTGTTGCAGATGCTCTCTCCACACTTTGGGGCTGGGAACGCCATGACATAATATATCAATGGTAAAAAGTCCGGGATAATTCCTCCCAAGGAAATTTTTCAGTCCGGCGATCTGGCAGGGAGTGCCGACATACAGAACGTCGCGGCCTGATTGCAGAAACGTACGTGTTTCGGTATATGTGTTGCCTATTTCACTTTGGGTATATTTTGACCCCAATAGGGGCAGCAGTTCTTCGTAAGATTGTGCTGCTGTGTGACAAACTTGTGAGAAATCCTGACTAAAACGTGCGCCAAAAACTACTCCGCCACGTTTTAATGTCTCTTTGGCAATACGAATAAACACGCCTCCGGATGAACTGAAATCTCTGTCGTGTTCGTCCGGATTTATAGCCGCTACAGTTCTTAGAGGGCTGATTTTGGTTGCCGGAGTGATTATTGGACATACCTTTTCACATAAATGACAGTCAATACATAGAGCTGTGTCTACCGTGGGGTAGCGAAATCCTTCATTGTCATATGTCATGACAATGCAGTCTTTAGGGCACTTTTGTATGCATGCCTCGCACCCGCAACAGTCGCGTTTGTCGTTGATTATGATCATATAGATTCAGCTTGTCGGGGGCTAAACCGAGATATGAATTTATTGATATAACGCATGAGCATATCTCGTTCGGCTTTGTTGCAGCCCAGAAAGCCGATTGAAAATGCCGATGACAATGCGCTTATAATACATATGCAAAAAAATCGAGTCTTGTCAGGCGGCATATTGACATATGCAATTGCCGGTATGATCATCGAGACTGCCGACACAAGGATGACATTGAGATAGACACGCTGTAAATACATTTTTACAGGGAGCATTATCATTTTGCGTAGGAAAAACAGACGGGCAAACAAGCATATCTGAGATATGGCTATTGCTACCGCGACAGTTATTTCAGGGATAAATCCGAGATACAGTAGCAGGTAGGAAATAGGGAAATTGAGCAGCAGTATACCGCCGACGACAATCTGGTAATTACGTATTTTGCCTGTGGCGAGCTGGGATGTTATAAGCAGATTGGACATTAAGTCAGACAGGCTGAGAACAAGTGCGAGACGAGCAAACAACACAGTGTGGTCCGGGACGTTACCAAGCCATAGCCACAGGATTTTTTCAGTCTCGAAGATTACAGGAACTGAAAGAAAAAGAAATAGATAATATGAGAAGCGTGTGCCGCGAAATACAAGCATATGCATTTTTTCGAGCTCTCCTGAAGCGTAATCTTTAATTACCTGGGGATTGATAGCGGTAAGAAAATTGCCGGTAAACTGTGAGATAATACCGTTCATCTGCATTGCAATGCCTCGGGCTGCATTAATCGTGGGGCCAGTGAAAAGATTTATGGCGATATTTACACCTTGATCTTTCATGATGCCGGCAGTACATCCTATGAAGTTCCAGCCCGCAAAACCAAACATTTTCCTGAAATGATACTTGCTGAACAAGCGGTGATAGGTACATTCCTCAAAATTACGTTTGCAGTAGGTCCAGTAGATAAGTTGTGATATGATGCTTGATATGAGCAGCAGAGATGCCATTAACACAAGACGGTCCCCTTGATAATAATAGACCGATGCAACGACAATGAATTTGACAACAACGTCAAAAATTGTCATATAGGCAAATACCGACATGCGTTCATGTGCGACAATTGAAGCGTTATATGGGGTCGAGAGCAGACTGACAGCAAAGTTCAACGCAGAGCATTGTAAAACCCAATTGGCGGCATAGAGTCTGTCGGACGGGATTGTCATGCGGTTGTTGAGAAACCATACGCCGGCGGTCTCAATGAGCACAAAAACGATAAAAGCTATAAGCAACTGAATGTTGACGGAGGTGGAGAATAGTATCTTCAGCTCTTTCATATCTCCTTTACCAAGACCGAAGGTCAGAAACCTGCTTGTCGCGGATGAAAGTGAGGACGATATTATAGCGAACATTGACACAAGACCTCCGACTACATTATTGATGCCATAATCGTCAACTCCTAATGCTCCGAGCATTATTCTGGAAGTGAAGAAGCTGATTGACATCATAACCATCATCCTCAGATAGAGGAAAATGGTGTTTTTAGCAATACGCTTGTTTTTGTCAGCAGATGATTCGGACATCTTTAAGTTATGTTACTATTCCTTTCCGTAGCTGTTGCCATATCCGTAACCATACCCGTAGCCATATCCGTGGGAGTAGCCATGACGGGAGGTGGTGAGGGGGGTGCCGTTGAGTATGAGGGCGATATTGCGATATTTACGCTCTTCGTAGATGCGTTCGAGCTCGGGGAGCATGGAGCGTTCGAGCAGTCCGGCGCGGATGACGAAGATGGTGCGGTCTACGTGGCTGTCAATAATCTGTGCGTCGGCTACAATCTCGATAGGCGGACAGTCGATGAAGATGTAGTCGTAGTGGGGACGCAGTTGTGAGAGGAGTTCGGCAAGGCGAGGTGATTCGAGCAGCTCAGTGGGATTGGGTGGTACGGGGCCGATGGGGAGTATAGAGAGATTGGCGTTTTCGGGGTCGTTGATTATGAGCTCCACGGGTGACCCGGCGGCAGAGGCGAGATAATTGGAGAGACCCTGTTCGGGCGAACCTACATAGGCTGAGGTAGAGCCGTGGCGCATGTCGCCGTCAATCACGAGTACACGTTTGCCTTTGAGTGCTACGGCAAGGGCAAGATTCATTGTGATAAATGATTTTCCTGAGCCGGGGTTGAATGACGTGACGGCTATGACGTTGGCTCCGTCAGTGGGCGTGCGCATAAACTCGACATTTGTACGCAACACTCGGAATGCTTCGTTTATCACGTCGCGACGGCCTTCTTTTACCACGAGGCTTCTGACGTCTTTCAAGCCCTTTTTGGCCGAGTTGTCTGTGCCTGTGTCGGAGAGGGGTATCTCACCGAGGAAGGGGAGAGTGAGGTGTTCGATGTCGCGGCGTCCGCGTATGCGTGTGTTGGAGTTCTCGATGAGGAATATTACGCCGAACGGGAGTGCGAGACCTATAAGTGCGGCGGCGAGGAGTATCTGTGCTTTGGCTGGAGTAGGGGGTACGCCTGCAGGTCCGGGACGGTTGATTACGCGCGTGTTGTAGGCTGTGAATGCTTGTGACAGCTCGTTTTCCTCACGTTTCTGAAGCAGGAACAGATAGAGGCTTTCCTTGACTTTCTGCTGACGTTCGACCGAGAGCAGATATTTGGCCTGTTCGGGTGATGTCGCTATCTTGGATGTGGTGGATGCCTGTGTAGCCTGTAGGGAGCGGAGCTGTGTGTTGAGGGCCGAAATCTGGTTGTCAACGGTGGTGATTATGGCGTTGCGCATGGCTGCGAGCTGGCCGTCCATGCTTATGACCAAAGGGTTGCTTTCGGATGATTTCTCCACAAGTGAATTGCGCTGGAGCAGAAGGTCGTTATATTCGCCTACCTGTGAGGCGATATCTCCTACAAGACCGCTGTTGGCTGGAAGTAGCTGGTTGCGTGATGATTCGGCCGTGAGATAGTTGCGCACGAAGCGTGTCATCTGCAACTGGTTGTTTATGTCCATTATGCCTGAGGCGATCTGTCGGTTTTCGCTCATATACATTGACGAGGCTGCCTGTACGTCGGGGATGAGGTGTGCTGATTTGTAGGATGATATATCCTGGTCGACATTCCCGAGTTCGCTTTCTATGACTCCGAGACGATCGTTGATAAACTGGGATGTTGAGACGGCTATCTCGTTTTTGTCGCGTATCCAGGCGTCTTTGTATACATCAATGAGCGTCGAGAGCACGTCGTCGGCGCGCTCGATGGAGCGGTCAGACAGTGTGAGACGTATAAGCGAACTGTTATCGCTGCCTTGTGTCACGGAGAGGCGCGACGAATAGGATGCACGTGCTGCGTCGAGAGGCAGGCGGTTGACTTTCAAGGCTATCGGCTGCTTGGGAAGATAGTAGGCCGAAGGATTGATTACGACAAGGCCGGCGGGCGTGGATATTGTGTCGCCGATTGAGCCGGTGAATGTGCCTTTAAATTCTTTACCGGCATATCTGAGCTCCGAGATGCTTGCCTTGCCTTCGGGACTGATGTCGACGTTCATTTCGGCCGAGGCGTCGGCCGGGGCGTTGACTATGCTCAGTTCGATGGGCAGGGTCGTTCCATAGGCTACTTCGTCATGAAAGCGTCCGTGGCTGTAATAGTCCATGTCGAGCTTCAGCCGGCTGACCACTTCTTCCATCAGTTCGCCCGAACGGAGATTGATTATTTCGTTTTCGACATCGGTCTTGGTGGATATGAGCCCGAAGTCGGAAAATTCTTCCATTCCGGCCGATTTACCCTTTGATGTGTCCTTGATCATGATCTGGGCTGCACGGGTATAGACAGTGGGTGTGCGGAGTATATAGGTCAGGGCGGCTCCGACGCATATGGTCAGCGAGAGGATTATCCAGGGCCACTTTCTTAACGTCAGGAATAGAATGTCGCTGATGGGGAGAGTGTTGCTTGCTGCTGTCTTTTTACGTGTTGTTGCCGACGGCGATGCTGGGGCGGATGAAAGGTCCAGAAGTTCTGCCATGGGGATAGCGTATTACTTTATGTGATGATAATCGGTGAGTGATAGGTCGTTGTGAGAAGCGTGGATGAGCTTAGTTGGTCAGACTTATGATGAGCGTGGCTATAGTGAGACCGAAGGAGCCGACCGACATCCAGAAAGTTGGTGTGAATGGGGTGTCGCCAGTCGGAGTTGTCTGGCGTTTCACTTTGTTGTTAGGCTCGACGTATATCACATCGTTTTGCTGGAGGTAATATACAGGAGTGGCTGCCAGTGCGTCTATGTCAAGAAGGTTTACCCTATAGGCTTTCTGCGAGCCGTCCGGTTGTTCGCGGAGCACGAGTATGTCTTCACGCTTGCCGTTGGTGGTGAGGTCTCCTGCCATAGCTATAGCATCGGTGAAAAGAAGGTGGTCTTTGTTGAACTCAAGACGTCCCGGCGATTTGACTTCGCCGAGCACGGTGATGCCTGTGTTGGCAAACTCTACGGTGACAATGGGATCTTTGACAAGATTTTGCGATACCAGTTCCTGTTCGATATATTCTCCAACTTCAAAGCGTGTCATGCTTGCGATATGCAGCTTGCCGAGCACCGGAAAGTTGATGTCGCCCTCGGGATTGACGGTGTATAAGGATGTCTGGCTTGTCCCTGCTCCGGAAGCTCCTGTCGAGCGGGTTCCGGCTGTGGTTGCCGATATGCGGTTTTGTATTTGCAGGAGATTGAAAAGAGATGAGAGGGTGGGGTCGGGGGTGTTGACCATTATAGACAGCTTGTCTTCGGGCTTGACTCTGACCTCAAGAGGCGTAAGCGCGTTGACGGTCTCTCCGGCGGTAGCGTCTTGAAAGTAGGTGATGTTTTTTGGGGTAGAGCAGGATGTAGCCAGAAGGAGCAGTGAGCACGATGTGGCAGTGAAGATATTTTTAAGGTTCATAATGAGGTGTTTTCTAATGTCGATAAGATTGGAGTGTGTGATTGGCGGCTGTTGGGAGAGTGCCTTATGAGCCTGAGTGTTTCACCAGTCGGGCGTCAATTTTTACGCGCCATTCAAACCCGTTTTCATCAGGAAATATCACACGATATATAGTGTTGCAGTCATTGTCTGATTCTTCGATTCGGTCGATTATGCCCTGATTGCCTGAGAACAGACCACCGATTATCGATATGCGGTCGCCTTTCTTGAGCGCAAGCGAACCTATCGGTCCGACTTCATAGTCGTCGGAAAATTTGCCTATGGCCTGCTGGAATGTTTCCATCGCCTTTTTGGGAATAATGGCATAGTTGCCGCTGCGGGTGTCGGTGGTATAACACCAGGCTTTGTCGCCGATAAGTCTGAACAGCGGCCGGACATCAGTCATTTTTGTCTTGAAAAATACTATGTCGGGTATGACAGGCCGTTGTTCGTAGACAAGTTTCCGATTAACCCTCTTTCTTATTTCATCGCAAGGATAGAACAGTTGCGGTTTGTCGGCCGGCATGGAGGCGATGGATTGCTTTATAGTTTCATACCTTACTCCCGGCCGCAGCCTCATGACAAACCATTCTTTGGGATTGACGAGTATCGTTTTTGCTACGGCAGAGTGTATGCTGCTCTTTTCGTCGTCAGAGAGTGATTCGGCACTACATAAAGCGAAGAGGGGATTGTCAGCCGGTCGATGTCCAAGACATCCTACGATGCGGGAGGGGGATATGCCGCTTTTCAAGGCCGCGAAGGCCCAAAGGTTTTCAATTGTGTCATTTACGGGTAACCGGTGGGTAAAACCTTTGAGTGCCAGCAGTCCGGATATGGCTTCGTCCAGCGTTCGGACAAATTGACGCGGACTCAGTTGTGACTGATTGAGGCCGAAAATATATTTACGGTGGGGGGATATGTTGCGCTCCAGTATTTCGGACAGAGATTTGTCGATGATGACTGAGTCATCTTTTTTCAACATTCCTACAGTCGCAGGATTTTTGATGTCCGACAGGATGCATATCAATAGTAAATCGGTTATGATGGCAGTGTCCTTTGTGGATCTTGCTGCGTTTTTTGCCATTAATAGCAATCGGGAATAATCATTCTCACGCTTACTGATATCAAAATCCATCTCGGCGATTAATTCCAATCTGCTTCTGACGTTGACGAATATGTCTGATTTGCACAGCTTCCCGGCTTTGACACCTTTGTTATATAGAGAGCTGATAATTTTCAGATAGTAGGTGGCTACTTTATAGCTATATCCTTGTTGTATAAGATGACTGATCCATTCTGTGACAAGATTTTCTGAAAGTCCCATGTCGGTTTCAGTATGTACAGCTCGGCCGAATGAGTTCACTGCTTTAGTGTAACTCTTTTGGGTCTGAATCGTCATAGCAGAGACCTCCGACTCGAAAAACGATAGAATGTCGCGTGTGCTATTCAAGAGTATATCAAGCAATTAAAAGTCCGGATAAAAGTTAACCAAGGCCGGGTTTTATATAATTCTCATCGACCCTCCATCATGTGTAGACATCTGGCACTGACGGAGGTAACTATATGTGTTTATACGAATGACTGTTAAGATAAATGTGGGTTGCATTAGTCTGTCACAATCACAATCTCTTTTGAAGAGATATTTAATTGGGTGCAAAATTACTATTTTTTTTGAAAATACCATCTCGAAATAATTAAAAAAATCAGAACGGATAGTTTTTTGTCAATAATTCAAGACGTTAAAAGCAGGTATTGTTTAGCGGATTTAAGATTAAGTGCCCTGTGTATGATTGGATTTCAACCGATTGAGTGTATGTTAAATCTCTTCAAAAGAGTGCGTGATAATAATGACCTTATGATGTAGCGTTCATGACTTGACCTAATGGCAGATGTTTTAGAAATGTCATAATTGGTGTTGAATATATTTCAGCACTTTCGGTTTTTATGATTCCTTTTTTTGATGAAATAATACAGTCCGGGCACACCTGTGAGTTTAGCGAGGTGTGCCCGGACTGTCAAATCTATTTTATTTATATTATAATATGGTGTCGATGAGCTTTTTTAGTTCCGGACCGGGAGAGGGGGCGAAAGCTTCAACGATTTTACCGCTGGGATTGATTAGGATATAACGTGGTATGCCAAATATCTTGTATATATTCTCAAATTCCGACATGTTGTTGCTGTCGGTGATGAAGTTGTTTATGCCGTGCAGAGCATGCTTTTCGCATACCTTGTCCCATAGTTCGCGTTTGTTAGGGCGGTCGATTGATATAGTCAGGAATGCGATATTGTTATTTTCGGCGTAAGAATCGCGCAGTTCGATAAAGGTCGGCATTTTCTTCAGGCAATTGTGACACCATGTGGCCCATACGTCGATTACGACTGTCTTGCCTGCGTAGTCCGACAGGCGATGCCGACATCCGTCCTTGTCAACAAACTCGGCATCAGGTGCCGGTGAGCCGGCCATGAGTGGGGTGTAAGCGTCAAACAGTTGTAGCGCGGATGATTTTTCAGAGCAGTCGGCCACATTATTTTCAATTAGTTTTCGCAGGCCTATAAGTTCCGGCATGGCACCACAGTTGCGAAACACAAACTCAAATTTTTTGAGGTAATTCTTGTGTAATATAGGACTCTCGGAGTTGAATATATCTTTGAGCTTTGCTATGTCGAGATGGTTGGGGCGTCTGAACGGAAACCGTGATGTGAATGTTATGGCGTCGCGCGACGCATCGAGCGAATATCCGTTTTTCAGATTGTTGACCAGATATACGGCATCAACAAGTCGGGTTATTTCGTTTCCACTCATGCTTTGGTCGATTGCAGCTATCGCATCGTTGAGCGTAAGGGCGGGGAGGTCTTGTATGAGTGAGTCGATGGCCGTTTTTCCCGGTTGTTTTGTGACGAGGATATTCGAGACGTCGACAGTTCTGCCTATCCCGTCGGAAGGAGTGGCGAATGCTTCGGCTGCAGTCGCGCACAATGATCCTGTGAGTATCAGAGTTAAGGGGATTAATGTCTTTTTCATATTGGCTGCGTTTTTTTATTTTTGTGATGATTGGATTTCCAAAATTAAGAAGAATTAATGAGATATGCAATCTTCTCATCATTAATCGAGGATGTGTTGTGTGTCCGGTAAAGGCTGATTAAATACGTGTCGTCTGCGTAATAAATTGGGAATAAAATAGACCGAATTTGGCTGATGAATGGATTCTTTTTTGTAATTTTGCAACTCAATATGGGTCCTTGTGCGCACTTTGTGACAGGGATTTTTGTATTAATGCAGATATAATTTCCAATTTGTACTACAAATGTTTGAAATCAGCTTCACCCCTGTCATAATAGCTCTGCTGGCCGTTTTGTCGGTTTCGGCGATATATCTTCTTGCGGGTTTTCGCCATTATGTGGCGTCGGTTGGCCGTAGAGTGACTGCTGACAGCGGTCGTGATGACTCTGTGGCGGCTGACTATGTGTTCCCGCCCATGTCAGTGATAGTGTATTCTGAGGATGATGCCGCCAATCTCGAGGTATTGCTACCCCAGATACTCGACCAGGACTATCCGTCGCCGTTTGAGGTAATTGTCGTGAATGACGGAGCTATGGACTCGACCAAAGACGTTATAGCACGCCTTGAGCAGAGATATTCCAATCTCTATATGACTTTCACCCCACAGGAATCGCGCTCACTTTCCCGAAAGAAACTTGCCGTGACGCTCGGCATAAAGGCTGCGAAATATAATGTCTTGCTCCATACAGTCGGTGCATGTCAGGTGCCGTCTGACAAATGGCTCAGAAACATGGCGCGTCATTTTGACGCTCATACCGATATTGTGCTCGGCTATGCCGCTCCATCTGAGCAGGAGGGTATATCGCATGCTTGGAAGCGTCTGCATTCGTTCGACCAGGTGCGCAGTGCCGTCGAGTGGCTCTCCTGGGCTATTGCCGGTCGCCCTTATCGCGGCACGGGATGTAACATCGCCTATCGTCGTGAGGTGTTTTTCAGCAATAAAGGTTTTTCACGCTCGCTTGACTTAAAGTATGGCGATGATGACGTGTTTGTCAGCGAGGTGGCCAGTGGTGGAAATACAGCCGTCGAACTGTCGACTGACTCTATGCTCCTGCATGTGCAGGATGCTCCCGGAGCCATGCATAAGGCCGACAAGATACGTCGCGACTACACGGCTTCGCGTCTTCGCGGCCATGCGCGATTGTTTTTCAGCTCCTGCTCTTGGGCATGGTGGCTGCTGATATGCTCGGCGGTCGCGCTTGCGGTGGTCGGGCTTCCTTCGCTGGTGCCTGCGATTGCGGCAGGAGTCGTACTGCTGGTTACCTGGATTATACTGATGATATCATGGCGCAAGACGTCACGTGCGTTGTGGTCGCGTCCGTTGCTGCTCACATTTCCATGGTTTATGTCATATCACCCGCTCTATACCCTCTATTATCGCATCAAGGGATGGCGCAAGCGCGGTAGTAACCTCACATGGGGATAATGAAGGGCACGGTGGAAATAAACGGGCTGAGGATTTTTGCCCGACATGGAGTGCTCCCACAGGAGCGGCAGGTGGGCAATCTCTTTGAGGTCTCGGCTCATTTGGTCTATCCTATGGATAGGGCTTTGGAGCATGACGATCTTGGAGGTACCCTCAATTATGCTGAGGCCACCGGGGTGATAGCCGAAGTGATGTCTGAGCCTTCGGCTTTGCTCGAGCATGTAGCCATGCGTATCAAGACCGCGCTTACCGGCCGTTTCCCACTGATACAGGGCGGCTTCATACGCGTAGCCAAGATAACGCCACCCATTGCCGCCGAACTTGACAGCGTGGCGATAAAGATTGAATGGTGATATAAAACACAATATATTCAGCATAGAAAGTATGATGAAAAAGACAACTCCCATATTGCTGCTTACCGGTTATCTCGGCAGCGGTAAAACCACATTGGTCAACCATATTCTGACCAACGAGCGCGGCATAAAATTTGCTGTGATTGTCAATGATATAGGCGAAGTGAATATCGATGCCAGCCTCATCGAGCGTGGCGGAGTGGTCGACTCGAAAGACGACAGCCTTGTGGCTCTCTCCAACGGTTGTATATGCTGCACGCTCAAGATGGACCTTATCAAGCAGATTGAGGACATTATGGCGATGAAGCGTTTTGACTACATCGTCATAGAGGCCAGCGGCATATGTGAGCCGGCACCCATTGCCCAGACGATATGTTCCATCCCTCAGCTCGGCGAGACTGCCACTATATATGGCATACCCCGCCTGGACTGCATTGTGACAGTTGTCGACGCCCTGCGCCTGCAGGATGAGTTTGGTTGCGGTGATTCGCTCAAGAAAGAAAATCTTGATGAGGAAGACATCGAAAACCTTATCATACAGCAGATAGAGTTCTGCAACATAATCCTTCTCAACAAGGTGTCGGAAGTCAAGCCTGAAGAACTTGCCCGCATCCGTGCCATTGTCCGCGCTATTCAGCCCAAGGCCGAAATCATAGAGTGTGACTATGCCGATGTGGATATAACACGCCTTGTCAACACCAGTCTTTTTGATTTCAACTCCGTGGCATCATCAGCCGCGTGGGTGCAGCAGATTGATCGTGACAACCATGAGATTGAGGAGGAGGAACGCGAGCATCATCATCACCACCATCATCACGATGAGTGTCATGACCATTGCCATGAGCATGAGCACGACGGACACCATCATGATGAACATCACCATGAGCATGGCGAAGGCTGCACTTGCGGACACTGCCACCATCACCATCATCACCATGGCGAGGGTGAGGCCGAGGAGTATGGCATAAGCACGTTTGTCTACTATCGACGGCCCGCATTTGACCTCAATAAGTTTGACCACTTTGCAGCCACAAAGTGGCCCAAGGAGGTGATACGCTGCAAGGGTGTATGTTATTTCTCTACCAATCCCGATATGTCATATCTCTTTGAATCGGCCGGACGTCAGAAGTCGCTCAAGGAGGCCGGTTTATGGTTTGCCACAGCTCCCGAGGACGAGTTCCGCGAGCTGATGGCCCAGAATCCCGATATGATGAAAGACTGGGACGAGGATTACGGTGACCGTATGATCAAGCTCGTATTTATCGGACGTGGCATGGACCGCACTGCCATTACCGAAGCCCTTGACGCATGTCTTGAGTGATAATTGAAAAACTAATTATTTAACTACTGATTGATGAGACCTTATCTTCAAGTCGAAGACCTGACCAAGAGCTATGGCGACCGTATGCTCTTTGACTCGATAACTTTTGGTGTCAACGAAGGAGACAAGATCGGAGTCATAGCCAAGAACGGCACGGGCAAGTCCACACTGCTGCGTCTGCTTTCGGGGCATGAGTCACCCGACAGCGGCTCCATAACCTTTCGCAACGACCTGAGGGTAGGTTTTCTTGACCAGTCGCCTGTCTTTGAACCCGGCACTACGCTGATGCATAATCTGCTGCCGGCCATACATGATACCGACCATGAGGAGTGGGGTCGTGAAGACCGTGTCCGCCAGATGCTGTCGCAACTCGGCATAGAGAGTGCCGAACTGAAGGTCGACCATCTCTCAGGCGGACAGCTCAAGCGGGCCGCGCTTGCCCGCGTGTTGCTCGGCAATCCCGACCTGCTTATACTCGACGAGCCAACCAACCACCTTGACATATCTACCGTCGAGTGGCTCGAAGGCTATCTGACCCGTCAGCGCATCACGCTTCTGATGGTTACGCATGACCGCTATTTTCTTGACCGCGTGTGCAACAAGATTATAGAGATAGACATGCGTCAGATATTTACCTATGAAGGCAACTATGATTATTATCTGCGCCGACGGGCCGAGCGCATAGAGGCTCTGACCGGCGAACTTGCCAAGGTGAAAAATACTCTGCGCAAAGAGCAGGAGTGGATGCGCCGTCAGCCTCAGGCCCGAGCCGGCAAGGCAAGATACCGCATCAATGCCTTCTATGACTTGAAGGAGCGTGCGTCGGTGCGATATGACGAGCGTAACATTGATCCCAATGAAGTCAAGTCGTCATATATCGGATCGAAGATATTCGAGGCTAAAAACGTGTGCAAACGGTTTGGCGACAAGGTGATACTCGATGGTTTCACCTACACGTTCGCCCGATATGAGAAGGTCGGTATTGTAGGTGAGAACGGTGTCGGCAAGTCGACATTCATCAAGATGCTCCAGGGGCTTGTGGCTCAAGACTCTGGTGAGTGGAACGTTGGTGAGACCGTGCGGTTTGGTTATTACAGCCAGGACGGGTTGTCGTTGCCCGAAGGCAAGCGGGTGATTGACGCCATCACTGATATCACAGAGGATGTGGTGATAAACGGCACGACCCACTACACGCCAATGCAGTTTCTCACACGGTTTTTGTTCTCTCCGGCCGACCAGCAGAAATATATATCCACTCTCAGCGGAGGCGAGATGCGACGTCTGCATCTTGCGGCCGTACTCATCACCCAGCCCAATTTCCTGATACTCGACGAGCCGACAAACGACCTTGACATCATGACACTCGGCATACTTGAAGAATACCTTCAGAACTTCAAGGGGTGTGTGATTGTAATCTCGCATGACCGCTTCTTCCTTGACTCCATAGTCGACCACCTCTTTGTGATGGAGGGCAACGGCGTGATAAAGGATTTCCTTGGCAATTATACCGACTATCGCAACTATCTCAAGGAGCAGAAGGCCGCCAAGGCTCAGGAAGCTACCGCAAAGACCGCTCCGGCCGCAGCGAAGCGCGAGCCGGCTGTGCAGCGTCAGCGCAGGCTTACATTTAAGGAGCGCAAGGAGCTTGAAGCTCTCACTGAGGAGATTGACCGACTCACCGAAGAGAAATCAGCCCTCGAGGCCCTGTTTAATTCGGGAGAAAATATCGGAGATATAGCACAGAAGGCAGCGCGATACAGTGAGATTAAAGATATACTTGACGAGAAAGAGCTGCGTTGGCTCGAATTGTCTGAAATCGAAGCATAATATAACTGATTTATGGCCAAAGCTATAGTGGAAACCCCGCTGATGAAGCAGTATATCGCGATGAAAAAACAACATCCCGATGCCATATTGCTGTTCAGGGTGGGAGACTTTTACGAGACATTTTCAGAGGATGCCATTGCGGCCTCCGAGATACTCGGCATTACGCTCACCCGTCGTGCCAACGGGGCTGCGCAATATGTGGAGCTGGCCGGTTTCCCACATCACGCACTTGATACATATCTGCCCAAATTGGTGCGTGCCGGCAAGCGTGTGGCTATATGTGAGCAGCTTGAAGATCCGAAAACGACAAAAAAACTCGTTAAGCGCGGCATCACCGAGCTTGTCACTCCCGGTGTGTCAATCAACGACAATGTGCTTAATCATCGCGAGAACAACTTCCTTGCCGCCATACATTTCGGCAAGCAGAACACCGGAGTGGCGTTTCTTGACATCTCGACAGGCGAGTTTCTTACCGCCGAGGGCTCGGTCGATTATGTGACCAAACTTGTGAGCA
The DNA here is from genome assembly GCA_003762875.1 of Muribaculaceae bacterium Isolate-110 (HZI). Classification (GTDB taxonomy): domain Bacteria; phylum Bacteroidota; class Bacteroidia; order Bacteroidales; family Muribaculaceae; genus Duncaniella; species Duncaniella muricolitica. The sequence continues at coordinate 28,768 of RIBL01000018.1, read as the reverse complement.
GTTTTGCTCCCAAAGAGGTGCTTGTGGAGCGTGGCAAGAAGCGTCTGGCAGAGGAGTCGATGGCCGAGCACTATTATATCTTTGAGCTTGACGACTGGATATTCACCGATTCATCGGCTCACGACCGTCTGCTGAAACAGTTTGAGACCTCTTCGCTCAAAGGATTCGGTGTCGACCGCATGACCTCGGCAATTATTGCCTCGGGCGCGGTGCTCCATTACCTTGACATAACCCAACACACCCATACATCACACATCACATCGATTGCCCGTATCGAAGAGGAGATGTCGGTGAGGCTCGACCGCTTCACCGTTAGAAATCTCGAACTGGTGCGTTCGATGAACGAGGACGGAAAAAGTCTCCTCGATGTAATTGACCGTACAGTCAGCCCTATGGGTGCGCGCCTGCTTCACCGCTGGATACTCTTCCCGCTGAAAGACCCTACAGAAATAAACAAACGTCTTGACATTGTCGAGTATTTCTTCCGACATCCCGACGACCGCGAGGCTGTGCATGAGGCTCTGTCTCAGATAGGCGACCTTGAGAGACTTATCTCCAAGGTGTCGGCCTTGCGTGTCAATCCCCGCGAACTGTTACAACTGCGCAATGCTCTCCGTGTGATTCCCGACATCAAGCGCGTGTGTTGTGGAGCCGATCTTGCGGTACTTCAGTCGGTCGGCGATCAGCTCAATCCCTGTACCACTATCGCCGAGAAGATAGCCCGTGAGATAGTGGAAGATGCCCCGACGGCCATCAATCGTGGCGAAGTAATTCGTCCAGGAGTGGATGAAGAGCTTGACCAACTGCGTGATATCGCCTATCGTGGCAAGGATTATCTTGCTCAGTTGCAGCAGCGCGAGAGCCAGCGCACGGGTATTCCGTCGCTCAAAGTGGCATATAACAACGTATTCGGATATTATATCGAGGTCACCAATACCCACCGCGACAAGGTGCCTCCAGAGTGGATACGCAAGCAGACTCTTGTCAATGCCGAGCGTTACATCACCCAGGAACTCAAGGAGTATGAGGAGAAGATACTTGGCGCACAGGATAAGATTGCCATCATCGAGCAGCGCATATATTCCGAACTCGTCACTCGCCTTTCCGACTATATCCCGGCAATACTTCTTGATGGGCAGTTGGTGGCGCAGCTTGATGTGTTCAATTCGTTTACACGCGTAGCTATCGAGAACCGTTACAACCGTCCTGTGGTAGATGATTCGCTCGAGCTTTCTATCGTGGAGGGGCGTCATCCCGTCATAGAAAAAGAACTGCCGCCGGGCGAGCCGTATATCACCAATAGTGTCAATCTGTCCAATACCGGCACACAGGTGATGATGATAACAGGCCCGAATATGTCGGGTAAGTCGGCTTTGCTCCGTCAGACAGCTCTCAATGTGCTGCTTGCGCAGATTGGCTCGTTTGTGGCGGCCGAGAGTGCGCACATAGGCGTGGTCGACAAGATTTTTACGCGAGTCGGAGCTTCTGACAATATTTCGCTCGGAGAGTCGACTTTTATGGTCGAGATGAACGAGGCCGCATCCATCCTCAATAACATGAGCGAACGCTCCCTCATACTTTTTGACGAGCTTGGCCGCGGCACATCTACCTATGACGGTATCTCTATCGCATGGGCTATAGTCGAGTATATCCACGAGCATGGCACCTCTCATCCCAAGACTCTCTTCGCCACTCACTATCATGAGCTCAACGAGATGGAAAAGAGTTTCAGTCGTGTGGTCAACTACAACGTGTCGGTCCGTGAGATAGAGGGTAAAGTCGTGTTTCTGCGCAAACTCGCTCGAGGTGGAAGCGAACACAGTTTCGGTATCCATGTGGCCAAACTGGCCGGTATGCCACAGGTTATTGTGAAGCGGGCTGATGAGGTGCTCCGTCATCTGGAGCGCGTCAACCGCGAGAGTGATAATGCTATGTCGGAGAGGCTCGGCAAGATTTCGGATGTGCCCGAGGGATTCCAGATGTCATTCTTCCAGCTTGACGATCCTGTGCTGACACAGTTGCGTGACCGCATACTTGGACTTGACATAAATAATCTCACACCTATGGCCGCACTCAACACCCTTCATGACATCCGCACTGTTTTGACAGGTAAGTAAGATACGCGATTGCGATATTCAACGGCACGCAGACTTGATGCTAAAATCAAGTCTGCGTGCCGATAGGAATGGCCGGGGCTCATCGCGAGTCCCGGCCATTGATCCGTCCTTGCTTTAACCTAACCTATGCAAACAATAATGCGGACGGATTGTGATATGTGTGGCTGTTTCTTTTTGTTAGAAGCGACGGCCTCCGCGTCCGCCGGGGCCTCCGAAGCCGCCACGGCCGGGACCACGGTTAAATTCTCCGCCGTTGATCTTGGGCTCGTTGCCTTTACCGAAAGTATTGAAGCGATAGCTTACAGAGAACATGAAGTAGCGGGTGAGGACATTGGTCGCTGTATCGTCGATATAGCTTGCGGTGATGCTGCGGCTGATGCTGTTGACTTGGTTGAGAAGGTCATATACGCGTACCGACACTGTGAGCGACTTGTCGCGGAGGAACTGTTGCGAGATTGATGCGTTCCACATCCAGGTGTTGGTGTTGAATCCGGCTGAATAACCCTTGGTGGCGGTATAGTTGATGTCGCTTTGAAGGGTCAGACCCCATGAGGTGTAGTAGGTGGCATCGGCACGGCCTCCGTAACGGTGGATGGTGGCGTTGCTTGCTGTCTGTACCGAGTTGTTGGAGAACTGCACATTGTATTGCGGGCGTATCTCAAACTCGAAGTGGTCGGGGCGGAACGCGATGCCCGGACTCTCGAAGATACTGAAGTTGCGGGCAGTGTTGCGCACGCCGTTGTTGAAGCCGATATTTTGTGACGCGTTGCCGAATATGTGGTTGGAGATAGTCCACTTTTTGTCTTTTAGCGGCATTGACATCATGTTCATGAGTCGACCGTTCCACACACCGTTGACGTTGGTATAGGTGGTTGTACGGGCTGCGTTTGCATCATAGATGGTTTTGGATATGATTGAATTCTGATTGTAGGTGAAATCAAAATTGAACATTAATGAACGCTGGGCGTCCATATTGAAATCCTGGAAGCGCAGGTTGAGGTTGTGGGAGAAAGATGGTTTCAGATCGGGATTACCGATGGTAATGTTCATGGGGTCGGTGACATCGGGCACCGGCTGGAGCTGAGTTATCGACGGTTGTGACGAGCGTCCGCGATAGTTGGCCTGAAATGAACGCTGCTTGCTGAATTTGTAACGCAGACGCAGGTAGGGGGCATAGTTCCATACCCAGCGGGTGTCGATGTTGCGGTCCGAGTTTATGAGGTCGGTTGACTTTGACATCTGAGGCACGAGGGCTATACCGACTTCATAGTTGAGGTTGCGTCCTGTCTTTTTGTAACCGAGGCGTATGTTCTGGTTGAAATAGTTGTTGCGGAAACTGTTGGAGAGTTCTTCGTTGAGCACAAGATCCTCAAGCGGAGCTGTCGGGTCGGTGTAGTCATATGACAGACGGTCGGAATTATTCCAGCGATAGTTCATGCGATAGCTGAACACGAGCGAGTTGCCGTTGGCCGGATTGCCGAGAGGTTCAGTCCATGTCATCTGGCCCATTACCTGATTGTTCCAGGTGTGCGAGTCGATATACTGGTCCTGGTCTTCTATGAGATAGTCATCGGCTGCCGGATCATCCTCCTCGGCTTCCATTTCCTCAAGCATGCGTTTTACGATGTGGGAGAGTGAATACTGATACTCGCGTACGTTTGACATCGAGTAACTGCCGCTGAGAGAGAGTGAGCGACCGCGGTGGTTCTTGAAACTGTGTGAATATATGAGTCGGCCGGATGCCTCGTAGGAGTTACCGCGGGAGTTGACGTTATTGTCTGTGGTACTAACGATGTCATTGCCGTTCAGCATATAGCGCGGGTCACGGTTGACGGTGTTTTCCCATGAATAGGCGTTCTGGTGGTTGTAAGAGAATTGGGGACGGAACTCGAGAGTATTGAACGAGTCTGGTTTCCACAACATACGCAGGTTGGCACTCACATTGTTGGAGCGGTCACGGGCGATGTTGTCGATTTTAGAGAATGTGGAATATTCCGGAAAGATGTATTGGCGGTTCTGATATTTGGTGGATGAGCGGTCAGTGTTGGAGTACATGATGTCACCGCCGATGCGGAACACTTCCTCGTTGCCGATGTTGAAGTTGACGCCAAAAGCACGTGAGATGGTGTTGCCGCCTTGTCCGCGTCGGCCACGGAAACGTGAGCCGTTACTGTCGGTAAATCCTACCTGATTGATGTTGTTGAGATTGCCGAGAAATGTGAGCTGGTTACCGTTCCAGAACCGGTTGATATTGAATGAGGCGGCATAACGTTTGTCTGTGCCGTATCCGGCCTCGGCTGTGCCAAACCATCCTTCGTCCATGCCTCTTTTTACGGTGAGGTTGATCACAGTCTCGTCCTCTCCGTCGTCGACACCGGTCAGGCGGGCCATGTCGCTTTTACGGTCTACTACCTGGAGTTTTTCGATCATGTTGGCAGGGAGGTTTTTGGATGCCACCTGTGGGTCATCGCTGAAAAATTCCTTGCCGTTGACAAGAATCTTTGATATGGTCTTTCCCTGGGCTGTGATTGAGCCGTCTGAGCCGACTTCCACGCCTGGAAGTCGTTTCAACAGGTCTTCGACCACAGCGTTGGGCTGTGTGTGGTAAGAGTCGGCGTTGTATTCTACGGTGTCCTCCATGACTTTTATGGGAGTCTTGGTAGCGACTACATTGACCACTCCGAGCAACTGTGACGATTCTTTCATTTCAATTGCGCCCAGGCGCACATTGGCTGAAGCTACATTTACGTTTTGATAATGGTCGGAGTAGCCGATATATGTCACCGAAAGGATGTAGTTGCCTTTTTTGACGCCCGATAGGGTGAACTTGCCGTCAAGATTGGTGGTGACGCCTTTGACAAATGTACTGTCTTTGGCTGTGAGAAGCCTTACGGTTGCCTCCATAAGTGGCTCGGCCGAAGCCGCGTCTTTCACCGTCCCGGTGATGTTGACAGCTAATGCTGTTACTGTACTGAAGAGGAGTAGGGCTAACGTCGTGAGAGCGTGTCTGAAACGTGTCATCGAGTTTAATTAGTATATCGTAATGAATAAGTTTTGTTTATGTTATTAAGACTGCCGGTATTACATAAGGTTTAATCAACGATAAGGTATATTTTGTTAAAATAGGTTTATTAGCAAAAAAATGAGACGAGTCTGTATCCTTTTATAGCTATGGATACAGACTCGTCGTTAGCTTTCACCCGGAGGGTGCTTAGAATATCTTTATGCTTGGAATATAGCGTTTGGGCTGCTTCTTTAGGTCAATGAGTATGCTGTCTATATGTGCGGCCGAGTTGTTGATGTTGTTGTAGAGGCCGGGGTCGTTGAGCAGCAGACCGAGCGACGAGTTGGACGAGTTGAGTTTCTCGGTGGCTTCGTCAAGATTGGCTGTGATATTATTGAGATGGTTGAGAGTCGAGTCAAGTGGCATTTTCTTGAGGTCATCCGAGAGAACGGCGAGTGCCTGCGACACCTGTGAGATATTAGCCGAGATTTCTTTGACGTTGGCCATAGTGGCGTTTGCGTTGTTCATGATCGAGGGCATCGCTCCCATGGCGCGGTCGAGTTGTGTTGTCGATTTCTCCAGATTGGCCATGATGACATCAAGACGTCTTACCGATGATTTCAGGGCCGGATCGGCTGCGATGGCGGTCAGGGCTACGACGAGCGAATCGATATGCGGAGCTATCTGTATGATTGTCGGCATGAGTTCGGTCGATACCTTGTCCATGAGTCCGCTACCTTCGATAGCCTGAAGTTTTTGTCCGACCTCGATATAGTTGGGCGATGTGCCCATACGCAGCTCGATTGTCGATGTGCCTAACATATCGGTGACAATAGCGGCCGCGGTGCCTTCGGGGAGGCGCAACTGGCGGTCGAGACTGAGCTCTACTCTCACATGGCCGGGATTGTCGTATTCATATGCCACATCTCTCACCAGGCCAACTTTGTAACCGTTGAGTGTCACTGGTGCCGACTGTGCCAGCCCGGCGACATTGGTGTAGGAGGCATAATAATAGTTGGCGGCCTTGAATATGTTTACGCCTTTGAGGTAGTTGATGCCGAATACGAGTGCCAGCAGGGCTACGAGCACCGAGGCTCCTATCTTTACTTCGCGTGAGAATAGTTTGTTCATATAACGAATAATGTTTTTTGTCAGAGTTGAATTTTGGGGTTATTTGATTCGTTTTCCGTCGCGGGTCTTTATGACAAATGCGTCGGGAAACTTTGTCTTGACTTTTTTCAGGTCAGCGGCAGCGGCATTGACCGACGTATAAGAACCATAAGTGTATTTTACAGCACCGCCATCTCGATAAGACTCCACATCCTTGAGGCCCTTGAATCTTTTGTCACCCTGTCGTATGGCGGTTGGAGCGGTCAGAAACTGTATTTTATATACTATGGCCGAAGCGTCCGCAGGCTTGGAACCCGAAATTGTCTCGTCAGAGCTACATTCCGGCTCCGGCTCGGGGGTGGAGACAGGCTTGACGGCACGCTTATGTGCCGGATATTTTTTAGATGTGACACCTGAGGCATTTCGATAGTGCTCGATGCCGTTATATATGGCTCTGGCCAGTTTGGTACTGCCGGCGTCTGACGCCATGAATGTCTCCATGGTCGGATTGCATATGAAGTCGAGTTCGACAAGTATCGACGGCATGCTTGTGCGCACCAGCACCCAGAACGGGGCCTGTCTTACTCCGTTGTTTTTTCGTCCGGCGGTCCTTACCAGTTGGTTTTGCACAGCTTCAGCCAGGGCTATGCTCTGATCCATGTTTTTGTGCTGCATCATCTCAAAGGCTATGTAGCTTTCGGTCGACGACGGGTCAAAACCATGATAGGTGGTAGAATAGTCGGCTTCGAGTTTCATCACCTCATTCTCGCGCATAGCCACGCTGAGATTGGTGTCGCTTCGGTCAAGACCGAGAGTATAGACGGCCGCACCGTTGATTTTGCGGTGCATGGGCGATTTTGACGATATTGAGTTGGCGTGTATGGATACAAATATATCGGCATGCTTGTTGTTGGCAAAGTCCGCTCGCTTCTGTAGGGGGACAAATACATCGGTGGAGCGTGTCATCTCCACTTTGGTGTCGTCCATCTCCTTCTGGAGCATCTCTTTGAGTTTCAGGGCCACTTTGAGATTGATGGTTTTCTCATTGGTGCGAGTCCCGAGCGCACCGGCATCCTTGCCTCCGTGTCCGGGGTCTATTACCACTGTAAAGTCCTTGGCCATCGCAGCGTGAGCGGCGCATAGCAGGAGCATACTCATTATTATATGATATATGGTGTGGCGCATGTCTTATGGTTGTTTCCAATATGCAAAATTAGTAAAAGAAAAGTAAATGGAGGCCACATTGACCGAATTTTTGGCTTATCTGCCAAAAAATGTCTAATTTTGAACAATCATTTTGTAACAATAGTCATGAGTATAAGCACAACAGCGGTGCGGGCATACAGCTGCTTTTCCAAGGTGATTTTATCAGTCGCCGCCACATGGTGTATGGTTTCGTGCCAATCGGATGTGGAGCCTGTGGAGCTGCATCGTCTCGACCGTCTGATAGCAAGAGGCGTCATGCCGGATGATTCTTTGTCGGTCAAGGCTACTGAAACACTCTTTAAGATAAGCGGTTATCCGGCTCCGACTCCTCTGACGGTAGCGGATTATGCCGAAAAGCCGTCAATACGTGAGCATCTCGAGGGGGTGGAGCGCGAATACGGTGACACGCGCAGGGAGAGTATAGCTCTCGGAGAGGTCTTCGGACGGATGCACTCTGTGCTGCCACAGGTGCGTGTCCCAGAAGTGTTTGCCATTATTTCGCCGTTCTCTCAGTCGGTATTGGTCGCAGACACATTATTATATATAGGACTCAATCATTATCTCGGTGCGGATTATGTGCACTATGAGTATTTTCCCGACTATGTGAGAGCCCTCAAAGTGCGCGGTCGCATTCCCGTAGATGTGGCCGAGGCTCTTGTGCGTTCCACATATCCCTATCGTCCGTCTGACGATTATCCGCAGGTGGTGACGCGTCTTGCCTATGAGGGTGCGGTTGCCGAGGCCGTGATGCGGCTCACGGATAGAAGTGAGGCCTGTGTGCTTGGTTATGACGATAGTCAATATGCCTGGTTATGTGACAACGAGCAGAAGATATGGCAGAGCATTGTCGGAGGGCAGATGCTGTTTTCTGCCGATTATGCCATAGCGCGTTCGCTGGTCGATGTCGCTCCGCATGTGTCGGTCATATCACCCGAAGTGCCGGGCCGCGCCGGACGTTTTATCGGTCACAGGCTCGTGAAGTCTTATGTTGATAACAACCCGTCGGCCTCGATGGAGCATATGCTCACCCCGGCGTTTTATTGTTCTCCATCGTTGCTCACCTCGGCGAAATACAACCCCTGAGGGCTGTATGTGACGGATGAAGATAATTGTGAGACGATAGTCTGAACGGTATGGTGCGGAGTGAAACCTGTGTGTTACATTGAATAATGCCCGAGTCGGTTCATACTTGTAAATTTGCAACAAGTATTAACCTTAAACTAAAAATCTACATGAACCGAAAACTTATCACATTGCTCTCTCTTGCCCTATGCGGCATGCTCTCGCTGCCGACCGTGGCCCAGTTGCCTGTAGTCCAGACAAAGTATACGGCCGACCCTGCACCTATGGTGCATAATGATACCATATTTCTTTACACTACGCATGACGAGGATGATGCCGATGGATTTCTTATGAAAGACTGGCTTCTCTACACCTCGACCGATATGGTCAACTGGACCGATCATGGAGCGGTGGCCTCGCTCGAGAATTTCAAATGGCGCAGTCGCGACAATGGTGCGTGGGCCGAGCAGGTGATTGAGAGAAACGGCAAGTTCTATATGTATTGTCCGCTTCATGGCCACGGCATCGGTGTACTTGTGGCCGACACACCCTATGGCCCGTTTACCGACCCTATAGGCAAGCCTCTTGTGTGGCAGCAGGAACATTGGGATGACATTGACCCGACCGTCTTTATTGACAATGACGGCCAGGCTTACATGTATTGGGGCAACCCTAATCTCTATTACGTGAAGCTAAACAGTGATATGATTTCATATAGCGGCGACATTGTTAAGCTCGACCGTCCCGACAAGTATCAGGAGGGGCCGTGGTTTTATCGTCGCGGTGACAAATATTATCTCGCGTTTGCATCGACATGCTGTCCTGAGGGCATAGGTTATGCCATGAGCGACAGCCCCACAGGCCCGTGGACTACTAAGGGATATATAATGGCTCCGACTCCGCGTTCCAACGGTAATCATCCCGGTATTATTGACTACAAGGGCAAGACATACGTGTTTGGTCTTAATTACGAACTGTTGCGACGTGTCACTGACAAGCATCATGAGCGTCGCTCGGTCGGAGCTGCCGAGATGAAGTATAATCCTGACGGCACTATCCGCGAACTCCCTTATTGGACGGAATGTCATGTCGAGCAGATCGAACCGTTCAATCCTTTCCGTCGTGTCGAGGCTGAGACTATGGCTTGGGGATGGGGTCTTAAAACAGCTCCGCTCGCGGGCCACAACCAATATCTGACAGGTATCGACAATGGCGAGTATCTGATGCTAAAGGGGGTAGACTTTGGCCGGAAAGGTGCGAAAAACATCACAATGAATGGAGCGGCTGTTAAAGATGGCGGCAAGATTGTGATTAGAATCGACAGCCAGGATGGGCCTGTTGTCGGCACGATAAATATCGGCAATACCGGCTCGATGGATGTGTACAAGGATTTCTCTACCCGTCTTAAGAAGGTGAAAGGGATTCACGACCTTTACTTCTGCTTTGAGGGAGATGGCGACAGCCTCTTTAACCTCGACTGGTGGAGTATGAAGTAGCCCGGGCAAAAACGGCAGAATAGACAATCGGTAATAACCTGAAAGACAAAAGTCTCAAAAGTAGCTACTTTTGAGACTTTTGTCTTTCAAGATATTTTGTTTGCCGATTTATCGACAGTACTTGGCGAAATTTACGTTGCGCATATCGCCCGAGGCAAGAAATTCGGTGTGGAATGACAGTGATGCCTCAAGAGTGTGGGGGGTCTGGCCACCGCGGGTCGACAACTTGAGATAGTCGCGAAGCAGTTCGCGATACATAGGATGCGCGCAGTTGTCAATGATTACGTGGGCTCTCTGTACGGGGTCAAGTCCGCGCAGGTCGGCTATACCCTGATCGGTCACGATGATGTCTACCGAGTGTTCGGTGTGGTCCACGTGTGACACCATGGGGACGATATTGGAGATTTTGCCCTCTTTGGTCACGGACGGGCAAGAGAATATCGACACATAGGCATTGCGGGTGAAGTCGCCCGAGCCTCCGATGCCATTCATCATGCGTGTGCCTGTGACATGGGTCGAGTTGATGTTGCCGAAGATGTCAGCCTCAAGAGCTGTGTTCATGGCGATGACGCCGAGTCGGCGTATCACCTCGGGATTGTTGGATATTTCCACGGGGCGTATCACCAAATGCTCCTTGAAGAAGTCGATGTTGCTGATTACCTCATCTTCTACCTCGTTGCTCACTGTGAGAGAGCTTGTTGAGCCAAATTTGCATCGGCCATTTTTCATGAGGTCAATGACGGCATCCTGTATCACTTCAGTGTACATTTCAAACGGAGGTATCTCCTTTGCGTCGGCAAGTCCGTAGAGCACGGCGTTGGCCACATTGCCTACACCCGACTGTATGGGCAGGAACGACGAGGGGATGCGGCCGGCCTTGATTTCGCCGATAAGGAAGCGACACACGTTGGCTCCGATCATCTTGGTGGTCTCGTCAAGCGGGGTGAAAGGCTTCACGCCCTCGTAGCTGTCGCTCATTACTACGCCTACAATCTTCTCAGGGTCTATTTTGAGCACGGGTGATCCGATGCGGTCGCTGGGCTTGTAGATAGGTATTTCACGGCGGCAAGGCGGATCAAGGGGCATATATATGTCGTGCAGACCGTAGAGTGAGTGGCGGAGCTTCTCATTGAGCTCGATAATTACGCGCTTGGCCATCTTGGCTATGGTGGGGACGTTGCCCACGCCTGTGCCTACCACGGCAGTGCCGTCATCCTTGATGTCACACACCTCGATTATTGCGATGTCGATGTCGCCTATCTGGCCGTAACGTAGCTTCTGGGCGGTCTCTGAGAGATGAAGGTCAAAGTAATGGGCGTCGTGCGAATTGATGCGTTTGCGTAGGTCGGGATGATTTTGATAGGGGGTGCGTCGACCTATGGCGTTGGCTCGGGCGAGCATCCCGTCACATAAGTCGGATGTCGAGGCTCCTGTGACGATGTTGATTTTGAAAGGTTCTCCCTGCTCGTGGAGCCGCTCGGCCTTGGCGGCGATGGCTTGTGTGACCATCTTGGGTGCTCCGGGAGCGGTAAAGCCGGAGAATCCGCAGTTGCAGTCGTTGTAAAAGAGGTCGGCTGCCTCTTCAGGAGTGAGAATAGGAAATCTCATTTTGATAGTCGGTTTATGCTTTAGTTGAATTCTATATTCGTTAGTATTTATAGTCAGAATTTGCGTTCAAGTATCTGCGTGTCGAGTATCGCTTTGCGCCAACGGTCATAGTGAGCCTGTCGTTCGGCCAGCTCCTGTTGTGACACCTTTGAGGTCTGAGGAGTCTCCTGATTGTTGTCGAGCTCTTCTACCTGCATCGGAGTGTCGTTGGCCGGAAGATTAGTGAGCGGCTGGTAGGAGTGAGCGGGGGCTGGAATGGCTGAGGCGGCCGGAGCCGGCTTTTGTGGTTTGGGCTTGCGTGGCTCGTGTTGCATGCGGGCCGGCTGCTGCATGGCCCGGTCAGTGCTCCACGGTGCATTGCATGGAGCCGGGCGTGATGTGCGGGCTGGCGGATGCTGCTCGCTCTCTGACGGCGCGGCCTTTTTCTTGACCCACTCATAAGCGGCTCCGACAGCGACAATCACTATCCATATTATTATTGTCTCCATTTGCGAAAAAATGTGTAACTTTGTGCTACTTTTGCGCAAAGTTACTTAATGTTGCGCTATTACACAAATAAATTATGGGACAAAACCGCACATTATACATAGAAACCTACGGCTGTCAGATGAATGTAGCTGACAGTGAAGTAGTGGCTTCGGTGATGGCTACGGTCGGTTATGACATGACCGACAATCTTGACGAGGCTGATGCCGTGTTGCTCAACACCTGCTCCATACGCGACAATGCCGAGCAGAAGATTTTGTCGCGCCTGGCATTTCTTGCCTCGCTGCGCCGCAAGCGTCCGAAAAGCAGTCCGCGACTCATTATCGGAGTGATAGGCTGTATGGCCGAGCGTGTCAAAGAGGATCTGGTGGCTAATCATGGAGTTGATCTTGTGGCCGGGCCTGATTCATATCTCGATCTGCCCGCGCTGTTTGCTTCGGTCGAGGCCGGCGAGAAGGCAGTTAACGTAACTTTGAGCACAAGCGAGACCTATCGCGACATTATTCCCGCCCGCATAACGGGAAATATCGTGTCGGGGTTTATCAGTATAATGCGCGGATGCAATAATTTCTGCTCCTATTGTATTGTGCCCTATACCCGCGGGCGAGAGCGTTCACGCGAGCCTCAGAGCATACTTGCCGAGCTTGTCGACCTCAGAGCACGGGGATTTAAGGAGGCAACCCTCCTGGGGCAGAATGTCAACAGTTACAACTATACCGGTCCTGACGGAGTGGCGGTCAATTTCCCGGTTCTTCTTGCGATGGTGGCCGAGGCCGCTCCTGATATGCGTATACGTTTTACCACCTCCCATCCCAAGGATATGAGCGACGAGACTATTGATGTCATTGCCGCTCATCCCAATATCTGCCGTCACATTCACCTGCCCGTGCAGTCGGGCAGCGATAGTGTGCTCAAGGCGATGAACCGAAAATACACACGTGAATGGTATCTTGGCCGCATCGCGGCAATACGTTCCCGCATACCCGACTGCGGCATATCTTCCGACCTCTTCACGGGATTTCACGATGAGACGGAGGAGGATTTCGAGCAGACTCTCTCGCTTATGAGAGAGGTTGGCTTTGATTCGTCGTTCATGTTCAAGTATTCCGAGCGGCCGGGCACGCTTGCCTCGCGCACAATGCCCGACAATGTGCCGGAGGAAGTGAAGATTGAGCGTCTTAACCGCATGATAGCTCTGCAAAATGAGCTATCGCTCGCAAGCAATCTTCGTGATGTCGGCCACACGTTCGAGGTGCTCGTCGAGGGTGTGTCAAAGAGATCCAAAGAGCAGATGGTGGGTCGCAGCTCACAAAACAAGACCTTTGTGTTCCCGCGTGGCAACTGTCGTGTGGGCGACACAGTGCGTGTCAAGGCCGTGTCGGCGTCATCGGCCACGCTTATCGGAGAGCTGGTTGAATAAATAGCCGTTGTGGCTGCCTGTGACGGCTCTGCCGGTGCAAAAACGCTGTCACGTTGTAACTTTTATGTGTCAGGTGTTGTTAAAAGTGTAGGAGCACGCGTTTCATCACTCCTGACTTTTCTTCACAAGGCGAACCATTAAAGTATGTCGATGTTATGGATTACAAGTCGCTGCTGTTCAATATAGATATTCAGTCGGGTAGCACCCCGGCTCCCGGAGCACTGTTGGTCTCCGAGCCTTTTCTGCGAGAGGATTATTTCAGTCATTCGGTTATCGCGCTCATAGAGTATGAGCCCGGAGGTGGTGCTATGGGTGTAGTGCTTAACAATGGCTCGGACTACACGTTGCAGGAACTTGTTGAGGGTGTCGAGCGTAAGGAGTCTATTCCTGTCTATTGCGGAGGCCCGGTTGGAAGTGATCGTTTGTATTTTATACATACCCTCGGCGACATCATCCCGGGTACACAACCTCTTGGCGACGGGTTGTGGGTAGGCGGTGACTTTGATCCGATGCTCTCGATAGTCAACGACGGTTATGAACTGGAGGGTAATATTCGTTTTTTTCTCGGATATAGCGGATGGAGTGGTTCTCAGCTTGAGGAAGAACTTGCCCGTAACGTCTGGGCTGTGTCGCCTCTGACCGGCTCACCTCACGATATGCTGCGGGGTGCCGGTGATGCCTATTGGCACAGGGCTGTCAGAGCTCTCGGCGATGATTTCAGGGGGTGGCTGTATCATCCGCAAAATCCGATGGTAAATTGATTTTGCAGTCGTTTTTTTAGAGATGTGTATAATATTTTACACATCTTTGCGTTTCATAATAGTGTGTTTGGCTGCAAACGCGCTCTTATGAAATGCATACGTGAAATTTTTTATGAAACTCAAATTCATTACCGGCTGTCTGCTCTCGGCCATGCTTCTTGCTTCGTGCTCATCGTCCAAGACCACGTTACCATATTTCACCGATTTATCATCAGTTAAAGAGGGTACACTTCCCAAGTCAGACTATATTCCTACTATAGAGCCTGATGACGAATTGTATATTACGGTCAATTCAGTCAACCCGTCTGCAACAGCTATATACAATCTGCCGTTGGCCAATCCTGCATATAAATGGGGCATGGAGTCGACACGCAATGATAAGCAGATGACCTATATAGTGTCGTCAAAAGGTGATATAAACTTCCCAGTGCTCGGCACCATTCATGTGGCCGGAATGACTACCGAACAGCTTCGTGACGACTTGATAAAGAGGCTGAGCAAAGATGTTGAGGACCCTATGGTGTATGTCGGTCTTGTGAATTTCAAGGTTAATGTGGCTGGAGAAGTGAAAAATCCCGGACAGATAGCTCTTACCGGCAACCGGTGCTCGATACTTGACGCGCTTACGGCTGCCGGTGACCTCACGGAGTATGGCGAACGAAGCAATGTGCTTGTGATACGCGAGGAGAATGGTGAGCGTCGTTTCGCGCATCTCAATCTCAATTCGTCCGACGTGCTGACCTCGCCATACTACTACGTAAAGCAGAATGACTATATTTATGTAGAGCCCAATGCGATACGCCAGTCCAACTCGAAGTATAACCAGAACAATGCGTTCAAACTCTCGGTAATATCCACTATCGTGAGTGCGTCTTCGGTGATAGCTTCGCTCGTCATCGCTCTTACAGTAAAGTGATCTGTTGAGAATATAACCCGGAAAACACAATATATTTTTATAATAAGTATCATGGCAAACGCCCGTCCGAAGGCTGAATATTTAGATATAATGGGCCTGTTGCGCTCATACGCCTCAAAATGGTATTATTTTGTAATATCCATATTCCTGTGTCTTGTGTTGGGATTTCTATACACGCGCATGCATAGCCGGAATATGGCTGTTAGAGCCAATATCCTTATATCACAGGATGATGACGGACCTTTCGGCGCATCGTCAGCCAAAGGAAAAAACAATGGTATAGGCGCGCTGTTTGGCTCAAATGCCAATGTGCAGGATGAGGTGTTTGTAATCTCTTCCCACTCGCTTTATCGCAATGTAGTCAAAGCGTTGGGCATCAACAAAACACACTATGTGCGTACGGGCTTCTTGAAGTCTGCGCTCTCTTATCCCGACTTTCCTATTGATGTCGAGGCTCCGGGCATAGCCGACACACTTCGCACAACGCTTGTCTTTAAGGTTAAAACTGATGAAAGCGGTATTGCCGACATCAGTGTGAAGGCAAAAAAAGAGACTATTGCCGACATAAGCGGAGTGAAACTCCCGACGGTTGTCAAGACTGACTATGGCGATTTTACCGTCAAGGCCACTGAATCATATCCCAAAGGTAAGAAGGTGAAAAGCGTTATCTCTTTTGCCGGCTATGAGTCAGGAGCCGAAATGCTTACCGATCAGGTCGAGGCCAGCCTGGCAAGTAAAAAGAGTAATGTCATAACACTTGCATTCGACACACCCAATCCCGTCTATGGCAGCGCGATACTCAACGAGATTCTCGAAAAGTATAACGAGCGCGGTATATACGAAAAAAATCTTCAGGGCCAGAAGACTGCGACATTCCTTGAGGACCGTATACGTCTGATGGGGCATGATCTCGATGAGGCAGAGTCGGCCATACAGCGTTATAAGGAGGCCAACGGTATTACCGATATTCAGGCCGAGGCTGCTTACCGCAGTTCCAAGAAGAGCACTCTTGAAAACAATATCGTGGCTCTTGAGACAGAGCTGGAACTCCTGCAACTCACGCGCGATTTCTTTACAGATTCGATACTTAATACCGAACTGGTGCCTACCACCGTGTCGACGGCTTCTGTTCAGCATGGTATTTCTGCGTATAATTCCCTGGTAATGGAACGTATCGAGTTGCTCAATAATGCCAAGGCTGACAACTATGCGTTGCGCAAGATTGAAAATCGCATGGACATGACCCGTCGCAATATTCTTGCAACTACCGACCGGGCCATTGATGCCTCGCGTGTGAGACTGAAAGACCTCATCTCGCAGCAGGGCGACAATAGATCCAAACTTGGCCGTATACCCACGCAGGAACGTGAGTATGTCAATATGAAGCGTCAGCAGGAGATGAAGCAGGAGATTTATCTTTTCCTTCTCCAGCGTCAGGAGGAGAATGCCATGCTGCTGGCCAACTCTATTCCCAAGGGTAAGATTGTCGATGAGGCATACGTGTTGAGCGAGCCGCTTGGCGCGTCAAACAAAATGATACTTATCGTATTCTTTTTGATAGGTATCATATTGCCTCCGATATATTTATACTTACGTAAACTCATACTCAACAAAGCCGAGTCGCGTGAGGAAGTAGAACGTCATGTATCAGCTCCCGTGCTTGGTGAAATGTGCACCGACCATTCCGGCCGCAGTCTTGTGGTTACAGAGCACGACACGTCATCGGCTACAGAGCTTTTCCGTCTGTTGCGCTCCAATCTCCAGTTTCTGCTTGGCGGTTCGGGCGACAAGATTGTGCTCATGACTTCTACCAAATCGGGCGAGGGCAAATCGTTTATCGCGATCAACCTCGCAGCATCGCTCGCACTTCAGCATGGTAAGAAAGTGCTGCTTGTCGGCATGGATATTCGCAACCCGCAGATCGGCAACTATCTTGGCATTAATCCCAAATGGGGCCTTACCAACTATCTGTCAGCGGGAAATCTCGCTCTGTCCGACATCATCAGTCATGTGGAAGGCACTACGTCGCTCGACGTGATTGTCGCCGGTCCGATTCCGCCTAATCCTGCCGAACTGCTTATGAGCGACGCTGTCGACAGGTTGTTTGAACAGTTGCGTCCCATGTATGACTATATAATTGTTGACACCGCGCCTGTAGGTATGGTCAGCGACACCTTTACTCTCGACCGTATCGCCGATGCCTCGATCTATGTTACACGTGTCAATTACAGCACACTCGACGATTTGAAGTTTGTCGAGTCGATCTATGAGGACAAGCGTCTCAAAAAACTATCAGTTGTAATCAACGGCACCCACAGCAAGAAAGGCTACGGTTATGGCTACTCAGCCAAAAAGTGACCGCATGCCATGCTGCTGTCAGATCTTAATATTTAAAAGCAGACAATAAGCTCCTTATAATATGATTGAGAAGTACAAGTTGTTCTCATGCTTTTTTTTCACAGCTGTATGGGTTCAGTTGTGTGCGACTTTCATATTTACGGAAATTATTCCCGGATTGGAGGGCAAGCAGAGCTATTTATACCTCCTGTCCGATATGGTGTATTTGATATTAGGTCTTGTTACAATCAGAAATCGCAGGGATGTATTTGTGGTTGGGGCATTTTATGCTATAGCTGTAATATCGGCAGTAGTTAATCATCAGGGCATAATAGTGTTTCTGAATGGTTCTCGCGAGTTTTTTGGCTTGTTGTTTATGGCCCCGATTATAAGATATTTCCTGAGTGGAGACTATGCAGATAGATTCGTAAGATCTGTAGATCGGCAGTTGTATGTGTTTTTGTGGATTCAGTTGCCATGTTTGCTTTTTCAGTTTATGAAGTATGGGGCTGGCGATCAGGGTGGAGGCTCTCTTGGTTATGGCTGTTCCGGCATTGTGACAACGTTGATATTTTTGATCTCATTTTATCTGGTTAATAAACGGTGGGATGAGACACGGTCTTATGTATGGAACATATACAACAACAGGGTACTTGTGCTGTTGCTTTTTATGACAATTTTAAATGAGACAAAGGTCGGTTTTATATATATAATACTATATTTTATCTTCTTAATGAAGATTGATCGCCGTTTCATATTCAGGCTCTTGATGTCAGTGCCGCTGGTGATTGTATTGTTCTCGCTCATGTCCTATCTGTATTTGACTGTGACTAATGCTAATAGTGATACATTTAATGAGGAGTTGTTTATCGATTATTTTGTCGGGACCGATATGGATGCTTTAGTGGATATGGCTGTGGCAGCACAATATGATGGAACAGAATTTGAGAATATTGTCGATCTACCTCGTTTCGGCCGTTTTCTGCTTTTGCCAGAAATATTTGACTCATGTGAGGGTGGTTATGTTCTTGGAGCTGGTATCGGTCAGTTCAAAGGAGGCTCTGTGTTAGAGACTACAGAACTGTCTTCCAGTTTTCAATGGTTGCTATCAGGCTCTGTGATAACGATTTTTTTTATTGTTGTTCAGCTTGGTATCGTAGGACTGGTATGGATTGTATGCACAATCATATCATTGTTATTCACGCCCGATAAACAGATTCGAGGCAATAGTATTTTTGCATACATGGCTGTGTTGTTTGTCCTTACATTTATTTATAATGATTCGTTGCGAATTGCCTATGTGTGTTTTGTGATGTCATATGTATGTATGTATGGATTACAGCCATATGTTGGAGCTGTGAAAAAGACGTTGTGATTGGCTATGACTGACAGTTATGCATGTCCTTTGGTTTCGGTGATAGTGCCGATATATAAGGCTGAAAAATATCTTGATATGTGTGTGGAGAGCATTGTTAGGCAGACTCTGCATAATATAGAGATTATTTTAGTTGATGATGGGTCTCCTGACAGGTGTCCGCAAATGTGTGATGATTACGCTGCGGAAGATTCTCGGATCATCGTTATACATAAAAAAAATGGAGGTCCGGGTATTGCCAGAAATACCGGACTTTCGATAGCCCAGGGCAAATGGGTCTGCTTTGTGGATTCAGATGATTTTATAGCTCTTAATACATTAGAAGAGTCGGTGGCGATTGGTGAAAAAAATGGGGCTGAGCAAGTTCGCTTTCTCTTTAATACTGTGTCATATAATTATGACCGGTCATTGTGCGCTGTTAGTGTTGAGGATAAGTCTGGTGTGCTGTCGGTATCTTTTGATGAAAAGGTTAACCCTATATTGGAGGCTGTTACCAATATGCCATTTGGTGCGTGTGTCAAAACCACAGATAGTGCATGTACGGCGATCTTCAGACGTGATATGCTTATGGATAATAATCTGGTGTTTTGTCCGGAAGGTGAGATTGTTGTAGAGGATTATGCTTTTATTCTTGAGGTCGCTCCCAAATGTTCGTCAATTGTATATACAAATAATCATTTTTATTATTATCGCGATACCCCATGCTCTCGTTCTAAATTCAGGCCGGATAGAATGGATCGGTCTGCGGAGATTTCGTTATATTTGGAACATAATTTGCCCAAACATGGCTATAAGAATGTGTCGTTGATAGGAGCATCTGTGATGTTGGGGTATCTGCGTAATTATCTTAGAGAAATATATGGTTCGGACTTGACTGCTAAAGAGAAACGTCTGGCACATCATGAAGCTGTAAATCATCCATATATACATAAAATTATAGAAAGAAAAGATTACAAGCATCTTACTATGATGCAGCGGCTGGCATTTTATGTCAGAGATTCATACTTGATGTCGAGATTGCTCACATGTGGCCGTGATTGGCTAAGGGTGGTTGTGAAAAAATGATAGTAATGTCAGAATGTTACTCCGAGCGAAAGCGTGGCCATGTTGAGTCCATGCACGAGAGTGTCTTTCTTATCGCCATAGAATGTCATGGCGTTATAGGTGTATGACAGCGTTATGTAGGAAGCGAAGGTCTTGCCTGTGGCCAAATATATTCCGGCTCCTGGCTGAAGGTACAAGTTGGTGCGGTCAGGTACGTCGGTGGCTTGGTTTAATGCAACTCCGGCTCTCATTTCGGCAAAAAACAGTTTGGGCTTCTCAGCAAACGAAGAACGTATCATGCCATATATTGGGAATGAGCGGCATGAATTGGACATCATCATGTCGATTCCGAGTCCGACTCCGGCAAAGTTAATCCAGGATGTACGGTAGCCTATGAGTGCAGCGAGATTGAGGGTCGACATGTTATCTCCTCCCATGTCTATTCCCGATCCGACTTCCACTCCCCAGGTGAATCCATGTTGTGGGGTGTTATCGTTGGTCTGTGCATTGGCTGAAAGGAGAGACAGAAATGTGATGATTGATATGGCGTTTTTTTTCATTATGTATAATGCTGCTGGCAGATTGGAAGAGGAGAGAGGATATAAAGGGCCGGCTCTTTAACCCTGCTCTATGCGTCGGTCGTTTTCAGATGAAGCGAGGCCCAGCGATCAAGCACAGTGTGGTCGGCATATTTTAGCCCTAATGTCTCGGCCGTTTTCATGATTACGGGTATGTCCTCTTCATAAAATCCACTTAATACCATCGATGCTCCTGGCGACAGTGTGTCGGTATAGGCGGCGAGATCTGCGGTTATGATATTGCGATTGATATTGGCTATGAAGAGGTTGATGTCGCGTATTGTTGCAAGAGCTGATGCGTCACCATGGTGCAGGGCAATGTGTGAGGCATTGTTGAGTTTTATATTCTCTTTTGCGTTCTCATAGGCAAACTCATCAATCTCCACGGCGTCGATTCTGGCGGCACCGCGCATGTCGGCAAGTATGGCGAGAATACCAGTTCCGGTGCCCATGTCTACAACCTTTCTGCCTGTGAGGCCCATTGCAAGCAGACGGCGCAGTATTAGAGTCGTTGTTGCGTGATGGCCGGTTCCGAAAGCCATTTTAGGGTCTATGAGTATATCATATTTGCATGCCGGCACATCTTTGTGAAATGACGAATGTATTGCACAAAGATTGTCGATTACGATAGGTCTGAAGTAGTTTTTCTCCCATTCGGCATTCCAATCCTGTCCCTCTACGACTGAGTGAGACGGCGATATCGCAGTGTCCATCGGAAATTCGCGTATCACATGGTCAAGAGCCTTTGGGCTGAAGTCTTCTTTTCTGATATATGCGGTCAGGCCGGTGCTGTCCGGTACAAAACTTTCATAACCGGTCTCTGCAAGCATGGCCGCGAGAATGTCTGTGTGGGTTTCGGTGCAAGGGTTGAGGTTGAGGCGTACTTCGGTATAATCGTTCATGTTGGTTGCAAGAATACAGGTGATATTATGGTTGTGATGGGAACGTGGATATTATATTATGACCGTGATTATTTACCTTTTATGGCACGGGTTACTCTGAATAGTTTGCGCCCGACTCTCCATGAGAGTAGCGCGATGTCGATGTAACTGAACGCACCGAGCATTTTGCCGAGCATTCCTTTCGACACGCCCGGTTTGAGCCCGTTTTTTTGCATGTCACGGGCGCGGGCAGTGAGACGTTCGCGGTTTAGTTCCATGCGGGCCGCGGTGTAAGCGCGGGCATAGCGGATTTCTTCAAGGGTGTATCCCTTCCACTCTTCGTTATTGTGAGGCAGTTGTTTGGCGTTCGACATGATTACTTAAGAAACAAGTGGGAGATAAAGCGGGCGATTGGATCGATTATAAGTTGTCGTCGCAACAGTATGGCAGCGGCAAGTATTATGGCATATATTCCCGCCATAATCATGCATGCGCCAAAAAGTCCTGTGCTTTTTGCCAGCAGGAGCATGAGCCCGAGTGATATCAGAAATATTATTATCGAAGCCAGTGCGAAACATACAAGAGCGAGACCTATCATCGACAGGAGTACGGTAAGCTTTTCGGTGGCTGTGAGTTTGGCGTAATCAAAGTTAAGCTTGAGGGTTTCTTTGATTTCTAACCAGATGCTTGATATCTGATCGCGTATTTCCGGCATAGTAAGTTAATTATGGTGGAATATGTGATGGGGTAGTGGAACAGACATATTGTCTATAACACGTCAGGGGCACGAGGATATGAGCCGGCGTGCCCCTGATGATGTCTTTATGTCGAGCAGATTGGGACTGTCTTATTTCAGTCGTCAATCTGAGTTGTCAGTTGCTCAACGAGTGCGTCGATTTCGTTGTCGGAGCACAGAATGCCTTTCTTACGGAGCAGTTCAGCTATACGTGTGCGTACGTCTTCGCCTTTCTCAGGAGCAAAGAGAATTGCGGCTCCGGCTCCGACGATTGCGCCACCGATGAAAGCATAGAGTGTAGATAAGTTTGACATAATGCAGTGGATTGTATTGTGGTGTTAATCTTTTCTGATGTTATTTCCCGAGTTCGTCGGCAATTTCGTCGGCGAGTTCTTCAAGTTTGCTCTTCTGGAGCTTGATACCCTTGCTCTCGAGATATTTCACGATGTTTTTACGGGTGTTTTCTCCTTTCTCGGGAGCGAGAAGAAGGCCTACTGTGGCACCGGCGATGGCACCTCCTAATACTGCGAGCACAATGTTTAAAGCTTTCATAATTTTGTTATTTTATATTTGGCCACATTAGCGACCGAAGTTAATTGTCATGACTTATCAACGTCTGTGCCGTCAAAAATGTTTACGCCTTAGAGGCACAAATGTGATTTTTTGTGCCTCTAAGTTACTAACAAAATCTCGTCTTGGCAAACTCTATAGGGAAAATAAATGATATTTTTCGATTGTTCTTTATTTTGTATTGTCTAATCGGCAATTTGTCTGATGTCGGCCAGAGACATGATTTTTGGTGAGTCCTTAAGGTGTTGTCTGATTATATAAGGAAGAAACTGTGTTTTTATTAAATATATAGAATTCTTTGCCAACCATATAATGAAAGAAGGATATGAAAATTTTTTCCCAAGAATGTCAAGCTGTTCTCGTCGCATTAAATGCATGTGCTTCAAGGAAGAGGATGCACCGTAGCAATCATATATGGATATGTATTTATTGATGTGTCGGAATGAATATCTTTTGTTTAGATATAGACGGTGCATTAGATCAAAATCGGCTCTCAGACGGTATTTTGTGTTGAATTTTTCTTTCCGAATAATGTCACCACGTACCAGGATTGATTGGTGGCAGCAACCAATATCTTCTTTGAATGGTTGAGGGTGTGATTCTATGACGTAATATCCATCATCTGTTTTTCCGACAGTTTCACCATATATGACATCCGGCATATTTGGTGCTGAGAATTGTATCTCGTCATATACATTTGTAAGCACTTCATTATTGAAAAAAGTGTCGCCGGCATTAAGAAATAAGATGTAGTTTCCATGGCTTTTGGCAAGGCCTTTGTTCATGGCATCGTATATCCCATTGTCTGGTTCTGAAATCCAGTAAGCGATGTCTCCGTCATATTGGCGTATAATCTCGGCGGTGCCGTCAGTAGAGCCACCGTCTATAATGATATATTCTATATCATTGTATGATTGGCTCAATACTGAATTGATGGTCTCGGCTATATTGTCGGCAGCGTTGAATGAAACGGTGATAATAGTGAATTTCATAAGCTATTTGTTCCATATATTGTTTGAATCACAATCTTTCCCTGATATCAGAATACGACATTGTAATCCATTTATAATAGAGCTGAACAGACATACGGCACTCAGTGCAATTAAAATGCCGCATACGCCAAACAGGTTGCAGCACCAGACAGCAAGTGGAATGTATATGATACCCTGTATCAATGCCGAAATGAGCTGGAGCCTTAATTTCCCGAATCCGTTTATTATGTTTGCATAAAGATTACTAAGAGATGACAATGCTATATAGACGGCCATCCATGCGGATAGTTGGAGCGGAATTATTACTTCATCTCCAATCCAAAGGTTATACAGATATTTTGCCAGCATCACTGTTATAATCATGGCTACGGTCATTAGCATCCATATCGCCCTCATTTTTTGCATGCTGTGGCGAATCCAATTGTAATCGCCACGAGTATAGGCATCTGTTACAGCAGACCACAAAGGGGATAGGAGTATAGTAAATGCCATATTGAACGCTGAGAACAGTTTGAAGGCAATATTGTATGGTGTAACTTCTTCCGGGCCGAACAGACGTGATATTATGACGTTTGATGTCATGAAAATCACAAGCACGGCTATCTGTATGAGCATAAAGTTTACTCCGAGTGTTGCAAGACTTCTGAAATGGCTGAGTTTTATGGTATTGAAAGATGGAGCTAACGTCTTGTATTTCTTAAATGTGATCGGATAGGCCAATATGTATATAAGTGCTGCTGATGCCGTGAATGTAATGGCGACTTCTTTAAGCGAGCCGTCTGTAGTCTGTTTGAGAATGGCAATTACTATCAATGAGACAAAGCTACCTAAGAAAGTTAGTAAGTTGTTGACTGCCGGAAGCTGATGTGCCATATAGATGCTGCCAATGAGTTTAAATACAAATGTAAGACATACTGTTGCGACCACAATAACTATTACTGAGCCAAGATTCTGCACTTTGGTCGGGTCAACATTGAGAAATCCATACCAGTCAATAAAATGTTGTGTTAAAAAGAATATACCAAATATAAGTCCTGCAATGATGCTCATGCAAAAAAATGAGGTGCTGACATATATTTTTGCCGATTTGAAATCATTTCGTGCCAAGGCTTCCGTGAGCCTGTTTCTTAATCCATTGCCGAGTCCGATATCAAAAATATATATCCAGGACAGGATTGAATTAAGGGTAAGCCAAACACCATATTCGTACTCATTGAGATAACCAAGAGTCATTGGTACAAGTACAAAAGATATGAGTATGGAGCCTCCGTTAAGCACAAATGACGCGATGACATTCTTTTTCAATAATACTGTTCGTTTGTTCCCTTGAAAAAATGTCGATAACATGACGCATTTGTGATTTGTGAATGATTGTGTGTTTTGGAGGTGGTGAGGTGTTGGTTATTAGCGGGCGGGGAGGGTGGAGGTGAGTTGTTCGATGCGGGGGAGGAGGGGGGTGTCGGCATCGTTGATTATCAAGCGGACGAGGGGGTGGGGGATGGCTGGGGTGAAAGAGGTCTGGGTGGTAATCCGTGACATTACAGCCTGGTGTGTGAGTCCGTTGCGTTTCATTACGCGCTCAATGCGCAGGTCAAGAGGGGCGTCGACGGTCCATACTTCATCGACCATTGTGTCCATGCCGCTCTGATAAAGGATTGCTGTCTCGACAAAACATACGGTGCCGGCCTGATCTTCGGCCCATGATGCGAAATGCTCTCGCACGGCACCATGCACTATGGAGTTGAGAATAGCCAGTTTTTCTTTGTCCTCAAACACTATTGATGCGAGCATAGCGCGGTCAATCTGGCCGTCTTTTATGCATGCGTGGTGGATGCCAGCAGATATGGCTGCCTTGATTTCGTCGCTGCTGTCCATGAGTTGCCGTGCCTGGGCGTCACAGTCATAGACAGGATAACCCATTACCGTTACTATGCGGCTTACGACGCTTTTTCCGCTGCCGATACCTCCGTTGATGGCTATGATGTAGTGGCGATTGACGGTCATTCGGCGTCTTCGATTATGTATTCGACACTTTCGGGTGAGAACGATACGCTGTGATATATGCTCGGAATCATCGAGAGAGTCACGGGTATCTTGTTGCCGGGATTTTTGACATCAGCATATTCGACAAATGCCTTGAGGGGATATTCGTCATTATACGCGCTCATCGGTACAAGGTATGATACTTCGACCTTGGAGGGGAATGTGACCAGGTGCTTTCCGGCGGGTACACCCTGCGGTTCGATGACAGCCATGCGTTTACGGGCGATGAGAGGCTCGACCGGTACAGTCACAGTCACCTTGTCGGGCACTATTCGCACTCCGGCTATCGGTTTGACCTTGACTTCATAGCGTGCTGTGTCCTTGAGCCCGGACTTGACTATCGGCTCGGTGCTTACCATCTTGAGCGAATGAGGAATGTCGTTGACCGAATATAGGGTCACTGAGTCGACATCGGCGTAAGGAGTGTCCGAAACTATGTATTGCAGGTTGGGGTGAATGTCGGTCTGGACGATGAGTTTCACTTTTACGCCCGGTTGTGAGGTGTAGGGTATGCGCAGGGAGTCAGGACGACACGATACAATCTCGACGCCCGGTCCGAAGTAGTCGCGAAGTTTGGTGTCCATGCGGGCGGCGGGCAGGAGGAGGGAGCCGTCCGAGGCATTGTCGGCCCATTTGAATTTTACAGGCGACATTTTACCCCACAAAAATCTTATGAGGTGGGAGTCTTTGCCCTTGACGCTGACTGCCAATGAGGCTGGGGGCTGACCTATGAGAGTGACGCTGTCGGGGATCTCACTGATTTCGACAGGGACGTCAAAGTCGCGTTGCATCTCGGTGTCGAGAGACATGAATACCCAAAACACGAAGGCTACAGCCACAAACATAAGGTATGTAAGCACATCCTTCCCTCGGCTTGAGCGAAGGGCTGTGCTTACACGCTGTATGATATCTCTGACTTTATCCTTCATGTGGATGCGGAGTCTTGGCCGGGATTATTTGTTGTCGGCCTGGGCGTCCTGTGCAGCCTGCTGTGCAGAGGGGTATACCGAGCCTTTGTCAATGGTTATGCGGACGTCCTTAGCAATTTCGAGATCGAAAGTGTTGTCGCCGACTGAGCGTACTTTGCCGTAGATGCCTCCGGCGGTGACTACACGGTCGCCGGCCTTGATGCCTTCGCGGAATTTTTTGATTTCGTTCTGCTTTTTCTGCTGCGGACGAATCATGAACAGGTAGAAGATAGCAATGAGCACTACAATCATCAGGATGTTGGCCCATCCTGTGCCTTGGGTCTGGAGAAGAATGTTGTTAAGCATATCTGGTTGTGGTTTGTTGATTTTTACCGAAGTTAATTATTAGTATAAACGTTTGTTCAGCTCTTAAAGATTTTGTTTTCCTCTTTGAGATATTTGATTACTGAGTAGAGAATACCGTTGATAAACGATCCGCTGCGCGGGGTTGAGTAGTGGTTGGCAATCTCGATGTACTCATTGAGAGAGACAGCCAGCGGAATGGCGGGATAGTCGATGATCTCGGTGATTGCGGCTACCATGATTACGATGTCCATGAATGCGAGACGGTCGGCGTCCCAGCGGGCTGTGTTGACAAATTTTTCGATGAGCTCCTTGTATTCGTCGCAATGCTTGATGGCACTCGAGAGCATGTCGGCACCGAAGTGGCTGTCCTCTTCGTCCTTGTACATAGGCATGATGGCCGATGAGGCGGAGCCCTCGTCTGTGGCTATGACGATGCGGCGTATGGTTTTCAAGACGAATGTGCCCATTTCCTGGAGGTCGTCGTTCCAATAGATGGATTTCGATTCGAGGGCCTCGGCCAGAGTGTCGGACGGGAGGATGACATTTTTGTAGAGAGTGCGCCAGAGTGCAGCGTCTTCTTCGAGGGTTTTCTCACCGGGTGAGGCCATGTAGTCGAGATAGGCATCAGACTGAATCACTTCGTTGAGCAATGTGCTTGTCATGACGTCCTGAGCCACCCATGAGACTTTGTTGTTCTCGATGTATTCGTTGAATCGGGGATTGGATTTGAGGGCCTGAATGTATTTGTTCTCGACAAATCGCATGTCGGGGTGCAGGTCGGCATCGGTGGGATAGAATTTGTGCTTGGCATTGTCGAGACGCAAAGCCTGTTCGTTGGTCAGCTCTATGCCGAGCTGGAGCAGGCTGTAGTAGAGCTCGTAGGCTTTTTCCATGGCATGGTCGAGCGAGTTGCGGGCGTGAATTACCAACGAGCGATTGTCGCCATAGTTGCCGAGGGTGGATTTGAGTGAGGCTATGCCGCGCTCGAATCCGGCCATGGTGAAATCGGGGTTGCGACGTGCGATGGCCATGAACTCGGTGTTTTGAGCAAAGATGTTCTCGACAATCGAGAGCCATAATGTCACTTCGTCATGCAGGGTGGGGGCCTTGATCTTTGCGAAGCTCTTGTAAGCGGGCAACTCGGCTATGGCACGGTAAAGTGTCGGTATCACTGAGTCGAACGCCTCGGGCTTGGCGCGCTCCTTAATTATAATGTCTCGAATCTCAAAGTTGGAGTTTAGCGATTTGGCAAGCAGACTCTGATGGATGTGCTTGTTGAGGGATAGGCCGCGCAGAGGAGACTCGCGACGACCGTTGGATACATCAATGCCCGAGAGTTCAAGCACGAGCATCAGCAGGTCGAGATATAGCGCATAGCCATACTTTTTGTCACGCGAAGGGTTTTCTACTTGAGCTTCTATGCGAAACTCATTCTGCGACAACAGGTAGGAGTAGAGTAGCTGAACTACCTTTATACGTATCAAAACTCGATTTATCATAATTTAAAAGAGCTATTTCTTGAAATACGCTGCAAAGTTACAAAAAATCCCCAATACATGCGCTATGCCGGGGCGAAATAATTTTTTGCAAGCGGCGACTTTGGTCGCGTAGCCGGGTGTGGGGTGGTGTGCAGTATGTCAACGGTCGCTTACCGTGCGGTTTAGCTTTGGGCTGCGGAGCACGGTGTACCGCTAAAGTGGGTGGGGCGGGTCGGATGGGCCGGATGGGGCCGATGGGTCTGATGGGGGGAGT
>RIBL01000017.1 GCA_003762875.1 Muribaculaceae bacterium Isolate-110 (HZI) | reverse complement strand
TATATGGATATTCAGAATTGACTTGAGAACATCATTACCTATTATTAATAATGACTCTTGTACTACTTTCTATCTTGTCTATTGTAATTCTTTCAATGTGCTCTTTCCGCGCTTCCGAGGTATTCGGGAAAACTCTTGCGAAATGTTTTGCAAAGTTATGAACAATTTTTCATTCCTGCAAATCTTTAACGAATTTTTAACATCGTTTTAACATTTCCATCTCAACTTTGAGATACTTGCCAGCGTTATTCCTTTTTAACCGCCTCACCGCTGTGAGGGGTGCTTCTCAAAAGCGAGTGCAAAGGTAGACACTTTCCATTTATCCTCCAAATTTTCATACCTATTTTAACACTTATTTAACACTTGTTTTGAGACTCGCTTTTGACAATATTTTATACACCACTGAGTGTCAATTTAATACACCAAACACTCCCGCACACGCTTTTTATGCCATTTTTTATGGAATAATATTTGCATCCGCCAAGTTATCGTCACCTCATTATAGCGGATGCTCCCGCTAAATATACCACACAAGTCACAAAAAAATTATCGCGACGCTCTATTTTATATAAAAACGCGTCGCGATAATCATGCATTTCTATCCTGACTTCATTCTATAATTGTTTCTGAGGATACATGTCATCCCACCATGACGGATCATCCTGAAGATATTTGGTAAACCACGCAAGCATAGTGTCAAGCCACTTTTCACGCTTGTCAAAGTCGAGAATATGATGATCTTGCCCCTTGACAGCAACCATCGCGGTCTCCTTTCCGAGCAATTTGAGAGCTGTAAACATCTGTATGCTCTCTCCGACCGGTACGTTGGTGTCGGCATCACCGTGGAGGAAGAGCAGCGGCGTATTGACTTTGTCGGCATTGTAAAGAGGACTGCGGGCCACATAGAGCTCACGGTCAGACCACGGATATTTATTGGCCATACTCACTTCGCTGTAAGAATAGCCCCAGTAACCTTCACCCCAATAGCTGGTGTGGTCGCTTATGCCCGCATGCGACACGGCAGCAGCAAATATATCGGTGACCGTCTGGAGATACTGTGTCATAAAACCTCCATAGGAGGCACCGCAACATCCCACCTTAGAGGCATCGGCATAGGGATGTTGGGCACAGAACTGTTTCACACCGTCGATTATATCCTGGGCCACCCCCTCGCCGGCCGTGGCAACATGACGCGACGAAAACTCCTGACCGAAGCCCGTGGCCCCGCTGGGGTTGATGACGAGCGAGATGAATCCGTGAGAAGCAAAAAGGTGGGGATTGTAGGTGGTGTCAAGAAAACGGCCGACAGGGCTGCATCCGCCGTAGTAATATACTATGACCGGATATTTCTTCTCCGGGTCAAAATCCGGCGGAAGATTATAGTAGGCATAGATGGTGTCGCCACGGCTTCCCTTGAATGTCCAGTCGTGGGTCGGGACGATGTTCACCCCTTCGGTACGCTCAGGAGCGAGGTCGTCACGCAGCGTGGAGCGGAGTTTACGCGTGTCGAGTGTGTAAAGACGCGCGGCGTTGTCGGCTCCCTGGCCATAATAGGCGAGAACCGGAGCGTCGGACGCTATGCCGTAGCCTTTGACATAATATTCATTCACGCCAAGCGACTCTACCTTGCCCGTGGAGGGGTTCACACGATAGAGCGGCTTGCTGTCGCGATGCTCGGCCGAGAAGTATATACACCCGTCGGCTCGGCTCCATCTCATGCGGTCGAGCGACGGATCAAAATCGCGGGTAAGCGGAGTGGCCTTGCGTGTGGCGACATCAATAAGAAACAATTGATTGTCGACCATGCTCGGCACCATATCGTCGGGCAGATTGCGGCCCACACCTTCAAAAGCCTCGGGCGAACCTATCACAGCCACTTTGGTCGCGTCGGGCGACAGCATGGCGGTACCCAGAAAAGGCTCTCGGCTGCACACTGTGTCGACACTCATGTCGGAAAGCGAGAGCAGATACATCGACACGAGCGATGACGGACGTTTGCCGAGATTGTCTTCCGACACCTGAAACAACACTTTGTTACCATCGTCGGATATACCGGAAAGCCATGTCTGTTTATGACCGAACGTGAGCGGCACCGAGAGGCCGGTGGCAAAGTCATACTTCATCAACTGTCCGCGGTCGCGCCATCCGGGCTGACGGTCTTCGGGCGTGATTATCTGATAGAGCCCGTCGTTCTTTTCCTTGGGCCCGTTGATTTTATTGGAATAGACAATGAAATCCTCAGTCGGAGCTATCGTAAACTGACGTGTGGGCAATCCGGCTGCCATCACTTTCTCCGCGCCTGTAGCCGGATCGACCGTAACGAGCTGCGTCTTGCCTCCACGTTCACGTGTGTAATAGAGCTGCTCGCTGCGTGGCATCCACGACATCGACCGATTGCCGCGCATAAGTTCGCGACCGCTTGAAAGGTCTGTGAGCACATATTCCCATCCGCTGTTCTTGCCGTCAGCCTCGACATGATAATAGCCCGTATACATATATCTGCCGCGCGGCGATACCGACACCGAACCGATAAACCGGCCGGTAAAGATGTCGCGGGTACAATAACGACGTCCGCCCGAGGGGTTGACGGTGAAATACTGTGGAGACGAGGTCTCGACGGCTACTTTGAGCGTATCGGCGGCCGAACTGTCGGAAAGACACTTCAGCACCACTTCGCGAGTGCGCGGGGTGAGCTTGAGCTCATTGCCCGAATACTTCTTGCCGTCGACATACATCTCATAGTTGCGGATGCCTGTCACCTTGAGACGGGCTGAGGCGTAATGGGAGTTGTCGAGCGTGAACGACAGCAGATGGAGAGCATCGCCCTTGGTGGCGGGAAGCACCGAGTCGGTAAACTGACGGCCGCGCGCCGCAAGGTCAAGCGAGACGGGGGTGGACAGTTTTGACCTGACCTCATACTTCCGGGCCGACATGTCGACACTGTCCATCATATAGGGCGATGTGACAGCATAGGGACCTGCATAGCTGAACGTCGTGACGTCAATGGTCTCGGCCGCACACACGGCACTGACGCCAAGCGCGAGGAGGGTGGGAAATGTACGCAATTTCATGATTATATCAGTGTAATGGTATATGTAGTTACTTGTGAGGCAAAGATAACAAGAATTTCTGACGGTCAAAACACTATCGCACACAAAAAAAGCAGGGACTCCCTCAATAGGGGAATCCCTGCATATGTATATCAAAGTTATGCTTCGAGGCAAAGATTAGGCCTGGGGCATCTTGGTGCGCTTGCCATAACCATAGGCAGCGTCCTTGCCGAGCTCTTCCTGGATGCGGAGGAGCTGGTTGTACTTGGCCATACGGTCGGAACGGCTTGCCGAACCGGTCTTGATCTGGCCGGCGTTGGTAGCAACGGCGATGTCGGCGATAGTAGCGTCCTCGGTCTCGCCCGAACGGTGAGAGATGACAGCGGTGTAGCCGTTACGCTGAGCGAGCTCAACGGCGCGGAGGGTCTCGGTGAGCGAGCCGATCTGGTTAACCTTAACGAGAATCGAGTTGGCGCAGCCTTCCTCGATACCACGCTGGAGATACTTGACGTTGGTCACGAACAGGTCGTCGCCAACGAGCTGGCAACGGTTGCCGATAAGGTCAGTAAGCACCTTCCAGCCGGCCCAGTCGTTCTCGCCCATACCGTCCTCGATAGAGTCGATAGGATACTTCTCTACGAGCTCCTGGAGATACTTGGCCTGTTCAGCACTGCTGAGCTTGGGAGCGTCAGCACCCTGCTTCCAGGTGTAGTCATAGATAAACGAGCCGTCGGCCTGCTCCTTGGCAAACTCCGAAGCAGCGCAGTCGAGACCTATGGTCACATCCTTGCCGGGCACGTAGCCAGCGAGCTCGATAGCCTTGATGATTACGTTGAGAGCGTCCTCGGTGCCGTCGAGTGCGGGAGCGAAACCACCCTCGTCACCTACTGCGGTAGAGAGACCACGCTCGTGGAGCACCTTCTTGAGGTTATGGAACACCTCTGTACCCATGCGGATACCTTCCTTGAAGCAGCATGCGCCGATGGGACGGATCATGAACTCCTGGAAGCAGATGGGAGCGTCAGAGTGTGCGCCGCCGTTGATGATGTTCATCATAGGCACGGGGAGGCAGTAAGTGTTGCATCCGCCGATATATTTGTAGAGGGGGAGATCGAGATAGTCGGCAGCAGCCTTAGCTACGGCGAGCGATACGCCGAGGATAGCGTTGGCACCGAGATTGCTCTTGGTGTCAGTGCCGTCGAGAGCCAGCATGGTCTCGTCGATCTTGATCTGGTCGAGTGCGCTCATACCCTTGAGGGCTTCGGCGATGGGGCCGTTTACGTTAGCCACAGCCTTCTGCACGCCCTTGCCCATGTAGCGAGCCTTGTCACCGTCGCGGAGCTCGAGAGCTTCGTTCACGCCGGTAGATGCACCAGAGGGTACAGATGCGCGGCCACGTGCGCCGGATTCGAGGATTACGTCTACCTCTACGGTAGGATTGCCACGTGAGTCAAGAACCTCACGACCGATAATTTTTTCAATCTTCATAATTAGGATATATAAAAAATTGTTTTAACCTATTGCAATTCAGAAAATGCGATGCAAATGTACAAATTCTTTCATTAATTAGCAATTAGTAATTAGCAATTAGTAATTATTTTTTGAAGTTTTTACACCCTCGTCCCAAATTACTAATTGCTAATTGATAATTGCCAATTAGTACTCGTCCCAGCTCTTGATTTCAATCTCGTCGAGCGGATGGGTCGTGAAAGCGTCGATATAAGCCGAGGCCAGGCGGGCATTGGTGAGCAGAGGGATGTTAAGATCAATGGCCGCGCGGCGTATCTTGTAGCCGTTGCTAAGCTCGGTGTCGGTAAAGTTTTTGGGGATGTTGACCACCATGTCCACCTTATGGTCGTGCAGCAGCTCGATGGCCTGGGGCTGCATGTCGGACTGCGAAGGCCAGTAGACACGTATGGCAGGGATGCCGTTGTCATTGAGATAGGCATGTGTGCCGCCGGTGGCATAGATGGTATACCCGCGGTTGGCCAGCTCATGGGCGGCGTCAAGAAGGTCGGCCTTCTGCTTGGGCGTTCCGGTAGACATGAGCACTGCCTTGGAGGGTACACGGTTGCCCACCGAAATCATGGCCTTGATGAGTGCCTCGGACGAGTCGTTGCCTATACAGCCAACCTCGCCGGTCGATGCCATGTCTACACCAAGCACAGGGTCGGCTCCCTGCAGACGCGAGAAGCTGAACTGCGAAGCCTTGATGCCCACATAGTCGAGGTCAAAGGCATTTTTATGAGGCTTCTCGACATCGAGTCCGAGCATGACGCGTGTGGCAAGGTCGATAAAGTTGATTTTCAGCACCTTTGACACAAAGGGGAACGAGCGCGAGGCTCTGAGGTTACACTCTATGACCTTGATATCATTGTTCTTGGCCAGAAACTGTATGTTGAACGGACCTGAAATCTCGAGCGCGTCGGCTATCTGGCGCGAAATCTTGCGGATGCGACGCATGGTCTCGACATAGAGTTTCTGGGGCGGGAACTGGATGGTGGCGTCACCCGAATGCACGCCGGCATACTCGATATGCTCCGATATGGCATAAGCCACAATCTCACCCTTGTCGGCAACGGCGTCCATCTCGATCTCTTTGGCTCCGGAGATAAACTGCGACACCACCACGGGGTGCTGCTTGGACACATTGGCCGCCAGACGCAGGAAACGTGTGAGCTGCTCCTGATTGTAGCATACATTCATGGCCGCACCCGACAGCACGTAGCTCGGACGCACGAGCACCGGGAATCCAACCTCGGCGATAAACTCGTTGATGTCGTCCATGCTCGTAAGCTCGCGCCAGCGGGGCTGGTCGATGCCGAGACGGTCGAGCATGGCCGAGAACTTGTTGCGGTCCTCGGCATTGTCGATACAGCGGGCCGAGGTGCCGAGTATGTTCACACCCTGTCCGTCGAGACGGGTCGCAAGGTTGTTGGGTATCTGGCCGCCCACCGAAAGTATAGTGCCGTGAGGCTGCTCGAGGTCGAGGATGTCCATGACACGCTCGAAGGTGAGTTCGTCAAAGTAGAGACGGTCGCAGATGTCATAGTCGGTCGAGACGGTCTCGGGATTGTAGTTGATCATCACCGAACGCCAGCCCTCGCGCTTGACGGTGAGAAGCGCGTTGACCGAACACCAGTCAAACTCCACCGACGAACCGATGCGGTAGGCACCCGAGCCGAGCACCACGATGGAGCGGTGGTCGTGGAGATAGTTCACGTCATTCTCACGGCCGTTATAAGTGAGATAGAGATAATTGGTCTGGGCAGGATACTCCGCGCCGAGCGTGTCAATCTGCTTGACCACAGGCACCACACCCAGGCTCTTGCGCAGGGCACGCACGCGCAGATTGGCCTCCTCGGCATTCTCCATATTACCCTTGAATATCTCGCGGGCTATCTGGAAGTCACTGAAACCCTGCTCCTTGGCCTGACGCAAAAGTGGCTCGGGGAGCGACTCGAGCGAGTCATTGCCGTGAAGCTCGGCGGCGGTGTCGATAATATTTTGCAGACGGTAAAGAAACCATCGGTCAATCTTCGTGAGTTCATGTATGCGCTCCACCGTGTAGCCCTTGAACATCGCCTGGGCTATGGCGAGTATGCGCTTGTCAGTCGGCTCCTTCAGAGCGTGCTCCAGTTCGGGAAGGTCACGCTGATTGTTGCCCACAAATCCATGCATACCCTGCCCTATCATGCGCAGACCCTTCTGAATAGCCTCCTCAAAGGTGCGGCCGATAGCCATCACCTCGCCCACCGACTTCATTGACGAGCCTATCTCACGGCGCACGCCGTGAAATTTTCCGAGGTCCCAGCGCGGTATCTTGCACACTATATAGTCGAGGGCCGGCTCAAAGAAAGCCGACGTCTCCTTGGTCACCGAGTTTTTGAGGTCAAACAGTCCGTAACCCAGACCGAGCTTGGCTGCCACGAAAGCGAGCGGATAGCCGGTAGCCTTGGAGGCGAGAGCCGACGAGCGGCTAAGACGGGCGTTGACCTCGATGACGCGATAGTCCATCGACTCAGGGTCGAAGGCATATTGCACGTTACATTCGCCCACGATGCCGATGTGGCGTATAATTTTGATGGCGAGCTTGCGCAGCCAGTGATAATCCTCATTGGAGAGGGTCTGCGACGGAGCCACCACTATTGACTCACCCGTATGGATGCCGAGAGGGTCAAAGTTCTCCATGTTGCAGACTGTGATACAGTTGTCAAAACGGTCGCGCACCACTTCATACTCGACCTCCTTCCAGCCCTTGAGCGATTTCTCCACAAGCACCTGGGGCGAGAACGCCAGAGCCTTCTCCACAAGTGACACGAGCTCCTCCTCGTTGTCGCAGAATCCCGAGCCGAGACCACCTAGCGCGTAGGCTGCACGCACGATTACGGGATAGCCGAGGGCCGAAGCCGCAGCAATGGCGTCGGTCACCGAATTGACCGCCTCGCTCTTGATGGTCTTCACGTCGATTTCGTCGAGCTTGTGCACAAACAGCTCACGGTCCTCGGTGTCCATGATTGCCTGGACGGGAGTGCCGAGCACCTCGACATTATATTTCTCAAGAATACCGGCTCGATACAGCTCCACGCCACAGTTGAGAGCCGTCTGTCCGCCAAAGGCAAGCAGGATGCCGTCGGGCTGCTCCTTCTTTATGACCTTCTCCACGAAATAAGGGGTCACGGGAAGGAAATATATCTTATCGGCAAAGCCCTCGGATGTCTGCACCGTCGCGATATTGGGGTTGATGAGCACCGTAGTGATACCCTCCTCCTTCATCGCTTTTAGAGCCTGCGAACCTGAGTAGTCAAACTCTCCGGCCTCACCGATTTTCAACGCACCGCTCCCCAACAGGAGCACTTTCTTTATATTCTCGTTACGCATATACCTTATTATATATAGGAGGGGTGACTAAAGCATGTTGATAAATTCGTCAAACAGAAACTCGGTGTCCTTTGGGCCCGAGCTTGCCTCGGGATGGAACTGGGCCGAGAAATAGGGCTTCGACTTGTGGCGAATGCCCTCGTTGGTGCCGTCGTTCATGTTGACAAACAGCGGCTCCCAGTCGGCCGGAAGCGTGGCGTTGTCAACGGCAAAACCGTGATTCTGCGAAGTGATGAAACACTGCTCGGTGCCCACACGGCGCACCGGCTGATTGTGGCTGCGGTGGCCATACTTGAGTTTATAGGTCTTTGCGCCGGCCGCCTTGGCAAGAAGCTGGTTGCCCATGCATATGCCACAGATAGGCTTGCCGTTCTCCATGGCCTTGCGTATGTTCTCGACCGTCTTGCCGGCCATATCGGGATTGCCGGGACCGTTGGATATGAACAGGCCGTCGTAAGGTATAGTAGTGAAGTCATAATCCCAGGGCACACGCACCACCCTGACGCCGCGGCGGGTCAGACAGCGTATGATATTATGCTTCACACCGCAGTCCACAAGCACCACGGTCTTGTCGCCCTCGCCATGCACTTCCACTTCCTTGCACGACACTTTCCCTACAAGATTCTCCTTGTTAGGGTCATAGAAATCACATTCTTCAGCTCCTTCGACCTCAATCTTGCCGAGCATCGAGCCATGCTCGCGCAGATGCTTGGTCAGCGCGCGTGTGTCTATGCCATATACACCCGGGATCTTCTCCTCCTCGAGCCACCGTGCCAGAGAACGGTCGGCCTGCCAGTGGGAATGGGCAAACGAATAGTCCTGCGCCACTATAGCACGGCAATGTATATGGTCGCTCTCGTAATACTCGCTTACGTCATTCTTCTCCCTGTGAGGAGGCACTCCGTAATTACCCAATATCGGGTAGGTTGTCACTAATATCTGACCCTCATAAGAGGGGTCGGTCAGGCTTTCAGGATAACCTGTCATTGCGGTATTGAACACCACTTCACCGGCCGTTGACGCTTCGTGGCCAAATGACTTCCCTTCAAAAGTAGTGCCGTCCTCGAGTATGAGGAGGGCGCGCTTGGACTGTCTCATTAGGGTATTGAGTATTATGTTACTTTTTCGGGCTACAAAGTTACTAAGTTTTTTGCGGCTTTCACGTCTTTTCATCTATTTTATTGACATGATGTTTAAAACTTTTCATATCCGACAGATGTTGAAAAGTAATACAATTGTGCAATCACCCTACAAAACTTTGCAATCCCACACATCATGAAGAGCGTAAAAGAATCCCTTCTCGAGCGGCGCAGCATACGCCGCTACGAACGCGAACAAGTGAATCCAGATGACATGCGCCTCATATTCGAGGCCATTCGCAACACGCCCACAAGCTACAACGGACAGCAATTCTCGGTCATAGACGTCACCGACCCCGAGATGAAACTGAAACTATATGCCCTCATCGGGCAGAAACAGGTCAAGACATGCAGCCACTTCCTCCTGTTTCTTGTCGACTACCACAAGATAAGTCTTTTGGCCGAAGCTCTCGGCGAGGACATGCCCGACTTCAACAACACTGTCGACGGACTCGCCGTAGGCATCGTCGACGCATCTCTCGCAATGATGAGCGCGGTGACCATGGCCGAGTCGCTCGGCCTCGGATGCTGCCCTATCGGTTATGCGCGCACCGTAGCCCCCGAAGCCGTGTCCACTCTGCTCGGGCTCCCAAAAAAGACTTTCGTCGTGTGTGGACTCTCAATTGGTGTGCCGCGCGAAATGCCCGACCTCAAGCCCAAACAGCCTCGCGAACTGGTGGTCTTTCACAACCACTACCCACAGGACGACCCCGAAATGACTGCCGACCTGATGGAATATAACGATACCGTTAAGGAGTATAACCGCACCCGTGCCGGCGACAAGACCGACAACGACTGGGGCTCGCACATCATAGGCTACTATCGCGAAGCCATGAACTACGGCATGCTCCGGGCCCTGCAACGCCGCGGTTTCGACCCAAAACGATAACCCTCCCGCAAAACCACAAGTGAAATAATGTTAAATAACTGTTACACTCTTGCAGATTATACAATATAAATGATTACATTTGCATGTGTGTTTTTCATAGTATTAGATTAAGATAAAGGTTTAAATGAAAGAGAGCTGTCGGGAGACATCTCTCTTCTACTTTTTTATACGCCTTATTGTCAGACTATTGCCACACATTCCTCCTCTCTGTATTAACTGCCGCGGCACAAACATCCTGCCTCTTGAAACGTTAAAACTGCTGATAGTTAACGCTTTTTTGGAAAAAAATAACTAAATTGCGCCTTGTTTTCTCACCTAAACGGTTGTTTAAAAACAATTTCTAAAATACAGGAATGTCATAAAGCGCATTATGGAGACCATTGTGGACTATGATAAGATAATCGACAAACGGGCCGAAACCGTGTTTGCGGCCATGCAGACACGTGTATCCCCCGAGGATATGCTACGCATCCGCGATGCTTTCGAGCTTGCCCGCCATGCCCATTCGAGCCAGAAACGAAAGACGGGCGAGCCTTACATCCTCCACCCCATA
Source organism: Muribaculaceae bacterium Isolate-110 (HZI) (assembly GCA_003762875.1). Classification (GTDB taxonomy): domain Bacteria; phylum Bacteroidota; class Bacteroidia; order Bacteroidales; family Muribaculaceae; genus Duncaniella; species Duncaniella muricolitica. The sequence continues at coordinate 52,845 of RIBL01000017.1, read as the reverse complement.
GCCGTAGCCTCGATATGCGCCAAAGAGCTGATGCTCGACGCCAACCCCGTGATTGCAGCCTTTCTCCACGACGTGGTCGAGGACACCGACTTTACCATCGAGGACATCGAGAGCCGTTTTGGCAGCGATGTGGCGTTTCTGGTCAGAGTCGTTACAAAGCAGAAAAAAGACAAATATGTCGAGTCAAAGCAGGTGGACAACTACAAACAGATGCTCGACTCAGTGCAATATGACATCCGCGCGCTCCTGGTCAAACTGGCCGACCGTCTGCACAACATGCGCACACTCAACTCCATGCGCCCCGACAAGCAGATGAAGATAGCCGGCGAGACCGACTACTTCTACGCTCCGCTCGCCAACCGCCTTGGCCTCTATAACGTCAAGACCGAGCTGGAAAACCTGAGTCTGAAATTTCGCTGCCCTCACGAGTTTGAAGACCTCACCACCATGATAGAGCGCGACGAAAGACTCCAGCACGACCGTCTCAAAGAGTTCTGCCGCGAGATACACGACGAACTCCTGGCACACGGCATCGAGACACGCGTCTTCACCGAATATCGCCGCCCCTACAGCCTATGGCGAAAGATGAGAAAATTTGGCGACGACTTCAATCATCTCAAATACCGCCACTTCACCGAAGTGGTCTTCGACGCCCCCGAAGGCAAGGCCGAAAAAGAGATGGTGATGCACATCTACTCCATCCTCACCGACCGCTTCAAGGAAAAACCCGGAGGCATTGCCAACTATATCGACTCGCCCAAGGAAAACGGATATCAGAGTTATCACGTCAAGCTGTTGGCCTCGTTTGGCCGCTGGCAGGAGGTGCACATAAGCAGCGAACGTATGGTGCGCGACTCCCAGCTTGGATGCATAGCCAGCCGCAACGACGACAGCATATGGCAGTGGATTAAAAAATTCCGTCTGGTACTGCGCGACATCGCTGCCCGCGGACAGGAAGGAGCAAGTTTTATCGAAGAGGTAGTGCGTTCGTTTTACAACGACGACATCATGACCTTCACCCCGCAGGGCAAACCCATCATCCTCCCCCAGCGCGCCACAGTCATGGATTTCGCCTTTGAGGTGCACACCCAGCTCGGACTCCATGCCAAGTATGCCCGCATCAACAATCAACTGCTCGCCTCGGTCAAGACACGTCTCCACCGCGGCGACATAGTGGAGATATTTACCGACCCGGAGATTCATCCCACCGCCGACTGGCTTGACACAGCCATGACCTACAAGGCCCGAAAGGCCATCTCACAATATCTCAAGCAACAGCCCAAGCCCCCCTATCACCGGTGTCCCGACTGTAACCCCATGCCCGGCGAGGAAGTGGTAGGATTCAAGGATGCCGACGGCGGTATCACTCTTCATAAACGCGACTGCCCGATAGCCATACGGCTCGCCTCGCAGAAAGGCGACAACATCGTGTCGGTCGACTTCAAGCCCGACCAGACCCTCTATCCAGTCACCATCAACATCCGTGCCGTCGACCGCTACCACCTGCTCATCGACCTGGTCGACTGCATATCCAACGATCTCAACCTCTCCATCGACAACCTCCACACAGTCACGGAAGATGCCATCGTGACCTGCTCCATCACATTCTCGGTCCACTCCTTTACCGAACTGCAATCCATCATGCGCCACATCTCCATCATCCCCGGCGTAGACGAAGTAAAGAGAGCCATACTCTAAAGACGGCAGAAAAACTCCATGAAAAACCTACCCTGCCGCCTATATACATATTATATTGTAATATTACTGCATCTGCTCACGGCCACGCTCAGGGCCGACAACCGCCCGGGCCACATATCTGGCCACATATCAGCAATCCCGCAGCTACATCAAAGCCACATATCCAATCTGCAACAGGACGGCAACGGCTTCATATGGTTTGCCACATGGAACGGACTCATACGCTATGACGGCCACACCACCCACAGCTTCAAACCGATACAATGCTCTGAAGGCACCATCGACTCCAACCGCATATATAATATAAAGATAAGCACCACGGGCGACATCTGGTGTGTGTCATCCGACAACCGGCTCTTTCTTTTCAGCCCCGACTCATTCACTTTTACCAACCTCTCATCGGCCATCCCGCAGTTCGACGGACGTAAGGTCAAGACACTCACCCCACTGAAAAACGGCTACACATGGGTGACCATGCGTGACGGCACATGCGCACGCCTCAACGACACCGTGCCGCTCAGCGACATCCAGTGTTACATCTCGCCCGACTGTCTCGTAAACGGAGCCAGCTCCGTAACAGCCATCAGTCTCGCCGAAAACGGTGACGAATGGGTGCTCACCGACAGCGGCGCACTCAACTACACCTCGGGCCGTATCTATCCGGGCAGATACCGCTACGTCGAAAGCCTCTACAAGACCACCTACCTCATCGCCTATGACGGCTTGGTAATGCGTCCGGCCGACAGCCGCCGCTACCCCACCCCATTACCGGCCGAGAGCACGGTCAGCTATGTGCGCACCGACGCCCACCGCATCGTCATGGCCTCTGACCGTGGCATCGCATCGGTCGACACTCGCGACAGCGCAACACTCCGCTACACCTCATCCCCCTCCACATATCTCTTCAAGGACTCACGCCACAGGTTATGGGGCTTCGGACCTCAGCCTGGAGTGACCATAATACCCGACCCCGCCACCCCGCGGTCATCGCTAATCACACCCGCCACCGGCTCCGACAAAACACCCGTCAAAAATCCGCAGCTCATCTTCGAGACAGCAAGCGGTGACATACTGCTGCGCCCTACCGGGGGTGTACTGAGCTTTTACGACGAGACATCCGGAACATTGGACGATGTGACATTCAGCACCACTCCCTCGGGATGTTATGACCGCGACGCCATCAAAAAATATATCGCCGACCGCACAGACAACCTGTGGATACTGCACTCCGAAGGCTCCGATATCATCAACTTTGACCGACGCACATTCACCCACACCACCAACCGTTCACTCACCGAGACCCGAGCTCTCGCCACTGACTCGCACGGACGCCTATGGACATCCGACCGCTCGGGGCTGCTGTCGTGCGGAGTCTTCTCTCACCGTCTCCCGTCGCCTGCCTACACAATCAGCGAGTCGCCCGACGGACAGATATGGGTCGGCACCAAGGGCGACGGCGTGTATGTGCTCGCCCCGACATCGGACCAGGCCGTAAGCTACAACGTCACACATCTCTCACGCCATACCCTGTCGGAAAACCGGCGTATACACAGCGACTCCATCTATGCCATAGCCTTTGACAACGACCTTATATGGTTAGGCTCATACGGCAGCGGATTGGCGCGGGGCAAAGCGGCCGAGGGCGGATGGCAATTTGACAAAGTGGCCGGTCAGCCTGACGGAATGAAAATCCGACGCATTCTCCCCGACGGTAAAGGCCATCTGCTCATAGCCACAGCCGACGGCCTTGTCACGACCGATGCTCCCGTCAGCGAAAGACCGTCATTTTTCGTCAACAAGTTTCGCAACGAACCGTGGGGACTGAAGGGCAACGACATAATGGGCCTCGCCGAGTGTTACGGCCGTTACTACGCATGTGTCTTCGGCAGCGGACTCAGCCGCATTGACTCAGACTCACTGCTGACTGCCGACATACGGTTTACGACATTCGACTTACCGGCTACCGCCGAAGCCGGCCAGATAAGTACCGCCGTCTCCACCGGCAATGAGATATGGATAGCCGCAGGAAGCATACTCACGCGCTTTTCGCCCGCCGACGGCCACATGCACACAGTGTCGTGTGACTCACCATCCGACCACATCACATTTTCCGAAGCCACCCCCGCCCTCTCCGACAATGGCGATATCGTACTGGGCACAACCGACGGAGTCATCACCTTCACACCCACACTCCCCTCACCGACTGCCTCTTCACTTCCGCCAGTGGTGACAGGCATACAGTATCAGAACGACAAACGTGTAATCCCGCTCAATAACCCCGCCTCTCTGGTCATCACCCCCGACCGCCGCAGCTTCACCCTGCTCCTCTCAGCCATGGACTATGACGGAGTACGCACAGCCCGCCTGCGCTATCGTATGGAAGGCCTCGATGTCGGATGGACCTACCTCCACGGCCCGCAGCCCACAGCCACCTACAATAATATACCGCCGGGAGAATATGTGCTCAATATCCAACGCGAGAACCCAGACGGAAGCCCGAGCGACACCGGTAGCCGGGTATCGGTCAGCGTGACACCCACCTTTACCGAGACCATATGGTTCAGGCTCACGATTGTGTTCATGCTTGTCGCACTCCTGCTCGGACTGACTGCCGCCATCATCTACTTCAAGCGAATGCGCAACGCCCTACAGCGCAAATACTCACTTCTGATGACCGTCAACTCAGTAAGCGAACGGCTTTACCGCAAGACCGCCGCCGAAAAGCCCGCGGTTCCGACCCCACGTGAAGACAACACACTGTTTATCGAAGCCTCGCTCGGATTTCTCAACGACAACATCGACAATGTCGATCTCATGGTCGAAGACTTCGCCCGCCATCTCGGCATGAGCCGCACTGCATATTACAACCGCATGAAAGAAGCCGCCGGAGTCTCCCCGGTCGACTTCATCAGACAGATGCGCATCAAACGGGCATTAAAACTGCTCGAAGGTGGCAAACACACCATCGCGGAAGTAGCCTACATGACAGGCTTTGCCGACCCTAAATACTTTTCTCGATGTTTCAAGGCCGAAATGTCCATGACCCCGACACAATACATCGCCGCATTTAAAGCAAAAAAGTGATAAAGATGTTGCACAACTCCCCCCGGAAGGAGATAGTTGTGCAACATCCTCTTGTCGGACAATCGTCCTTACTTTCTCATCTTCACTACGCCTTCTGATGTCCTGACTATATAGAGACCGGCGGGAAGAGCTGTGAAGTCGCGGCCCATATGGCGGCCCGAGAGGTCGTAGATGTCAGCGCGGCCTGAAGGATTAGAGATGGTTATGTCGGTTATCGCGCTGGTGGAGCCGGCAAAACCTTCGGGGCCCTGTATGGCTACAAGCGAGCTTTTATAGTTGGTGACAGCCGCTTTGAGCGCAGTGTTCACCTCATGGTCGGCATCGTCCTTTGTATTGTCAAAGGTCCACTTGAAATCTCCGCCCTGCACACGTCCGGCACGCGAGGTCACTATGGCCGGGACATCCTCGGGGGCATCGGGAACCGATGGATACATGTCGGGGGCGGTGTCGAAGTTGGAATAGGACCAACCGCCGTTGACCGATTTCACATCCGATGGTATCTGCTCGTCACGCTTATCGACGATATAGGCGTCAAATTGTGTGGGATGGCCGGTCTGATAGACAATGGTCGGGACATTTTCGGCAAAAATATTGTTGTACACCTTGTTCACTCCACCCTCCTGGCCTGAGAAAGTGCCTTTGAGCGTATATGTGCCTGTCTTGGGGTCATATTTATCGGTGCCCTGGCCCGATGTCATGATGGGACGCTTGCAGTTGCGGAAATAGTTGGCTTCGATAAAGGCCGACGATTCGGTGGTATTGCCGATGCAGTATACGGGCACTCCGTCATAATAGTTGTTATAAACATGGGCCGTCGTGTAGTGCAGGCGCGGACATCGCGAGTCAGCGTGGTCAAACCAGTTGTGATGATACGTTATGCGCAGGTTTTCCTCCTCGCCAGTCGTGCCGCCACACCCCATCACCTTGCCGCTGTCAAAAAAGTGGTTGTTGTTGATAGTGATGTCGGTTGAATGATATTTCATATCAATGCTGCCGTCACCCTTAACCTGATCGGCGTCGCGGCCGGGGCGGCCATAGAAAAAGTCGATATTGTGAAGCCAGATATTGGTGTTGTCAGTATCCATCGACACGGCATCATCACCAAAAAGCATTATTGCCACATTGCGTATCTCTATGTTATGTGCACGCTTGAAGCATATGCCGTAGCCATAGAGTGTGGCATCCGAGCCGATACCCTCGATAGTGATGTTCTCTATCATGCGGTCGGTGTTGTTGTTGCCTTGCAGATTGAGATAATTGCCGTCCTTCAGACCCTCAAACTCCGAGTCGGCCACTGTCCCGATGATGCGTATCGCCAGTGGACGCTTCTCAAATCCTTTGCCTATGGCCGAGAGTATATTGGCCAGTCCGGTCTGCACTGCCGTGTTGCCCTTCTTGTCCTTGGTCACATCGAGCGTCACACTGTTGACCGTAGCGGCCGACACATATAGCACACGCGCGCCGTCGCGCAGTGTGCCGTCGCTATTATAGGCTCCAGGCACATTGCCACCGGTAAATGCAAACCCTTCGCGCGTATGGGCATAGACATTAATATTTTCTGTCGATCCCTCGTCTATCTTCATTCCGTCCTTGCCATAGGCTCTGACAGTGAGAGCATAATCGCCGGCCGCAAGTCCGGGGATGTCGACGCGCAATCCCTCTGGATAGCGGCGCACGAGCTGACAGTCGGCGGCCACATCGGCCAGACCGGCTCCGCTGTATGTCACCTCATAGCGCACAGCCCCGGCCACGGGACGCCATCGTGCATAAATGCTTTCGGCCGCCGAGCCGGTCTCGTCAAATGTCAGGGCATGCATTGCGGACGGAGCCAGCATACAAACGAGAGCCGCGGCCCTCGCCACCCGGCTCGACACAGATAGTTTCTTGATGGTTTTCATGATGGTCATAAGATGGTATTTATTTAAGATTTCCTTATTCTGCAAAAGTAGCCGTTAATGCCTCTTACGTGTCCCACTTATTGTTATTGAAGGTGGATTTTTTATCAACCCACTGAATATCTGATATATTAGTCTGCATACATCTCAAAGTGACACCGAGACCGGTAATGAAAAATTTTTAATTATCTTTCGTAAATTTATCATAAACGTCTTTGAGCATAAGCAATTAATATCTATATTTGCAGACATAAAAAGTAATTACGTTTATAATCAGTTACCTCAACCAATCATCATGTTTAAACGTTTCTTTGCAGTGTTCACTGCACTGCTGGCGATAACATTCGCCGCGACCGCTCAAATCATGACGCCCGTGACTTGGAAATCAGAGATGACCATGACCGGCGATGACAAAGGCAAGATAGTGCTCACAGCCACCATCGCGCCCGGCTGGCACATGTACTCAAACGATTTTGAGGCAGGCGTCGGCCCTCAGCCTCTCGAAATCACCTTCCCTAAGCTCGAGGGCGTGACTCTCGACGGCAAACCTGTCCCCGGCAAGGCTGCCCACAAGCAGCATGACGAAATGTTTGACATGGATCTCTCCTGGTGGACCGACGGCGTGACCCTCACCCAGAATTTCACCGCCACCAAGCCCGAGTTTGCAATCGACGTGATGCTCCGCTACGGCGCATGTAACGACGAAAACTGTATCCCCCCGTCGCGCGAGACATTCAACTTCACCGGCACAGCCAAAGTAAAGGCTCCCAAGGCTGAGGAGAAGAAAGCCGAAGAGGCTACCGCTCCCGTCGAGCTCGTGGCCGACAAAGCCGTTGAGACTGAGGCCGTCGCAGTCGACAGCGTAGCAGCCGACAGCGTGGCTGCTCCCGTAGTCGAGGACACCAAGGCCGAGTCTGACCTCTGGACTCCCGTAAAATACGAGGATGCCGGCTCGGAAGCCCCCATCTCGCAGGGCTCGCTCTGGTACATATTCTTCACCTGCTTCCTTGGCGGTCTCGTAGCCCTATTCACCCCCTGTGTATGGCCTATGATACCCATGACCGTGAGCTTCTTCCTCAAGAAAGGCAAAGACCGCAGCAAGTCGATCAGAGACGCCAGCATCTACGGTATCTCCATTATAGTAATATATGTGGCCCTCGGTCTTATCATCACCGCTCTCTTCGGTGCCAGCAAGCTCAACGAGCTCTCGACCTCGGCTACGTTCAACATCATCTTCTTCCTCCTCCTCGTAGTGTTTGCCATCTCCTTCTTCGGAGCGTTTGACATCAAGCTCCCCGCTTCATGGAGCAACCGCATGGACGCATCGGCCGAGCGCACCTCGGGCATGCTCTCCATCTTCTTCATGGCATTCACCCTCACCCTCGTTTCGTTCTCCTGCACAGGCCCCATCATCGGCACACTTCTTGTCGAGGCCGCCTCGATGGGCAACATGTGGGGCCCGGCCATAGGAATGCTCGGATTCTCTACCGCTCTCGCGCTCCCCTTCATGCTCTTCGCCATGTTCCCCACCATGCTTCAGGCTGCTCCCAGCTCAGGCAACTGGATGAACACTCTCAAGGTGGTGCTTGGCTTTGTCGAGCTCGCCCTCTCGCTCAAATTCCTCTCTGTGGCCGACCTCGCCTACGGATGGCACATACTTGACCGCGAGATATTCCTCGCCTTGTGGATTGTGATGTTTGCTCTCCTCGGTCTCTATCTGCTGGGCAAATTCAACTTCTCACACTACGGTCCCGCCGACTCAAGCGTTGGTGTATTCCGCTTCTTCCTCGCGATGATTTCGCTGTCGATGTCGGTATATCTTCTCCCCGGCCTCTGGGGTGCACCCCTCAAGGGCGTGAGCGCGTTCGTGCCACCGCTCTACACTCAGGACTTCAACCTCTATGGCGAGAGCTTCCACGAGTATGACAACTATGAGGAGGGCATGCGTGCCGCTGCCGAGCAGGGCAAGCCGGTACTCATCGACTTCTCGGGCTACGGATGTGTGAACTGCCGTAAGATGGAGGGTGCAGTCCTCGACGATCCCACCGTCAAGAACATGATTACCGACAACTTCGTCGTAATCAAACTCATGGTCGACGAGAAAGCCAATCTCCCCGAGCCTATCGAGGTAACAGAGTATGGCAAGAAGACCACTCTCTACACCTATGGCGACAAGTGGAGCTACCTGCAGCGTTACAAGTTCAACGCCAACGCCCAGCCCTACTACCTCGTGCTCGACGAGAAGGGTGGTCTCCTCTCCGGCCCGTTCTCTTATGAGGAAGACATTCCCAAGTTTACCAACTTCCTGGAAAAAGGCATCAAGAACTATTCCAAGTAAATAGCAGTTTATAAAGTATTAGAGGTTAGGGCTTGTCCACAAGCCTTAACCTCTATTCTTTTATTTGTCTCACTCTCTATATATATGTCCAAGACCACCGTCAGAAAATCGCTCGAACAGTTTGACACGGCCGAGCTGCGTCAGCTCATTTTTGACCTCTATGCCAAGAGCAAGGAAGCCAAGGAGATACTTGACTTCTACGCCGTGCCCGACATAGCCAAAAAACTCGAGGAATACAAAAAGCCGATTGCCAAGGAGGTGTGGCGTTACTCTCGCCGCGCCTACCGTCCGCGCATGCAGCGCATTCGCTCCGCCATCAGAAAGTTTACTGTGCTCGACCCCGGCGACGAGGCCGTCGGACAACTGATGGTGTTCACAATCTTGGAATTTTGCCGAATGGCTGCCGACGAGACTCTCAAGGACACTACTAACGAGGCGGTCAACAAGTTTTTTGCCGAGACTCTCACCTATCTCGACTCGCGCATGATGCTGGACGAATACGAGCCGCAGCTCGCCAAAGCCATACGCGAGATGAACGATTTCCGCTACTACTCCAATCCTCTCAAACGACATCTCTCAGAGACCCTCTCCCGCCATCTCGAAAACAGAAAATAACATCACCGATAAAAAAATCCCGGAGGCCAATCTGTCTCCGGGATTTTTTATCCGTGATATTGTTTTCTGTGATTATAGTCTTATCGGGCTATCTTGATTACAGCGGGATGAATACCCTCTCCGTGAAGTCTCGCGAGATAGATACCGGCAGTAAGCGAGGCAAGCGACACCGAAGTATCGGTCACGCGTCGGGCCGATACAATACGACCGTCAGTGGTATAGACCGTGAGGGTCGCGCCTATGGCATCGTTGCCGAGACTCAGCGTTGCCGAGCTGGAGTCATAGCTGATGTCCGAGCTGATGGAGATGGTCGTGATAGAGGTCTGCTTGAAGTCATCGGCATAGCTTTCGCCCATAAGCGAGTTGAGATAAGCCTCCAAAGCGGTATAACCGTCCGAATTTACGAGATTATTGTCGGGAAGCTCGGGATTGAGCCCGTTGGCCTTTTCCCATTCGTCGGGCATACCGTCGCCGTCTGTGTCAGTCTTGGCTGTTGCCGACGGATAGGCAAAGAAGCCCTCGGCCTGGCTCTCGACATCGATGATACCATTGCCGAGCGTGCCGCCGCGATTGGCATTGACACCGTTGCGGGTGTCATTGATGACACGGGTCTCCACCTTGTCGCGGTTGATAGTGCCGGCCTTGGCAAGCACGGTGGCAAAGGCCTGGTCGGCCGTCTCTACGTTTTCAAGCATATACTTTTCGGGCACATAGCTTCCGATGGGACCGGTAGTGATGTGACGATACCAGGGTGTGGCAGTGGTGATGCGTGACTCGGCCTTGATCTGATTGAGGCTATAGGTCTCGGCGGCCATGCCGCTCCAGTTGTCGGCCGTGACTGTGGCGTTGCCCTCGGCCTTGTTGCCGCTGACATACCATTTGGAGGGGGCCCATGATGTCGCGCCGTCGCGGGCATAAGAGGCGTTGACAAACTCTACTCTCGACTTGTCCGAATTGGCTCCGGGCTTGTAGTAGTTGCCCATGAAGTTACACTCGTGGGCCGAATTCTTACCGTCATACGACAATACTGCCGCAGTGTTCTCTCCGCCGTAACATCCGCCGCGCTTGCCGTAGTTATAGTTGACATTGTTGGCATACTCCATAAACACCACATAGTCCTCGCCGCGGGCTCCGTTGATACGTGCCGAACGGCTGTTGTTGTGAGCCAGAAGGTTGTGGTGATATGTGGCCGGTGAGCCACCCCACTGGCAGCCATATCCGCGCGCTCCCTTGGAGTGGCCGGCGTCATAGAGTCCTTCGTGGATGATGGAGTATTGCACGGTAAGGAAGTGCGAGTCGGCTGTGTTCATGTTTTCCTCTACCGACCAGCCAAACGAGCAGTGGTCAAAGATAAAGTTGGCGCAGTTCTCGGCCGCACAGGCGTTTTCGGCCTGGATGTCACCGGCCATATTTTTCTGGCCTATGCGGAATCGTACGTTGCGCACTATGAAGTTTTGCGAGCCGCCAAGATTCACCTTGTTGCGTGTGATTACGATGCCGTCGCCGGGTGCTGTCTGTCCTGCAAGTGTCCAGTCCGAACGGTTCACGCGCAGTTCGCTCGCGAGGGCGATGTCACCGCTCACAGCAAACACTATGGTGATGGGCTCCCCCTTATGCTGTCCGAAAGCCCAGCGGAGCGTACCCTCCCCGCCGTCGTCGGCAAGCGAGGTCACGGTCACAACCTTGCCGCCGCGGCCGCCTGAGGCAAATTTTCCGAAACCTTCGGCCGTCGGAAACGCGAGCACCTGTGTGGCGTCCGCGGCCTTGACTGCGGGCGATAGCACTCCCTTGTCCGAGATGGCACGCACGCTGTATGAACCGGTGGCGTCGGGATTGATGATGCGGGCCTCTGTGGTCACGGCTGTCAACACTCCGTCCTTATATATTATGTAGCCGGCAGTCTTGTCATCACCCTCCCAGGTGATGGCCGAAGCTGTGATGCTGAAGTTGAAGGGTGCGGCACATCCTCGCAATGTCGATTCGTAGTCAAACGTGGTCTTCGACATGGCCTTGAAGAGAAACTCTGGATTCATATAAGCCTCTACCTCTGCCTCCGAGGCCTGACGCGAGAATGATGCGCGGCGCGAAGTGTCGGCAAGAGAGCCCGAGGGAGTGATGTTGCGATATTCATAGAGCGACACCTTCGACGGGTCGGCGTTCCATATATACCATCCTTCGGGACGGATATGCGCCCCCAGTGTGCAGTTCATATACATCGAGCCTGAACGGTCGTCCCATGGACGGCCCAGATAATATGAAGCGTCGGCCACTCCGTCGGCTGCCGTGAGGCGACATCCGTTGAAGAAAAATCCTGCATAGAAAGGTGCCGAGCTCAGTTCGGGATAGAGCACGCTGCTCATAGTCAGACCGGCCGAGGCGGGTGCCGTGATATACTGTCCACCCTTGAGCGAACGTATCTCGCAGTCCTCAAACCACTCGAGGCCGCCGTCATATATGAAGTCGGTGGCTCCCTCGATGACACACCCCTTGAAATATCCGCGCGCACCTACATTGGCCTTGTATGTATCCTGAAAACCTGAGAGATAGCAGTTCTTGAACACATGGGCGTCACCGGCCGTGTAGAGGGCTTCGGCCTGACCGACGTTACCCGAAGTGTTGCGTATGGTCAGACCCTCGGCATAAAAGCACGGAGTGTAGACATTGAGAGCGGCACAGTCGTTGAAAGTGTTGGTCGAACCGTTGCCTCGGCTCACCGACGAGGTGAGTATCGTAGTGGCGGGGTCAGAACCTATAAGTGAGATAAACTTGTCAGCATCCCCCTTGCGTCCGGCATAGACATTCTCGTCATAGACTCCGGGAGCTATATAGATGATGCCGCGATAGCCCGAAGGCACGGCGTCGATGGCCGACTGTATGGTTGCGTAGTCACCCGAACCGTCGGGGTTGACATACAAGAGCACCACCGGTGCATTGGCATCGGGCGAAGGCTTGGAGTCAGAACCTGCGAAACCAAATTTATCCAGGTCCGACAGCTCTCCGACATCACCTATCGGATTGGCCTTGGCATAAGCGGCCTGTTCGGCTGTGATTTCCGAACCGAAAATCTGTATCTTATGCACGCGCGGAGCCTGACGCTGAGCCATAGGGTCTATGGCCTGCCAGTCAAACGGAGCCTTCTGCACCTGGTCGGCCGCATTCTGCTTGCCGTCACCGTCCCACACGCGCCAGCGCAGTGACACATCCTTGGCATCGATCACATTCTCCATAAAATAGCCCTGATCGGCAAATACAGTCCAGTTTTGTTTCTGCTTTTCAGACCCCATCCACACGAGCGGTTTCCACTCGCCGTCGCCAATCTTGATGTCACACTTGATGCCGCGGCCCCATGACGTAGACGACCATGACCACTGCACACGTTCCACATAAGGAATATGGTCAATCTCTACCCAGCCGTGCTGAGACACACCGTCAATAGCGGCCGCACGACACATCTGCACATATCCCGCCTCACCATAGACGATTTTACCATTATCATCATAACGTATATTATCCTCAAGATAATGGGTATGGCCCGATTGTTTCCAGTCATTATATCTGCAGGCACCCTGTCCTTCGTAGAATTGGCGGGCAAAAGCCGAAGTTGTACCTGAGAGACCGTTGTTAGACTCCTTTGTGGCAAAAGTACAATTGTGGAAATTAATCGGATACATAACATCCGGCGAAGTCACCACCGGAGTTGAAAGCGAAGCATTGACATACACCCCGTCCGTCGGTTCCGGGCACTGCATGGACGAGCCGAAATTGCCCCACGTATTAGGCCAGGACGTATCGCTGAAATTGATATCGATTACTTTAGGATAGGTTGAAGCATTACTCCATTGCTCAACAACCGAAGCCGGGTCATTCCAAACTATAGCTGAAACACTGACCGGACTTAGCGCACAAACGGCAACAATCGACGACGCGATAACAGCCGTGCGGTCAAAAAAATAAAGTTTTTTCATGATAAAGACTGATAGTGTGTGGTTTTCAACCGCAAAGATAATAAAAATAATCAAAAAAACCATCCTAATCAAAAAAACCACCCTCCCCCAATTTTCCCACCCCTCTGCTCCCCGGCTCCCCCATCCGTCCCATTAGCCCCATCCGCCCCATTAGGCCCATCCCCCCTCATCTGCCCCCACCGCGCAGCTTTGTCCCCTGCTCGCGAGCTTCAGCTCGCCCTCCCCTTTGAAAAGTATGAGCGCGGAAGCGCGAAAAGTCCAGCCCAAGCTCCCCGGCCCCACCGCGCAGCTTTGTCCCAGCTCGCGAGCTTCAGCTCGCCACCCCCTTTGAAAAGCATGAGCGCGAAAAGTCCGCGCGTCATTACCGCACCCTTTTCGTCAAAATCCTCGCTACCTTTGCCATCGAAAAAAAGGCGAAAATGCGGCTCATCACCACCAACCACCCACGACCGCGACGCATCCCCGACATCTGGTGTCACGGATTCTCGCGCTATCTCGGCAGGCAACTCACCCCCGCCGAGAAAATCGTCATATCCGCCCTCGAAAAAAGCCGCACCGCCCGTCCCACACCCCTCCTCATCATCGACAGCGGACACCACGACTCACGCCCCATCCTCCGCGCCTATCAAAACTACCGTCTCGCCACCTCACCACAGGGCGCGACAGCCCTCCTGTGCACCCCCGACAACCCCAAAAAGACCCGGCGCATCCCACGTCTGCGACACATCACCTACCGGCGCATCGAAACCGTCCGAGGCTCCACCCCCTCATTCATGCTCCTGCTCGACGCCCACCTTGCCCGCACCTACTCACCCCTCATACGCGACACCCGCAACTTCCGCCGCGTCTGCTCCACACTCTACCCCATCCTCGACCCCTCCGGATTCCTCGTCATCCACCTGCGGCTCGACCCCTGGTCACCCTACGGATGCGACACAGGCCACATCACTCGCCTCACAGTCACAAAGACTCCCCCGCCCGAATCACCGCCACCCGTCACAGTCATCACCATCCCCGTCATTGACCGCATCGTCCCCCTCCTGCACACACTCATTGACGACAAAAAAAGAGAAGGAGCGCATCCTCCCTCTCTTTAGCGGTACGCCGTGCTCCGCTGCCCAAAGCTAAACCGCACGGCAAGTGACCTTTGACTTATTGATTCAAAAAAAGCCGCAGCCTACCAGCGGTTGAAGTGTACATTCTCCGGATTCCACTTCTCCTTGGGAGTCTGCTCACCCGCAGGATAACCCACAGGCACAACCGCAAGCGGAATTATAGAGTCAGGCATACCGAGGCGTTGCTGCACAGCCTTGACACGGTCAGCGTCGGGATACACACCCGTCCACACAGCCCCGAGTCCCAGAGCATGAGCCGCAAGCAGAAGATTCTCCGTAGCAGCCGAGACATCCTGAATCCAGAATCCGCGTTCAGCCGTCTCGTTCTCGATAGCCTTGGACAGATCAGCGCATGTCACGATAGCCAGCGGAGCCGAGGAAAGCATGCGGGCATAGGGAAGCACAGCCGCAAGCGAGTCCAGATCCTCGCGGTTGTCAATAGCCACAAAAGCCCAGGGCTGCTTGTTGACAGCAGTCGGGGCAGCCATAGCCGCGCGCAGGAGAGTCTCGACAGTATCGCGGGCAATAGTGCGGCCGGCCTCATACTGGCGCACGCTCGTACGCGTAAGTATATTTTCGATAACCGGATTGAAAGCCTTCGAAGCGACATTGTCTGACGAAGACTGAGAGCACGAAGAAAGAGTCATGACCGATGCGATTAAAGAAGTGATGATAGCCGATGTTTTCATAGGGTATAATTTAAAGACTTCCCGGCAGACGATAGGGTTCGTCACACCGGGAAGCATATTGTTAAAGAAATATCGTCAGGCGGATATTAGATCCAGCGCACGTATGCGAAGTCCTGACGGTGGGGCAGGTTGGGATTTACGGGATAGAGACGATAGCCGAAGCGGAACACACCCGGGTCGCGCAGCTTGTCGACCACCTCAAAGGTGACGATGCTGCCTTCCTTGGCCACTGCCTTGAAAGGAATCTTGGCCCAACGCTTCTCCGAGTTGTCCTCAATCTTGTCGACAACGAGCTCAAGGCCGAGGTCATCGGCAAGACCGTTGGTGTCGATTTTGACTGTAGTGGTGAAAGGCTGGCCGGTGATATTGTTTTGGTGGATATCCTCCTTGATGTGGACATCGAGCACCTTGATACCGTCCCATGCGGCGGCCACCTTCTGCTTCCAGGCGGCAATCTCCTTGGCGAGCTTGTCGTTGTCGGCCGAAAGGGCGGCGAAACGCTTGGCCTCGGGAGCATAGAAACGTTCGATGTAATCCTCGATCATGCGCTGCATGGTATACTGGGGAGCGATGTGACCGATCGAACGCTTAATATACTGGATCCACTCGGGCGAGTAACCCTTGGAATTTTTGGCAAAGTAGAGGGGGATAATCTCGTTCTCGAGCATCGAATAGATAGTCGCGGCATCGAGCTTGTCCTGCTGGGCCTGGTCGGTGAATGTACGCTTGTCGGTGAGAGCCCATCCGGCCTTCTCGTCAAGACGATAGCCTTCATACCACCATCCGTCGAGCACCGAAAAGTTGAGAACACCGTTCATCTCGGCCTTCTCGCCCGATGTACCCGATGCCTCGAGAGGACGGGTCGGAGTGTTGAGCCAGATGTCGACACCGGTCACAAGACGCTTGGCAACGATCATGTTATAGTCCTCCAGGAAGATAATCTTGCCCTGGAACTGCGGCATGCGCGAAATCTCCATGATGCGCTTGATGAGACCCTGGCCGGCACCGTCTGCGGGGTGAGCCTTGCCTGAGAATACAAACTGTACGGGGAACTGCTCGTTATTCACGATACGGGCGAGACGCTCGAGGTCGGTGAAAAGCAGGTGGGCACGCTTGTAAGTGGCGAAACGGCGGGCAAAACCGATGATAAGAGCATTGGGGTTGATGCGGTCAAGAATCTTCATGACTGCCGAGGGATCGCCCTGGTTGGCGAGCCACTTCTCCTTGAAGTCGCGGCGTACAAAGTTGATAAACTTGTTCTTGAGCTGTGTGCGCATAGCCCAGATTTCGTCATCCTTAACCTTGAAGATACCATCCCAGGCCTTGGGGTCGCTCTGGTGGGCAAACACCTGTTCACCGAGCTTATCGGCATAGAAAGTCTTCCATTCGCTGGCGGCCCAGGTGGGCATGTGCACACCGTTGGTCACATAACCTACGTGGCTTTCCTCCCAGGAGTAGCCCTTCCACAGACCGGCAAACATCTTCTTTGACACCTCACCGTGGAGCCAGCTTACGCCGTTGGCCTCCTGGCAGGTGTTGAGAGCGAATACGCTCATCGAGAAACGGTCGTTGCTGTCGGGATTCTCGCGGCCCATGTTCATGAGCTCCTGCCATGAGATGCCCAGAAGCGCGGGATAGTGCGAGAGATATTTATGAGCGAGACCTTCGTCGAAATAGTCGTGACCGGCGGGCACGGGAGTGTGCACGGTGTAGAGAGCCGATGCGCGCACCAGCTCGAGAGCGGTGTTGAAGTCAAGACCCTGCTCCTGCACATAGTCGGCAAGACGCTGGAGGTTGAGAAGTGCGGCGTGGCCTTCGTTTGCGTGATATATCTCCGACTTGATGCCGAGTTTCTTGAGTGCGAGCACACCGCCGATACCGAGCAGATACTCCTGCTTGATACGGTTTTCCCAGTCACCGCCATAGAGCTTGTGGGTGATGGGACGGTCAAACTCGCTGTTCATGTCAAAGTCTGTGTCGAGCAGATAGAGCTTCATGCGGCCCACGTTCACACGCCAGATGTGGCTGTAGATGATGCGGTCGTGATAAGGCACCTCAAGTATCATGGGGTGGCCGTTCTCCTCAAGCACCTGCTCGATGGGGAGCTGGTTGAAGTTCTGAGGCTCGTAGTTGGCTATCTGCTGGCCGTCGACGCTGAGAGTCTGGGTGAAATAGCCGTAACGGTAGAGAAAGCCGACAGCGGTCATGTCGACACGCGAGTCGGATGCTTCCTTGATATAGTCGCCGGCGAGCACACCGAGGCCGCCGGAGTAGATTTTGAGACAGTTGCAGAGACCATACTCCATGGAGAAATATGACACGGAGGGGATATCGCTGCGCATGGGCTGGGCCATGTAATCCTGGAACATTTTCCACACATGGTCGATGCGGGCCATCATATCCTTGTCAGCGATGATTTCGTCAAGACGCTCGGAGGGGAGCTGCTGGAGGAGCATTACGGGGTTCTCGCCGGTGGCACGCCAGAGGTCATGGTCAAGGTCACGGAAGAGGTTTTTGGCCTCGCTGTTCCACACCCACCAGAGGTTGCGTGACAATTTTTCAAGTGATTTCAATGCTTCGGGAAGCTGCGACTTCACTGTGATGTCGCGCCATACGGGAGCATTGGCATTGCTTACGGGTAGTTTCATATTGAACTGATTAAGTAATTGTCAATAGGTTGGTAAAAATCGGTTTAGGTATATATTGATATAATCTCTGTTCTTATCGGGATGAAGCCTTGGAGAGTGCCAGGTCATAGGCACGGTCATAGTAGGCTATGAAGTTGACCCACGAGGCTGCCGCGGCGGTGCGCATGGCTGCACGACGTATGCGCGACATAGTGCGCCGGTCGGCACAAGTCAGATAGCGTATGGAGTTGGCTATATTGTTGACCACGTCATGATAGTTGGAGTCACCGCGTCCGATGACATTGACTCCACACTCTTCAAAGTAGTTCTCAAACGATTCAAGCACCCACTGTCCGAAACCTGAGAGCGACGTCGTGACTGTCGGAACGCCAAACGCCACACTCTCGAGCGGGGTATAGCCCCACGGCTCGTAATACGAGGGAAACACCGTGGCGTCGGCTCCTATGAGCAGGTCGTAGTAGTCGCGGCCAAAGATGCCGTCGGTGCCGTTGAGATAGCAGGGCACATATATAACAGACACTCGGGAGTCAATGTTGCAGAAACCGAGCGAACGTATGCGGCCGGCCACCATGTCGCTGTCGGGATTGTTGAGCCAATGTGTGACTACAGGCTCGTCAAGTGCGCCTTCGGCCATGGCTTGGCTGTCGAGACGGGCGCGAAGGTCGGCACGGGCCTCTTTGGGCCATGCAGGCACCATCACATAGGCTATCACCTTGCGGCAGGCCTCGAGGTGACGAAGGGTGTCGGCCATGTCGATATATATGTCTATGCCTTTGTTGCGATATTCGCAGCGGCCGCTTGTGATGACCACAAAGGCATTGTCGTCATACTCGGCTCCGGTGAGGGCATTGGCCACTCCGATGAGCGACGCGCGGGCCTCGGCCCTGACGGCATCAAACTTGGCCGGAGCGGGCACGAAATTCTTTTCAAATCCGTTGGGGGTCACCACGTCGGGACGACGCTCGAGCAACTGCTCACACTCCCTGACAGTGATTTCGCTCACCGTCGTGAAAGCGTCGGCCTGATGGGCGGCCGCTTTCTCGAGCGAATGCTTGGCCTCCATGTTGAGCTCACGTGCCATCTGGTCGCCGTTATAGCCCGACATATAGTCATAGAGAGGCTTGTTGTTGCCACATATGCTGCGGCCTATGCTTGTGGCGTGGGTGGTGAACACCGTGGCCACGCGGGGCATCTTCCATTTGAGATAAAGGAGACCCATGCCGGTGGTCCATTCATCAAAGTGTGCCACGATGGTGGCGGGAGTCTTTTTGGGACGGCCGCGGCGCGGGGCTTCAGGCTTAGGATTGGCCTGACCGTAGCCCGAGTGTATGATTGATTCGATGACTATGCCGGAAGCATGTGCGAAAGCGCATCCTTCATCATAGTCGCCATAGGCATGAAGCGAGTCTACTCCGAAACGCGACCACATCTCGCCGTAAAATTCGTCCTTGACGGCATACATACCGTCAAATTTCACGAGCACGGCTATAGGACGTCCCGGGATTTCCCAGCGGCCCACTCTGATGCCGACACCCTCGGGTAGCTTGGCGTTTTTGGCCCATTTGGAAAGTCCGGGGATATTACATTCTGTAAACCAGGGAGAAGGATTGGCTTCTGACCATACGTCAGGCCCGATAAAGATTGTGGTGTCTTTGCTTATTTTCTGAAGAGTCTTGGCTTTGGTAGAAAGTACCGTATATATGCCACCAATCTTGTTACACACCTCCCAGCTTACCTCAAACAGTAATTCGGGACGTCGTGTAGCAGGTTTTTTGTCCATGTATCTTATAGATTATAGATTTTAGGTTGCAAAGGTAATGAATTTTCCCGAAACGACCGTAAAAAACTGAAAATAAATCCTCAAAATCACCACTTTATTAACACATCCTCGCCAGTAAATCTTTACCACAAGTATCTCCTGTCGCGAAAAAGCCACGAAGCGCGCAGTGCTCCCGAGGTCAGATACCATAGGGCCTTGACCAGAGATGATTGTCGCGAAGAGTGCACCCGATAAGCCTTGAGGGGGATTCTGAGCAGACACGTCACAGGATAGGTCAGGGCTATCACACACCCCATGGCGCGGAGATTCTTATCCGTGAGGCGCAGACGCGAGCCCGTTGAGAGGTGAGGGTGCCGGCAGATGGTCACCGGGAAGAAGCGGCAGTGCAGTCCGCGCCTGATGGCCGAGAGAAGCAACACCTCATCCTCGCCTCCATGCATGGAGGCCGAGCCGAGTCCAAGCTGCGGATGACATCCGAGCTCTCCGGCCGTAGCCCTGCGAAATGCAATTTCGACACTTGCCACTGAATAGTTTCTTGGCAGAGGCATCGAGAGCCGGCACGATTCGGCGGGATAGACGACCGTGCCCAACGGCCTGTCGCAAATGAATGTAGCGAGGTCGACGTCGGGATTGTCGGCAAACAGTTTCATTATTGCCGTGAGCCCTTCGGGCATATAAGTAAGATCGTCGTCGGCACACAGGATTATGTCGGACGTGCAGTGTCGGAAGGAGTTGTTGCGGTTAAGCGACAGACCGCTCCGGTCAAAGCGTATCACCTTCACGTCATCTCTCGACGCCAGACTGTCGGGCACCTGTGTGTCGCGATGGTCTTGCCATGACACGACATAGCTCACGCCATCAATGTGTGGCAGCCGCATGGAGGCCACGCGGTCTATGCCTTGAGGCGTGTGGGTGATTATCGCGACGTCAAGCGTACATGAACGTTTATCTGTCACGGGCTATGATATAGTCAAGAAGGGTAAGGAGCGGAGTGGTGTCGGCGTCGGGGCCGAGCTGGGCAAGCGTCTCGGCCGCCTTGTCGCGCAGACGCAGCAGTGTTGACTCGGCATAGTCTATACCTCCGGCCTCGATGGCATAGCGTATCAGCGATGCTATCTCATCGTCATTGAGCGAGCCGCGTGCGAGCAATGAGGCGGCATCCCGGCATCCCGGATAATCGGTATGGCCAAGGGCATGTATGAGCGGTAGCGTGACCTTGCCTTCGCGCAGGTCGTTGCCTGTGGGCTTGCCCAGCGAGTCGGAGTGGAAATAGTCGAATATATCGTCTTTAATCTGGAAACACTGCCCGAAAAGCAGTGCGAAACGCCTCATGATGTCGAGCTTGCGGCTGTCGGCATCGGCTGCATAGGCTCCCATCTCGACGCATGCCACGAAGAGCGAAGCTGTCTTGTGGGTGATAATCTCGAAATATGACTCTTCCGAGATTGAATTGTTGGCGGCGTTGTGTATCTGATCCATCTCGCCTGTCGAGAGCAGACGTCCGAGCGAGGCGATGGTCTCGATGGCACGAAGGTCGGCTGTCGAAATCACGAGCTGGAGGGCCGACGATACGAAATAGTCACCCACGAGCACAGCGATATGATTGTCCCACATGGCATTGATGGTGGGCGAGTTATGGCGTGTGGACGACTGGTCGATAACATCATCGTGTATGAGCGAGGCATTGTGGAGCATCTCGATGGATGCTGCCGAGGCTATGACACGGTCGGTGACGGCGGCTCCGAGCAGACGGGCCGTGAGCACTACCATCATGGGGCGGAGTTGCTTGCCTTTATGACTGAGGTATCGGCCTATCACCTCGTTGATAAGGGGATTGGTCGAACTGAGCCTGTCGGCTATCAGAGAGTTGATGCTCTCAAGGTCGGGGGCAAGTGCTCGGCGTATGGTATGGATGTCGGTCATAACGGAGTGCAAATTTACAAAATCTTCTGTAAAAAGTCCAAATTTATGAAATTTAATCATTAACTTTACAGCAATTTCGGCTTGCACAGGTGCAGGCCGGTGTGCTGATATATGGAAAAGCGATTATTTCTACTGGACGCCTACGCCCTTATATACCGCGCCTACTACGCGCTGATTCACTCTCCGCGGTTTGCAACGACCGCGGGATTCAACACGTCGGCCATATTTGGCTTCTGCAACACTCTTGACGATCTGCTGCGCAAGGAGAATCCCTCTCACATAGCAGTATGTTTCGACCCGCCCCACGGGCGCACATTCCGCCACGAGCAGTTTGAGGCCTATAAAGCCCAGCGCGACAAGCAGCCCGAGGACATCACTCTGGCCATACCTTATATAAAGCGCGTACTCGAGGGCTACCGCATCCCGGTCATCGAGGTGCCCGGCTATGAAGCTGACGACGTGATAGGCACTCTGGCCACGCGCGCGGCCGCCAAGGGTTATGACACCTACATGATGACCCCCGACAAGGATTACGGTCAGCTCGTAGCTCCACATATATATATGTATAGGCCCGCGCTAAAAGGCGAGGGCTTTGAGGTAAGAGATGTCGCAAAGGTGTGTGAGCGTTACGGCATAGCCGAGCCCCGCCAGGTGATAGACCTCCTGGCTCTCGAGGGGGATGCCTCCGACAATATCCCCGGATGTCCCGGTGTGGGCGAGAAGACCGCCCGCAAACTCATTGACGAATGGGGCAGCGTGGAGAATCTTCTCGAAAATACCGACAAACTCAAAGGAGCCCTGCAGCGTCGCGTCATAGAGAACGCCGACCAGATACGCATGTCGAAGTGGCTCGCCACAATATGCACCGATGCGCCCATTGATATCGAGGTCGATGACCTCGTGAGACGTCCGATTGACGCCGACAGCCTGATGGAAGTTTTTCGTGAGCTGGATTTCAAGTCGCTCATGGGACGTCTGAAGGCTCAGATAGCATCAGGTGAAGCTGTGGACAAGGCCTCACAGACCGCTCCGGCTCAGGCCGCTCCGGCCGATGACGGTTCGGGCATGGGGTCACTGTTTGACACCCCGGCCGACGGACCGACAGCTCTGGAAGTCTGCGAGGAACGTCACTATGAGACGGTGTCGACCCCGGCGCGCGCGGCCGAGATTGTAAGACTCGCTTCTGCTCAACCGATGATCGGCATAGCCGCCTATGCTCCCGGCGAAGAGGCCATGACGGGCCGCCTCGAGGGTCTGGCATTGTCATGGGAGCCGTGTGGCGGATATTTCATCCCCTTTCCCAAGGATGATACTGCGGCCCGTGCCGAAATCCGTGCTATCGTGTCGCCGCTTTTCAGCGGCAAGGCTCCGCTTATGGTGAGCTTTGACGTGAAGCGCACCTTGCTACTGATGCGCCACGAAGGCATATCGCTCGACATGCCCTATTTTGACGTGTCGGTGGCCCATTATGTGATTGACCCCGAGATGAAGCACGATGTGGCCACCATCTCGCTCAAATATCTCGACATGCCCCTTCAGGGTGTGCCGGCCGACAGCCGTCCGGGCCACCCCAAGAGTTCGCTCGAGCCGGAGGCTGCCGTGACCCGTTACTGCGAAGAGGCCGACCTGGCCCTGCGGTTGCGGCCGCGCCTTCAGGCAGAAGTGGCCGAGCGCGATATGACACGTCTGCTCGAGGAGGTGGAGTTTCCGCTCATACGCGTGCTCGCTGACATGGAGTGGACCGGCGTAAGAATCGACCCCTCGGTGCTCACCGACCTCTCCGCCAAACTCAAGGAGCAGGTCAGCGCGCTCGAGCTGGAGGCTTACGAGATGGCCGGAGGCCCCTTCAACATCGCCTCGCCCGCTCAGGTGGGCATGGTGCTGTTTGACCGTCTGGCCATCGACCCCAAGGCCAAACGCACGGCCAAGGGCTCTTATTCAACCACAGAGCAGGTGCTGGAGAAGTATGCCCACAAGGTGCCGCTCGTGGGACTGATACTCAAGATAAGACGTCTGCGCAAACTCATAACCACCTATCTCGACGCCCTCCCGGCACTAATCAACCCCGAGACCGGCAAGATACACACATCATTCAACCAGACTGTCACAGCCACAGGGCGCATCTCGTCGACCAATCCCAATCTGCAGAACATCCCCATCCGCACCGATGACGGACGTGAGATACGCCGCGCGTTTATCCCCGACAACGGCGACCTGATGATGAGTGCCGACTATTCACAGATAGAGCTGCGTCTCATAGCCGACCTGAGCAATGACAAGGATATGATCGAAGCATTCCTGTCGGGTGACGACATACACCGCATCACAGCCTCCAAGGTCTACAAGAAGCCACTCGAGGAAGTGACCGACGACGAGCGTCGCCATGCAAAGACAGCCAATTTCGGCATCATTTACGGCATTTCGGCCTTCGGGCTTTCGGAGCGTCTCGGCATCGCACGTCCCGACGCAAAAAAACTCATTGACGGATATTTCGCTACCTATCCCCATGTGCGCGAATATCTCGACAAGGCCGTGGCCGATGCCCGCGAGCGAGGATATGTGACCACACGCATGGGCCGCCGCCGCTATCTGCCCGACATCAATTCACGCAATGCCGTGGTGCGCGGCTATGCCGAGCGCAATGCAGTCAACGCCCCGATCCAGGGTTCGGCAGCCGACATCATAAAGGTGGCGATGGTGAGGATATACGCCGAAATGCAGCGGCGTTCGCTCCGCTCGCGTATGATTATGCAGGTGCATGACGAATTGATATTCAACGTAGTGCCCGAGGAACTCGACGAGCTCAAACGCATAGTTTTCGAGGGCATGGAGGGCGCATATGCCGGAGCCGTACCGCTCGAAGTGGCCGCCGGCGTCGCAGCCAACTGGCTCGAAGCGCATTAATCAGAGCTGAAAGTCAAGAGTTGAGAGTAAAAAAATTACTAATTACCAATTGCCAATTACTAATTAAAATAAATGTCTTCAGAAGAGAAACTTGTGATTGAGGAGAAGGTGGTCAAGATGCTCAAAACAGTCTTTGACCCGGAGATACCTGTCGATATATACAATCTCGGCCTTATCTATGGCATCGACCTGGATGATGACGGCAATCTGCATATCGACATGACTTTGACCGCGCCCAACTGTCCTGCGGCCGATTTTATCATAGACGATGCCCGCATCAAGCTCGAAAGCATCGACGGCATAAAGAGTGTGGACATACGCATCGTCTTTGAGCCCGAATGGACCAAGGACATGATGAGCGAAGAGGCCAAACTCGACCTCGGATTTCTCTGAGCCTGAATTGTCATATACACTCCCCCCGATGACCTATTTTATCAGCGACCTGCATCTCGGAGCCGGATATATAGCCGACCATCGTGCCCACGAGCGCATGGTGGTGGAGTTTCTGCGCTCTATCGAGCCGACAGCCAGGAGAATATTTCTGCTTGGCGACATACTCGACTACTGGTGGGAATATCGCGATGTGGTGCCAAGAGGGTTTACACGCTTTTTCGGAGAGCTCGCACGGCTTGCCGACAAGGGCGTGGAGATAATATGGTTCAAGGGCAATCACGACATATGGATTTTTGATTATCTCCCGCAGGAAATAGGCCTGAAAGTTCACGACGGCATGATGGTCACGGAGATTGACGGCCGGCGTTTTCTTCTTGAGCATGGCGACGGCGTCGGTAGGTTGCCGTGGTCATTCAGGGCGTTGCGCAAGTTATTCAGATGTCGCGTAGCCCAGCGGATGTTTGCCGCCATACATCCCCGGTGGACCGTTGGCTTCGCTCATGCATGGTCGTCACACAGCCGCAAGTCGGGCGGCTATCTTCCCCCGGCCACTGTGTGTGACAACCTGACACGATTTGCAATCGACTACAATGCCGCAGCCGCCGAAAAGGTCGATTATTTCGTCTTCGGACACCTGCATGTGCTCGTGGAAAAAGCCCTGCCGGACGGTGCTAAAATGGTCGTTCTCGGCGATTGGATATCGAAATTTTCCTATGCCGTATGGGACGGAGAGAGTCTCAAAATTGATACTTTTACGATAAAAAATTGATACGAAATTACTATTTTAACGTATTTTAACGGGATGAGAAATCCAAACATCAACAATACACTAAATTGTAATACAACAAGTTGGGCTAGATTTTCGCGACATCGAAAAATCCGGGAAGGTGAAAATATGTTGGATAACATATAAAAATATTTCACTGCTCACGCAAATAGCCCTACTTTTGCATCACGAACCTAAAACAATCTTTTTTACCTTAGAAATTGTACCTATTGGAAACTCATGAAAAGGAGCTGCGTGAAGCAGTTCCTTTTTATCGTTTATGTCGAGTTGAGACAGGATTAATGGGAGTATCGGGGCTCACACGCTTTTATCCGTGGGAATTATGTGACGGATTTGCGCAAGGAGTTAACCTGTTTTGTCAAAATGGCCACAAAAGTTTAAAAATGCTTAACTATGAGAAAGTTTACCTGTCGATGTGACGGAATTTTGCGAATAAATAGCTAATTTTGTAAACTTTGCGCCACGAGGGTGACGCAATGTGGAGATGAATACGATAATTGAAGCACAGTAACTGATATTTTTGAGCACAGTAATTATGAAATTTAATAAGATTGTATTATCGGTCGCATTGGCTGGAGTGATTGGTTCATTTCACGCCGACGCTATTGGCTCGACCGTTTCTGACAACGAAAAGAGCTTCCTCTTCTTCGGAAAGAAGAAAAAGAAATCATCAATGAAAGACGGCGAGGGAACAGAGTCGTCGGCATCTGCCAAAAACTCTTACGAAAAAATCCTCACCGACACGGCCACCGTGAGCCGAGGCATGTTTGGAGTAATCCATAACGGCGACGACTATTATTTCGAGATACCCCGCGACCTTATGGGACGCGACATGCTCATAGTCAACAAACTGGTGCGTGTGCCACGCGAGCTCAACGAGGCCGGCGTCAACCGCGGCATCAACACATCGAATGTCATGGTGCGCTTCGAACTCGACAAGAATGACAAGCGTGTGCTCGTGCGCGAAGCCCGTGTGCGTCCTACCGTCAAAGACAAGGATGCCATAGCACGCAGCGTCGACAACAACTACATCGACCCGCTCATAGCCTCGTTTCTCATCGAGGCCCAAAATCCTGACTCGACCGCCGTGGTGATAAAGGTAAATGACCTGTATAACGGCTCGAAAAGCACGTTTGGCGACGTGTTCAACGACATCAACATCGGCACCCCCGCTGTAAAAGACCTCTCGAGGATTGTGAGCATCAAGGCGTTTGACAATAACGTCTATGCCGTCTCCGAGCTCACCACCAGCGTGTCTGAGCCGGGCGGCAAGGTCAATGTGACCGTAGAGATAGGCTCAAGCATAGTGCTCCTACCCGAGACACCGATGCCCGGACGCTACAGCTCATCGCGTGTGGGCTATTTCACCGAGTCAAATCTCCGCTACTCGGACGACCAGCAGCGTGTGACGCGTCAAAACCTCATCACCCGTTGGCGTCTCGAACCCCGCCCCGAGGATGTGGCCGACTATATGGCCGGACGTCTCGTGGAGCCGGTGAAACCAATCGTGTTCTATATTGACAAATCCACCCCCGCCCAATGGGTACCGTATATCAAGACCGGCATACTCGACTGGCAGAAAGCCTTTGAGATGGCAGGATTCAAAAACGCAATCCAGGTGCGCGAACTTCCCGAAGGGGAGGAGGCCGACGAAAACGACATCAACTACTCCACTCTGACCTATGTGGCCTCAAAGATGTCAAACGCCATGGGCCCCTCGATTACCGACCCCCGTTCGGGCGAGATTATCGAGGCCGACATCATATGGTGGCACAACGTGCTCGACATACTCCGCGACTGGATTGTGGTCCAGACCGGAGCCGTCGATCCGCGAGTGCGTGCCCCCAAGCTCCCCGACGAAGTGATGGGCGACGCCATGCGCTTTGTGGCCTGTCACGAAGTGGGCCATTCGCTTGGTCTGCGTCACAACATGATAGCATCGGCATCCATCCCCGTCGACTCGCTCCGCTCCGAGCGTTTCACCACAATGATAGGCGGCACGGCCGCATCAATCATGGACTATGCGCGCTTTAATTTCGTGGCCCAGCCTGGCGACGGTGTCAAGATGCTCACACCCAACCTCGGCCCGTATGACATGTTTGCCATCGAGTATGGCTACCGCTGGTATCCCGAGCGCGACCCCGAGGCCGAGCATAAGCATCTCGAGCAGTTGCTCTCGTGCTATGCCGACAATCCCCTCTACCGCTACAGCGAGGCACAGGACTCGCGCGAGGCCGTCGACCCCCGCGCCCTGAGCGAAGACCTCGGCGACAACAATATCAAGGCATCGCGCTATGGTCTGGCCAATCTGCGCCGTGTGGTGCCCAACATCATCAAGTGGACCACCACAGGCGAGCCCGGACAGAACTACGACGAGGCTTCCAACCTCTACAGCTCGGTGCTCGGACAGTGGAACAGATTCATGTATCACGCCCTTGCGAATGTAGGCGGCATATATATCGACAACGCCACTATCGACAACGGCAAGAAGGCCTACACGTTTGTCGAGAAAGAGCGTCAGCGCGACGCGGTGAAATTTCTCATTGACGAGGCTTTCACCGACACCGACTGGCTCTTCAACAACGAGATTTCCGACTACACCTATCTCGTACAGAACACCCCGATAGGCCGCATCGAACAGGCTCCCTCCTTCATGCTCACCAATTATCAGAGCTATCTGCTGTGGGATCTGCTACACAACGACCGACTCGTGCGCATGCTCGAGAACGAAGCCCGCAACGGACGCGACGCTTTTACGGCCGTAGAGATGACCGACATGCTCCACAACGGCATATTCAAGTCGACCATCCAGGGCCGCACACCCGGTGTGCGCGAGCGTTCGCTGCAGAAAAATTATATCGACGCCCTCATTATCGCCGCCTGTGAGAAGCAGGGTGTGAAGGACGGCGTGGCACTGCGGGCCATGGAGTCAGACCTTCCGGCCATCAATGCAAAGACCCCCGACCTCTGCGGTCACAACCACGCGCTCGGCGAGCAGACATGCGCCGGCCGCAAACTTAATTTCAGCTCCACTCAGGCCAACCGCGTGTCAGACGCCATCTCCATCAAGCGCGGAGAGCTCATGAGAGTGCGTTCGCTCCTGAAGAGCCGCACCGGAACGGCCGACAAGACCTCCCGCTATCACTATGCCGACATGCTGATGCGCATCAACACAGCTCTCGGTCTGCCGCTGGAGTGAGCCGAAGTCCAAGCTATGAATAAACACACAAAATGTAGTAACTATAATCGATCAAATTCTGAATGGCAAAGCATTTTATAACCAGTCTTACCATCCTGATAGTCACTCTCCTCGCCGCGCCCAACATGCTTGCGGCCGACAGGGTGGTGACAGGTGTGGTAGTTTCGTCGGAAGACTCCGAGCCACTGATAGGTGCCTCGGTGGCCGTATCGCAGTCGCAGCTCAAGGAAGCCAACAGCTCGCTGAAGACCCTCGGAGTAGTGACTGACCTCGACGGAAAATTCTCCATAACCATTCCTGACGCAGTGAAACAGCTCGAAATTCGTTATGTGGGCTATAATCCCCGCACGATAGAGCTCGTACCCGGCCTTGACAACTATGACCTCCAGCTCGACCGCGCGTCGGAAGTACTGAGCGACGTAGTGGTGACGGGCTACCAGAACATCGAGAAGCGCAAACTCACCGCTTCGATTACCAAGGTGGAGCTTGACGACAGCAAGCTCGGCTCGATAATGACCGTCGACCAGGCTCTGGCAGGTCAGGTGGCAGGCCTCTCGGCGATACAGAGCAGCGGCTCGCCCGGCGCACCGATGAAGATACGTATCCGAGGCACGGCCTCGCTCAACGGCACACAGGACCCTCTGTGGGTCATCGACGGTATACCCGTCAACGGCACCGAGGTGCCCACGCTCGAAGAGCTTAACGATATCGACAACCTTTACCAGTCGTCGATAGCCGGCCTCAATCCCGCCGACATCGAGAGCATAACCGTACTGAAGGACGCCGCCGCAACAGCCATCTACGGCACACGCGCCGCCAACGGTGTGATCGTGGTGACCACCAAGAAGGGCCGTTCGGGCGCGCCTGAAATCAACTTCTCGACCCGTCTCACCTATTCGCCCCGTCCTGACATCGACCGCCTCAACCTGCTCTCGTCAGACGAAAAAGTCGACCTGGAGCTGTCGCTGCTCAACTCGGACTACACCTATCGCGAGAACAAGGGCGCGGTGGCACGCATACTCGCCAACGCCGGACTCACCGACGTCTACAAGACCGGCGGATGGGGCGCGCTCCCCGCATCGGTGCAGTCGCAGATCAACGCCCTGCGCGCCATCAACACCGACTGGAACGACATACTGTTTCGCGACACCTTCAATCAGGAGTATAACCTCAGCCTCTCGGGCGGCAACGACCGTGCCACCTACTACACCTCGCTCGGCTATCAGGAGGAGAACGGCAACGTGACAGGCGTGGACATGAACCGCCTGAGCCTTACGCTCAAGACCAACTATAACGTGACCCGTCACTTCAAGGTGGGCGCATCGGTCTTTGTCAACCACCGCAAAAACAACTCCTATATCACCGACAACGACGGATTTACCAACCCCGTCTACTACTCGCGCCGCGCCAATCCCTATCAGGAGCCTTATGACGCCGACGGCAACTATATCTATGACACCGACATCCAGGGCCGTGAGGACAGCGACCTGAAGTTTAACATCTTTGAGGAGCGCGCCAACACCAAGCGTGTCCAGGAGACCACCGGCGTCACCGCCCTGCTCGACGCAAGCCTGCGCTTCAACGACTGGCTACGTGCCTATACTCAGGTAGGTTTCCAGCTCGACAGTTCCAACACCGAGAGCTATGCCTCGGCCGAGACCTATGCCATGCGCAAAGAGTTTTACCGCACCTCCATCAGAGGCAATGACGGCGTGAGCGCGTCGTTTCTCCCCTATGGCGGACGTCACATACAGAACAAGTCGACCAACAAGCAGCTCACCTGGAAGGGACAGCTCGAGTACAGCAACAAGTTTACCGACAGCCACGATCTGGAAGTGATGCTTGGCACCGAGCTTCGCAAGACGTGGTATGACTACTTCTCGTCGACCGCCTATGGCTACGACCCCAAGACACTGACCAACAAGCCGGTGATGTTTCCCAACGAAGACTGGGCGCGCCAGTTCCCGCTCCACTCCGAGAGCGTGAGCGAAAACGCCTATGCCTCATTCTTCGCCACAGGGTCCTACACGCTCATGAACCGCTACACCCTCGGAGCGAGCGTGCGTTTTGACGGCAGCGACCTCTACGGTGTGGCCAAGAAATACCGCTTCCTGCCGCTCTACTCGTTCAGCGGACTGTGGCGCGCGAGCGACGAGCCCTGGCTGCGCGAGTCGACCGTAATCAACAACCTTGCCTTCCGCGCATCCTACGGTATACAAGGCAACATCGACAAGAACACCTCATCGTTTGTGATGGGTAACTATAACAACGCCTCCATCCTCCCCGGCGTGACCGAGGACGTCATCGTGCTCGGCTCGGCCCCCAACCGCCGCCTGCGCTGGGAGAAGACCTATACGACCAATGCCGGATTTGACATCTCGGTCATCGACAACGCCATCTCTCTTACGGCCGACTACTATCACCGCAAGGGCGACGACCTCATCGCACTCAAGATGCTCCCGCTCGAGACAGGCTTCATGTCATATATGGTCAACTGGGCCTCGATGCGCAACCAGGGCTTTGAAGTCGGACTGGCCACACGCAACATAGCCACACGCAATTTCCGCTGGACCACCAACTTCAACCTCGCCTACAACGAGAACACCGTGCTCCAGGAGACCGTGCCGTCCAACCAGACCACACCCTCGCGCGAGGGCTATCCCGTCAACGCCATCTTCGCCTACAAGACTGCCGGACTCGATGAGAACGGCAACGTGCTCTATCTTGCCAAGGACGGCTCGAAGCAGACCGCACAGGAGTTTTTCAAACTCAACGCGGCCGGCGCGTCCACCCTTACAGCCGAGGAGCAGCGCGACCTCTACACCTACATCGGCTCGGGCGACCCGCTGTGGACGGGAGGCTTCATCAACAACTTCTCCTATCGCGACTTTGACCTCACGGTCAACTTCGCCTTCAACCTGGGCATGTATACCCGCATCCAGCCCTCCTACAGCAACACCTACTTTGACCGCGGCATGAACACCAACCGCGATATCCTCGACCGCTGGACCTCATCCAATCCGACAGGCTCACTGCCGGCTCTCATGCCCGAAGACACCACCTCGCCCGTCTACAGCTACTACGCGCAGTATGGCAACGCCTACTCGATGCTCGACACATGGGTGAAGAAGTCAGACTACTTCCGTCTGCAGAGCCTGCGTCTGGCCTACAACATCCCCCCGAGCGTGCTCAAGCCCCTGCGCATGAGCATCCTCACCGTGGCTTTCGAGGCAAGAAACCTCTGGGTGTTCGGTTCAAACTACAAAAACTTCCTCGACCCCGAGACCATGGGCAACCCCTTCGCCCAGCCCATCCCCAAGACCTATACATTCAGTCTTAATCTCAAATTCTAATCTCTCACTCGACCGAATATGAAGAAAACACTCTTATATATGCTGTTTGCACCGCTGATGCTTGTCCTCAGTGCGTGTGACGACTATCTTGACATCCAGCCCGTGGGCAAGGTGATACCGACGACCGCCACCGAGTTTCGCGCGCTCATGACCGAGGCCTATGTGACCGTGCCCGACGACCGCGGACTGGCATCGTTCAGAGGCGACGAGATGAAGCTCGATGTCACCAATCCAATGGACATAGAGTCATACAAGGACATATGGATATGGAATGACAATGCGGCGAGCGAGAACACCTCGACATTCTCGTGGCGCAACTTCTATCACGTGCTTTTCATAGCCAACTACGTGATAGAGTCGGAGTCGACCATGACCGACGGCACTCCGCAGGAGATAAGCCAGATGGTGGGCGAGGCCTATATGCTGCGTGCCTACATGCACTTCATCCTGTCCAACCTCCACGCGCCGGCCTACACCAAGTGTGACCCGGCGGTGACCAAAGCTGTGCCCCTCAAGGTCGACAGCAATGTTGAAGCCACCCTCTCACGCTCGATGCTCTCGGACATCTATGCACAGATACTCGCCGACCTTGACGCCGCACAGCAGCGACTCAATGTCGACACCTGGGACCTCGGGTATAACTATCGCTTCAACACACTCAGCGTCGACGCTCTCCGTTCGCGCGTGTATCTCTACATGGGCGAGTGGGCCGAGAGTCTCGCGGCTTCACGCCGTGTGCTGGCCGTGAAGAGCGAGCTGGCCGATGTGTCTGTCATACTCCCCAATGCCTACAACTCGCCCGAAAACATCGTGGCCCTCGAGAAAGTGATGACCAACAACTATGAGAAGGCATCGCTTGTGAGCGACAATCTTTACGCTCTGTACACGCGCACCGACCGCCGCCGAAGCACCTATTACAAGAACGACGCCGTAATCACCATTCGCAAAGGGGGCAGCAACGAGTTTTCGTGCTCGATGCGTACAGGAGAGATGTATCTCAATGCCGCCGAGGCCGCTTGGAATCAGAATGAATATGACACCGCCGCCGACTATCTGCTCACACTCCAGAAAGCCCGCTTTACCGCCTCAGGCTACACATCCAAGGAGACTGCCGTGAGAGCCATGACTCCCGATGAACTTATCGAGGAGATATATGTTGAACGTGCAAGGGAACTTGCGTTTGAGGGTCACCGCTGGTTTGACCTGCGCCGCACCACCCAGCCCCGCATCGAGAAAACATTCCGAGTCGAGACTTTCGTGCTCGAACAGGGCGACTCGCGTTACACCATCCCCATCCCTGCGGCTGCCATCGAGGCCAATCCCTCGCTTGCCAACTGATTGTTTCATGAATAATTTCACGTAGTGACGGGACCAAACCGTCACTACGTGATACATATTTCCATATATAGTCTGACAAACATTATTAACCAACAAATTATTCGCTAATGAAAAAACTTTTACTTTCATTATCGGCAGCCGTGACATGCATGGGCATGTCGGCCGCTGTGCCTGTGCTCAAAGAGCAGTACAAAGGCTCTGTCAACGTAACCCCCGAGACTGTAACCTATTCCAACCCGTCAACATACGATGCCCAGGGCAACCTCATCATCACTGGATCGTTCAAAGAGGATTTCTCATTTGCAGACAAGGAAGTGTTCGGTGAAGGCGTAAAGAATGCATATATTCTGAAATATGACGCCACCAACACCCCCAAATGGGGCGCATCTCTCGCCGGCTCTGCTGAAATCAAAGGTATTGCCACCGATGCCGAGGGCAATATATATGTAGGCGGCACATTTGCCGGCAAAGTAGAGTTTCTCTCTTCATCGGCCGACGGCGAGCCTGCCATCAGCAAAGAGGGACTTAAAATCGACGGTGAGTTTGGAAGCGAACAGTCTTCAACATTTATAGCAAAATACGACAAGGACGGCAAGATTGTCGAGGTGACATCGTTTGTGCCCGAATCTCTTCCCGAACTCGTGGCCACCGGCATGTACTCACCTACAGCCCAGGATTTGTATTTCACTATATCTGATATAAAGGTGGCCGGCGGTAAAGTCTATGCCACTGCCTCGTTCACAGGCCAGACTACCATCGGCAATGGAACTTTCGACGGAGCATACAGCAACCTGTTTGATTTCATGTACTTTGACGTGCCTAACATCGGAGTCTTCTCGGTAGACTGCGCTACACTTGGCACAGCCGAAATCGTAGCCAAAATGGAACTTACCGGCCCGTTTGCCGATACAACTCCCTCGCTCAGTTCCCCTGTCGTAACAGTAAAGGATGGCCAGGTGATAGCCGGTTTCATCATGTCGACAAGCGAGGCAACCAATGCCGTAAATGTAGAAATAGGCTCCTATAAGACATCGCTGACACCTACGGTCGGTGTGGTTGATTATGTGATTGTAAAGGATGGAACTGTTTCATCTATCAAGAAAGCCACATCCGAATCATTAATTTCTTATGACAGCTTGAAAGACCTTGTAATCAACGGCAATGACGTGTATATGGTCGGTTCGTTCGATACAGCCGCTCCGGCAGCTGAAGCAGCCGCCGCAACCGTGGCTCCTGTGGGTAAGAGCGACATATTTGTTGCAAAATTCGGAGCTGCCGATCTTAGCGTAGGTCAGATATATGCCAACGGCATTGATGAAGGTGAGAATGGCAGCGAAAAGGTATCGTCGACCGCACTCGTGGACGGCGCGCTCTATATCAACACCATCGGCTCGAAAGTGGGCGGTTCCTACTGGTTTGACGGCACAGCCTTCTCGATGGCACCTGCCACCGGATGCGGCATAGCTGTAGGCAACGGCGTTATGGCTCTGGTCAGCAGCGACGCAACCAAGGTAGACTATCAGACCTATACCTACGAGTCAAAGCAGACCGGCATCACCGACATCGAGGCAGAGTTTGACCCCAACGCACCCGTAGAATACTTCAACCTCCAGGGCATCCGCGTGGACAATCCCGAAAACGGTCTCTATATCCGCCGTCAGGGCAACAAGGTAGAGAAAATCCTCGTAAAATAACCGACAATCAAAGATAATGCATAATTGTTAGTCCCGATACTTTTAAAAGTATCGGGACTAACTCTTGCTATAAACTGCATTAAGCGATCGTTATTTTAACGTTTTACAACTTTATTAACTCTGAAAAATAGATTATTTTTGTAGCTGTAATTACAAAATAATCACCATGATAAAAGAGATTTTATTAACTTCAGTTCTTTCCATTGCATTTGTGTCTCCGCTCATGGCAGGGGAGACGGTAACCTCACCCGACGGTGACATCACTCTGACATTTGAGATCGAGAGCGGAGGCCGTCCCGCCTATTATGTGGATTTCAAGGGGTGGCAGGTCATCAAGCCGTCACGCCTCGGATTTGAGCTTGTCAGCGAGTCGGGCCGCAATTCGTTCAACCATCAGGCCGAAAAGGCCAAAGGGGACGCTCTATCGCTACGCGAGGGTTTTGAGATAGTCAAGACCACGCGCGACTCGGCCGACGAGACATGGACTCCCGTATGGGGCGAAGAGGCCGAGATACTCAACCGCTACAACTCCATGACTGTCCAGCTCAAGCAACCTGAGTTTGACCGGCTGATGAATATCGAGTTTCGAGTGTTTGACGACGGGATAGCTTTCCGTTACGATTTCCCATCGCAGCCCAATCTCAATTATTTCGTGATAAAAGAGGAAAAAAGCGAGTTTGCCATGAACGGCGACCACTGGGCCTACTGGATACCCGGCGACTATGATACGCAGGAATATAATTACACCAAGTCGCGACTGAGCGAGATACGCGGTCTGATGCCCTCGAAACTCAATCCCGACAACGCTTCGACCACACCGTTCTCGCCCACAGGCGTGCAGACTTCACTCCAGCTCAAGAGCGACGACGGGGTGTATCTCAACATACACGAGGCAGCCACGGTCAACTATCCCACCATGCACCTCAATCTCAACGACACCACCATGACGTTTACTTCATGGCTCACCCCCGACAACCAGGGGCGCAAGGGATATATGCAGACCCCCGTCGCCACACCCTGGCGTTACGTAATCATCACCGACGACGCCCGCGACATTCTGGCCTCGCGCATCGCCTATAATCTCAACGAGCCTTGCAAAATCGAGGACACCTCGTGGATTAAGCCCGTGAAATATATCGGTGTGTGGTGGGAGATGATTTCGGGAGCCGGCTCGTGGAACTATACCGACGACGTGTATTCAGTGCAGCTCGGCAAGACCGACTACACCAAGACCAAGCCCAACGGCCGCCATAGTGCAAACAACGA
Organism: Muribaculaceae bacterium Isolate-110 (HZI); assembly: GCA_003762875.1. Taxonomy (GTDB): domain Bacteria; phylum Bacteroidota; class Bacteroidia; order Bacteroidales; family Muribaculaceae; genus Duncaniella; species Duncaniella muricolitica. Next base: position 16,161 of record RIBL01000017.1, on the reverse strand, counting down.
GAAGGTGCGCCGCTACATCGACTTTGCCGCCGAGCACGGTTTTGACCAGGTGCTTGTCGAGGGGTGGAACGAAGGCTGGGAAGACTGGTTCGGACAGTCGAAGGACTATGTGTTTGACTTCATCACCCCCTATCCCGACTTTGACATCAAAGCCCTCAACGAGTATGCCCGCTCCAAGGGTGTGAAGCTCATGATGCACCACGAGACCTCAGGCTCGGTGCGCAACTACGAGCGTCACCTCGAGAAAGCCTATCAGCTCATGAATGATTATGGCTACAACTCGGTCAAGAGCGGATATGTAGGCAACATCATACCCCGCGGCGAATATCACTACTCGCAGTGGCTCAACAACCATTATCTCTATGCCATCACCGAGGCAGCCCGCCACAAGATAATGGTCAATGCCCACGAGGCGTCGCGTCCCACCGGACTGGCCCGCACGTATCCCAACTGGATCGGCAACGAGAGCGCGCGCGGCACCGAATATCAGGCTATGGGCGGCAATGACAAGTGGCATACATCCATACTGCCCTTCACCCGTCTGCAGGGCGGCCCGATGGACTACACTCCTGGCATCTTTGAGTTTGACCTCTCCAAGTTCACCCCCGGCAACAATTCGCGCATCGCCTCGACCATTCCCGGCCAGTTGGCTCTCTATGTGACCATGTATTCGCCCCTGCAGATGGCGGCCGACCTGCCCGAGCATTACGAGCGACATATGGACGCCTTCCAGTTTATCAAGGATGTGCCCGTCGAATGGGAACGTTCGGTCTATCTCGAGGCCGAGCCGATGGAATATGTCACCATCGCACGCAAGGACAAAAATTCCGACGAATGGTATGTAGGCTCGACCGCCGGCACAGCCGACCGCAAGAGCACCATACAACTGTCGTTTCTTGACCCGGGCCGCAAATATGAGGCAACAATCTATGCCGAAGCACCCGACGCGAACACTGTGGACGGTCAGCAGCGTTATAATATAACCAAAAAGACCGTGACCTCCAAGAGCAAGCTCACTCTCAACGCCCTTGCCGGCGGAGGCTACGCCATATCCATCAAACCTATCGACGCAAAGAAATGAAACATCTCTCAGCTCTCTCCATCCGCCTTATGACTATGACAGCACTGCTGTCGGCCGGCGTGGCCATGACCTCGTGTCACTCTTCGTCAGACGCAGCCGTGGCCTCCCGGCCCGCCACTGATATGCCCGGAGCCTACCGCAGCAGTCTGCCCGGACCGGCCGCACTGCCCAACGCGTGCATTTACCGCACCTCAATCGATGTCGACGCCTATGTGCCTGTGACGGTCAATCCTGTCGACGGCACGCTCATATCCTATCCCGCGCCGTCCGACATCACCGGTGCGTCGATGCCTGTGGTGCTCAAGGACGGTTGGCTGCTCGACCGCCGCGGCGTCAGCCCCAATACACGCTTTGTGCGTTACACCTATTCGCAATATCACGACCTGAGCGAAGCTCCCTCTCCGGCCAAGCTGCTCGAGGCAATAATTCCCGACGCAAGGGTCACCGAAATTGTCGAGCTGCCCTACAAGGTAGGGTCAGTGACGCCCGCACAGGTCGACTCCATCATAGCCGGCGGCCTGCAACGCTGCGAAGTGACATACAAGCTATAATAGGGAGACACACAAAGACAAAAGTTTCAAAAGAAACCAAAGTTTTAACCACATTAAACATCCGTTTTTGCGGATTATCAAAAACTTTTGTTTCTTTTGAGACTTTTGTCTTTATGTATCTCCTTTTTTACTATTTTTGTAGAGTATTTAATCCGCTATTTAAATGTCACAGTCAGATAATAACAAACAACGTTTCTGCGAGCTGCTTCGCGCGACAGGTCGCGAAAACATCGAGTATGTCATCGAAGACCTCGAGACCTATGGATTTTTCGAGGCTCCGGCCTCGGTGCGCAATCATCTCAACACCCCCGGAGGACTTGTCGAACACTCTCTCAATGTCTATGACGCGGCTGTCATGCTCCGCGAGGGCATAATCAAGCGTCGTCCCGATATGGAGAAAGCTCTGCCGATGGACGCGCTGACACTTGCCTCGCTGCTCCATGACGTGTGCAAGGCCAACATATATCGCCTGGTGACACGCAAGCGCAAAAACGAGATAGGCATGTGGGAAGAGGTGCAGGAATATGAGGTGAACTATTCTCAGCTCCCCATAGGCCACGGCGAGAAGTCGGTGGTGATGCTGCTGCGCATGGGGCTCGACCTGGAGGACGACGAGATATGCGCCATACGATGGCACATGGGCCCGTGGGCCGTCGACACCTCTTCGATCGAGCAGGACAAGAGCTATCGTCAGTCGATAGCCAACTCGCCGCTGCTGCCGCTAATCCACACGGCCGACACCATTGCCTCGCAGATATTCGAGCGCAACAGTCTGTAACCTGTTACATACCACACACACGATAGGGCGAAAATCTCGCGGTGAGATTTTCGCCCTATCGTGTGTGTGGTATGTACATCTGTCGTTCAGACGATTTTAAGACTGATGATTGCGGTGTCGGCGGCCGAGAGCGCGATGTGGGTGCGCGGACTCAGAGGCAGAGGCGACACGGGGAGCGGGAGAAGCAGGATGTCGCCCATGCGCAGGGTGGTGTAGGTGCTGACGCGCGCGATGACACGGTTGACATCCGTGTCGGAGGGGAGGGTGAAACCTGCCGGGCAGCAAGGCTGGCAGTCAGCGGCTATCGTAACGCCTCCGGCCAACTGTGCCGCAGAGAGCCATGATCCATGGGTGATGGAGCTGTCAAGCCCCGACAGGACTCCTGGAGGCATGGCCGAAGGGTCGACGGGAATGAAGTGAAGCGCGAGCGAAAAAGAGTCGTAATATCTCGAGGCAAACTTCTCGCTCACACTCTTGCCCAGACGGTTGATGCGTATAGCCAGGAAGAGACATGCATGCCAGTCTCCGCCAAAGTCGGGGTAAAACAAAGGGCGACCCGGCAGCAGGAGTGCCGAGTCGGGATGAAAGTCAATGTCGGATAGAGGCTCAGAGCCTGTCAGTCGTATTATTTTCATTTCTGCTCCATGCGGTTGTACATCAAGGCCAGGTGGGCATAGATTGATGTGTTCTCGATCGTGATTTCGGGAGATGTCTTGATATGAAACGGTGTGAAGTTCCAGAGAGCCTTGATGCCCGACTCCACACACAGGTCGGCCACCTCGGCCGCATTTTCCACTGGCACGGCTATGACTGCAATCTCGGCGTTCAGAGCCTGGCGGCGCGCTTTGAGCTCGGAGATGTCAAAAACGGGTGTGCCACCGATTTCGGTGCCTATCACATCGGGGTCCACATCAAATCCGGCCACGATTTTCAGGCCGTAGCGCGAGAGACCCGAGTCGGTGATCAAGGCACGTCCGAGACTGCCCACGCCCATCATGACAGCCCGGTGACACTGGTGGAAACCCAGGAAGTCGTTGAGTCCGCACTCCAGCTCGGCCACCTCATATCCGATGCGGGTCTTGCCCTTGATATTGAGGTAAGAAAGGTCTTTGGCTATCTGCGAAGCATCCACGTTGAGCATCTTTGATATGGCGGTGGAGGATACATGCTCCACGCCCTGTGCACGCAACCGTTGCACGCTCGCAAGATACCACGGCAGACGGCGTATGGCCGGCTCGGGGACATATGGGGGCTTGGATGATTCCATCGGTCAGACTGTTTTATACCTGTTAATAGCGCAAAAGTACAAATTTTTTGCTAAAAATCATCCCGACATCACAGTTATGCCATGTTTTTTCGCTAATTTTGTTGCTAAAATTTTGTAAATTAAATATTGATGGACCGTAAAGTCAGAGTAAGATTTGCCCCCTCTCCCACAGGCCCCCTTCATATCGGAGGAGTGCGCACTGCCCTTTATAACTATCTTTTCGCCCGCCGTCACGGCGGTGACATGATACTCCGCATCGAGGACACCGACTCTCAGCGTTTTGTGCCCGGAGCCGAGGACTATATCAACGAGTCGCTCGCATGGCTTGGCATAAAGATTGACGAAGGTGTGCGCGAGGGCGGAGCCTATGGCCCCTACAAGCAGAGCGAGCGTCGCGACATCTATCGCGAGCACGTGAATATGCTTCTCGACGCCGGCAAGGCATATATCGCCTTTGACACCCCCGCCGAGCTTGACGCCGCCCGAGCGGCCACTCCCAACTTCCAGTATGACGCCTCGACACGCCTGTCGATGCGCAACTCGCTCTCCATGCCCGCCGAAGAGGTGAAGGCTCTGATGGATGGCGGCACCCCCTACGTGGTGCGCTTCCTCATCGAGCCTGGACGCGACGTGGTGGTCAACGACCTGCTCCGCGACAAGGTGACCATCAACTCGTCGATACTCGACGACAAGGTGCTCTACAAGAGTGCCGACGACCTGCCCACCTATCACCTCGCCAATATCGTGGATGACCATCTGATGGAGGTCACCCACGTCATACGCGGCGAGGAGTGGCTCCCCTCGGCTCCGCTCCATGTGCTTCTCTACGAGGCCTTCGGATGGGCCGACACACGCCCCGACTTCGTTCACCTGCCGCTGCTGCTCAAGCCCGACGGCAAGGGCAAGCTCTCAAAGCGCGACGGCGACCGTCTGGGCTTCCCGGTGTTTCCTCTCGAATGGCACGATCCCGCGTCGGGAGCCGTGTCGTCAGGCTATCGCGAGTCGGGCTATCTTCCCGAAGCGGTAATCAACTTTCTCGCGCTGCTCGGATGGAGCCCGGGCGACGACACCGAAATCATGTCGATGGACGAGCTTATCAGCAAATTTTCCTTCGACCACTGCTCGCGCGCCGGAGCCAAGTTTGCCTACGAGAAAGGACGCTGGTTTAACCACGAATATCTTCAGAATACCTCCGACGAGCGTCTGGCCGAGCTGTTCCGCCCCGTGCTTGAAGCCCACGGCGTGAATCCGGCCGACTTCAGCGACGAATACATCACCCGCGTGGTGGGTCTCGTGAAGGGCCGCATCAACTTTGTGGCCGACCTCTGGGACCAGGCCCGCTTCTTCTTCACCGCACCCGACACCTATGCCGAGAAGGATATACGCAAACGCTGGAAGGAGGAGACTCCGGCCATCATGACCGAACTCATCGGCGTGCTGCGCGCTCTCCCCTCGTTCAAGGGAGCCGAAGCCGAGCCCGTGGTGCTCAAATGGGTCGAGGACAACGGCTATCATCTTGGCAACGTGATGAACGCCTGGCGTCTGACACTGGTGGGCGAATGCAAGGGCCCCCATATCTTCGACATCACCGAACTGCTCGGGCTCGATGAGACCGTGCGCCGTATGGAGCGCGGCATGGCCGAAATCAAACCGGTGCAGTCATGATCAAGGCAGGCATAATAGGAGGCTCGGGCTATGCGGCCGGCGAGCTGGTGCGCATACTCATCAACCACCCCGACGTGGACCTCAGATGGATACACTCACGCAGTGTGGCCGGCCAGCGCGTGGTGGATGTGCATCAGGGCCTGCACGGCGAGACTGACATGAACTTCTCGAGCACATATGACCTCAAGGAGATCGACGTGCTGTTCTGCTGTCGTCCGGCGGGCAAGACGCGCGAGTTTCTCGCCGCCAACGAGGTGCCCGAGTCGCTGTGCATCATCGACCTGTCGCGCGACTACCGCATCTCCGACCCGTCACACGACTTTGTCTACGGACTGTCGGAACTCAACCGCAAACCGATGGTGCGCGGAGCCAGACATGTGGCCAATCCCGGCTGCCTGGCTATGGTGGTGGAGCTTTCGCTCGTGCCGCTGGCCAAAAATCTGCTGCTCAACTCCGACATCCACACCACCGTAATCACCGGGGCCACAAGCGAGGGAGCCGAGGCGCGCCCAACCACCCATTATGCCTGGCGCAACGACAATATGGTAGTCTACAGGCCTTTTCGCCACACACAGGAGGCCGAGATTGTCCAGACACTCTCGGCCATGCAGCAGAGCTTCTCGTCAAAGCTCCATATGGTGCCTATGCGCGGGCCGTTCTCGCGCGGCATAATGGCTGTGACCTATCTCGACTGCAATCTTGAGCTGCCTGAGGTAATCAAGCTCTATCAGGATTATTTCGACGACCACAACTTCACGTTTATCACCTCCAAGATACCCGATCTTAAGGATGTGGTCAATACCAACAAGTGCATAATCCACCTTGACAAAATCGACGGCAAGCTGCTCATAACAGCTGTCATCGACAACCTGCTCAAAGGCGCGGCCGGCAACGCTGTCCACTCGATGAACCTGCTGTTTGGCCTCCAGGAGACTACGGGTCTGACCATGAAGCCGGTGGCATTTTAGACTGTCGTTTTTTTGAGAAATTTCAAAAAAATCTATCAAAAAATTTGGAATATACATTTTAAACCTATACCTTTGCCGTGACATGTAGGGGCAAGTATCCCCCGCAGGTCACGGCAAATTATTTGATTCTTCTTAGCGAAAATTCAACTCTACAAAATGATTTCCCTAAGCGGAGTACTTTCGTCATAATAAAAAACAACTGAATGCCTTTAGCTCCCCGCGCTTACAGTTTTTTTACCGAAGCGCACTCTTCCCCCCGGGACCGTATGAAGATACACCCTTGACTCTACAAAATTTTTCCACTCTCAAAAACAACGTCCAAGCATTACCTGTATCTCCCCTCCCCACCCTTCTGGTTCATACATTATCAATACCGCATCATTATAAACTCCACATCCGATTTGTAAAACAATTCTCCTCTCTTGCTCCTCAAGAGTGTACTTGCGTCTGACATCTCACACTTGACATTCGTACTGTAACACACCTACCCCAACTCCCCCCTCTCTTACCTTCATGTCCACACGCGTAAGCCACGCTGTCGGTGCATGTCACCGCCACACGTGTACACGTCCTTCAGCCGTATACACGTATGAGCAACGCTTTATAAGCGTCCTCTATTCAAGAAAATCTTCTTACCGTTGTCTTACCTCGGTGACTACCAAAGATGACCATTTATGTCACCATTCTTTATTACATGAGAGAACTAAACTGTTTTTACACTGAAGAGCGCGAAGAATAAAGCGCAGCTTCGTACTGACGCTCTGTGGATGAGCCCGTTGAGATGCAAGCATCCCAACGGGCTCTGTTTCTTGTTAAAAATGTAATTTTGAGGTCCATGCCAGGCTTGTCGGAGCCTGAGCTGAAACCGCCTCACACAAGGGGAGCGGCATCGTCAGACTATCCTGTCGGCTATGGAGTGGAATTTACGGGCTATCTCCTCGTTACAAAGATTGCTGATGCTTCCGGCATGGGTGTGATGCACCTCACGCACAGGACGATAGGTGCCGTCCTGCACTTCAAGCCCGACTTTCTTGTAGGCCTCACGGAAGGGCATGCCCTCAAGCACAAGGCGGTTGACCTCCTCGACCGTGAAAAGATAGTCATAACGCGTGTCGTTGACTATGCCGTCCTTCACACGTATGTGACGGAGCATAAACTCAGCCATGTCAAGACACTCTATAAGCTCGGTCGTAGCCGGGAAAATGATGTCCTTGAGAAGCTGGAGATCGCGGTTGTAGCCCAGAGGCAGATTGGCCGTCAGGAGGGCTATCTCGTTGGGGATGGACTGGAGACGATTGCACTTGCCGCGCATGATTTCAAAGACATCGGGATTCTTCTTGTGGGGCATGATTGACGAGCCGGTGGTGAGCTCGTCGGGAAAAGAGACGAAACCGAAGTTCTGACACATCCACATGCACACATCCATAGCCAGATGGCCGAGCGTCGATGCAATCGAGGCTATGGCCATGGAGGCGGCGCGCTCGGTCTTGCCGCGCGACATCTGGGCGGCCACAACGTTGTAGTGGAGCGTCTCGAATCCGAGCAGACGGGTGGTCATCTCCCTGTCGAGCGGAAACGACGAGCCATAGCCGGCGGCCGAACCGAGAGGATTCTGATTGGCCACATTATAGGCTGCGGCGAGCATCTGCATGTCATCGGCAAGCGACTCGGCATAGGCTCCGAACCATAGTCCGAACGACGATGGCATCGCCACCTGCAGGTGGGTGTAGCCGGGCATGAGTTTGTCTTTATGCTCTTCGCTGAGAGCCTGGAGGCACGTAAACAGACGCTCGACCGCCTTGGCTATACGGCGCAGCTCGTCACGCATGAAGAGTTTGAGATCGACAAGCACCTGGTCATTGCGCGAACGGCCTGAGTGTATCTTCTTGCCGATGTCGCCGAGCCGGGCGGTGAGCATGAACTCCACCTGCGAGTGGACATCCTCGACACCATCCTCGATGCGAAATTCGCCGCGTTCTATCACCTCGGCTATTTCACCGAGAGCCTTGAGCAGCACTTCGAGTTCGTCGGACTTCAACAGTCCTATGCTTTCGAGCATACGTATGTGTGCCATCGAGCCTTGCACATCATAGCGTGCAAGGCGCAGATCAAGCTCACGGTCATTGCCGACGGTAAACTGCTCTATCATCTTGTCAGGCTCAAAGCCTTTGCTCCAAAGTTTCATTCAATTAGTAATTAGCAATTAGTAATTCCTTGCGACTTCAGTCTTTTATAAGCTGAAGGTTCTTTATTATACAGCCATACATGTCGATGGCTTCGGCAATCTCATTGAGGCAGATATATTCGTCGGCCGAGTGGCTGCGCGACGACTGTCCGGGACCTATCTTCAGCGACGGGAAGCCGTGCATAAGCGACATGTCGCTCGTGGTAGGCGACACAAACGGGGTCAGCCCGAGGCCAATGACTGTCTGCACAAGCGGATGGCTCTCGTCTATCACCGAGGCGCGCACCCTGGTAGAGCGCGGGACGAGGGTCGACCACCTGACACGCGCGCGCAGCAGGCTCACCACCTCTTCGTTGGACTGAGCATCGGTGGTGCGTATGTCGGTGACCCATCTGCACTCGTCGGGTATGGCGTTGTGCTGCCACCCGGCATTGATTTGTGTGACATTCAGACTCACCGGACCGAGCACCTGCGACACCGACGGGAACTCATAGGTGCGCAGAAGTTCGATATCCTCCATCGCACGATATATGGCATTGATGCCCTCACCGCGAGCCGCATGGCCTGTGACACCGGATGTCACACAGTCGAGCACCACCAGCCCGCGCTCGCCCACGGCGGGCTGCATGCCGGTCGGCTCGCCTACTATGGCACAGTCGACCTTAACGCCTCGCCCGGCAAGCATCGGCAGGAAAGCCCGCATGCCGTTCTCGCCTCCCACCTCTTCCTCGGCCGTGACGGCAAGCAGCAGGTTGAAGGGTAGAGATGACTCGCGCAACTCGAGAAACACGCTTATGAGCGACACTGCCGACGCTCCCGCATCGTTGCTCCCGAGCCCGTAGAGACTCCCCTCCTCGACCGAAGGCATGAAAGGGTCGCGCGTATAGCTCACAGCCGGACGCACGGTGTCGTGATGGGAATTGAGCATCAGGGTCGGGCGCGAGGGGTCAAAACCCGGACTCAGAGCCCAGACGTTGTTGACATGTCGCTGAGGGTCGGCTCCATGACAGGCGAGATACTCATATATTATGTCGGCCGTACGCCCTTCGTCACGTGAGAATGAGGGGGTGGCAATCATGCGGCTCAGGAGGTCGACTTCGTTACTGATGTCCCTGAGACCGTCGGTCGGGTCGGTTGCGGAGGAGGCGTTCATTGCGGGGAGAGTGTCGTGCCGGTCGGATTGGAGAGATTGGCGGCATGCTTGATGATGACGCTTCTCACGCCCGAACCGATGGCGCGGAAAGAGTTGTCGAGTTTGGGTATCATGCCCTTGTTGACCACCCCCTCGGCCTTGAGGTCGGCATATGTCGAGGGAGTGATGCGGGCTATGAGCGAGTCGGGCCGGTCGATGTCGCGCATCACTCCAGGCTGCTCGAAGCAGTATATAAGGTCGGTCGGAGCAAGAGTCGACGCACCGATTGCCACCGACGAAGCTATGGTGTCGGCGTTGCAGTTGAGTAGCGTGCCGTTGCCGTCATGGGTGATGGCGCAGTAGACAGGGACAATGCCTGCGTCAAGCAGCGCGGACATCAGCTCGGTGTTGACTCCCGAGGGGGAGATGTCGCCCACAAAACCATAGTCGACAGGCTCGGCCGGACGACGTGTGGCGCATATGGCGTTGCCGTCGGCTCCGCTGAGACCAAGAGCATTGCAGCCGGCGGCCTGGAGCTTGGAGACGATGCGTTTGTTGACCAGTCCGGCATAGACCATTGTCACAACATCGAGAGTGTCGCGCGAGGTGACACGACGCCCCTCTATCATGACTGTGGGTATCTCGAGTCGGGCACTGAGACGTGTGGCTTCCTTGCCGCCGCCGTGTATCAGTATCTTGCGTCCGGGAAGGGCGGCGAAATCTGCGACAAAGCGGCCGAGAGCCTCGGGATTGTCGACGATATTGCCGCCGATTTTCACCACTTTGATGTCTTCGGATGTCTTCATAGGCTTTCGAGCATGCGCTTGAGCACCACCTGTGCCGAAATCTCACGGTTGGCAGCCTCGGGAATGACTATCGAACGGTCTGACTCTATGACATCGTCGGTGACAATCATGTTGCGGCGCACTGGCAGACAGTGCATGAAGAAGGCGTTGTCGGTCAGAGCCATCTTGTCGGCATCGACGGTCCAGTCGCGGTCGGTCGAGAGCACCTTGCCATAGTTGGGGTCAGCGTAGGCCGACCAGTTTTTGGCATACACGAAGTCGGCACCCTCGAGAGCCTTGCGCTGGTCATACTCGACACGGGCATTGCCCACAAACTCGGGGGCAAGCTCATAGCCGCGGGGATGGGTGATGACAAACTCATAGTCGGTGGCGTTCATCCACTCGGCAAATGAGTTGGGAACGGCCTGAGGTAGCGCGCGGGGGTGAGGAGCCCAGGTCATCACCACTTTGGGACGTGGCTTGGTCTTGTATTCCTCAATGGTGATAAGATCGGCAAAACTCTGGAGCGGGTGGCGGGTGGCGGCTTCCATTGAGAAGACCGGACGGCCGGAGTATTTGATAAACTGTGAGATGACACGCTCCTCATAGTCCTCGGCCTTGTCCTTGAGCCCGGCAAACGAGCGCACACCGATGATGTCGCAGTAGCATCCCATCACGGGGATGGCCTCAAGCAGATGTTCGGCCTTGTCGCCGTCCATGATTACGCCGCGCTCGGTCTCGAGTTTCCACGCGCCCTGGTTGACATCAAGCACGATTACGTTCATGCCGAGATTCATCGCAGCCTTCTGAGTGCTGAGACGGGTGCGGAGCGACGAGTTGAAGAATATCATCATCAACGTCTTGTTGCGGCCGAGATCTGTATATGCAAAACGGTTGGCTTTGATCTCGAGGGCCTCCTTGACTGCGAGATCATGCGGGCCTATATCTTTGACTGTCGTAAAATTTTTCATAGAGGCTTAATAGCTGTCAGCAATCGCCGGTTAGCAATTGTCTGAAGTTGGTGAGAAAAACATCGGCCTGGTCTTTTGTGAGGCCGAGGGCGGGAAGGAGGCGCACGGTGTGCTCGCCGGCTCCGCCTGTAAATATCCTGTGCTCGAAAAGCAGGCGTTTACGCAGCTCGGAGGCCGAGCCTTTGATTTCGATGCCTATCATGAGGCCGCGGCCGCGCACTTCGACGATTTGATCGGTCTCTCCGGCCATCTCGTTGAGCCTCGTGATGAGATATTGTCCCACCTCGGCGGCATTCTCCACGAGATGTTCCGCCTCCATGACGTCGAGCACGGCGATGGCTGCGGCACACGCCAGATGATTGCCTCCGAATGTGGTGCCGAGCATACCTTTCCACGGCTCGATGGCCGGGGAGATGAGTACGGCTCCCATCGGGAAACCGTTGGCGATGCCTTTGGCGCATGTCACGAGGTCGGGACGTATGCCGGCATGCTGATGGGCGAAGAAATTGCCCGTGCGACCGTAGCCTGACTGTATCTCGTCGAGGATTAATAGTGTACTAGTACACTCAGACACCGTGCGGAGCTGGCGCAGGAAGTCATCCTCGACCATACGTATGCCGGCCACACCTTGTATGCCTTCGATGATTACTGCGGCATATTGGCCTGTGGAGAGACGCTCTTTCACGGCAGCGAGGTCGCCCAGCTTGACAAAGTCGACATTGGGAGTGGTGTTGAACGGGGCCTGTATCTTTGGATTGTCGGTCACGGCAACCGCTCCCGAAGTACGGCCGTGAAACGCGCGGTCAAAGGCGAGAATCTTGCTGCGGCCCGTGACAAACGAGGCCAGTTTCATGGCGTTCTCGTTGGCTTCGGCTCCGGAGTTGCACAGGAAGAGCGAATAGTTGTCATAACCGCTCTGGCGGCCGAGTTTCTCGGCCATGCGCATCTGCAGACTGTTTTTTACGGAATTGGAATAGAAGCCGAGACGACCCACCTGGTCGCTCACAGCTTTGACATATGTGGGATGGGCATGTCCGATGGATATGACGGCATGGCCTCCATAAAGGTCGAGATAGCGGGTGCCGTCGGCTGTGAACACGTATGAGCCGCTTCCGCTTACCGGCTCTATGTCATATAGGGAATAAACGTCAAATAAAGTCACCTTGGATCAATTAGTAATTACTAATTAATTAATTAAAATGCTGATGGTTTGAGGGCGAGACCTGTGTGCTCGGGAAGCGCGAACATGAGATTCATGTTCTGGACGGCCTGGCCTGACGCTCCTTTCAGGAGATTGTCGATAGCACTGAGTATAAGCAACTTGTCGCCATGCTTCTCAAGCGAGATGACACACTTGTTGGTGTTGACCACCTGCTTGAGATCGACCGGTCGGTCGGATACATGCGTAAACTCGGCATCGGCATAAAAGTCCTTGTAGAGCCTGACGGCCTCGTCGAGAGGCATTGATGTGGTGACGTCGGCCATCACGAAGATGCCGCGGGCAAAGTCGCCGCGCACGGGTATGAAGCTGATGTCGTGGGTCTTGCCGCCGTCAAGGGCCGAGAGTGTCTGCTTGATTTCCTTGAGATGCTGGTGCTCAAAGGCCTTGTAGACCGAGATATTGTTGTTGCGCCACGAGAAGTGGGTGGTGCTTCCGGGCTTGACTCCGGCTCCTGTCGAGCCGGTGATGCCGGTCACATGCACCTCGCCCGAGAGCTTGCCGGCCGCCGCAAGCGGGAGCAGAGCAAGCTGTATGGCTGTGGCGAAACATCCGGGATTGGCCAGACGCGAGCATGACCTGACGGCCTCACGCTTCACTTCGGGCAGGCCATAGACATAGCCGTCCGACTCGTCGCGATAGTCCTGGGCCAAGTCGATGACCTTGAGGCCCTCGGGCATGACATTTTCCTCCCAAAACTTGCGGCTGAAGCCGTGGCCCTGGCAGAGAAACAACACGTCACACGCCGTGAGGTCATAGCTATCGGCAAATGTCAGGTCGGTGTCGCCTATGAGCCCCTCGTGCACATCGGTGACGGGCGCGCCGGCATTGCTGGTGGAGTGGACAAAGGCCACCTCCACCTCGGGATGATTGATGAGGAGACGGAGCAGTTCGCCAGCTGTGTAGCCCGCGCCTCCTATGATTCCGGCCCTGATCATTCGTCGAGACCGTTACGTTTCTGCACGTTGTGATATATCTTCATCTGGTTGCCGAGGATTTTGGTGAATCCCTTCACGTCGTCGGCACTCCAGGCCTTGTTGACCTCGCCATATTCGCCGAAATCGGTCTTCATGAGGTCAAAGGGCGAGTCGACACCCACGAGGGTGTAGCCGAGCGGGCGGAGCGTAATCTCGACCGTACCAGAGACGTTGCGCTGAGAGTTTTCGAGAAATTTCTCCATGTCGCGCATCACCGGCTCGAGATACTGTGACTCGTGGAGAAACATTCCATACCATGTGCCAATCTGGTCTTTCCAGTATTGCTGCCACTTGGTGAGAGTGTGCTTCTCAAGCATCTTGTGGGCGGCGATGATGAGGATGGGTCCGGCGGCCTCGAAGCCTACGCGGCCCTTGATGCCGATGATGGTGTCGCCGATGTGCATGTCGCGACCTATGCCGTAGCGCGAGCCGAGACGCTCCACTTCGCGTATGGCCTCGATGCGGTCGGCATAAGGCTTGCCGTTAACGGCCACTACCTCACCTTTGTCAAAAGTTATGGTCATCTTTTCCTCGCCCTGAGCGGTGACCTGGCTGGGATAGGCACTGTCGGGGAGAGTCTGCTCGGAATGGAGAGTCTCCTTGCCGCCGATGCTTGTGCCCCAGAGCCCCTTATTGATGGAGTATTCCATCTTCTTATAGTCGGCCTCGATGCCGTGCTTGCGCAAATAGTCGATTTCATACTCGCGGGTGAGGGTCATGTCGCGGGTCGGGGTGATGATTTCAATCTCGGGAGCGAGTATCTGGAATGTCAGGTCGAAGCGCACCTGGTCGTTGCCGGCACCTGTAGAACCGTGTGCCACGGCGTCGGCACCGATTTTCTTGGCATATTCTATGATGGCGATGGCCTGGAAGATGCGTTCGGATGACACCGAGATGGGATATGTGCCGTTGCGGAGCACATTGCCGGCTATCATGTAGCGTATGCTCTTGTCATAATAGTCGCCTGTGACGTCGAGAGTGGCGTGTGATGCGGCTCCGAGAGCCATGGCGCGCTGCTCGATGCGCTCGAGCTCCTCGGGGCTGAATCCGCCGGTGTTGGCGATGGCGGTGTGTACCTCATAACCGAGGTCTTCCGAGAGATATTTGGCGGCAAACGATGTGTCAAGACCGCCGCTGAAGGCGAGAACTACTTTCTTTTTCATAACTGTTATAATTGGAGGAGTTTTTTCTTATTTAATAATGTATATGCCCTTAACGGGCTGATGTGGGAGTGGAGAGAGGGGGCGTGTCAGTGCTTGAATATCTTGACGAGACGGTTTTTGAGCCACATCATGTAGGGTCGGCTTTTGGAGGGGCGTTCAAGCTTGGCTTTCGGGTCGTAGAGCATGCCTGTACAGAGACACATGCGGCGGTTGTTGCGCTGGAGTATATCATAGTTGACACAACCCTTGCATCCGGCCCAGAACTCCTCGTCGTCGGTAAGCTCAGAGAAAGTCACCGGACGATAACCCATCTGCGAATTGAGCTTCATCACCGGGAGAGAAGTCGTGATAGAGAAAATCTTGGCAAACGGGAATCTAAGCCTCGCAAGCTCAAATGTCTTGGCCTTGATACGTGCAGCCAGCCCCAATCGTCGGAACTCCGGGTCGACAATGAGGCCCGAGGTGGCCACATAATCACCATGTTCCCAGCTCTCTATGTAACTGAATCCGATCAGACGGTCGTCACAGAGAGCAACTACAGCCTTTCCGCCCTTGATTTTGCGGGCGATGTACTCGGGCGAACGCCGGGCTATGCCGGTGCCGCGCTGCAAGGCCGATTCATAGATGAGGTTGACTATCTGCTCGGCATACTTGCAGTGTTCTTCCTGAGCAAACATCACCTTAATCTGGTCATTGTTCATCTGACTGTTGCGGTACTTAGAAATTGTTGTTAATGAAAAATTAAAAGAATTGTGCAAAGTTACGCATTTTTATGACAATATTTCATTATATAGGGTGTATTTTGTAAATAATTGCCATCAAAGCGCGCTTTGGAGAAAATTTTTCCAATAATTAAGGTGATTGCATAACTTTTGTGATACATAAACGAGTGTTTTGTATAGAACACAAGACATGTACAAAAGGGTCACGAAAAGCACGGATAAAAATATCTATAAAATATGTATTGAAAAAAATTTGGTAATTCCTCGAAAAAGCGTTACCTTTGTGACCGCAAAACGACTACGAAAATGTCAATCGGGGTGTAGCACAGTTGGCAGCGCGCCACGTTCGGGACGTGGAGGTCGGAAGTTCGAGTCTTCTCACCCCGACAGCCTTTATAAGAATCGTCTGTAATTTAATCAATTACGGGCGATTCTCATTTTCAACCGGAACAAAATCGGAACACGTCGTATTTTTTTTGCGTCCATATATTAACGGGGCAAGCCTAAATGCCGGTGCACTTTTCAGGCTCAAGCCGAAATTCCGGTGCATATGTTAAATTGAGCAGAACGAAGTGTTAAATATTCAGGCGTATAGTTTGACCAGGCGGAAGATGAAGAAATCGCGATCTCGGACACCGCGCATTTGCGAGCGGAAGATCTTGACTTTAGAGTTGAAGGCTTCGGCGGAGGCATTGGT
>RIBL01000016.1 GCA_003762875.1 Muribaculaceae bacterium Isolate-110 (HZI) | reverse complement strand
GGCCAATGTTAAACTTAAGGACATAGATCTCTGGGCCAAGGAGAATCTATCTCCGAATCGGGTGGCTCTGCGCTCCAAGACACTCAATAAAGCGAGCTAATTTTGGAACATAGAACTGAACACCCTATTTATAAATAAAACTTTAATCTGCAAAAAAATATTCTGCATATAGCTGCGGAAAGATGAAAAAATGGAGATATTAACAATGAATGGTCGACCCCTCTACAGGCCGACCATCCATGCGGTTTTACCCAATTATACAATCTATTACCTTAAAAAGTTCTATTTATGAAAGTTTTCGCTTAAAATGTCTGTCAGAATGAGGGGTAGCCTGGATTTTGGACATAGATACCACCCGAGAAGTTGTACTGAGCCACCGGTACGGGGAAGTATTCGTAGCCGGTCTCAAAGCTGGCGTTCTGATAGTAGATGCGGTTGTCCTTCTCGGCTCGGAAATAATTATTCATCACTTCCTTGGCAATTCCCCAGCGCACGAGATCATAGAAGCGTTCGCCTTCCATTGCCTTCTCAAGACGCATCTCTGTACGGAGTGCCTGACGCGCATAGTCCTGTGTCCAGCCACCCTCGGGATAAAGGGCTATCTTATAGTTGGCGGCATATCTGGAAGGATCGTTGAAATCCTTCACATAAGCACTCTTGGCGGCACGGTCACGCACACGGTTGATGAGGCGGCGCGCTTCGTCGAGATTATCGGCCCCTCCGATTTCTATCAGGGCCTCAGCCTTGTAGAGCAAAAGGTCGGCATAGCGTATTATCTGCCAGTTGAGAGCCGATGCGCCCCAAGGCCAACCCTGGTTGGCGTCGGCCGACTCGGGCGATAGCCAGAATCGCTTGGTGTTGTTATAGCCATAAGCATCGCGGTTACGCACCCAGAGTCCACAAGATGACACCTCATAGGTTTTATAACGGATGGTCGGACGGCCTGTCACAAAGTCGAGACGGGGGTCGACGTTGCCGTCAACATTGTCAAGTCTATATATATTGTTGTCGTTCTCGTCAAACTTCACCACTCCATAGTCCGGACGTGACTGGTAGTCAAAGAGGGGCAGACCGTCGGCATCTGTCTGATAAGCATTGATAAGGTCCTGCGAGGGGAGAAAAAATCCGTCACCCTGCCAGGGACAACCGGGACCGGTCATAGAGTTAAGCAGCATGCTCCAGTTGACACGTCCGCCGTCATTAGTACCGTCATTCTTGGAAAACTGCACGGCAAGCACCGATTCGAGACCATTTTCATACTCAAGCAGGTCAAGATACTGAAAGTCGGGAAGAAGCTCATAGCCATGTATGCCGTCGATAATCTCAACGACTTCGCGCAAAATGGATTTATCAATATTAACCACCGCGTTGGTCGTGGCATCCTGTTCGTAGGCACGATAGAGTTTTACCTTTGCAGCATATGCCAGGGCGGCGCGCTTGTTGATGCGGCCTATCTGTGTCTGGGTCTCGGGCAGATCGGCAGCCGCTTCGAGAAGGTCGTCGGCTATGCGGTCGAGATGCTCCTCGCGTGTAAACTCGTCGTTGCGCACAAATGGATATTCATTTTCAGGCAGATCTATATCCATATAGGGGATTCGGTTGAAGAGGCGCACCAGTTCAAAATACCAGTGGTCGCGTATCACCCGCATCTCGGCTATGCGCGATTTTTTGGCCGGTACGGCCGACTCGTCGGCCTTGCGGATGGCACGGATAGCGGTGTTGCAGCGCGAGATGCCGCAATATACGTTAAACCATTTGCCGTCGAGAAATCCATTGTTGGGCTGTATCTTGGCGGTCTCCATATCATGTACCTCCCAAAGGTCAGTCTCACCGCCTCCTCCCTTGTAGGCATTGTCAGCACGCACTTCGCCATAGCTCCAGTTGGTCAGCGGATAGAGATGTGGGTCGTTGGAATCGGCGTAGCGGCAGCCAAAGGTCGCATATGCACTGTTGACAAGTATGTCCACCGCCTTGGGATCATTGATGTTACCTTCAGAGAGAGGCCCCTGCGGTTTGTTTTCGAGAAATTCATCGCTGCACGAAACGAGTGCGACCGAGGCAGCGAGGAGAGTGAATATATTTTTGAGTTTCATGTAATTCTTGATTTAAAGATGAGTGTGTTAGAAACCAAACTGCAGACCGAAGGTGTACTGTCGGGGCATTGCATAGGGATAACCGAGACCCTCAGGGTCAGCTCCGCTATACTTGGTGATGGTAAAGAGGTTCTGAGCCTGGAAATATATACGCGCACCCTTGAGCGATAGCTTGCTCTGAATGTGCTTGGGCAGCGAGTATCCAAGTGAAAGTGATTTGAGACGCACAAACGATCCGTCCTCAATGTAATAGTCCGAGCCGTCACCCTCACTGTTGGAGTTATCTATGGTCGGGGCAGGGACGTCGCTGTCATAGTAACCTGTAGCCAGATAGCGGTCATAGGCCTTGGAGGCATCGAGAAGCTGAGTGCCGTGATTGCCGGTCCAGAGGGGGAAGAAGTCGGTGTAATACTTCGAATTGTTCCAGGCATCGCGAATGATGCTGTTGAAGAAGAGGCTAAGATCAAAATCCTTATAGTTGGCCGCGAAGTTGAGACCAAACTGAGCTTTGGGCAGGTCGGTCCCAAGCCATATGCGGTCGCGGTCATTGATTTCGCCGTCACCATTTGTGTCGACATAGCGCACACGACCCACACCGGGATTGCCGAAGTTGACCTTATACTGAGCTTTGTAGGCATCAACCTCCTCCTGTGTACGGAACACGCCGTCAGTCTTATAGCCCATCCATGAGCCGAGAGCCTGGCCCACAATACTCTTGTCACGTCCATTGCCGCCACCCCAGGTGTAATAGATGTCATCCATGAGATCGGTAACCTTGTTGTTCATTGCAGTGACATTAAGTCCTACCTCATAGCTGAAATCCTTGTTGACGGCCTGACGCCAGTTAAGCACGATTTCAACACCTTTATTGACCATCTCACCGCCGTTATACCAGCAGTAGCCACCCTCGCCGATCGTAGCAATATAGGGTTTCTCGACAAGCATATCCTTTGTCCTCTTGTGGAAGTAATCGGCCGAGACATTCAGACGTCCGCCGAGCAGCGAAGCGTCAAAGCCGACATTGGTCTGATAAGTCTTTTCCCATGTAAGGTCAGGATTGGTGCTGCGCGAGCGATATGCTCCTGGAGCAAGAGTGTTGCCTCCGTCAATGGCATAACCGGCCTTGTTCATATCCATCTCATACTTGGCATAGAAAGCGTCGTTGGCTATGATGTCGTTGCCGTTCACGCCATAGGCTCCGCGTATCTTGAGATCGGTGAGCCAGCCTCGTGTGGCCTCCATAAAATGCTCCTGCGAGATGCGCCAGCCGGCCGAGAAGGAGGGAAACCAGTCATAGTTGTTTTGAGTAGAGAGACGTGACGATGCGTCGCGGCGCAGTGTCACCGATGCGAGATATTTGTTGTCCCAGGTATAGTTGATCTTTCCGAACACAGAGAACATCGAGTAGTTTGACGCACTCGAACCTACTTCCTGAGCCGAAGTAACATTGCCAAGATACCAATAGTTCTCATCCTCGATTTCGAGCCCCTTTCCTTTGCCATACATGCTCTCGAAATGATTGCGCTTGGCCTCGATGCCCACAAGGGCCATGAGAGAACTCTTGCCGAAGTCGGCATTATACTGTGCGGTATTGGTCCACACCCAGTCGACGGTCTTGCTCGAATACTGATAAAGCGTATTAGTGTTGTCACGTAGATTGGCGGGGGTAAACTCCTTGTCGGCCCCGTTGTGATAGTTGATACCGAAGTTGGTTTTTACTATAAGATTTTTTACAGGCTCGATGGAGAGATAGGCGTTGCCGAACACTCGCCAGTATTCATGCTTGTTGGCACTCTGTTCCTCAATCTGACGCACGAGATTGGGTGTATCGTTGAGTCCGAAAGCCACCTGGTCGTTATAGTTGCCCTCAGAGTCATAGACGGTGCGGGCGGGATGCATCTTGATGGCATTCTCCTCCACTCCGCCGGGAGCATTGTGCTGACGCCACCAGTTGAGTGTGACATTGCCACCTGCACGCAGACGATTGTTAAGATATCCGTAGTCGGAGCTGAAACGGGCATTGGCTTTCTGGAAATCTGATCCTTTGATAATACCGTCGTGATCAAGCCAGCTCAGTGACATTGACGAGGCACCGTTCTCCGAACCCTTGGAGAGTCCTACGCTGTAGGTCTGCATGAGGGCTGTGCGGTGTATCTCTTTCTCCCAGTCGGTGTTCTGCGGATTGACGATGACACCGTTAAGGTTGGTGTAAGGTTGGAGTTGAGGAGTAGCACCGTTGCCATAAAGTTCACTTGATGATGGTGTGGTGCCATAGGTATATTTGTAGGCCGACCAGTACACTTCGCCCCATTGGTCGGCATTAAGCATGTCAAGACCGCTGTTATAGGTCTGAAGAGTAAGGGTTGCGTCAAAAGTCACACGACATTCGCCCTGCTTGGCACGCTTGGTTGTGATGATAATCACGCCGTTGGCAGCCTGCGCGCCATAAATGGCAGCCGAGGCGGCATCCTTGAGCACCTGAATTGACTCTACATCATTGCTGTTGAGTATTGTGCCGGGATTCTCGCGTGTCATCACTCCGTCAATCACATAAAGCGGACCGTTGGCATCGCCTCTGAACGAGGAGGCACCGCGTATTGAAGTGCCGGTGCTGAGACCTCCGGGGGTGCCGTCGGTGGTGATGTTCATACCGGCCACACGACCCTGCAATGCCTGGATGACATTGCCGGTAGGAGTGTCAGACACATCCTTCATTTTGACAACCGACACCGAACCGGTTAGATCGGATTTCTTTTCTGATGAATAACCGACCACTACCACTTCGTCGAGTATCTCGGCATCTTCTTCAAGTATAATCGATAACTGTGGGGCAGCCTTGACTGTCTGAGATCTGAATCCCACATATGAAACGGTAAGGCCGGTGCCTTCGGGAACTGAAAGTGTAAAGTTGCCGTCAATGTCGGTTGCGACGCCGGCTCCGGCATTGCCGTCGGGAACGACGCTTGCCCCAATCAGCGGCTCATCGTCGGTCTTTGAAACAACCGTTCCATGCACCGTGATGTTCTGGGCCTGTGCAGCGATTGCCATTATAAACAATAAAACCGCACTAAGGATTGATTTTTTCATGTTATTAATTTAATTGGTTTGGTTTTCTGACGCAAAGATATGCCAGAAACCTACTATGTGTCTATAATATATGTTGCAAGAAGTATGAATATTAACCCCTTGCACGTTTTTTCATAGTAAAGGCAACAATTCTCTTACCACCTAATAGCCGAGCCGGGCACGCACGTCGGTAGGAGTCTCGCCATACATCTCACGATAACATTTGGTAAAATAGGCCGGAGCCGTGAAACCTACTTCATAGGCAATCTCACTTATTGACTTTTCGGTTGTTGTCAGGAGTTCGCGAGCTTGTTTCAGACGCAGATTTCGGAGTAACTCCACAGGAGAGAAATTAGTCAGAGACTTTATCTTGCGGTAAAGCTGCGAGCGGCCCATACCCATCTCCGACGCAAGCATGTCGACACTCAGGTCAGGGTTAACCATCCCGGTCTTGACATTAGCGAGAAATCGGGCATAAAACTCACTATCAATATCTTTGGCAACGGGAATGCTCTTACCAGCATGCTCCGTATTCTGTGCCGAAGAGGTCTGCACTACAGAGTTGGCTGTAGCCGAGGATGCCCAGATTTCCTTGATGCGCTTGCGGTTGTCAATAAGATTCTTGCACCGCATGCTCAACAGCCGGCTGTTGAACGGCTTGGCCACATAGCCATCGGCACCGCTCTCATAGCTCTGTATGCGCTGCTCGTCCATCGAGCATGCCGTGAGCATAAGCACTGGGATATGAGATGTTGACATCTCCCCTTTGAGCCGACGACAACACTCCAGTCCATCCATGACAGGCATCATCATATCACAGATTATAAGGTCAGGGACATATTTCGATGCCATGCGTATGCCGTCTTTACCATTGGAGGCCGTAATGATGCGGTAAGTGTCTTTGAGAAGCTCGCCCACCATATTCAATATATCCTCATTGTCGTCTATAACAAGCAGCAGCGGACGGTCATCGTCATTGGACAGTAGTTCAGGCTCTATTTCACCCAGCTCGACCTCTACGTCGCTGTCGGATATCACTCTGTGGATTTCATTGGCAACGGGCGTATCGACGTGACGCACAGGCAGAATGACTGTAAAACGACAACCTTTGTCCTCCTCGCTTTCCACTCCGATTGTGCCGCCGTGCAGTTCGATAAAAGCCTTGACCAACGACAATCCTATACCTGACCCGTTGGGATTAACCTTGTCAACCTGATAGAAACGATCGAAGATATTGGCTATATTTTCAGACGAAATGCCATGTCCGCTATTATCGACAGTGATGACAAGAGAGCCACTCTCCTCACGACATCCGAAGCGTATTCGCCCATTGTCAGGAGTATACTTCACGGCATTGGACATGAGGTTAAACACGACTCGCTCCATTTTCTCCGTGTCAACCGCCATCGTGAAGTCTTCGGGCACCGTGATGTCGGAAGCAATCCTGATGCTGCGTTTGCGGGCCACAGCGACAAACGAGCCGACCCAATCAGCCATGAGCGGAGCAGGATGCACCTCGGTAAGATTTACATTCAGCTTGCCATTCTCATAGGTGCGGAAGTCAAGTATCTGATTGATAAGCCGCCGCAGTATCTTAACATTCTTATTGGCAATCTTCATGAGCGTATGCTGTTGAGGAGTGAGATTGTCGGCCTCGGCCAATTGTTCGACAGGCTCGGCTATGAGCGTGAGCGGAGTGCGCAGATCATGTGATACATTGGTAAAAAATATGAGCTTGGACTGCGTGGCCACGTTAAGCTGCTCGTTAAGAGCCTTTTCAGTATCACGCTGCTGCTCAAGCAGATGATTCTGTTCCATAAGTTCGCGCTGATGCCTCTTATGTAGCCAGAAAGCCCGCAACATCATAAAAATAATGCCGCAAAGCAATACGAGAATGGCTATGACTGCATAAAAAAGAGAGGTCTGGACAGAATGACGGTCCCAATAATCATCCACCTGTGTCTTAAGCAACTTGATTTTGTCAGTTTCCTCCTTGAGTGCCTGACTCTGAAGCAGGAGTATGTCAGCATTGCTCTTGTCGACGGCCGACGATAACGGCCAACGGCCGTTACGCTCATAAGGCCGTCCCTCAAGTATGTCCAAAGCCGTACGTATCAATCCGTAGCCTTCAGTGGGATAAAGAAATGTAGCATCAATCACCCCGTCAGCCACAGCTCTGATTCCAATCTCGGGAGCCGCATCTATGCCTATCACTTTCAAGTCAAGGCCATGACGACGGGCCACCTCCGAGGCCGCGATAGCCATTCGGTCGTTGTGGGCATACACTAGATCAATATCATGATATATATTAAACAGTGAATCGGCCGCAACAGTAGCATCCTCATAATTCCAGTCGCCATAAGCGGAAGCCACTATTTCGAGTCCTGCACGTGACGCCTCGGCGACAAAACCGTCGTGACGGCCGGTGGCCGGTGACGAATCGTAACGTCCACGTATCTCTATCACACGGCCGCCTTTGCCCGTGAGGCTGGCGGCATATTGAGCGGCCGAGCGACCTATCTCCTCATTATCGACACCTATCGATGCCGTGTAATAGTCACCGTTGATGTCACGGTCAAAGATTATGACCGGCATGCCCGACTCATACACCTCTTTTATTACAGGCGTGATGGCCTCGGCTTCGTTAGGCGCAGCGATTATGATATCAAAACCGCTGTCCTTGAAATAACGGATGTCGGCAATCTGCTTTTCGTTGCTGTCATCGGCCGAACGTATCTCCACCTCGGCCTCGGGATGAAACATAATTTCACGATATATCTCATCGTTCATCTTATTGCGCCAGTCATCACGGCTGCATTGCGACACTCCTATGCGATAATGCTTCTGCTCACGACAACCACTGAATGTGAGCACAAGCGACAATAACAATACTAAACGTATTACTACCCGTTTCATTTGGCTATCAGTTTTTACTTTGGCTTCACAAAGATAATAATTAATATTATGAATAACAGTGTATTTGATATAAAAAATCGCGCATTGCGACATTTGTCATAGTGTTTGCACCGTTTTTTATAGCCACCGCATCATTATATATCGTAGATTTGCAATGTCAAAAAAATTACCGATAATTAATACCATCTGACAATGAAAATATCAATCCCCAAGACAATGGCCACACTGGCACTACCATTGGCTATGAGCGCATCGATAACCGCTGCCGCGACCGACGGAGGCATCAAGATTGAACATCTCGGCACCAATAATACACTTGTGAGAGTGGAAGGAGACGGACGCTACCTAATGCTGCCCGTTCAGGAATCCAATGATGATGCCATCATCAACGTTCTCGTTGACGGACGCCTCGACCGTACCATTAACGTACGACTTGCCAAAGCCAAGACCGACTACTCCGTGCCCTTTGACCTCTCGCCCTACAAAGGCCACGACATTGTGCTCAATATCGTCACCTCTCAAAACCGCGCATCGGTGCGCGAGGCCAAGGAGGATGCCTGCTGGAGCAATATCACACTACCGATACAATTGACACCACAAACCGCGAGAAATACCGACCTGTCTATCACCATACTCCGCTCTACGGATGGATGAACGATCCAAACGGCATGTTTTATAAAGACGGCGAGTGGCACCTCTGTTATCAGTGGAATCCCTATGGCTCCAAGTGGCAAAATCTCTCCTGGGGACACTCCGTTAGCCGCGACCTCATCAACTGGGAGCATCGTCCCGACGCCGTACTCGCCCCCGACGGGCTCGGCATGATATTCAGCGGCAGTTCGGCCGTTGACACCTCCGGGAGCGCGGGATTCGGCAAAGACGCCGTCATAGCCATGTATACATCGGCGGCCACAAGTCAGGTGCAAAGTCTGGCCTGGAGCCACGACAACGGCGAGACTTTCACAAAATATCCTGGCAATCCCGTACTCACCCTCGAAAGCGAGGCCCGCGACCCTAACATGTTCTGGGATGCCGAACGAAACATTTGGGTGCTCACACTCGCCCATGCACTCGACCATGAGATGCTCATCTACACTTCGCCCGACATGAAGGAATGGACCCTACAGAGCCGTTTCGGCCGCGGTCTCGGCGCACAGGACGGTGTGTGGGAATGTCCCGACCTCTTCGAGCTGCCTGTCGACGGCTCAGACCGTAAAAAGTGGGTATTGCTATGTAACATCAACCCCGGCGGTCCTTTCGGGGGAAGTGCGACACAATACTTCACAGGTGACTTTGACGGCAAGACATTTACGCCTGACACCGATGCCGAGGGCAATGTGCCCACCAAATGGCTCGACTATGGCAAAGACAACTATGCCACCGTCAGCTTCAGCGATGCCCCTGACTCGCGCCGCACAGTAATCGGCTGGATGAGCAACTGGCAGTATGCGGCCGAAGTGCCAACACGCCAGTTCAGAAGTGCCAACACTCTACCCCGTGAAATAGAACTCTTCACTGCCGATGATGGCCAGGTGTATGCCGCATCGGTTCCATCACCCGAGACCGAAGCTCTGCGAGGCAAACTTACACAGAATGTCGGCCGAGCCGGAATCGGCAAGAAGCCCCGCTCCTATGCACTCCCATCGGCAAATGACGGCGTGTGTGAGATACTTCTCGACATTGAGGCACCCAAAAGCAAAAACGTGACCATGACTCTTGGCAACAAGGAGGGCGAACACGTCACCCTGACTTATGACGTGGCAGCCAACACCCTGTCATTCGACCGTCGCGAGAGCGGAATCACCGACTTCAGTCAGGATTTCCCAGCCGTGACCACAACCCCTGTATTCGGCAGAAACGGCCATATGGAACTGCGCCTGTTTATTGACCGTTCAAGCATTGAAGTTTTCGCCAACGGTGGTCGCGGAGTCATGACCAACCTCGTTTTTCCCACTGTCCCCTACTCCACTCTTTCGCTAAAATCAGACGGAGGCAATGCAAAAATCAAAAATCTGAAAATCTATTCAATCGGTATTTAAATTCTGATTAATTCTCAATAATGAGACCTCCGGCTATGGCCCTCTCTCATAATTGTATAAACTCACAACCTTTAAGCGCAGCTTAATTCTATGGAACAGACATTGACATATGGCCGCAAAGGCCTTGTGATGCAGATTGTCCCCGTGATGCTATGTTTCTTCGCCATGGGATTTGTCGACCTCGTCGGCACCGCATCCAACTACGTACAGAAAGACCTCGGACTCACCGACTCGCAGGCCAACCTCTTTCCCTCGCTCGTATTCTTCTGGTTTTTGATATTCTCCGTGCCCACCGGCATGCTCATGAACCGCATAGGTCGTAAAAAGACCGTGCTTATCAGCCTTGTGGTCACAGCCGTATCACTCATCATCCCGGTAGCTGGAGATAGCTATCTTACAATGCTCGCCGCATTCTCGCTGCTCGGTATCGGCAACGCCATTATGCAGACGTCGCTGAATCCGCTCGTGACAAACCTTATTAGCGGCGACAAGCTCGCCTCAACACTCACCTTCGGACAGTTTGTCAAGGCCATTGCATCGTTCCTCGCCCCGATACTCGCAGCATGGGGTGCCACTACCTATCTCCCGACCTTCGGGCTGGGCTGGCGTGTGCTCTTCGCCACCTATGCTATCATCAGCGTACTCTCCATCTCACTGCTTGCCGCCACTCCCATCGAGGAGGAGCGTCCCGACAAAGCCTCGGGCGTAGGCCAGTGTCTCCGTCTGCTGGGCCGCCCCTTCATCCTGCTCTGCTTCCTCGGCATCATGTGTCACGTAGGCATCGATGTCGGCACCAACACGACCGCTCCCAAAATTATTATGGAACGCCTCGGCCTCCCCCTTGAGGAAGCCGGCTTCGCCACAAGCATCTACTTCATATTCCGCACCGCCGGATGTTTTCTCGGTGCATTCATCCTCCGCTCCATCTCACCACGCCTTTTCTTCGGCCTTAGCGTATTGATGATGCTCGTGGCCATGGGTATGCTCTTTGTATGCCACTCACTTACTGCTCTTTACATCGGCATCGGACTGATCGGCTTCGGCAACTCCAACGTGTTCTCGGTGATATTCTCCCAGGCACTCATGTCATCACCGTCAGAGAAAAACGAGGTGTCGGGCCTGATGATCATGGGTCTCTTCGGTGGTACGGTCTTCCCCCTCGCAATGGGCTTTGCCGCCGATGCCATCGGCCAGGCCGGTGCCGTGGCCGTGATGACCGTCGGAGTCATATATCTCATGTACTATACAATGAAAATCAAAACCATAAAATAATCCTTAAAATATCATGAATGATATCGTTATCGGCATGGGCGAAGCCCTGTGGGATGTACTTCCTGAAGGTAAAAAAATAGGTGGCGCACCAGCCAACTTCGCCTATCATGTGTCACAGTTTGGCCTCGATAGCTGCGCCATCAGTGCTATCGGTGACGACCCACTCGGAGCTGAACTGCTTGAAAACTTCAACAGCAAGGGTGTAAAACACAGCATTGAGACTGTGCCCTATCCCACCGGTACCGTACAGGTCGAAATCGACCAGGCAGGTATCCCTCAGTATGACATCAAGGAAAACGTGGCCTGGGACAATATCCCCTATACCACCAAAATCGAATCGTTTGCCGAACGCACCAAGGCTGTATGCTTCGGATCACTTGCACAGCGTAATGTAGTGTCACGCAACACCATCAACCGCTTTCTCGACGCCATCCCCGAGCAAAACAATCCTCTAATAGTCTTTGACGTGAATCTGCGTCAGGGTTTCTACAACAAGGATATTCTATGCAATTCCATGTCGCGCTGCAATATCCTTAAAATCAATGACGAGGAACTTGTGACAGTAAGCCGCATGTTTGGCTATCCAGGCATCGACCTTCAGGACAAGTGCTGGATACTCCTTGGCAAATACAACCTCAAGATGCTTATACTGACCTGTGGTATCAACGGAAGCTATGTATTCACTCCCGGCAACGTATCATTCCAACCTACTCCAAAGGTAGAGGTAGCCGACACTGTAGGAGCCGGTGATTCGTTCACCGCAGCATTCATCGCCAGCATACTCAAGGGTAAATCCGTAAGCGAGGCCCATCAGAAAGCAGTCGAGACCTCGGCCTTCGTATGCACTCAGCAGGGTGCCATGCCCACACTGCCCACCTCACTGACAGAATCATAATCCAAACACACTACATAAAAGCGGAGGATACAAACACAAGTCTGGTTTGTATCCTCCGCTTTTATGAAATACATCTCACAAGCAGGCCCGTTCATGTTAACCTTTATTAACTTTTAGCTTTATTAACCTTTAGTTTTTATACCTTACCTTTGCGACATCAATATTACCTTCAATCATAACCAATCACATCTACAATGTTAAGTCATTCGGAAAGAGAAACTATTTCACAGCTCATCAAGCGTGAGGTGGTGCCGGCCATGGGTTGTACCGAACCTGTAGCCGTGTCGCTGGCTGTGGCCAAAGCCACAGAACTCCTTGGACGCAGGCCTTCGCACATCGAAGCCTGTCTGAGCGGCAATATCATCAAAAACGCAATGGGAGTCGGCATACCCGGCACCGGAATGATAGGTCTGCCAATAGCCATAGCCCTCGGCGCGCTAATCGGCAAGTCAGCTTACGGGCTGGAGGTAATGAAGGATGTATGTCCCGAAGCCGTGGAGAGCGGCCGCCAATATATCAACGAGGGACGCATAAACATCAGCCATATGCCTGATGCCCCCTCCATACTCCACATTGACATAACCGTCTCAGACGGCGACGACTCGGCACGTGCAGTAATTTCGTGCGAACATACCCGATTCATACGCCTCGAACGCAACGGTGAAATCATGCTTGACGAGCAGGTGTCAGGTGGAAACGATTCGAGCCATGATGATAAGGAGCTTAACCTCGCAACCGTATATGAATACGCCATCGAGTCACCTATAGAAGAACTCGAATTCATACTCGAGGCTCGTCGCCTCAATATGCATGCCGCGCAGACAGCTCTTGCGGGTGAGTATGGCCACTCACTCGGAGCGACAATACGCAAATATGGCCTGAAATATTATGGCGATACTCCCGTGGAACATATGATTTCCTACACCTCAGCCGCATGCGACGCCCGTATGGGAGGTGCGCCTATCGCCGTGATGTCCAACTCGGGCAGTGGCAATCAGGGTATTACAGCGACCATGCCGGTGGTAAGTTTTGCCCAGGATACAGGAGCTACCGAAGAGCAGACCATCCGAGCCCTTGTGCTTAGCCATCTCACGAGCATATACATCAAGCAGAGTCTCGGCCGCCTCTCCGCACTTTGCGGATGTGTGGTAGCATCGACCGGCGCGTCATCGGCACTCGTATATCTCATGGGAGGAGGATTCAACGAGATATGCGCAGCCGTCAAAAACATGGTGGCCAACCTCACCGGCATGCTTTGCGACGGAGCCAAACCTTCGTGCGCCATGAAAATTTCGTCAGGCGTTTCGACAGCCATGATGTCTGCCATGCTCGCCATAAACGGCAAGTGTGTCACCGCATCCGAAGGCATCGTCAGCGATGATGTCGACGCCACAATCCACAATCTCACAAAGATCGGTCGCGAGGCCATGAACGAGACCGACCGTCTTGTGCTCCAGATTATGACAAGCAAGTAAATTGTAAATTAAGAATTTAAAATTCAATTAAGCCCCCGCATTGTAAAGTGTGCCGGGGCTTAATTCTTCAAGACCAACTGACCGCCGTCTATTTTTAATAGTATTTAACAATTCCAAATGCAAGATTTGGGCTTATTCTGGATTTAAGGGATAAAACGACTATTTATTTAAGCTAAAAATAATCTGAAATGAGAAAGACATTCATCCCTGCCACTATCGGCCTTTGCCTTGCCTCGATGGCATTCACATCATGTGACAACGATGACAATGACGCCGACTGGAGCACAGTTTATCCCAACGCACTCGTGACAGTCAAGACAAGTCCTGACAAAACACCCTATCTGCAGCTTGACGAAAAGACTACCCTGCTCCCGACCAATCTCAAGACAGGACTGTTTGACGGCAAGCAGGTGAGAGCCCTGGCCAATATCAGCATCACCGACCAGCCCGCCGGCGACTACTCCAAGGCCGCGTATGTCAACTGGATTGACAGCATCCGCACAAAGGCCACGATACCCTCTCTGCCCGACGGCAACAACATCACCTATGGCAACGACCCGGTCGATATCGTGAGAGACTGGGTGACCATCGTCGAAGACGGATATATCACTCTCCGCTTCCGTACCATCTGGGGCAACACCGCAATCCCCCATCACGTCAATCTTCTCACCGGCACCAACCCCGACAATCCCTATGAGTTAGAACTGCGTCACGATGCCAAGGGCGACCTGGCCGGCGTGACAAGAGACGCACTCATAGCATTCTCGCTCGACGCACTCCCCGACACTCAGGGCGAGACGGTGAAGCTCAATCTGAAATGGACCTCATTCACCGGCCCCAAGTCAGTAGAGTTTGACTATTGCACCAACAAGTCTTCGGGCAAAATCTCATTCCCGGCCGAGAGAATAGTCACATCGGTGGAATAAAGCAGTCACACAGCCCGTCATCCCAATTAATGGCACATAACGGAGAATACAGCGAGCAACAACTCGTCAGACTCGTAGGTCGGAAAGATATGCATGCCATGCGTGAGCTATATAATCGCCACGCAAGCTATCTGACTGCCGTATGCTCGCGTTATGTGCCAGATTCTTGTCTCAGGGATGTAC
Source organism: Muribaculaceae bacterium Isolate-110 (HZI) (assembly GCA_003762875.1). Classification (GTDB taxonomy): domain Bacteria; phylum Bacteroidota; class Bacteroidia; order Bacteroidales; family Muribaculaceae; genus Duncaniella; species Duncaniella muricolitica. The sequence continues at coordinate 53,160 of RIBL01000016.1, read as the reverse complement.
TGCACGACAGCTTCATCAAGATATTCTCCTCCATTACGAGTTTTGATTACAGGGGTGACGGCTCTCTGCGCAGATGGATGACGCGAATCTCAGTCAATGAGTCTCTGCGCTATCTGCAAAAGAGCCGTGACCTCAATTTCATACAATATGCCGACGAGCTTCCTGACATAGCTGACGACAATGAGGACAACGAAGACATATCACTGCACGACATCCCGACCGATACCATACACCGCATGATACGCGACATGCCTACGGGTTACCGCACAGTGTTTAGCCTCTATGCCATCGAAGGCCTCGGCCACAAAGAAATAGCTGAAACTCTCGGCATAAGTATATCGACATCCGCCTCGCAGTATCACAGGGCAAAAAAGATGCTGGCGCAGATGATCAGTGAGCATAATCTCCAAAGCAAAAGACTATGAAAGACGACAAATGGACTTCAGAATTGCGCATACGCATGGCCGACTATGAGACTCCGGCTCCCGAAGGGGTCTGGGACAGCATAGAGTCGACTATGACCGGGGGTGCAGCACATGAATCCGCTCCGCGTCGGCGTTTCATCATGCCGTGGCGTTATGCAGCTGCCGCAGCCGCCATGCTCCTTATCATCTTCGTCTCGGGATGGTTATTGCTGTCAGATTCTACCAACACTACCGGCATACCGACACCGGCCTATTCATCATCCAATTCCGTACTCCCCACCCCTGACATATCACACCCGTCCCTACCTGTTGCATCTGACTCTCGTCCAATGGCCCGAGCCAAGGCTCGGCCGCCACATGCCACAGGCTCACAAGGACACGTTTGCAATCTTCCTTCACCAGCCATGACATGTGACACCACCACAACCTCAACACCTGCCGACAACAATCCGCTGCAACAATCCGCTCCGGCCACTCCTCCTCATCAGCCCAATCAGCGACACACATCCTCCAGCCACACGCTTCTCGCCGTCACCACATCCACCAAACGGGCGGGACGTCTCACTGCTTCTGCCGGCATATCCAACCGTCCCGGAGCCTCATCGTCAAGACACGGCTATAGCGGACTTATAGCCGGATACTCGGCAGTAGAGACTGCCCCTGACAAACTTCCCCAGGCCGATGATCCTTTATGCGAACTAATGCGCAACAATATGGGGAAAGAGATTCATACTGAAACCCGACATCACCAACCCGTCAAAGCCGGCGTCTCGATATGCTACAGCCTCACCGAACGACTTGCCCTGAAGAGCGGTGTGACATATGCATATCTCACCTCGTCGACTACTTCGGGCAGCGACAGTTACCGCTTCGAGACCAATCAGCGGCTTCATTACATCGGCATACCGATCGGGCTTAATTATACCCTGCTACAGAGCAACAGGCTTTCACTCTATCTTTCGGCCGGAGCGAGCGTGGAGAAATGTGTGTCAGGACGTCTCGACACTGATTATATCAACAACAGTATTGTGACACAAAGCAACAGTGAACGCTTTCGTCCGCGCGAGCTGCAATGGTCAGCGACCATCGGCGCAGGAATCCAATATGCCATAACCCGCTCCATCGGCATTTATGCCGAACCCGGCATCAGCTATTATTTCGACAACGGCTCCCGCCATGAAACATTCTACACTACCCGCCCTCTCAACTTCAATATCGAAGCCGGCATAACACTTAATATAAATTGAAAACCGAGAATTGATAGCCTGGATGACAAGCTATATCAATTCTCGGTTTTCATGCGACAGCCCGAACGTAAAAAATAGACCTAAAATTTTAATCCCCCCTCTGTCACAATGTCTTCACCTTTTTGATAATCATAAAGAGTAAGCGATCTAAGCTGATAGTAATAATACCAGTACTCAAACAGCCGTTCGATATATTCACGGCGGGCCTCATCTTTTTTCACCTGCGAGTCATTTAAATCAAGTACAGAGATTTTACCTATCATAAACGTCTTGACATTTGTATCATAGCGTCTTTGAGCCACCTCATCGGCCTTGGCAGCAATTGCCACCTGCTCACGCTGATTGTTAAACCTTTCTACAAGCACATAAATATCCTGACGGAAATTCATGCTCTCCTGCCTGAGCTGCCCTTCCACAACCTCTCGGTTGCTGCGGGCCACCTGCACTTTGCCGCTACGTCTGCCCCAGTCAAGCAGTGGCACTTTAAATCCGAGCTCCACCACCTGATTGTCCTTCAGTGGCGCATAGGCGCCACGCAACACATCCGACGCCCCGGTGAGCCCCACCCGGGCGTAAAGCGCGATTTGGCGGCGGTCACCGCGAGCTTTGGCAACCTCATAGTCGGCCTCAAGCTGACGACGACGGACATTCTTGGCAAACTGATTATTGGCCAAAGCCTTGTCAAGAGCATCGGCATAAGGTATCGTAACATCGGGCACTTCGGCAGGAAGCATAGGCTCAAGCTCCACATCACCGTCAATGTCGAGAAATGAACGCAACTGAAACATCCGGCTCTTCATGTCACTGAGCCGTGAAGTACACGCCGAACGTGCGTCAAGCAGATTGAGCTCGAGTTGCAACAATTCATTCTCACTTATCTGCCCCATATCACGCTTGGCGCGGGCTATCTCGTAGAGCTTTTCAGAATTTTCGAGGTTCTGGCGGGCGATATTCATCAGCTCCCTGCCTATTAGAAGATTAAAATAACAACTTATTGTATTCATGGCCACGGTCTCTGTATCGGATAGAAAGCGGGCCCGGGCCTCGGCATAGCGCACCGGTTCGATGCGGCGATTCCACTTGGTGTGGTTGGTGCCGAATATCGGCTGACTCAACGTCAAGGCCACAGGTATCGACATATAGCGGGAGGTGCCGGTGCCGGATAGCTGACGCATATAGTCGAGCGACGTATCGAGCGATAGCGTGCCGCCTGTAGCCCATATGCTCTGAGTTACTGACACCGCCCCGTTGAGCTGCATGTAATTATTGCGCACAAAGGTATAGGAGCCATCGCTCAACTGATAGGGTGTATAGCTCTTCTGATAGGACGGAAGCGTGGCGTCAAACGTCACCTCAGGGAGCAGATCGGCGCGAAATGTACGGTATTCCCAATATGAAGTGCGCAGACGGTTAAGAGCAACCGTGGCATCTACACTATTGCTGCGGGCCCGTGAGATGGCCTCGTCAAGACTGATGGGAAGCACGTTCTGCGATTGTAGCGGGACAAAACCCGCTACAATTACGAAACAAGCCGAAATAATTGCTTTCAATGGATTAATCTAAAATATTAAAAACTATTCATCATGTAATGCCACCGCCGGATCGAGATTCATGGCGTGACGGGCCGGAATGTAGATGCCGGCAATAATCATCAGTGCGATAAGCGCGTAAGTGATGAACACACATACAAGCAGATTGGCCAGACTGAACACCGGTGCCTCAGGCACGAGACTCTGATTGAACTCAAAATGCACCAATATAGCGTCAATGCCTATGGCCGGAAGCGTGACGGCCGAAAGAATGACGAGTCCCTCGCCTATCAGACGACGGAAGATGTCGCCCCTCGTGGCTCCGTTGACTTTGCGTATGGCTATCTCGCCGACACGCTGCTGAGTTCGGAACCAAAAGGTTCCGAACAATCCGAGAAACACGTTGGCAAGCAGAAACGCCATGCCTGCCGCCATCCACACTACTCGCTGACGGTCTGCGGCCACCACCTGCTCTCTAAGACTGTCAAATGACTCGACAGAACTAATAAATAAATTACCAACACGATAGTGACGCGAAGCGTCGGCCATCAGATTGCGTATAAAATCCTTATCCATATTGTCATGCACACGCACACACAATTCATCAGTAACATTATCGGCATCGTCAGCTCCGAGGTCGATATTGATTATTATGCCGTGATCCGCCACATCCTTCTGGTCATACTCCGAGCGTCGCATAGGCTGCATCACCCCCTTGACTTCATAGGCCTCCCAGTTGTTGCGTATGGAATCGCGCACGATGTCATACGGATTGAGCTTATCGTCAAACATATTGGATGAAATCACCACTCCATCCGTTTCCATAACCGAGGCAAGTTCGTCCGACGACTCTCCTCTGGCTCCACGGAGTTTGAATACCCTGAAAAAGTCAGGTGTCACACGTCTGTTATACAACATGCCTCCCTGACTCCATATAGAGTCGTAACGGAAACTATTCCCGATATTACTTGAATTATAAGGATGTGCCACATTGCTGAAAGAGGCATAAGCAATCTCCGGACGACGGCGCAGACGGTCGATAAGTTCGAGCTTGTCGGCCATATTCTCCTTAGAGCTACGCCTCACATAATCAGGGCTTGAGTCCTCTACCGACCTGAAATTGATTTTATAGCAATGGGTTACATTAAAGCCCATCGGTAAATTATAGTTTATATATGTGATGTAGCAGTAGTCTACGGTATACCAGACAACCACGCTTACAATAAGCAGCTCAAGAGCGAGCCACAGATTTGAACGCCAGTCATTGAGAGTCTGGCTTATAAGTTTTCTGTTCATTAGTTAAACTTCGCTTAAAGGTTATGAGTTTCGCTTGCATAAGAACTATTTTCTGTGTCCTGCGATTGACTCCACAATATTGGCTCGCGAGGCCCTCCATGCCGGAATACCCGTACTCAACAGATTGAGAATAAAGCAGAACACGAGTGCCCAAATAAATGTAGACCAATGCAGCAGCGACGAGATGGCAATCTTAGCCTGCGGAATATCCATCGCTATAATATCGGAGACAAACAGAGAATCCTGCACAAAATATGCAAATATCACGCTTAATACCAATCCTATGATACCGGCAACAACTGTCACAAGCAGATTTTCAGCAAGAATCATCAACATTGTCTCCAAACGTGTGCATCCGAAAGCACGCCTTACACCTATCTCCGACATGCGCCCCCGCAGACGGCTCTCGGTCATACTGCTGAGATTGATAGCCGGCACCAGTAGAAGTATCATATATATAATCAGCCTCTGACGATGCGTCGCATCGAGATCTGGCTCTATTTGGGAATAACTACCTGCGGCTTCCTTTTCCTGCACATAAGGTCGACCCTTGATATCCATTTTCCAATTTGTCGAAGCTATTTCCTTATCATATCGTGCCACCGAAGCATTATATTCGTCACGGATCCTGTCGAAATCGTCAGAAGAACGTGCAAGTATAGTTGCCGCCAACGAGCCCATCAAATCGCTACAAAGAGAAAGATTACACTCTCTGTTACTTAAAAACGGGACAAACACATGGGCAAATGTACGTCTTGTTGCGGCCGACACATCCTTAACCACCCCACACACACGATAAGGCACATAGTTAAGCAGCATCTCACGGCCTACCACATCAGTTGTGCCGAATATATCGCGTGCAGTGTTAGCCGTAATGACTGCAACCGGCACTCCGGCATCAAACTCAGCCTTGTTATAAGGCTGTCCGGCGATGAAATCGTAGTCAAACACCTTCCAGTACGCATCATCGGTCCCCTTCATCACGGCTGGTACGGCTATGCCTCCGGGCTCCTGCAACAACGCTTTCATTGGCCATGAATTATAGGCGGTAACTGCTTCGGGTGTTTCCATTACCCTGAAAACGCCCTTGAATGTCGAGTAACTCATGGCTCCGTTCCAGCTGCCTCCATTATTCGGGTCGGTGGATTTTATGGAAGTCCAAGTCTGATGCATCATGCGCGGACGGTTGTTCTCAGGTGTGATCGGCGCAGTGCCTATCTCGGCAAGCATCACCACTATCATTATCAGAAATATCGCGAGCGATGTGCCGATTATAGTGACGATGCTTATGACAGGTTGACGGCGAAGATTTAAATAAATAGATTTTATATCAATTTTCATGTTTTACTTTTACTTTAGGTGAATAGACCATTGCAACATAGATATTAGTACACCTGTCGCCCATCAAAAAACCTCACTATGCGATCGGTCTGACGAGCCTGTTCTTCATTGTGAGTCACCATCACAATGGTACGTCCTTCTTCTTTGTTGAGACTGTGGAGTATCTCCATAACCTCGGCCCCCATCTTTGAGTCAAGATTGCCGGTAGGCTCGTCGGCAAGAATAATTTCGGGATCTCCGACTATCGCACGGGCTATGGCCACACGCTGGCACTGTCCGCCGGATAGCTGCGACGGCATGTGACGCATACGGTGGCTGAGGCCTACACGGTCAAGAACATCGCGCACCCTCTTGCGCACATCGCCACCACCCTTGTCGGCACGATAAAGCAGAGGTAACTCCACATTGTCCATAACATTGAGCGAACTGATGAGATGAAAGCTCTGAAACACAAATCCGAGATTGCGGTTGCGGAACGACGATAGAGCCTTGTCACCCATCAAGCCTACGAGCGTGCCATTGATTTCGACAGATCCCTCGGTCGGTCTGTCAAGCAGCCCTATGACATTGAGCAGAGTAGATTTGCCACAACCTGACGGCCCCATGACACTGAGAAATTCACCCTTTCTTACCGACAAATTCACATTATCGAGAGCCACAGTCTCGATTTCGTTTGTACGATACACCTTTGTGATACCGCTTAGTGTGATAATTGACATAGTAGTATTTTATTTTAATTTTAGATTATTCGACGATTTATATTCCGACATATCAGAGACAACCACCTGCTGGCCCGGGCGCAGCCCGTCGGCCACCTCGACATACTCGAAGTTGCAGTCACCGAGCCTGATAGTGCGGCGTGACAGCGACTTCCCGTCATTCGACACAACAAACAGCCTATATTCTCCGGGGCCTTTATAATACGGGCCATTGGGTATGCGCACAACATCCTCCATAATGTCGTGCATCACATATACATCGGCTTTAAGTCCAGAACGCAAGCGCGACATGGCCTCTCGGTCGATGAGAACGTCAAAGGCTATCATTCCGTTCTGCGATTGCGGCTCAATGCCCGACACCCTACCTTTGAGCCTGTTTTTCCCGGCTTTGATTACAGCCGTGGCACCCACTTTTATACGTTCGGCATAAGTGTCGGGGGTGTGAGCTTTGATTTTGAAATGCGAAAGGTCAGAGATAATTGCCAGACGCTCTCCCTCAGCCACCTTCTGCCCTACCTGATCGTTGATATATGTAAGCGTGGCCGTGCGAGGAGCACGCACACGAGCATCATCAAGAGTACGTTGCATTTCGACAAGACTGTTGTTGTATATGCTTATCTCCAACTCCTTAACCCGTTTGTCGGCCTGTGAGGTGCGACGCTCACCATCAAGTTGATGTCGCAACTGCTCAAGAGCCAGACATCCGGTATTGTATGCCAGTTCCACTTCTCTTACCTTATCGCCGGTGCCCGAGCCAAGACTGTCGAGATAACGCTCGTTTGACAATTCAACTCTCAGACGGTCGACTTCCATGGACTTGACCTTAATCTGCATCTCGATATTGGCAAGTGATGTCGAGCATGTGGCGTCTTCACGGTCAAGCTCCACCTGCTTCATGCGCATCTGGTCGGAAAGTCTGCGCATCTCGGTCTCCGCGCTCTGCAGATCGAGTCTCAGAAGCGGAGTGCCGGTCTCGATGCTGTCGCCCACACGGCAATACACCTCGACTATGCGCGATGATATAGGCGAAGTGATAATCTCCTCAAAAGCTGGTACAACCGTCCCCGAACTGTTGACCGATGTCTCAATCGTGCCCGTAGTGACCTCACCTATTGTGATGCTGTCGCGTTTCACACCGACTGTCGTCAGCGTGCCCAAAGCAAAAACGCCCAAGACCGAAGCCACGCATATGCCCGCTCCGATAACGATGCGGCGACGGCGCGCCCGACGTATCTCATGTTGTGGTATCTCTCTGTCCATTGGTATTATGTTGTGATGAAAAACATTTTTTGCGGAATATATAGCATCAACCGTGCCAAATTCACAAATAATTGGTTTATAGAAAATTACCCAGATTTATATCTGTCCGAAAACGGACACTTTTACAAAAACGGACAACCGAAAACGGACACGTAAAAATAAAAATACATTTCAGCCGTTTTTTCACTATCTTTGTCACCATGATACTGATTGCTGACGATGACAGGACGGTGTTGATGTCGCTAAGGCTTCTGCTCACACGCAAAGGATATGAGGTTGTAACAGCCTCGTCGCGAGAGGAGGCAATGGCCATCGTGCGCGACCGCCGACCTCAACTGATACTTATGGATATGAACTACTCGTTGTCGACATCCGGTGACGAGGGTCTCATATTGCTGAAACAGGTGAAACTGTTTCGGCCCGACACTCCCGTGATACTCATGACTGCCTGGGGCAGCATACCTCTTGCAGTCAAAGGCATACAGGGTGGAGCATTTGACTTCGTGACCAAGCCATGGGACAACGACATGCTATTATCGCGAATATCCACGGCACTCGAACTAAACTCGTCTCACGACGCTCCGACTGAAACTGACGGGACCTTTGACCGAGGAGGCATAATCGGTTCAAGTCCCGGGCTTGCACGTGTACTCGATACTGTAGGACGCGCAGCCATGACCGACGCATCCATACTGATTATGGGCGAGAACGGCACAGGCAAGGAGATGGTAGCCGAAGCCGTTCACCGCAACAGTCGCCGCAAAGACAGACCGTTTGTCAAGGTCAACCTCGGCGGAGTCCCAGCAAGCCTCTTTGAGAGCGAGATGTTCGGCCACAAAAAAGGAGCGTTCACAGGCGCGACAGCCGACCGTATGGGGCGATTTGAAATGGCCGACACTGGCACCATATTTCTTGACGAGATAGGCGACCTTGACATGTCGTGTCAGGTCAAACTGCTTCGAGTGCTCCAGGAAGGGACATTCGAGCCGCTTGGCGACAGCCGCACGCGTCGTGTGAATGTTCGCGTAGTCTGTGCAACCAATGCCGACCTCCCGGCCATGGTGGCCGACGGCCGCTTCAGAGAAGACCTGTATTACCGCATCAATCTCATCACCGTGACGTTACCACCGCTCAGGGAACGACGAGAGGATATACCATCTCTCGCACGACATTTTGCCGACATAAAATCTCACACTGACGGCAAAGCCGAAATCACACCTGATGCCATGCGCTATCTTGCCTCACTGCCCTATCCCGGCAACATACGCGAGCTACGCAACTTGGTGGAGCGCACGCTCATCGTCGGCAGCGACGGAACTTACACAGCAAAACATTTCGCGGCTCAGCATCACACTACGGCCACGCCAACAGCCGAGACCGACAACATAAATGACCGTCTCGCGGGCATGACGCTCGAAGAGGTGGAACGCAAGGCCATAGAGGATGCCCTACGCCGTCACGAAGGCAACCTGTCGAAAGTAGCCCTGTCACTCGGCATCACCAGACAGTCACTCTACAGGCGCATGGAAAAATACGGACTCAACTGACCCCCGCCTATGACCATCCATCAGCTCATTCTCGCCATCGGTGCAGCTCTTTTTGCAGTCATCACGATTATTGCAATATGGTATTACCGCAAAATAATCCTGCCAATGCGCGGGATAGCCAACGGCATGGATCTGATACGCGCACAGGATTTCAGCAGCCGACTCACCAAGGTCGGGCAACCCGAGGCCGACAGAATTGTGGACATGTTCAACACCATGATGCACAGGCTGAAAACCGAGCGATTGCGCATACGCGAGCAAAATCACTTTCTCGACCTGCTCATTTCTGTTTCGCCGATGGGAATAATGATACTCGACACCTACGGCCGTATTACCATGCACAACCCGGCGGCCGGCGAATTTCTAAGCCGGCCAGATCTTAAAGGTCTGCGCCCGGAAGATATCGACTCACCGCTCGCTGCCGGCATAGCTCGGCTGCAACAGGGCGAGACAGAGACCCTGCGACTAAGCGACTCGAAAATATATCGCTGCTCGCGATTGTCGTTTATGGACAACGGATATGCTCACCCGTTTATACTTATAGAGCAACTGACACAGGAGGTGGTCAAAGCCGAAAAGCGAGCTTATGAGAAAGTGATACGCATAATTTCACACGAAGTAAATAACTCGGTAGCCGGCATCACGTCTATGCTACAGACTGTCGGCAGCATAATACGGGAGTCAGATATGGATGATGCCGCCTATACGACCGAGTCCATGGACACTTGCGCGGCAAGATGCATGGCCATGAGCAAATTCATATCGGCTTATGCCGATGTGGTTAAGATACCCGAAGCCCGCCTACACCCTACTGACCTCAACTGCAAACTTAATGAATGGCGTGGTTTTCTTGAATCCATGTGTAGCCGTGCCGATGTGAGTCTGGAGATTCTTCAGGCTCCCGCTCCTGTAATTGTCGAGCTTGACGCCATGCTATTTGAACAGGCTCTAATCAATATCATCAAAAACTCCATTGAGGCTATCACTCCGGAAGGCAACGGCAAAATAACCATAGAAACACACGCGTCACCAGAAAAGTTGCTTACCGTGACTGACAACGGCTCAGGCATCTCCGACGAAGCCGCATCCCATCTGTTCACCCCCTTCTATTCAACCAAACCCGACGGCCAGGGGCTTGGGCTGATATTAATATCCGATGTACTCACCCAACACGGTTGCCGCTTCAATATCCAGACCTCCGGGAACGACCGGCTGACACGTTTCAGCATAATATTTCGATAAATCTGCATTCAAGCCTCACCCTCTTATATTATACTGTAAAACTCTTGACGGAAGGTATTTGTTAAAAACAATGTATAATCGTCTTTTTGCTCCGTCACGATGTCAACTATATCACCAGACAACAACCGTCTCTCATCCTCACCACCGCCCTCTCAGGAGTGGCATCTTGGATCACTGCCTCCCTCCATATCATTGTTTGTGCTTGCCGCACTCGTTGGCCTCTTGGCCGGACTGGGGGCATTTGTACTTAAAGAGACTATAAAATGGCTTTCGCTTCTGCTTGTGTCACATTTTCACAAGCATGGTGTCAACTGGGCGTTGCTACCTATACCACTCGTCGGCATTCTGCTCACCGTGGCCCTGCAACGCTACGGTCTGAAACGCAACATCGAGCACGGCCTCGACAAAATCGGCGACATGGTGAGACGCGGTCAGTACAATATTCCCGCAACATACACCTATGGCCCCGTGCTGGCCTCGACGCTGACACTTGGGTTTGGCGGTTCGGCCGGAGCCGAGGGGCCTATAGCATCAACCGGAGCCGCGTTGGCCAGCCAGTTGGGCCGATGGGTAGGTCTGCCTCCACGACTCATGATGATTATAATCGGCTGCGGAGCCGGAGCTGGCATCGCCGGCATTTTCAAAGCCCCGGTGGGAGGCATGATGTTTACACTCGAAGTCATGGGCATGGAGATGACTACGGTAGCGGTGATAGCCCTGACCATCGCATGTGTGATAGGCGGCATGACGAGCTATGGCATGACAGGTTTCTCACTTGACGTCCCGCTGAACCATCCCCAGTATTTCGACCCTCACATGAGCGGATGGATTATAGTGCTCGGAGTACTGTGTGGATTATATTCGATTTATTATTCACGCGTCGGAGTGCTGACACAGCGTTTGCTCGGATTGTGCCGTTCACCGTGGCTAAAGGCTTTGCTCTCGGGCGTGATACTTGCGGTGCTTGTATTTGTATTCCCGTCGCTTTACGGCGAGGGTTACGAGACTATGGCCCGACTCATTGACGGCAACCTGACAGCCATGACCGACTATAGTTTCTGGCACATGGACGGCCGGCCTACACTCGACACGATAATGCTCGTATGCGGAGGTGTCGCGGTGGTCAAATCGTTTGCATGCACCGCCACCAACAGTGGCGGCGGTGTAGCCGGTGACTTTGCTCCGACACTTTTTGCCGGATGTATGGCAGGTTTTTTCTTCGGCGGTATCCTCAACATGCTTTTCGGGCTTTCACTTCCACTTGGCAACTGCGCCCTGATAGCCATGGCAGGAGCTATGGCAGGAATAATAAAAGCCCCGCTTATGGCCATGTTTATAGTTGTGGAAATGACAGGCTATTACGGCATGATGTTTCCTGTGGCCATCTGCTCGGTAACATCCTATGCGACTGTATGGGCCCTGACGTTACGAAGCACTGCGCCCCGCAACTGAACGACACAACGATAAATCCATAAACACTAAAAGCCTCAAAAACGACAAAAGGTTTTATAATCTTGGCAAACAATATTTGCTGTGATTATAAAACCTCCTGTCGCTTCTTAAGACTTTTGTCCTATTGTCTCTTATCTAATGTCAATCGTCAGCCTGAGCCTTTTCAGCATACTCCTTCAGGAGTTTGTCCTGAACGTCAGAGGGCACGAGTTCATATGAAGCAAACTTCATGGTGAAGGCCGAACGTCCGCCGGTAATCGACGAGAGAGCTGTCGAGTAGGAGCTCATCTCCTTGAGTGGGACTTTGGCGATAATCTTCTCGAATCCATTGTCGCTCTCCATGCCCATGATGATAGCACGACGGCCCTGAAGGTCACTCATGACGTCACCCATGACATCGCCCGGCACCATCACCTCAACATCATAGACGGGCTCAAGCACCTTGGGACCTGCGTTGCGGAAGGCCTCGGAGAAAGCGTTGCGTCCGGCAAGGCGGAACGAGATTTCGTTGGAATCAACCGGATGCATCTTTCCGTCATAAATGCACACTCTCACGTCGCGGGCATAGCTGCCGGTGAGCGGGCCTTGCTCCATGCGGTCCATGAGCCCCTTGAGAATAGCCGGGATAAAGCGTGCGTCAATGGCTCCACCGACAATACAATTGTGCACCACAAGCTTGCCGCCCCATGCGAGAGGTAATTCTTGAGTGTCACGAACACTCATCTTGAACTCCTGATTGCCAAACTTATAGGTGTCGGGCAACGGCATACCCTCGGTGTATGGTTCGATGATAAGGTGCACCTCGCCAAACTGTCCGGCACCACCACTCTGCTTCTTGTGGCGATAGTCGGCACGCGCGGCCTTGGTGATGGTCTCGCGATAAGGTATGCGCGGCTCTTCAAATATGATTGGAAGTTTATCGTTGTTTTCCACGCGCCATTTGAGAGTACGAAGATGAAATTCACCTTGACCCGAAAGGATTACCTGTTTGAGTTCCTTGCTCTGCTCGATGACCCAAGTGGGATCCTCCTCGTGCATGCGGGTGAGAATAGCCATGAGTTTTTCGGAATCGCTCTCGGTGACCGGACGCACGGCTCGACGATATTTCGGTTCGGGGAAGCGGATGAAATCAAAGCTGTAATCGCAATCCTTGGCATCGAGAGTATTGCCTGTGCGCACATCCTTGAGCTTGACTGTAGCACCGATGTCGCCAGCACACAGTTTGTCAACCTGAGTCTTGATGTTTCCGCACACACAATACATCTGAGCAATGCGCTCACGTGTGCCTCTGGTCACATTTTCGAGGTCCACACCGGGAGTTAGCGCACCTGACATCACCTTGAAATAACTGACTTCGCCGATATGAGGTTCAACTGTGGTCTTGAAGAAGTATAGAGAGAGGGGACCGTTGCTGTCGGGTTTGACCTCGACTCCTTCGGCAGTGACAGGCGCGGGCATATCCTCTACGAATGGTACTACATTACCGAGGAACTCCATCATGCGGCGCACGCCCATATCTTTGGCTGCGCTAACGCAGAACACCGGATATATCGAACGGTCGATAAGGCCTTTGCGTATGCCTTCACGCATCTCGTCCTCGGTAAGATGGCCTTCTTCAAAGAATTTGTCCATCAGAGTCTCGTCGTTCTCGGCAGCAGCCTCCACGAGAGCCTGATGCAGCTCCTTGGCGCGGTCCATCTGGTCGGCGGGAATCTCCTCGATAACAGGGACTCCGCCGTCGGGTCCCCAGGAGTATTTCTTCATAAGCAGCACGTCGATCATGGCATTGAAACCAGCTCCACACTGTATGGGATACTGCACGGTGACAATCTTGTTGCCAAAATGCTCGCGCATCTGTTCGATTACGTTCTCATAATCGGCTTTCTCTCCGTCAAGTTGATTTAGAGCGAAGATAACGGGCTTCTTGAGTTTCTGAGTGGTGCGGAAGATATTTTGTGTGCCCACTTCCACGCCATACTGGGCATTGATAAGAATGACACCCGTGTCGGTGACATTGAGAGCCGTGATAGCGTTGCCGACAAAATCGTCAGCTCCGGGGCAGTCTATCACATTGAGCTTCTTTCCAAGAAACTCGGCATAGAATACTGTTGAAAAGACCGAGTAACCATACTCCTTTTCAACAGGGAAGGAGTCGGAAACAGTGTTTCCGGCCTCAACAGTGCCACGGCGTTTTATCACTCCACACTCGTAGAGCATTGCCTCTGCGAGCGTGGTTTTACCGGAGCCCTTGCTTCCAAGCAGGGCTATGTTTTTAATTTCGTTGGTTTGATAGACTTTCATGATCCGAATGGGTCTTGAGGTATTAAACAATAGTAAGAAGACGCCTTATCGTAATAAAGCGACCGCAAAGTAGTGATAATTTTTCACAAATCGACACATTCGGAATGTGTTTTACAACATATTCACAAAAAACTCTCCACCCTCCTATTTATAGAGGTGGAAGATGCGACGCATCAGTCTCCATTTCTCTGAAGAGGTGGAGCCGGGTCGACAGAGCTGAAAGGCTGCTACCGTCGCCTCCCACTCGGCTTGGCGAGGCAAAGTGGCAAGACGGGCCATGGCCTCGTCCCAGTCAAAGTCAAGCGGAGTCTCCACTATCATAAACAGCGAGGTGTCGAGAATATAGATTTCCATCTCGAGAATACCCACAGCACGGATGCCATCGCGGATTTCTCGCCACTGCACCTCGGGGGAATGGAGACGGCAATATTCCTCAATCAACTGCGGGTCATCGCGAAGTGATAGGGTCTGGCAATAACGTTTTACAGGGCCGGAGTATTGCTTTACCTGATAGCCGGCCGATGGGTTGTCGTAATTCATAGGTTTATATATTGATTCCAGGCAAAGATAAGCTATTTTTCGCGTTTTCCAGCTCTGAAATTGTAAAAGAATTACTACTTTTGCAATAATAGAATACATAATGAAACCACAGATAATACAATTACCCAAGATATGCGACCCGCGCGGCAATCTGACGTTCGTGCAGGACGGTGACCAGGTGCCGTTTGAAATAGCAAGGACTTACTGGATATATGACGTTCCCGCCGGCGAGGAGCGCGGCGGACATTCCCACCACTCCATGCAACAGTTGCTCGTGGCCACAAGCGGAAGTTTTGACGTGAATGTCACCGACGGTTTCACCCGCCTGACGTTTACACTCAATCGTCCGTTTGAGGGACTTTATATTCCGGCCGGCATATGGCGCACCATCGACAACTTCGCCTCGGGTAGCGTGTGCCTGTCAATCGTCTCAATGAAGTATGACGAAGAGGACTATGTGAGAGACTACAACGAGTTTGTCGCCTTGGCAAAAAAAAGAGGACCGGTGATATGAGCATGAAATACCCTTTTCTTGACCTTGGCGAAGTCAACCGCCCCTATATGGACGAAATGACCGAGGCCGCCATACGTGTCATCCGCAGCGGCCGATATATCGGAGGCGAAGAGGTGGAGTCGCTTGAGTCCAGGCTCGCAGCGATGACCGGCTCATGTCATGCCATAGGTGTGAGCAACGGACTGGATGCTCTGCGACTGATACTGCGGGCTTATGTTGTGCTCGGAGCTATGTCGGAGGGTGATGAAGTGATTGTCCCTGCCAATACCTACATAGCCTCGGTGCTTGCCATCAGCGATGCAGGGCTTAAGCCGGTGCTTGTTGATGTCGATGACTCTACCATGAACATTGATACAAGCCTGATTGAGAATGCCATAACCGAAAGGACTAAGGCCATCATGACTGTCCATCTGTATGGTCGCGTGGCATGGGACAACACTCTTGTTGACATCGCACGTAACCACGGGCTGAAAATCATTGAAGACTGTGCCCAGGCCATAGGCGCGCGGGCAGTGACTGCCGGACTCGGAGGCGGAGTGCATGCGGGCGCACTCGGTGATGCCGGTGCTTTCAGCTTTTATCCCACAAAAAATGTTGGTGCACTCGGCGATGCAGGTGCAGTGACTACCGACGATACTCTCCTCGCCTCAACCATTAGAGCCTTGGCCAACTATGGCAGCGACCGCAGGTATCACAACATCTATCAGGGATACAACTGCCGGATGGATCCCATACAGGCGGCAATGCTCAATGTCAAACTGACACACACCGATGACGAAAACGCCGACCGTTTTGCCCGAGCATTAGCTTATTCACGCACCATCTCTCACCCCGATGTTGTGACTCCACTCATGTCGAAAGCTGTAATCGACAACGTGTGGCACCAATATGTGATACGTGTGCGCGATGGCAAACGCGACCGCATGAGACAACTGCTGGCCGAGGCTGGAGTCGGGACCGATATACACTATGCCACCCCACCGCATATGCAACCATGTTATGCCGGTCTTGGCCATGCCTCACTCCCTGTAACCGAGCTTCTTGCCGATGAAATAATCAGTCTCCCAATCGGCACCGGCACCTCCGTAAAAGACGCCGCCGAAATAGGCGAAATAATCAATCATATAACACTCTGACACATCACGAAAATGGCAAAAAAAAGAAGATATAAATCCCGGCGTACACTAAGCCGTATCCCCACCTTGCGATCCTTAATCACCCCGC
Organism: Muribaculaceae bacterium Isolate-110 (HZI); assembly: GCA_003762875.1. Classification (GTDB taxonomy): domain Bacteria; phylum Bacteroidota; class Bacteroidia; order Bacteroidales; family Muribaculaceae; genus Duncaniella; species Duncaniella muricolitica. Next base: position 36,523 of record RIBL01000016.1, on the reverse strand, counting down.
TGGTTCTGCTGTCCATACTTTGGGCTGCGCATACACTAAACGGCTGCGACAATCCGCAGGATCAACCGATTGCACAAGAAGGCGAGTATGGCAATCTGATGGCAGTGGTGACCAATCCGAGTGTGCCGTCACAATTCAAGAGCTATACAGGCATGGACTTGTCGTTCAACTCCAGATGCCACATACCCAACTGGGTGTCATGGGAACTTACCGCCGACGAGACCACCGGCGATGTTGACCGTACGAATAAGTTTTATAACGATCCCGAGATTGAGGGATGTCCCGACTCATGGGACTATTCCAACTCAGGCTATGACCGCGGCCACATGGCTCCGGCCGGTGACATGAAATGGGATAGCAAAGCTATGGAAGAGACTTTTTTTCTATCCAACATCTGTCCTCAGGTAAAATCACTCAACACAGGCTCGTGGAAAAACCTCGAGGAAAAATGTCGGTTATGGGCACAGATTGACCGCCGAATTTATATCGTGTGCGGCCCGGTGATTGACGACAAACCGTTGGAACTAATCGGCGAATCGAAAGTATGGGTCCCCAAACGCTTCTTTAAGGTAATCATAGCCCCCTACTCCACTCCGGCACGCGGCATCGGTTTCATAATGCCTAACGGGAAAGTAGTAGGCGGTATGCAGGCTTGCGCCGTAACCATTGACGAGGTGGAACGCGTGACAGGCCACGACTTTTTCGCCTCTCTGCCCGACGACCTTGAGAACGAGCTGGAAAGCCAGTGCAATTTTCACCAATGGAGTACAATGCGCAAATAGGCTATGATTATAAATAACACCAACGACACTATATGCGCCATTTCAACGCCCTCCGGGATCGGTGGCATCGCTGTGATAAGAGTAAGCGGACCCGATGCCATTACCATAGTGAACAGTCTATGGAAAGGCCGTAATCTCACTGATGCAAACAGCCATACAGTCCATTTGGGCGAGCTGGGAGAAAAAGCCGGTGAACCGATAGATCAATGTGTGGCGACAATATTCCGCGGACCTCGGTCATATACAGGCGAGGACATCGTTGAACTGTCGGTACATGGGTCGAAATGGATTCAACGCGAAGCCCTGGCTCTACTGCTGCGCAACGGCTGTCGACTCGCCTCCCCAGGTGAATATACCCGCCGGGCCGTAATGAACGGACGTATGGATCTGGCTCAGGCCGAAGGCGTGGCTGACGTGATAGCCTCGACATCGCGTGCCGCCCATCGCATAGCCATGCGCCAGATGAAAGGCGGCATCTCTCAACGGCTCGCCATTCTGAGAGAACGTCTGCTGCAACTGGCTGTACTGCTTGAACTCGAACTTGATTTTTCCGAGGAAGACGTCGAGTTTGCTGACCGCACCCAACTGATTGACACAGCAATGGAAATACGCGGCGAACTGCAACGGCTACACGGCTCCTTCAGACGCGGGAATGCCATCAAAGAAGGCATTCCCGTAGCAATAATCGGCCCGACCAACGCCGGGAAATCCTCTCTACTTAACGCCTTGCTCGATGAAGACCGTGCCATCGTGAGCGACATTCACGGCACTACGCGCGACACTATAGAGGAAACCCTTGAAATAGGCGACTACCTGTTTAGGTTTATCGACACCGCCGGTCTGCGCGACACACTCGACCCGATAGAACGCATTGGCATCGAACGCTCCCGCAAAGCTCTAAGCCAGGCAAGAATAATTATCGCATTGGCCGACGCAACCACTGCAGAAAGACAATCCCTTTCATCTCTTCTACCATTGGAGATAAGAGGCTTGGACACCGACATCATTATCGGACTTAACAAAATAGACCTGCTCAACCGACAAGAGTCAGTAACAGACTATATTGATGGATTTGGCCTGATTATTTCAAACAATGTCGACAGTTTGAGCGAAAAAATAACAGTCATACCTTTGTCTGCCACACAAGGACTCGGAATAGAGAATTTAAAAAAAGCCATCCACAACATTGCAGCCAAGAACGACAACAGCACTGGCGAACGTTCTGACATAATGATAACCAATCTCCGTCAGGCTGAAGCCTTGCGTCAAGCCCTCGACTCTCTTCACCCGCTTATTGACGGTCTGCAACACGGTCTTGAGACCGACCTTGCAGCACAACACCTCCGCGAAACCCTCGCCCATCTCGCCACCATCACCGGAGAAATCCCCTCCTCAGAAATACTCAACACCATCTTCAAGAATTTCTGCATCGGCAAATAGATGATTGTCACCATTTGGTGATAAATGGCATAAACTATTGAAAAGTCGCTCGTTATCGGGCGACTTTTTTCGTGCTTACTGCTCAATAAAACCACTTTTCATCCCTTTTCACCTGCTTTTTTGTACCCGATTTGTATCAAGTCGGTCAGTCTTACTTTTAACCTCAGAAAGGTCTTGGACTTTTGAGACCCGATGAGACACAGTGAGACGCGATGAGACACATTTGGCGAAATAACTGGCGAAATAACCACCAATAATGTGAAATATGAGCAGTAATATTGAAATCATCAAAAGATGCGGATGGTGCGGCAAAGAGTTTGTCGCACGAAAAACATCGACGGAGTATTGCAGCCACCGATGCTCCGGACTCGCCTATAAGGAGCGAAAGAGACAACAGAAAATTGAGGCTTTTAAGATTGAATATGTAAAAGCCACCGATGAAGTAACGGAGATTGAGAAACTGGAATTTCTTTCTCCTACCCAACTATGTCAGTTGTTAGGCATAAGCCGAGCAACCATCTATCGTTATTTTGCAGACAATGCAATAACGACAGTACAATTCAAAGGCAAAACTCTCATCCGCAGAAAGGATGTTGACAGCCTTTTTGAGAATGGACATAAATATCTGAAGCGTCCAAAGAAAAAGTCAGAACCCATCACGGAATTCTACACATCGAAGGAGGTGCAGGAAAAGTATGGCATATCCAATTCAGGGTTGTATGAGATTGCCAAGAGAGAAAAGTGGCCGAAGACTCAGCAAAGAGGCAAGACCCTTTGGAGCCGGAAGCATGTTGACGCTTACTTCGCAAAACAACAACCCAGTGATGAAATATCTGAGTGGTACACCGCAGCTGAGATTCAGGCGCGATATGGGATGACATTATCGGCAATATACTGTCTGGCATCAAAGGAGGCCATCCCCAAGAAGAAAGTCGGTGCATCTACATTCTACTCCAAATATCATTTCGATTTAGCCAAAGGTGCGGTTGAACCGAAAGAACCGGAGTATTACACATATCCGGAAGCGATGGAGAAATATGGGCTGACACGGGACCAGCTACACCACTATCTGAAGTATCACAACATTACCCGTGTGAAGAAGGGTAAGTACACTCATATTCTCCGGCGTGAATTGGATAATCTCTTGAAATCCCCGGAGATATAGCCAATGGAGACGATTTGGAGATACATCGGAGAGCATCCGGACTCTATTGTTCTCCCTCGATTCTCATGCTTACTTTGTGTCAAATTTTAATCCCCCCACACTGATGAATACATGTACCAAAGTATTCCTCCGCAAGCGTCCATACGCCGGAGGAAAGCTATCGCTGTATCTTGACTATTACCCGGCGATACGCAATCCGCACACCAACAAGATGACACGCCGTGAGACTCTCGGTATTGTCATCTTTGCGAACCCCACCAACGAAATGCAACGCCGTTTCAATCAGGAAATGGAAGAAAAGGCCGAGGCCATACGTTGCATCCGTTATCAGAGTCTGATAAATGAACAGTTTGGTTTTCTCGACAGGACAAAGCAGAAGCAGGATTTTCTCGCCTACTTCGAGAAGAAAGCCAAGAGCAAGTATGACAAATGGATGAGTGTGTATCTCCATTTCAAGAACTTCACTGGAGGTCAATGCACTTTCAGCGATGTTACTGTGAGCCTGTGCGAGGACTTCCGTGACTATCTTCTCATATCCCACTCACTGCGCCACCCGGAAAAGAAGATACCACTGTCGGCGAACTCTGCCGCCGGGTATTGGTCAACATTCCGTTGCTTGTTGAAGATGGCATACAAGGAGAAACTTCTGCTTGAAAATGTCAATGATTTTCTTGATGGACTCAAATGGCAGGAGGTCAAGAAAGAGTATATCACATTGGAGGAGATGAAAATTCTCGCAAACTCTCAATGCGACATTCCTGTATTGAAGCGAGCCTCTATGTTCGGCCTATTTACCGGCTTACGTCTCAGTGACCTTCTTCAACTAAAATGGGAGAATATCGAGCGCAGTCCCGACGGAGGTCACTGCATCAGACTCTGCACTGAGAAAACAGAAACAGAGGCTACACTCCCTATCAGTGAAGAAGCACTGCAATATTGTGGTGAACGAGGTGACGGACTTGTTTTCAAGGGCTTCAAACGCTCTATGGCTCAACACGCTTTCAAGAACTGGGTGAAGTCAGCAGGGATAACAAAGAAGTTGTCATTCCACTGCCTACGCCATTCATTCGCTACCATCCTTATCTCATTGGGTATTGATGTCTATGTCGTGTCAAAGATGCTTACTCACCGTAGTATCAGAACCACTCAGATCTATGCCGAAGTGGTCGGAGAGAAGAAACGCGAAGCCTCCAACGCCATCACGCTCAAATAGTCGCCACCCATTCAGTTCTATCGAAAAATGCCATCTTGCAGAAATGCAGGGTGGCATTTTAACATATCAGGTCACGAACAATCGTCGTTAACTCCGTGTTTTATTCTTGTTTACAAAATTCAGCACAATTTAAGAGTTATAAAAATCGAATGAAAGACCTGATTAAAGGCCACAATCCGCTGATGCTATTCTTCGTAGCTCTAATGAGTCTCTTCTTTGCGTTTGCGGTGAGAAACAAGATTGTCAGTGAAGGTCACACTGACTTAAACGCCAATTTCTTCTTTTTCATGGTATTGGCAAGTTGTATCGGAGTTTATTTCCTTATCCATGAAGGGATAAAGGAACTCACGGACTTCTTTGTCAAGAAGAGTTGGAAGAAACATGGGATAACTCCGCAGACCGCTACATGTCCGGACACTTCAACGAATGAGAACAAAAACTCAGAAATTGAACAGCCAACGACCGAGAGTCAACCTCTTACGAGAGAGGATGCAAGAATACTATTGACCGAGGTTTTGGCAGTCAAAGCTGAAAAAGCTTCTGACGAGAAAGAGGAGTTAGTCAAGACTATCAACGAAAATATGCTTGACCTGTCGAATGTTGCCGCCAATGCTGCTAACGAGATTGAAGCAGAATTGCAACGTACATTCCAAGAGGCGTGTCTATACACAATCGAAGTACTTGGCCCCTATATGACCAAAGAAAATCTGGAGATACTCATAAGCCGGTTATCGAAGTTTCAGAGAGCTGGTAATAAGACATGGTCGGTATTATCTGCAAGTGAGACTGTCCACAAAAAAGTGGAAACTCATTCTCCTATTACCAAAACAGACCTGTATCACTATGGCTGGAATATGCAACAACTCTTTAGCAAGAGTGGACCTCAGGCTGCGTACTTCCTGCAAAGCACATTCCATGAGCATTTTGAGGATCTCCAATTGAAGACAATCAAAGGGAAACTGACTCTGGACGCAGACAAAGGCATTATCAAAATAAATAAAGAATTCAGTCCCAACTATCGCAATCGGTTGGAACGAGAGAAGCAGAGGAATCAGCGTGAATTGACTAAGCAGCTTGAGGAAGAGCAAAAACAAAAGAAATTCGAAGCACAGGCTGAACGTCGAGAAAAGGCAGAGGAAAGATACAGGCAGCAGCAATCAAGTCAAACTCCACAGCCGCCAAATGCAAGCCCCTCCAAAGACTCGAAATCGGGAAGGATGACAGATGATGACAAAGCTTATGCGTCTGCCGCCAAATTCCGTGAAGAGGATTATGATGACAACTTAGACGATGATTTGGACGGAATCACAGAGTTCCCGGATTTGTCTGGTTCATGTTATTGAGTAGCCATCTCCAAACCATCTCCGCTCAATTTCTCCGGAGAAAAGTACTGATTTATAGCTTCAGAGACGTTTTGGAGACGCTTTAGCGTTGGTTCAGACCCTATTGTTCTCCCTTATTTCTCCCTGTAATTTTGCAACCGAATCCTTGACACGGATATGCCATGTCGGCGTGCCGTTTTCCCAAGGGTTCGGTTGTAAATTTATGGAAACATCCATCAGCTTTGATAAGTTGCCCGAAGCGGTGACTTATCTGACCGCGTTGGTAACAAGCCTGCTCGGTGAACTGAGGGAGTTGCGCAACGCGCTCTCCCCACCCCAAAAAGTCGCGCCTGATTTTATATCCACTAAAGAGGCGTGCGCATTGCTTGGAGAGTGTAAGAACACTCTTTATAAAAAGGCGCGAAACGGCGTTGTCCCGGCTTACAAGAATCCCGGCGGCAAAGGCTGGCGCTTTATCCGAAGCGAGCTGCTCGATTATATGGTATCAGGCAAGCCGAAATCACAAGCGCAAGCCTATGACGAGATGGTAGCCGAGATGAACAAGGGTCTTCGTCCCGGAGGTAGAAACAAATCCTGTCGCCTATGAGTGAGAAATCTACACCTCAGCTCATTCTCGACAAAGCCATTGACCTTAGCGTCAATCTGACCGGTAGCGGCTTCCCCATCAGCATCTTTCCTTCAAAAATTCAGAAAATCATCAGGGAGGTAAACGATTGCTATGGGTTCCCTATCGACTATGTCGGAGCGGCGATGCTGATTGCGGTTTCAGTCGCGGTGGGCAACACTCATCTGGCGAGGATGAAAGAGGGCTGGGACGAAAGCGCCATTCTGTATATGGCACTAATCGGCAGACCCGGAGCCAACAAGAGCCATCCGTTGAGTTTCGCCATGCGTCCGTTTGTAGAGCATGACTACGAGCAAAACAGAATTTATGAGAAACAGTATCTGGAATATCAGGACCAATTGGAGATGAGCCGGAAGGAACGTGCAGAAAAAGGTATTGATGTCTGCCCCCGTGAACCTATCCGCCGCCGCTTCTTGGTTTCTGATATAACGCCGGAGGGACTGAGCCTCATTCATTCTCAAAACCGCCGTGGTCTGTGTCTTCTTTCAGACGAGCTTTCAGCATGGGTCAAGAACTTCAACCGCTACAACAACGGCTCTGAGGAACAGTTCTGGCTTTCGGTGTTCAGTGCAAAGCCAACGATGTCCGACCGCAAAAGTTCCCGTAGTTCCATCTTCATCAAGCGTCCGTTCATATCAGTTATCGGTACTATGCAGAAACGCATCCTTTCGGAACTCGCCAAAGGTGAACGCTCGGCAAACGGGTTTATTGACCGCATACTTTTCGTGATACTCAAACAGGAGCTGTCAACCCGATGGTCAATGAAGCAGCCGACATTCGATGTCACCGATGAATGGCAAAATATTCTTTCCCGGTTGATGTGCATTGAATGTGCCTACGATGAAAACAACGACATTGTGCCTGTCATCGTCCCCTTTGCTGAAGAAGCTCTTGAAAGGCTGTTTGAGTGGCAGCATGAATTATCAGACAAATGCGACACAGAACCTAACGAGATCCTTGTCGGCATATATTGCAAATTGCAGATATACGCCATCCGATTTTGCCTGATAATACAAATGGCACGATGGGCTTGCAATGATGCCGGGAAAGATGTCATCGACCTGATTTCAGTTGAGAGAGCCATTACACTTGCTGAATACTTTATGGAGTCAGCCAAGAAAGTTCAGACGATTCTCAAAGAGCTTTCGCTCACCGCACAGCAGTTGGCCATTGTCACCGCCTTACCTCCAGAATTTACTACTGGGAGTGCTATCGCCGTGGCTGCGGAAAACGGCATGTCGGAGCGTGCGCTCATGGAGTTTCTGAAGAACTTCAACGGCAAACTTTTTCAAAAGTCGAAGCATGGGAATTATATCAAACTCTGACCTCATGCAGTACCAACAGATTCAGCAGTTTGACTTTAGAAACTGCGTAAACTGCCGAAACTGCGGTACTCTTCGATTTGACACTCCGATGGCTTGCAGAGCTACACCATCCGAGTATCAAAAGGGTATGGAATCAGGGCAGAGACTGCTTCTCAGACTCTGCTTCTCTCAGCGGTACTTCGTAATGCCGAAGGCTCGCAGTGGATTTTACAGTGACAGGAGCAAGTTAGTGTTTTGGGACAACCAAAACCCGCCGAAGACAGCCTCCGGCGGCACGGCTAAACTTGCATCCCGTCGGTCTAAAACTATTTATCAACCAGTCGCCACAAGTGGCGAATTACCTTCTAATTTTCTCTCAAATGACAAATGAGAAATCTCCAAAGAGGAAAGGTGGCCGACCTTCTAAATCAGCCACTGAAAAGAGGCGTTACCGCTTCACTTTGAAAGTCTGTACGGCAGAAAAGTTCGACCTTTTGACCAAGGCCGGACAAGCCGGGCTGACCCCTACTGAGTATATCCGACAGAGCGTGGCACACTCAGTAGTAAAGGAACGGATGACTCCAGAACTTGCCGAATTTCGGCGCGATGTATGCGGTATGAAGAACAATCTCAACCAGACGGCACACGTCGCCAATCGGGATGGGTACGCATTTGCAGCTCAAATAAACCGCGAGCTTTGCGCCCGTCTTGACAACGCCCTCAAACATTTTGGCCTATGATGTCGAAGTTGAAGAAAGGACAGGAATTCCGAGGTGCGGTAACATACGTTCTCAATGACAAAAAAGGTGCGGAAATCATAGCCGCCGATGGACTCATGCTCGACTCGATTGACAGCATTACCCATAGCTTTGAGGCACAAGCCGAGATGAATCCGAGGCTGACAAAGAATGTCGGGCACACCGTACTGAGTTTCTCGCCCAATGATGCCTCACGCATGAGCAATGACTATATGCGGCAAATTGCGCTGGAGTATCTGGAACGAATGGGCATCCGCGACACTCAGTTTCTGATTGTGCGTCACCACGACCGGGAGCACCCACATTGCCATATCGTTTTCAATCGCGTCAGCAATTCCGGCAAGACTATATCCGATAGCAACGAGCGTTTCCGCAGCCAGCGGGTTTGTCGGGATATTACCGAGCGAGAAGGACTGTATATGGCACCCGGCAAAGAGGAAGTCAAACGCAATCGCTTACGTGAGCCAGACAAGACACGTTACCGGATATTCGACATCATCAAAGCTGAGTTGCCACGACACACTGATTTCAACAGCTTTATCGCGGCTGTTGAGAGCCACGGCGTAGAATGTACCCTCATCAACAACGGAAGCACCAACAAGGTGCAGGGCATCCGGTTCAAGATGGGTAAGTATGCGTTCAATGGCTCAAAGATTGATAAGTCGTGCAGCTACTCCAAGTTGATTCGGGCATTGGAGGCCAACAAGCCAAGAATAAAGCCTCAGACGGAACGTCAGAAGCCGATGCCACAGCAATCTCACGCTCCACAACAGGAGTACAGAGAAGAGTCGCAGGATTTCAGCCTCGGTCTAAACTTATTTCAACTTCATTCAAGCGGCGATAATGTACCGGTTACAGAAACGACATGGTTCAAGAGTCGCCGACGTAAACCTAAAAAAGGAAGATCTGTATAATGAATACCTTCACAACACCACAGGGAGAGGCCGGTAAGAATCGGGCGCTCCCAACCCCTTCCTCAAACACGACTGCAAGCCCCAAGAATATCGATCTCAACACCGTCTATATGTTCTTGGAGGAATTGAAGCTTTCGTTTGAGAAAGGTCAAGCCAAACAGTCTGATGGCTCACAAGTTCAGACTGAAGTGTATGATACCCAATTTTTTGAGGACATTATTTCCAACTGCCTCAAAAAAGTTCAGTTCAAGGTTGTGGCACCGGAACCCGATTTGTCAGGCATTCCCAAGCCGAAGGACTACTCTCAGAACTTCACTGACCTCGGAACCAAAATAGAAAAGAAAGATTCCGGAATGGCAAAGGCTCTGAGTACGTTGGGCACGACCATAACTAAATTGGAAGCGGCTGTCAAGTCTAACACTGCCGCCGTCAATGCTGGGCCCAAAGTACAGAAAGTTGAGAAAACCATCAAGTTTGACATCAACTCATGGAAATGTTTCGCTTGCGTGGTTGCCAGTTTCATCATCAGTATCTTTCTCGGTGTGTGGATTATTATCCAGAGCCATGACATGGATAAGTTCACCGATACCGACCTGAAATATCGCTTTATCCAGATGAATGGAAGCGTGTCAAGTGTCGGACTCGACAGCATCGAGGTCTGGTTTCAAGACCCTGACAGAGTGGATAATATCCGCAAGATGGTCACCGAGCATGAGCAGCGTATGGAGCAACTCCGCCGCTCGACTCTTGAACGCGACCGCCTTAACAATGAGATTAACGAACTTAATTCTCAGAACACCCCCAACAAAAAATGAAAGAAATGAAAAACCTCCCCATCTCGGCAGATGCTCAAAAGAGCATCAAGGCCTTCTTCTATGACTTCTGCATGTACATGGAAGAGAACTATTGTGCAACCCACGACCAGCTGATGCTCGATTGGAACAGTGTCGGAGCAACCGCCCGATTCATCGGCAACGGCCACAACATCCAGTATCGTCTTTGGGAACGCTCCAACGGCTATCTCGGCATACCAGACATGACTCTCATCGTCCATGTATTCTCTGTAGCCGACAGCATGGAGAATGTACTCGCCCTGTGCAAATGGACAGGAGAGGCAGCCAAAGCCAACGGCTTCCGTCACATCGCCGACCCCGACCGTCAGCCCGAAGAGGCCGACAACCAAGTAACTGAATGTCAAATCGCATGTTTAACCCTTTAACCCCCACCATCTATATGACAAGCATCTCAACCCTTACCGAGCGTAGAATCGACGATTTCTACCTCGACCTCCGTGACTATGTAGCCCTCGTATTCGACGGTGACCCCGAAGAAGTATCTCTCAACTGGAACTGCGTAGGCGCAACCCTCAACTACCGCGACGACACCCACAACATCTTCATCCGCTTGTGGGAACGCTCCGAAGGCCACCTCAACCTCCCCGACATGACAATGATTGTCGAGACCGTTGTCTTCGACCGCAAACTCGGCACACGCCCCAATCACGAGTTCGCCGACCGTCTCCGTAAAGAGATGAACGCCTTCTCCAAATGGCTCATCCTGACCGCACGCATCTGCGGCTTCAAGTATGTAGCCGACCCCAACATGCCGCCCATCCCCGATGAAAACGTCCCGCGTTGCACCATCGCCTGCCTCCCCCTGAGATAGTCCCCATCAACCCCTTTCACGCCACCCCGACGAGCCCCCTCGCCGGGGTAGCGTTATATGTTTCTTAGCATATTCTTTTGCCACATCAAAATTTATCACTAAATTTGCATAATACGCAAATGATATAACCAATCTCAGAAAATGGGAAAAGACATAAATCGATTAAAAATAGTGCTCGCAGAGCAGAAAAAGACTAATAAATGGCTTGCACAGCAGCTTGGAAAAGACCCGGCAACTGTGTCGAAATGGTGTACCAATACAGCACAACCCTCATTGGAAACTCTTTCTGAGATTGCGCAGTGTTTGAAAGTGGATGTTCGCACCCTCCTTCATTCCAATTTTTTATTTGATATGGCTTCCGAGCCTTATGTCTCATACGGCAGAAAAGACGGCACATTATGAGCAAATTTAATGAAGCAACCCGCGTGCAGATGCCGGCAATGGTACATCTGACTCGTTTAGGATTTACATATTTTGGAAAAATATCTGAGGAAGATGCAGGAACAGTCTATGACCCTTCTACCAATATTCTTATTGAGGTCTTCCTAAAGCAATTTAATAACCTGAATCCAAACTCTCCGGTTTCAGCTTCCCAAATACTTCAAGACATACGCAATGACTTGAAGAATGATGACCTTGGATATGCTTTCTATCAGAGACTAAAGGCGGTGTCTCCAGTCAAACTGATTGACTATGAGACCCCATCCAACAACACATTTCATTTTACTGCCGAATTCACCTGCAAGAATGGTCAAGATGAGTTCAGACCGGATATTACATTGTTTGTAAACGGTATGCCTTTGGTTTTCATTGAAGTAAAGAAACCAAACAACTCCGGCGGTATGGTCGCGGAAAGTAAGCGGATGAATCTACAACGGTTCCCCAACAAGCGTTTCCGTTCCTTTATCAACATTACTCAGTTGATGATATTCTCTAACAATATGGAGTATGACACAATGGGAGGGATTGTTCCGTTGCAAGGTGCATTCTATTGCACAGCGGCAAAAGAGTCTGCCCCATTCAACTGTTTCCGCGAGGAAAATCGCTCGAATGCTGATGTAGCGCCATACAATCGGAATTACCCATATAAACCCATAAACAAGGACTTTGAGAAGAAAATTCTTAAAGACTTCAATTGCGAAGTTATTCATACAACTCCGGAATACAAGACTAATCTCGATACCAATACGCCAACCAACCGCATACTTACCTCAATGTGCTCTCCGGAACGTTTGCTGTTTATCCTCAGATACGGCATTGCATACGTAAAATCTGAGCGTGAGGTTGACGGAAAGATTGAGATTACCGACCAAAAACATATTATGCGCTATCAACAGATGTTCGCGGCATTGGCTATCCGAGAACATCTTGAGAACGGGGCAAAGGCTGGCGTGGTATGGCATACACAAGGCAGCGGCAAAACAGCATTATCCTATCATTTAGCCTATTTCCTTAACGACTATTTTGCCAAACAAAATAAAGTCGCCAAATTCTACTTTATTGTTGACCGTCTCGACCTTCTCGAACAAGCAACACAGGAATTTGAAGCCCGAGGCTTGGTAGTCACCACCGCCAATTCCAGAAAAGAATTGATGGATCAGTTCCGCAGCAACCAGTCACAGCAGGGCGCAAGTGGTAAACAGGAAATAACGGTAGTGAATATCCAGCGTTTCGCTGAAGACAAGGAAAAAGTAAAACTTCCAGAGTATGCAACAAATCTTCAGAGAGTGTTCATTCTTGACGAGGCACATCGTGGCTATCGTCCCGGCGGTTGCTTCCTTGCCAATCTTTTCGATGCTGACCCCAATTCCATTAAGATTGCGCTGACCGGCACTCCTCTTCTTAAAGATGAAAAGGCCACCGCCACAGTCTTCAGCGATTATTTCCATACATATTATTACGACCGCTCGATAGCAGATGGCTATACTCTAAAAATCATCCGTGAAGAAATTGAGACCTCCTACAAGGAGAAACTCACTCAGATTATGGATAAGTTGGAGCAACTTGTTCTGAAAAAGGATGTTCAGAAATCAACCATCATCGAGCATGAGAACTATGTCAAGGAACTTATCCGCTATGTCATAACCGACCTCACAAGATTCCGTCAGCAACATGGCGACAATACTCTAGGAGGTATGATTATCTGCGAGACAAGCGGACAAGCCCGTAACTTGGCAATGTATTGGGATGAGGTGCAACGAGAAATGAACAAAGATGCCTCTTTCCCTACCGACATCAAGGCAAAACTTATTCTACACGATACAGACGATAAGGAGACCAGGAAGCAGATAGTTAAGGACTTCAAAAAGAATATGACAGTCGGTGTGCTGATTGTGTTCAATATGTTGCTGACAGGATTTGACGCTCCGCGTTTGAAGCGTCTTTACTTCGGCAGAAAACTGAAAGACCACAATCTTCTTCAAGCTCTGACTCGCGTCAACCGTCCGTATAAAAATAACCGCTACGGCTACATCATAGACTTCGCAGACATCAAACGGAACTTCGAGGAAACCAACGAGGCTTATCTTCAGGAATTAAATCGTTTTAACGACCCGGAAGAAGACGGCAGCGGAGTAACCGACACGTTCACACAAGTACTCGAAAATCCGCAGGAAATACTTGATACTATGCGGGATATTCACGACACCCTGTTTGAATATACTGTTGACAATGTAGAGGAATTCAGTTCGGAGGTGTCAACAATACAAGACAAGGAGGAACTGTTGAAGCTGAAAAAAGTGTTGGAGGCTGCCCGCGATTGTGGCAACCTTGTCCGCACTTTCGGCGATGATGAGTTGAAGGAGAAATTTTCAAAGGTGGAACTGACCAAACTTCCAGATATGCTGAAAGAGGTACAGCATCACATCACCATCATCAATCAGAAAGAAGCCTTCAACGCAAATGAGCAGACCACCATTCTTGTAAACGAGGCAATGCAGGATATTGAGTTCACCTTCTCGAAGATTGGAGAAGAGGAGCTGAAACTTATTTCCGGTGGCCGCGAGCTGCAAGACAAATGGCGCGATACTATCCGAGCCTTTATGGACAACATCGACCAAGACGATCCGGAGTTCATCACTCTGAGAGAAGCCTTCACCCAGCGATTCAAGGAGCACGGCTTTGTTATTGATTCCATTGCCAAGTTCAATGAAGAGACCGCCGCTCTCGATTCGATAATTGTCAGATTGAAAGCGATTCAAATAGCCAACAAAGCTCTTCTAAAGAAATATAATGGAGACGCCAAGTTCGCCCGTGTTCACAAAAGAATCCGGGAGGTGAATCATGACCGCAAAGAGAAATCTGCGAAACCTATTTTCACTTTCAGTGATTATGAAATTAGTATAATTCTCAACATGATAAAATCGGAGGTTGACCAACGGGTATATGACAAGAATGACATCTTGAAAAAGGATGCCTACTTCGAGCAGACAGTCCTCTCCATTGTCGCAAATATGCTGTATCACTTCCCTCAGATAAGCGATACCGCCACAATCGAAGATTACGATTTCGTAAAGAACGGCATCGCCCGTCAATACCTCAACCAGTATAACGCCACATACGCAGCCTGCTAATGAACATCAAAGAAAAAACCATACGTCTTATCGACGACCTCAAAGCCACATGTCAGTCCTACGGGCTCGGCAACGATGGCAACGAATACAAGATTATCACTCAGATATTCATGTATAAGTTTCTCAACGACAAATTCGGGCATGAATTGAAAATTGCCAAGAGTCCCTTTGCAAAGAAAATTCAGGACTCCGAGCGTTGGGAACTTGCATATTCCGAAATGCCAGAGACAGAGCGACAGCTTCTTCTTGTCTCATTGCCGCCTGAGACACTGAAACTGCGTCCGGAGCATCTTATGTATAGCCTTTGGAATCGTCAGAGCCGAGGAGAATTTGACGAGATATTTGATGCGACCATGACCGATATTGCAGAACAGAACATCGACATATTCTCTACTCAAACTACACAGAATACAAAGATACCCCTCTTTGAACGCCTCACACCATACGTTACCGACATCGACCAACGCCCGGCTTTCGCACGTGCATTGGTTGACAAACTTGTCAACTTCTCATTCGAGGAAGCATTCTCCGATGAAAAAGGTTATGACTTCTTCGCAACTATCTTTGAATATCTGATTAAGGATTACAATACGGCAGGAGGAGGCAAATATGCTGAATATTACACCCCTCATGCCATCGCAACCATTATGGCCCGGCTTCTTGTGAGTGACGATGACGACCTCCACAATATTGAGGCATACGACCCCTCTGCCGGTACCGGTACACTGCTAATGGCATTGGCTCATAGGGTTGGCAACAGCAAATGCACAATCTTCGCTCAGGATATTTCCCAACGAAGCAACAAGATGTTGAAACTCAATCTGCTTCTAAACGGATTGGTTTCATCACTTGACCATGCCATTCAAGGAGACACTCTTGTTTCCCCATATCATAAGAATGACGAAGGAACTGCAATTCGCCAGTTTGACTATGTGGTTTCCAATCCTCCATTCAAGATGGATTTCTCTGATACACGCGAAAAGATTGCAGCTCAACCTGCACGATTCTGGGCAGGTGTACCCAATGTTCCGGCAAAGAAAAAGGAGAGCATGGCAATATACACTTGCTTCATCCAGCATGTTATAAATTCACTAAAAAAGACAGGC
The DNA here is from genome assembly GCA_003762875.1 of Muribaculaceae bacterium Isolate-110 (HZI). Taxonomy (GTDB): domain Bacteria; phylum Bacteroidota; class Bacteroidia; order Bacteroidales; family Muribaculaceae; genus Duncaniella; species Duncaniella muricolitica. Next base: position 20,636 of record RIBL01000016.1, on the reverse strand, counting down.
AAAGGAGCTATCGTCATTCCGACAGGCTTCATTACCGCCAAGTCTGGTATTGAGAATAAAATCCTAAAACACATTGTTGACAACAAGATTGTATATGGTGTTGTCTCAATGCCTTCAAACGTTTTTGCCAATACCGGTACTAACGTGTCAGTACTTTTCTTCGACAATTCACGTGCCACTGAGAAGGTTATTCTTGTTGATGCCTCAAAACTTGGCGAGGAATACAAGGAGGGCAACAATCAGAAAAAGCGTCTTCGCCCAGAAGAAATCGACAAGATTGTAGATACTTTCCGCGAAAAGAAAGCCGAGGATGGTTTCTCCGTAGCAGTCACATACGATGAAATAAAGGAGAAAGGCTACTCACTTTCGGCTGGTCAATATTTCGACATCAAGATTGAATATGTTGACATAACAGCAGAGGAATTTGAACAGCGCATGAACGGCTATCGTTCAAAACTTACGGAACTGTTCAATGAGAGCCATCGACTCGAAAACGAGATACTACAACAACTTGACACCCTCAAATTCAACTCCTAATATCAATGGCAAAGGAAATACAGTTTATATTATATAATTTGCCTGATAACTCAGGTACGGTTCAGGCCTATGTGGAAAATGAGACTTTATGGCTTACTCAAAAGGCCATGTCTCAATTATTTGATGTGTCTGTTCCTGCAATAAATCAGCACCTCAAAAACATCTACGAGACCAATGAACTGACCCCTGAGGCAACTATTAAGAAAAACTTAATAGTTCAACAGGAAGGAAACCGTCAGGTAAAACGAGAACAAACTTTTTATTCTCTGGATGCTATTATTAGTGTCGGATATCGTGTGAACAGTCAACGAGCTACGCTTTTCCGACAGTGGGCAACCCGTGTCTTGAATGAGTATATCCGCAAAGGCTTTGTTCTCGATGATGACCGCTTAAAGCAGGGAAACGCCGTGTTTGGTCAAGATTATTTCCGGGAACTTCTTGAGAGAGTTCGCTCAATCCGAGCCAGCGAACGGCGAATTTGGCAACAGATAACCGACATTTATGCCGAATGCAGCATCGATTACGACCGTCTTGCCCCAACAACAAAAGAGTTTTATGCAATGGTACAAAATCGGTTTCATTATGCGATTACCGGACATACGGCAGCCGAAATCATACATGCCGGAGCAGACCATACAAAACCACACATGGGTCTGACCACTTGGAAATATGCCCCCGATGGCCGCATCCTTAAATCAGATGTCAGCATTGCTAAAAATTATCTTTCGGAAAAAGAGATACGATCGCTTGAACGCACCGTAACATCTTACTTCGATTACATCGAGAGTCAAATTGAGCGAGGTAATGTATTCAATATGGAACAATTTGCTGCAAGTGTCAATAAATTTTTGACCTTCAACGACTACAAGATACTTCCTAATCGCGGAAATATCTCGGCGGCACAAGCTAAGGCAAAAGCTGAAGCTGAATACGACCTTTTCAATCCAACACAACAAATTGACTCCGATTTCGATAAAGAAATCAGAGGTATGTTAGATAAAGATTAGTTATGCTTTTCAATATAAAAACGTTGTTGACGGAATTCATCGGTTTGCTTAATAGTTATGCCGGCTTATTGTCATTATTTGCCGTTCTTGCTGCAATTATTGTGCCCTATAGAATATATCATAAACAACGCATGGATGAGCTGGAATCCATTAAAGATGAGTTGGAGTCTATCCATGAAATTAGTCGATTCCCAATGGCGAGTAGTGAACGCGAACTTTATACAAGAAAGTTTTTACTTGAAAAACGACTAAAACGAAAGTAATATGCAATTGTTAAAATACAAACTTGGTGAACTTTTGGACGTAAGTCGCGGAGCATCTCTGTCTGGAGAGTTTTATTCTTCGGAAGGGGAGTTAATTCGCTTGACTCTTGGTCATTTTGACTATCAAAATGGTGGTTTCAAGGAAAACACCTCGAAAGATAATCTCTATTTTGTTGGGCCTGTCAAAAGCCAGTTTATTCTCAATGAAGGAGATATAATAACTCCTCTGACAGAGCAAACACCTGGTCTGCTTGGCAGTACTGCAATGATTCCCGAATCGGGTAAATATATCCAAAGTCAGGATGTTGCGCTTATTCGCTGTAAAGAGGATAAGCTTGATTCAATGTTTTGCTATTACCTACTGCCATCAAAGATTGTAAAATCTCAGTTAGGAGCAGCGGCTCAACAGACAAAGATTCGGCATACAACTCCTGACCGTATTAAGGATGTTATCGTATTCATCCCTGAATTGGAGGAACAGCGACGGATTGGAGCAACCCTTTACGCTATAGATAAAAAGATTGCACTTAATCGTGAGATAAATCGCAATTTAGAGGCGATGTCCCGTCAGCTCTACGACTACTGGTTCGTGCAGTTCGACTTCCCCGACGAGAACGGCAAGCCGTATAAGTCGAGCGGCGGCAAGATGGTGTGGAATGAACGACTAAAACGTGAAATCCCCGATAATTGGGTAGTCGAAAACCTATCCGATGCTGCGGAAATATACAATGGAGCCACACCATCAACCGCCGTTGAATCAAATTATGGCGGGGATATTGTTTGGATAACCCCTAAAGATTTGTCTGAGCAACAATGTAAATTTGTTTATCATGGGGCACGAAACATTTCTCAACAAGGATATGATTCATGTAGTACACACATGTTGCCCACCCATTCCCTACTTATGTCAAGTAGAGCCCCGATAGGCTTATTATCAATATCTGAAGTTCCACTTTGTACAAATCAAGGATTTAAGAGTTTTGTTCCCAAAGATGGATATGATGTGTTTTACATATTTTATTATATTCGCCAACAACTCCCTAAAATAGAACAACTGGGGACTGGAACAACTTTTAAGGAGGTCTCACGAGAAGATCTTATGAGATTCCCGATTCTCAAAATTCCTCAAGGGCTTCAGCGAGAATGGCTATCAAGAGTTGAAAGTATGGCTGAGAGACAATTCAAATCTGTGTTGGAAACTGACAAACTGAAAAAACAACGCGACGAGCTGCTGCCGTTGCTGATGAACGGTCAGGTGTCGGTCATGCCGACAGAGGTAAATTGCGATTTATCTCATGATTAACTGCAATTTTTTCATCAATCTTGGATAAAATAGATGATATGGCATCTTGATCTTCGCGATTCTCATGGAAGTTCACCACCATGGGATACACTACATTGCGATTAAGAGATGGTATTACACTACTGCCGCATAGAGTCTCAAGATGAAGAAGCCGGAGAAGATAGTAAAGATACTTGGGATTATTACCTTTAAAATCGGTAAGATAAAGCGCTGTGTTATGAACCCAAGTGGGAGTATCGTACATGTGGATTTTGCCAGCACTTCCACTCCTACCGATTGTTATAGTTGGAGTAAAACATTTTGCAGTATCGTGATAACCAACAACACCATTAGAACCGACAACAGGTATTTGCCCATTTCTCATCTGAGAAACAGGTAAATCGTACCCTCTTTGCATTTGAAGAATATTTCCGATTTTCTCTTTTTTCATCTTTGTAGTCGGTTTTAGACTACAAAGTTACTAAAAATCGGTGTATTATCCTAAGAATTTACGGTGAGCGATACGCACATTCGTCTGATTCACCATGGCATAATGGAGCGTAGTGTCAATTTTACAGTGTCCGAGAAGCCGTTGTACCTGCTCAATTGGCATCCCCTTGTCTATGGCCATTGTTGCCAGGGTGCGCCTGAACTTGTGGGGATGGATTCGGCAAATCTTGGCCTTTTTACCGAGTTGTCGCAGTCGCGTTTCTACTCCACTTATGGTGAGTCGATTGTTCGGAGCAGAAAGTGAGACGAACAGTGCCTGATTATCATCAGTGCGTGTCACCAGATAATTTTGTAGATGCACTTTAGCTCTTGCATTGAAATACACCGTCCGCTCTTTATTTCCCTTACCAAGGACAACGCACTGACGTTCATTGAAATCAATGTCGTTGCGATTAAGAGTTACCAATTCTCCCACACGAACGCCGGTTGACACTAAGAAGTCTATCATAGCAAGGTCGCGAACTTCGGTGCAAGTATCACGGAGTTTCTCCAGATGCTCGTCGCTGATAGTTTCCTTAACCGTCGTTTCAGAACGCACCTTGTGGATACGTCTAACCGGACTCTTGACAATATAGTCTTCATCTTCCAACCAAGAGAAGAAACTCGACAGAATACGTCGCACGTTGTCAACGGTGGTCTTACTGGAATTTCTCTTTGCTTGGAAATCCGACAGATACTTGCGGATTTCATTAGTTGTTACATCATGCAGTTCCTTTGAGGTTTCATCAAGGAATGCACGAATAGTATTTTCGTAGTAGTTAAGCGTTTTCTCAGAGCAGCCCTCTATTCTCTTTGCAGAGATGAACTGTGCCGCCAAATCATCATTGGCTTTACGTGCTTTCTCAACTCCTTTGGGGGCTGAGGTTACATCGAATTCAGCAAGTTCATCATCAAGTGCCCTTCGCAGAGCGAAAAGCTGTTGCGGCGACAACCCACCACTCATCTTGGCAATAACGCCATCTATTAGTCTTTCTTTCATGGGTATATTAAAGTTTTTCTAATAAGATAGCGATTTTTTTGCCCGAACTATTCACTTTTTTAATGGATTGGGACTATATACTTATAGGAAGGCAATAGTGCCAACCATAACAGATAAATACAAAGAGATGGATAAATCAATATCTGTTAGAGTAAAAGTCTGCGAATGCTGCGGGCAGCCCCTCTCTTCGAGAGAGATTAAAGAAGGCATGGTTTTCTGCCAAGAATGTGAAAACCACTGGAACAAAGACTAATTACAAGAATGATGACTCATGCAAGGCCACCCCCCACATTACGCCACTAAATCGCAATTTACCTCTGTCGGCATGACCGATACCTGACCGTTCATCAGCAACGGCAACAGCTCGTCGCGCTGTTTTGTTAATGCTACAATCTCATTTCGATTATCCACTATCTTTTCTGAAAGTTTAGCGAATGTAATTTCGGGATTGAATTTCGTGGTGGTCAGCGGTTTAACAATCCAAATAGCCTTTAAGTCTTTGTCTGACAGATGTCCAACCGTAGAACCTTTGGCATTCTGTTCTTTAGCCTTTATATAAGGAGCTATCTCATGTAACACCTGTAAAGTTGAAATAGGACAACCTTCTATATGCCGTAATCGAACACAGCGTTGATTAAGATACGCCGTTTCATCACTCCATATATTCATATGGAAATTGCCGTCCATGCCAACTACAACATCTCCTTTTGACAATCTGTACTTTTCATCAGCATCTTCTTTCGAATATGCTGAAGTAGTTCCATTAAGTATATCACGAATACGCACGACTGGAACAAGGGTTGGCTCTTCAATGAATAACTCAGTTGAGAATGGGAATCCATACTGAATATCAACACCATGGAATAAATTGACAACTTGCCAACTTTCAGGTATATCACGTTTCAACTTTTCATTCCAGACCATCTTGCCTCCGCTCGACTTGTATGGTCTGCCGTTCTCGTCGGGGAAATCGAACTGCACGAACCAGTAGTCGTAGAGCTGACGGGACATCGCCTCTAAATTGCGATTTAATGATTAGCAATTGCTTTTCCCACTATCTAAGAATGCTATTATTGCAGTATTTGATTATATCTCTCATTTCATCACGTGAAAAACCCATAAAATCCAGCATACAACAAACCAATAGTTTTCTTAGTTGACTTGTAAGATGGTATAATTCAAGCCCATCAAGAGCATTTGGCTTCTTGCTTTTGGGCATAAAATGCGAGTAATAATGTCGTGAATCAACCACCGCAGGAATATTAATTTCGTTAAGTTTTAATCGACTCCCTACACTATCAAATTCTCCGATTAACTGAGTGATAATTGTATTAAGGTTTGTCCCTCTATCCCTTCGTGATATGTTATTCTGTTCTCGGTATGAACTATCTCGAAATCGCCACCAAAATCCTTCAAGTGCCTGTACTACAATCAAGAAATCAACACTTGAAAAAATTCGTTTACTCTTTATACAATCTATCATATGCTCTCTGATAGGAGCAATATCGTCTGACTCAGAAAGCCATTTATTGATGACACTATCAAAAGAACTCTGAATCGTCTTATAATCAAACAAACAGTCAAAATGATTAAGAGTTGGCCGTACGGTCTTATCATGTTGAACAAACATATAATCTATTGCATGATAATGGCGACCTGACGACAATTCTTGATACTCGTTTTTACAATACAATTTTATACTTGAAAATGTGACCGTTCTCAATGTAGCCAAAGACAAGAATTGCTTAAAAAGATACATAAGCCGCCGAAACTGCGAAAATGACCTATCCTTATTTGATTCCAGTACTAAAGATGTGTATTGTTTGATTTCCGGGGACAAATGTTCTCCATAGTATTTTACACAACTTTCCAAAGACAACTTAAAATCCTCGAACGTCAGAGAGTTTATATAAGGCCTATCCGTTGCCCATGAAATCGAAACCGCCGTATAATCCGAACTTTCCTCCTTTTTAGTTAATGTGGTTTGAAGCGCACCGGGGAAACACCATAGGCTTAACTCCGACATTTGAATAGTTGCCTTAAAAAAGCACTCATCATCAAAAGCATTCATGTGGATCCCAACGAAGAGATGGCTGCAAGAATATCTCATTATTGGGAAATTACAGCTAAAATTCAGGCTACCCGATGAGAAGCAGTTGAATAGCGAAATATGCTTGGCATCAGAGGTGAAACCGTGAATGACACTTATGCTTTCATCTCCATGCAATTCATTAAGTATCTCATCGTCTGTTCCTAATGAACCAATCACCTCCAACCGGATACTATCATTAGGTATGTATTTAAGAGTACCTGCTACCTTCTTATCCGGGGTAGAAGGTAGCCACCAATAACCTTTATATTCTATTGTTTCGTTCAACATATCCAAATTATGGCATCCGTTATTGGATTATGTCAGAGTATTTTTCAATTATATTGCGGTCGTAGTCAACGCCGGGATGCATGAAGTCCTGCCAATCGGGATTGGGATTGTGGCGAATCTCTTTGGCATCTTCAGTCGCGAAGAACTGACTGGTGTTAATATAGTATCGGCCATTGAGCAGGAACGTATCGAAGGTTTCCTCTTTGCCATCAACTTCAATCGTTACTTTGTATTGGTTGTAAGGATGGTAGCGATGAACAAACATTATATCCTCGCCACAGCAACGGCTATCCGGCTCGAAGTGCGGTTTGTAGTTTTCTTCCTTGCTGTTCCAACGTTCATCGTATGTGAGTCGGATTGTCCACTCGAAAAGTTGCATTCGCTCTGTAGGAGTGAGAATATCATACCATTCGTCAACGAATCTACCGATTGTGCCGGAGCGCAGATGAGACCCGCGAAACATGCATAGAGCAAGTAGCCCAATTCAAATATGTCAAGTTTTACTTCTTTCATTTCCATATTTTTCGGTGTTATTTTCAACTCCATCTCAATCCGTAACCACCATCAACGGCAAAGGTCAAGAGTTTTATATATTGCTCAAACAATTCAATCAAATCATTCGCATATGATTTATCAAAGGTATATTCTTCTTTTATTGATTCAATGACTTCATTATGATGAAACAGACAGTCTTCTAATTCATACTGTAGTTGTTTGCTGTCCATACAGCATCCATTATCATCCAAAGTAATTGAGTCCATCCATAACTTAAAGTTCTGGAGTGTATCCATATCTCCATAGGAACAGTAGATGCTTGGGGCATCTTTGATAACTTCAATCTCGCTTGTGCTGACAGGATATAGAAATAGGCTCATTGCACGATTTTATATTTTATTCTGTCATGCCGCGAAGAGTGCCACGACGTAATTCTTCTTTTAACAAATCATAGATATACGCCGGACTCTCAATATATAAATCAGTCCGTTTTTCACAGAGTTTGTCGAACGTTTCTGAATTATGAAACAAAAGCAGCGCTTCCTCAAGGCCAATATTCTGGTCTCTCATAATCCATTCCACCACTCGTGCTGTGATGTATTCTACAAGGAAATCAAAATTATTGTTTGTCTGTTTCATATCCGTTTTATGTATTTGAGAGATTCTTCTGTAGCAAAGAAGTACTGAGAATTTAGGTCTTTATAAATCAGCCCTGCTACAACGGCATCAAGGTCGATGATTTCCATATCATAGAGTCCGAAGAGACGAGCCATATTATCATCCGCGACCGGCCCAATAACTATGTCGTATTCGTGATGGAATTGTTCTCCTTCCTGCTTGCGGTTTGCCATTACAAACAGTGCCCACTCCTTATCCGGATTATCAAACACCTTTACATTCAATCCGGCTGCTACAGCTTCATCAAGATCAAACTCAAATTCTGTAACAGTTGGTGTTCCGCCAAAGCGTTCAGCAATTCGACGTGACCAATATACGGCCTGTTCCTTGATGTGGGTGGTATAGAATCCTTGTCCAAAGTCCTTGAATTTCTTGCCTTGCGACAAATCAATTTCGGCTATCGGTTGATTTGAACCGTGGTAGAGTATCATGACACTGCACCTCCATTTCTTTGACAGATTGCAGCCATATCTTCCACACACTCCTGTAGCGACAGCTGATGTTCCGCTTCATAATTCCGAATTGAGAAATCCAAACCTTTGAAACGGGAGAGGTAATTACAAGCCTCCTTTTTTGTCAATTTGTATTTGCGAGCAAACAGACCAAGGCTCATTACTATATAATGAATCACATCGGATGAAACAGAATCCTTAGGTTTCAACTCTACATGTGCAGACACTCCTAATGCTTCGGACAATTTATTGATTGTCGAGAACGTGATACCTCTGCCGTTCTCAATCTTTGAAATTTCCGATTTAGTCACACCGACCTTCTCGCCCAACTGTTCTTGGGTAAGTCCAAGCTCTTTTCTCCGCTGGAGAAAAAGAGTCCCTATTTCATCGAATCTATCAGCCATAGCTATTCATATTATCATATGCAAAGTTAATAAAAGTTTCCTATATTAGCAACATTCAGGCCGTAATATTTGTTGTATCAATTTGTTTTTCTCGCTGAAAATCGTTAATTTTGTATCCACAAAGAAGCAGACCCGTGAAGGGTCTGGGATGTGATTTTTGAAAGTTGATAAGCTAAGGATTGCCGCCGAAATGCGGTTTTGTAACGGAAGTACCGCAATCCTTTGAGCGACAAATAGTTCTATGCACTGCATCGGCAAGTAATTAGTTGATTATCAATGCGTTATATTGATAGCAATTGACTGTTACTGAACGATAAAACTTAAATCTTACAAGAACGCCTAATGCTGATAACTGTCAGTGTTAGGCGTTTTTATGCACTATTTTGTACGGATTTTGTACGACAGCGACTCATTTCACCCCAAGCGTCAGTAAGGTGGTGGAGGTTCGCGGACGTGGACGGACGTCAACGGACGCGCACGAACAAACTAAGGAGAAATAAACACCAACGAAATGAGTAGCAACATTAAAATTGAAAGAATTTGCGAGTGGTGTGGCAACCGTTTTATGGCTCAGACAACGGTTACACGTTTCTGCTCGAAGCGATGCGCGGAACATTCCTATAAGGAGCGCATGAGGCAAAAGAAGATGGCTCTTTCCAATCAGGAAACCAGCCAGTGTAATCCCGACCGAAAAAGCCGTGATAAGGATTTCTTGACTCCGACAGAAACGGCGCAATTTCTCGGTGTGTGCCGGACATATATTTATGACAGCATCAACCGTGGTAAAATCAAAGTGACGAGAATCGGACGAAAGACTCTTATCAGCAAAGCCGATATTCTGGCGATGTTTAATTTTCTTACTCCGAAAGAAACAGATCTGTCTGCATCCACTGAAAGGAAACCGAAGTCAATATCTGATTTCTATACCCGTGCCGAAATTCGTGAGAAGTTCGGAGTGAAGGATTCGTGGATATACAAGGTCGTTGCTGAGAACAATGTGCCTAAGACAATCCTTCGTGGTAAGGTGTATTTCAGCAAGAGCCATATCGACCGGATTTTCTCGGCGAAAAAGGAGAATCCGGAAATTACGGAGTGGTATTCTGTCGAGGATATTCAGTCCAAGTATGGCATGACTCTCTCGGCAATATATTCTCTTGTCTCCAAAATCGGTATTCCGAAGCGCAAGGAGGGTTCGAAGGTCTATTACTCCCAATACCACTTTGATGTAGCCAAGGGTGCCAAGTCAGCCGAGGATGTAGAGTTTATTTCGGTGGCTGATGCCATGGATAAATACTCATTGACCCGTGACCAACTGTATCACCATGTCAAAACATACAAGATAACCAAACTCCGTTGCGGCAAGTATGTCAAACTGAACGCCAAAGAGTTAGCCAAGTTATTCAACCCAAAGATTGAGTTATAATCCGGTGATTTCTCTCACCGGGCAACCACCTCTTTCCCTTACACATTATAAATCTAAAACAAAGAAATATGGAATCTGCAACCATCACCAAAGTGACCCTACGAAAAGAAAAACTCCGCAGCGGCAAACTGTCGCTCTATCTTGACTACTACCCTCCCATCTGGAATCCGCACATCAAAAAGATGTCTCGCCGAGAGTTTCTCGGTCTGTATCTCATCGGCAATCCTAAGGATAAGTTTGAACTTGACTACAACGAGGAAATCATGCTTAAAGCCCGTGGCATCCGTGCCACCCGCGAACTGGCTATCATCAATGAGGAGTTCGGGTTCCTCGACCGCACCAAGAAGCAGTCGGACTTCCTTGAATACTTCGAGAGCAAGACCAAAGAGAAATATCAGAAATGGGAAATCGTATATAAGCACTTCAAAGATTTCTGTAATGGCAGATGTCTGATGAAAGACGTGACTATCGGACTGTGTAACGACTTCCGCACCTACATTCTCAGAATCCGGGTGAAACAAACGGGCAACATAATCTCACGCAACTCTGCCGCCGGATACTGGTCCACCTTCCGAGCATTGTTGAAATTGGCATACAAAGAAGGCTGGCTACGGGAAAATGTCAATGACTATCTCGACCGCATCGACTGGGAAGAACCGAAAATCAACTATCTCGAAATCGAGGAGGTGAAGAAGTTAGCAACTACACCTTGTAAAGTTGATGTTCTGAAACGAGCATCACTTTTCGCCTGCATGACAGGACTTCGCATCAGCGACATTCTCCAACTCCGTTGGGAGAACATCGAGCTGTCACCCGATGGCGGCTACTGTATGCGTATCCGAACCCAAAAGACCAAGACTCAGGCAACATTACCGTTGAGCGATGAAGCCCTCTCTTATTGCGGCGAACAAGGTCGCGGCATGGTATTCAAAGGACTGAGTCGCGCCCACACCCGTGAGCCGTTCAAGAAATGGCTCAAAGATGCCGGTATCAAGAAGACGATTACCTTTCACGGATTGCGCCACACATACGCTACACTCCTGATTACCAACGGCACCGACATCTACACTGTCAGCAAAATGCTAACGCATAAAAACGTGGCCACCACCCAGATCTATGCAGAGGTCGTGAACCAAAAGAAGCGCGATGCCGCTAATTCCATCTCGCTGAAATAACTTCCAAGTGAAATATCCCAAATAATAAAAGCGAATCGCCCCAAAAACACCAAACAAATCACCCCAAAAACACCAAATCTCTTGCGAATATCGTTAATTATTAGTAGCTTTGCGCAAAATACAGTTTATGGAATACTTATCTCGAACCGCGGACCCAATATTACATCTTCTATTAGACGCTTTTGGAGCAGTTTTGATAGAAGGGCCTAAGTGGTGTGGAAAGACTACAACCGCGGAACAAATGGCTAAGAGCGTTATAAAATTGCAAGATCCGGATATGCAAGAAGACTATCTCGTCACCGCTCAATCAAAACCATCGCTTTTGCTTAACGGCGAAACGCCTCGTCTTATCGATGAGTGGCAGGACATACCTGTCCTTTGGGATTCAGTACGTACGATGGTTGATAAACGCAGTAAACCGGGACAGTTCATTCTTACAGGATCTAACACCGTGCCACAAGACAAAATCAAACATTCAGGAACGGGACGTATTGCTACTCTCAGAATGCTACCCATGAGTTTATGGGAGTCTAAAGAGTCATCTGGACAAGTGTCAATTTCGGAATTGTTTAACAATGCTGATTATGATTTTGACGGCGCAACATCAAAACTGTCAATTGAAGATTTAATTTTTGCGGCTTGCCGAGGGGGATGGCCTGCGTCTCTCAATGGCAATACTCCTGCCGCGCAGCTGTTGGTAGCCCGTAACTACATCAATAGTGTTTGTGCTAAAGATATTTCTCGCATTGATGGAAAGAATCGTGATGAAAAGCTATCAAGACAAATTTTGAAATCATATGCCCGGAATATTTCCACTTTGGCTAAGAAGACATCCATGCTTGAAGACATAACGGCATCTAAAGATATCAATTGCAGTATTCCGACTCTTGATGATTACATCACAGCTCTGGAACGTTTGTTCGTAATTCAAGATATAGAGGCATGGTGTCCGGCAATCAGAAGTAAAACGACTATTCGCAGTGCGCCCAAGCGGGGATTCTGTGATCCCTCTATTGCGGTAGCCGCACTTGGTCTAACTCCGGATGCGCTGAAAATGCAGTTAAAGACCTTCGGTTTCATTTTTGAGCAGATGTGTATTCGTGATCTTCGTGCATATACGATTGACCTTGACAGTCAAATCTCCTATTATCGTGATAGATATGGACTGGAGGCTGACGTAGTCCTTCATCTGCCAGATGGCAGATATGCTCTGATAGAATGCAAACTTGGCAGCATGGAAATTGAAAAAGGTGCAGAACACCTGCTAAAAATCAAAGAACTCATCCGTGAGAAAAACAAGGCAGAAAAGCAGATGCCCATTAGAGAACCGGATCTGTTGATTATCCTCACAGGAGGCACAATGGCCTATACCCGCAATGATGGCGTAAAAGTAATACCACTTGCTGCTCTTAAACCATAACTAAATGAGAAATAGAATTATACGACTATACTATCGTGCCAAGGATCTTAGCGTCCGCAGATTTTTGGAGAATATCGGAAGATGGTTTTCCTATTTCAATATATCACGTCGTATCTATGACTTTGATTATTCAAGCATTCTCGCTGTTGAACGGCATCAGATAAGCCGAGTGCGCGATTCAATAGCTCATTTCCATAATCATCTGTACGCCGAGCGTGATATTGAACGCCTTAATCTTGCTATAAGGTTGTTGGACATTATAGAAGAGGACGGATGTAGCGAACGTGTCGGCAAGCCTTTTAACTTAGTAAAAAGTGAAAGCAAGGAGAATTTGTATGAAATTGAAGACGATCCTGAATCATACTACACAATTCCGGTTTATGTGAATTACAAAAATGCCATGCGTTTTAGTAAGATAGAATTGTCCAGATATACAGATAGTAAAGATGGCGCACTGTGGCAATCACATCTGAGAGTTGAAAAGGCATGGCATATCTACCATACACTCAGGCTTTACTTTATGCGAAGCTGGTGGGATTGATTTCATATTAACTCTTGAGTGCTGAACAAAACAGTGGATTAAATTGTCTATAAAGACATAAAATTTTAATCCACTGTTTGCTTATGAGAAATACGCCCCAGCGCACGAGGAGCTATACTCCCCCTACCCGGGACAAAATTTTTATCTGGAGTGCCGTTGTTGCCGGATGTAGCATCATGGCTTTACTTGGTCGTCACGCCGCCATTCATCGTTTTGGCACAGACCTATTTACCGGCAATATACTCTTTGCCGTTTTCTTTGTCCTCTCAATCGGCCTTTATTGCGGTTTTCAATCGGTAATCGAAGATGTGTTCAACCGCCTCTCGACTCTTTTTCGCCGCCGTGAAGTCATGGCTATTGCCGAGACACCGACCGGTGAAAAGGTCTCGGTATCCACGACAGATGTGCCGGAAATACAGGAGCAATGCTCAACGCCGATTCCAGAAACTGCTTGTGTAGCAGAGAACAAAGGAGAATCGAAAGTCGCCATTCCCATGAATGAAAACCGACCGTTTGAGGTATTGGAAATTGTAGACGGTATGCGTCATATACGTTTCCCTGATGGAGAAGAGGCTTATGTAGGCATGGAATTATCTGACGATGAGATTATGATTGAGAAATCATATAATGATTCGAGAGACTATGATGCTGAACTTGAGGAAGCATACAACGTATATCTTGACTCTATGACAGATGAGGAGCGTTATGACCATGAGCACGGAGTTACCCGCATTCAAAAGAAGCGGGAATATGATGAAGATGTAGGTTTCTTCTCATCGGTATGCATTCAGGATGTTCACAAGAATCCGGACGGGTCCACTTTGATAGAGGAAACAGAGCAAGAGGTTTACGTTACTCCCGATGGTTCGGTGTATTATCTTGAGGACATGGGTCCAATTTGTGATTTTTATGAGAAACACAAAGACAATATCGAATCGCATGAGGAGATAATGACACGAAAACAGCGATGTGATGAGGCGTTTAACGAACTAAAACGTCACGAAGAACTATATAATCTTGAACAAGTGTCGTTTATCTGTGCATATATTACACATACGATGGAACAGTTCATGGAGTCTCACGAACTGGACAAACTACACAATAATGCAAAAATCTGGACAGTCAATCCGTTAGCCCGGTTCGATACTGTTCAGCTACGGAGCAATCACCTGTCAAAAGAAGACCTGAAGCATCTTGGCTATAATGTCGGGAAATTCCTGAAACTGAAAGGCGAAAACATCGCCTTATTCATCAAGAATGTATTTGCTGAAAGTTTCGGCACCGTGCAGGTAGGAACTATTATTGCGAAACTTGCCGATAGGAATCCGGGGAAAGACCGCATTCCTTTACTCTCTGCCAAAGAAATGAATTATCTTTTCGAGCATTATAAACGCTATAAGACCATTAATCTCGACATTATCCCCAAGAGATTGGCAGAGGAAGAGGTTAAAGCCAAATTAGAGGCTGCTAAAAAGAAGAATAGGAAATAACAAGGGAACTTTCCGGTATAGTATTGGCGAATAGCCGTGACTTTTGTCATGGTTATTCGCCCTTTTGTTATAAATCAAGCTTATAAAGCACATGAACACACAGCGGAGAATCATCCGACAGATTAGGATGCCTGAACTCTCCGGCCTTTACCATTCCAATCTTTTGCATCACACGCTCTGACGGGGCATTTATCTTTGCAGTGAAAGAAAACAGCCTTTCAATTCCCGCACTCTTTGCCAGACTCAGCACAGCTTTGGCGGCTTCGGTTGCATATCCCTGATTGTGATAATCAGCGGCAAGACGCCACCCTATTTCAACTCCGGGAGTGAAGTCTGCATCGAAACCAATCTCATGCAGTCCAACATATCCGATAAACTCCCCTGTAGACTTTATTTCCAAAGCATAGAGCCCCCAATCCTTTTGACTGAACTCATTCTGTATCCGTCTGTAAAATGCCTCCGTCTCGGAATCATTTAGAATTGCCGGAAAATAACGCATAACGCGAACGTCCTTGTTCATTGCAATGAACAAAGGCAAATCTTCCGGTTTCCATGAACGTAAAATAAGTCGTTCAGTTTCGATATATATCATAATGAGTTCGATTTATGGTACAAAATTACTCAACTTTTCACACTGGCGAAAGTCATCTATGGTTATTACTCAAAATAACCACAAATTCACCTAATCTTTGATTAAATCACCATACAAATATTTCCAAGAAATATCGTCTGATTTTCAAAGCGTTAACACTTGCCAATCGGTTATTTTAGGAAGTGAGCATGGTTATTTATTTCACCATCAACTCACTTTCAATCAGTGCGGTTCTATTTCCAAAAACAATTCAACACCGTACTGATATGGAAACATCAACACCAACTTTCGACCAGCTGCCACATGTGGTAAGCGGTCTCTCCGAGAAACTCGACCGAGTGCTTGACCTACTTGAAAAGGCAGGCATCGCCAGCCACTCCAAACAGTCCAAGCCTTCACGCAGACTCGTGTATGCGAAAGAAGCTTGCCAGATAATAGGCAAGTCACTTTCTACCCTCTACCGTGCGGTCAAGGCTCCGAATGATCCCATTCCGAGCTACAAGCGCGGCAAGCTCCTCTATTTCTATGAGGACGAAATCTATGCCTGGATCGAAGGCGGTCGCAAACACTCCGCCGCTCCATCCCTCGCCGAAACCGCAGCGGCTATCACTGCTGGTATGAAACGCCGTCCCCGCGGGGGCTATAATTTCTGAGCCTATGGAAAAGAATATTACCCCGGACTCTGTGATCAGCGCGTTGATGAATCACGCCAAGACATCCGACAGTGATTTCCCGGTACATGTGTTCCCCGCCAAGATGCAAAGGATTATCCTCGAACTCAACACCACCTGTGGTTTTCCGATTGACTACACGGCATCGGCTATGATTGCCGCCATATCTGTGGCAATCGGCAATACACACCGAATCGAGGTGAAACGCAACTGGCAGGAATCGGCAATCGTGTATATCGCGATTGTCGGACGCCCCGGAGATTGTAAATCGCACCCGCTTACTTTCGTGATGCGCCCGTTAGTCAATGCTGACTGGAAAAACAACCAAGAGTTTCAGAAAAAGCATTGCGAGTATCAGCAGGCTATAGCGATGAGTCGCAAAGAACGCATCAGTGCCGGACTGGAGGAATTCCCGAAAGAGCCTAAGCGTCTGCGCTACCTCGTGTCGGACGTGACGCAGGAGGGTCTCAGTGCCATTCACTCCCACAATCCTCGTGGCTTATGCCTATGGATTGATGAGTTGTCGGCATGGTTCAAGAACTTCACACGTTACAACACCGGCTCGGAAGAACAATTCTGGCTTTCGGCTTTCAACGGCAGCACTACAATGTCAGACCGCAAGAATTGTCAGAACTCCATCTTCATCAAGCGTCCGTTCATCTCGGTGGTCGGAACAATCCAAAAACGTCTTCTCACCGAACTTGCCAACGGTGAGAGAGCAGCCAACGGTTTCATTGACCGCATACTCTTTGCAATGACCAAGAGCAACGGCAAACCGAGATGGAACGAGGATGAAGTACGCGACGACCTCAACCGTGAATGGGAGCGCATACTCAACCGGCTTCTTTCAGTGGAGTGTGTGGTCAACGAGGAGAAGGAGCCTATGCCCACTGTCATGCGGTTCACTGCGGATGCCAAGCGCAGACTTTATGAGTGGCAACATGAGAACGCCGCGCTATGCGATAATGAGATGAGCGACAATGTGGTCAGTTTCTTCTGCAAGCTCGAAATCTATGTACTCCGGTTCTGTCTGATACTCCGTATTGTTCGCTGGGCAGTCAGCGACGGGGAGCCTAGCCCCTCTGTCATCGACGATAAAGACGTGGCAGGAGCAATTGAACTGGCTGAATATTTCCGGGGCAATGCGCTCAGTGTACTCACCTGTATCAGCGAGGAGAAACTGAATGAACTCCACCGCACAGTGTATGAACATCTCACAGAGGAATTTTCAACCGCTGACGGCATCCGTATAGCCGAGCGGTTCGGGATGAAAGACCATACCTTCAAGATGTTTCTCACCCGCAATCTCAACACTCTCTTCCGGCGAATACGCCAAGGGTGGTATAAGAAGCTGTCGTGTTACTCCGCTAACAAAGTTACTACCGATGAGCAGGATTGATGATGCAATGGTGGCGGCCACCATGCGTGGCTACGACCGAAACAATCTCTTCGCTTTCGTGGCGGCGATAATTGGAAGTGATGAAGCACGGCGATTGATGGAAATGTATCGCGTAGGCACATCAAAGCATTGGCAAGGTGCCACGGTGTTCTGGCAAATCGCGGCTGACGGTGAAGTCCGTGGCGGAAAGATTATGCTGTATGACCGATTGACCGGACATCGTGTGCAGGAGCCGTTCCCACACATCAACTGGGTACACTCGGTATTGAGATTGCCCGACTTCAAGTTAACCCAATGTTTCTTCGGTGAGCATCTGCTCCCATACATCCGCGACAAGCCGGTTGCCATTGTGGAGAGTGAGAAGACGGCAATACTCGCAACACATTACCTCCCGCAATATCTGTGGCTCGCCACAGGCGGCAAGTGCAGTTGTCTCAACCGCGAGGCAATCCAAGCACTCCGAGGCAGAGAGGTGATGTTGGTGCCCGACCTTAACGCTACTGACGATTGGCGCAAGAAGCTGACGCTATTCGATGATTCGGGAATAAAGGCAACTCTGTTTGAATCGCTTGAACAGATGGCCACTGATGAGCAGCGTGAACAAGGTCTTGACATTGCCGACTTCCTGATAGCCGAGCAAACTCCACACGGAATCCTTGAACAAATGATGCAACGTAATCCGGCACTGCGGCAACTCGTTGACGCGCTAAAGCTGGAACTCGTAGGCATCGAAGAATACAAACCGAGCGAAAGCTCACTAAAATCTGAATGAAATGGCACAATCAAAAATCTCGAATCCTCAGTCATCCGAAATGACTGATATGTCTAACAATTCAATTTTCTCTGAAACTATGGAAAATTCTACCAATCCCGAAGTTCAGCCAATCGCCGAACAGAGCGAAACCGTTCAGTCCAAATCAACCCGTCCCACCGCCAAGCAGCGCAAGAGCGAACTCGAAGATTACCGCACCGCCTTCTTTGCCCCGATTAAACTCGGCAAGGACAACAAGCATCAGGTAGCCATCAGCAATGAGACGTTTGACCGTGTCGAGCGCACTGCCCGATTCTTCGGTGGTCCCGGCTACAGCGTCAGCAACTTTGTCGAGCATATCATCAATGAGCATCTTGACAATAACGCCGCCAACTATGAAGGCTGGTTCACCCTAATCAGTAAATCGTTCTGACCACTGCCCCAAGGCAGTGAAAATGGCGAAGCCATCGGCAACGCCGGTATCCGGATATTCTGTAAGGAATAGGAGGATAGCAAGGTAGTGGCAATGTAAACATTTCCGACCTTGCATCCTCCGTTACCGGGCGGCTGGAGTCCGTTCCCGATGGTCACAATGTCGAATCTCAAAATCCCAAGACAATGACATTCACAAGAAGAAAGAAAGCTCCTCCGGGAGCAACCGAGAAGTCTGGCAAATCATACGTTGTCAGTGTCAGGCTCAATGAAGAACAATATCATACCGTGCAGGAAAACTGTCGAAAATCCGGCAGAAAGTTATCAGACTTCTGGCGTCACGCTCTGCTCAACGCCAAGGTTACGGCAGTAGCCACACCCGAAGATATGTCGATTCTACGGCAGATAGGGAGCATGGCGAACAATCTGAATCAGCTTGCAAAGAAAGCCAACGAAGCGGGTTTCAAACTCGTGGAGTGGTCTCTCAAAGGTATGAGCAAGGAGATAAAAACTCTTTATACAAGGCTGTCTTATGATTGGAGGCATAACTAAAGGAAGCTGTTTTTCGGGCTGCGTGGAGTATGCTCTCGCGCTGAAAGAGAAAAACAAAGAGGCCCGTCTGCTCTATTCAGAGGGTCTGTTGACCGACACTCCGAAAAATATTATCGACGGTTTTGAGTGTCAGCGGCACCTCAACAGCAGGGTCAGACACTGGTGCGGACACATCTCGTTGTCCTATTCTCCTAAAGATGCCGAGCGCATGAGCGATGAATTTATGGTGAAGCTCGCGCTGGAATATATGGATAAAATGGGCATCAAAAACACCCAGTTTATCATTGTCCGGCATCTCGACAAGGAGCATCCGCACTGCCACATCGTCTATAATCGGGTGGATAATAACGGCAAATGTGTAAGCGACAGTTTCGAGTATTACCGCAACAACGAAATCTGCGACGAGATGAAAAGGAAGTATGGTCTGACCTACGGCGAGAACAAAGACAATGTGAAAGCCCAAAGTTTGAAAGGACGGCCGAAAATCCGACAGGAGATTTATCTCGCCGTTCAAGCCGCCAAAAGATCGGCAAAGGACTGGACTACTTTTCAGCGCGAACTCGCACAAAAAGGCATTACCGTCAGGAAAAAATTCCGGCGGGGTTCTACCGAAGTCGATGGTCTTTCCTATTTCAAAGACGGGCAAAAGTTCAAGGCTTCGCAGGTTGACCGCAACGGCAGATGCTCCTACGATGTCATCTGCAAGGCTCTTGACTGGAACAAAAAACGGCAGTCCCAGCCGGCATCGCCCTCGCCCAAACCGATGCGGCAGCAGCCTAAACAGGAACCGGGTGCCGCAGCAAAAATCATCGAAGCCGGTGCCGATATGGTCGAAGGACTCGGCAACGCACTCGGTGGCCTCTTCCAAGTCGGTCCCGCCTACGACCCGGAAGAAGAGGCTTTTATCAACGAGATGAAACGCCGTCAAAAGAGAAAAAGAGGCAGAAGTGTGTAATTTCAAAAACTGAAAAAGCATGAAAGAAAATCCTGAAAATTTCTCGGAGAATATTCTCCAAAACATCGCTGAAGACCTCAGCACAATCAACGGTACGTGTACCGAAATCAAGGAGTCGCAACACTAGTGTCTCTTAAAAAGTGTTAATCAAATTCGAGGTCAAGAGTTGGATGGCAATTTGCTATTTGTGCTGGCTCCGGTTCTGGAGTCAACAAGTCCTTGATATGTTCCTTGACAAGCAGGGAGCT
>RIBL01000015.1 GCA_003762875.1 Muribaculaceae bacterium Isolate-110 (HZI) | reverse complement strand
GTGTTAAGCCTGTCGCTAGCGTTCATCCTGAGCCAGGATCAAACTCTCCGTTGTTGTTTATCTATTTTTATTTTCTTTCAAAAATCAAAATGCGACAAACAAAAGTTTCATTTGTTGTTGCTTTCGCTCGGCGGTCTGTCCTTTGCGACCCTGTGGACGCTGAATCTATATGGATATTCAGAATTGACTTGAGAACATCATTACCTATTATTAATAATGACTCTTGTACTACTTTCTATCTTGTCTATTGTAATTCTTTCAATGTGCTCTTTCCGCGCTTCCGAGGTATTCGGAAAAACTCTTGCGAAATGTTTTGCAAAGTTATGAACAATTTTTCATTCCTGCAAATCTTTAACGAATTTTTAACATCGTTTTAACATTTCCATCTCAACTTTGAGATGCTTGCCAGCGTTATTCCTTTTTAACCGCCTCACCGCTGTGAGGGGTGCTTCTCAAAAGCGAGTGCAAAGGTAGACACTTTCCACTTATCCTCCAAATTTTCATACCTATTTTAACACTTATTTAACACTTGTTTTAAGACACTCTTTTGACAATATTTTATACGCAATTGAGTATCAATTTAATACGCCAAACACTCCCGCACACGCTTTTTCGTCATTTTTTATGGTATAAGATTTGCAAGCCCATCTACAATTTTCTCCGCTACCGAGGAAGCACTCTTTGCAACGAGGCGCATGAGTATATAACCACCAAATGCCATTAACAAAAATTAATCGGAGCATGAATGATTCACACTCCGATTAATTCACTATTGGTTATGCGTTATCTGCGGGGAATATATAATCTTGCCGACAGCCGGGAAGACTATTTGTTTACGCGGAAGCGGTCTTCGCCTGTGGTGAGGAAGGCTATAACCTGACGGGCGGCAGCAATACCGGCATTGATATTGGCCTCGGAAGTCTGCGCCCCCATTTTCTTGGGTGTAAAGAACACGCGGTCGCCAAAACGCTCTTTGATTTCGGCAGCACGCTCAGGAGCCACGTCGGCAGCATATTTGAGATCGGGACGGGCATCGAGAGCACGTATCAGACCCTCTTCGTCAATAACCTCTTTGCGTGCGGTATTGATAAGCAGACCGCCTTTGGGCATAGAGGCTATAAGATCGTAACCGATGGAGCCTCGGGTCTCGGGAGTGGCGGGAATATGAATCGACACCACTTTATTCTCACGATAGAGCTGCTCCACGCTATGCACGGGGGTCACTCCGGCCTCTTCCATTACTGCATCGGGACAGAAAGGATCGAGAGCCGAGACACTCATTTCGAAGCCGCGGGCTATGCGGGCCACATTACGGCCAACCTGTCCGAAGGCCTGGATGCCAAGAGTCTTATCCTTGAGTTCCGAGCCTGAAGTGCCGTTATACATGTTGCGACACATCATTACAGCGAGACCAAACACAAGTTCGGCTACAGCGTTGGAGTTCTGACCGGGAGTATTCTGCGCGCTTACGCCATGGGCTGTGGCAGCAGCAAGGTCGATATTGTCATAACCGGCACCGGCACGCACAACGATTTTAAGATTGCGGGCAGCATCAAGCACTTCGGCATCAACTTTGTCAGAACGAATGATGAGAGCATCGACATCGGCCACGGCAGCTAAAAGGTCTGCCTTATCGGTATATTTCTCAAGAAGCACGAGTTCGGCACCGGCTCCCTCGATGACTTCACGCATACCGTCGACCGCAACGGCGGCAAACGGCTTTTCAGTAGCTATGAGTACTTTCATATCAATGCTGTTTCTCGAAATCGTTCATAGCCTCCACGAGCACCTTCACGCTCTCGATGGGGAGGGCGTTGTAGAGAGACGCGCGGAATCCGCCCACCGAGCGGTGGCCCTTAATGCCTACGATACCGCGGGCGGCACAGAAGTCAACGAAGTCCTTTTCAAGCTCCTTGTATTCGGGAGTCATAACAAAAGTGACATTCATGATGGAGCGAGAATCTTCGGCGGCTGTGCCGACAAACATCTTGCTGCTGTCGATAGCATCATAGAGCAGACCGGCCTTCTCGAGATCAATCTTCTCCATAGCCTTCACGCCGCCCATCTCCTTATAATAACGGAGAGTCATGAGCGAAGAGTAAACGGGAAGCACGGGGGGAGTATTGAACATCGAGCCCTTCTTGATGTGGGTGCGATAGTCAAGCATGGTGGGAATCACGCGGTCAACCTTACCGAGAGCGTCCTCCTTGACGATAACGAGAGTCGCACCGGCGGGACCAAGATTTTTCTGCGCGCCGGCATAGATAAGGTCATACTTCGATACATCGACAGGACGCGAGAAGATATCGCTCGACATGTCGGCCACGAGGGGCACTGACACGGTGGGATCTTCGCGAAGCTCGGTACCGTATATAGTATTATTGGTGGTAATGTGGAAATAGTCGAGATCAGCGGGCACCTCATATCCGCGGGGATAGAAGTTATAGTTGGCCTCCTTGGATGAAGCGAGCACCTCAACGTCGCCAAACAGACGTGCCTCCTTTATGGCATTGGCAGCCCATGTGCCGGTGTCGAGATAGCCGGCTTTGGTGCGCAGCAGGTTCATCGGAGCCATGCAGAACTGCAGACTGGCACCGCCGCCGAGATAGAGCACATGATAACCTTCGGGCACATCAAGAAGCTCCTTAACGAGAGCCTGAGCCTCGTCCATCACGGCTACGAACTCCTTAGAGCGGTGTGAAACTTCCAGAAGCGAAAGCCCCGTCTCAGCAAAATTGTTCACTGCATCGGCCGTATGCTTGATGGTGTATTCACTCAAGATAGACGGCCCGGCGTAGAAGTTATGTTTCTTCATATTGGGTAATGTTGGGTAAGAACTTGCACACGAAGTGTACGGCTGCAAATTTAGACAATTTTATTTAAAAACAATACGAAATAATGAAAAATTTCTTTAATCGCTATTTTTACACCATCGCTCGTTTTGCAGCGCGGCCGAACGCATCTCGGCAGGATTGTCACACGGAATCCATAACTCTCTATGCCCCAGTTCATCGGGCATAAACTGCTGGACCACAAAGTTGCCCGGATAATTGTGGGCATACTTATAGTCTCGGCCATAACCCATATCCTTCATCAGCGAAGTCGGAGCATTGCGCAGATGCAGGGGCACGGGCAGATTGCCGGTCTCGTCGACGAGCTCGAGCGCCTTGTTGATGGCCATGTAGGCCGAATTGCTTTTGGGCGACGTGGCCAGATAGATGGCACACTGGGCAAGAGGGATGCGCCCCTCGGGCCACCCGATCTTGTGGACAGCGTCAAACGTGGCGTTGGCCAGCAGCATGGCATTGGGATTGGCCAGTCCGATGTCCTCGCTTGCGAGTATGAGCAGACGACGGGCTATAAACTCCGGTTCTTCTCCGCCGGCTATCATCCTCGCCAGCCAGTAGACCGCAGCATCAGGGTCGCTGCCGCGGATGCTCTTTATGAAAGCCGAAATAATGTCATAGTGCATCTCACCCCCCTTGTCATAGACCGCAGGATTTTCCTGCAGGCGGCTGGTCACCACAGCGTCATCGATCACCAGAGGCTCGCCTGGAGGAGTCGACTGTTCAAGCAGATCGAGAATATTGAGCAGCTTGCGGGCATCGCCGCCGGCAAAGCGAAACAGTGCGGTGGTCTGCCTGACCTCCACCCCGTGACCGCGCAACACACTGTCGCGCTCAAGCGCGCTGTCGAGCAGAGCTTGTAACTCGTCTCGCTCGAGGGGTCTTAGAGTGTAGACCTGAGCGCGGGAAAGCAGAGGACGTATGACCTCAAACGATGGGTTTTCGGTCGTGGCACCGATAAGCGTCACCGTGCCGTTCTCAACCGCTCCGAGCAGCGAATCCTGCTGATTTTTGCTAAAACGGTGTATCTCGTCGATAAACAGTATGGGACGTCCCTGCGTAAACATGCTTCCGGCATCGCGGGCACACTTCTCGATGACATCCCTCACATCCTTGACACCCGAATTGACGGCCGAAAGTGTGTAGAACGGCGCATTGACCGTATTGGCAATGATGCGTGCGAGCGTGGTCTTGCCCACTCCGGGAGGGCCCCAGAGTATAAACGAAGCCACCTTGCCCGACTCTATCATGCCACGCATCACTCCGCCGGGTCCTACAAGATGGGTCTGTCCTATATAATCGTCGAGCGAACGCGGACGCATACGCTCGGCCAACGGTATAGTAGTTGTCATAACACAAAATTAATCCAAACTTCGGCTCTCAGCAAAAATTAACGCAACAAAAGCATGGCGCAGTAGTGTTAAAGGACATTAATTAAATAAAGAATTGTTTATGTGTTAAGATTTTTTCATTAATTTTACCGCAAAAGAAAAAAGAAACAATGGAGGCAAAAAGCCGACTCGAAATCAAAACATTCCTCTTGCCCTCGTTGTTAGTTTATTACCCGGTCGGGACCAGCAAGGTGACGGCCAATTTATACTAACGTTTTAAACTATTGTCACAATGAGCGCACAACGTAACACAGGAACCCCCAAAGCCATGCGTAACGTATTTGGCATCATAATGATAGCCATATATCTTGCTGTGGGCATACTCTTTTTATGCGGATACTTCAACATCCTCTTCCCCACCTGGACATGGGTACGCTGGGTCGGAGGCGTGCTGTTCATAGCTTATGGTGTGTGGAGAGCCTACCGCCAGTTTGCCGGCATCGACCCCGGTTACGGCAACGAGCCCGACGATGACGACACATCCGATCCCACATCATTCAAACACTGATCTGCAATATGCTTACACCCTTACGCCACAGCCTCTATATCGCCGCCGCATGCGTGGCCGCCATGGCCGTAACATCGTGCGGAGGCAAGAAAGAGCCCAAGCAGCCCACAATGGCCAAGATTGCCTGCGACGAGTCGTTTGAATACATAATGGAGCAGGAAATAAACGTATATGAATACATCTACCCCAAGGAAGATGTTCTCGCCTACTACGTGCCCGAAAACCAGGCCGTCGACTCCATCATGGCCATGGGCTCGGTAAAGGGTGCCGTAATCACCCGTCCGCTCACCGACGAGGAGGTCAGCTATCTGCGCTCGCACAAGAAAGTGGTGCATCAGCAGAAGATAGCCGTCGACGCCCTCGCCCTCATTGTAAACCCCGCCAACCCTGTCGAGATACTTTCCAAAAAGGATATCGCCGAGATACTCTCGGGCGACGTCACCCGATGGGATCAGGTGGAGCCGTGCAAACTCGGCGAAATCGACGTAATCTTTGACCATCAGGGCTCGTCGACCGTAAAATACATGCGCGACTCGGTGATGAACGGACGCCAGTTTGGAGCACACGTCTCGGCTGTCAAATCCAACCCCGACGTGTTCAAGGCTGTCGCCTCCAATAAGAACGCCATCGGCATCATCGGCGTAAGCTGGGTGTCGAGCGACCTCTCCGACCGTCAGAAATCAGTCGAAGAGTTGGCTCAGGCTGTGGAGAAGAGCGACACGACTGCCCTTGAATTCAACACCAACGTGAAAGTTCTCAAAATACGCGGCAACAACGAAGTGACCGCCTACAAGCCCTATCAAGCCTACATCTTCGACGGCTCCTATCCGCTCTACCGCTCGGTCTACATGGTGAGCACATCGCCGGGCGGAACAGTCAGCCACCGCTTCTACAGCTTTGTCACCGGCTTTCAGGGACAAAAGATAATACAGATGACAGGCATCCTGCCCGCCACAGTGCGTCCGCGCATGGTGCAGGTGGAATAAACCGGAACAGTCAGGCAATACACCTTAATTATATATAACACTATTATATATAACTTATGACATCGGCCATGCAATAATCCACAATGTCGGACGTTAGTCATATTAATGACCAAAAAGCAACAATAAATATACAAAACAATAAAAATAGTAAACCAACAGTGATGAAATTACGCACATTGTTCTCCCTCTGCATAGGAGGATTCGCGCTCACCGCGCTCGCCCAAGGCGGCTATCAGGATGGTGTCGACTATTACAACGCCGACCGCTTAGAAAAAGCTAAAATAATACTTGAGAAAACCCTCAACGACCCGTCAACCAACAAGGCCGTGTCATACTTCTATCTCGGTTCGCTCGACCTGCGCGACGGCAACACCCAGGGAGCCCAGACCAACTTCAACAACGGCATCTCGGCCAATCCCGAATATGGCTACAACTATGTAGGTCTCGGTGAAATCGCTCTCAAGGGCGGCAACAAGTCAGAGGCCGAAAAACTCTTCAAGCAGGCTCTCAACACCGACAAGAAAGACGCAGCCCTTATTGCTGCCGTAGCCCGCGCATATGCCAACGTCGACCCCGTGGCCTACACCAAGGAAATCAACAAATACATCGCCGAAGGCCTCAAGAAATCCAAAAACAAAGAGCCGCAGATCTATGTGCTCCAGGGTGACCTCGCCAAAGACGAAGACAAGGGTCTCGCAGCCGGATATTACGAGCAGGCTATCATCTATGAGGAGGAGAACGGCGACGTAAACCCCGAGGCTTACGTGAAGTACTCCAACCTCTACAACAAGGTCAACTCGGAATTCTGTATCGGCAAGCTCGTAGAGCTTAACGAGAAACTCCCCAATTCAGCACTTGCCCAAAGCGAGCTCGCCGAAAAATATTATGACAACAACCAGCTCACCCGCGCCGCCGAGCAGTATGGCAAGTACATGAACAACCCAAACCACTTCCAGGGCGACGAGCAGCGTTACTCGGGTCTCCTCTTCTTCGGCAAGAAGTATCCCGAATCACTCCAGGTAGCCGAGCAGGTTCTCGCCAAGGACCCCGACAACCTCTATATGCAGCGTATGGTGATGCTCAACAACGCCGCCCTCAAAAACTGGGAAGCAGCCGAGACTGCAGCCCAGAAACTCTTCGCCCACAAGGACGGCAAGTTCACAGCCAACGACTACACCACCCACGGTGAAGTGCTCGCCAACCTCACCCGTCCCGAAGAGGCCGTAGAGGCTTATCTCGCCGGCTACAATCTCAACCCCGAGAAAAACAAGGCCATTCTCGCCGACATCTCCGAGATGTACAACAAACTTGAGAACGACGCCAAATCGGTAGAATACATGCAGAAATATGTCGATGCCGGCGACGCCACACTCAACGACTACTTCATCCTCTCCAACCGCTACAAAAACCTCGGTCTGACTCTTCCCGAAGGCTCACCTGAGCGTGCCGAGGCAGCCAACAACGGCATCAAGTATATCGACATGGCTCTCGAGCATGCAGCCAACAAGGGTCCCCTCTACCGTAACCGCGCTACCCTCATCATGGTGCGTGACGGTGCTAACACTTCGCCCGAGCTTATCGAGACCTATCAGAAGATGCTCGCCGCCTACGACGAAGATCCCGCAAACATCAACAAGTATGCCGAGGCCTACAAGACCGCCTACATGCGCATGGGCTCATACTACATGGGTCTGGGCGACAACGAGCAGGCCAAACTCTTCTTCGGCAAGGTGCTTGAAATCGATCCCAACAACGAGCCAGTACAGGAAGTGCTCAAGAAACTTGACAAATAAGAGCGACTCACTCGCTTGACATAAGGAAAACCCCAGGGGCCGGGCCGACGCCCGGCCCCTGTCTCTATCCACCCCACTACCCTCCTGCATATGCACACCGAAAATCTCCTCCAGATATACGCATCCAGCTTCCGCCAGAGCTGGGAGCTGCCGGCACTGACCGACTTCGGCTCAGGGGCCACAATGACCTATGCCGACCTCGCGCGACGCATCGCCTCGACCCACATGCTTTTTCGCCACTGCGGCATCAAAGCCGGCGACAAAATAGCACTAATGGGACGCAACTCCATCTCGTGGGTAGAGACCTACATGGCCACACTCACCTACGGAGCCGTGATAGTGCCCGTGCTCCAGGATTTCAACGTTCAGGACGCCATGCACATCATCAACCACTCCGGGAGCGTGATGCTGTTTACCAACGAGACGATTTTCGACAACATGGAATTTGAGAAACTGCCGGCCGTCAAAGCAGTGTTTTCGCTTGACAGCCGCAAGGTGCTTGCCGAGCATCCGGCCAATAACCATGCGGCCGAGAAATTCATCGCCAGACTCCCTGAACGCATGCGCCGCACCTATCCCCACGGATTCACGAGTGCCGATGTCGAATATCCCGACATCGACGAGAGCGCGGTGGCCGAAATCAATTACACCTCCGGCACCACAGGCTTCTCCAAAGGCGTGATGCTCACTCTCGGCAACCTCGGGGGCAACGTGCGCTTCGGCCTTGAATCGCGCCTCCACTTCCGCGGCTCGCGCAATGTGTCGTTTCTGCCGCTGGCCCATGCCTACGGATGTGCATTCGACATGCTCGTGCCCCTCGCGGCCGGCACACATATTACCCTGCTTGGCAAACTCCCGACGCCCAAACTTCTCCTCAAAGCCTTTGCACAGGTGAGGCCCAACCTCATCATATGCGTGCCACTGATTCTCGAGAAAATCTACCGCAACAAGCTCCGTCCGCTGCTTGAGAAAGGCACCGTGCGCAACATGCTCCGCATACCCGGAGTCAACAAGATGATATATCGCAAGATACGCAACCAGCTCGTCGAAGCCTTCGGCGGAGAGTTTGAGGAAGTTATCGTCGGCGGCGCACCGCTCAACCACGAGGTCGAACAATTTCTCCACCGCATCGGATTTCCCTTCACCGTAGGCTACGGCATGACCGAGTGTGGCCCGCTCATAAGTTACACTCCGTGGCGCAAATTTATCCCCGGCTCATCGGGCCGCACACTGCCCGGCATCATGGAGTCGCGCATAGCCGACAGTCCCGACCCCGCCAACGTGCCCGGCGAGATATGTGTGCGCGGACAGAATGTAATGACCGGATATTACAAAAATCCCGAGGCCACCGAGGCTGTAATCGACGCCGAGGGGTGGCTGCATACAGGCGACATGGGCACCATATCGCACGATAATACAATATTTATTCGAGGCCGCTACAAGACAATGATACTGAGTGCCAACGGACAGAACATCTATCCCGAGGAGATCGAGGCCAAGCTCAACAACATGCCCTATGTGGCCGAAAGCCTCATCGTGGAGCGCGGCAAGCATCTCGTGGCCCTTGTCTATCCCGACTATGAGTCGATGGACCGCGACGGAGTATCGCACGAAAAGCTCCCCGACATCATGGAGCAGGTTCGCAAAGACCTCAACAACGCCGTAGCACCCTACGAACGCGTCGATAAAATACAACTGATTGCCAACGAATTTGAAAAGACACCCAAACGCTCCATCAAGCGTTATCTCTACAATGCATAATCCCGACGACTATCAATATTCGCTCCCGATACGCGTGCGTGACTATGAGACCGACTCTCAGGGCATAGTCAACAATGCCAACTATCTGCACTATCTCGAAATCACGCGTCATGACTTCTGCGAAGAGGCCGGCACATCGTTCCGCGCCATGCAGGAGCAGGGCCTTGACCCTGTAGTAAGAAAAATCGAGATTGAATATCTCACGTCACTCACAATGGGCGACACCATGATTTCATGTCTGCGCATGCGTCGCGACGGAGCACGCTTCATCTTTGAGCAAGACATCTATCACTCCGTCACCGGCGACCCCGTGGTCCGCGCCACCGTCACCATAGTGTGTCTCGAAAACGGCCGCCTGTCACGCGGCGACATCCTCGCCCGGGCCTTTGCCGATTACCTTTAGTTTAAAGAGCCTATAAAGTTTATAAAATTAAAAGAATAGACTCCTGACATAGTCTGCCCCACCCTATCCTTTCTCCTGAAAAACCTACTCCTTTTAACTCGTTACTCCTTTAACCACAAGAGCATGTCCCTTGCCTATCGCATAGCCTTTGCCTCACTCCGGTCACTCACCCCGGCACTCGCCGAGGCTATACTCGCACGCTTAGGCTCGGAGCAGGAGTTTTTTGAACTGACATCCGACCAGCTCTCGGCCATACTTGGATTTCGCAACCGTCTTCTCGACCGTGCCGTGCGCGACAAAGCCCTTGCCGACGCAGCCGATGAAGAGACATTCATCTCGCGCAACAACATACGCCCCATCTATTTCACCGACCCCGACTATCCCCGTCGGCTCAGGGAATGTGAGGACGCCCCGCTCATGATCTACACGCTCGGCAACTGCGACCTCAACGCCTCACGCTTCGTGTCAATCGTCGGCACACGCCACTCCACAGCCTATGGCGCAGCATTTGTCGAAGACCTTGTCAACGGTCTTGCCGACAAATGCGCCGACCCGGTCGTGATAGTCAGCGGACTCGCCTACGGCATCGATGTCGCAGCCCACAGAGCGGCCCTTGCCGCCGGACTCCCGACCATAGGAGTGCTCGCCCATGGTCTCAACACCATCTATCCCGCCTCTCACCGCGACATAGCCGCACGCATGGTGCGCAACAACGGCATGCTGCTCACAGACTACCGCTCGTGCGACAACATACACAAAGGCAATTTTCTTGCCCGCAACCGCATCGTGGCCGGCCTGAGCGACTGTCTCGTTGTAGTCGAATCCGATACACACGGCGGCTCGCTCGTCACGGCACGCCTCGCATCGGCCTACTCGCGCGACGTCTTCGCGTTGCCGGGACGCACCACCGACCGCTATTCACGCGGATGCAACAGTATCATCTCCTCGTGTATCGCAAGTCTCGTCACCTCGGCCGACGATGTCATCTCATCAATGCGATGGCCGGTCAAAGCCTCCGAAGGGAAGCAACCGTCACTCTTCGACACCACTGCACAGCTCTCCGACGACGAACAGGCTATCATCGACACCATCACCCGACGCGGCGACGCCACTATGAGCGAACTCATTGCCTCGGTCAACGTCTCTACACCGCGTCTCATGAGCATGCTCATCGACATGGAGTTTCGCTCACTCATCACCGCCCTCCCAGGCGGCCGATACCAAATACGCCTAATCAATCAGTAATTATTAATTAGCAATCAGTAATTATGTACCAGGCCATTAATTGCTAATTAATAATTACAAATCAAACATAGGTCATATGAAAGTAATTCCTCCCTCAGAATTAATCCTCAATCCCGACGGCACTGTATTTCACCTCCACCTGCTGCCGTCACAGCTCACCGACCGTGTGATACTCGTAGGCGACCCCGCACGTGTCAACATGGTGGCATCATTCTTTGACACTACTGACTTTGAAGTGCAGTCGCGCGAATTTCACACCATCGGGGGCACATATCAGGGCAAACCCATCATGTGTCTGTCACATGGTATCGGCCCCGACAACATCGACATCGTCATCAACGAGCTCGACGCGTTGGCCAACATCGACTTTGCCACCCGCGAGGTACGCAGCCATCACCGACAGCTCACACTCGTGCGCATCGGCACCTCAGGCGCGCTTCAACCCGAGCTTAGACTCGGCACTCCTGTCATAGCCGAGAAGTCCATCGGATTTGACGGCGTGCTCAACTATTACGCCGGGCGCAACGAAGTGGCCGACCTTGACTTTGAGCATGCCTTCTGCGAAGCCGTCGGCTGGAATCCCCTCTGGGCCAAACCTTACGTAGTGGACGCCGACGCCGAACTGGTCGAGCAGATAGGACGCGACGACATGGTGCGAGGCAACACCATCTCGGCCGTAGGATTCTACGGACCTCAGGGCCGTGAGCTCCGTCTGCCACTCTCCAACCCCGACCTCAACCGCCTTATCGAAGAGTTCCGCCACAACGGACGCAAAGTCACCAACTATGAGATGGAGTCGGCACCGCTCCAGGGACTCGGACGCCTCATGGGCCACCGCGCCATGACCGTATGCTCTATCATAGCCAACCGCATGAACTCCGACGCCAATCCCAACTACAAGACTGCCGTACGCGACCTCATAGCCACCGTCCTCGAGCGCATATGACATACCGTATGCCGCAGCGTTATAAACATTTAATTTTTGCCAACCCGAGTTAATACACATTAAAAATTGGGGGGGGTAAAATATTGCTTACCTTTGCTGAATAGCAATGATAAGCCAAATTTTAGGCCGGAAGTGCAGCGATGCACTCCCGGCCTTTTGTATCCCCTTTTTTCTTTTGAGGCTTTTGTATCTCCAATCCTCCTACTTGTGCATACTACTGAAATATGCGTCAAGTATGTCGCGGGCGGCGATGAAGGATGAGAGCTGATTGTTGAGCACACGCACCTCCTTGTCGGCAAGCATGCGCTCGATGTCGGGATTGTTGTAGAAATGAGAGCGGAGTTGAGAGTCGATGGTCTCATACATCCAGTAGCGCGCCTGCTCGCTGCGCTTGCGCTCGAAATAGCCGTTGGCTTCGACAAACGCAAAGTAGCGGTCAATCATATCCCACACCTTGTCGATGTTTATCTCATAATAGCCCGAATAGGTCAGCACCTCGGGCGACCATCCCGAAGCCGGGAGCGGGAAGAGGTGGAGCGCGCTGCGAAACTGTGCCATGGCCAGTTCGGCGCGATGAATGTTGTCGCCGTCGGCCTTGTTGATCACTATGCCGTCGGCCATCTCCATAATGCCGCGCTTGATGCCCTGCAGCTCATCGCCAGTGCCGGCAAGCTGTATGAGCAGGAAAAAGTCGACCATCGAGTGAACGGCAGTCTCGCTCTGGCCAACGCCCACGGTCTCGACAAAGATATTGTCATATCCGGCGGCCTCGCACAGCACTATGGTCTCGCGAGTCTTGCGGGCCACTCCTCCGAGTGAACCGGCCGAGGGGCTGGGGCGTATGAAAGCCGAGGGGTGGATGGAGAGTTTCTCCATTCGGGTCTTGTCACCAAGTATACTTCCCTTGGTACGCTCGCTCGAGGGGTCGATTGCGAGCACGGCGAGTTTGCCTCCGCGCTTGAGCACATGGAGACCAAACACGTCGATCGACGTGCTCTTGCCCGCCCCCGGCACACCCGTGATGCCGATGCGGCGCGAACGGCCCGAGTGGGGCAGACACTTCTCTATCACTTCCTGGGCCAGAGCCTCATGGTCGGGCGAGAGGCTCTCGACGAGCGTCACGGCGCGCGACAACATGGTCACGTCACCCTTGAGTATGCCCTCGACCATTTCGCCGGGAGTAGGCATACGACGCGGGCGGCGGCGTGTGAGATAGGGATTGACCACCGGCGGCTGGGCCACGCCCTGATTGACGGTCAGACCGTTATACTTTTCATCGTTCTCTATATGCTGCATTTTTCTATGGTTTTCTATGAGGGTCCAGAGGGTTATTTCACTATCTCGGCCACCACGCGCACCATTGTGGAGGGATGGAGCGGGTCGTTGGCAATAATATTGATGCGGGCGTTGAGCAGCTCGCTTCGGGTCATGCGTGCCGGAGTCACCGTCACGTCGACCCTGGCACTTTTGCCGGGCTTTATAGTGCGGTCTTTGAGAGAGATTTCCACGGCCGGATCGGGACACGATATGGCTCGGATGACGAGCGGACTTTTGCCACGGTTGGTTATGGTAAACTTCTCCTTGACCGGCTTGTCGCCGCGCGAGAGTTTCCTGAGATCGATAGCTGTCAGGTCGGTGTCGAGCAGCGGGGCCTTGGCCTGCTGTTCGGGCGTGAGCTTGGAGAAATCCTCCTCGATGACGGCCACAGTCTCCACCTTGCGCCCCTCCGTGGCCCGGGCGTCGGGATAAAACATCAGCGAGTCGGTCGCTATGCCCCACTGCGGTGTCATGTTGCTGTGTAATATGGTGGAGAGTATAAATTGCTCGCCCGGGGGCACTACAGCTGGCTGCACTATGACCTTGATATGCTTGGGCGCGCCCTCCACACGCGGACGCAGGGTGTCGGACGAGGCATTATAGGCGTCAATATACTGGCCCATGGTCTCGCCTTTGAGCACCTTGCCATAGGCTATGGTGGAAGTGCGCATTCTCACCGGACCGACCGCCACTGGATAACGGCTGCGCAGAGTGTTGGACGACCCTATGACAGTGCCGGTGATGGTGAGCACCGAGCGCGTCGGGTCGGCACTGCAGTCGACGTTGATACGTTTGGAGAACCGTCCCGGACGCCCCTTGGGGTCAAAGCCCACTCTTATGACGGCCGTGTCGCCGGGAGCAACCGGCTCTTTGGAATACTCAGGACGTGTGCATCCGCAGTTGGCACGCACCCCGGTGATGGCCATTGGCTCGGTGCCAGTGTTGACGAGCTTAAACTCACAGTAGACCGTGCCGAGATTTTCGTCAAAAGCTCCGAAATCATGCACCTTGCTCATCCACTTGTTTTCGGCACCTGCTGTCAGGACGGCCGTCACCCCTACGATTGCGGCCAAATATCTTCTGAAAAGAGCCATAAATCCTAAACTTTAAACTCTAACCTTCACAAACTCTCACTTCGGGATAACCACACCGTTAAATTTCAGCACCGTGCGCTTGCGCGAGTTGCTGAACTGCACCTTGACGCTGCGGCGAAACTCGCCCTTAAACGTGGCGGGATTGAAGTTGATCTTTATCACACCCTTTTTGCCCGGGGCTATGGGCTGGAGCGGAAACGAGGGCTTGGTGCAGCCACATCCGCCGTTGGTCACGGTGACTATGCTCACAGGCTCGTCACCGGTATTGGTAAACTCATAGTTGGCGGTCACCGCGCCGGCCGAGGCCTTGATGGTGCCGAAATCATGCTCGCGCGAGGCAAACTCCACCTCACCCTTGGCCCAGGCCCCTACGGCGGCCACTGCCATGAGCATCACAAATAATATCCGTTTCATCTTTTCATTCATTATTGCAGGGTCATTATCCTTTATAACACACAAATGTACTATAAACTCATAAAAGTACATAAAAAAACGGGATGTTTTTCAAAAACAATGTCGTGAATCAGCCAGGTAATAGCCATATATTAAATTTAAAGACAGGAGTACGGGAGTACAAGGTAAATTTTAATTGTCCCTTGTACTCCCGTACTCCTGTCTTAAGTTCCTTCTGAGATAAAAAATGTCCGCATAGCGTTTCACAACGCCATGCGGACTCACGACTTATTGAATAATTATGTGTGGTCAATCTATTTTCCTTCAATAATCAGGTCAGGATTGAGCGCGTTGGCCGCATCCTTAGCGGGCTGCGATGCCTCTTTGAGACACAGATACCATTGGCCCGAATCCTTTACGGGGTTAAACATCACGGCCATTGACGGACCTCCCGTCTCCCCTTCCTGACGCTCCTTGAAATATGTGCGATATTTCAAGTCGTTGAGCGTCGGCATGGAGAAACTATAATAGTCAAGCTCATAGCTCACCACGGGAAACATCTCAAAGCGACGGGCCACGCGCTTGCGTGAATCCTCGCCCAGAGGCATCACCCGCCCCGTAGAGTCGAGCTCGCAGAGTGTCTCGACGGCCC
Organism: Muribaculaceae bacterium Isolate-110 (HZI); assembly: GCA_003762875.1. Classification (GTDB taxonomy): domain Bacteria; phylum Bacteroidota; class Bacteroidia; order Bacteroidales; family Muribaculaceae; genus Duncaniella; species Duncaniella muricolitica. The sequence continues at coordinate 66,228 of RIBL01000015.1, read as the reverse complement.
ACTGCACGTTGCCGGCCTTGATGCTGTCAAGAAACTCGGTCGCGAGTGCGATCACACGTGTGGTGTCGGAGGCCGAGAGGGTCGATGCAAATTCCTGTTCTATGTCGGCCACGGTGCGCACGCCGGTCTCTTTCTGACCGCCATTGCTTCCGCAAGCCCACAGCATGAGCGAACAGGAGATTATCATGAATAGTTTCTTCATCGTCTTTTGCCGAATGATTTACAAAAGAGCACCGGCACTCAGGCCAGTGCTCTTCTGCCATTAATCACTATTTAAAAGTTAGTTGTTGCGGTTGGGCTTAACTGTTACAGTAGCCTCAACTTTCTGAGTACCCCAGTAGTAGGTTACAGTTACAGGGATCTTAACTGTTACGGTCTGCTCGAGCACCTCGCTGGTGTAGTCACATACAACCTTAACATCATTGAGGACGTCGGCGGTCAGGTCACCTGCTGCATTCTCGATAGTGTAAACCTCATTGTTAGAGCTTGTAGCACCCTCTACAGAGAATGTAACACCATTGTTAGAAAGGCCGGTGAGATCAACCTTGATAGACTCGATCTGATAGTAACCGAAGAGACCCTGATTGTCAGCGTAACCTGCAGCAGTATTGTTGAAGAGGGCGTTGCCGAAGTAGTCGGTCATCGAGAAGAAGTTACCGAGAGCTTCTTTCTTAGGATTGATACCGTCGGGCTTAACCTCATAGTTGTTTACACCTACCACAGTCACAGGCTTGCGGAAGTTGATGCGTACCACGTTGTTGGTCTGCTCAACGAAGTCGAGGTGAGCGGGTGAAGCAACTGTGGCAGCCTCGTTGCAGTACTGAGAAAGTACCTGTACGTTGGCATATACACCGTTCGCGCTGTTAAGGAGCTCAAGAGAAGCGGGGGTGTGCTCGAACACTACGTTACCTGTAGTCTTGTTGATAGAAGCTACGAGCTGTGTGCCCTTGAGGAGCTTGCTGCCGTCTGTGCTGATAGTAAGACCAGACTGCTGAGCTTTTGTAAACGAGTATTCGCGGGGAAGAGTCATCGAAGAAAGTGCGGGATACTTGTTACCGGTGGGAGCTATGTAGCTGGGAACGATAGTCTTGTCGGTGTAGTAGCTCTCAAGAAGTGCCTGGAAGTAAGTTACGTCCTTACCCTGGGTATTGTTCTTGGCAAGAGTACACATGCTCACCTGGTCATTGGTACCCGGAACGAGGAGGTTGGGGTTGAGTGTTCCGTAAGTAATCGAGGGAGCGGGGAGGATGGTGATAGATACACCGAGGTAGAGGCAATCGTCAGAGTTCTTGGTATTAACAAACTTAACGAAGAGCTCAACAGTAGAGGGCTTGTCAGCAGCGGTGAGCTTGGCTATCTCGGTAGCTGCATCCAATCTGTAGTTCCATGTGAGGAAGCCATTGGTAGGACCGGCCTGTGAGTCGGGGTTATAGTTGAGGATACCATACTTGTTATTGGCAACCTTGGTGAATGACTGTTCCTTCTCTGTCCAGTTGGCAGCCTTAACATAGGTTGTCCCGATTTCGAGGGCGTAGTCGCTCTTGAACTGCTCTTCGCTCTTACCGAGAACTGAGAGAACCTGGCTTGTGGTAGTAGCCCAAGTGCTCACAACCTTGTTGGTCGAAGTGCAGAGGTAAGGCATGGGTTCGCCGGTAGCGAGAACGATGCCGGTGTTGGAGATTGCAGGAGCAACATCGGTGATCTCAAACATAACGTAACCTGTGAGGACAACATTGGTGCCGTTGCAAAGGTTAACCATTACAACAGGGTGACGACCGATAGCCGAACGAGAAGCGTCGTTATCGCCGCAAGATACCCACTGGTTGCTTGCATTGAGATACTTAAGGTCTATGACACCGTTAGCATCGATTGAAGCATACTGTGAGTCGTGAGTCTTGGACTGACCGATGGTGTAATCCATCATAGAGTAAGTTACAGTCAGACCCCACTTCTCGGCAGCCTCTTTAAGAGACATCTGCTTCTCGGCAGCGGTGCCGAGGTTCTTGCCGAAATCAGCCTGCTGATAGCAGATGCGGATATTCTTGGAAAGGTCATACTTCTCAGCCTGAGTATAAGCAAGCTTGATAACCTTGCCACCCTTCTGCTCGATAGCGTCAGCACCTGTTGTAGCGAGGTGGAGATCGGCAGTACCGATGAAGCTGAGAGCCGAGAATCTAACGCGCGACATTACGAGGCTGAAGTAGTCGGAAGTAACCACACCGGTTACGCCGGCTGCATTGACATCAGCATCTTCTTTGAGTGTTGCGTTAAGAGCGGTAACAGGCAGAGTATTCTTGCCATTTTCGGTATAAGCCATTGAGGCGGGATTGTTCACGTTGTATGTAACAACGAGTTTGCCATTCTTATCCTCAGTGCTCTTGATTACGAGCTCGGGAGCAGCAGCGCGAGAAGCTGATACAGTCTCGATGTTTGCGATGGGGAGGAAGTTGAACTTCACGCCCTCGATATTGGCGTTATCAGGATTGAGGTTGAAGTTAGCCACCGCATTCTCGCTGAGCTGATAAGGCGTGGTGTTTGTATTGAAAGCCCACTTAGAAGCAGCAGGAATCTCATAAGCAACCGATGCGCCGTTGATGGTCACATTACCGCTCTTGCCGCTGGTGACAGGTGAAAGATAGTTTTCATTTACATAAGCGAAACGAGTACCCTCAACACCGTCGAGATAGAGAGCGGGGATAAAGCCGAGGCCTGTGAGAAGACCGCTGCGAGAGATGGCTACCCTGCCATAGATGGGGTTGCCGTCGGCATCCTTGCCGGTCTCTACGCCGTTAAGATATACATATCCGTTGTCAACAACAGCGGTGATGCCGGGATATGAGATAGCGATCTTGACAGTATTAGCTGTAGCCTCATACTTCTTGGTCTCAGCGTTCCACACGTGCTCAACGAGTTCTGTGCCGTCAGCATTGGGAGCCCAGTAGTTGCCCTGAACACCCTGCTCGCCCTGAGGACCCTGAGGACCGGTGGGGCCGGCAGGACCTTGTGCTCCGTCAGCTCCGGCAGGACCCTGAGCACCGGTTTCGCCCTGATCACCCTTGTCTCCCTTGGGACCCTGGGCGGGATAATTGGTGAGGACACCGTTCTTGGCCCACATGTATGCGCCATTGGCATCCTGTTCGATAGTCCAGACGTCAGCGTCGGTACCGTTCACACCGTTCTTGATTTCGAAGGTCTGCTTGGAGCCGTTCTTAGTTACGGTCACAATAATACCTGTGTTTGTGGCATTAGGTTCCACGCTTTCAAGGATAGCACCGGCTGCTATCTTGCTATTGATGTCCTCAATAGCCGACTTGTTGACCGCCACCTCTTGTCTGAGCTGGTCGATGTCATCATCGTAGTCCTTGCAAGAAGAGAGTATACCACCCGACCCTACTACAAGGGAGGCGAGCAGAAACCCGTTGATGAATTTTTTGTTCATACGTTAATTGATTAAGTTATAACTTTGGTTAAAGATTTATTTCGCTGTCATAGCCGCCCTATTATATAGCCTTATTGCACAACTGTTTATAGGTATTTTCATAGCCGCGGAGGTTGAACCGCGGAGACAGGGCGCGAAATGCTCTACAAAGTTATAGCAAAGAAAATTCACTGCGCGGGCCATGACGTAGCGGGATTGACACAGAAATGAGGCATAATTCGCATACGCAACGAATTATGCCTCATTTCTACCCTTTCTGACTGAAAGATTATTGCTTAGGTCGGAGAAGAAATCCCGCCCGAGTATGACTGACAGGCGTTGTAGCAGTGCCGTGTCGATGGAGTGTTTCTGAAATAGCCGGTAGATGTTTGAGCGGTCACAGTTGAGTTTTCGAGCGAGCCACGACACCGTGCGCTCCTGACGCTCCAGCTCTTCCTTAATCATGGTGCCTATCGGTTCCATATGACATATATTATATTAAGGTGGAGGCCGTCATCCCTATGGCCGGAGTAATAATTTAAAAAATCGGTGGCATTACAATAGAGACTCTAATGACAAGTATATGCAAAGACCCGGTCATGAAACAAAAACGTGGGATGCATCTTCGTTGACATCCTACATCATTCAAGGTCTTCGCACTACCTGTCATCTATTGGATTACAACAATCGCAGCAACCCACGCGAAGACATATATGCGCAAACGGCCTGCCGCCGCGAGGGCAACAGACTACAGCTTGTCATGTTCTTCGGTGGACGCAATCCCGATCGCTTCTTCCTGATGACTATTTAGAATGTGCGAAGTTCTGAATGATCGAAAGAAACTAAAAAACGAAAAAACGTCTTTTTTCATACCCGCCCCGCCTCTGCGAGTCGTCGTATCGTAAAACTTTACTGCAAAATTAATCATAATTCCGCCCACTGAGTTATTTGAAAAAGTAAAAAAATGTTATATCTTTGCATCGGTGAAGTGCGTGCTCTCCGGCGCGTCTCCATGCCAACTATCACAATGACAACTTAAAACATCATGAGTTACAGTTTTTTAGACCTGCTATGTCTGTTTGGCTCAGTGGCCTTGTTTCTCTATGGAATGAAAGTGATGAGCGAAGGCTTGCAGAAAGCCGCGGGCGACCGTCTGCGCAACATTCTCTCAGCCATGACCCGCAACCGCTTCACAGGCATGCTCACAGGCATCCTCATCACGGCCCTTATACAGAGTTCATCGGCCTCGACAGTGATGGTGGTGAGTTTTGTCAACGCGGGTCTGATGTCGCTGGGCCAGTCGATGGCTGTAATCATGGGAGCCAACGTGGGCACCACGTTCACGGCATGGGTGATAGCCCTGTTTGGATTTAAAGTCAATATTTCGGCGTTTGTATTGCCGGTCATAGGCCTGTCGATACCGTTGCTGTTTGCCAAGTCGAGCCGCAACAAGTCGATAGGCGAATTTTTTATAGGCTTCGCGTTTCTCTTCATGGGTCTTGACCTCATCAGCACCTATGTCCCCGACCTCCAGAGCAATCCCGAGATGTTTGCATTCCTGGAGCGTTACACCTCGATGGGCTTCGTTTCGGTGCTGATATTCACGTTTGTGGGCATGATGCTCACGATGGTCATCCAGTCGAGCGCGGCCACGTTTGCCATCACGCTCATCATGTGCAGCAAGGGTTGGATCGACTTTGACCTGTCGTGCGCGCTGGTGCTTGGCTCCAACATAGGCACCACCATCACGCCACTCATGGCATCAATGGGCGGAAATGTGGCAGCCAAGCGAACCGCCATGGGCCATCTGCTGTTTAACTTTCTGGGCACGGCCTGGACGCTGGCCATCTTCTTTCCGTTCTGCCACTTCGCCCAATGGCTCACCGAGGAGCTGGGCCAGGGCGACCCGGGGGCCCTCTCGGCATTTGTCAACAATATCGAGGCCACCGACCCTGCCACCTACGACCACCTGTTTGACAACTCTCTGCCCGCCGGCCACCCGGTGACGGCTCAGATAGCGGCCATGCAGCAGAGCGTGTCGATAGGCCTGTCGGTGTTTCACACCGTGTTCAATCTCATCAACCTCTCCATAATGATATGGCTCACCGGACTGTATGTCAAGATAGTCGAGCGGCTTGTGCCGGTCACCTCGACCCACGGCGAGGAGTTTCAGCTCAAGTTTATATCGGCCGGTATGGTCAGCGCGTCGGAGCTCAACATCTCCCAGGCCGAGAAGGAGATCGTGGTCTACGCCCAGCGCGTGCAGCGCATGATAGGCATGGCGCAGAATATCGTGCACATCAAGACCGACTCGGACGAGTTTACCAAACAATTCTCACGTCTGGAGAAATATGAGGAGATTTCCGACCGCATGGAGATAGAGATCGCCGACTATCTCAACCGATGCTCGGAGGGCCGCCTCTCCAACGAGGGCAAGCACAGGATCGCGGCGATGTTTCGCATCGTGAGCGAAATCGAGAGCATAGCCGACTGCTGTTTCGGCATAGGCAAGGTGCTCATACGCAAACGCGAGGGCGACGTGCATTTCAGCGACGGAATATATCACAACATCGACTCGATGTTCATAGCCGTGGAGGCCGCCATGACCAACCAGATATTGCTTCTGCGCGACAGCGAGCATGCCCAGGAGAAGGATATAATATCATCTTACAACTATGAGCGCGAGATCAATAATCTGCGCAATCAGCTCCGCACGGGCAATGTGGAGAATATCAATGCCCACAAGTATGAATATCAGGCGGGCATCTATTACATGGACATAGTGGCCTCGCTCGAGAAGATAGGCGACTACATCATCAATGTGGTCGACGAGATCAAGAGCCTCGTGCGTTCGTCGGTGTAATGTTATCCCCCGCCACAGTTCAATGAGCCTTTCTTACAAAAAATGATTAAAGCCAACGCTCTCCGACAATATTTCGTACAGTACTTCTCTCTGACCGACTATCTCATCAGCCAGGAGGAAGCCGAGCAGACCATCCGCGACGGTGTGACCTTTCGCGGCACCAATATCCTCATCCTTATTTTGGCCATCTTCATAGCCTCGCTGGGCCTCAACACCAACTCGACAGCCGTCATCATCGGCGCGATGCTCATATCGCCGCTCATGGGCCCCATCATCGGCATCGGTCTGGGAGTGGGCGTGCGCGACTTTGACCTCATCAAGCGCGCCATGCGCAATCTTGTGATGGCCACGGGGTTCAGCGTGCTCACCTCGACGCTCTATTTTCTCATCTCGCCAGTGAGCGAAGGCCACAGCGAGCTGTTGGCCCGCACGTCACCCACCATCTATGACGTGCTGATAGGATTTTTCGGCGGCGGGGCCGGCATCATAGCCATCGGCTCGAAGTCAAAGGGCAATGTCATCCCGGGCGTAGCCATAGCCACGGCTCTCATGCCTCCGCTATGCACCGCAGGCTACGGACTGGCCACATGGCAGCCCAACTATTTCTTCGGAGCGTTTTATCTGTTTCTCATCAACTCCATCTACATAGCCTTGGCCACCTTCATCGGGGTCAAGCTCATGCATTATCACCCCGTGGAGACCGACAATCCGCGCCGCGCCCGCAAGGTGAGGCGCATCGTCTACTCTGTGGCAGTGCTCACGCTGCTGCCGTCGCTCTATCTCACCTACAATATGCTCACGATGAGCCGATTCACAGCTAATGCCGACCGTTTTGTGGCTCATGAATGCCGCTTTCCGGCCACACGTGTGCTGAGCAGCGACGCGTCGGTCGACCACGGCAAGCGCACTCTGACCATCACGCTCATCGGCAAGGTGCTACCGGCCGATTCGCTCAATCTCGCGCTGTCGTCGCGGCTCGGCTTCTACGGTCTGGGCGGGACGAGCCTCAACATTATCCAGGGCGATACGCCCGACATCAAGGCCATGCAGGGCTCGTCGGTGCGCGACATCTATGAGATGGCCCAGACATCGATAGCGGCCGGACAGGCCACCATAGACTCGCTCAGGGCCGTCATAGCCACCGCCCGGCTCAACGACACCATCTCGGGACGTCTGGCACCCGAAGTGAGAGTGCTGTTTCCACAGGTCAAGGAGCTGGCAATATCCAGGGCTATATTCGGCAACATCGCCACTGCGTCGCTCGACACTGTCAATGTGGCTCTCGTATCATACTCCACTCCTATGCCGGCGGCCAGGCAGCACGAACTTGAGCGGTATCTCGAGGCCCGTCTGCAACTCAGCTCGGTGAGTCTTGTCAACGTAGGTGACATAATCAAGACCAAAGACAGCACGAAAAACAGTACAAAAAACACACCGTCAAAGGATGTCAAATCCAACAAACGATAACTTACCGGCTGCATCATCGCTGTCCGCTTCGCTCAAAGGCAAGAAGATAGTGCTCGTGAATCACAGCGACACTCTCGGCTGTGCCGCCAAAGCCACATTCCGGCTCATGCAGGCATTGCGTCGCGAGGGGCTCGACGTACGTATGGTGGTGTACACCCGCAGCTCGAGCGAGACCAACGTCTCGGAGGTCGGGACGACTCTCTCGCGCAGCATACGTTACTGTGCCGAACGCCTCTTTGTGATGGCTCACTGCGACCGCTCAAGCCACAGCAATTATGTAGTCTCGACCGGCACGCTGGCCGTCAATATCCACAACCATCCGTGGGTCAGAGAGGCCGACATAGTGTGTCTCAACTGGATAAATCTCGGTCTGATGAACCTCCGCGGCATACGACGGCTGCATGAGGCGGGCAAGAAGATTGTATGGACTCTCCACGACATGTGGGCCTTCACGGGAATATGTCACCAGGCCTATGAGTGTGACTATTTCACCGACACGTGCGGCAACTGCATGTATCTCAAAGGGGGCGGACACCGGGGCGACCTGTCATACCGCATGTGGAAGCGCAAGATGCGCCTCTATGCCGACATTCCCGTGACGTTTGTCACTGACAGCCGGTGGCTCGAGCACAAAGCCCGCAGCTCGTCGCTGCTACGCAACATGCCGGTGATGACTATCCCCAACCCCGTGCCGGTCGACCTTCACTACACGGTCCAGCCCCGACACATCGACTCGCTCCTCACCCTGTCGAAACCTCATCTGATACTTATCGGGGCCAATCGGCTCGACGACCCGTCAAAGGGGCTCGACTATGCCATCGACGCCCTCAACCATATATTTGACAACTATCCCGAGACAGCCACCGCCACGGCTGTCTATCTCTTCGGCAGCCTTCACAACCCCGAGGTGCTCGACCGCCTGCGCATGTCGCACCGCTGGCTCGGACGTGTCAACGACAACAAGATACTGCGCTATCTCTACAGTTCGGCCAAAGTGATACTCTCGACCGCAATACTTGAGAATGTCTCCGACACCGTGCTCGAAGGCATGGCCTCGGGAGCGGTGCCCGTAGTGTTCGGAGGCGATTCGCGCGAGGAGCTCGTGAGCCATCTGGACAACGGATATGTCGCCGCGTCGCGCGACACGCTCGACATAGCCAAGGGCATCATGTGGGCTATAGACGCCGACATACCACGCGATGACCAGCACCGGTTTGTGCGCGAGAACTTCAGCCCACAGGTCGTGGCCCGGAAATATATCGACCTGTTCGCTCAGCTCGTCTGACCACGGCAGAGACAATTACACACACCTCTCCCCCCACAATCCCGAAAACACTCATCTTTTTCAGCCATCATGCCACAGAAAAAAGTACTCATAGTAGGAGCCGGAGGCTTTATCGGAGGATTCATCGCCGCCGAGTCGCTGCGCCGCGGCTACGAGACGTGGTGCGGCGTCAGAGAGTCGACCTCGCGCCGCTATCTCACCGACCCGGCCCTGCAGTTCATCACTCTCGACTATGACAACCCCGAGCGGCTGGCCGAGCAGCTCAAAGGCCACCGCTGGGATTATATCGTGTATAACCTCGGAGCCACCAAGTGTGTCAACTTCATGGACTTCAACCGCATCAATTATGTGTATCTGCGCGACTTCGTGGAGACGCTTCAAGATGTCGGCGCGGTGCCCGAACGCATGGTCTACATGTCGTCGCTCTCGGCCATCGGACCGGGCGACGAGAAAAACTACACTCCTCTCTCGGGCGACTCCATCCCCAATCCCAACACTCGCTACGGGCTGTCAAAAATCAAGGCCGAGACCTTTCTCCAGTCGCTGCCCAAGGACTTCCCTTGGATAGTGCTGCGCCCCACCGGGGTCTACGGCCCCCACGAGCAGGATTATCTGATGATGATCAAGACCATCGACTCACACTTTGACTTCGGTGTGGGCATGCGCCGTCAGATGCTCACATTCATCTATGTCGAAGACCTCGCGCGGGCTATCTTCGATGCCATCGAGCGCGCACCGCTACATCGCAAATACATTATCTCCGAGCCGAGAGCCTACACACAGAAGGAGTTTCGCCGCATCGTGGCCAAAGCTCTCGGCCACAGCCTGGTCATCCCGGTGCGCCTGCCGCTCTGGGCACTCTCCATCGCCTGTAAGATAAGCGAGAAATGGGGCGCGGCCAAGATGCAGGCAGTCACGCTCAATTCCGACAAATACAACATCATGGCTCAGCGCAACTGGTCGTGCGACATCTCACCCGCACAGCGAGACTTTGGCTTTGACCCGCAGATAGACCTCACCGAAGGCATACGCCGCACAGTCAAAGCCTACAAGGAGTGTCAATAGACACCGCCCCCTTATCAGTCACAACAGTCACATCAATCCCATTAGTCATGACTCCTCCCAAGTGGGTGACCTTTCTGATAATCATATTCACCCTCCCCGTATTCACCCTCCCCTCACTCCTGTCGCAGTGTGCGCCAGATGCATCCGTCACTAAGACACTCCTGTGGATATACCCGTTCTATATGATACTCTCGGGCTATCTCGCATGGCGTGCCTACTTTCAGCGGCCCTATCTCACATGGATACTGCTCGCGGTAATGCTGCTATCGTCGATAGCCGTACACATACTCGTCACAGCATAGTCACAACCACCAAGGAATTTCCCTAAAATGAAAATATTAATCATAAACGGCCCTAACCTCAACCTTCTCGGCACACGCGAGCCCGACATATACGGCTCGCAGACATTTGAATCCTATCTGCTCGAACTGCGCGAAATGCTCGACGGAGACGAGATTGACTACTTCCAGAGCAACCACGAAGGCGACATCATCGACGCTCTGCACCGCGCCGAGTGTGACGGCATCATCCTTAACGCCGGAGCCTACACCCACACATCGCTCGCCATAGCCGACGCAATCAAGGCCATAAGCATCCCCGTAATCGAGGTGCACATATCCAACATCGCCTCACGCGAAGCCATACGCCACACTTCGCTCATAGCTCCGGTATGTCGCGGCTCCATCGCCGGTTTCGGACTCAACTCCTACTTCCTCGCGGCTCAGGCCATAATCATGAACTGAAATAACTCTCATAAAAATCGTGGAGGACTACATTCTCGCCCACATATCACCCGAGCCTGACCACCTGGCCAGGCTCTATCGTCGCACACATCTCAATCACCTCTATCCGCGCATGTGTTCAGGCCATCTCCAGGGACGCATGCTGGCCATGCTCGTGTCGATGATAAAACCCATGCGCGTGCTCGAACTCGGGACATTCACCGGCTACTCGGCCCTGTGTCTGGCCGAGACTCTCCCCGACGGAGGCCATGTGCACACCATCGAGGTCGACGACGAGATGGAGGACGAACTGACCGAACTCTTCGCCACATCGCCCGGCGGAGAACGCATCACGCTCCATATAGGCGACGCCCTTAAAGTTATCCCGACTCTTAACGAGACGTGGGACCTTATATATATCGACGCCAACAAACGCGACTATATCGCCTATCTTGACCTTCTGCTACCCACTTTGCGCCCCGGGACATTCATCATCGCCGACAATACTCTCTGGGACGGCAAAGTCTACGACACCGTCAAAAACCACGACGCGCAGACTCTCGGGCTCGATGCCTTCAACACCTACGTAGCCACCCATTCCCGCCTCGCCTCAGTCATCCTCCCCCTCCGCGACGGCCTCACCCTAATCCGAGTCGACTGACACAATATCTATAAAACCGATAAACGCCCCTGATTCAATCAGAAGATGAATCAGGGGCGTTTATCGGTTCAGAGACTATTGTCTCTCTATATATATCGCGTCTAAAACGGGATTTACGGCATTACAGTCTCGACGTCACGGGTCTCGATGGAACGCTCCATGGATTCGGCTGCGGGGAATGAGTCGGTATACTCGTCCTTGCCCGACACGACGATGCGCTCGTAAGAGCGGAGGCCGGTACCGGCGGGGATGAGATGACCGCAGATTACATTCTCCTTCATGCCCTGGAGATAGTCGGTCTTGCCGTTGATGGCTGCCTCGTTGAGCACCTTGGTGGTCTCCTGGAATGATGCGGCCGACATGAACGACGATGTCTGGAGAGCTGCACGGGTGATACCCTGGAGTATCTGCTCGGATGTAGCGGGCTGTGCATCGCGCACGACGATGGGACGGAGGTCACGACGCTTGAGTGTCGAGTTCTCGTCACGCAGCTTGCGGGCTGTGATGATCTGACCCTTCTTGACATTCTCGCTGTCGCCGGCGTCGGTGACAACCTTCTTGCCCCAGATGCGGTCGTTCTCATCCATGAAGTCGCGCTTGTCGACAATCTGCTGCTCGAGGAATCCGGTGTCGCCCGGGTCGAGGATGTTGACCTTGCGCATCATCTGGCGTACGATTACCTCGAAGTGCTTGTCGTTGATCTTCACACCCTGCATGCGATACACGTCCTGTACCTCGTTGACGATGTATTCCTGCACCGCGGTCGGACCCATGATGTTGAGGATGTCGGCCGGAGTGATGGCACCGTCGGAGAGGGGTGTGCCGGCACGCACGTAGTCGTTCTCCTGCACGAGTATCTGCTTGGACAGGGGCACGAGATACTTCTTGGTCTCGCCAAGCTTGGAGGTGACGGAGATTTCGCGGTTGCCGCGCTTAACCTTGCCGAAGCGTACCTCACCGTCGATTTCCGACACGATGGCGGGATTGGACGGGTTGCGGGCCTCGAAGAGCTCAGTCACACGGGGCAGACCACCGGTAATGTCACCTGCACCACCTGTAGCGCGAGGTATCTTGACAAAGATTTCGCCAGGCTTCACATCCTGGTTTTCGTCGACCATGAGGTGTGCGCCCACGGGGAGTGCGTAAGTCTTGACAATCTCGCCCGAGGCATCGACGATGTTGGCTTCAGGCACTTTGCCACGCTCCTTCGACTCGATGATAATCTTCTCGCGGATACCGGTCTGTTCGTCGGCATCTACACGATAGGTGACATTTTCCTCAAGGTTGGAATAGCGGACTTTACCACCGACTTCGCTGACGATAACGGCGTTGAAGGGGTCCCATTCGCATACCACATCGCCTTTGCCGACCTTGGCTTCGTTGTCGAAGTATAGCTTGGCTCCATAGGGGATGTTGGCGTTGGTAAGCATCATCTTGGTCTTGGGGTCGATGATGCGCATTTCGGCAAGACGACCTATCACAACCTCGACGTTGCGGCCCTTGGCATCAACCTCGTCGGTGCGTACGGTGCGGAGCTCGTCAATTTCGAGAATACCTTCGTAGCGCGATGTAATCGAGTTGACAGCCGCGATGTTTGAAGCCACACCACCGACGTGGAATGTACGGAGGGTAAGCTGTGTACCAGGCTCACCGATTGACTGGGCTGCGATGACTCCGACAGCCTCGCCCATCTGCACCATGCGGTGTGTGGCCAGGTTGCGGCCGTAACACTTGGCACAGACACCCTTCTTGGACTCGCAGGTGAGCACTGAACGTATCTCGACCGATTCGATGGGTGAAGCACTGATACGATCGGCTGCGGCGTCGTTGATTTCTTCGCCGGCCTCAACGATAATTTCGCCGTTGGTGGGGTCAACGATATCATGTACTGACACACGGCCGAGGATACGCTCGCCGAGCGATGCGACAACCTCGTCGTTGTTCTTGATTTCTGTACATACCAGACCGCGGAGTGTGCCGCAATCGACTTCGTTGATGATGACGTCATGGGCCACATCAACGAGACGACGGGTAAGATAACCGGCGTCGGCGGTCTTAAGAGCGGTATCCGCAAGACCCTTACGGGCACCGTGGGTGGAGATGAAGTACTCGAGTACCGAAAGACCCTCCTTGAAGTTTGCAAGAATCGGGTTCTCGATGATCTGGCCGCCCTCTGCACCGCTCTTCTGAGGCTTGGCCATAAGACCACGCATGCCTGAAAGCTGACGGATCTGGTCCTTAGAACCACGGGCTCCTGAGTCAAGCATCATATACACAGGGTTGAAGCCCTGCTTGTCCTCAGAAATCTGCTTCATGAGCGTATCGGCCAGACGAGAGTTGACGTGTGTCCAGATGTCGATGATCTGGTTGTATCGCTCGTTGTTGGTAATGAAGCCCATCGAGTAGTTGTTGAGCACTTCGTTGACCTGCTCGTAACCCTCGCGCACATACTGCTCCTTCTCTGCGGGAATGAGCACGTCGCCGAGGTTGAACGACAGACCGCCCTTGAAGGCCATGTAGTAACCGAGATTCTTGATATCATCAAGGAACTTGGCCGAGCGGGGAATACCGCAATATTTGATTACCTTGGAGATGATAGTACGCAGCGACTTCTTTGAGAGAATCTCGTTGACATAGCCGATCTCGTTGGGTACATACTGGTTGACAAGCACACGGCCTACCGATGTCTTCTCGATCAGACGCTTGCAGGGATTGCCCTGCTCGTCGATGTCGTCGACTACAACAGAGACCGGAGCGTGGAGTGTCACGCGGCCTTCGTTGTAGGCAATCTCAGCCTCTTCGGGGCCATAGAATTTCAGCCCCTCACCCTTGTCACCGGAACGCAGCTTGGTGATGTAGTAGAGACCAAGCACCATGTCCTGTGAAGGCACGGTGATAGGCGCACCATTGGCGGGGTTGAGAATGTTGTGCGAACCGAGCATGAGCAACTGGGCCTCCAGGATGGCCTCGTTGCCGAGGGGGAGGTGCACAGCCATCTGGTCACCGTCGAAGTCGGCGTTGAATGCCGTACATGCGAGCGGGTGGAGCTGTATGGCCTTTCCTTCGATCATCTTGGGCTGGAAGGCCTGGATACCGAGACGGTGAAGTGTCGGGGCTCGGTTGAGCAGCACGGGGTGACCCTTCATCACATACTCGAGGATGTCCCATACGACAGGCTCCTTGCGGTCGACAATCTTCTTGGCACTCTTTACGGTCTTCACAATGCCGCGCTCGATGAGCTTGCGGATTACGAAGGGCTTGTAAAGCTCGGCCGCCATGTTTTTTGGAATACCGCACTCGTGCATCTTCAGCTCGGGGCCTACGACGATAACCGAACGGGCGGAGTAGTCGACACGCTTACCGAGAAGATTCTGACGGAAACGGCCCTGCTTACCCTTGAGCGAGTCGGAGAGCGACTTGAGGGGACGGTTGGCCTCGGTCTTGACAGCCGACGATTTGCGCGAGTTGTCGAGCAGCGAGTCAACAGCCTCCTGAAGCATACGCTTCTCGTTGCGGAGAATCACCTCGGGAGCTTTGATTTCAATGAGTCGTTTCAGACGGTTGTTACGTATGATGACACGACGGTAGAGGTCGTTGAGGTCGGAGGTGGCGAAACGGCCGCCGTCCAGTGGCACGAGAGGACGCAGCTCGGGGGGAATCACAGGCACAGCCTGAAGTATCATCCACTCGGGCTTGTTGCGCTCGCGCGAGGCACGGAACGACTCCACTACCTGGAGACGCTTGAGGGCCTCGGTCTTGCGCTGCTGCGAGCCTTCGGCGTTGGCCTGGTCACGCAGAGCATATGAGAGGTCGTCGAGGTTGATGTCTCTGAGCAAGTCGTAGAGAGCCTCGGCACCCATCTTGGCGACGAATTTCTCGGGATGACCGTCCTCGAGCATCTGGTTTTCGCGGGGCAGACGGTCAACGATGTCAAAGTATTCCTCCTCGGTGAGAAGGTCGAGCTTGGCCACGGGCTTCTCGGGATCGAGCTCTGCGGCGGCTCCGGGATTGATCACGACATAACGCTCGTAGTAGACCACGGCGTCGAGCTTCTTGGAGGGGAGTCCGAGAAGGTAACCAATCTTGTTGGGGAGAGAGCGGAAGTACCAGATATGAGCTACGGGCACAACGAGCTTGATGTGACCCATACGCTCGCGGCGCACCTTTTTCTCGGTGACCTCGACCTTACAGCGGTCGCACGTGATGCCCTTGTAGCGGATGCGCTTGTATTTGCCGCAATGGCACTCGTAGTCCTTGACGGGACCGAAGATGCTCTCGCAGAAAAGGCCGTCGCGCTCGGGCTTGTAGGTGCGGTAGTTGATGGTCTCGGGTTTCAACACTTCGCCGCTCGACTTCTCGAGAATCTCCTCGGGCGATGCAAGTCCGATGGAGATTTTGGAGAATCCGGTTTTCTGTTTGTTGTCTTTTCTAAAAGCCATATATATGTTATGGAGATATGCAGTTATAAAAAAGTGGTGGTGAGGAGAGTCGAGGAGAGATGCTGACAGTCTATTACGGCTCGAGGTTGATGCTCAGACCCAGACCGCGAAGCTCGTGCAGAAGCACGTTGAGCGACTCGGGGATGCCGGCTGGCGGCATTGCCTCACCCTTGACGATGGCTTCGTAGGTCTTGGAGCGGCCGGTGACGTCGTCACTCTTAACAGTGATAATCTCCTGAAGGATGTGTGATGCGCCGAAGGCTTCGAGTGCCCAGACCTCCATCTCTCCGAAACGCTGACCACCGAACTGTGCTTTACCGCCGAGGGGCTGCTGGGTGATGAGCGAGTACGGACCGATGGAGCGTGCGTGCATCTTGTCCTCGACCATGTGGCCGAGCTTAAGCATGTAGATCACACCCACGGTGGCAGGCTGGTCAAACTGCTCGCCTGTGCCGCCGTCGAAGAGATAGGTCTTGCCGTAGCGGGGCAGACCTGCCTTGTCGGTCCATTCGTTGAGGTTTTCGAGAGTGGCTCCGTCAAAGATGGGGGTTGCAAACTTGACGTCAAGCTCGCGGCCGGCCCAACCGAGAACGGTCTCGAAAATCTGACCGAGGTTCATACGCGAAGGCACACCCAGAGGGTTGAGCACGATGTCGACAGGCGTACCGTCGGCGAGGAAGGGCATATCCTCCTGGCGCACGATGCGCGACACGATACCCTTGTTACCGTGACGGCCGGCCATCTTGTCACCCACACTGATCTTACGCTTCTTGGCTACGTAGACCTTGGCGAGCTTCATGATGCCCGAGGGTAGGTCGTCGCCTATCGAGATGTCATACTTCTTACGACGGTGAGCGGCTTCGATTTCCTTGCTCTTGCGCAGGAAGTTTACGATGGTGGCGCGGATGAGGTCGTTCTTGTGTGCGTCGGCAGTCCACTTCGACAGGTTGATTGTGTCATAGTCAATCTCCTTGAGTGTGCCGGAGGCAAACTTTGAGCCCTTGGGTATTACCTCGGTGCCGAGGAAGTCCTTGACACCCTGCGAAGTCTTGCCTTCGGTAAGAGTCATGAGCTTCTTGACGAGAAGGTCTTTCAGTTCGTTCTGACGCTCTTCATACTCCTCGTCGAGTTTGGGGAGCACTGCGCTCGAAGCCTTCTTGGTCTTCTTCTTCTCGGCCTTCTGATAGAGGTGTGTGCCGATTACAACACCCTTGAGCGAGGGTGATGCCTTGAGTGATGCGTCCTTGACATCGCCGGCCTTATCGCCGAAGATGGCGCGGAGCAGCTTCTCCTCGGGAGTGGGATCGCTCTCACCCTTGGGGGTGATCTTACCGATCATGATGTCACCGGGGATGATGTGGGCTCCGATGCGCACGATTCCGCGCTCGTCGAGGTCTTTGGTGGCATCCTCGCTGACGTTGGGGATGTCGGAAGTGAGTTCCTCCATACCGCGTTTGGTCTCACGCACCTCGAGAGTGAAGTCGTCGACGTGCACTGAGGTGAGGATGTCCTCGCGCACCACGCGCTCGTTGAGCACAATGGCGTCCTCATAGTTGTAACCCTTCCAGGGCATGAACGCTACCTTGAGGTTGCGGCCGAGCGCGAGCTCGCCCTTCTCGGTGGAGTAGCCTTCGGTGAGGATGTCGCCCTTGACCACGCGCTGACCCTTGTTGCAGATGGGACGAAGGTCGATAGTAGTGCTCTGGTTGGTCTTGCGGAACTTGGGCAGACGGTATTCCTTGACGCTGTCCTCGAAGGATACAAACTCTTCCTCCTCGGTGCGGTCATAGCGGATACGTATTACGGTGGCGTCGACAAACTCGATGACGCCGGCACCCTCGGCCATAATCTGTGTGCGGGAGTCGCGGATGAGCTGACCCTCGATGCCGGTGCCGACAATCGGGCTTTCGCTGCGCATGAGAGGTACGGCCTGGCGCATCATGTTTGATCCCATGAGCGCGCGGTTGGCGTCGTCGTGCTCGAGGAAGGGGATGAGCGATGCGGCTATCGAGGCGATCTGGGTGGGCGATACATCCATGAGCTCCACCTGGTCGGGAGCGACGATGGGGAAGTCGGCGTCCAGACGGGCCTTCACGCGGTCGTTGATAAACTCGCCGTCGTCCTTGACGGGCGCGTTGCCCTGGGCGATGATTTTGCCCTCCTCGATTTCAGCGGTGAGATATACCACCTCGTCGTTATTGAGGTTGACCTTTCCGTCCTTGACCTCACGGTAGGGGGTCTCGATAAAGCCGAGGTCGTTGATCTTGGCATACACGCAGAGTGATGATATAAGACCGATGTTAGGACCTTCAGGAGTCTCGATAGGACAAAGACGACCGTAGTGGGTGTAGTGTACGTCTCGCACCTCGAAGCCTGCACGCTCGCGCGACAGACCGCCGGGGCCGAGGGCCGACATACGACGCTTGTGTGTGATTTCGGCCAGAGGATTGGTCTGGTCCATGAACTGCGACAGCGCGTTGGTGCCGAAGAACGAGTTGATAACGCTCGAGATAGTCTTGGCGTTGATAAGATCGATGGGGGTGAACACCTCATTGTCGCGGACGTTCATGCGCTCGCGGATGGTACGTGACATACGAGCGAGGCCTACACCGAACTGGTTGTAGAGCTGCTCGCCCACAGTGCGCACGCGACGGTTGCTCAGGTGGTCGATATCGTCGACATCAGTCTTGGAGTTGATAAGCTCGATGAGATACTTGATGATGGCGATGATGTCCTCCTTGGTGAGCACCTTGACATCCATTGAAGTTGTGAGGCCGAGCTTCTTGTTGATACGATAGCGACCCACTTCGCCGAGGTCATAACGCTTCTCGGAGAAGAAGAGATTGAAGATAACCTCACGTGCACTCGCATCATCCGGCGGCTCGGCGTTGCGAAGCTGTCGGTAGATGTACTGAATGGCCTCCTTCTCTGAGTTGGTGGCGTCCTTCTGAAGGGTGTTGAATATGATTTTGTAGTCGGTGGTGTTGACATCCTCCTTGTGGAGAAGGATAGTCTGCACGCCCGAGTTGAGAATATTTTCGATGTCTTCCTCCTCGATGATGCTCTCGCGGTCGAGTATGACCTCGTTGCGCTCGATAGAGGCTACCTCACCGGTATCCTCGTCAACGAAGTCCTCGGCCCATGTCTTGAGCACACGGGCGGCAAGCTTGCGGCCGAGAGCTTTCTTGAGGTTGGTCTTGTTGACCCTTACCTCCTCGGCCAGACCGAAGATTTCGATAATATCCTTGTCGCTCTCAAGACCGATGGCACGGAGAAGAGTGGTGACAGGAAGTTTCTTCTTACGGTCGATGTAAGCATACATCACATTGTTGATGTCAGTGGCAAACTCAATCCAACTGCCGCGGAAGGGGATGATACGCGCGCTATAGAGCTTGGTGCCATTGGCATGGGTGCTCTGTCCGAAGAACACACCGGGCGAACGGTGAAGCTGCGACACGACCACGCGCTCGGCACCGTTGATGACAAAAGTGCCCTTGTCGGTCATGTAGGGAATCGCTCCGAGATACACGTCCTGTATCACAGTGGCGAAATCCTCGTGGTCAGGGTCGGTGCAATAGAGCTTGAGCTTGGCCTTGAGGGGCACACTGTAGGTGAGTCCGCGCTCCAGACATTCGTCAATAGTGTAGCGGGGCGGATCGATGTAGTAGTCGAGAAATTCGAGTACAAAGTTATTGCGCGTGTCGGCTATGGGGAAGTTCTCGGCAAAAACCTTGTAAAGGCCCTCGTTGTTACGCTTCTCGGGAGGTGTGTCGAGCTGAAGGAAATCCTGGAAGGACTTCAGCTGCACCTCGAGAAAATCGGGGTAAGGGAGTGGATTTTTTACCGTCGCAAAGTTAACGCGCGGTTTGATGGCTTTGATGTCTGACATCTAATGTTGATTAATCGTTATTTGAGTTGAGAGAGTGATGCTGATTGACACACACTCATGAAAGAGCCTATATTAACCATATTTAACACCAATAAAAGAGCCTAACACACATATTTTCAAGCTAAACACCCCTTAAAAAGGGTAAAACAGGCGTCAAAAGGCTTAACTTTTATTAATAAATATAATTATTTATGATTTTTTATAAATAACATGGGGCTCTTAACGCAAACAGGTTAAGAGACTCCCGAGGGAGTATCTTAACCTAAAATTTGCTTATGTCGTGACAGTGGCAACGGAGATTTCCCTCGATATGGGGGGAAGAGTCCCCTACTGTGCCGTCACGGCAGTTATAAGTCGGTAGTAAGCTTATTTGAGCTCAACCTCAGCACCGGCCTCTTCGAGCTGCTTCTTGAGACCCTCAGCGTCGGCCTTAGCCATGCCTTCCTTGATTACAGAAGGAGCACCGTCTACCATCTCCTTAGCCTCCTTGAGACCGAGACCTGTGAGCTCCTTAACGAGCTTAACAACGGCGAGCTTGCTTGCGCCGGCTGACTTAAGCACTACGTCGAAAGAAGACTTCTCTTCCTCAGCGGCAGCACCACCTGCGGCGGGGCCGGCTGCTACTGCAACGGCTGCAGCTGCGGGTTCGATACCGTACTCTTCCTTGAGGATCTGAGCGAGTTCGTTGACTTCCTTAACGGTGAGATTAACGAGTTGTTCTGCAAAAGCTTTGAGATCTGCCATGATTGTATAGATGTTTTGTTGTTTTTGATTGGGGTTGAAAGAATGGTTGAATTATCGAGATTAAGCCTCTTTCTTCGAGAGGGTCTCGAGGATGCCGTGAAGCTTGTTGCCACCGGACTGAAGGCCGGAGATAACGTTCTTGGCGGGTGACTGGAGAAGAGCGATAACGTCGGCGATAAGCTCGTTTTTGCTCTTGATAGCCACGAGAGTGTCGAGCTGGTCGGCACCGACATAGATGGTCTCCTCGACGTAAGCAGCCTTGAAAGCGGGCAGTTTAGCCTCTTTGTCGGCCTTGAGAATCTCCTTGATGAGCTTGGCGGGAGCGTTGCCAGTGTTGCTCAGCATGAGAGATGTAGAGCCGTGGAGCACACCGTAGAGCTCAGTGTAGTCACCTTCGAGGCTCTCGAGAGCCTTGTGGAGAAGGGTGTTCTTAACCACCATGAGCTTGATGTCGGCCTTGTTGCAGGCACGACGCAGAGATGTGGTCTTCTCAGCGTCAAGACCGGCGGTCTCGACGAGGTAGAAGCAGCCATACTCCTGGATAGTCTTGGCTATGTTCTGGATAGCTATGATTTTATCTTCCTTTTTCATTTTGTTCAGTCAGCTTTAGATGGATTATTCATCAATCGACTTGGGGTCGATTTTGATGCCCGGACTCATGGTGCTCGAAAGATAAATGCTCTTGATGTAGGTACCTTTAGCGGTAGCGGGCTTGAGCTTGATGAGAGTGTTGATAAACTCGCGGACGTTCTCCTTGGCAGCCTTGGGTTCAAACGACACCTTGCCTACCGAAGAGTGAACGATACCGTTCTTGTCAACCTTGAAGTCGATCTTACCCTTCTTAACCTCCTCGACAGCCTTGGCTACGTCGACGGTCACAGTGCCGCTCTTGGGGTTAGGCATGAGGCCACGCGGACCGAGTACACGGCCGAGGGCACCGATCTTACCCATGATAGCGGGCTGGGTGATGATGACATCAATGTCGGTCCATCCGCCCTTGATTTTCTCAATATACTCATCGAGGCCAACATAGTCGGCTCCGGCGGCCTTGGCGGCTGCCTCTGCGTCAGAGTTGCAGAGCACGAGCACGCGCACCTGCTTGCCGGTACCATTGGGGAGTGTTACCACGCCACGTACCATCTGGTTAGCCTTACGGGGGTCTACGCCGAGACGTACATCCACGTCGAGCGAAGCATCAAACTTGGTGAAGGTTATCTCCTTTACAAGCTCCACAGCCTCTGAGAGTGTGTAAGCCTTGTTTGCATCAACCTTCTCCTGCGCGATTTTTTGATTTTTGGTCAGTTTACTCATGTCAATCGAAGATTAAATGTTTTCGGGGAAAGTTCCTTTCACGGTGATACCCATGCTGCGGGCTGTTCCGGCAACCATACGCATTGCCGACGCAACGTTGAAACAGTTCAAATCGGGCATTTTGTCCTCAGCAATAGCCTTTACCTGGTCCCAGGTGATCTCGGCAACCTTGTTACGGTTAGGCTGGGCCGAACCGCTCTTGATCTTGGAAGCCTCGAGGAGCTGGATTGCTACCGGCGGGGTCTTGACAACGAAGTCAAAGCTCTTGTCAGTGTAATAAGTGATTACTACGGGAAGTACCTTACCGGCCTTGTCCTGGGTGCGGGCGTTGAATTGCTTGCAAAACTCCATGATGTTGATACCCTTCGAACCGAGGGCCGGACCAACTGGAGGAGAGGGGTTTGCTGCGCCTCCCTTGATTTGCAATTTGATCTGTCCAGCAATTTCTTTAGCCATGATAAATCTAAATTTTTGTTAATGATTCGGTTAAAACGATGCCGTCGTGAACGGAGCCGACGCTGTGATTTCGTAACCAATACACTGTGTCCTGTCCATCAGTCGTGACATCTCCCGTGGTCTCCGGCACTCATCACAAACTTAACCTCTCCCATGCCGCCTCGTTGGAGGGGACGACCCGGAAGGGGATGTAAGCCTGTGCACCGAGCGTGCGCCCGGACACCGCGCGATTGTTATTCACGCACTACTTGCGAGTTCTCGAGTTCGAGCGGAGTTTTACGCCCGAAAATCTTGACCATCACTTTCAGTTTCTTCTTCTCGCGGTTGACTTCCTCTATGATTCCGTCAAAACCGGTGAAGGGGCCTGAGGTTACCTTGACAGCCTCGCCTACGATATAGTCATTGCCATCCGACGCTGAGTCAAGCAGCTCGTCGGCCGCGCCGAGCATACGGCGCACTTCCGATTCGCGCAACGACTCGGGCGCAGCATCTTTGCCGCGTCCGCGCAGGAAGTCAATAACGTTTGTTGTATTGCGCAGCTCATAGAGTACCTCGCCTGTAAGAATGCACTCGACGAAGACATAACCGGAGTAGAGATTCTTCTCCTTTATGACCTTCTTGCCATTCTTCACCGACATAACCTTCTCGGTAGGTATCAGCACCTGAAAGACGTAGTCGCCGAGGCCGGTGTTGCGGATTGCTCCGTCAAGCACCTCTTTTACCTTAGCTTCCTTGCCTGAGATGGCGCGAAGCACATACCAAGCCTTCTTTAATTCTTCAGCCATTGCCGTGATTTACCTGATAGGGGTTAACGTCCGAGTGAGTAGATAAAGTGCATGATAGTGTCTACCACCTGGTCCATCACGAAGATAATCGCAGCTATGATAATGGAAGCGACAAGCACGATTACCGCGCTTTTGACCAGTTGGGTCTTAGTAGGCCAAGAAGTCTTATACCGTAACTCGGTATATGACTCCTCGATATCCGTAAGCAGTTTAAGTTTACTCATTTGCGTCTATTTTTAGCACGGGACGAGAGACTCGAACTCCCGACACCCGGTTTTGGAGACCGGTGCTCTACCAACTGAGCTAGTCCCGTATGAAAGAAACCGGCCACGCGTGAAGTCAATTATGGCACGCCTCGCTACGAGGCCGGTTTCTTATGGGTTGGGGTTAACTGCTAACCCTATGAGTGGTATTACTCAAGAATCTCGGTGATCTGACCCGAACCTACGGTGCGGCCACCCTCACGGATAGCGAAGCGAAGACCTGCGTCGCAAGCTACCGGGTTGATGAGCTCTACGTTGATCTCAACGTGGTCACCGGGCATTACCATCTCTACACCTTCGGGGAGAGTGATCTCACCGGTTACGTCAAGTGTACGGATGTAGAACTGGGGACGATACTTGTTGTGGAACGGAGTGTGACGGCCACCTTCCTCTTTCTTGAGGATATAAACAGAAGCTTTGAACTTGCTGTGGGGCTTAACAACACCCGGATGGCAGATTACCATACCGCGCTTGATGTCTTTCTTGTCGATACCGCGGAGAAGGAGACCTACGTTGTCACCGGCTTCGCCCTGATCAAGAAGCTTGCGGAACATCTCAACGCCGGTTACAACCGACTTCATGTCTGCGCCAAGACCCATGATCTGAACTTCGTCGCCTACCTTTACGATACCAGTCTCGATACGACCGGTAGCAACTGTACCACGACCGGTGATTGAGAACACGTCCTCAACAGGCATAAGGAAGGGTTTGTCGATGTCGCGGGGAGGCAGGGGGATCCAGTTGTCAACAGCCTCCATGAGCTCCATAACCTTCTCTTCCCACTGGGGCTCACCGTTGAGAGCACCGAGGGCAGAGCCACGGATGATGGGGGTCTCGTCGCCATCGTATTCGTAAGTCGAAAGAAGATCACGCATCTCCATCTCTACGAGGTCGAACATCTCTTCATCGTCGACCATGTCGCACTTGTTGAGGAATACGACAAGACGGGGAACGTTCACCTGACGGGCGAGAAGGATGTGCTCGCGAGTCTGAGGCATGGGACCGTCGGTAGCGGCTACTACGATGATAGCACCGTCCATCTGAGCGGCACCTGTTACCATGTTCTTAACATAGTCAGCGTGTCCCGGGCAGTCTACGTGAGCATAGTGACGATTAGCGGTCTCATACTCTACGTGAGCGGTGTTGATAGTAATACCACGCTCTTTTTCCTCGGGAGCATTGTCGATCTGGTCAAACGACTTAACCTCTGAGAGGCCTTTCTTAGCGAGCACTGTGGTGATGGCTGCGGTAAGAGTAGTCTTGCCATGGTCAACGTGGCCGATGGTACCGATGTTAACATGCGGCTTCGTTCTTTCGAATTTTTCTTTTGCCATAACTTTGCTATTATTGCTTGATTAATGATTGCTTTTTTGACAAGACGCCACGATAGCGTAAAAGCACTATCGAGGCCGCCTACTGTGTGAAAATAGAGCCGATGGCGGGATTTGAACCCGCGACCTCTTCCTTACCAAGGAAGTGCTCTACCCCTGAGCTACATTGGCATTGTGTTTTCGCTTAAAAAAGTGGAGCGGAAGACGAGGCTCAAACTCGCGACCCTCAGCTTGGAAGGCTGATGCTCTATCAACTGAGCTACTTCCGCAATTGGAGTGTGGGCGAAGATGGATTCGAACCACCGAAGGTATAAACCAGCAGATTTACAGTCTGCCCCATTTGGCCACTCTGGTATTCGCCCTAATAAGTTTCGTTGAGCCTCTTGTCGGATTCGAACCAACGACCCCGAGATTACAAATCACGTGCTCTGGCCAACTGAGCTAAAGAGGCAACAAGTTTATGTTCTCTTGCTGTTGAGCATAGATGTTTTGCTCAATTGCGATGCAAAATTACAATGAATATTTTTACCATGCAAATATTTCAGCAACTTTTTCGCATCTTTTTTGTTTCTATTAACATATCGTGCCTGTTCTGCAACATCACCACATTATTATATATAAAAGAGACGAATACACACATCATAGCCACCCACACTGACAACAGCCCCTCCGACCCTGGTAACATCAGATCGATATGCCGTAATCATGCTTGAGCTCGTCCATCACAAAAGTCGACTCGAAAGAATACACCTCCGGCATCGTGCCGAGCACATTGAGCACAAACTCTCTGTAGGTCTTCATACTCGACGCCTGAATCTTGAGAAGATAATCAAACTGCCCTGATATATTGTAGCACTCCGTGACCTCACGCAGACCGAGCATGGCACGCGCAAAGGTGTCGGCCACCTCAAGATTCTGCTGCTTGAGCTTCACACTGCAATACACCGTAAATCCCATGTTGAGCTTCTCCACATCAAGCACTGCTACATATTTCAAAATATAGCCCTCGCGTTCAAGCCGCTTGAACCGCTCATAGACCGGCGTGGACGAGAGATTGACTCGCGCACCAATCTCTTTGAGTGTCAAACGGGCGTCCTGCTGCAACAGGCGCAATATCTTTACATCAGTTTCATCAAGACGTTCGGAATTAGAAGCCATATCTACCTTTTTTCTACGTGTGTATTATCAGACGACAGCATTTTGGAACTTTCCCGGAATGCGTTTTGCAAATATAGGGAATATTTCTATATTTTCACAAACATTCACAGAAACATTTTCCTTAATATTAAATTTACCCAAGAAAATAATCAGCCTCACACATCAATACCGCAAAGATTCACACTAAAACCGGCCCGACAACCCACACGGCACAACCATACGCCCTTACAACGCGTTTAATTTTCAGCATCCGCCTGACACAAACCTCAAGACTATATGAAAATCGCTTACTCACTCACCGAACTTATCGGACACACCCCTCTGCTCGAAGTGTGCAACATAGAGCGCGCCGAAGCCCTCAAAGGACGCGTACTTGTAAAAATCGAAGCCTTCAACCCGGGCGGCAGCATAAAAGACCGCGCCGCCCTCGCAATGATAGAGACTGCCGAACAGGCCCGCCTCCTCTCGCCGGGAGCAACCATCATCGAGCCGACAAGCGGCAACACCGGCATCGGCCTCGCATGGATAGCCGCAGTAAAAGGCTACCGCCTGATACTCACCATGTCCGAGAGCATGAGCATAGAGCGGCGCAAGCTCCTTGCCGCGCTTGGTGCCACGCTCATCCTCACCCCTGCGGCCGAAGGCATGAACGGAGCCATACGCGAAGCCCAACGCCTCCACCGAGAGACACCCGGCTCTTTTATCCCGTCACAGTTTGACAACCCTGCCAATCCCGCCATACACCGCTCGACCACAGCCCGTGAGATATGGGACGACACCGACGGACAAGTCGACGCCATCGTTGCAGGCGTGGGCACAGCCGGCACTCTCATCGGCACAGCCCGAGGGCTCAAATGGCGCAATCCGGCCATCAAAGCCTTTGCCGTCGAGCCGGCCGAATCGCCGGTGCTCTCAGGCGGAAATCCCGGCCGGCACAGCATCCAGGGCATCGGAGCCGGATTCATCCCCGCCAATTACGACCCCACAGTAGTCGACGGCATCATCTGCGTGGAGAGCAACGAAGCCGCCGCATGCTCACGCCTGCTCGCCCGCTACGAAGGTCTCCTCGCCGGCATATCGTCGGGAGCAGCCCTCGGAGCCGCCATGCGCCTTGCCCGGCAGCCCGAATATGAAGGGCGCATCATCGTAGCCATCCTCCCCGACACCGGCGACCGCTACCTCTCTACTCCAATCTTCGACCGGCCGGAATAAAAGCCTCAACTTCTCTCATCAAATAACCCGCATATCTGCATCCTCATGGATTTTTTTGGCGAAATCTTCTTAAGGTTTCGCCAATTCTTTATAATTTTGCACATTATAACCGAAAAATCTATGTACAGGACAAATACATGCGGTGAACTCCGCATTAGCGACGCCGGCCGCGAAGTAACGCTGGCCGGTTGGGTGCAGAGAGCACGCAAAATGGGCGGAATGACCTTTGTCGACATCCGCGACCGCTACGGCATCACACAGGTAGTGTTTGAGAGCGACGCTGACGCTTCGCTCTGCGAGGCCGCCAATAAACTCGGCCGCGAGTGGGTGATACAGGTGACCGGCACCGTTGCCGAGCGCACCAGCAAGAACGCCCACATCCCCACGGGCGACATCGAGATCATAGCCAAAGAGCTGAAGGTGCTCAACCGCAGCGAGGTACCCCCCTTCACCATCGAGGACGACACCGACGGCGGCGACGACCTGCGCATGAAGTATCGCTACCTCGACCTGCGCCGCTCATGCGTACGCTCCAATCTCGAGTTGCGCCATCGCATGGCGTTCGAGATACGCCGCTATCTCGACTCAAAGGGCTTCCTCGAAGTGGAGACCCCCGTGCTCATCAAGTCGACCCCCGAGGGCGCACGCGACTTCGTAGTGCCCTCGCGCATGAACCCCGGACAGTTCTACGCACTGCCCCAGTCGCCCCAGACATTCAAACAGTTGCTGATGGTAAGCGGATTTGACCGCTACTTCCAGATAGTGAAATGTTTCCGCGACGAGGACCTTCGCGCCGACCGCCAGCCCGAGTTCACACAGATTGACTGCGAGATGTCGTTTGTCAATCAGGAGGACGTGCTCGGCATGTTTGAGGGTCTTGTAAAACATATATTCAAATATGTAAAAGACATCGACTTCACCGCGCCCTTCCCCCGCATGACATGGGCCGACGCCATGCGTCTCTACGGCTCCGACAAGCCCGACACCCGTTTCGGCATGGAGTTTGTCGAGCTCAAAGACCTCACCGGCGGCAAAGGCTTCGCCGTGCTTGACGAAGCCGAATATGTAGGAGCCATCGTGGCCCCCGGATGTGCCGGCTACACCCGCAAGCAGCTCGACCAGCTTACCGACTTCGTGAAACGCCCCCAGGTAGGTGCCAAAGGCATGATGTGGGTCAAGGTCGAAGAAGACGGCTCGATCAAATCGTCGGTATCAAAATTCTACACCGAAGAGGAGCTCCGCACCTGGACCGACCGCGCCGGCGCACAGAAGGGCGACCTCATGCTCATACTTGCCGGTCCTACAATGAAGACCCGCAAGCAGCTCTGCGAACTGCGTCTCGAGATGGGCTCGCGCCTCGGTCTGCGTGACCCGCAGAACTTCTCCTGCCTCTGGGTGGTCGACTTCCCCCTCTTCGAGTGGGACGAAGAGACACAGCGTTACTACGCCATGCATCACCCCTTCACCGCCCCCAACCCCGACGACATCCACCTGCTCGACTCCGACACAGGCGCGGTGCGCGCCACTGCCTATGACATGGTGGTCAACGGCAACGAGCTCGGCGGCGGCTCCATACGTATCCATGAGGCCGAACTGCAGGACAAGATGTTCCGCCTGCTCGGCTTGAGCGAGGAGGACGCACAATACAAGTTTGGCTTCCTCATGAACGCCTTCAAATACGGCGCACCCCCTCACGGCGGACTCGCCTTCGGCTTCGACCGCTTCGTTTCGATACTCGCCGGACTCGACTCAATCCGCGACGTCATCGCCTTCCCCAAAAACAACTCGGGACGCGACATGATGATCGACGCACCCTCGGCCATCGACGACACACAGCTCGACGAGCTCCAGATCAAGCTCGATCTTAAATAATTGAAAGCATCATAAAGATTAGAGTTTAAAGTTTATGATTTAGGTTACACATGACCTGACATAACCTTTAAACTCTTTTTTCATACACTCCCCCAACCATCTCACCGCAAAAAATGACACATGCCGACATCATAAGCGTCATCGAAGCCTACGCCTCCCCCACCCTTCAGGAATCCTGGGACAACACCGGCTGGCAGGTCACACCATCCGGGACAACCGACCTGTGCACAGGAGTCATAACGTGTCTCGACATCACCCCCGCCGTTGTTGACGAAGCCCGCGCCAAAGGGTGCAATCTCATCATTTCGCATCATCCCCTTATATTTCGCGGACTTCGCTCCATCACCGGAGCCGGCAACGCCGAGCAGGCCGTCATCTCGGCCATACGCTCAGGCATAGCCATCTATTCGAGCCACACCGCGCTCGACAGCACCCCGGGCGGAGTAAGCCACGAGCTCGGCTCACGCCTCGGGCTCACCGACATGCGCCCGCTCTCACCATCATCCGTCAGCCCCGACGCCGGACTGGGCGTCATCGGCACCATCTCCGGCGGCATCACCCGCGCCGCATTCATCGAGACCGTCAAAAGAGCATATGACGCACCGACCGTGCGCGTCACGCAAGGCCCCCGCGAGACCGGCGACATCCACACCGTGGCCCTCTGCAGCGGTTCGGGAGGCGAATTTATCACCACCGCCATAACCCTACGGGCCGACGCATACATCACCTCCGACGTGCGTTATCACGACTTTCTCGACCACGGTCAAAAGATAATCATCATCGACACCGGGCATTTTGAGAGCGAAATATGCACTAAATCAATTTTTTCACGCATTATTTCCCAAAAATTTCCTAACTTTGCAGTCCATATGGCCACTTGTGAGCAAAATCCCGTGGCCTATATATGACTTCACCCGCCTCGGGCTGAAGCCATGATGCATTAAACCCGGCAATCAAATAACTACATCAACATATGGCCAAAGAGCAATCAAAAATCGACCAGGCTAACTCGGTAGAACACCGCCTCCGCTCCCTCTACGAGCTTCAGACAATCCTCTC
The DNA here is from genome assembly GCA_003762875.1 of Muribaculaceae bacterium Isolate-110 (HZI). Classification (GTDB taxonomy): domain Bacteria; phylum Bacteroidota; class Bacteroidia; order Bacteroidales; family Muribaculaceae; genus Duncaniella; species Duncaniella muricolitica. Next base: position 36,228 of record RIBL01000015.1, on the reverse strand, counting down.
TGAAATCGACCGCATCCGCACCATCCGCGGCGAACTTCCCGAGGAAGTGCGCGACCTCGAGGACGTAATAGCCGGTCTGCACACACGCATCGACAAGTACAACCACGAGATCGAGGAGCTGCGCTCCATGACCGCCCAGGAGCAGAACAAAATCCAGGTGGCACAGGAGCAGATAGCCACCTACAAGACTCAGCTCGACAACGTGCGCAACAACCGCGAGTTTGACCTCCTGTCAAAAGAAATCGAGTATCAGACCCTCGAGATACAACTCTCTGAAAAGCGCATAGGCCAGTATGGCCGCGAGATCGACGCCAAGACAGCCGACATCGCCGCAGCCGAGGAGAGCCTCGTTGACCGCAACCACATCCTTGCCGACAAGCGTCAGCAGCTCGAAGAAATCATCTCCGAGACCAAGAAAGACGAGGAAGTGCTCCGCGCCAATGCCAAAGACCTCGAAGCCCGCATCGACGACCCACGCACCCTCGCCGCCTTCAAGCGCATCCGCAAGAACGCCCGCAACGGCCTCGGCGTCGTCTACATCCAGCGCAACGCCTGCGGCGGCTGCTTCAACCGCATCCCGCCCCAGAAGCAGATGGAAATCAAGATGCACAAGAAAATCATCGTGTGTGAATACTGCGGACGCATCATGGTCGACCCCGATCTGGCCGGCGTGACATCCGAGCACACCAACGGTTAATTTCCCCACCCCATCACCACGCACCCTATCCACCTCATGGACAAGATACAACCCGGCAAATACGTAGAAATAGCCTACAACCTCTATGCCTCGCTGCCCGGACAGCCCGAGACCATGGTACATACCGTCGAGGCCTCCGAGCCCGAACGATTCATCTATGGCGTGACCCCGGGACTCATACCCGCACTCGCAGCCGCTATTGACGGACTCGAGCAGGGAGCCTCGTTTGACGTCAAAATCGAGCCCGCCGACGCCATCCCCTATAACCCCGACGACGTGGCCACCCTTGACCGCAACCTCTTCCTCGACGACAACGGCAAGCTCGACTCACGCGTCAAGAAAGGAGCCAAAGTGCCCATGTTCACAGCCGACGGCTACCAGATAACAGGCACCGTGCTCGAAGTCAACGACAAGGCTGTCACCATGGACTTCAACCATCCACTCGTAGGACAGGCCCTCCACTTTGCCGACGGCAAAATCATCACCGTGCGTGACGCCACACCTGAAGAGATCCACCCCTCACGCTGCGGAGGCGGTTGCGGCGGATGTGGAGGCGGATGCGGTGACGACAGCTCCTGCGGTGATGGAGGCTGCTGCGGAGGCTGCAACTGACAATCACTACCCGACAGCCATTCCGGCAGACACACTCCGGGCCTCACAAAGCCTGACCAAACTATCAGTATATCCAACCTTAAATAACCCCATAACCTTCGGGCAAGTCCCGAACAAAAAGACATATGGCAACAACTGCAGACTTCAAAAACGGTATGTGCCTCGACATCGACGGCCAGTACTTCTTCATCGTAGAATTTCTCCACGTAAAGCCCGGCAAAGGCCCCGCTTTCGTACGCACAAAACTCAAAAATGTACAGACCGGCCGCGTTCTCGACAAGACCTGGAACTCGGGCGTTAAAGTCAATGAAGTGCGCATCGAGCGTCGTCCCTACCAGTACAGCTACAAGGACGACATGGGCTATCACTTCCTCCACACCGAGACATGGGAAGAGGTAATCATCCCCGGCGAAAGCATCGAAGGCGTACAGTTCCTCAAGGACGGCGACATCTGCGAGGCCATGGTACACGCCGAAAGCGAGACCATCCTCACCTGTGAAATGCCCACCTCGGTAGTGCTCGAAATCACCTACACCGAGCCCGGCATCAAGGGCGACACCGCCACCAACACACTCAAGCCCGCGACTGTAGAGACAGGTGCCGAAGTGCGTGTACCCCTCTTCTGCAACATCGGCGACAAGGTAGTCATCGACACACGCGACGGCTCATACAAAGAGCGCGTGAAAGAGTAACACCTCTTCGGTCACTGACACCCGACCTACACAATTTACAATCGCGGACGCAGGGCTCAACCCTGACGCCCGCGATTTTGTTTAACAAAAAACAACAGCCCTCGATATTATATAACGAACAATGCTCGAGACACATCCCTTTCCGCCCTACCTGCCCCCGTCGGCCAAAGTCCTCATCATGGGCACATTTCCGCCCCAGCCCCACCGCTGGGCCATGGAATTTTATTACCCCAACCGCACCAACGATTTCTGGCGCATCATCGGACTCCTTATCTACGGTGACAAAGATCACCTCTACGACACATCCACACGCACATTTCGACTTACGCTCATACGCGAGACCCTCGACCGTTGCGGCATAGCTCTCCATGACACCGGCCGCGAAGTAAGACGGCTCAAGGACAACGCCTCCGACAAATATCTCGAAATAGTCACCCCCGTGCCCCTCTTTGAACTCCTCGGCGAGATACCCTCATGCCACACCATAGCCACCACCGGCGAGAAAGCAGCCGGAGTCATAGCCGACCTCACTTCCACCACGCCGCCGGCCATGGGCAAAAGCGTCCATGACACCGTCAACGGCCTCGACATCTGGCGCATGCCCTCCACTTCGCGCGCCTACCCCCTGCCCCTCGAGCAAAAAGCAGACTACTATGCCACACTGCTGCGCTCGGTCGCGATAATATAACACATAACCATTTACTCGCTCTATGTTACTATCAATACTGCTGCTCATACTCGGACTGTGCCTCATACTTGCCGGGGCCAATTTCATGACCGACGGCTCGGTCGCCATCGCCAAACGGTTTGGAATGTCAGACTTCCTTATCGGCCTGACCATCGTGGCCATGATGACCAGCGCACCCGAACTCGTGGTATCCATAACCGGAGCCGTCAATGCCTCGCCCGAAATGGCCATAGGCAACATCGTGGGCTCAAACATATTCAACATACTCGTAATCATTGGCCTGACAGCCGTCATAAGCCCGATAATAGTCACACGCGGCATACTCGTCAACGAGATACCGCTCGTCATGCTGTCGTCAATCGTGCTCCTCATCATGGGCTGCGCGCCATGGCTTGACGGAGGCGCGATGACCGTGACACGCGTCGACGGATTACTGTTGCTCGTATTCTTTGCCATCTTCATGCGCTACACCATCGCCTCGGCTAAGAAGTCGCCCCAACCGCTCCCCGCCACCGCCGACAAGACCGAGACTGAGACAAAAAAATCCGGTCCACTGTGGCGCGCCATCCTCATCACCGTCGGCGGTCTCGGCTGTCTCATACTGGGCGGCAACTGGTTTGTCGACAGCGCGTCGGCCATAGCGCGCAGCCTCGGCTGGAGCGAAGGACTGATCGGACTCACCATCCTTGCCGCAGGCACTTCTCTCCCCGAGCTCGCCACCTCGCTCGTCGCCGCCACCAAAGGCCACTCCGACATGTGTCTCGGCAACGTCATCGGCTCCAACATCTTCAATATATTTCTCGTTCTTGGCTGCACCGCCACCGTCATGCCGCTCCCCTTCGGCTCCATAGGAGTCCTTGACCTCGCGGTGCTTGCAGTGGCAAGCCTTCTCTTCTGGCTGTTCGGATGGTTTTACCGCGAGCGCACCATCACCCGCGCCGAAGGAGCCGTGCTTATACTATGTTACATCGCCTACATCACATATCTCTACCTTAATCTTCCCGACTAAGCCATTCTATGCGGCCAGAATTTGTGCCGAAATTACAGTTTTACGCCTCATTTACACAAATTTTATTTCCAAAGGTGACACTTTTAACGTAAAATTTGTGTAATTTTGCACATCCTTTTGTCTAAACCATTGAGCTGCCACATGCTTACATCCGCGGCTCGGAACAAAAACAACACCGTTTCTTAATTAAAGCAATGGAAAACTTAATCACCATTTCGCCGTCACCCCACGCGCACACCCCTACCACTGTGACGCGGCTGATGCTTCATGTCATCATCGCCCTGATACCCGCAGTGCTCGTCGCGCTCTACTACTTCGGCATCGGTGCGGCCATTGTCATCGCCACCGCAATTGTGGGATGCGTAGCCGCCGAGTATCTAATCACACGCTACATGATGGGCCGCAAGCCCGCCATCGGCAACCTCTCGGCCGTCCTCACCGGACTGCTCCTGGCTCTCAACCTGCCCTCCAACATCCCCGTGTGGATGATTCTGATAGGCTGTGTCGTAGCCATCGGCATCGGCAAACTAACTTTCGGAGGCCTCGGATGCAACATTTTCAACCCGGCACTCGTAGGCCGCGTGTTTCTGCTCCTTTCATTCCCCGTAGCCATGACCACATGGCCCGAACCTCTCGTCAACCGCATGGCCTATACCGACGCCACCACCGGCGCGACCATCCTCGGCCAACTCAAAATGGGTCTTGTGGAGCCCGCCGACATCAACCTGCTTGACGCCGCTATGGGCAACATCGGCGGCTCGCTCGGCGAAGTCGGAGCCATAGCCCTGATACTCGGATTTATCTATCTGCTCTGCTTCCGCGTCATCACATGGCACATCCCCGTAGCCATCGTGGGCACCGTGGCTCTCTTCTCGCTCTGCATAGGCGCGCCTGTCGGTGTCGAAATCCTCTCGGGCGGACTTCTGCTCGGCGCGATATTCATGGCCACCGACTATGTGACATCGCCAATGAGCCGCTCGGGCATGCTCCTCTATGGAGTAATGATAGGCATTATCACACTCGTAATACGTCAATGGGGCGCATACCCCGAGGGTATGTCATTTGCCATCCTCATCATGAACGGCGTGACACCCCTCATCAACCGATATATGAAACCACGTAAATTTGGCGAAGGGAGGGCTACAGCATGAAATCGACACTCGTAAACATGGTGCTCTCACTCGGCATCATCACAATCGTGGCCGCAGCCGCTCTGGCCGGCGTATACACTCTCACTGAAGAGCCCATCGCACAGGCCAAGGCCCAGAAGCAGAAGGACGCCATCGGACAGGTGCTCCCCGGCATTGACTTCAACAACAATCCCGCCGATGAAGCCATACAGGTGACCGTCGACGGCGAGACCGTGACCCTCTTCCCCGCCCGCAAGGACGACGAGCTCGCAGGCATCGCCGTCGAGAGCCATGACAACAACGGATTCTCGGGCCTCATAACTGTGATGTATGGCTTCAACCCCCAAGGCGACATCACCGGATATGCAGTGATGCAGCACGCCGAGACTCCCGGCCTCGGCTCCAAGATGGACGAATGGTTCCGCGACTCCGCCCACTCAATCGTAGGCCTAAACGCCAACACTGCCAATCTCACCGTAAGCAAAGACGGCGGAGATGTCGACGCCATCACTGCCGCGACCATCTCGTCGCGAGCATTCCTGCGCGCGCTCACTCTCGCCAATCAAGCTCTCTATCAGTCCAACGCCCAGCAATAATCACTAAGCCATGAACGATAAACTTAAAATACTCTTCAACGGCATCATAGCCGAAAACCCCACTTTCGTGCTTATGCTGGGCATGTGTCCCACACTGGGTACCACCGGCAGCGCGATCAACGGCATGAGCATGGGACTTGCCACCATGGCAGTGCTCATATGCTCCAACGTGGTGATTTCGCTCATCAAGAATTTCGTGCCCTCCAAGGTGCGCATCCCCGCCTATATCGTGGTCATCGCAGCCTTCGTGTCGGTGCTTCAGCTCGTGATGGAAGCCTACTTGCCCTCGCTCTACGCCACTCTCGGCATCTTCATTCCCCTCATCGTGGTCAATTGTATAGTGCTCGGCCGCGCCGAGGCCTTCGCCTCGCGCCACGGAGTGTTTGACAGTTGTCTCGACGGCATAGGCATAGGTCTCGGCTTCACCGTAGCCCTCACCCTGCTCGGAGCGGTGCGTGAGTTTCTCGGCACAGGCAAGATATTTGACGCCACCATCTATCCCGAACAGTTCGGTTCGCTGGTATTCGTGCTCGCACCCGGCGCGTTCATAGCTCTGGGCCTGCTCATCGCACTCTTCACCAAGCTCCGCGAAGCCAAGTAAGCAGTCATAATCCACACTCTAAAAGACCAATCAGATGCTCGAATATATCTCCATCATCATCACGGCAATCTTTGTCAACAACATCGTCTTTGCCCAATTTCTCGGCATATGCCCCTTCATAGGCGTGTCGCGCAAGCTATCGAGCGCAGTGGGCATGGGAGCCGCTGTGACATTCGTCATGGTCCTCGCCACAGCCATCACATGGCTGCTTCAGGCATTGGTGCTCACCCCCTTCGGCCTCGGCTTCATGCAGACCATAGTCTTCATTCTCGTCATCGCAGCACTCGTGCAGATGCTCGAGATTATCCTCAAGAAGATAGCCCCGGTGCTCTATAGCGCGCTCGGTGTGTTCCTGCCCCTAATCACCACCAACTGCGCCGTGCTTGGCGTAGCCATCACTGTGGTGCAGAAAAACATGGACCTCGGCCAGAGCCTCGTCTATGCCGTAGCCACCGCCATCGGTTTCACCATGGCCATCTCCATCTTTGCCGGCATCCGCGAGCAGCTCGCCCTCGCCGACACTCCCAAAGCCATGCGTGGTGTGCCCATCGCCCTTATCTGCGCCGGCCTCCTGGCCATGGCATTCATGGGCTTCTCAGGCATCAAAATCGGCTAAACCAGCCAAGAGACACTAAAGTCTCCCAAAGGATAATAAAATAAAGAAACAGGAGAACGGTAGTTTCAATCATTGACTACCGTTCTCTTGTTTCTTTATTTTCCAGAGGTCACTCCGCGTCAGTCGTTGTCGCTACGGCCGAACCGTCTTTGAGTGTTATCTTGATGAGGCCCTTGGGATATTGCGGATCAGTCTTGACAACATCGATCGACTGAATGCTCTTCGGATCTATGTTATCGATTCCATCGACCTTCTTTCCGTTTACAAGCACCGTCACACCTGAAGCAATAGCAATAGCTTCGTTTACATTGACCGGTTTAGAACCCGTGTGACGGCTGACAGTACCTTTTTTGTTCGTCAGTTTGAATAAAACAGGCAGTGTATACCTCACAGCGACAGGCTCACCTCTCAATTTACCGGGGATAAAATCGGGCAGTTGCATTACCACCCTCTTGGCCTCCTCGTCAATTGACTCGCACACTCCGCGCACCACCGTCGGTGATGTCACCTTACCGTCCTTGTCGACCACAAACTGCATCACGACACGACCCTGCACACTGTCTCTATACGCGTCGACCGGATAACGCACCGACTGCGCAATCAACTTCATCAATTCAGTCTGACCGCCGGGAAAGCTCGGAGGGGTCTCCACTACATCATAGACACGTCTGTCATCGTCCGACACTTTCCCACGCACCTCGTCCGACTCTGTTTTAGACCTCTGAGGCGCATTGTCGGCATGACCTACCACTACTATCTCACCAAGATTTCCGTCCGAGGCTTTGGCTTTCTCGGTCTCGGAGGCAGAAGTATTCTTTTGCACCACGACCTCTTTCTGCGGTTTGCGAGCCGGTTCGGGGTCAGAGTTCACTGCGGCATCAGACTCAACCTTATCGGCCGAGGGGACATACTGAGCAATGTCCACAGGCAACACTTGCGCGTCACCGCGATTTTCACTAATTTTGTCCTCACCAATCAGCAGGTCGGTGTCGGCCACCGAGTTAAACACTTCGGCTACAGCCGGAAGATTGGTCACTAACAATGCTCCGCCGAGCGCGGGCACTAACACGAGGGCGCGCAGACGGCGCGTCGTCGATGTCCGGGAATTGTACATCATAGTTATACGTTTTTTAAGTTTACTGTGATTCAGGCTGTTGGCAAGTGACGGGAATCTCGCGCCGACAGCCTTTTTTATTAATAACATCTGATATTGCTTGATATTCAGTCCCGAGCGCATCACTCCGGCATCGGCCTGATATTCATGCACGGCCTTGAGCTCCTCGCGCATGAGCCACGCAGCCGGATTATACCACTGCAAGGCGGCTACAGTCTGGGCCATGAGCAGGTCTATCCAATGACAGAGCCTTACATGATTGCGCTCATGCTCAAAAATCATCTCGCCGGCCTCTTCATAGTCACGCCGCGACATCACGATGACACGCATCACGCTGAACGGGGCTATCCCCTCATCGTCGATAAGCACCACTCTACGGTCATTGACCATGACATGCTCACCCTTGCGCACTATCATCATAAGCCTCGCCGCGACCATGAGCGTATGGGCCGTGACGACCAATATGCCGGCAAGATATATCCACAGGAGCACCTGCATGGCCACCGCTACTCCCTGCACTCCGGCCGGCTCGTCGACAACCGTCATCATCGGGATAAGCTCTCCCACCCCCACCGCTATTTCGGCCTGAGGCAGCGACACCTCGGCCCGGGACATCAGCAACGCCATGCGAAACGGCATCAGCAACGCCATGGCATAGATTATCCACAACACCAGGCGGTTAAACGAATGCTGACACTCCGACGCCAACACCCACTTGTAGGCAAGATAAAGCCCGACAAGCACCACCGAACTTTCTATCGAATAGGACATCAATGCTCCCATAACGCGATTTTTAAGGTATAGGACGGCCATTACCGCGACATTTTGCCGCAGCACCGTAACATATTATGAAAAATTTAATTTTAAAGCGTATCGATTACTTTTCCGCCTCCGGACAGTCCTTTTCCTCGACCATGCGGATTATCTCCTTAAGTTCGTCGACCGAAATCTTTTCTTCCTCGACAAGAGCTGAGACGGCACTCTTATACGAGTCATTGAAATAATTGGTTATCACCTGCTTGAGTGAACGCTCACGCATTTCCTCCTGCTTGGTGACAGCATAGTAGCGATAGGTCGGGCCAAAGGTCTCATGAGCCACACGACCCTTCTCCTCAAGTATACGCACGAGAGTCGACACGGTGTTGAAATGTGGCTTGGGCTCGGGATAATAGGTAAGCATCTCGCGCACGAAAAGCGGGCCATGTTCCCAGAGCATTTTCATCACCATCATTTCTTTCTCTGTGAGAAGGGGATTGGGTTTTCTTCCTGCTTTCATATCATTATACTTGTTTAATGGATTGATTCCTTGTCTTACTTTGAATGTCTACCGCAAAGATATAACTAACATTTCAGTTATGCAAAACTAATTTTATATTTTTGCAGAAAAAAATCACTTTTTTCATCATCTTGTTCGCCCTGCCGACACACTCGTCGGCGCGATAAGACATATAGACCAATAATAGGGCTTTTTCACTCTAATTTATCCATCCTAAAAATAAACTTTTTATACGCAAAAAGGGTTAAATTTGCAGAGACTATCACGCATACATCAACTATTTATATCAGACCAACAATGAAATTGCGTTTCACAGTAATTTCCGTCATACTGTCAGCCGCCCTTCAGGGCATGTCACAGGAGCCGGGACCGGTAGTGGCCGAAGGGTCGACACTCACCCTCGCCCAATGTCGCGACCTCGCTCTCGGCAACAACAAAAACCTCCGCCGCGGGGCTGAGGAACTGCGCGCGGCAGGTTATCAGAAAAAGGAGGCTTTTGCAGCCTACCTCCCGTCCATCGACTTTGCCGGCGGATACATGTACAACCAGAAAGAGCTTTCGATGTTTGACTCCGACCAGTTGCTTCCTGTCAAGACTTTCAACCTCGAGAAGCAGGGCTACGAGTTCAACGTCGTGAAAAACCCCATGACCGGCGAGCCCATAAAGGTAGGCGGTCAGTTTGTGCCCGAGCAGGTGGCCTATCTGCCCAAGGAAGCACTCACCTATGACATCCACAACGTATTTTTCGGAGCGGTGACCCTCACCCAGCCCATCTTCATGGGCGGAAAGATTGTGGCCATGAACAAGATTACAGGCTATGCCGAGGAGCTTGCCAAGAGCCGACTCGACTACTCTGTAACCGACGTAATCTATGCCGTCGACGCTGCCTATTGGCAAGTGGTGTCGCTCAAAGCCAAGCAACAGTTGGCCGAGAGCTACGTCAACCTGCTCGACACTCTGAGCCACAATGTGTCGCTCATGATCAAAGAGGGCGTAGCCACGCGCAGCGACCAGCTCACCGTCGATGTCAAACTCAACTCGGCCCGCGTCGACCTGACCAAAGTCAACAACGGCCTCGTGCTCTCACGCATGGCACTCGCCCAGGTGTGCGGCCTGCCGCTTGACACACGTTTCTCTCTGGCCGACGAGGATGCTCCCCGCGTAACCACCCCCGCGGTCATAGCCGACGACACCCCCATCGACATGCAGGAGGTCTACAGTCGTCGTAACGACCTGCGCCAGCTCGAACTCGGCGTGAAGATCTACGAGCAGAAGGCCAAAGTGCTCCGCTCGGAGATGATGCCCAACCTTGCCCTCGTGGGTGCCTACTCGTTCTCCAACCCCAATCTCTACGACGGATTCAAAAACAAGTTCAACGGCCAGTTCTCCGTCGGAGCCATGCTCACCATACCCATCTGGCACTGGGGCGGCAATTACAACAAATATCGTGCCGCCAAGGCCCAGACCAACGCCATGCGCATGGAGCTTGACAACGCCAAGGAAATGATAGACCTCCAGGTGCGCCAGGCCACCTACAAGGCCGACGAGGCTCTCAAGACCCGCCGCATGACCGAGGTTAACCTCGCCAAAGCTGACGAAAACCTGCGTTGTGCCGACCTCGGGTTCCGTGACGGCGTGATGACCGTCGACAACGTGATGGAGGCTCAGACCGCATGGCTCAAGGCCCACAGCGAGAACATCGACGCAGCCATCGACGTATATCTCTGCGACGTGTATCTCTCCAAAGTGCTCGGCACTCTGCACTGATATATTCCATAGACTCAATTCATAACCAACCGACAACAATCAAGAACCCAATATGTCCAACACAGTATCACAAGAGCAGAAAGAAAACAAAGCCCTGCTCGTCGCTCTCGGCCTCGTGGTGGCTGCATGCATCGTGCTTGCCATCATAGGATTCGTATTTCTCGACAAGCCGGCCGACATTATCGAAGGTCAGGCCGACGCCACATCAATACGCATCTCGGGCAAGCTGCCCGGACGCGTGGCCGACATCTATGTCAGCGAAGGTGACATGGTGAAAGCCGGCGACACCCTCGTGCACATACACTCATCGCTCGCCGAAGCCCAACTCATGCGGGCCGAGGGCATGGAGACCGTAGCCCGCACTCAGGACCGGAAGGTCGATGCCGGCACACGCGTACAGATTATCAACGCCGCTGCCGACCTCGTGACTCAGGCCGAGGCTGCCGTGACCATAACCAAAAAGACTTATGACCGACTGCAGAACCTCTTCAACGAAGGTGTAGTCTCCGAGCAGAAACGCGACGAGGCCAAAGCCGCCTATGACGCAGCCGTGGCCGGACGCGACGCCGCCCGCAGCCAGCTCGAGCTGGCCAAGGCCGGAGCCCAGAAAGAGGACAAGGAGAGCGCGGCAGCGATGGTCAATGTGGCCAAAGGCGGCGTGGCCGAAGTGCAGAGCCTCCTCGAAGACCAGTATCTCGTGGCTCCGTGCGACGGACAGATTGACCAGATTTATCCCGAAGTGAGCGAGCTTGTGATGCTCGGCGCACCCATCATGAATCTCCTCAAGACCGACGACAAGTGGGTGACATTCAACGTGCGCGAAGACCTGCTCAACGACATGCCCCTCGGCGGTGAAATCGAAGTGATGATACCCGCGCTCGACAAAAAGAAAGTAAAGGCCAAGATATACTACTCGCGCGACCTCGGCAGCTATGCCACATGGCAGGCCACCAAGTCGACCGGCCAGTGGGACAGCAAGACTTTTGAAATCAAGGCCCGTACACTCGAAGCCATTCCCGAACTTCGTCCCGGCATGACAGTGGTCTACTTCAAGCCCTGACACCGGCCCGCTCTCTCCAACTCTCATATTAAATTATTACCCCTAAACCCTTAAGAGAACATGCTTCCCTCACTACGTCGCGGCATAATGACACTCTGCTCTCGCAGGATCTACATCTTCATGATGGTGATCGTGCCGCTGGGATGCGCATTTTTCTTTCTCAACCTCATGCACGAGGGATTGCCGCTCAAGGTGCCCGTCGCGATGGTCGACATGGACCACTCCACTCTCTCGCGCCGCATAGGCCGCTCGCTCAACGCAAGCGAGCTCATCGACATCTCGGTCGACTGCGAGAGCTTCCACTCGGCCATCGACAAAGTGAGGAGCGGAGAGATATTCGGATTCTTCTACATCCCCACCGATTTTCAGGAAAAGGCCCTCAGCGGCCGCACCCCCACCCTCTCCTTCTACTCCAACATGACCATCTTCGTGCCGGGCACACTATCTTTCAAAGGCTTCAAGACGATAGCGGTCACCACCTCGGGCGGCATCGTGCAGACCACACTCACCAGCGCGGGTGTCGATGACAACACCGTGGGCTCGCTCATCACTCCGCTCAAGACCGACATCCACCCGATAGGAAATCCATGGACCAACTATTCCATCTATCTCTCCCAATCGTTTCTGGCCGGAGTCATGGCTCTGCTCGTGATGCTCGTCACATCATTCAGCATATGTCAGGAGCTCAAGCAAGGCACCTCCCCCGAGTGGCTTGCCACAGCCAAAGGCTGCATGCCGCTCGCGCTCGCTGGCAAGCTCCTCCCACAGAGTGTGGTGTTCATATCGGTGGGTGTGGCCATACAGTCCATCATGTTTCAATATCTCCACTTCCCGCTCAACTGCTCTCCATGGCATATGATACTGGCCATGATGCTGCTGGTGCTTTCCTGCCAGGCCTTCTCACTGGTGATAGTCGAGATTGTCCCCAACCTGCGCCTCTCCCTGAGCATATGCAGCCTCATCGGCATCCTGTGCTTCTCGGTGGCAGGCTTCTCCTTTCCGGTCGAAAAAATGTATGGCTCAATAGGCATATTTGCCTACCTCATGCCCATACGTTACTATTTCCTCATCTACATCGACCAGGCTCTCAACGGACTCCCGCTCTACTACTCGCGCTACTATTATATAGTCATGCTCGCGATGCTGTTTGTGCCGGTGCTGGGACTCAGACGTCTGCGCACCCGCTGCCTCAACCCGGTATATATTCCTTAACATTACATTCTTATGAAATGGTTTAAAAGTCTGTTCAGGGTATGGCGAAGGGAGACATGGCTGGTATTTACCGACATCGGAGTAATGCTCTTCTTTTTCGGACTGCCACTGGCCTATCCCATTGTCTACACCCTCATATATAACCCCGAAGTCGTCACGGAAATACCCACCGTGATTGTCGACAACTCGCGCACCGCCGAAAGCCGCGATCTGGCCCGCACCCTCGATGCGACCCAGGCCATCGACATCAAAGGCTATGCCGCCAACATGGCCGAAGCCCGTCGCGCATGGGCCGAGAAAGAGTGTTACGGCATCATAGAGATTCCGGCCGACTATGCCAAGAGGCTCGGACAGGGCGGCTCGGCCACCATATCGTTTTACAACGACATGTCGCTGCTCATACGCTACCGTCAGTATCTCTTCGCGCTGACCGGCGTGCAGATGCACGAGGTCTCCGAGATTACAGCCGAACGCGTGGCCACACGCGGAGGCATCCTGGCCACTCGCGTCACAGGACTCCCGGTCGACACCGCCTCGGAATGTCTCGGCGACCCCACCCAAGGCTTCGCATCGTTCGTCATGCCCGGTATAGTGGTGCTGATACTCCAGCAGAGCATGCTCCTCGGCATCACTATGATCGCAGGCACAGCCGCCGACCGCCGACGCCGCAACCGCGGACGCGACCCCTATGCCTACGACGCCTCCCCGCTGGCCGTTGTGCTTGGCAAGAGTCTCTGTTATCTGATGCTCTATATCCCCGTGAGCTACTACATACTCCACATCGTGCCCGAGATGTTCGCCCTGCCCCACGTGGGCGACGTAGCCGACTATATGCCATTTGTCTTCGCCATGCTCGTGGCCACGACTTTTCTCGGACAGACACTTCAGGTATTTGTGCGCGAACGCGAGACTTCACTGCTCGTCATCGTCTACACCTCGGTGGTATTTCTCTTCCTCTCGGGTCTGACATGGCCGCGCTACGCATTCAATAAATTCTGGCTTATAGTCTCCGACCTCATCCCGGCCACATGGGGCGTCGAAGGCTTCATACGCATCAACTCCAACGCCGCCACCATCTCCGACGTGAGCCGCTACTACTGGAGCTTGTGGGCTCTCACCGCTCTCTATTTCCTTCTGGCCCTCGCCCTCCGCGCCTACGTCTCCCGCCGGCCCGACCAACAGTCCGTGTCTGTCGCTCATAATAACTGAACGCGATAGCGAATATTCACCGGATATTCACTATCTTTGCGGGTGAATAATGGATACCGATTTCGACATACACAACAAGGCCAACCCCGACAAGGAGTTTGAGCGGGCATTGCGTCCGTCATACTTCGACTCGTTCAACGGCCAGGAAAAGATAGTAGAAAACCTCAAAGTATTCGTCCAGGCCGCCCGCATGCGTGGCGAGGCTCTGGACCATCTGCTGCTGTTCGGACCTCCGGGACTGGGCAAGACCACTCTCGCCGGCATCATTGCCAATGAACTCGGCGTAAACCTCAAGGTCACCTCAGGACCCGTGCTCGACAAGCCCGGCGACCTGGCAGGCATACTCACCTCGCTCGAAGACAACGACGTGCTCTTCATCGACGAGATACACCGTCTGAGCCGCGTAGTGGAGGAATATCTCTACTCGGCCATGGAGGACTATCGCATCGACATAATGATCGACAAAGGCCCCGGAGCACGTTCCGTTCAGTTGTCGCTCTCACCCTTCACTCTCGTCGGAGCCACCACCCGCTCGGGCATGCTCACAGCCCCGATGCGCGCACGCTTCGGTATCAACTGTCATCTTGAATATTACAGCCACGAAGTGCTCGAACGCATCATCGCCCGCTCGGCTGCACTGCTGAAAGTGCGCATCACAGCCGAAGCAGCCCACGAAATAGCGATGCGTTCGCGAGGCACACCGCGTATAGCCAACTCTCTGTTGCGGCGAGTGCGCGACTTCGCCCAGGTCAAAGGCTCGGGCGACATCGACCCCGAGATAGCACGCTTTGCCCTCGAGGCTCTCAACATCGACCGTTACGGCCTCGACGAGATGGACCACAAACTGCTGCTCACGATGATCAACAAGTTTGACGGCGGCCCCGTCGGGCTCTCCACCATCGCCACCGCCATAGGCGAGGAGCAGGACACCATCGAGGAGGTATATGAACCATTCCTCATAATGGAAGGTTTTCTACGCCGCACACCACGCGGACGCGAGGTGACATCGCTTGCTTATAACCATCTTCGCATCAATCCACCATCACATCAAGCCAGCCTATGGCCGGAATAAAATCGCTCGCAAAAGACACTGCCATCTACGGTCTCAGCAGCATCATCGGACGCTTCCTCAACTGGTGTCTCGTGCCGCTCTACACTCAGATGTTTCCCGCATCGGAATACGGAGTGGTCACCTACGTCTACGCAGCCGTAGCCCTCGCCCTCATAATACTCACCTATGGCATGGAGACGGGATTTTTCCGCTTCGCCAACCACGAACGCTACTCCGACCCCATGGAGGTCTACTCCACCGGTCTCATCTCGCTTGGAGTCAGCTCCACAGCCTTTGTGGCACTCATGCTGGCCTTCATCGGTCCGGTCTCGGCCGCCCTTCACGCCCCCGACCATCACGATTTCATCGTCATGATGGTCATCACGGTCGCGCTCGACGCCTTCACGGCCCTGCCGTTCAGCTATCTGCGCTACGCCAAGCGTCCCATACGTTTTGCCTCGCTCCGTCTGATCAACATCGCGGCCAACATAGGGCTCAACCTGTTTTTCATACTCATCTGCCCCTGGCTCTGGGACAACGCCCCGGGATGGATAGCATGGTTCTATGACCCCGACTTCGGCATAGGCTACATATTCCTGGCCAATCTCATATCCTCGGCCCTCAACCTCCTGCTGCTCCTGCCCGAGCTCCACGGCTTCCGCTGGCGGTTCAACCCCGTGCTGTGGCGCGAGATGATAGCCTACTCCGCCCCGCTCCTCGTGCTCGGAGTGGCCGGCATCATGAACCAGACTCTCGGCACTCTGCTCATGCCCATGCTTTACACCGACAAGACCCAGGCCATAACCGACGTCGGTATCTACGGAGCCAACTACAAGATAGCCATCGTGATGGTGATGTTCATCCAGGCCTTCCGCTTTGCCTACGAACCCTTCATCTTCGCGCGCGCCAAAGAACAGGGCGAAGACCGCCTGCAAAGCTATCGCGACGCCATGCGGTGGTTTCTGATATTCGCCATGGTGATATTCATCGGAGTGATGTACTACATGGACATCCTGCGCCACTTCATAGCCTCGTCCTACTTTAGCGGACTCAGGATAGTACCCATACTCATGATTGCCGAATTGTTTTTCGGCATATTCTTCAACCTCTCGCTGTGGTACAAGCTCACCGACCGCACCGTCTGGGGCATGTGGCTATCGCTGCTCGGACTCGCCGTCACTGTCGGACTCAACATACTGCTCGTGCCCCGTTACGGCTACATAGGCTGCGCCTGGGCCGCACTCGGTTGTTACGGCGTCATGATGGTGGCAAGCTACATAGCCGGACGCATACACTATCCCATAGGCTACAATGTGCCGCGACTGCTGTTTTACTTCATCGCCGGCATCGCATTCTGGATAGGAGGTGACATTATAGCCGTTGAGTCACACCCTTGGCTCACCATGCTCATCCGCACCCCGCTCCTGCTGCTCTACATCCTCATGGTGTTGCGCATCGAGCGCGTCACCATCCGGAGTCTATTGCCGAATAAAAAATAATAGCTTTAGAAAGTCAAGACAGGAGTATAAAACAAGACAGGAGCACAGGAGTATAAATAAGGGTAGACTCAGATCATCCACCTAAAAAACTCCTGTGCTCCTGTCTTGTTTTATACTCCTTCTAAACTTATTACTTTTTAAACTTTAAACTACTTGAACAGATGGCTGTATTTTTCGAGAAGGGCGGTAAATTTTGGGTCTTTGCGTATAGGGGCACAGTTGATATTGGCCTCCGAAGCCTTTGTCCAGTTGTGATAATTGGCATAACCCTTTTCGAGTGAAGCCTCCATGCAGCGCAGAGCACGCTCGGGCATGCCGGCCTGGGCATAATAGCAGGTCGCATAATAGTTGACCGCGCCGTCATAATCGTCGGCGGTCTCGAGCACTCGCTCCATCCACTTGTCGCCCTGCTCCTGACGACCAAGTGCCAGCAGAGCAAACCCGCGCAGCGACATCACATTGTCAAAGTCATAATCCATGTCGAGCACCATGTCATAGGCACGCTCGGCATTGGTCTTCTGCTTGCGATAGTCGCCAAGCACCCATCCGCGCAGCATCTGCAGCTCGGGATTCTCGGGATTGACCATCGCAGCCTCGCTGAGAGCCACCGCCGCATCGGCCACCTGACCCAGCTCCACCTGAGCAAGAGCCTTGGCCACAAGTGCGTCAAGGGCCTCGGGTGACTTCTCGAGAGCCTTCTCTGCTGCGTCAAGTGCACCCTCGTTGTCGCCGAGAGCTCGCTTGATGCGCGACTTCACCACATAATAAAACTCATTGTCGTCGGTCGCGCTTATGGCATAGTCGGCATTGAGAAGCGCGCGGTCATAGCGGCCGAGATAATAATAACACTCGGCCAGCGCACCGTTAAGACCTGGATATGAATCGAGATTTTCGTTGATTATCTTGTCATAGTCGGCAATGGCAGCAAGATAGTTGCAATGGCCCTGCGCTATCATGGCGCGGATGAAATAAAACATGCCGTTGCGCGGAGCCTTGCCGATGGCCGATGACAGGCCCGACATCACAGTGGGATAGTCGCTGCGCGACATGTCCACAAGATGCTGCAAAGCGCGGCCGGTGCTGACATTATCCACCGAGATGGCTGTCACATAGTCGTCGACAGCACCCTGCTCGTTGCCCATGAGACGACGCACCGCTGCACGGCCCAGATAGATTTCGCTTCGGTTGGGCGAAAGAGCCACAGCGCGGTCGGCAAGCTCATTGGCCGTGCCGAGATTGTTTTGCTTCACGGCCACATTCGCCTGACCCAGCAATGCGTCCTGGCTGTGGGGATTGAGGCGGAGCATCAGATTATAGTCGGCGTTGGCCTCCTGGTAGCGGCCCAGCTCATAGAGTGTCTGCGCACGCTGATAGATGGTGCCGTAATCCTGAGGCGACATGGCAAGCACCTTGTTTATGTCCGACAGCGCGTCGGTATACTTTTTCTGTGCCTTGTATATCTTAGCCCTTATCTGATAGGCGGGATAGCGCGCCTCTTCATCTTCAGGCTCATAATACTTCATGGCCGTATTGATGTCGTCGAGAGCCTTCACGTAGTCACGATGGGCATAATAGAGTCCGGCGCGGCGCACGAGTGTCTCCGGGTCGCGGGGGTCTTCGGCAAGCAGTTCGTCAAAGGCCTTGAGCAGTGCCTGTGACATGGGATCGTCATATCCTGTCTGAGCCGATGCGGCAAACACCGCGCTGACACTCATGACAAGGCCTAATGTGATGGTTTTTATGTTCACTTTCTATCGAATGTTGAAATGTGTAGGATATTGAATGTTTTCACACGACATTCAAAAATTATTTATTACCGCCCGCAGGGCCGACAACCGCGCCAGAAGGTCGGGAAGCTGTGCAAGAGGGAGCATATTTGCGCCGTCGCTCTTGGCTACCGACGGATTCTGATGAGTCTCGATAAAGATTCCGTCCACACCCACGGCCACACCCGCACGGGCTATGGTGTCAATGAGGTCGGGACGTCCGCCGGTCACGCCTGCCGCCTGATTAGGCTGCTGGAGCGAATGGGTGACGTCGAGAATCACAGGCGCGCCAAACTTCTGCATCTCGGGGATGCCGCGATAGTCCACCACCAGATCCTGATAGCCGAATGTCACGCCTCGCTCGGTCAATGCCACGTTGTCATTGCCGGCATCTCTCACCTTCTGCAAGGCAAATCCCATGGCTTCGGGCGAGAGAAACTGCCCCTTCTTGATATTGACAGCCTTGCCGGTCTCGGCAGCGGCCATGAGCAGATCGGTCTGGCGGCACAGGAAGGCAGGTATCTGGAGCACATCCACATACTCCGCTGCCATCGCGGCCTCGCCGGCTGTGTGGATATCGGTCACAACGGGCACGCCGAATGTCTCGCGCACCTTGGCCAGTATCTTCAAGGCTTTCTCGTCACCTATGCCCGTAAACGAGTCGATGCGCGAGCGGTTGGCCTTGCGATAGGAGCCCTTGAACACATAGGGTATGCCCAGTCTGCTCGTGACTTTCACACACTGCTCGGCTATGTCCATAGCCATCTCTTCGCCTTCTATGACACACGGGCCAGCAAGCAGGAAAAACTGCGGCCGGGATGAGTATTCTTTAAATGAAAACACTTTATTCAATTAGTAATTAGTAATTATCAATTAGTAATTATTCTGCAAGTCGTTTTTATTGACTATGCGCCATGTCCTATCGTGAGGCAAGCGAGTCAAGCACATGACAGGCGGTGACGCCATAGAGCGCGGCAGTCTCGGTGCGCAGTCGGTTTTCACCAAACGTCACGGGCATAACCCCGCCTCCGAGCAGCATCTCTACCTCCGAAGGCGAAAAATCGCCCTCCGGCCCGATGAATATCACCGTGTTTCGTCCGGCCTCATAGACGTTGGCAAAGTCGCGACGCTCCACGCTGCCGTCACAATAGCCCACATACCTGCAGGCCTCCGGCAGCAATCCGCCTACAGCCTGACGAAGCGGAGTCATGGGGTCAATGACCGGAAGCACGGCTTTGAGCGACTGCTTCATGGCCGACACGGCTATCTTTTCGAGCCGTTCGGTCTTGATTTCGCGCCGCTCGCTGCGGTCACACAGCAGGGGCACTATGCGGTTTACTCCCGTCTCAGTGAGCTTTTCCACCAGCCACTCCATACGGTCCATATGCTTGGTCGGAGCTACAGCCGCCACTATCTGCTGGCACCACGGCAACGGCTGACGACGGCACTCGGCTATCTCCACGCCGGCACGCTTGGGGTGAGCGTCGACAAGCCGGCACGTGTACACATTGCCGCGTCCGTCTATGACCTGGAGCTCTTCGCCCTCGGTCATGCGCAACACCTTGACAGCATGCCGCGAGTCACTCTCGGGCAGCGTCAGGGTCTCGGCTATGTCAGGAGCATAAAACTGTATCATCTTTTATTCATGAATATATCGGTCACGCTTACACAACGGCCTTGTTATCCTCGATTTCCTTGATAAGACGGGCCTCCTCATCATTGGTGGGAGTCTGGGTGTCTTTGAAAAGGAAAATGAACAGCACGGCAATCACCAGCGAATAGGCCGCGAAGATATACCACGAAGTGGTCCAGCCGGCATGCTGTGCCTCGGGTGTGGTCTGGGAAAATACGTAATGGTTCACTATGGCCTGGGCGGCAAGAGTGCCCACGGTCGCGCCGATGCCGTTGGTCATAATCATAAAGAGTCCCTGCGCGCTCGAACGCAGATCTTTTGTTGTCTGCTGGTCGACATAGAGGCCGCCCGACACGTTGAAGAAGTCAAAAGCTACGCCGTAGACTATACACGAGAGCACGAGCAGCCACAGTCCGCCGCCGGTGTCGCCCATGCCGAAAAACGCGAAACGCAACACCCATGCAAACATCGACATGAGCATCACACCTTTGATGCCGAAACGCTTGAGACAGAAGGGTATGAGCAGTATACACAGCGTCTCGCTGATCTGCGACAGCGAGATGAGCGCGTTGGCATTACGGGCCCCCCAGGTGTCGGCAAACGAGGCTATGTCTGAAAACGAGGTGATAAATATGTTGCCGTAACTGTTGGTTATCTGCAGCGACACGCCCAGACACATGCTGAAAATAAAGAATATCGCCATACGCTTCACCTTGAACAGCCCGAACGCTTTGAGTCCCAGCGAGTCGGCAAGCGAGCCCGAGGCCTTCTTGTCGACCGGACACTGCGGCATGGTCAGCGCGTAGGCCGCCATGCAGAAACTCAGCACTGCCGAAGTCACAAGCTGATAGGGATTGGTCTGAAACTGTGTGAAGTTGACAAACAGCATCGAGCATATGAAACCCACCGTCCCAAACACACGTATGGGCGGGAAGCATGTTATGGTGTCAAGGCCGGCCCGACTCAGAGCGTTGAACGCCACCGAGTTGTTCAGACCTATGGTCGGCATGAAAAAAGCCACCGAGAATGTGTAGAGCGTAAAGAGCGGGCCAAACTCCACCACCGGCACCGTGAGAGCATACACAGCGGCGGCGGCCATGAACAGTCCGGCAAGCAAATGACACAAGCTAAGCATGCGCTGGGCCTGAATCCAGCGGTCGGCGATAATGCCCACCACGGCCGGCATAAACAGCGACACTATGCCCTGCACAGCATAAAACCACCCTATATGTGTGGCCAGCCCGACCGAGCCGAGATAATTGCCCAGCGATATGAGGTAAGCTCCCCATACACCAAACTCGAGAAACGACAGTGCGGCCAGACGCACTTGCAGTACACGTTTTGTTGACACGTTCTTCTTGATTTTTATATTATAACTCTTAAAACTTTTTTTTAACTCTCGACTTTCAACTCTTATTCTCCTTGCGCTTGATAATCTCGGCGACACGGGCTGCTTCCTCATACTCCTCGTTCTCGATAAGTCGCGCGAGAGTCTTCTTCAGCTCCTCCACGGTATAATTCTCGAGCTTAGGTGTACGCACCGGCGTGACACCGGCATCATCGTTGCGCAACTCGCCCTCCTCGCCATCACCGCTGTCGGCGGCAAGGTCTTCGAGCTCAAATCCGGTCTCGGTAAGAATCTCGGCAGTGGTATAGATAGGCGCGCCCGTGCGCATGGCCACAGCCACAGCGTCCGACGTGCGCGAGTCGAGCGACACTGTACGCTCTCCGTCGGTAAAGGTCAGCTCGGAGTAAAACACTCCGTCCTCAAACCTGTAGATAAACACCTCCAGCAGTTCAATACCGAACGCCCGGCCCAGCCCCGTGAACAGATCATGGGTCAGCGGTCGCGGAGGCACTATGCCCTCCATCTTCAGAGCTATGGCCTGGGCCTCGCTCGCCCCGATTACCACCGGAATGCGAAACGGCCCGCCCACCTGCGCCAGTATCAGCGCGTAGGCTCCGTTCTGAATCTGACTGTAAGAGATGCCGAGCACTCTCAGTCTCACGCGGGGCGTATCGCCTGTACCGCTTGAATCAAGGTTGCCAAACAGGTCGTTGTTATCGTTATCCATACGCCTTATTTTACGATATTACAACATTATGTTTCGTCCCGTTATCACACCGCTGCCGAGACACAGGCGGCTGTCGGGGGTATATATCACCGCAAACTGTCCCGGGGCGATGCCCTGTACGGGTTGCTCCGAGTCTATCACATATTCTCCGTCACCCAGACGAGTGAGACGGGCGTTGAGAAAGTCGGGGCTGTGACGGTTTTTAAATGTCACTGCCACCCCCTCGCAATCGCCCGGCCACGGATCGCGGGTGAGCCAATGCATCTCGTCGAGATGAAGTACCTGCCCATACTGCTTCTCCGTATCATATCCCTGCGAGACATACACCACATTGTCGTGCACGTTCTTCTTCACCACATACCACGGCCCTCCGCTCAGACCAAGGCCTTTGCGCTGGCCGATGGTGTGAAACCAGAATCCCTTGTGCTCACCGAGCTTACGGCCGGTCTCAAGCTCCACGATGGGGCCGGGTTTCTCGCCGAGATGACGGCGTATGAAGTCATTATAGTTGATTTTGCCGAGAAAACATATGCCCTGGCTGTCGCGGCGATATGCGTTGGGCATACCTGTCTCTATGGCCAGACGGCGCACCTCGGCTTTGGGCAGGTCGCCGATCGGAAACATCAGACGGCTGAGCTGCTCATAGGATATGCGACATAGAAAATCGGTCTGGTCCTTGACCCGATCAACACCCGTGCCGAGCCATGTAAGCCCGTCTATCTCATGGGTGGTGGCATAGTGGCCCGTGGCGGTACGGTCAAATTCGCGGCCCCAGCGTTCCTCAAAAAAACCGAATTTTATCATCTTGTTGCACATCACGTCGGGATTGGGGGTCAAGCCCTGTCTCACCGTACGAAGCGCATACTCCATGACATTCTCCCAATACTCCTCGTGAAGCGACACGACTTCAAAGGGCAATGCATATTTCCTGGCTATATAGCGACACATCTCGATGTCCTCCTCGGCCGAGCAGTCGCCCTCGCCCGTATCAAGTCCGATGCGGATATAAAACAGGTGCAGGTCATGACCCTGCTCCAGCAACCTGTGCACGGCCACCGCACTGTCGACTCCACCGGATATTAATACCGCTACTCGCATAAACTCTTAACTCTTAAACTCTGAACTTTACTTAGACTTCCTCAAGCTCCTCCTCCTCATCCTTGCCGCGGCGGTTGATGATGTAGAGCGAAATGAAATAATCAAGCGAAATCTTGCCCGGGCCTGCAATGAGCATCCATATGTAAATGCCGATAAACATGATGGGCAGATAACCCGGGTCGGTCGAGTCAAGACCATACACCGGCAGATAAGGCACCATGTCATGGAGAATGTAGTACTCGGCGGCACACATGGCCACAATCGGCGGGATAGTGCTCAGACGGGTCAGAAATCCGACCATTATCAGCAGCGAGCACACCAGCTCGATAATTATCATCAGCACCAGCGACGTCGATGACGGCATGTCAAGCACCGTCGGAAACGTCATGCACAGCTCGTTATAGTTGACAAGATGGCGTATGCCGAACTGCAACAGCATGATGCCGACAAACAGGCGCATGAACAAGCGGCCGAGATTGGTGTAAGTGTAGCCCGTCAGACGGAGAAACACGTTTATGAGCGGTGAGTTATGCCAGGACATTATCTTGATTTTAGAACTGATATTATTTTGATTACTTTGTCGGGTGTATAATACCACCCTCTTACTTCGGCTGGGGCGATTTACGATGCTTGGTTCGTCCGGTCGGCCCCGCTATCTCTTCTTCAGTTGCCGCGCCACGTCAAGCACTTGGTCGGCGTTGAGATGTTTATAGCGTATGATGTTATGGCGGCCGAGTATATAAAAATCGGGGGTCCCGGCGCGCAGATCGATACTCAGATCGGCATCAGGTGCCGCGCCCACAATCCAGTTGGCGGGATAACCCTCCACAGCCTTCTTCCACTCCTCGTCAGGCTCGGCAAGCGTAATGGCCACCACCTTGACCGTACCCTCGTTGACAAGCTCAGTCATCGACACATCCGCGTCAAGACGTATGCGGGCCATGTTGCAGCTGCTGCAGTCGGGGTCGTTGAAAAACACTATCACAACCTCAGCCGAATCGTTCTGCAGGTCTCCCGCCCGGCCGTCACGGGTAGTGTAGGGAAGCGAAGGTGCGCGGCTGCCCACCATGGAGTTTCGGAGCACCTCGGCCTGCTGCACAAAACGAGCCTTCTCGGCCTTCGACACCCGCTTGTTGGCGGCAACTGCCTCGGCAAACGGCAGATAGAGCCCGTCAATCCACATCTCGGCGGTGTCACCATAGAGCTGACTCTCGGCCACCGCAGCCATAAACACCTGGTCCTTGGGCTGCTTCTCGAGTTTCTTCATCAGCGCGTTGACCCCGCGCACGGCTACGCTCGGATCGGCATTGGCCACTACCGAGAGATAGACCTTCATCTCCTGAGCCATCTTCTGACGGGCCGAAAATGCCTTGGTCATCTCGCAGAAATCCCAGAAATGGTCGGCCAGATAATTGCAGCGGCCCTGAAATGTGGCCACCGAGTCAGGCACTATCGGATAGGGGAAATATGTGTCGGCCTTAGCCGTCTGCCCAAGGCCGACAAGCGCAAGCAACGACAATATGAACAGTTTGATTTTCATAATCTTTGTTGATACGGTTTTATGCAATCACAAAGGTAATGAAAATCATTCTAAAGTCAAAAATTAAAAATTTAAAATAAAAGCCGCTTCCCGAAAAAATTACGCCTTTTCTGATGTCAAAAACTCACCATGAAGGCGGCGAAAAGATGTCCGAAACAAATAAGAATCGGCTGCGCGAAGTGTGTCGCGCAGCCGATTCTGTAACTCTTGACGTAACGATTATCAAATCTCCACCTTTATCGAGGCCGGATATATGCGGGCGCGCTCATAATAACGGGCGCAACTGTTGACCATATCCTCGAGCGAGGGTTTCACCTTCCCGCGGAACACCTCGCGGCCGTTGACCCTAAGCGTCACCTCCTTGCTCATATCCACAAGGCTGTCATTGAGATAGACCGTAAAACGTCCCTTGGTGGCCGGTACATATGTCTTGCGGAAATCAAGCGATATCGGAAATCCGAAATCATTCCCGACCAGACTCGGCTCATACTTCACGAGACTCACGGTCACATCCACCTCATTGCCGTTGATATTCATCTCATAACATGTGCGTTGCGACTCATCGTCGTTGCTCCGTTCATCGACATAGAGATTATAGAATCCGTCGCGATAACGGCCGTCCATCTCAAAGTTCTCCCAGTAGACCGACTTGGGATATGGATCGCGTTTGTGCTTGCGCAACCACGGTGCCGTGGGCATATAGTTTATGCCGTGGCCCGCGTCGGGGATAAGCTCTACCATGTAATCATAGTGTCCGGGATACAGTTGTTGGAGACTGTCGAGCTTGATGGCGGCTATGCGGGTGAGCACATTGCGGTAAAAACCGAAGTCTCTCTGACCAGTGCGGAGCACAAAGGCCGTGTTGCGCAGATTTTCGGCAGGAGCATTGACCAGCGGCTCGCCTCCGGCCATCGGACCGGCTCCCGCGAGATAGTCGGCATAATACGATGCCAGTCGCTGACTGCCATACGCGCCCTCCGATATACCCATGAAATACACCTTGTCGGCATCTATCTCGTCACGCAGCAGGGCCTGGCGCAACAGTCGTTCCCACGCCCACTGCTTGCCGCGCTGATACCAGCGATACCATTCGCCTTCGTTGGGTATCTGGGGGATGAAATACACACTCGGAGCATCGTCATAAGCTGCGGCTATCTGCTTGAGTGTCTTCCACTCCTGAGCCTTTGGGCCGGAGCCATGGAGAAATATGAAGAACGGACGAGCCTCGGCCGACTCTCCCTTGCAGCCATACACATAGGGCATCACCGCATCGGGCTCGAGCTCCGAGGGTATGTCCCAGGACATGTCGGCAGCCTCGGCAAGAGGTCCTGTGGCGGGAAGACGGCTTTCGTCGGCCGCGGCATTGGCCTTTTTCCACTCCTCCCACACCATGTCGCGCATACGTTCCACATCGCGTAGAGCCACTTTCTTTGTGCCCTCATAGGTCCGCGCGGCGTCACCGGCGATGCGTGCGGCAAAAAATTCACTGATATCCTTGTTTTTACGGCTGTCTTTTTTCGCGCCAACGGCCGTTACCCCCGAAGTCAGGGCAAGAAGTGACGCAAAAATCAGTGCGATAGTTTTTTTCATGTCAGTTTTAAGGTTATGGATTGTCAAGATTATGATATGTACAGCGCGCCACTTCTCATTTCAGGAAGAGACACGCGTCGCCATACGACAGGAAACGATATTCCCCGCCGAGCGCGTAGTCATACACACTGCGCCATTCGTCTCCGCCGAGAAATGCCGACACGAGCAGCAGCAACGTGGAGCGAGGCTGGTGAAAATTGGTGACCATCCCCTTGACTACCCGATAGTCATAGCCCGGTGCAATCATCAGCCGGGTCGATGCTATAAACGTGTCGCTCCCCTCCTCCTCGAGCCGGCGGAGTATCGCCGTCATGGCCTCCGCGACTTCGAGGCGCGGATGTTCCGGACTGTAGGGATACCACTGCGGGAGTGTCGACGCGTCAAGCCCCGAGTGGAGCATACATCCAAGATGATAAAGGCTCTCGAGCGTGCGCACCGATGTGGTGCCCACCGCTATGACACGGCGTCCGGTGGCGGCCAGTTCTTCGATTAGGGCGCGCGGCACGGCTATAAACTCGTTGTGCATCTCATGTTGGCCTATGGTGTCGCTCTTGACAGGCTGAAAAGTCCCGGCCCCTACGTGGAGCGTAAGTTCGCGCCGCGGTATGCCGCGACGGTCTATGGCCTCGAGTACCTCCGGAGTGAAATGCAGCCCCGCAGTCGGAGCGGCCACCGAGCCTTCGATGCGCGAATAGACGGTCTGATAGTCCTCCGAGTCGCTCTCTTCGGTCGAACGGTTGAGATAAGGCGGGATGGGTATCTCGCCGAGTGCCGAGATTATCGAACTGAATGTCACCTCGCTGTTGTCCCAGCTGAAACGCACCGTCG
The DNA here is from genome assembly GCA_003762875.1 of Muribaculaceae bacterium Isolate-110 (HZI). Classification (GTDB taxonomy): domain Bacteria; phylum Bacteroidota; class Bacteroidia; order Bacteroidales; family Muribaculaceae; genus Duncaniella; species Duncaniella muricolitica. The sequence continues at coordinate 8,869 of RIBL01000015.1, read as the reverse complement.
AGGCCGCTCCGTCCTTGCTCTCACGCATGGCGGTCAGTGTCACCTCCCGGCCCTCCACTGTCACGCGGCGGGTCAGAGGCCCTTCCTTCCATCGCTTGGAGTTGCCCACGAGACAGGTCCATGCACATTCGCGTGTGCTTGCGAAATTCACGGCATAGTCGGCCGGCTCGTGCGGCTCCAGACAGAATATCTCTATCAGCGCGCCGTTGCCGTCGGCTCCCTTGCGGAAACGCAGACGCGCGTTAATGACCCTCGTGTTGTTATACACAAGCATCGCGTCCTCGGGCAGCAGGCCGGGCAGGTCGGCAAACAGTCGCGTCTCCCTCCGTCCCTCGCCGTCTCTCACCAGCAGCAGACACTTGTCGCGCTCCTCGAGCGGATGTTTGGCAATTCGCTCCTCCGGCAGCGGATAGTCGTAATCCTCGATGCGGATTTCCTCTATATCACTCTTGGTCATACTGCGGCCAGATCTATGAGTTCACTGATAGCTTTACAGGGATCCGGAGCCCTGAACACATAGCTGCCGGCCACAAGCACATCGGCCCCCGACTCTATGAGAGCGGGTGCGGTGTTGAGGTCCACACCTCCGTCAATCTCTATCACGGCTTTGGAGCCTGTGCGGTCAATCATGTCGCGCAGACGACACACCTTATTAATGGTATTGGCTATAAACTTCTGCCCTCCGAATCCCGGATTGACACTCATGAGCAACACCAGTTCGACATCGCCTATTATATCCTCGAGCATCTCCACGGGAGTAGCCGGATTGAGCGTCACGCCGGCCTTCATTCCGGCCTCGTGTATTGACGCCACCACGCGGTGAAGATGCGTACAGGCTTCATAGTGCACATTCATCAGGTCGCCGCCCGCATCGCGCACGGCTCCGACATAACGGCCCGGATCCATGACCATCATATGCACGTCGAGTGGCTTCTCGGCCACTCGGCTGATGGATTTTATCACCGGAAAGCCTATCGAGATGTTGGGTACGAACATTCCGTCCATCACGTCGATATGTATCAGCGACGCACGGCTGCGGTTGACGGTCTCCACGGCCTCGCCGAGTCGAGTGAAGTCTGCGGCCAATAGTGAGGGTGCTACCTGTATCATGGCTGGTGTTTTTTTCTACAGTGTTACTATGGTTATTCGTTTACTGTTTTCTTGGGTTTGAAGGCATTGTAGAGGATGATGCCGAGGCATATCACTCCGAGGGCAAGACCTGCATAGGTAAGATAGTCGTTATACTCCTCCACCTTGGCAAAGAGCTGTTCGCGCGACACCATCTTGCCGAGCCAGTAGCCCAGAGTTGCAAGTACGGCGTTCCAGGTGAGTGCGCCCAGACCTGTGAACAGGACAAACTTGCCCACATTCATCCTCGCCAGTCCGGCGGGGATCGAGATAAGCTGACGCACAGCCGGCACAAGTCGTCCTATGAAGGTCGACACTGCACCGTGGGCGTCAAAATACTCTTCGGCATGATTCACCTTAGCCTCGTCGAGCAGAAAAGCATGGCCCACGCGGCTGCCGGCAAACTTATACACTATCGGCCGCCCTATCCACAGAGCCAGATAATAGTTGATAAGCGCGCCCACAATAGCTCCGGCTGTCGCAAGCAGTGTCACCATCACGATATTCACCTCATGGCTCGTACACGCAAGATAAGCGGCCGGAGGCACTATCACCTCCGAGGGAAAAGGCACAAACGAGCTCTCTACGACCATAAACACAAACACGAGCATGTAGACGGTCATTGCATCAGCCTCAAGAAACCGGGCCATTATCCCGGCTGGGTCAAACAACGCCAGAAGCGTTACAAGATCAAGCATACTTCTTTTTTATATTTATCAATTAGTAATTAGCAATTATCAGCCGGCAATCGGCCGCCGGACTATTACACGCAGTGAGTATGTATTACAACCATCCTTCACCGATTGTTTATTCCGACATCGTGATTACAATGGCTGCCAATTGCCAATTACCGTTCAGGCAGAGGTTTACTTTCTGGGGTGAGCTATCATATACTGTGCTATCTGCACTGCATTGAGGGCTGCGCCTTTCTTTATCTGGTCGCCCACGAGCCAGAATGTAAGCCCGTTGGGATTAGCCACATCCTCTCTCAGACGGCCCAGGAACACAGGGTCGGTACCGGCTGCGAAGAGCGGCATGGGATATTTCTTTTCGGCCGGCTCGTCAATCACCACCAGACCTTCGGCCTTGGCAAAAGCGGCGCGGGCCTCCTCGACGCTGATAGGACGCTCGGTCTCAACCCACACGGCCTCGCTGTGGGCACGCACTACGGGCACTCGCACACAGGTCGCGCTCACCGAAAGCTCGGGAGCATGCATGATTTTACGGGTCTCGTTATACATCTTCATCTCCTCCTTGGTATAGTCATTGTCAAGGAACACGTCGATGTGGGGGATAAGGTTGTAGGCCAACTGATAAGCAAACTTCTCGACGGTAGGCTCCTTGCCCTCGCCGAGCTCCTCATACTGCTTCACAAGCTCGTCCATACCGGTCGCGCCGGCACCGCTCGCTGCCTGATAGGTAGCAACATGCACTCGCTTGATAGGCGAGATGTCGTTAAGAGGCTTCAGAGCCACCACCATGATGGCGGTCGTACAGTTGGGGTTGGCTATCACACCGCGGGGAGCGTCAAAAGCATCCTCGCCGTTGACTTCGGGCACCACCAGGGGCACATCAGGATCCATGCGGAAGGCCGACGAGTTGTCGATCATCACCGCGCCGTGCTTGGTGATGACATCGGCATACTTCTTCGACACCGACGCGCCGGCCGACACGAATGCGAAATCCACACCGCGGAAATCCTCCGGCTCATCTCTGAGCAACTGCACGGTGTAATCCTTGCCGCGGTAATTATATGTACGGCCGGCCGAACGCTCCGAACCGAAAAGCAACAGTTCGTCGATCGGGAAATTCTGCTCATCGAGCACTCTCAGGAACTCTTGTCCTACTGCGCCACTGACGCCTACAATCGCAACTTTCATACCTTAGTTGATGTAATAGTGTGTATTATATTTTTGTTTTTATTTTTCTCTCTCGCCTATCTGTAGAGCGACTCTATGATATGGGCATAATTCTTGTTGATGACCCTGCGCTTGAGCTTGAGCGTATTGGTCAGCTCGCCGCTGTCCATCGTAAACTCATGAGGCAACAGCTTGAACCGCTTGATTTTCTCATACGGAGCCAGTCCCTTCTGAAGCACCTCCAGACGCTTCTCCATCATTTCGTTGACCCTCTTGTCGTCAAGCAGCTCCTCAATGGAGCCATAAGCGATTTTCTTCTCGTCGGCCCACGCCCTCAGCGCGGCAAACGACGGCACTATCAGCGCGCTCACATACTTGTAGCCGTCGCCTATCACAGCCACCTGCTCTATAAATTTATCTGTGCCCAGACGTGTCTCTATCGCCTGCGGAGCTATATACTTGCCGTTTGAAGTCTTGAAAAGGTCCTTGATGCGGTCGGTCAGAAACAGATTGCCGCTCTTGTCCATATAACCCGCGTCGCCCGTCCTGAACCATCCGTCGGCCGTAAAAGCCTCTGCCGTAGCCTCAGGCTTGTGATAATAGCCGCTCATCACGGTCGGGCCCTTGACAAGCACCTCCGAGTTGGAGTCCACCTTGACCTGCACCCACGGTATAGCCGTACCCACCGAAGCTATCTCATAGTCCTTCATAGGGAAACAAGTCACCGTAGCCGTGGTCTCCGACAGCCCGTAGCCTGTCATCAGAAACAGTCCGGCCGAATGGAAAAACTCCACTATCTCGGCCGAAACCGGCGCGCCGGCGGTCGGGAATATATTGGGGTGGTCGATGCCTATCGCGCCGCGCAGCATAGCAAACACCTTGCGGTCAAACAGCTTATAGCTGCTCTCAAGCCACCACGGAGCCTCCAGCCCCCTGCGCTTATACTCTATGTTACGCTTACGGCCCACCTTCAGAGCTGCATTCACCATCATACGGGCCACAGGATTCATCGACGCGATCTTCTCATGCACGGCCGCATACACCTTCTCCCAGAACCGCGGCACGGCACACATACACGTGGGCCTCACCTCCTTGATGGTGTCCTGTATGGCACGCGGGTCACGGTTGACTGCCACCTTGATGCCAAGCATCAGACACACATAGGTAAATCCCTTCTCAAATATATGGCTCAGAGGCAGAAAAGCCATCGACACATCCTTGGGCGAAAGCATGTCGAGTCTCACCCTGTGGGCCTCCAGCGCGTAGTCATAGTTGGAGTGAGTCAGCATCGCACCCTTGGGCTCGCCCGTAGTTCCAGAGGTATACACAAGCGTCGCAAGGTCATCCGGACATGCCGACCTGGCCCTGTTCTCCACCTGCACCTCCACCTCATCGCCGGCCTTCTCGCCCAGCTTCATGAAGTCGCTCCACAGCATCGAGCTCTCATCATCCTCATCAAGCTCTATCGGCTTGATTACAACGATATGCTTCAGACAGCCGCAACGGCTCTGTACCTCGCGGGCCGAGCGATACTGGGTCGTATTTCCTGCAAACAACACCTCGCAGCAGGCATCGCTGACTATATACTCCACCTGCTCGGGCGACGATGTCGCATATATCGACACCGACACAGCCCTGTTGCGATAACAGGCAAAATCAGTCACAAGATTCTCCGGACGGTTGGCCGAAAAAGTGCCCACACAATCAGTCGGCTTGACTCCGAGCACTGCCAGAGCACGGGCCGCTACACGCACCTGCGCCTCAAACTCCCTCCAGGATATATCATACCACCTGTCCTGCTCGTCCTGTGCCGCGAGTGCCGGATGCTCCGGATGCTCTGCCGCATGGCGCGCAGGCAGATAGGTCAAAATATTGTCAATCATGACATATTGTTTAATAGATTTCCTGCAAAGGTAACACCAATTTTCCGCCCGCCACCCATATAATTAAAAGAAATTTGATAATCGTTAACATTTCCTCATAAATTGCACACTCACGTTAACATCTCTCAACACATCACTTCTCCTCTTAAACGGCCGCCCACACACTTTTTCCTGACAAAAGGTTTCACATTTCGCGATTTTTCTATATATTTGCCAAGCATTTGACCACACTTGCATAAATCATAAGTACTTGTAATGGAAAAAATCGACAACCTCGACCGACGCATCCTCGAAATAGTAATGCGCAACGCCCGCATAGCCTCCAAAGACGTAGCTCAGGAATGCGGAGTATCGCGCGCTGCCATCCACCAGCGCATACAGCGCATGATTGACCTCAACGTTATCACTGGATCAGGCTACAACGTTGACCCCAAGATACTCGGCTACCGCACATGCACCTACATCGGCGTAAACCTCGAGCGCGGTGCCCTCTACCGCGAAGTTGTGCCCGAGCTTGAAAAAATACCCGAAGTCGTGGAATGTCACTTCACTACCGGACCCTACACCATGCTCGTCAAGCTCTTCGCTCGCGACAACGAACACCTCATGGAGCTACTCAACCACAAGCTCCAGGTAATCCCCGGCGTAGTAGGCACCGAAACACTGATCTCCCTCGACCACTCCATCTCACGAGTTCTCCCCGTAACATACGACGAAAACTGATACCCCCCTCACCTCCACCTCTCCCACCCACCACGCCAAGGCATCCCCCCGGGGGGATGCCTTGTTGCTTATTCACAAAAAAATACCTACTTTTGTCAAAATATAACCAAACCCGCCCCTCGCCCAAACGGTTATAAAATATATTAATCACCGCCGCTTAAGCGGCCATCAATTCTAAGACAATTTGAAATCATTTGAAGAAATCGGAGTCAGCGAGCCCCTGCGCCGCGCCATCGAAGAAATGGGATTTGAAAACCCCATGCCCATACAAGAGCGCGTCATCCCTCGGCTCCTTGGCGACGCCAACGACATAATAGCACTCGCACAGACAGGCACTGGCAAGACAGCAGCCTTCGGACTGCCACTGCTCCAGAGGGTCAGCCCCGACGACAGGCGGCCCCAGGCCCTCGTCCTCGCACCTACGCGCGAGCTGTGCCTCCAGATCGGAAGCGACCTCGTCGACTTCTCACGCCACCTCCCCGGCATAAAAATACTACCCGTCTACGGTGGATCAAGCATCGAAAGCCAGATACGGACACTGCGCACAGGCGTCAACGTAATCGTAGCAACCCCCGGACGACTCATCGACCTCATCAAACGAGGAGTCGTAAAGCTCGACAACGTCTCCACCGTAGTCCTCGACGAAGCCGACGAAATGCTCAACATGGGATTCCTCGACTCTATCGAAGAAATACTCACCCACATCCCCGACGACCACAAGACTCTCCTATTCTCTGCCACAATGCCCGCCGACATCCTCAAGATAGCCCGACGCTACATGCGCGACTACGAAGAAATCATCGTCGGCTCACGCAACGAAAGCTCCGAAAACGTCCGCCATATCTACTACATGGTCAACGCACGCGACAAATACCTCGCCCTAAAACGCGTCGTCGACAACTCGCCCGGCATCTACGCCATCGTATTCTGCCGCACTCGCCGCGACACTCAGGAAATCGCCGACTCACTCATACGCGACGGATACAACGCCGAAGCACTCCACGGCGACCTCTCACAGCAACAGCGCGACATCGTAATGAAAAAATTCCGCGACAGCGTCGTCCCGCTCCTCATAGCCACCGACGTTGCCGCACGAGGCCTCGACGTAAGCGACCTAACACACGTAATCAACTACGGCCTCCCCGACGACACTGCCATCTACAACCACCGCTCGGGACGCACAGGACGAGCCGGGAAAAAAGGCACTTCTGTCGCCATAATACACTCAAGAGAAAAAGGACGTCTGCGCGACATCGAACGAGCCATCGGAAAAACCTTCGAGCACCTCCTCGTACCCACCCCACAGCACATAATCGAAAAACAGCTCTATAACCTCGCCGACCGCATCGAACGCGTCAAAGTCAACGAAGACGAAATCGCACCCTACCTCCCGGGCATCTCCCGCAAACTCGAATGGCTCTCCGAGCAAGACCTCCTCAAGCGCGTCATATCGCTCGAATTCAACCGCCTCCTCGACTACTACAAAGACGCCCCCGACATCGACTTCATCGACTCAAAGCCCGAACGCAAAAGCAAAACCGCCAAGACCGACCGGCCCGCCAACGACAAAGAAAAAGACCGTCGCACGGCAGCACATGGCATGGAACGCATCTACGTCAACGTCGGCAAGCGCGACGGATTCTTCGCAGGCAACCTCATCGAGCTCCTCAACCGCCAGATACAAGGCAAACGCATCGACGTAGGCCGCATCGACCTCCTCCCCGCCTACACCCTCTTCGACGTCAACAAAAAAGACGCCCGCAAAGTCGTCGGAGCCCTCACAGGCACCGACTTCTTCGGCAAACGCCTCCACAGCGAAATCGCCGACCCCGCCCGCGACTACACCCGCCTCGCCGACAAAAAGAAAAAACTAAAATCCCGCTAACCCCCACCCTCTCTCCTCACCCCCCTCTCTCCTCATCCCCCTCCCTCGCTTTCGCCCCCACCTCTCTCCTCCTCCCCTCTCCCTCGCTTTCGCCCCCACCTCTCTCCCCGTCCCATCCTCCTCCCATTGGCCCCACTTCTCTCCCCCTCCCTCTCCCCTTATCCACCCTCTCCTCCCATTAGCCCCATCCGCCCCATTTGGCCCATCAGCCCCCCTCTCCCCTCTTTGAAAAGGTGTGAGCGCGGAAGCGCGAAAGCCACCCATCAGCCCCCTCTCCTCTCTGAAAGCGTGTAAGCGCGAAGCTTTGTCCCCGCTCCCGAGCTTCAGCTCGGCCCCATCCCAGAAAGCCCCCGACTAACCAACCACATTAACCAACAATCAAGATGAAACAGATACTCCTCACAGCCCTGCTCCTCCTCGCCACCCTCACCGCGACAGCCCAAAAAACAGCAGCCGACGCCTTCACCACCGCCCCCACAGGCATCTTCCCCCTCCTCGACAAAAACACCCGACTTGACATGGTCGACTACTACAACTCCGACCTCGCCACCCCCTCCGCCAACCGCCTGCAAGGACGCTCAGCCATCACCAGCCTCACCCCCGCCACCATCACCGTCAAAATCACCGACTCCTCCTCAGCACAGATAGCCCTCCTCCCCGCCGGTCGCGACACCATCATCGCCGTCATATCCACAGTCGCCACCCCCGGGCTCGACTCCACCATCAAATTCTACGACAGCAACTGGGCCCCCCTCCCCACCGACCGACACTTCACAGCCCCCGGATGGAACGACTGGCTGACCCCCGGCCACGACATCACCGAAATAACAGCCCACACCCCCTTCATGCTCGCCTCCTACTTCATCGACACCGACGCCGGCACCCTCACAGCCACCAACAACCTCGCCACCTTCCTCGACGAAGACACCTACAAGGCCCTCGCCACGGCCCTCCGACCCACCCTCACCTACAAATGGAACGGCAAACGCTTCACAAAATAACCCGGCCGCCCCATTAGGCCCATCCACCCCATTTGGCCCATTGCCACCCTCCCCGCCACCCCATTTGAAAAAGTGTGAGCGCGGAAGCGCGAATGCCAACCCCGCCCATTAGCCCCATCAGCCCCATTTGGCCCATCCGGCCACCATTTGAAAAAAGCGCGAAGCTTTGTCCCCTGCGTCCGAGCTTCAGCTCGGCCCCACAGCGCGGCATTACCGCACCCCTTGCGTCCCCATTCTCACTACCTTTGCCTACAAAAAAGCAAACATGCACGCAAGGAGGCTCATCACAACCCATCAGCCACGCAAGCCACGCATACCCGACATCTGGTGTCACGGCTTCTCACGCCACCTCGGCAGGGCACTCACCCCCGCCGAGCGAAGCGTCATATC
>RIBL01000014.1 GCA_003762875.1 Muribaculaceae bacterium Isolate-110 (HZI) | reverse complement strand
CAGCCGTCGCCCTCCAGGGTAAGGTGGCCGGTGTGCAGGTAACCACCGTCGACGGTCAGCCCGGTGCCGACATCAACATCCGCGTGCGCGGTGCGACGTCAGTGACCCAGGCCAACGACCCCCTCTACATCGTGGACGGTTTCCAGGTCGACAACATCAACGACATCCCGCCGGCCGACATCCAGAGCATCGACATCCTCAAGGACGCCTCGCTCACCGCTATCTACGGTGCCAAGGGTGGTAACGGTGTAGTCATCGTGACCACCAAGTCGGCTCAGGAAGGCAAGACCCAGGTCAACTTCAACGCCCAGGGCTCTATCAGTCACATCTCCAAGAAGCTCGACCTGATGAACACTCCCGAGTTTGTCAACTATCAGTGGGACCTCGCTGCTGCGACAAAGAAGTATAACACTACTGAGACCAACCAGTTCCGTTATTACTTTGGTAACCCGCTTGATATGGACCTTTACAATGCCGCTCCCACTCATGACTGGCAGGACGAGGTGATGGGCGGCAACCCCTTCAGCTACTCGACCAACCTCTCGATCGGTGGCGGTACAGACAAGACCCGTTACAATATCTCGATCACCCAGTCGGATGACCGCGGTATCATCATGGGCTCGGGTGTACGTCGTACCAACATCCACACCAAGCTCCAGACCAAGATTCTCCCCAACCTTACTCTCCAGTTCAACCCCAAAGTATCTTATCGTCGCGACGAGGGTGCCGGCGGTGACAACGTGGGCACAGGCGGTATCATTGACGTGCTCCGCTATCGTCCGACCAACGGTATCCGTGAACTTGGTCTTGTATGGGCCGATGGTGTCGCCGACCCCGATGCCGAGGCTGCTTTTGCCTACACCAACCCTGTAAACGACATCGCCAGCAACACACGTAAGAAGCACTCTTACACTGTGACCAACCAGGCCGCTCTCGAGTACAAGCCCATCACCGGCCTTACTCTCCGCACCGAGGGTGTCTACAATTTCGCTTTCTCTGACGACAAGCGTTTCTACGGACCTCTGACCTCTACCGGCAAGAAGCACAACAACCTGCCCGTGGCCTCTATCACCAAGACTCAGAAAAACTCCTACACCTGGACCACCACCGCCAGCTATGACTGGAGCGTCAAGGATATGCACAACTTCTATGCTCTCGTAGGTTTCGAGCTCTACAACTCACAGAGCCAGAACACCTTCCAGCAGAACCGCTACTTCCCGCGCGACATCGATGCCCAGCGTGCATGGGACAATATGGGTCTCGGTACTCCCTACCAGTCGACCTCCGAGCTCGGCACCGCTGACCGCACCACTTCTTACTTCGGTCAGATCAACTACAACTACAATCACAAGTATCTCCTCTCGGCCACATTCCGTGCCGACGGTTCTTCGCTCTTCGCTCCCGGCAACCAGTGGGGTTACTTCCCCTCGGTATCGGGCGCATGGGTGCTCTCTGAGGAAAACTTCCTCAAGGACCAGACATGGCTCAACGAGCTCAAGTTCCGTGCCGCCATCGGTAAGGCCGGTAACAACCGTATCAAGGCTGACCAGTGGCGATTCCTCTACTACAGCAACAACACCGAGGGTCCCGAGTTTGACAAGTCGCTCTCAGACGGTGACCTCTGGATGGATACCGGTAAGTATCTCGTGAACCCCGACCTCAAGTGGGAGACCACTCTGACACGCAACTTCGCGTTTGACATCGCTCTCTTCGACAACCGTCTGCGTATCACCCCCGAGTATTACTGGAACACTACTTCCGACCTTATCTACGAGGCCGACGTGCTCACCACCATGGGTTACGCCAAGCAGTATCAGAACATCGGCCAGGTGACCAACCGCGGTTTCGAGCTCTCGGTCAACGGTGACATTCTCCGCGGCAAGGACTATGTGCTCTCAGCCAGCTTCAACATCGGTGCCAACAAGATGAAGGTCGACAAGCTCACAGGTGACGAGTCTTATCTCGAGCTCCGTCACTCACGCGCCAACTCTTCAGCAGGCAACAACTACCGTCTCGAGGTAGGCGGTGAGGTGGGTCTCATCTACGGTTACGTTTACGACGGTCTCTACAGCTTTGACGAGTTCTATTATGACGCCGGTGCTGGCATCTACAAGCCCATCGATAATGCCTATATAAATAAGATGGGTCTTGATTGCAAGCCGACTGTCAATATGGACGGAATGTTTGACTCCAACCGTGCAGGTAAGGCCACACTCCCCGGTAAGCCTAAATTCAAGGACCTCAACGGTGACGGTCGCATTGACGAGAAGGACCGCACCATCATCGGCCGCACCACTCCCAAACTTCAGGGCGGTTTTGGTCTCAATGGCCAGTGGAAAGGCTTTGACTTCGTAGCCAACTTCACCTACTTCCTCGACTTTGACGTATATAACGCTACTGCCTACTATCTGTCATCGTCGATCGGTAACACCAACGGCAACTATCTCAACGTGTTCTCCAAGTTCACCGACCGCTGGAACTACACCGATGGCAAATGGCACACCTATGGCGATGATACAAAGCGTGAGCTGTATGAGTCTGTAAATGCCGGCAAGACCCAGTGGAATCCCGCTGACTTGCGTAAGGACTATACCGTAAGCAACTTTGTTGAGGACGGCTCGTTCCTGCGCTGCACCGACATCACCCTCGGCTACACCTTGCCCACAAACATCATCAGCAAGGCCGGCATGAGCAAGTGTCGCTTCTATGCTTCGGTGACCAACCCCTTCATCATCACCTCTTACTCAGGTTTCGACCCCGAGGTTGACGTGCAGAGCGGTCTCACCCCCTCTTATGATATGAACCGTTATCCCCGTTCACGCAGCTACGTGCTCGGCATAAACCTTTCATTCTAATCAATACTTAGTCTTATACCATTTACATAGTAAAATCCAACAATGAAACTACGCAATATATTCATCGCCGGTATGTCAGTTGTGGCCCTCGTAGGCTGCAATGACTACCTCGAGGTGGACGCGCCCTCAAAAAACTTCCCGACGGACGTATTCTCTGACGCCCGTGCCATGGAGCGTGCGCGCAATGGTGTGTATGCGTCGATGCTGTCGAGCAATATGTTTGGCGACAAGCTCATCAACGCGTTCTGCCGCAACAGCGATGTGGACTTCGTTTCCAATTCCAGCCAATATACTACAACCAACAAGTATTGCCGTTTTGACTGTGACCCCTCCGGCAGTGATCTTAAAAACTCTTGGTCAGATCTCTATCATGGCATCGAGGTGTGCAACCTCTTTATCGAGGGTGCCGAGGGTTCGCCTGCCTATGATCCCGAGAATCCCGACGGAGACATCGTGCAGATGATCGGTGAGGCCAAGGTGGCACGTGCCATGTTCTACCACGAGCTCATCTGGCTCTTCGGTGATGTGCCCTTCTCTTTCAACTCGTCACAGACAACTACCACCATGGTCTATCCTGTGACCGACCGCATCGAGATACTTAACAAGTGTATCGAAGATATCAAGTCAGTCGCAGACGGCATGAAAGACCCCTCTTCGCTCAGCGAAGGTGTTGAGCGTATCTCGCGTCAGGCTGCCTATGCCATGATCGCCCGTCTGGCAATGACAGCCGGCGGTTGGTATCTCGCCCCCGACGGTGATACCTATGGCAAGATGACCCGTGCAGCCAATTATCTTGAATTCTATAAGACTGCACGTGAGTATGCCAAGAAGGTTATCGACTCCAATGTGCATAATCTCAGCAAGGATTACTACAAGGTCTTTGTTGACGAGTGCAACAATATCGTGACCAACAACGACGACCCCATCTTCGAAATCCCCTTCGGCAAGGAGTCGACCGGTAACATCGGTTACATCCACGGCCCCAAGATGGAGCTTTATGAGGGTCAGTCACCCCATCCCTATGGCGAAGCCAAGTCAAGTGCTCGTCTCAACGCTCTCTATCGCTTCATGTTTGACGAGGATGACGAGCGTCGCGATTATGTCAACCAGCTTTTCCGCTACACAGCCGAAGGTTCGGAGTACACATGCCGTTTTGAGAACTCTTACACTGTACAGAACGGTAAGTGGTCCAAGCTCTGGGTCACCGGAGGTCTTGGCCGCAGCTCTCAGGGCAGCACCGGTATCAACTATCCCTACCTCCGTTATGCCGACGTGCTCCTTATGTTTGCCGAGGCTGACAACGAAATCGAAGGCCAGCCTACAACCGATGCCATCGATGCTGTAAAGGAAGTACGCAAGCGTGCGTTCCGCAACACCAATCCCATCAAGGCCGAAGCCTTTGCGTGCGGTGACTATGAGGAGTTTAAGAAGACCATCCTTGACGAGCGCAAGTTTGAGTTTGCCGGCGAGAATATGCGCTGGCGCGACCTCGTGCGCAACAACATGTACAGTGTAGAGCTCTACTGGACATTCTTCCGTAACCTCGCTATTGCCGAGGACGCCGGTGGTTCGTCGACCTACACCGACCTCGTTTCTGAGCACGACTTCGGTTACAGCGGTGGCTATGACAAACTTCCCTATAAGATTGCCACTCTGCGTACCTACAAAAACCTTGATCCTATCACCAAGGAGGCAGTTTACTCGGAGCGTCAGTTCCCCAACAATGACATTATGGTCTGCTGGGCTGCCAATCCCTATGAGAAGTGGACAAGCTCGCAGATTGCCGAGGCCAAGAACAAATATACCAAACTCGGCAGCGCAAGCATATCTACCTCCAGTTGGACTGATGAGGATGTGTTTGCCTGGTGGAATGATGATGCCCAGGAGCCCAAGGATGAAATCCGTTACTCGCTTCTCGGTTTCATACAGTACAGCCCCACCGGTTCAATTAATCTCATGCGTAACGGAAATCTTGACCACTGTCCTGACCCGTCAGAGAATCCTACAGTCGACCAGTTGCCTGTCGTGCGCTACATCCTTCCTTATCCCGCTTCGGAAATAGCACGTTCACATGGTGCGTATGTCAACAAATACGGTTACTCACAACAGTAATATAACCTCATATTTTATTAATACGATACAATGAAAAAAGTACTATATTTCCTTGCTGCACTGATTGCCTTCTCGGTAACTTCGTGTAAGGAAGACGACGTTGTTTTCAACAACGTTGACGACCTTGACCGTCTGCCGAGGCCGATGTTCCGCAAGAAGCATAACACAAATATCAGCGACGAATCCGACCAGTATGGCTCGAGAGTAATTGACGGTGCTTACAATGCCATCCAGCTTCACTGGTATGGTGTGGATGGAGCTGCCGGTTATGAGCTCCTCTATCGCCTTGGCGTAGGCTCCGGTGGTACAGGTGCAGGCGACGACGCTTCTCGTTACGAAAACTGGGATCCCGAACTTCATCCCGAAGTTAAGCGTGTCAATCTTCCCGCCGAGCAGCTCCATTATGAGCTCTATAACCTTGAGTATGGTAAGGTGTACAGCTTCGCCATACGTGCCCTCCACCCCACCGACCCCGCCAAAAATTCTCTTTGGTATGGTCTCGGAGGCGGTCAGGAATGGGAAGACTATATGCAGATTGAGACAAAGGCCCGTTATGCCACACCTTACTGTATAGATACCCGTGAGAAGACTTATGACGGATTCAAAGTGCTTCTCGATCTCACTTGGGACCGTTCAAGTTATTCTACCGAAGACGCCGATACAATCGAGAGCCGTTTCCGCATCGTCAATGGAGAGCTTGGTGTGACACACCTCACCCTCACACCCCACAGCTCCAACCCCACGGCTGTCGTGCCCGCCAAGTATGAGATGTATCCCATCACCGACACCGACCGTGCAAACGGTTATATTGAGCTTACCGGCCTTACAAGCAGTTGCCTCTATTCTATCGCCCTCTATGACGAACTCAATACAAAGGCTCACTTCGAGAGCGACAAGTATTACAAGGCTCGTAACTATCGTACCAAGGGCGACCCCGGTGCACCCATCAAGTTCCTCCACAAAGTGACTACCGAAGTCTACGAAGATCCCGACTCGATCTGGAACGTTGGCGAGCGCAAATATCAGGCTTGCCGTATCGATACCCTTATTGAGAACTTCAACGGTGACCCCACTCTTGCCGAGGGCCAGGTGTTCCTGCTCGAAGGTGGCAAGGCCTACTATATCCGTTCCAACCAGTCGATCAACAAGGGCTTCACAATGAAGACCGATCCCGCCGACATTCTCGCAGGCAAAGGACGCGCCAAGATTTATCTCGGCGGTATTGCCCGCAAGGGTGACAACCCCCAGTGCTGCAACTGGAACCTCGGTAAGCAGCCTGCTCCCACCGACCTCGACGCTCCTATCGCCATTGAGAAGGTGATTTTCCAGGATATTGACTTTGAAGTGCCCGAAGCCATCAACTATGGTGGCAACCAGAATGGCCAGGGTGGTACATCCGGCAACTACTTTGCCAACATGTACAGCAATGGTCTCGGTGTGGAATTTGAATCATTTGAGCTTCGCAACTGTACATTCCAGGGCATGATTCGCGGATTCTTCCGTATCCAGGGCCCCAACAAGAAAGTGTTCAATAAACTTATCATCGACAACTGTGTATTCTTCAACCAGGGTTACTATGACAACAACGGTTCGGGTTATGCATGGATAGCCGGTGCCGGTAACAATGTCGAAGACAATATTTTCAAAGGCTTTGAGATGACCAACTGTACTATCTACGACTCGCCCCGCCGTTCACTCATCTTCGACAACGGTAAGGACGTGGCATGGAAGAGCGACGTGCAGTGGAACGTGAAGATTGAGAACAATACATTCATCAACTTCTCGACACGCTCCAATGGTCGTTACTTCTTCGATATGAAGTTTGTACCCGGTGGTTCCAAGTTCAGCTTCAAGCGCAACCTCATTGTTCTTGCCCGTGACAACAATGACAAGCGTAACGTATATCAGAATGGCTGTCTCATCCAGACCATCAATGGCACAGGTGAGATTTTCATCGACATATGTGACAACTATTCGGCCGGATGTACCGACGCTCACTTGGTAGAGGACGGCATCTTCTCTGGTTCCAAGTTTACCGCAAACTCTAAGTCGTTCGGAGCATATGCCGACGAGAAGAGTCTGGCTCCCGGTCTTACTATCAACGACCTTGCCATACATGTTGGCGGTACACCTCTGCTCTCGACCGAGCTCTTCAATGATCCCAACCCCCGTTACCACGCTTCAGAGGCTTCTGTACATCATCCCGACCTCCACTCGATTGATCCCGATCAGATTTGGACTCGTCTGCAGTACAAGAATGACCTCAAAGTGACAACTCACGAGATTTATACTCGTAATATCGGTGACCAGCGTTGGAAGCAGGCTGAGCCCAAATGGTTCTATCCCGTCGGTTCGGCAGTTCCCACTCCCTGGGCTCCCGCTGAGTAATCAATCCTGACACTCCCTCATAGCCGTGGAGGATGACATAGCTTCCTCCCGGCCATGAGTCACCTACATCCCCCTTGCCCGCACAGGGCGAGGGGGATATTCTTTTAGAGGGTGTGACCGTATTCCCAGGCATCGGCCAACTGTGGTGATAATACCAAGCACTGTACACCTGTCTTTAATCATGTGACTCGTAATTTTTCTCTTGCAAAGCTCGGAGATTTTCAGTAACTTTGCGCTGATGCAACCTTCTCTCTACATAATAGCCGGATGCAACGGGGCCGGGAAATCGACCGCGTCATACTCACTGCTGCCTGATCTGCTTGATTGTCAGGAGTATGTCAACGCCGATGAGATAGCCAAGGGGCTCTCGCCTTTCAATCCCGCCGAGATGGCCATACTGGCCGGCAAACTTATGTTGCAACGCATCGAATGGTTGCTCAACGCGGCAAAAACCTTTGCCATTGAGACGACTCTCTCGGCCAAGAGCTATGCCATACTCGTTAAAAAGGCACAAAAGCTCGGCTATAAGGTCAACCTCGTGTACATATGGCTCTCGTCGGTCAAGCAGGCCAAAGACCGTGTGGCGCGACGCGTAGCCGAGGGCGGACACAATATCCAGCCCGACGTCATCGAACGTCGCTACTGGGCCGGACTCGAAAACCTCCGCGACATATTCCTCCCCATAGTGGACACCTGGATAATCTTTGACAACTCAGAAGGTAACCAGCACCTTGTGGCCACCGACAAAGCGATTATAGATAACCTGAAATACAGCCAAATAATTCACTCTTCGCAAGAGGACGAAAACAATCCCGACAATAAGTGACACACATACACTGCCTCTCTCTCAATCTTGCGAAAAATAACCATCACGAAAAATGACCGCAGAAGAACATCAGACATATGTTGACCGCGTAACTCACGGCATGCGCCTGAGTGTCGAGCGCACCCTCCGCCGCAAGGCCGCGCTGGGCGAATATGTGGTGTATGCCCATCCCGACGGCACGCCATATACCATCCCTGCCACCGAGGCCCTCGACCGATACCTCTCCCGCCAGCGTCAATATGCGCAATAAACAGGCTTTGGAATTTAAAATTATAAAAGAAGAATGGAAAATCAGGCTCCGCAAGGCCGATTTTCCATTCTTCTTTTTTATATCGATACGGTGAGCTGAAAGAGGATCCGAAAAATCATGTCGGAGTCCTGGACTTCACCCGCGTCACGAGTGAATCGAGAGCACAAATGATGCGCCGCGGGTCACCGAGGAGTCGAGTGAGAGCGTGCCGCCCATCTTCTCGGCACGGAGCGCGCAGATGGGGAGTCCGAGACGGTCGCCGCTTTCCGCAAGGTCATGGGCCGAGTCAAAGGGCTGGAACAGTCCCTCGCGATCGGCAGCAGGGATGCCGGGACCGTTGTCGGTGACTGCAAACTGGTGGCTGTTGGCCCCGCGTTTGCGATAGGAGAGTGTGATTTTGCCCCCTTCGGGCGTATATTTTGCCGCATTGTCGAGCAGATGGGAGAGAATCTTCTCCACCCCCTCGCGGTCGAGCCGCGCCATGCCTCGTGTGCCATCGAGATGGAGGGTCACCCCTTTGCGCAGACGCGGTCTGACGGCATCGGCCAGTTGCGAGGCCATCTGCTCGATGTTGACCTCAACAAGTGTCGACGGGTCGACGGCCGGCGCGCTGTCCACCTCCGAAAGCTCGCCCACCTTGCGCATGTAGCCCTTGATGGTCTGCACGGCAGGATTGGACGGGTCGAGACTCTCCAGAGCCGGCTCGAGGGTCGACGACATGTTCTGAAGCATCTCGCTCTTGGCAGCAGTGCGCTCCTCGGCCTCGCGTGCCAGCCGCTTCATGCGGCGGTTTTTGACAAGTACGCGCTGATAAAACACCGCCCCGAGTCCGAGTGCGGCCACCGCGATGACAAAAAGAGTGATAAAAATCACCATCAGACTGGTGCGCGAATTGATGGTGTGTTGCTTCTCTGCCACCGTAGCCTCGGTCTGCGCCATCTCCTGTTTGACCTTGCCAAGTTCCGAGTCGGTGTTGAGAGCCTCGATAGAGTCGCTCCACTGCATGTAGCTCTCATAAGTACGCTCGACGAGTCCCGCATCGTTGGCCGTCACAGCCTGGTCGATGAGCTTCTGATAGGCCGAGTCGGCCGCACGGTAGTCCTTGCCCGACTCATATTGCTTGATCAGGCGCGCTATGCATCGTTGGCCCAGAGCCGTCCGGCCCACCGAATAATAATACTGCGCCTCGGTAAAAAGCATGTCGTTGGTAATGTCGCGCGAGCCGGACTCTTTGGCATACTTGGCCATCTTATTGAGCCAAGCTTCGGCCTGACTGTTGTTTTGGGTCATGCGGTAGAGATCATATCGGCCCTTGGCCAGATAAAAGTAAGGCTGCGGGAGCGAGTCGGCCGTCATGCCGCGCTCGGCCAGGGCCTTTTCGAGACCGCTCAGCAGCTTGAAAGCTCCCTCATAGTTGCGGGCTTCGGCGCAAGCCATCGCCGCCCCAACGGCCGAACGGGCCGCGGGCAGATATTGTCGCGATGCCACCTGCGAGTTATATGCCTTGATGTAACGGTTGAAGTCGGCCTGCGTGTCGGCCATCGCCGCCATCGCGGCGAAGGTCATTGTTATGACCATGCATACCAGTCGTCTCATAATTAAACAGTTTTAATATATACGTGTATAATCATAACACACACAGGGATAAAAATGTTAATGGATGTAGTATTTTGATGTGTGGAATTTAATTGAAAGAATACCCAATATTGGGTATTGTGGTGATATAAAAGCGTATGTAATTTTACGGAAAATTAGACTAAAATATAGGAGATAATGACAAATTGTGATAAATTTGAGTTGATTTAAGTCAAAAAATAATGTAAATAATAAATAATTGTGTATATTTGCGAATATACCTAATGAGATTTGTCGACCGAAACAAAAGCAATATTTCCAGAACAACGGTAACTGCCTGCTGATATCAGCAGAATATTTAAATATCACCTTTAACCATTTACTATAATACTTAAAAATCATGATGCGAAGATCATTAGTAACTTGTTTCATGACAATATCGGCCATGATAATTATTGGCATATTGTCATCGCTGAATGTCTCGGCGCAGGATGCGCGGACGTTCAGCATCAATGGTACGGTTTATGAGTACACGCAAGACAATGACTCCGTACCATTGGAATTTGCAATGGTAGCGATTCCAGATGTTGGAATAGCGGCCACAACTGATGCCGATGGTAATTATGAGCTAAAGGGAGTCCCAAAGGGCAAAACCAACCTGAAAGTGGCATATGTCGGTAAGGTGACTATCGACAAGACAGTTGACGTTACAAAATCAATGACAATTTGTTTCACGCTCCGGGAGGAAAACTTTAAGCTTAAGGAGGTGATGGTGACTGCACAACTGACACAGGCGGGAGGAGCGACATCGTCGGTGATAGGTCGAAATGCTATGGATCACATGCAGGCCGCAAGTCTTAGCGATGTAATGTCTCTTCTGCCCGGAGGCCTGGCCTCAGAACCGAGTCTTGCATCGGTCAAGAATGTGACGATAAGAGACAATGGATTTGCTTCATCAATGAATTCCTTGGGAACGGCCGTGATACGCGATGGTGCGCCAATGTCTAACAATGCCAATCTTTCATCTCTCAGTCCGACTAATAATGGAACTTCCACGACAAACGGGGGTGGTGCATCGGCCTCCACAGGAATTGATTTACGTTCGATTTCGACTGATAATATCGAGTCGGTTGAAGTCATTCGCGGTATTCCATCCGTGGAGCATGGCGATTTAACATCCGGAGCTGTGATTATCAATTCAAAAGCCGGACGTGAGCCGTTGCGTATCACGGCAAAGGCCAATCCAAAAGTCTACATGGGGTCGGTCAGCACCGGATTCAGCCTCGGACAAAATCAAGGAGCAATGAATCTAAGTGCCGATTATGCACATAATACCAATAATCCTGTGGAGTCATATCGTTCATATCAACGAGTGTCGGCACGTGCGATGTATTCCAAAGAGTTTAACAGAGCCTTGAGAAGCAATACTTCACTGAGCTTTCTTTATGGAAAAGATCAACGCTCTCTCAATCCTGACGATGTCGACAATATGCGTGCAACACGTGGCGAGGATTACGGTGTGACGTTTAATACCAACGGTCTGTGGAGCATTGACAAAGGTTGGCTTAAATCAATCCGTTATGTGGCTTCCGGGACATATACCTCCAAACAGTCTTATTCACAATCGGTAGCTGTATCCAATAATAATCCTTTCTCGGCCACTCTTACTGATGGAGCCGTGCTTTCAAACACAGCGGGGCAACATCTGTTTGACAGCGAAGGTAATGAAATAACCAATTTTGCAGGTGCGGATGCTCTTTTGAATGCGTATTGTCTGCCAGCCAATTATTTTCAGTGGTCACATATTGATTCCCGAGAGGTAAATGTGTTTGCTAAGGCTGTCGCCACATTGTTCAAGCAGTCGGGCTATATCAATAACCGTATTCTGCTTGGCTTGGATTTTCGTTCTGACGGTAATGTCGGTCATGGTAAGACATTTGATCCATTGGGACCGCCGCAGCGTAATGTCTCAGTGCCAAATAATACGTATCGTTCGCGCGATTACCGTGACATTCCTTTCCTTAATCAGCTTGGTGTTTTTGCCGAAGAAAATTTTATATGGCAGATGGGTCTTCGTGAGCTGCGTATTCAGGGAGGAGTGCGTTATGACAACGCAAACCGTGTAGGAGGAAAGCTGTCTCCGCGACTGAATGCGTCTTTTGAGGTGCTCCCCAATAAATTATGGATCAGAGGAGGTTATGGCGTAACGGCCAAGATGCCCACAATGATGTATCTGTTTCCTGAAAAAGCATATTTCGAATATATCAATATAAATGAATTGTCGTCATCAAAAATACCTGATGAGGAGAAGCTCTATGTGACTACAACCAAGGTCCATGATGTCGATGTGTCGAATCTTAAGATAGCGACAAATCGTAAGGCAGAGGTCGGTATTGACCTGAAACTTGGCCAGACAACATTCTCGGCTACCGCTTTTTACGAGAAACTTAGAGATGGTTACTCATTAGGTCAGACATTTGATTCGTTTGCTCCGTTTGCCTGGACAGAGTATACCAGAACAAATGTCGAGTCGCCTCTTACGGCTACCGGCACTCATTCGGTATTATCCTATTGGTATCAACCCGGCAATAATGTAAATTCTACCACACGAGGTGTAGAATTTGACCTTATGCTCGGACGAATAGAGAAAATTAATACGACTATTTCACTCAACGGTGCATGGATGCGGTCTAAGGGATACAACTCAGGATACGTATTCTATGATCCTGACAATGATAAGGGGGCATCGAGTCGTAGAGACATCGCCATATATGACAAATGTGCTACGGTTACATATAATGAAAATATGTCTACCGCGTTGCGTGTGACACACAATCTGCCCCGTATCGGATTTGTCGTGACTCTAACGGCTCAGACTGTATGGAAAAGTGCCAATTGGGGTCGTTATGGCAATGATTCCATACCTGTCGGATATATGTCGCTACAGGATGGCAAACCGTATTTCTTTGAAGAAGGAACTTTTAAGACTGTAGCTGAATTCAGAGATTCGGAAGAGTATGGATATATGCTTAAAGCAGCTAAACATCCGTTGCTTGTCCGCGAGAAGATTCATCCTTATTTTTGCTTCAATATGAATGTGACAAAAGAGCTTGGAGAGTTGATGCGGGTGTCATTCTTTGCAAATAATATGTTCCGCAGTTATCCCCGCAGGTTATCACGTAGGAATATAGGAAGTTATAATTTGTTAAACAACAGGTTTTATTTTGGAGTAGAGCTCCAGATCACACTCTAAAAACATGACTGATATGAAAAAAAGTTTATACGCATTAGCCCTTTTGTCATCAATTGGGCTGGTATCCTGTAGTCAGTTTGACGAGGTGGCTGACGCGAAGCCGGTGGACGGCATCGATGTTATCGTTGATCTTACTGCCGCAGTCGGAGCCAAAGGCCATCTTGTGTTTGGCAGTGATATGACTGTCCGTTTTAACAACTATGCCGAAGGTCTTGAGTATAAGAAAGTTTTTTCCGGTGACAAATGTGAGATGGAAAATCTTGTGCCTGGCATATATTCGATCAATATATCCGGTAAGGCTTATGATGATGAGGGTGCGGAATATATCCTCTCCGGAAATATTACCAATTATTCGATTGACAGACATGCCACAATCGAGGTGGATATGCAGGGGTCGGTAAAAGGCTCGCTTGTGTTTTCCGAGATTTATTTCTGCGGTTCCAAACCAGAGTTGGGATTTTCGTATTTCCGTGATCAGTTCTATGAAATAGCCAACAATACCTGTGAGGTGCAATATCTTGACGGATTGCATTTCGGACACACTGATGCGATAGATTTCAACAAGACGCGTCCTATATGGCCTGAGAGCGATAGCGGAAGATACATCTATCTTGATCGTGTATGGAAATTCCCGGGAAACGGTACCGATTATCCTCTTCAGCCTGGCGAGTCATGTGTCATAGCTCAGTTTGCCGCAAATCACAAATTGGAAATTTACAATCCAACCAGTCCGGTAGACTGCTCGATTGCTGAATTTGAGTTCAACATGAACAATGCCAATTATCCTGACCAGCCGGCATTTGATATGGAGCATGTATATTATAATGGAAATTCCACAATGACGGGCATGCAATATCTGACATCTGTTTTCGGCACTGGCTATGTGATATTCCGTATTCCCGAAGAAGATGTGTGGGATCCGGTGGCTGATACTTCTCTACAGGCTAAAAATGCTGCGGACTCGTGGAGTGACATTTATGCCAAAGTGCCATTGGAATATGTCGTTGATGTTGTCGAAGGTATACGTAATGAATCATATGTCGATGCAAAAAACATTCCGGCGGTGCTTGATGCCGGGTTTGTCTCTATTGGAGACACGTATAAGGGTCTGGGAGTTGTGCGCAGACTTGACACTGATACACCGTCCTCCAACGGAGCGGTACTCTATAAAGATACCAATAACTCGACCGAGGATTTTGATTGTGGCGTAGTACCTGTGCTTCATCGTCATTCGCGCATGCCGTCCTGGAATCATTCACTCAATTAACCCTCTAAGACATTAAGCTATGAGCAAGAATATATATAAGGTAGCAGGAGTGGTGATGCTTTCAGCTCTATATACTCCTGTCATTTCGGCACAAGGCTATTCGCCGGCGTCAATCGAGGTCCTGAAAGAGCAGCGTTTGTGGGCTCAATCCACAAATGCCGCCGGAGCTATACTTGACAATACTCGTAATTATTCACTGGTCAATATCGGATATGACAATAGTGACGGCAATTTTCATCGCCCACAATCGGGTGAGAGTGTAAACAATGCCGGAGTAGTCTGTGAGGGATTTATGGATCTCCAGACGGCTCTTGTATGGGGAGAGTTCTCATTCAAGCAGCGTAATATAAACGGTTCGCAATTTAACGCGTCAATAGCAGACCCGTTTCGCGGCATGCCTTATTTTTATGCAGATGAGCATAAAAGCGATTGGCGCAATCAGAATTATGACATGAAGTTTCGTGCCTCAACACCATTGTATTGGGGACATCTTGCTATCGGTGTCGAGGGTGTCTATCGCGCAGCCATAGCAGCCAAGCAGCTCGACCCACGTGTGGATACCCGATATTTCGAGCTTGGCCTCACGCCCGGTCTGGTCTATGCTATAAATCCTTCACATTCGGTCGGTGCTGATTTTCAGTATATGGCCATAAAAGAGGATTCCCGTATGGAAAATATAAATCTTACAGTCCCGCAGACATATTATATGCTCTATGGTCTTGGCATGGCCGGGAAACTGATAGGAGATGGTAATAGGACTGATTATCACGGGCATATACTAGGTGGCGGTCTTCAATACAACTTTCGGACAGGAGGTTTTAACGCTATGCTGACAGGTGATTATAGCCGACGGGTAGAGAATGTCGACAATAATCCCACCGTCCCGGAAAAGAAGGCTGCTGTCAAGGAGGATGCATATAGTGTTGGGTTAAGGATGCGCTATTCAGGAGACCGCTGGGCCAATCATCTTGATCTTGCTACGACAATCAATGATATAAGCGGCATACAATACCTTAATGAATATAATAACAGTGAGGATTGTCCGGGATGGGATGTTGTCAATTACAATATACGCTCGACTTACAAGACAACATCTCTGTCAGCGGACTATTCGCTCATCCGCTATCGTGAAGATGAGTATGCATGGAGATTGGATGCCGGCGTGAAGTATCATAGGCAGAGAGACTCTTATATTCTACCCGAAGCACGTAAAAATTATGATGGAGTATATGCACATCTGACTGGTAAGTATAATTTCAAGTTAGGTGAAAGCATGAATCGTCGTCTGCTTGTTTCGGCCTCTGTAGGTGTGATGTCGGCCGGTAACGGTGAGTATATTTACTCCGATGCTATGCCTGACTACCCGACAATATCGGTACTGGAGACCAATGACATAAAGTATCTGTCATCGGACTATTGGAATATCGGTGGTTCGGCTACCTATTCACAGCAGCTTAAGGGTGCCAACCGCATGAACTGTTACGTACGCGCTGAAATCAACTATATCAAGACCAATAGTTATGACTTCAGCCATCGTCGTCACATGGCATTTGCTGTCGGTTTTACTTTTTAAATAATGTCTTTCTATGTGGAATTTTGGATGATGAACAGACGATGTCGCAATCGTCAATCCAAAATTCCACATTCAATACTTAACAAAATGCATATCAAATCACTAATCGGTTCAGTGATATTGTCTGTGATGATACCTTGTGTAGTGTCTGCACAGACCATCATAAAGCCCGAAACTGGAATCACCCGAAGTTCATTCGCCATAATCACAGATACGCAAAGTTGGCGAAATTGTTCGGTGGAGATGAATGAGTTTGCATCACAGCTTGCTGATGAGCAATTGCCGACATTCATTGTTCATGCCTCATGGAAGTCACCTGACCAGGTCAAAAAAGTAATAAAAAAACTTTACAAAAAACATTCGCTTGAGGGAGTGATGTTTGTCGGAGATGTGCCCGTGGCCATGGTGCGCAAAGCCCAGCATCTTACCTCGGCATTCAAGATGGATGAGGAGCATGACTGGTTTGAGTCATCGGTGCCATCAGACCGTTTTTATGATGACTTTGACTTGAAGTTTGACTATCTGCGGCCCGACTCATCACATGTCGGATATTTCTACTATGAGCTTGCTGCAGACTCGCCGTGCCACATAATGTGTGACATATATTCGGCCCGTGTAAAACCTGTAGCTAACGGAGAGGATGCCTATGAGCAACTCAGACGTTTTTTTACAAAGGCTGTGGCC
This sequence comes from Muribaculaceae bacterium Isolate-110 (HZI), assembly GCA_003762875.1. Taxonomy (GTDB): domain Bacteria; phylum Bacteroidota; class Bacteroidia; order Bacteroidales; family Muribaculaceae; genus Duncaniella; species Duncaniella muricolitica. Next base: position 66,197 of record RIBL01000014.1, on the reverse strand, counting down.
GAGCATCGTTCCGAAAACAGGCTTGATCAATTCTATTCCCATACAGGTGAAGGCTCATACTCCAATTCACTCAATGCATGGACATCCGAAGCTGCAACCATACGAGAGCAGATGCCTGGAACGTTTGATTCTCCGGTCTCGGCCGGACGTACACGGTTTACGCGATATAATTTCGCGAATTATCCCAAGGATGACATCATTGCTCAGTTGGTACGTCCGGATCTTGACCTGACTATATTTCATGAACATGGAATGCCGGATCGACAGTATATATCGTCGACACCTGCGTCTGATGATATTACGAGCCACATGACCATCTTGCGTAACCGGCTTCGAGACATGGCCCGTCGCGCGCATGGTGATGATGAAAAGTTCAAGTCGTTTGAGGACCGGTATGTCTCCATCGGGCTTGACCGTTCATGGTGGAGTGATTATGATGATCCGACAGTCATTAAGGCAGATTCATTGACTGATGCTCGCACGGCCATATTGCTTGATGATATTACAGCTTTCAAGCCAAACAGCCGCATGGTAATATTTGATGCGTGTTACAATGGAGATTTCCGAGAGGACGACTGCATTGCCTCGCGTTATATCTTTGCCGAAGGCAAGACTGTGACAACGTTTGCCAATAGTGTCAATGTCCTTCAGGACAAGCAGGCCAATGAATTACTTGGGCTCTTATGGATGGGTGCACGAGTGGGCCAATGGGCGCAGATGACCAATATCCTTGAAAGTCATATCCTTGGTGATCCGACATTTCGTTTCACATCCTCTGTGGATGGTATTGATGCCTCTGAAATATGTCGGGAACCTTATGACGAGACATCTGTGCGTGCTATGCTTGAATCACCATACGCCGATTTGCGTAATTGGTCCATGCACTGCCTGTGGCGCAATGGTGCAGAGGGGATTTCTCAACTGTTCACATCAGCATATCTTACATCACCGGTGGCAATGGAGCGTTACACCGCTCTGAGTCTGCTTGAGAAAATCAATGATGATAATTACCGTAATATTCTTCCTTATGCATTGGCTGATGCCAATGAGTTCATCAGACGTACTACAGTCAGTAGAATGGGGCGTGTCGGGCGTGATGAATATGTCTCTTTGCTCGTTGCCACCTATTTTGATGACACTCAGGCCGAGCGGGTGGTGTTTCAGATTGAAAATAATATACCGGCATTCAGTTCTGACGCCTTTGACAAGGCTATTGCGGCATATTCTGGCGATTTGGCTGACCGCCTGAAAAAAGCGCAGGCCAAGCAGTCGGCTGTGAATGAGGGCATACTTGATAAGAATAGTTCGGAGAGCAAGTGGCGTAAGTTATACATAAAGTCACTCCGCAATAACAATATCCACGCTTCACTGACCGATTATCTCAGTCTGCTCGAATCGCCCGATGAGAGTGAGGAACTTAAACTATCCATGCTTGACGCTTTGGCTTGGTATGATGAATCATATAGGCGAGATGAGATCATGGCTGTCTGCGACCGTTTGCGTAAATCAGCTCCATCCAAAGCCTTGAAGGCTCAAGCACAGCGTACATATCACCGACTTAAATAAACAATCGACAAAAAATAATTTATCGTGAAGACTATCATATCAATCATATTGGCAGTGACAGCCTCGTCAGCCGTGACAGCAGCAGTGGTTATAGACAAGCCTACAGGCGAAATATGTCCAACTTCCTTTGCCATAATCACCGACAGCATGACATATGAGGCGACCCGATCCTCCATGCTCCGCTATCGTGACGCGCTCCAGAATGACGGCCTTGCCACTTATATAATACGAGACAACTGGACTACACCATCACTGGTCCGAGAGGCTTTGATTGACTTATATAAGTCAGATTCATGCCTTGAGGGTATAGTGTTGGTAGGGGATGTGCCCGTGGCTATGGTGCGCAATGCTCAGCACATGACCACAGCATTCAAAATGGACGAGGAAAATTATCCGTTTATCGACTCTTCAGTTCCCTCCGACCGTTTTTATGACTGTCTTGATCTCGAATTCCGTTATCTGCATCAGGATGAAGAGAATCCATATCTTCACTATTATGAGTTGAAGGAAGATTGTCCACAACGGCTCGAACCGACATTCTATTCAGCCAGAATACGCTATCCGCATCTGCGGGGAGGTGACAAATATAAGGAAATAGCAGCATTCCTTGATAAAGCCGCAGCAGCAAAGACTGACATGGCTGTTGACCGTGTTGACCGTGTAGTGTCGTTTAACGGTCATGGCTATAATGGTGATTGTCTTATTGCCTGGATGGATGAGGAGAAGGCTTATAAGGAACATTTCCCGGAAGCATTTACATCGGCCACAGGATTTAAACACTGGAATTTTCGCATGTTGGAACCTATGAAACATCGTATCTTTTCTGAACTTGAACGTCCGGGAATCGATTTGTTTATGTTTCATGAGCATGGAGCTCCGACTACTCAGTATATCAATGGATTCGGTGAGGCTGACAAGTTTGATGACCGCGTTCGCCACTTTCGTCAAGACATATATTCGCGGGTGAGACGAGCTATAAGCAAGGGCAATCCGCGCGATGAGGTCATTGATGCGTTTGCCAAGGAATTTAATCTTACCTCCACGTTTTTCGCTGATTTTGATAATTCGGATCTCATTGCCCGTGATTCGTCGGAGGTCGCGGCTAAGGATATTTATGCCGAAGAGTTTCATGATCGTGTGACTATGCCGAGGATGGTGATGTTTGATGCGTGCTACAATGGTTCGTTTCATGAAGACGACTATATTGCAGGAGAGTATATATTTAATCCGGGAGCGACTGTGGTCACTCAAGGAAATACACGCAATGTGCTTCAGGACCGTTGGACCATCGAGATGATAGGTCTCCTCTCGCACGGAGTACGAGCCGGACAGTATAACCGTCTGGTTGCAACGCTTGAAGGTCATATGATAGGGGATCCTACTATGCATTTTGCACCTCTTCAGTCCAATACTCTATCTTCAGCCCTGACTCTGCATCGTGATGACGAGTCTTATTGGGAATCGTTGCTCGACTCGCCTTATGCTGATGTGCGATCCTTGGCTCTGCGCATGTTGTCACACCTTGTGCCGGAGAGTTCGTTTTCACCACGTCTGCTTGAGGTCTTTCGCTCGTCACCGTTCTGTACTACCCGCATGGAGGCTCTGAAGCTTCTGGGTGTGTATAGTAATGATGAGTTCAGAGAAGCGGTACGCATGGGAATCAATGATCCTTACGAACGTATAGCCCGCATGAGTGCAGACTTGGCTGGTGAAATCGGTGACGTATCGCTGTTGCCGGCTGTCGTGGCTGCATATATTGACGGTGGAGAACGTCAGCGAGTCAATTATACTCTCAGTAATTCACTCGCACTTTTCCCTCGAGAGGATGTGATGAGATGTATAGACAATTACTATGTAATGAATCCGCGTTATAATTTCGAAGAAGAGAAAAAAGCTGTGATTGATGGATTAGCCCGGACGTTTGAGTTTGCTGAAGACTATAATAAACGTATTGTCGACAAGTCGCTTGACGATAGGAAACGTATTTCAGCCATACGCTTTGTGCGAAATAATCCATATCACTTTAATATAGACAGTTATCTTGCTGTTATATCAGACGATGGCAACTCTGATGCCGTAAGAGTCAATATGGCTGAGGCCCTTGGATGGTTCAGATATTCATCGCGTAAGGGTGAGATTATTGACTATTGTCGCCGTATGGTTGATGACACATCGTTGCCTCCGGCTTTGTCTGCCGAACTGATCCAGACTGCCGGACGATTGCAGTAAATGGCTATATAAACCTTAATTGAACTCATTGAGACGTGTTGTGGTTGTAATATTGTGAGAACGTTTCAATGAGTTTATTTATGGTCAGAATCATATCTGTGATTATATTGTGTGTGTTGTCTCTGCCTTGTGTCCGGGGCGGGGAGAGCGATCCGTTTTTTGCGGTGATATATCCCGATTCGGTCGATGTGGCCGGGTCGATGGCCGATGTGGTCGAGGTGGAGCTTGACGATGTGGCCAACACGTGTGCTCTCGATACGGCTGTGGCCGGGGTGTTTCATCCGGCTATTGTGACTGTGCCCGATGACAGGTCGATATATTGTCATCCTTATTCGATGACTTTCAATAGTCCCGACTGGAAGCGTATGTGGACCAACACGGCTGTGCTGGCGAGTGCCTATGTGGGCACGCTGCTGGTGCTGGAGTGTCTGCCGGCCGACGCTACGTCGTGGAACCGTGCCGAGATTCAGGATGTGCCTCTCTTCAAGCGTTGGTATAATCATGTGATAAGGTCGGGGCCTGAGATTGACCATGACAATCCGATATTCAACTATGTGTTACATCCCTATGCGGGGGCGGCTTATTTTATGGCGGCGCGTTCGTGCGGATTTAATTTCTGGCGGTCGCTGCTCTACAGTGCGTGTGTGTCGACCATAGGGTGGGAGTTTGGCATAGAGGCGTTTATGGAACGGCCTTCGATACAGGATATTTTTATCACTCCGCTCGTGGGCAGTGTGATTGGCGAGGGTTTTTACAGGGCCAAGCGCAGCATTGTCGAGAATGATTATCATCTGTTAGGGTCGAAGGTGCTTGGCAATGTGGTGGTGTTTCTTATCGATCCGGTCAACGAGGTTGTCGACCTGTTTCGCGGGCGCAACACTCATTGCTCGGGGTGTCTGTCTCTCCCCGGGGCGGATGGCGACATGGCTTATGACAGTCAGCCGACGCGTCGCATAGAGAGCTCTTTGGCTCCGGTAATCTCAGGTGACTACAAGGGCTTTTCGCTGAAAATAACGTTCTGACAGTAGCCTGTGCGGGCCGGGGGGATATTTTATTTGTCGTTTATGTCCCGGCTTATGGCTTCGTTGCGGTCGGTGAGATAGCGGTAGGGGGTGGTGGTGAAGCGGGGCGATGCCACAGAAAGCGAGTCGGCCCGCAGGGGGGTGGAGATGCCGGCTATGTCGAGCATGGAGTGAAACACCGATGCCGAGGTCTGGACCATGCGGGCGGTGTTGTCTGCCAGGTGGGATGCCGTGTCGGGGTGACGCTCGCGGTAGCTTTCGGAAAGCCATACGAGCAGGGGCACATGGAGCTCGTAGACCGACGGGCGTGGCGAGGCGTGGAGAAAGAGTTCGCGCTCGTCGTCAAAGATGTTTTCGCCATGGTCGGAGGTGTAGAGCAACGCGGCCGTGGCGTTGTCGCGCCGCAGCTCGGTGATGAGCGAGTGGAGGAAGTGGTCGGTATAGGCTATGGTGTTGTCGTAGGCGTTGAGCAGGCTTTGGCGGTTGGAGGGGCTTACTTTGTCGGGCAGGTCGGGGGTAAACCGTGCCATTGAGCGCGGGTAACGCTCGTGATAGTTGAAGTGTGAGCCGTAGGAGTGGAGCACTATGAGTTGCGGCCGGCTGCGGTCGGCGAGGAGTTGTTTTACCGGCTCGAGCATGTCGAGGTCGCAGAGATTGGAATCGGCCGGTAGTGTCTCTTTGAGAAACTGCCACGAGTCGGCTTCGCAGCCGAAGATGTCGATAAACGAGTGGTTGGGCCGCTGGTTGGACAGGAATGTGGTGTGGAATCCTGCTTCGCGGAAGGCTGCGATTATCCCTTTCTCGCGATATATGCGGTCATAGTCTCCGGCACAGGCGGCCGAGAGCAGCATGGGCACGCTCTTGTGGGTGGTGTTGGACTGGGTGTAGGCCCGCGGAAACTTTATCAGACCCTCCTCCGCGCTCAGTCGAGGCGTGGTGTCGCGGTTGTAGCCGTAGAGGCCGAAGTTGTCGGCCCGAGCTGTCTCGCCTATCACCAGCACGTATATCTCGGGGAGCGAGTCGGCCGGATGGGTGGCTACGGCTCCGAAGGTGAAGTCGCGGCTTGTCTCGTCATAGGCGGCGGTGCGTATGGAGCGATCGACGGCGAGATACATGTTGTAGCACACGTTAAGGGGATAGAGGTTGTCCTTGGCGCGGTAGTTGTCACCGGCATAACATACGGCCATGCATGCCGCTCCGGCGATGGTCGCTGCAAGACCTCCGCGGCGCATGAGGCGGCGAAGAGAGGGGGATATGACGTAGGCGGCCGAGCGCGCGTGCGTGGCGGCAACATATAGTATGGGCACGAATATCACCGTCACGCCTATCATGGCGGGGAGCATGCTGCCGAGCAGTTCTGTGACCTCGGCCGAATTGGTGGTCACGAGGTTGAGAAACATGTCGACGGCTATGATGGAGTGGCCGTAGAGATAGAGCAGCACGAGTTGGAAAGCAGAGAGAAATATCAGCAGAAAGAGCATCCACACGCTCCGAGCGGGATTGCGCAGCAGCGAGAGCAACATCATATACACTCCTGCGGGGAGGAGTATGTTGCATATGCGGGCCATCAGAGTCATCGGCTCGGTGATGGAGAGCACGATGTTGGGGAGCAGGAGCACTATGAGGGTGGCCGTCAGAAGCCACACCGGTTTGATTTTACTGTAATTTGCATTATTTGCCATATCTTGGTGGGTGTTTAATATAACCCCGGAAGTCAGAATTTATTGTCAGAAGGCCTCGTTTATGCCAAACATGAATGACCACTGGCCGCTTTTGCCGAATCCGACATCAAGACGCACGTTGACATCCTTCTTGAACTCCCATCTGTAGCCTGCGCCAAGGTTGGGGAGCAGACGGCTCATCATCACGTCGCTCAGGCGGTCGAACACTGTGGCCACGCCACCCCACACCACGATGCCGCTTCTGCGCCACACGTGCTGGCGCAGTTCCACCTGGGCCGCCATCATGTATTTGTCGCGGTAACGGCCTTCGTAATAGCCGCGCATGAAGTGTGAGCCGCCGGTCTGGGCCATCATGTGCCAGGAGGGATTGCCGAAATCAAATTTGGACCGGAAGTCACACGCGAGTATGCCTCCTGTCCAGGGGGTGCGGTAGGCGTCAAACTGTACTTCCGTCGAGCTGAAAGCGTAGCGGTTGCCTAGAAACTTGGGCCGGAAACACTGTGTGACCGAGGCATAGATGCCGTGGTGGGGGTTGGTGAGCACGTCGCGAGTGTCGTAGGTCAGTTTTATGCCTGCTCCGTAGCTCCATGAGGTTGAGCGCATGCCGTCGAGGAGGTCGCGCCGCTCTATCTCGAAGGCGTGTATATAGTCGAGAGCCACCATAGGGCCGATATAGAGCTTTGAGCCTACGTGAAAGAGCATCGCGCCCTCGGCTTTGATGCCGATGCGTTTCATGCTTGACTTGTTGGCGTCGTTGTTGCCCATCTCGTAGCCTATGCCCCAGTAGTCGCTCGGGTCGGCGAAAAATTCCGTAAGATAGGTCACTCGATAGGTGTCGGCCGGCGATATATGGGTGCCGTCGACGCCTATGGTGGCAAATCCTTTGGTGCTGATTTTGCCGAAAATGCCTATATTGGACGGGGGTATCAGCGAGTCTGCCACGCCGGTGCCGTAGAGTCCCGATGCCACGAGCCCGATGCCTACGCCTATGTCGGAGGTGTAGTAGGGGCCGCCGATGAGGCTGAAGTCCAGGCCTGAGGAGTTCTTGCTTTTGTTGGCGTCGGCAAAATATGCGAGAATACGATTCACCAGTCCCTGACGTGTCGCGTCGGCGGTTATGGTGTCGGCCGGAGTGTCGGCCAATGCGCATGCTCCGTGCATAAGAATAAGTCCGAGAAGCAGGTATGTACGTATAAGTCGCATATTTTAGTATAGAGGGGGATGAGTTTAAAGTTTAGAGTATAAAGTTTCGGGGGCGTTGCGTCGCGCAAGCCTGTTTATAACCTCATAACCTTATAACCTTCCGCGTCAGCGGACTAATATACGAGGCGGACGTTGTCGACCCAGAGGGTGTTGCCGGGGGTTCCAATATAGGCTCCGCCATGGCTTGACGAGAACTGTACCATCAGGTGGGTCGGTGTCTCGCGGGGGTCGGCCCATCCGGTCTCGGTGACTTTTACGTTGACACCTTTGCTATTGGTGGCATAGTCATAGTCGCGCAGCCCCATGAGCGAGGGGTCATAGTCGCTGCGGCCGGAGATGTCGCCGTAGAGTATTTCGTATGTGGCGTTTTCCACCCATCCGGCGGTCGATTTGCCATATTTCACCACCAGTGTGCCGATGCGTTTGGCCGAGATGTTGCCAGAGGCATCCTCGGTGCGTTTTTGCAGCAGTAGCACAGCCACGGCATAGTCGGGGCCGGGGACGGTCGATTTGTGGCTGAAGCCTGTCTGCTTGATGCGGTTGGGTGTGCCTGGTGTCTTTACCTTATAGTCAAAGCGCAGGGCTTGTGGGCGGTTTTTGAACGGAATACCCCAGTTGATGCTTTTGAGCCCCTCTTTGGTGCCGGTGATGGGTTCGCGCACGTCACCGAGAAATATCGAGCCTGCCGCGAGCACGTTGATGTTGACGACGCCAAGCACTTTGAGCGATTCTATGTGGGTGGATAGTCTGGCACAGCGTCCGCCACGGTGGGTATCGGGGCTCACGGTGTTGTTGGTCTTGACCACTCCGGCCACCTTGGCCATGACATTGGATGTGCCCCAGGGAGAACCTCCGAGGTTGCGATAGGGGGTGTTGCCGTTGATAACGCTGTCGATGGCTATCTCAAAGAGAGTCTTTTTAGCACCTCCGATGACGGCCGATTCGGTGATGTTGCGTTCTGTCCAGTGTTCCATGTCGCCGAAGCGTATGGGCACCTCGCGACCTGTGCGGGCGGCGGTGAGTGAGGACAATAGTCCTGACGATAAAATCAGCAGGACGAGTATATAGAGCCTTTTTGAGAATGACATAGTTGAAACGTTTGAGTTTGCAAAGTTAACACTTTTCGCGCGGTCATGGTTTGTCCATATTACGCGCAAATTATCTTTAATTTCTACTTTTGTGGCAGAGTTTTGTGGTTTTAAAAATCCGAATTGAGTTTATAACCACTCTATCTTTTTGAAGTCAATTAACCTTTTCAGAGGATGTTGAATAGTGAGATTATTACAAAATTTTACAAATGGAGGTGTTTTTTCGGTGTAATTCAGCGATGTTGTGTCCTCTCATATTGCCTATGTCTTTCGGGGAAACTTTTGTATCCCCTCCTTTTTCTTCGTAACTTTGCCCCTATGGATTACATTATAGAATTTCTCTCCCCGACGCTCTGCTTCGGACAGGTGACGCTCAGTGGGGCCGAGGGGTTCGGCATACACGCCGGCATCACGGTGGTGGTCGGACCAAACGGTGCGGGCAAGACTACGCTCGGCTATGTGATAGAACGCGGACGCTATGGATTTGGCAACCGTCTGAAGTTTCAGCGTGACGGCATGAAGGTCAGGATGCTGGCCTTTACAGATATACACTCCTTTACCGGAGTCGATGTCTTACGCTATGACCAGCGTCTCGAGTCGAGCGAAAACGAATACGTGCCCGTGGTGGGCGAGATATTCGGCAAAGCCATGGAGAGCGAGATGTGGCACGACATGTGTGGCCGTCTCGGACTGCGCGATGTAGCTGCCAAACGCATCAACTATCTGTCGAGCGGCGAATTGCGCAAGCTGCTTATTATAAACGCATTGCTTGCGGCTCCCGATATTCTTGTGCTCGACAATCCGTTTATCGGTCTCGACTCTCCTTCTCGGGCCGAGCTGCGCGACGCCCTTGCCGCTCTGCGTGACCGAGGGCTTCATATTGTGCTTCTGCTCTCCGACCCTGACGAAGTGCCCGACACGGCCGACGCGGTGCTTGCTATGTGTGGGTGTCGGTTTGTAGGGACAACACGGCCTTATGGCTGTGCGGCAATGGAGCTGCCGGTGCATGTGACGCTTCCCGAGGCTCCCGCGCCTGTGCCTGACCATGCTGTAGCGTTCAGCATACGCAATGGCCGGGCCGGATATGGCGGCCGCGATATCTTTTCGGGGCTCGACTGGGAGGTTAAGCGCGGGGAACGGTGGATGCTTACGGGGCCTAACGGCTCGGGCAAGTCGTTGTTGCTTAGTATGGTGTGTGGTGACAATCCGCAGGCCTATGCAAATGATATAGTTATCTTTGACCATAAGCGTGGCTCGGGCGAGTCGATATGGGACATTAAGAACAATGTGGGCTATGTGTGTCCCGAGATACAGCTTTATTTCCGTAGTCGGCTCACTGTGAGGGGAATAGTTGTCGAGGGGATGCGTCCTGTGCTGGAGCGTTACAGACTGCACACCGAGCGTGAGTGCGCGATTGCCGATGCGTGGCTTGAGTGTCTGGCTATCAGTCATCTGGCTGAGCGTGATTTTTCGACACTTTCGTCGGGCGAGCAGCGTATGGTGTTGCTGGCGCGTGCTTTTTCGCGACAGCCGGCTCTGCTGGTGCTTGATGAGCCGTTTCAGGGGCTTGCCCCGACGGCTAAGGAGCGTGTGCGCCGTGTCATCGACGCTATTGTCGAGGTCCGTGCTTCGTCGCTGATATTTGTGACCCATTATCCCGAGGAGCTCCCTTCGTGCGTCTCTTATAGTCGGTCTCTCTTAACCATAAGATAACTATAAGATAAACTATAAGATAAACTATAAGAAAACAAGAGACTCCACGAAAATTTTTCGTAACTTTGCAGCCGTCAAACGAAAACAAAACAACTTCAATAAGCGTACATATATTATTATGGCAAAGAAAGCATTGTTAATCATCCTTGACGGATGGGGCATCGGCAACCACACCAAGAGCGATGCCATCTCGTCAACTCCCACTCCCTACTGGGACTATCTCATGAACTCTTATCCCCACAGCGAGCTCCAGGCTTCGGGCGAGAACGTAGGTCTGCCCGACGGCCAGATGGGCAACTCGGAGGTGGGTCACCTCAATATAGGCGCGGGTCGCGTGGTGTATCAGGACCTCGTGAAAATCAACAAGGCGTGTGCCGACAAGTCAATACTCAAGAACCCCGAAATCGTCAGCGCGTTCACTTATGCCCGCGATAACGGCAAGGCCATCCACTTCATGGGCCTCACCAGTGACGGTGGCGTTCACTCGTCGCTCGACCATCTCTATGCCCTCTGTGACATTGCCAAGGAGTATGGCCTGGAGAAAGTCTATATCCACTGCTTCATGGACGGCCGCGACACCGACCCCCGCAGCGGCAAGGGTTTCATCGAGGAGCTTCAGGCCCACTGTGCCAAGAGCGCGGGCGTCGTGGCCTCGATTGTCGGCCGCTACTATGCCATGGACCGCGACAAGCGTTGGGAGCGCGTAAAGGTTGCCTATGACCTGCTCGTAAAGGGCGAGGGCACTCAGGCCACTGATATGGTCAAGGCTGTCGAGGATAGCTATGCCGAGGGCGTGACCGACGAGTTTATCAAGCCGATCAACAACTCGACCGTCGACGGCACCATCAAGGAGGGCGACGCCGTGATATTCTTCAACTATCGCAACGACCGTGCCAAGGAGCTCACTGTGGCTCTCACACAGCACGATATCCCCGAGGCCGACATGAAGGTTATCCCCGGACTGCAGTATTACTGCATGACTCCCTATGACGCTTCGTTTACCGGCGTGCATATCCTCTTCCCCAAGGAGAACGTCAGCAACACTCTTGGCGAATATCTCTCCAGCGAGGGCAAGAAGCAGCTTCACATAGCCGAGACAGAGAAGTATGCCCACGTGACATTCTTCTTCAACGGCGGACGCGAGACTCCCTACGAGGGCGAGGAACGTATCCTCGTGGCTTCTCCCAAGGTGGCTACCTATGACCTCAAGCCAGAAATGAGTGCCTATGAGGTTAAGGACAAGCTCGTGGAGGCTATCAAGGAGGAGAAGTATGATTTCATCGTTGTGAACTATGCCAACGGTGACATGGTGGGCCACACCGGCATCTATGAGGCTATATGCAAGGCTGTCAAGGCTGTCGACGAGTGTGTGCGCGACACTGTGGAGGCTGCCAAGGCTGCCGGTTATGAGACTATCATCATCGCTGACCACGGCAATGCCGACAATGCCATAAATCCCGACGGGACTCCCAACACCGCTCATTCGCTCAATCCCGTGCCCTGTGTCTATATCTCTGACAATAAGGATGCTCATGTAGAAGACGGCCGTCTGGCCGATGTGGCTCCCACTATCCTCAAGATCATGGGTCTCCGGCAGCCCTCCGAGATGACCGGACACGCTCTTATTTGATTTGAGCCTGCTCAAATCAAAGGCTATAAGGTTGTGAGGTTGAGGTTTTTATGAACCTTATTGTCTCATCGGCTTATAGCCTCGTGCATAGCACAAACTTCTTGTAAGCTATAACTCTGTGTAACCATTTATTTGAGCTTGCTCAAATAAATGGTTACAGTTTTATCTTGAATATAGAGAAGTCCGCCCTCTTATAACCTCATAATCTTTACATCTGAGCTTGCTCAAATGTAAGTAAAAACCCCCGCTTGCCATCTGCGGCATGCGGGGGGATGCTACTATCTATCTATTATTCACTGTTTAATTACCTGAATTTTTCATTCTGCGCTTATGCTATATTGTGGAGAGAGGCTGGTCAGTCAATGAGTGTCAGGTCGGTTGTGCTTTTATGTTATTTGAGCAAAATGTGTTTTTATGCAGTGAAAGTGCTTGATTACATGGAATATATAGTCATATAAACGTCAAAGCATATAGCCAATCATATTATTTCGTGATATCGGGCTCCGCCTCGCCTGTCCACCTGTGGTCGGTGACATATGAGGGGGTGCTGATATGTTCGGTCCAGTCGATTGCAAACTTGTCCTGCACCCAGTCTCTGAAACCCGACATCTTCTGGGAGTGCGAGTCGCCAAAGGATGTGCGTCCGTCGTAGGCGTCAAATATAGGGCGGCACTCTACGGGCCATTTCCATCCGCTGTGGACGAGTATCATCTGAGGCGTGCGTGTCCATCTCTCGGCATCGTCCTTGTAGTTGCCTATGGGCTTGACCTCGCGGGATATCTCAAAGCCAGTATTGTCATACACGGCCAGCGAGAAGCCTCCCATCAGATAGGGGGTGCCGTCCTTGAAATTGTCGGCCGTGATGGTATAGTCGGGAAATCGGTCGAGCGGTATGGTCACAGTGGCCCCCTCATAAGCGTCGCCGTCGTTGCTATGGTTGCAGTTTATGATCTGTGACACATTGTCGACACCAAACCAGTTGTTCCATCTGAGATATGTCTTGTCATAGTCGGTGCCTACATTGTGGGTGGTTCCGGCGGGGTCGGTCCACAAGAGCTGTATGGGCAGTGTGCCGCCGGCGGCGAGAGCCTTGACCTTGAGATAGTTCTGTGATTTGTCGTCGGTTGAGAAGTGTGACACGCCAAACACCGCGTCGTTGAAGTCGAAGTCAAAGCTGCTGCCCAGGTCCTCGCATCCGATAATCCATGATTGCACCTGAGGCTTTTCGCCTATCTCCTCCTGGTCGTCGTTGACACCTTCTACGTAGAAGAGCATGTCGTTGACATCGTGGTCGTTGTTGTGATATTGTCCGTCCTCCACGCCTAATACGGTGTGGCCGTTGTAGGCAAATGTCACAAACGACATATGGGGAGTGTAGTCAGCCGGTATTGAGCCGGTGCGGCCGTCGTTGAGCGAGAAGTCAAGCGCGTGTTTGTCATATGTAGTGTTGCCATGGCCGGGCACTGACTTATAATACGCACCCATCAGTTGGTTCATCCACGGGATGGAGAATCGGACATCGACTCCTTCCACTTTCCACCAACTGTTGTTGGACGAGTGATTCAGACCCTCAAGCGAGCCGTTGCGTCTAAGTTTCTCATGGCCCTGTACAAGTATGAAGAATCCGATGTTCATCCCCTTGGGAAAGGTGTAAGTGGCCGAGCCTTCGATGGGTTTGTTGTCGGAGTCGAGCTCATAGTAGACCAGCTTGTGATATGAGGGTTTGTACAATACATCCTTGCCTGAATTGTTTTCATAGTCATTGACATCATTGGCTGTTCGCATGCCCGAATAGTTGTCAATGCCTACTTGCGTGAGTATGGTTTTGTTTTCGGTGCCATGTCCTCCGATGTTTTCAAAGTTGCTGTAACCGTCCCCGGCATTGCGTTGAAGGTTGTTCCATGGCGATGCGTCATACATAAGCATGAATTTCGGGGCCTCCATTATCTGTTGTGTCGTGGCACCTTCGGGATAGTAGAAATATCCGAAACTGTTGGAGAATATGCCTGCGCCGTAGACATATTTGAGCACTATCTCTCCGCCATCGGAGCGGTAGATCACACCGTCCTCGGGTTTCAGACGCTCGCTATAGAGGTTAATGTTGCAGTGTCCGTCGACAACACCTTCGTGAAACACGCCCTTCTCTCCCACGATATGTATCAGTGTGGAGCAGGGGGTGCCTTCCTCGATATCGTCATAACAGCCTTTGAGATATGAGTCGTTGAACGTGCCGCCCGAATACATACCATAGAACGAAAAGACATCAAGGATCGGCTTGTATTTTATCGCTCCGTTCCAGCCTTTTAGTGTATTCCAATAATGAAAATTGCAAGCCTGCATGCCTTCTCGTTCATACTCGTTGGGGTTGAATGAACCGAATCCGTTGCCCCAAGGGCTGTCACCAGTGATTTCCTGAAGTCTGATGCTTGAGGCGTCTGTATACTCTACTGCGCGTGAACGGGTGCTTACTGACAGTATACCGTCACGTATGGGATAATAGCCGGAGAATGTGATTTTGCCGTCGGAGTTTACTCCCTGCACATAGGCTGAGCTGTTGCTCTTGGCGAAGTCAAACGCGAATGTTTCAGCCGAGGCAGAAAATCGGGCGGCAAGCTGACAGCCGGGTGTGCCCGGCATGCGGTCATATATGCTGACAGTCTCGGCTCCGCTCATGGCTGAAGGATTGATGTGCATGGTGACACGTGTGGCGAGTGTCCAATCCTGGTCTGAGTCGGCTATGCCAAATTCTTTGATAAACGAACGCGTGAACAATTCTTCGCTTGGCACCTCGATTTCGTCGACATGGCATGCGACAGATGATATGCCACATAGGGATATGGCAAGGATATGAGAAAGTCTCATAAACTGGAAGGTAAATTATGTATGTATAATCTCTGAATATATGTCAGGTGTTGTAGTTACCTGTGCTGTGATTTGACGCAAAATAACCAAATAAATTTTAAATATGAAAATTATCCCACTAATTTTGCGTCAAACAGACCAACATTTTCGGTAAATTGGTCTGTTTGGTGTTAATGAAATTTAATGATTTAAAAAAGTTAAGGCGGGAGTACGGGAGTTTTTTAATCGGCAACCTATTACAGTCCGATCAGTTAAACTCATGTATTCCTGCCTTAACTTTCTTGACTATCTTAACTCTTTAAATCATAGGAGTCAATAGTATGTGATTTCTCTTCGGTCGAGTGAGTATGACACGTGAGGGCGTGCGCCCGTCGTCTGTGTGGTCCATACGCTGAGGCGTTCGGTCCAGTTGCCGCGACGGTCCTCCTTGCGATAGAGGTTAAACACCGCGGTGTGCTCGCCGTCGGCCAATGGGTCGGTGTACTGACCCACCACGCGGCGGTTGTCATCATAGACGGTCACGGCATAGTCGCCCATGCCCGAGGTGCGTACAACGTTGGGCGAATCGTGGCGGTAGGTGAGCGTGTCTTTCAGAAAACCTCCATGGAGACGGCGCAGGTTGGGACGGCGGTCCTCCCAGCGGATGATACGTCCCCACTCGTCGCGCTTGACGCGCTCGTCGCGACGCGGCACGTAGTGACCCAATTGGTCAAAATAGACTGTGGTCACGAGTGGTTTTACCGCAGTGGTGTCGATGGCTACCGAGTCAGGGCCCGGGGTGACGTTATAGAAGGTCGTTGTGGTGACGCGCTTGACGCGGTGGCGCAGCTCGAAGAGCGATAGATCGGAGGTCTCGAAGAGCTCATTATCGTCGTCGGTGGTTGCCCATGCGTCATCACTCCCGGAGGTGTGACTGTCGATGCAAGATGTGGCAAGGGCGAGGAAGAGTAGTCCCGGAATCATGCTTAATATCGGGGTGTTAATGTTAAATGAGAGCATATGCTAAACTTTAAACTGTTAACTGTTAAACTCTTAAAGAGACCACGCCCTGCCGTTGGCCTGTGTCAGAAGAAGAGTGTCTCGAGGGCATAGGTTGCGATACCTGCCACGTAGCCGACAAAGGCTATCCAGGTGAAGCGGCGCAGATACCATCCGAAGCTGATTTTCTCCAGACCCATGACCACGACGCCTGCGGCCGAACCGATGATGAGCATCGAGCCGCCCACGCCGGCACAGTAGGCCAGCAACTGCCAGAAGAGTCCGTCGACGCCAAAGTCGCCTGAGGGGGCGATGGGATACATCTCCATGCATCCGGCCACGAGGGGCACGTTGTCGACGATGCTCGACACGACGCCGATGATGCCGGTAACGAGATAGTGGTTGCCGTCGGATGCCTCGTTGAGCCATGCGCCAAACGAGGTGAGCACGCCGGTCTCCTGAAGAGTGGCCACGGCAAGAAGTATGCCGAGGAAGAAGAGTATGGTGGCCATGTCGATGCGTGAGAGGAGTGTGGTTACTTTGAGATGGCTTGATTCGCAGAAGAGCGCGTTGCGGTTGCAGCGATATTCGCTCACGAGCCACAGCACACCGAGTGCGAGTAGTATGCCCATGAAGGGTGCGAGGCCGGTGAGCATACGGAAGATGGGCACGAAGATGAGGCCGCCCACGCCCACGCAGAGTATGAGCAGGCGGTCGGGATTATTGGCCGCGCCGGGAGCCTCGTCATGCTTGGGCATCTCCAGCTCGCCCTTGAGATAGAGGCTCACGCAGAGCATTGACACGAAGGCCGACACGAGCGAGGGCAGGAGCAACTGGCTGATGACTCCGCCGGTCGAAATCATGCCCTTGATCCACAGCATGATGGTGGTGACGTCGCCGATGGGTGAGAACGCGCCGCCGGCATTGGCCGCGATGATGATCATGCCTCCGAAGAGCATGCGGTCTTTGCTGTCGGCCACCAGTTTACGCAGCACCATCACCATGACGATGCTCGTGGTGAGGTTGTCGAGGATGGCCGAGAGGAAAAATGTCATGAATGTGATGCGCCACAGCAGAGTTCGCTTGCTCTTGGTGGCGAGGGCGTCCTGCACGAAGTAGAAGCCGCCGTTGGCATCTACAATCTCTACGATTGTCATTGCGCCCATAAGGAAGAAGAGTATCTCGCACGTCTCGCCCAGATGATGGAGCAGACGTTCGGATGTCTCGCCGTCGGCCGGACCGCCGCCACAGGCATAGAGTGTCCAGCATACCACACACATGAGCAGTGCGGGCACGGCTTTGTTGATTTTTAGCACACTCTCGAGTGCTATACACAGATAGCCGAGAATGAAGAAAATGACGATTGCTGTTACCATGGTAGTTTTTTATTGTAGATTTAAGTGTTGTATATCCGTGAGGTTGTGTATGGTAATGATCGGTCGGGATGGTTGGTTGGCATGGTGAGGAGAAGCAATGCGGTAAATGAAAAATTTGGTGCAAAGGTCGCAATTATCTCACTAATAACAAAACTTATAGTTTAAAAAGTTAATGGAGTTGAGAATGTTAAGATAAAAGTGATTGGCTCGGCTGCGTGCTGTCAGCCATTTATACATCCCGATACTCCTGTATTGGCTTTTTAGAGGGTTTAATAACAAATGTTAAAGCCAAAGTCCATTGTCCTTAAACTATTGGGTAATAAAATAGGGAGCACGCGGTGTTACGGTGTCCGCGCACTCCCCTAAGGTAAGGATGTTAGATGGATGTTATCTTGTGGTCAGCCGGTAGGCCCGGCTGCTGAACTTTAACTGTTCCTATTAGATGATGCCTTGTCCGATCATAGCGTTGGCTACCTTCATGAAGCCGGCGATGTTGGCTCCCTTCATGTAGTTGACAAAGCCGTCGGGCTCGGTGCCGTGCTCTACACACTGGGTGTGGATGTTGCTCATGATTTCATGCAGACGATCATCCACTTCCTCGGCACTCCACTGGAGATGCTCGGCGTTCTGGCTCATTTCGAGACCTGAGGTGGCCACGCCGCCGGCGTTTACTGCTTTGCCGGGGGCATAGTTCACGCGGGCTTCGATGAATGTGTCGATGGCTTCGGGTGTACAGCCCATGTTGGACACTTCGGCTACAATCTGCACGCCGTTGGCCACGAGAGCCTTGGCATCGTCGCCGTTGACCTCGTTCTGGGTGGCGCAGGGCAGAGCGATGTCCACCTTCTGCTCCCAGGGCTTGCGGCCGGGATAGAATGTTGCTTCGGGATATTTCTCAGCATAGGGAGCCACGATGTCCTCGCCTGTTGCGCGGAGATAGAGCATATAGTCGATCTTATCGCCCGAGATGCCTTCGGGGTCATAGATATATCCGTCGGGACCCGAGATGGTCACAACCTTGCCGCCGAGCTGTGTGGCCTTGAGGGCTGCGCCCCATGCCACGTTGCCGAAGCCCGACACTGCGATGGTCTTGCCTTCGATGGAGTCGTTTTTCTTGGCGAGCATGTTCTGCACGAAGTAGAGTGCGCCAAATCCAGTAGCTTCGGGACGGATACGTGAGCCGCCGAAGTCGAGCCCCTTGCCTGTGAAGGTGCCGGTGCACTCGTTGACGAGTTTCTTATACATGCCATACATGTAGCCTACCTCGCGGCCGCCTACGCCGATGTCGCCGGCAGGAACGTCGCGGTCGGGACCGAGGTTTTTCCAGAGGCAGAGAATGAAGGCCTGGCAGAAGCGCATGATTTCGGCTTCGCTCTTGCCGCGGGGCGAGAAGTCGCTGCCGCCCTTGGCTCCGCCCATGGGCAGGGTGGTGAGGGCGTTCTTGAAAGTCTGCTCAAAGCCGAGGAACTTCAGAATCGAGAGGTTGACAGAGGCGTGGAAACGAATGCCGCCCTTGTAGGGACCGATGGCGTTGTTAAACTGTACGCGATAACCAATATTGTTCTGCACCTCGCCACGGTCGTCGACCCAGGTCACGCGGAATGTGACGATGCGGTCGGGCTCTACCATGCGCTCGATGATTTTTGCTTTTTCAAATTCGGGGTGCTGGTTGTAAACGTCCTCTACGCAGATGAGAACTTCCTTTACGGCCTGCAGGTATTCTTTTTCGCCGGGGTGCTTGGCTTCAAGCCCACTCAGAATATTATTAATATCCATGGCTTAAGATTTTGATGGGTGTTGATAAGGTGTTTATATTGTTGTTCTGGTCCTTGACCGATGCAAATGTAAGAATTGTTTTCGGATAAACGAATCGAAAAAAATATGTTGTGAAACATACGTTTTTAGCGATATTTTCTGCTCTAATACCTAAATGCCGAAAAGAGTGACGGAATGTCTGAAAACGGCTCTGCAAAGACACAAAAAGCAACAAAAGCCCTTGAAAAAAACTCTTATGGTTAAGTTAAAAAAGTTAAGACAGGAGTCCTGGAGTGAGATTTCACACTCCAGGACTCCTGTCTTAGCTTTTTTTATTGATTAAGCCATTTGGGAGCGTGGCTATTCGAGCATGCGGTCGAGCTCTTTCTGCGGGAAGGGGATGGAATCCATCTCCATTTCCATCGTGCTGAGTGAGACATTCAATTCCTCCAGTCCTTTCTGATATGCCTCAAATGTACTCTCGGACATGTTGAGGTCTTTGGCGGTGATATTGCCGACGGTATATCGGCCATTGTCCAGTCTTACGTGTGAAAAGTATCGGTAACTTGCCGCACGGACTATCGCCAGATTGTCGGTATAGGTCTTGTCGATAGGGCGTGACTCCTCCCGATATTCGTTTACGCTTTTTGCGACAGCATTGACATCGATGTCGATATAGCGGTTTTCATTGACAATGTCACGTGCCATGCCGGGTGTGGGAGTGGTGTAAAGTTCGATTTTTTCGATAAGTCCCTGTATCTCTTCGGTTGACATTTCGGAGTCAGACTGCTGTTGTTGCAACTGTTCATTCAGAGCTTGGAGCTTTTGGTCGATTTTATCGCTGTTCATGCATGCCGGCAGGAGCATGACCGAGGCAATCAGGATGGAGATGATGAATGGTTTTCGCATAGGGGTGGTTTTTCGAGGGGTGAGTCTGTGATGTGACCGTATGTTGACGTTTCCTGCAAAGATACGAAATATCAGTGTGTTGGAGAGAAATTTGCGCTATGTTGTAGAGCATAAAAGAAACGAGACACATACCGCGTTGCCGCAGCGTGTGTCTCGTGTGTGTGGGTTAGTCCTTTTGTCGCTCCCTTAGTGTGGGAGGAGTGGCGGATTATTCTCCGGGATGGATTGAGCCGGTGGGGCACTCAGCCTCGCAAGCACCGCAGTCGATGCAGGTGTCGGGGTTGATTTCGTAGTGCTCAGCACCTTCTGAGATAGACTCGGTGGGGCAAACAGCGGCGCAAGCTCCGCAGGAGATGCAGGTGTCTGTGATTACGTAAGCCATTGTTTAGTAGGATTAAGATGGATAAAAAACTTCGTTATTGTTGAATTGTCCGACAAAGGTAATGCTTTTCCCTCAATCGTCAAAATTTTTATGCGGTACAAAAATACAAAAGTTTGAAAAATTAAGAGTGGCACTGTCTCTTAATGCGGTTAATAAAATCGTGACAGGAGTACAGAGAGGATGAAATCTTACTCCTGTACTCCTGTCGTGATATTTAAGAGACTTTGTGGTGTCTTCTCAGAGGTTTAGAGGTTGTTTAATAACAAATGTGAAGCCGGAGTGGATGTATTTTTGAGCTAACCTGTTCATAATCTGAAGGAGCCATGCTGTAGCATGGTGACTGAAGATTAGGGACAGGGGAGCCAAAAAGACATCCATGCAGGCGATAGTAACTTATATTAACATTATTATACATTAAAATTGCTTTATTGAAGTTATAAAAAATGCTTGTTTGCATCCATTCTCTTGGATGTATTTCGTGCTGAATTTCAGTCACAATGCTACAGCATTGCTCCTTCAATTCATCCCAAAATCCATCTCAAGAGAATGGACTCCGGCTTTCACATTTGTTTTTAAACAACCTCTTAGGGGATTACCTGCTTGTAGCGGGGCACGAGCACCTTCATGATGAGCCATCCTACGAGATAGGCTACGCCGCAGATGCAGAATACGATGAAGTAGCCTGCGGGCTTGCCCTGGAAGCTCATGAATGACATGTTGCTCTGGGCAGCATAGTCAAAGAGGATGCCTGAGCAGTAGTTGATGAGGAATGATCCGAGACCTCCGGCCATGCCGCCGATGCCGATGATGGTGGCGATGGTCGACTTGGGGAACATGTCACCTACGACCGAGTAGATGTTGGCACTCCATGACTGGTGGGCGGCTCCGGCTATACCGATGATGATGATGGGGAGCCAGGGCGATAGCGAGCTGAGGGGCTGGGCGAGGAGGGCCAGCAGGGGGAACACTGCAAAGATGAGCATGGCGCGCATGCGTGCTGCGTAGGGGTCGATGTTGAGGCCCTTGGCTGCCGCGCGGTCGATGAATATGGTCGGGAGCTTGCCGCCATAGATGGAGAGCATTGTGATGAGATAGAGCACGAAGATCATCAGCATGCCTTCGCCCGACGAGGTGGAGAGCTTGAACACGTCGGTGATGTAGGCGGGTGTCCAGAAGAGGAAGAACCACCACACACCGTCGGTGAGGAATTTGCCGAAGAATACGGCCCATGTCTGGGGATACTTGAAGCACTTGATGAAGGGGATTGTGGCGGTGTCGCTGTCCTCGGTCACGGCTTTCTCGCGGGCGGTCTCGTCGGCGTGGTTGTCCTGCTCGATATAGGCGAGTTCGGCTGCGTTGACGTGGCTGCTTTCAGCGGGTTTGGTGTAGAGGAAAATCCAGAATCCCATCCAGATGAAGCCGAGTGCACCGATGATGATGAAGGCCATCTCCCATCCGTTGCCCCATCCGATGCTCTTGAAGAACATAGCGAGCGGACCGATGGTGAAGGGTGCGATGAGCGCGCCCACGGCCGAGCCGGCGTTGAAGATTGAGGTTGCATAGGCGCGGTCGCGCTTGGGGAAGTATTCGGCTGTCACCTTGATGGCGGCGGGGAAGTTACCGGCCTCGCCGAGAGCGAGGATGGTGCGGGCCGCAAGGAAGAAGTAGACCGATACGGTGGCGATGGTCATGGCCACGTCACCTGTGGCTTTGACCAGACCGGCGGCGTCGTGGATGCCGAGGGTCCATTCGGTGGCTACGCCGCAGACTGCGTGGAGACACGCGCCGGCCGACCATACGCCGATGGCCCAGAGGTAGCCTTTCTTGGTGCCCATCCAGTCGATGAAGCGGCCTGCCAGGAGGTTGGCCACGGCATAGACGATGGAGAAGACGGCTGTGATCAGACCGTAGTTGGTGTCGGTCCAGTGAAATTCAGGAGCGATGAACTCTTTCCAGGTGAGCGAGAGCACCTGACGGTCCATGTAGTTGACGGTTGTGGCAAGGAAGAGCAGGGCACAGATGGTCCAACGGAAGTTGGTCATCTTCTGATTGGCCGCTGCGAGGGGTGAGGTTGCTGATGCCATATGTTAGAATTTGAAATAGTTTTTGGCATTGTTGTAGCAGATGTCTTCGATCATCTGGTTGACGCGCTGCTCTTCATAGCCGGTGTAGGGAATCTCTCCGTTCTCGATGTCGTTGCCTACGAGGTTGCAGAGTGTGCGGCGGAAGTATTCGTGACGAGGGTAGGAGAGGAATGAGCGCGAGTCGGTGAGCATGCCTACGAAGCGGCTGAGCAGACCCAGCAACGACAGGGCGTTCATCTGTTTCTGCATGCCGTCTTTCTGGTCGAGGAACCACCATCCTGAGCCAAACTGTATCTTGCCGGCTACGCTGCCGTCCTGGAAGTTACCGAGCATAGTGGCGATGACTTCGTTGGCACTGGGGTTGAGGTTGTAGAGGATGGTCTTGGTGAGCTTGCCGCGGGTGTTGAGCTTGTCGAGATACTTGGCGCAGGTCTTGGCTGTGGTAAACTCGCCGATGGAGTCGAAGCCGGTGTCGGGGCCAAGGAGCTTGAACATCTTGGTGTTGTTGTTGCGGATGGCTCCGTAGTGGAACTGCTGTGTCCAGCCCGACTCGTAGTCCATCTCGCCGAAGATAATCATCATCGCGCTCTTGAACTTGTTGATTTCCTCGGCTGTGAGCTCTTTGCCTCCATACACTTTGTTAAAGATTTCCTCAATCTCGGCGTCGGTGTAGTCGGCGGCATAGAACTCTTCGATGCCGTGGTCGGAGAGGCGGCAGCCCATTTCCTCGAAGAAGTCGTGACGCTTCTGAAGGGCGTCGATCATGTCGCTGAACTTATTGATGGTCACACCCGACATTTCGGCGAGTTTCTCGACATAGGCGCGGAACTCGGCGGGCACCTCGACGGCCATGGCCTTGTCGGGACGCCAGGTGGGGAGCATCTTGATTTCAAAGCCGCTGTCGCGCACGGCCTTGTGATATTCGAGCGAGTCAACGGGGTCGTCGGTGGTGCAGACGGTCTCGACGTTGTAGCGGCGCATGAGGCCACGTGCGGTCATCGAGGGGTCGTTGAGCAGCTTGTCATTGCAGGCTTCAAAGATTTCGCGTGCGGTCTCGGGGTTGAGCAGCTTGTCGATGCCGAAGGCTGTCTTGAGCTCGAGGTGTGTCCAGTGGTAGAGGGGGTTGCGGAAGGTGTAGGGTACGGTCTCGGCCCACTTCTGGAATTTTTCCCAGTCGGTGGTGTCAGTGCCTGTGCAGAAACGCTCCTCCACACCGTTGGAGCGCATGGCGCGCCACTTGTAGTGGTCTCCGCCAAGCCATATCTCGGTGATTGACTTGAAGCGGTGGTCGTCGGCCACCATCTTGGGGATGAGGTGGCAGTGATAGTCGATGATGGGCATCTTGGCCGCATGCTCGTGATATAGTTTCTGTGCAGTCTCGGTCTGCAGCAGGAAGTTTTCGTCCATGAATGGTTTCATAATAATTGTGGAATTATGAAAAATTAGTAATGTTGGTGTTATTTTTTTAGATTGGGGGGATTGAACACACACTCTCTCTTAGAGTGTCACGCCGTTTTTGAAGATGGCGATTTCGTGTATGCCGGCTTTCTCCGAGTTGACCTGCTCGCCGTTGGCTACGCTGAGCACATAGTCGATAAACTCGCTTACTACCTGCTCCATTGACTGGTCTTCGACAAGGCGTCCGGCGTTGAAGTCAATCCAAGTGGGTTTGCGCTGTGCGAGGCCCGAGTTGGTGGATATTTTCATCGTGGGGACAAAAGTGCCGAAGGGTGTGCCGCGGCCGGTGGTGAAGAGCACCATCTGACAGCCAGCGGCAGCCAGTGCTGTCGAGGCCACGAGGTCGTTGCCGGGGGCCGAGAGCAGGTTGAGGCCGTGCTCGCTGATGCGCTCGCCATACTCCATGACGCCGAATACTGGGCTCTTGCCCGACTTCTGGGTGCAGCCGAGGGCTTTCTCCTCGAGTGTGGAGATGCCGCCGGCCTTGTTGCCGGGCGAGGGATTCTCGCCTACGGGCTCGCCGTGGCTAAGGAAGTATTGCTTGAAGTTGTTGATGAGCGATACGGTCTGTCCGAGCAGGGCGTCAGAGGCGCAACGCTTCATGAGGATGGTCTCCGCGCCAAACATTTCGGGCACTTCGGTGAGTACGGTGGTGCCGCCTTCGACGTCACAGAGCCAGTCGGAAAACTCGCCCAGCAGCGGGTTGGCTGTGATGCCCGAGAAGCCGTCGGAGCCGCCACACTTGAGGCCGATGCGCAGCTTGGAGGCGGGCACTTCGGTGCGCTCGCATTTGCGGGCTTGCTCGTAGAGGGCGGTGAGCATTTTCACGCCGGTCTCCACTTCGTCGCCCTCGACTTCCTGACACACCATGAATTTCACGCGGTCGCGGTCATAGTCGCCGCAGAATTCCTCGAATATCTTGGGCTGGTTGTTCTCACATCCGAGGCCTACCACGAGTATGCCGCCCGCATTGGGGTGGAGCACCATGTCGCGGAGTATCTTCTTGGTGTTTTCATGGTCGTCACCGAGCTGCGAGCAGCCATAGTTGTGGGGAAATCCGAAGATGCCGTCGACACCCTCGGCTCCGGTCTCGGCGTTGACGCGGTCCACTATCTGCTTGACGATGCCGTTTACGCATCCCACTGTGGGGATGACCCAGAGCTCGTTGCGGATGCCTACCTGTCCGTCGGGACGCACATAGCCGCGAAATGTCGCTTCCTTGCCTTTGAGAGCCGAGCCGGGGGCGGGGCAGTCGTGGCTGTTGATGGCTATGTCGGAGTAGTCGAGCTGACCCTCGAGGTTGGTCTTGATGTCGTTATGGTCGAGGAAATGGCCCTTGGCTACGGCGTGGCGCGCGTGACCGATGGGAAATCCGTATTTGATGACGTTTTCGCCCTCGGCGATGTCGCGCAGGGCAAATTTATGACCCGCAGGAATGTCGCTTACGAGCGTGATGTCGCCCGCGCCTTCGACGCTGACCACAGTGCCCTCGGCCAGAGGGTTGATGGCTACGGCCACATTGTCGGCGGGATTGATTTTGAGAAAATCCTTCATGAGTTTTAAGCTGGGCTTAAAAAGATTATAAAGTTATGAGGTTATAAGGTCAGGGATAGCAGAGGTGGGGGAAAATCGGATGTCACAGACTGACACTTCCTAACCTTATAACCCCATAACCTTATAACCTTTTGTCTTCGCTCGCGAAAACAAAATTTAGATGATTTCCTTGACGGTCTCGAGCATGCCCTTGGCCTGGATCTTGTCGAGATACTCGACAACGAGGTCGGTGAGGCCGGGGATGGTGTTGAGGTCGCCGTGTTCGCCCCAGATGAGGTCTTTGGCGGCGAGAACGCCTTCGGCTACCTTGCGGGTGTCGCCTGTGGCCCAGAGCTCGGTGAGGAGATCCATGATCTTCTGGTCGTCCTGGGGCTTGATTTCGGTGCCGTCCTCACGCTTGCCGCCCTTGTAGTAGGTGATGAGGGCTGCGAGGCCGAGCACGAGACCCTTGGGGAGCTCGCCCTTGCGCTCGAGATATACCTTGAGGCCGGGCAGGTCGCGGGTCTGGTATTTGGGGAAGGAGTTGAGCATGATCGAGGTCACCTGGTGGTCGACGTAGGGGTTGTTGAAACGCTCGAGCACGTCGGCACCAAACTTCTGAAGCTCTTCCATGGGGAGGTTGAGGGTCTGCATGAGCTCGTCAAACTGCACCTTGTGGATATACTTGCCGAGCACGGGGTGGTTGCATGCGTCGCGCACGATGTTGACGCCGCTGAGGAATGCTACGGGCGAGAGCACTGTGTGCGGGCCGTTGAGCAGGGTCACCTTACGTTCGTGGTAGGGAGCCTCGGAGTCGGTGATGAGCACCTGGAGGCCGGCCTTCTCGGCGGGGAATTCGGCGCGGAGCTGCTCGAGAGTCATGTTGGACGCGCGCTCGATAACCCAGAGGTGGAAAGCTTCGCCCTGCACTACGATGTTGTCCTTGTAGCCGAGTTTTTCCTGGATTTCGGCAATCTCCTTGCGGGGGAATCCGGGCACGATGCGGTCAACGAGGGTGGCGCATACGTAGCAGTAGGTGTTGAACCATGTCTTGAAGCCCTCATAGTCGGCTGCGAGGTCTTCTTTCCAGAGCTCGATGTACTTGTTGATGATTTCCTTGAGGTGGTGTCCGTTCTCAAATATGAGCTCGCAGGGCATGATGATGAAGCCCTTGTCGGGTGCGCCGTTGAATGTCTTGTAGCGGCGGTAGAGGAGCTGGGTGAGCTTGCCGGGATATGAGGCGGCGGGACGGTCGGAGAGCTTGCAGGTGTCGTCATAGGCGATACCTGCCTCGGTGGTGTTGGAGATTACGAAGCGCATCTCGGGCTGGTCGGCCAGTGCGAAGAAAGCGTCGGTCTGGGTGAAGGGGCTGAGGCCGCGGCTGATGACGTCAACACGGGTGAAAGAATTGACAACCTCGCCGTCGAGACGGCCCTGGAGGTTCACGTGGTAGAGACAGTCCTGACCCTGGAGAAGCTGCATCACGAAGGCATCGGGTGTGCCCTGCACTACGACTACCGATGAGTTGAAGTCGGTCTTGTCGTTCATGTTTTTGATAATCCAGTCGACAAAAGCGCGAAGGAAGTTGCCTTCACCAAACTGAATGATTCTCTCGGGTGCGACTGCCTTGGGGGCTGTCAATTTGTTTAAAGCTTTCATTGTTATAGGTATAGATTGTTTATTATTGTTGTCTTAATGTTGTTGGTCTGCCGGGGTCCACGATGATGAGTGGCTGAAGACTTTGCCGAGGTCGAGGAGCTCGGCCACCTCGGCGGCCGAGGGATTTTTGGCCCAGCCTACACGTGAGGCCTGTTTCGCACCGGGTCCTGTCGAGCCATATTCGCCATAGCGGGCCGTGGTCTCGTTGGCAGGGTCTTTCCAGTTGTGCCATCCGGCGGGGACTATGTGGCTACCCATCTCACAGTTGATAAACACTGTGTGGGCATACGGACGCCAGGGCCGTCCGAGATAGACCTTGGTGGCTTCGGGAGCGGCTGTGAGTGTGCATCGGTCGAACACGTAGCCCACCTTTACATCCTCGGGTGTGGATGCGGCCGTGATGTAGCTGTTGCTCTTGGCGTGGATGGTGCACTCTCTGAAGTAGGCTGTCGCAGGGCCGAAGATGAAGTCGGTGGTGCCTTCGATGTAGCATCCGTCAAAGAGCAGGCGGGTGTCCTTGCCGCCGGTGAAGAGGGTGTCCTGATTGCCGAGCAGACGGCAGTTGATGAAGTGCAGACGGTCACCTTCGGTGTGCAGGGCCACTGCCTGTCCCAGCTTGGGGGCGTTGTTTTCGATGGTGAGGTTGCGGAATGTCACGTCGGAGGCGTCGACCCTGACCGTGTAGGTGCGGAAAGTGCCCATCTTGTCGATGTTGGCGTGGTGGTCAAAGGTGATGACTGTGCCTTGGGTGCTCTTTCCTTCAAAGACGACGTTTTTAAGCCACGAGGGTATCACTACTTTCTCCTTGTACACACCGTCGGCTATATGCACGGTGACCACATATTCCATATAGGCGCGTATCCCTTCGAGGGCTTCGGTTATGGTTTTGTAGTCGCCCGAGCCGTCCTGGGCTACGTAGATGTCGTGTTTCCATTTGTTGTCGGCCGCGCGCATGCCGAGACATCCGAGCAGCATGACGGCTATAAGGGCTGTGAGTTTCAGCTTCATAGTCAGTAAAGGTTGCCTTTCGTATTATTGAAAAAAAGGTGAGGAGAGATGATTGATGATTATTTCTTTGTCACGCGAAACCAGTCGATGTCAAGCCATCCGCTGTCGTTGCTCTGCCAGTCGCGCGAGCAGAAGAGGCCGAATTTCGCACCGATCCAGTGGCCTACGTCCACCTTGACGGGGCGGCCTACCTTGGTGAACTTCTTGCCGTCGAGGCTGTAGAAGAATGTTGCCTCGGCCTTGTAGTCGGGCTTCTGGGTGGGTTTCTTGGTGCCGGTGTAGTCGAGACGCATGCGCAGATACATCTCCTTGTCGCCGTCGGCGAGCTTGATGGCTTCGACCTCGGTCTCCTTGCCGCCCTTGTTGGCTTTGTAGCAGTCGGTCTGCACGAGATAGATGCCGTCCTCACGGCTCTCGAGGGCGAGGGCTCCGAAGTTGTAGCCCATGGCTACGATGCCTGCGCGCTCGCCGGCCATGATTTTGCCGTCTTTCTTGCGGGGGAAGAACTGCACTTTGGCTGTGGCTGTGAAGTCGCGGGCGGGATATTTCTGAAGCAGGAGGTTGGGGAGGTCATAGAGAGTGGTGCCTTCGGGCTGGAGGTTGGAGAAGAGGCGGAGCTTGGAGGCACGGGCGTCGCAGTGATACCAGAGTGCCGAGGGGTTGTCCTTCCACTGCCACTGTTTGCCCAGCTCAATGGAGTCAAACTCGTCGCTCTCCTGGGGTGTCTGCTTGGGATAGGTCTTGCCTACGTTGGGTTTCTTGTAGGTGCGTACGGGCACGCCGCGCTCGTCACCGTCGGGGTCGACGCCGATTACGGGCCAGCCGTTTTCAAGCCATGTCATGGGCTCGAGGTTGACTACGCGTCCGTATGGGCCTTTGTCCTGGAAGTGTATGAACCAGTGCTCTTTACCGTCGGGGGTGTCGATCCATGCGCCCTGGTGGGGGCCGTTCATGTCGGTGTCGCCCTGCTCCATGACGTTGCGCACTTCATAGGGGCCCCAGGGATTTTTGGAGCGGAGCACTTCCTGCCAGCCGGTGGACACGCCTCCGGCGGGTGAGAAGATGTAATACCAGTCGCCGCGCTTGTACATCTTCGCGCCTTCGATGGTCTCGTTCTCGAGGTGTCCGTCATATATCACGCGGTCTTGTCCGATGGTCGACTTGCCGTCGGGTGTCATTTCGATCATGCCGATGATGCTCTTGACACCTGCGCGGCTGCCTGCATATCCGTGGGCCAGATAGGCTTTGCCGTCCTCGTCCCAGAAGGGGCAGGGGTCGATGACGCCTTTGGTGGGATAGACGAGCACGAGGGGTTCCCACGGACCGGCGGGATTTTTGGTCTTGGTCATGAAGATGCCCAGGTCGGGGTCGCCGTAGTAGATGTAAAACTCTCCGTTGTGATAGCGTATGGCCGGAGCCCAGACGGCGTTGCCGTGGTTGGGGGTGGCAAATTTGGCATAGTCGGGCATAACTTCGATGGCGTGGCCGATTATGGTCCAGTTTACGAGGTCTTTGGAGTGGAGCACGGGGAGTCCGGGGATGTCGGAGAAGCTCGATGCAGTCATGTAATAATCATCGCCTACGCGCACTACGTCAGGGTCGGAATAGTCGGCGTCAATGATGGGGTTCATGTATTTGCCGTTGCCCAGATCGGGGCACCATACTTCTGAAACGTATTCGGCTGCTGATGAGCTCGTGAAAGCTGCCATCGCGAGGCTGAGGAGCGCGAGACGGTAATTTTTTTTCATCATATGTAGTTTTTAAGGTATTGTTGAGTGTGTGTCGGGACGATGCTGTCATCCCCGTGTGTGTAAAATTCGTCCCAAATTTACGAAAAAACTAAGACTTTCCGCCCAATTAGACACTTTTTTAACTCAAAATTAAGATTTTTCGTTAATGTGGCTCTTGTCGTTCCGGACAGATAAAGAGTTGAGATAACTCTACAGGCGGCTTTTATCTCGTGCGATCTGATAAAACATCCGTATAGTTATCTTAATTCTTTTAACCCTCTTAGAATATCCTTATTACATAGTTCATATGAAACTTCAAGCAATGCGCATTCCTTATCATGAACGTTGATTAGTCCCTATAAAAATAAGAGGTTGTTATTAAACAACCTCTTATTTTACTCCAAATATGTAATATGTTCAGTAGTCTGATTGTCTTATCGGGCTGCTAATGCCACCACAGTCTTATTACCGTTGTATGCGATTCTTTTTTCTTCGCCATCAGGGAGCCTGATTATAAATTCGCGTTCGGCAGGCATACCATCGTAGGCTCCTGTGCGCTCGTCTATCGTCAGTGTACGGGCAGTGTCATTCCAGTTGAAATTTATCTTGCTTTTTTCTCCGTTAAGATAGGCTAATGAGATGCCGTCATCTTCATACAAGGTAAAAGTCGCGTCAGCACCTGGATATATCTGTATCTCAATCGGGGTGTCATTGCTTTCGGATGTGGATTGGCTTGTACTTGCGTAGGGGAGAATGCTTCCGCCACGCACGAATACCGGAATGAAAGAATTATCAACAGAGGTAGTGGCTGTTTTACCTCCGTCGTAGTGACGTTTAGTCCTGAAGTCATACCATCCGGCGACATTTGCCGGGAGATATGTGTCCCATTCAGTGATATCGGGGGCTGTAACAGGGCTTATGAGCAGCGACTTGCCAAACATGTACTGGTAGTTCTGCTCCAACGCCATTTTGTCATTGGGGAAATCGAAAATCAGCGGGCGCATCAGTGTTGAGCCATCCTCTGAAACCGAAGCGGCATTAGAATAGATATAAGGTAGCAGTCTATAACGTTCATTCAGGCAATCGGATATTATAGCCTGGGTGGCCGTGCCGTAATTCCAAGGCTCAGTGTCGCTCACAAAGCCGTGTACGCGCATCAGGGGGAGATAGACTGATGTCTGTATCCAGCGTAACATACATTGGATATAGTCAGGATTAGTGTATTGGTCTGAGGGGCGGAAGAAACCTCCCGCATCGTAGGTCCACCATGGTGTTCCGGCGGCTTGCAGTCCTAATCCGGATGTGATCTGTCGTCTCAAACTTTCCCAATCGCTGCCTACATCGCCTGACCATAATGCTGTCCCATAGCGTTGAATGCCGGAAAAACCGCTGCGGGTAAGGATGAACGGGCGTTTGCCGGGATTGTCTTTAAGCAGACCTTCGTAAACTGTCTTGTTTACGAACAACGGATATACATTTCGATATATTTCTCCCGGATATTTCCCGTTGCATATCATTCGTCCTTTAAGATCGTCGTTTTCCGGCTCGGTGGCGTCTTGCCACCATGCGTCAATCCCTAAAGGTACTAATCGGGTGCTGAAATTTTTCCAATAGGCTTCAGCCGCTTCTGGGTTAAAGAAATCGACCCACTCTGTCTCGGGTATGAAGTATCCGTCAGTTGCCATCTGTTTGCCGACTTCGGAGTTACGGTCGATTTTCGACCATACGCTAAGCATGAGCTTCATGCCGAGTTTGTGAAGGCTGTCGGTCATCTGCTTCGGATCGGGATAATTGTCGCTGTCGAAACTCATAGAGTTCCACCCGTTCTTTCCCCAATACTGCCAGTCCTGCACAATCATGTCGATCGGAAGCCGCTCAGCCCTGAATCGGGTGGCGGTCTCAAGCAGTTCATTCTGATTGTGGAAGCGTTCACGGCAATGGATATATCCTAAAGCCCACTTGGGAATCAACGGAGCATCCCCGGTAAGTTTCCTGTAAGAGGCTATTATCTCGTCAGGGCTGCCAAAAAATACAATATAATCCACTCCATCTCCTACTGGCGAATGAAACACTGTCTCATCGGTCACTTTCTTGTAATAGAGCGTAGGATTGTCACCGTTGGTTAATTCAGCCGATATCTTATGTTTGCCTTTAGTCAGATGTACTATTTTTGATGCTGTGGGCGGAAGCCAGCGGTTCTGCATCTCTATCACAAGGCTTGTGTCAACAATGAGGTTATGGCGACGTGCCATATTTTGTCCTACATCGAGCATCAACGAATAGTTGCCCGATTCGGGGACTTCTATTTCGGCTGTGAAAATATTCTGCTCTCGTACCTCTTTCTCTCCTCCGTGGGTGGTGGTCACGTCAACCACCTCCTGTTTGCCTTTTCCTTTTTGTTTCAACAGGGCAACCTTGTTGTCGGCGGGGTTAAATTCGGTAAGTCCGTAATTATGCCATAAGATACCATATCCCTTGTCTGAGATTAACATGGGGATACTTGTCTGTGTGTTCACCTGAGTGAGGCGGCGTGAGAGTCCGAACACATTGGTGTATCCGTCCTGGAATTGTCCTAATCCGAATTGATATTCCTCGTCATCCCCCATGTCTGTGTCGACCGGTTTTAAGGTCAGCCGGGCTTCATATGTGGGCTGTCCGTAGATTTCACTTGAGGTGAGGGTATGTGATACGGCTATGGAATGCCCCTGGTTATCGGTTATAGTTACTTTTTTGCCATCATTCGCGGGGATTACAGAGATGTTGTTTGCTATTGAATCTTTATGACCCGATAATAGCAGCTCAGGCATATTGGATTTCCCATTTTCTGTGTATCGAATCCTTACGGCATTTGGTGCTACATTGTTAACTTGCAACACACCATTGAGCTGAACGGTGTTCTTGCAGTTTGATGACAATGCAATACAAGCCGAGATAAACAAAGTGATAAGTTTGGTATTCATGAAAATATATTGTAAAATCTATGATTCGTACTTCCTGATTATATTCATTTTTGAGGGCGTTTAATACAAAAGTTAAGCCAAAATCCATTGTCATGAGTGGCGTTTTGTCCTGTCTGTCGGTCACATAGCATACAGCTATGCACCTCTTTCCATGACGACTCATGACAATGGATTTTGGCTTAACTTTTGTATTAAATGCCCTCTGATTATTCAGGCAGATAAGAATCAGCGACGTTCCATTTCGAGGCATGCGTTGATGTAGGGGCCTACGCCTTTGGCGTCGTTATCGCGGATAGGCTCGGAGATGTAGTATTCAAATGAGCCGTCGCGATATCTTCCCGAACCGCCGAGACCTGCTACGGCACAGCAGTTGGTCAGCGAGATGGTGCCGTCCTTGTCCTTGCGGATGAGGTGCTTGTTCATGCCGTTCCAGCCGGTAAGGGCAGCGTTGAGATAGCTGTCGTCAAGGATGCCCATTCTCACGCCGCGCAGCAGCGAGTAGACATACATGGCTGTGGCTGTGCCCTCGAGATAGTTGCCCTCGCGTCCGGGCTCGTCGAGCACCTGATACCATATGCCGGTTTTGGTATCCTGGGCCTTGATGATGCCGTCGGCAAACGAGCGGAATATCTTCACCAGTTCGGGACGCTTGGGATGGTCCTGAGGCATTTCTTCGAGCACGTCAAGAAGGGCCATGAATGTCCAGCCCATGGCGCGTGCCCATGCGTGGGGTGCCTGGCCGGTCTGCTTGTCGGCCCAACGCTGCTCCTTGCTCTCGTCCCATGCGTGGCGGTAGAGACCGGTGGCGGGGTCGTAGGTGTGCTTGGCCACGACGATAAACTGGTCGGCTATATGATTCCAGGCGTCCTCTTTTTCCTTGCCGGAGAGGAAGCGGTTGGCATACTTGGCACTGAAGGGCTCGGCCATGAAGAGGCCGTCGAGCCACATCTGATGGGGGTAGATCTGCTTGTGCCAGTATCCGCCGTCGGCTGTGCGGGGCTGGCTCTTGAGCTGGTTCCAGAGGGTGTGGGCAGCCTTGAGGTAACGCTCCTCGCCTGTGCGGTCATAGGCCTGGAGGAGAAGGGTGCCGTTTTTCACCTGGTCGAGATTGTAGTGCTCGGTCTTGTAGCCGGTGATGGAACCGTCCTGGTTAACGAGGGTGTCGACATAGCTTATCACATAGGCTGCGATTTTGTCGTCACCATAGCGGTCGGCCACGTTGAGCATGGCGTCGAGCTCGGTGCCTACCGAGTAAGTCCATTTGGCACGCTTGGAGAAGTCGAGCTGCCAGCTCTCGGGATTGCGCTTCATCTCCGAGAGGGTCATTACCTGTGAGAGAGGAGCGTTCTGGTCAACGAGTTTGCCGTTGATATATGTGTTGGCCACGCGCACGTCGCGTGTCAGACCGCTGATGGAGTTTCCGCCGTTTTTCACGCCGTCCCATTTGCAGTTCTTGACCTCGATGTTGCGTATGTTGCAGAGGTCTTCATAGCCTTCGATCATGATGCCCCACTTGCTTTCTTTGCAGGTGATATTCTCGAGATATACGTCCTGCACCACGGGGGGATAGCTGTGGTCGCAAGCCTCTTTGCGCTCGTAGAGGAGATTGATTTTGAGCACGGCCTCGTTGCACTGTCCTACCTCGATGTTGCGGCAGAAGATGTTTTCGATAACACCGCTGCGGCAGGAGTTGGTCTTGATGCGCACCACGCGGTCGAGGTCGGGCGAGTCCATTACGCAGTTTTCGGCGAAGAGGTTGTTGAAGCCGCCCGAAATCTCGCTGCCCACCACGATGCCTCCGTGACCGTTCTTCATGCGGCAGTTGCGCACGATTACGTTCTCGGTGGGACGGGCGGCCACGATGCCGTCGCGGTTACGTCCGCTCTTGATGGCGATGCAGTCGTCGCCTGTGTCGAAGAAGCAGTCCTCGATGAGTACGTTCTTGCAGCTCTCGGGGTCGCAGCCGTCACCGTTGGGGCCTTCGTTCTGGATGTGCACGCCGCGCACAGTGAGGTTCTCGCACATGAAGGGGTGGATTACCCAGAACGGCGAGCGCAGGAGGGTCACATCCTCGATGAGCACGTTTTTACACTCCACGAAGTTGACCAACTGGGGACGCATGCCGTAGCCGGGGCCCATCTGACGCTTCTCGACAGGCACGCCGTTTTCGTTCCATTCCTGGAGCAGAGGACGTCCTATCTTTTGTGTGGCGATGGTGCCGGGGCCGGTGTAGTCATGTCCGCGCTTCGCGCTCATGCCCCACCATGTCGAGTTGTCGGCACCGCCGTCGACAGTGCCTTTGCCGGTGAGGGCGATGTTTTTGGCACCGATCGCATAGACCATGGGCTGATAGTTATAGCAGTCCATGCCTTCCCAGCGGGTGCGCACTACGGGATATTGTGTGGTGTCGGGGGTGAAGAGCAGAGTGGCACCTTCCTCGAGATGAAGGTTCACATTGTCTTTGATGGTGATGGGGCCTGTGAGCCATGTGCCTTTGGGCACGATTACGCGGCCGCCGCCTTCGCGCGAGCACACGTCGATGACCTTGTTGATAAGCTCGGTATAGAGAAATCCTTTGGTCTTGGATTTTTTGCCATAGTCAAAGAGCTTGTAGTCCTTTGCACGGAATGTGGGCTGCTCTATCGACTTTTCAATCTGCGGGTACAGTTCGTTCCACGCCTTGTCGGGGGTGATTGCCGCCGCGCTTCCTGCGAGAAGAAGCCCTACGGCCATCATCAGCAATTTTTTCATGGATTGGTATTTTGTATTACGGTTAAAATTCCAGTTTGGAGTGTGGTTTTTCAATATCTTGACAAAATTACTCAACCATCGGATATAAAAGTAGATACAAATAGTTATTTTATGTTAATTCATCGAAAAGTGCGGCTTTTAGCTATGATAAAGTTTAAGGAGATTAGGTAGTTTAAAAGTTAAGACAGGAGTAGGGTGAGTCGATTGTGAAATCATTGACTCCCCCTACTCCTGTCCTAAATGATTAAGAAAACTTTTGTCTTTTTGTATCTCTCGGGCGGTGATTATGAGAGGTGCAGCCAGTGGCCCATGCGTTCCTGCTTGGTGAGCATGTAGCGTCGGTTGTATTGGTTGGCCGGTATCTCCATCGGCACGTTCTCCACCACTTCGAGGCCGAAGCCTTCGAGGCCTTTGCGCTTTACGGGATTGTTGGTTATGAGGCGCATCTTCTGGATGTTGAGCAGACGGAGTATCTGAGCCCCCACGCCATAGTCGCGTTCGTCGGCTTTGTGTCCGAGATGGAGATTGGCGTCGACGGTGTCGAGTCCCTCTTCCTGGAGCTTGTAGGCTTTGATTTTCTCCATGAGTCCGATGCCGCGGCCTTCCTGGTTGAGATAGAGGATGCATCCGCGTCCTTCTTTCTCGATCATCTCCATGGCTTTGTGGAGCTGCTCGCCGCAGTCGCAGCGCATTGAGCCGAAGATGTCGCCGGTGGCGCATGACGAGTGTACGCGCACTAGGGCCGGCTCGTCAGTCGAGAGGTCGCCTTTGATGAGGGCTATGTGCTCGAGTCCGTTGCTTTTCTGACGGAAGGGTATGAGGCGGAAGTGGCCGAAGGCTGTGGGCATGTCGACCTCGACGCCCTGCTCGACGAGCGACTCGGTGCGCAGGCGATAGGCTATGAGGTCGCGTATCGACACGAGTTTGAGCCCCCACTCGTCGGCCTTGACACGGAGCTGGGGCAGACGGGCCATTGTGCCGTCGGGGTTGAGTATCTCTATGAGCGAGGCCGCTGGACGCAGACCGGCCAGACGTGCCAGGTCGATTGAGGCCTCGGTGTGGCCGGGGCGGCGCAGCACTCCGGCGTCCTGGGCATAGAGAGGATGCACGTGGCCGGGGCGGCCGAAGTCGGAGGGCTTGACCGTCGGGTCGGCGAGAGCGCGGATGGTGGCGGCACGGTCGTGGGCCGAGACGCCGGTGGTGCATCCGGGCAGCAGGTCGACTGTGACGGTGAAAGGGGTGCCGAGCATCGATGTGTTGTCCTCCACCTGATGGCCGAGGCCGAGCTCGGCGCAGCGAGAGAGGGTGAGCGGGGCACACAGCTCGCCGCGAGCGTTGGTTATCATGAAGTTGACATGCTCGGGGGTCACCTTTTCGGCAGCGATTATGAGGTCGCCTTCGTTTTCGCGGTCCTCGTCGTCGACTACGATTACAAAACGGCCTTCGCGGAAGTCGGCGATGGCTTCTTCGATTGTGTCAAGCTTTATCTTTTCCATTTTCAATGAGAGTTATGAGCTGAGCCGCGACTGAGGCTGTGGTCTCCAGTTCGTGGCGCAGACGTTTCTGAGTGTAGCGGCCATAGAGCCATATGGGTATTCCCAGCGGGAAGAGTGCTATCATGAGATTGCTGAGCCAGGGTGTGGCCGAGGGCTCGATGAACCATAGCGAGCGCAGGATTGGTAGGTCCATGAGTTTGATGATTACCATCTTGTCGCGCGAGTTGGCCAGACGGTCCACGAGGTTTTCCTCATAGTCGCGCAGGGCGTGGAGTCCGTGCCGGTCATAGCCTTTACGCCAGTAGGCTACATAGGACTGCCGGGCGGGATTGTTTTTGAGATAGGCTGTCACCATGGAGCGCAGCTCGCCGAGCCGCTCTATGGCCAGTGCGGGATGCACCTCTTCCATGACTATCTCTTTCATTTCGACCGAGCGCACTTCGCTCACGCCGAAGAAGCGACGGAAGAAGTTGAGATAGGCGTCCTTGTTGAAGACGGCCGAGTCGTTGACGGCCTTGTAGGTAAAGAATATGCCCAGTGGCAGCAGCACGGCCGCGCTGAGCCACATGCCCTCCCATACGGGCCATTTGCCGTCGCGGGCCAGCTTGTAGCCCATGTTGTCGATGATGTAATAGAAGATGAAGAGAAACACTGAGATGACCAGCGGTGTGCCGAGACCGCCTTTGCGTATGATGGCACCTAACGGTGCGCCGATGAAGAAGAAGATGATACATGCGAAGGAGAGGGTGAATTTCTTCATCAGCTCGATGGAGTGGCGTCGGATGCTTCTCTGGTCGTCAGCCATGGTGAGGCTGCGGTATTCATACTCCTGCTTTGCCCGCTGTGCTTTGGAGAGAGCCGCTTGGAGATAGTTGAGGGCTACGCCCGAGGAGGAGCCGCGGAAGAGTGAGTCGACGTCGATGGGGCGGTCCATCATCACCTCGGGGGCCGGCTCTTTGCGGAGAGTGCCCGCGGTGTCAGGGACGGTGATGTAGGGCATGACGTTCATGTGGGGTGTCTCGCGCAGTTCACGGGTGTATTCGTGGCCGAGCGAGTCGACACGCAACTGCACCGAGTCGATGGTGGCCTGCAGCTCGGCCATGTTTTTGCCGATATACTGCGAGCGCATTCCCTGCTCGTCCATGCGGTTGAAGTTGGCGTCAAACGGCACCATTATTTCCTTGGTGGTGAATGTCTCGCGTCGGTAGGGGACGTTTTTCATGCCGGTGGCCGCGTCCTTGAGGTTTTCAAACGACTCGCCGCTCCATAGCTCGAGAAAGAGGTGGGTCTTGTCGGCGGTGATGCTCATCTTGCCCGAGTCGGCCAGGATGATTGATGAGTTTTCAAATCCGCGCGATACGTCGTATATCATCATGTCGTAGAGCACGCCCGTGTCGCGGTTTTTGCTCTCGACAAAGAGGTTGTAGCCGGGTATCTGGTCATAAAACACTCCCTCAGGTATCTCGAGTTCGGGCGATTTCTGCCTTACGGAGTAGAGGAGTGTATACATCTTGGTCTGCGCTATGGGCAGGGCGTTGTTCTGAAAGAAAAACGCGCCCGTGGCTATCATGACCATAAGCACTATGAGCGGAGCCATCGTGCGCAGGAGCGAAATGCCCGAGGCTTTCATGGCTGTGAGCTCGAAGTTCTCGCCGAGATTGCCGAATATCATGAGCGAGGCCAGAAGTATGGCCAGCGGCAGAGCCATGGGCACCATGGTGAGGGCGGCGTAGAAGAAGAGCTCGGAAATGACATCGACCCCAAGGCCTTTGCCTACGAGGTCGTCGATATAACGCCACAAAAACTGCATGAGTACTATGAAAAGGCATATGCAGAAAGTCATCACAAACAGAGGCAGGAAGCTCTGAAGGATGAACAGGTCCATGCGCTTGATACGTAGCACTGCTTAGATGTTTTTTTGCGGGGTTGGTAAAAATGATCAGTGTCGTTGCCCGTGAGGGTGGATACAAAAGGACAAAAGTTTCAAAATCGGCAGAAGTTGCGGATTAATTCCCGGATGTTGGAGGCTGAATCGGTGTAATTCAAGGTCTCAACGAAATAAATCTGCGGCTTGTGTTTCTTTTTGAAACTTTTGTCCTTTTTGTATCTATGCTTCAAGACACATAGTGAAGGATGTCAAAATTATTTGATGCCGAGACGGCCCTTTACGGTGTCGGTGATGTCGGTCACGTCGGTGCCGGTGTAGAGGGGCATCATGTTTTCAAACACGAATGTGTAGCTGCCCTCGGCACCTACGGCCTGGATGGCTTTGATGACCTTTTCCTGAATGGGGGCCATGAGCTGCTGCTGCTGACGCTGGATGTCCTGAGCGGCCATTTCGCGGAACTGCTGTATCTTGTTTTCGAGCTCCTGCATCTCCTGCATGCGGCGGTCCTTGATGGTCTGGGGAGTGCTGGCTTCGAGGCCCTGGAACTCCTCAAACTTCTTCTGGAACTCTTCCTGGAGCTTGGTAAACTCGTCCTGATATTTCTTGTTGGCAGCCTCGAGCTGTTCGTTTACAGTCTTGATTTCGGGCATTGACTCCATGAGCTGCTGGGTGTTGATGACAGCAAATTTCTGAGCGAACACGCTCATGGGAAGCGCAATCATGATTGCGAGCAAGAGTTTCTTGATCATTGTCGTATAAGATGGTGTTATGATTATAATTTCATTAAGACGTGCAAAGATAGGTATTTTATTTTGAATAACCTAACTTTTCGAGTACCTCGTTGGATACGTCGATACGGGGTGAGGCAAAGATGATGTCGGCCGAGGATGCGCGGTCAAATATGCACTGATAGCCTCGTTCCTCCGATACTTTTTTGATGGCGTTGTATACGTCCTCCTGTATGGGGCGCATGAGTGTCTGGCGTTTTTTGTAGAGCTCGCCTTCGGGGCCGAAGTATTTCTGACGCAGCTCGGCCGCGCTTTTTTCCTTGGCCACGATGTCGGCCTCGCGCTTCTTTTTCTGGTCGTCGGTCAGAAACACCATTTCGTTCTGGTAGTTTTTATACATGGTCTCGGCCTCTTTGGCCACGGCTTCGACCTCTTTCTGCCAGCGTTGCGACAACTGATTGAGCTGCTCGTTGGCCATCTCATAGTTGGGGATACTCGAGAGGATGTAGTCCATGTCGACTAGCGCGAACTTCTGCGCGCTCGCTCCAAGCACCGAGCCCAGGGCTATGATAAGAGTGAATAGAATTTTTTTCATAAAGAGGAGTTTTTTATTGTTTGCGGGTTATACTTATTTATATAGATATAGACGCGTAAGAGTGAGGAAAGTTTAAAGCTCTGAAACTTAAAATGGAAAATCGGGCTTTGGGAGGCTCGTTTTCCATTTCAAGTTTTTTTAATATGTCGATTAGAATTCCTGACCGAGTATGAAGTGGAAGTGCGAGCCGCCCTTCTCTCCATATACTTTGTCGAAACCGTAGGCCCAGTCGATACCCATCATACCTACCATCGGGAGGAAGATGCGCACACCCACGCCTGCCGAACGCTTGATGTCGAATGGCTGGAATTTCTTGACATCCGACCATGCGTTACCGCCTTCGAGGAAGGTCAGACCATAGATGGTGGTTGTAGGCTGGAGCAGGAAGGGGAAGTGGAGCTCGACGCCAAAGCGGGTGTAGGCGCGGCCGCCGCCCTCGTAGTAGGGGGTGAGCTGTCCGTTGTCATATCCGCGCAGGGCAATGGTCTCCTGGGCATAGGTGTAGGAGCCCGACATGCCGTCGCCACCGACATAGAATGTCTCGAAGGGCGACTTGAGGTAGCGGTTGTAGCTGCCGAGCAGACCGATGTCGGCGCGGGTCATGAGCACGAGTGTGTATTTGCCGTCGGGATTGGTGAGCGGAGTGTAGGTGCGCGAGGTAAAGCGCAGTTTCCAGTATTCGATCCAGCGGTAGAGCTCGCGGTGGGCTTCGTCGGTGTTTTGCTCCGAGAGTTTCTTCCAGTCCTTTTTGCCGAAGAGTGATGCGGGCGGGGTGAGCTGGAGGTTGAGCGAGAAGATGGAGCCTGTACGGGTGTACTGCGGGTTGTCGATTGAGTTGCGGCTGAGGGTGAGTCCGAGCACGAGCGAGTTGGATGTTCCGTTCTGCATGTTGAGCAGGTAGGCCCAGTTCTTTACATGATACCAGTTGTAGCCAAGCTCGGCCTGGAATGTGAACCAGTTGTCGGGCCAGTCGAGACGCTTGCCGAAGCCGATGTTGACACCGAGCATCTGGAGATACTTGTTGGGGTCGTAGGCGTCCTCGATGGCGTTGTTGTAATAGTCATTGTAGCCATATCCGTAGCCGTTATACAGTCCCGAGTAATATGAATTGTAATAATTCATGTAGCGGTTGCTGTAGTATGACGAGTTGACGCCGGTCTGACGGCTGTAGTAGGCCGAGACGGAGAGCGAGTTGGGTCGCTTGCCGCCAAACCACGGGTCGAGAAACGAGATGGAGTAGGCCTGATAGTAGCGGGCATTGGTCTGGGCCGAGATGGTGAACTGCTGGCCCTCGCCCTGCGGGATGAGACCGCGGTAGGAGTTGGGATAGAAGAGGTTTTTGATGGAGAAGTTGGTAAACTTGATGGCTACCTTGCCGATGATACCTGTCTGGCCCCATCCCATCGAGAACTCAAACTGGTCGTTTGACTTGGACTGGAGGTTGAAGAGGATGTCGACGGTGCCATTCTCGTCGTTGGGTTCGGGACGTATGTCCATGTTTTCGGGGTCGAAGTGGCCAGTCTGGGCTATCTCGCGGGCCGAGCGCATGAGGTCGGTCTTGGAGAAGAGCTCGCCGGGCTTGACGTGAAGCTCGCGGCGTATTACCTTTTCATACAGGCGGTCGTTGCCGTTGATCACCACGTTGTTGATGCGGGCCTGGGGGCCTTCGGTGATGCGCATTTCAAGATCGATGGAGTCGCCGTGCACGTTTTTCTCGATGGGCACGAGGTTAAAGAAGAGATAACCGTTGTCCATGTAGTAGTTGGCGATGGCATCATCGTCATCGTTGGTGCGCTTGTTGAGGAGCTTCTGGTTGTATACGTCACCTTTCTGGATGCCGAGCACATTGTCGAGCACGGCTGTGGGATAGACGGTGTTGCCCACCCAGCTCACGTCGTTGATGTAGTATTTCTTACCCTCGTCGAGCGAGATGTACACATCGACGCTCTTGTCGTCATAGGGCACTACCGAGTCGCTGAGTATCGTGGCGTCGCGATAGCCTTTTTCGTTATATTTGGCTATGATGCGCTCGAGGTCGTCCTCATAGTCGCTCTCGACAAACTTTTTCTGGCGGAAGAGGTTGAGGAGCTTGCCTTTCTCGTTGGTCTTCTTCATGGCGCGCTGCACCTGATTGTCGGAGAGCACCTCGTTGCCGTCGATGTATATCTTGTGGACTTTGAGTTTGTCGTTCTTGTTGACGTTGATTTTGACGATGACCTCGTTGGGTGCCGAAAGGTCTTCGGCGAGGTTGATTTTCACCTGAGCGTTGCCAAAACCCTTGTTGGCGTAGTATTTCTTGATTATCTGTTCGGCGCGGTTGACGATGTTTTGTGTTATCTGGTTGCCGCGGTGGAGCTGGAGGGCGTCGTCGAGATCTTTCTGCTCGCCTTTCTTCACACCGATATAATTGATTGAGGCGATGCGTGGCTGCTGGCGTAGGTTGAAACAGAGCCAGGCCTTGTTGCCGGCCACCTTGTCGACGGTGATTTTGACGTTGGAGAAGAGGCCCTGTTTCCAGAGTCGCTTGGCGGCGTCGTTGATGTCGCTTCCGGGTATGGGTATGCGGTCGCCCACCTTGAGGCCGGAGTATCCTATGATGTTTTTCTCCTCATAGTTGTCGGCTCCGACTATGCGGATGCCTGCGATTTCGTAGGTCTTGGGCATGCCGCTGAATATCATCGTCGGATTGATGATAGTGTCGGTGGAGAGCTGGGCTCTGATGGGGAGCGCACTGAAGAGCAGTGCTACAAGCAGCGTGATGATATGTGACGGATTGGTACGCATTGTCAGTGAGTTTCGCTATTGCTGTTTTATTTGTGCTGACGTGAGGCCGTATCGACGCTCGCGTGTCTGGAAGTTGGCTATTGCATTGATGAAGTCCTCGCGCGAGAAGTCGGGCCAGAACGTGTCGGTGACATATATCTCGGAGTAGGCTATCTGCCACAGGAGATAGTTGCTCACGCGGTGGTCGCCGCCGGTGCGTATGAGCAGGTCGGGGTCGGGGATTCCGGCCGTGGTGAGATAATGCTCGAAGTCGGCGTCGGAGGCCATGTCGGCCGGGGTCTTTGCGCCCGAGGCGACGTCGGCGGCAAACCGGCGGCATGCCTCGAGTATCTCCCAGCGCGATGAGTAGCTGAGGGCGAGCGTGAGGGTGAGACCTGTGCCGGCGGCGGTGTCGGCTATGCATCGGTTGAGCCGCTCGAGGGCTTCGGCGGGCAGACGCGAGGTGTCGCCTATCATGTTGAGGCGCACCCCGTTCTTGATGAGGTCGGGGGTCTCGCGCTCTATGGCCATGACTATGAGGTGCATCAGTGCATCGACCTCGGCGCGTGGACGGTTCCAGTTCTCGGTCGAGAAGGTGTAGAGCGTGAGGTATTCGATGCCTAATTCTGACGCTGCTTCGGTGATGCGTCTCACAGTGTTGACGCCCTCCACGTGGCCGCAACTGCGGTCGAGTCCGCGCGACGTGGCCCAGCGGCCGTTGCCGTCCATGATGACGGCGACGTGACGCGGGATGCGGGTAGTATCTATTTCGGCTTTATTGGACATCGTGTATGTTTGGTCAGTCTAACCTGTGGCACTCCACACACCGCTCGCCAAACTCATAGGTGAGCGAAAGCCGGAGGGTCGAGTACCAGTCGGTATTCTTTATGAATGAACTCTTTATTAGGTAGAGGTCGGAGAGGTCGGGGCCGTCGGCATGGTCGCCAAGCACTTTGGTCATAGACCATTCGAGCGCGAGGTTGAGTCGCGGTTTTATCTTGTATTTTACGCCAAGAGCCATCGGGACGGTCATGGCGGTGAAGTTTTTGCCCTCGCACGAGGCCATCGACACTCCGAGACCAAGGGCGAGATAGGGGGTGATGCGGCTGAGCTTTTTGTAGCTTTCGCCTATGCCGTAGGAGAAGAAGTTAAATTCGCCTCTGACCTGAAGGTCGTAGAGCGAGGAGCGGAAGTCGTAGACCGCACCGTCGGGGAGCACATTGTCCATGTCGGCGGTGGAGCCGCTGAGCGAGGCCAGGCCCGCGATGGCGCGCAGGGCGAAGCGTGTGTTGAGCAGATAGCGCATCGAGATGTCGGCCGCCAGCCCCGGATGGGAGAAGAGGCTACTCTC
This sequence comes from Muribaculaceae bacterium Isolate-110 (HZI), assembly GCA_003762875.1. Taxonomy (GTDB): domain Bacteria; phylum Bacteroidota; class Bacteroidia; order Bacteroidales; family Muribaculaceae; genus Duncaniella; species Duncaniella muricolitica. The sequence goes on along the minus strand of RIBL01000014.1, from coordinate 21,798 downwards.
GTTGGCGTCGCCCAGATAGCCCGACATGCCGATGCCCGCTCCAAGGTCAAACTTGTAGGTCTCGGGCTGAGCGGTGGCCTGTGCGGCTCCGTGGAGTGTGCCGGCCAGCATGCACAGGCTCAGTGTCAGGGATGTCAGGACTCTGCGCAACACTATGTATCAATCAATAGAGTGGCTGGAATGTGAAGCGGTTGATGACACCGCGGGTGACGTGGGGCAGCAGAGTCCCGTCGGCTTTCTTGCCTCCGAAGAGGAAGATGTAAGGACATTCCCATGAGGTGACGGGCTTGCTCACGCGCGAGCGGATGTCGTCGACGTTGGCTGCGGGGGTGGCCCAGCAGGGAATGGTGCGCGGGGTGAGGTCGTGCCATGCACCGTTGCCGAAGGTGGAGCGGGCGTGGAGCGTATAGTCTATTACATAGGCCTGGGCCGCGCTGAAATCGGGGTAGTCTTCGGGAAACTGGAGGTAGCTGTCGGCCTCTTTCCATGTGATGCCGAAGTCATAGGATATGTAGACGGTGTTGGAGGCCTCTATGCCTTTGTCGGTCTCGTATTGTCCGCCCATCGCCAGAAGTGCCGACTGCTCGGTGACTTTCCAGGAGTCGGAGCTGAGACGCGGGGTGGAGTAGGGGAAGAGGGCCACTCCTTCGCGCTCGTCGATGCCTGTGGAGCTGATGCGGCCCCAGCGTGAGCCGTCATAGGCCCAGGTCTCGCCCGAGTAGCGACCAGAGCTGTCCTTGCCGCCTACCATGATGGCCAAGTCGGAGGCACTCCACTTGGTCTGGTAGACTATGAGCTGGCTTGTGCCGCTGACCGGACAGTCGGCGGGGACTGCACGCTCGGTGGTTGCGGGCCAGGTGACGTGTTTCCAGCCGTCGCTGTCATGACGCGCGCCGAGCAGTGTGGAGCCGTAACCGCCGTAGAGACAGTGCATGCGGGCTCCGGTCGGGGTCCATGTCAGTCCGTCGGCCGAGCTGTAGAGCGCGCCGTCGGCGGTGGCTATGTAGAGGGCGTTGTCGGTGGCTGAGAATGTGGAGATGTCGGCTCCTGAGGGGAGTGACGACACGGCTGTGTGCCATGCGTCATAGGCCTCGGGGCTGTCGGTGGTGCAGAGATAATGCTTTCCGTCGGTGCCGGCAAGCAGGGTGTGGGGGCTGGAGCCATAGATGACTGTCTTCTGAGCGGAGGCAGCCTTGGGGTAGGATACCTGCTGGAGACGGTCCCAGTAGAGGGTGTCGGCGTCCATGGTGTGGACGCGCACGCTGATGTCATAATCGCGCTTGGTCTGTCCGTTGTAGGAGGTGACTGTCATCTTGACTGGGCCGGCGGCAAAGTTGATGCTGTCACCGGGGTTTTCGGTGATGTTGACAGTGGTGTCGTTGCCTGTGAAGCGCGACTTGAACGAGAGCTCGATGGCACTTGCGGCAGGAGCGGTGACGTTGACTATAAACTTGGTTATGTCGGTACCTTTGGGCAGCGAGTCGGCGTTGTATATCTTGGCATCGATTAGGTCAATGGAGAAGTAGACCGAGTCGAGGGCACGGAGTATGCTGTCGTCCTTGGCCAGAGAGAAGGTCGATATGGCGCAGTTGTTATAGTCGCCTTCGAGGATAGTGGTCTCCGAGGGGTCGTCATTGCAAGCTGCTGTAAAGCAGAGTGCAAGAATGCCGGCGATAAGGTATAACGGAAATCTTTTTGTCATAATGCTGATGGCTTGGAAGCCTTGTGGCTTCGGCAGTTGTTTTCAAGTTGCAAAGTTAACAACATTTTCGTTAACTGAGCCACGTCAAAAGCAAAAAAACAATAAAGATTCTTAGAGTTTAGAGAGTTTAGGGAGTTTAAAGAGTTAAGACAGGAGTACAGGAGTTTTTTTACGGGTCGGGGGCAAATCACAACCTTATGAAAAACTCCTGTACTCCTGTCTTAATTCTTTAAATTTTCAAATAATGGTGACTATAGCCCGTCTGTAGGAGGTGAGAGCCGGTGAGCCGGAATCGGTGACCTGAAGTATTATGTGTATGGTGGAGCCTTTGATTGCCTGAGGTATCGTGAGACTGCACCGCTGAGTCTGAGCATCGGTTATCGACGCGCGTGCAGAGCAGGTGGATGGCCGGTCATATATGTGCCAGTCATATGTGAGTGTGTCGCCGTCGGGATCGCTGCTTCCTGACGCATCAAGGCGTATTGTTTGTCCGGGTCGAGCCTTTATGTGGAACGTCGCGTCGCCTCGGCTGCCGTTGATGACGGGTTTGGGGTGATGGTTGGCTTTGCCGAAGTCTGGTGTCACGGTCCATAGCATTCTTGCGGCGAAGTCGTTGGCGATATGCTCTTTCCACAGTGAGATGGCTTCGTTGCCTTCGGAGGTGGAGCATGTCATGTAATAATCGTCATATGCGGCTTCGGTTTTGCCGCTCTTTTCGATGAAGTCCATGCCACGCGGATTGAGTGTCTTGTCGGGGGAGAATCGTCCGCCCCAGCCTCCATAATCGGGGTGTTCGGGACTGTTGAGCCCGTTGGAGTAGAGATAGAGAAATGCCGGCGAATCGCCTTCGGTGGCCCATATACGGTCGGGGTATGCTGCTCCGAGTGGTCCCTGCGACTGTATGTGGAGACGTGTCCAGGCGTCATCTGGTGCCCAGCCGTAGACATGGCTGTTGCGTATATAGAGTATGTCGGGAAAGTTGCGGGCTATCCATGCTCCGGCGTCATCCTGTCCTAATATGTCGTAGATGCGTATCTTGGATATGAACTTTCTAAACTCGTCACTGCTGCGGGTGGTGTGGACTTTCCATATGGCCTGTGCAATGGTGTTCATTCCGCCCCAGGCCGTAAGCCATACGGGGCGGTTGTCATCGGGGTTGTCGACTGCGTGTATGATGAGTTCGGACCCGGGAGAATCCTTACCTTCTCCGACTCCCGACATATGGGGCATTGCCTGACCTCGGGCTACGATATTGTGCAGATGTGAGGTTTCAGGATATCCGTTGGAATGAATGGCAAGGTTGGGCCGGACTTTGCCATAGATGTCTATTAACTGATGTATCTTGCCGGTGTTGTCGGGATGTCTCACCCATGCGGGCGCGCTTATGATACCCTCGATATCGAAGCGGTCGGAACACACGAGCAGATGTATGAGCGACTGGGTGTCGTCGGGATCACTGCCGCCTATATCGGTGGTGACTATGAGCCGGTGTTTGCTGTAGTCGGCTGCTTGAGATAATGACATTATGGATAATGTCATTAATACAGATAAGATGGTTCTTAGCATGGTCAGCACTTTATGATTATTCTGCGGTAGCTTTTGAGTCTGAATGGTCCGTTGTCAGTTACCTCGCATATTATATGGTAGGATTTTCCTTTCGTTCCGGCGGTCAGTATGACTGATGTCATCGGACCGTCACTTTCGGATATGATTATACCGTCGGGGCCGTTGCCGGCTTCAGGTATAAGCCACCATTTTATGTCGATGGTGTCGTTGTCGGGGTCATATGAGCCTTTGGAGTCAAGTGTGACCGATTTTTTGCCTTTGGCATTTATTACTATGGGGCTGAGACCGCCGCGGCCGTTGATGACGGTTATAGGGTTGCGGTTGCCGGAACCGGTGGCGGCCCACTCCATGCGTGCGGCAAAATTATCAAATATTGCCGGATAGAAAAGTTTTCCGTAGGTCTCGGATATATCATGGATGTCGGCCGGGGTGTTGGTGTGACATATGGTCAGGCTGTCGGCTGAGAGAGCTTTACGGAAAAATCCGCCCCAACTGCCTTGTGATGGAATGTCGGGATCGTTGAGGCCGTTGGGCATGAGGTAGAAAAATGATGGAGAGTCACCCTCCACGCCCCATTTGTAGCGGGGATATATTTTGCCGAGATAACCATGGCCTTGAATTTTGTCCTGATATTCATCCCAGTTGGCTGAGCCGGTGTAGTTTTGCACCAGCCATGCGTTTTCATCCCATATAAAGAAGAGACGGTCGCCGAACGTGGAGCGCATCCATTTGTGTGAGCTGAGATCGAAATTGTCTCGTTGATGCCAGTTCATGTCCTGGTCGGTGATGGTGTAGACTCTGATTTTATCGAGGACAGAGTTGAGACGTCGTGAGTCGCCGGAGTCGTTGAGCTGCCATAGAGACTGGGCAAGAGTGTTGGCTCCGCCCCATGCGAGTATCCACAATGGGCGCGGGTCTTTTTCAAGTGCGAGCTGAATGATGAAATCGCTGCCTTGCGAACGGTTGTTTTCTCCGAGGCTGGCCACGCCGAGATTGCGGCTGCCGGGCATAGTGCGTCTGCGCAGGTAGTCGGGTGATGGCCAGTAGCCGATGCGTTGTGATTTGTTTTCTTTCTCTGCCGGCATGAATGATTCCTGCCCCGATCGTTTCATCAGATTTGTGACGTCCTTGGCATACGCGTCGATTACGTCATAGGCATATTTGCCCCAGGCTTCCGGATATTCACGTCCGCTGCTGTTCCAGCCCGAGCCGGTGATTATGGCTTCGATTTCGTAAAGGTCGGCATGGGTCAGAAGCCTGATGAGCGATTCCATGTCGTCAGGTTCGATGTCGGCCGGTGCTATGTCGGTCAGTATGACAATGCGTGGTTTGAGCTCGCGGTCAACGGCGCATACTTGTGTCGCTGACATGACTGCAAGGACAACTGTAAGGAGGTAAGGCAAGAAATGTTTCATAAATAGTTGAAAAGATTGGTACAACGTTTCTTCAATTCGATTTTATTTTGCAAATTTGGGCATGTTTTGCAAATAAATCAATCATGTTTCAATGAAAAACTTATCGGATCCCGAGATTTTGAAGACATTTGAGGAGCGAAGACCTATATTTCGTCCTTATGGACTGACATGTGAGAAGTGGGCTCCGCGCCCGATGGGCAAGTATGACCGTCATAATGAGATAGAGCTGAATCTGGTGCCTGACGGAAGCCTGTCGTATGTTTTTCATGACCGTATGATGAGTGTGCCGGCTGGACGTCTGACGATATTCTGGGGGCTTATTCCCCACAGGGTGGCCGGCGATGACGGAGTTGAGTATTATTATGTGGCTACGATTCCGTTGTATGTGTTTCTGAAGTGGAATCTGCCGGCTGGCTTTGTAAGAAATGTTCTTAACGGAGGCATGTTTTCCGATTCGTCTGACACTATGGGGACGATTGATGCCATGATGTTTGAGCGATGGTGTGATGATCTGCTCTCGGATAGGGTCGATCCGGTCGGGCTTGAGTTACAGGCCAGGATGCTACGCTTGTCGGAAAATTATGTGGAGTGTGGTGTCGGAGAAGGGATGCGCCAGAGTGATGTCGGAAAGATTGCCGATATGGCCATGTACATTGCGCGAAATTATAACAGGACGTTGCGTATATCTGATATCGGTTGTGCGGTAGGGTTGAATGCTGATTATGCCAATAGTGTGTTCAAAAGGGCGTTTGGCCATACTTTGCTCGAACATGTGATGCTGGAGCGTATCACACATGCCCAGCGGCAGTTGATTACTACTACAGACAGCGTGTTGCAGATAGCTTATGACTGCGGATTCGGCTCGGTGAGCCGCTTTAATGTGACATTCAGGAAGATTAATGGCTGTACACCTCGAGAGTACAGGTATCGGCATTCTTCGTAAAGTTTAAAAGAGTTAAGGCAAGTAGCGCGGGAGTTTCTTATAGGTTGGGATAAATCCCAGCCACAAAAACTCCCGCGCTACTTGCCTTAACTCTTTAAACCATAGAAAAAACTCTAAGCCTTCCGGATATAGTCGACAATCCAGCCGCCCACTTCGCGGGTGCCGTATGCGGGGCCGCCGGCTACCTGGATTTCGGGGGTGCGGACATTGGCGTCGAGCGAAGCGTTGACAGCACGGCGTATGAGCGCGCCCTCTTCGAGTAAGTCGAAGTGCTCGAAGAGCATGGCCACGGAGAGTATCTGAGCCAGAGGGTTGGCGATGTTCTGGCCCTTGGCCTGGGGCCAAGAGCCGTGGATGGGCTCGAAGACTGGTGTCTTATCGCCTGTGGAGGCCGAGGGGAGGAGTCCCATGGAGCCCGAGATGACGGAGCCTTCGTCAGTGAGGATGTCGCCAAAGGTGTTTTCGGTGACCATTACGTCAAAAAAGCGAGGGTCCTGTATCATGCGCATGGCGGCATTGTCGACATACATGAAGTCGGTCTGCACGTCTGGATACTGCGGGGCCATCTCCTGGGCTACTTTGCGCCACAAGCGCGAGGAAGCCAGCACATTGGCCTTGTCGACTACGGTGAGGTGGCGGCGACGGCGGCGCGCATAGTCGTAGGCCACGCGGAGTATGCGCTCTATCTCGGCGCGGGTGTAGGCGTTGGTGTCGTAGGCGCGGTCGTCACCCTCGAGTTTCTCACCGAAATACATGCCGCCGGTGAGCTCGCGGATGCATACGAAGTCGGCTCCCTCGACAAGTTCTTTGCGCAGGGGCGACATGTGTATGAGGCAGTCGAAAGTCTCGACGGGGCGTATGTTGGCAAAGAGACCGAGCTTCTTGCGCATGGCCAGGAGACCCTGCTCGGGACGCACCTTGGCGTTGGGGTTGTTGTCAAACTTAGGGTCTCCTACGGCCGAGAAGAGCACGGCATCGGCCCACAGGCATGTCTGATAGGTGTCTTCTGGGAAAGGGCCGCCAGTCTTGTCGATGGCGTCGGCTCCGCAGAGAGCGTAACGATACTCGACGTTGTGGCCGAATTTTTCGCAGACGGCCGACATTACGTCGACGCCCTGCACTGATATTTCGGGGCCTATGCCGTCGCCGGGGAGAACTGCTATTTTGAAATCCATAGTTGCTGTAATATTTGGGGGTGATTGGGTTTGTTTCTTAATGATTGTCAGTATGGGCGCGCGGAGCTATATCTGGATGAGATTGAGCATCTTGACGGTCGCCTGTATGGCCGATTCGGTCTGGTCGGCGTCAAGCCCGCGGGTCTTGATTACGGTGTCCTGGTAATTCCAGGTGATTACGGTGTGCACGAGGGCATCGGTGCGTCCGCCGGGAGGGATGTTGACGGTGTAGTTGGCCAGTGTCGGGAAGGGGCGGCCGAGCCTTGATGTGTAGATGTTGCGCACGGCTTTCATGAACGCGTCAAACTGTCCGTCGCCCGCGGCCGAGTCCTGATATTCCTCCCCGTCGATAATGAGTTTGACGGTGGCGGTCGGGCGCAGTCCCTGAGAGAGATTGAGCGCGTAGTTGGCTACCGATACTCTCGACGGTATGGTGGCGTGTTTGAGCACGTCGGCCACGATGAAGGGGAGGTCGCTCTGGGTGACTATCTCTTTTTTGTCGCCGAGGTGAGTGATGCGTTCGGTGATTTTGCGTATGTCCTCTTCGGGAAGCTCTATGCCGAGAGCCTCGAGATTCTTGCGTATGTTGGCTTTGCCTGAGGTCTTGCCGAGGGCATATTCGCGTTCGCGGCCGAAGCGTTCGGGCAGCAGAGCGTTGTAATAGAGCTTGTGTTTGTTGTCGCCGTCGGCGTGGACTCCGGCACACTGGGTGAAGACGCTCTCGCCGATAATGGGCTTGTTGGGAGGGACTATGATGCCCGAGAACGACTCGACGATATGGCTGACCTTGTTAATTTTGCTTTCGTCTATGCCTGTGGAGGCCTGGAGCTGGTCGTGGATGACTGTGACCGCGCTGGAGAGTGTGGCGTTGCCGGCTCGCTCGCCCAGACCATTGACGGTGCAGTGCACGCCTTGGGCTCCGCCCTTGACGGCCGCGAAGACATTGGCCGTGGCCAGGTCGTAGTCGTTGTGGGCGTGAAAGTCAAATCTCACTCCGGGATAACGTTTCACCATGTCGTGGACATAGGAGAGGGTGTCGTAGGGGTTGAGGACTCCCAGTGTGTCGGGTAGCATGAACCGCTCGACGGGCAGATGACGGAGGGCGTCCATCATGGCGAATACGTAGTCGCGCGACTGTTTCATGCCGTTGCTCCAGTCCTCAAGATAGAGGTTGACCTTGAGGCCGGCGGCTGTGGCGCGGTTCACTTCGGCGGTGACGCGCTCGAAGTGTCGGGCCGGAGTCTGGCCGAGCTGCAGGCGGCAGTGACGCTCCGAGCCTTTGGCCAGAAGATTGATGACGCGTCCGCCGGCACGGGTAATCCAGTCGACCGACTGTCCGCCGTCGAGAAATCCGAGTACCTCGATGGCTTCGAGGCGTCCGATGCCTGATGCCCAGGCGCAGATTTTGCCCACGGTGTCGAGCTCGCCGTCAGAGACGCGGGCCGATGCCACTTCGATGCGCGGGACGTGGAGCTCGTTGAGCAGCAGACGCGTGATGGTCATCTTCTCGGCTGTGGAGAATGACACTCCCGAGGTCTGCTCGCCGTCGCGCAGGGTGGTATCCATTATTTCGACGGTCATGCCACGGTTCACTGTCGGTTGGCTTCAAAGAATTCTATATCGGCTTTTTTGGAGAGGAGATACTCCACGTCGTCGAGGCCTTCGCTGAGACATTGTTTCTTGTAGGGGTTGATGTCGAATGTCTCCGACGAGCCTGTGGCGAGGTTGGTGATGGTCTGCGAGGGAAGGTCGACTTTGACCTGCGTTGTGGGGTCAGAGGCGATGGAGGCGAAGAGTTCGGCCAGAAACTGCTCGCTGACGGTGACGGGGAGCACGAAGCAGTTGAGCTCGTTTTGCTTGTGGATGTCGGCAAAGAAACTCGAGACAACCACGCGGAATCCGTAGTCGTGTATGGCCCATGCGGCATGTTCGCGCGAGGAGCCCGAGCCGAAGTTTTTGCCGGCCACGAGTATGCATCCCGAGTAGGTCGGGTCGTTGAGCACGAACGATTCTATCGGGCGGCCCTCTTTGTCGTAACGCCAGTCACGGAAGAGGTTGTCGCCGAATCCTTCGCGCGAGGTGGCTTTGAGGAAGCGGGCGGGTATTATCTGGTCGGTGTCGACGTTCTCCATCGGCAGGGGAACGCATGACGATATGATGGTGGTGAATTTTTCTTTCATACTTTTGGTGTGTTGTGTGTCACGTAAACCGGTCGCCCTTGGATGCCTTCATCCAAGGGATTGGGCTGCGGTGTCCGAGGGGTAGGATTACGCGGCGATGGTCAGAGTGTGCGTGGGTCGGTGATGCAGCCTGTCACGGCGGCCGCTGCCGCTACGAGCGGACCGGCGAGAATGGTGCGCGCGCCGGGACCCTGACGGCCCTCGAAGTTGCGGTTGGAGGTCGAGACAGCCAGGCGGCCTGCGGGTATCTTGTCATCGTTCATGGCCAGACAAGCCGAGCAGCCGGGCTGGCGCAGTTCAAAGCCTGCTTCGGCCAGGATTTTGTCGAGACCTTCCTCTCGTATCTGTCTGTCGACGTTCCATGAGCCGGGCACAAGCCAGGCGGTGACTCCGGGAGCTTTGCGGCGTCCTTTGACAAAGCCGGCAAAGGCGCGGAAGTCCTCGATGCGTCCGTTGGTGCATGAACCGAGAAATACGTAGTCGACCGGAGTGCCGATGAGATTTTGCCCTACTTTAAATCCCATGTAGTCGAGGGCTTTCTCAAACGATATGCGTCCCTGCTCGTCGGAGGGGTCGGGAGCGGGGATGTTCTCGGTGATGCCTATGCCCATGCCGGGGTTGGTGCCGTAGGTGATGCGCGGCTCGATGTCGGCGGCGTCAAAACGCACCTCGCGGTCAAAGACAGCTCCCTCGTCAGTGTGGAGCGTGCGCCAGTAGGCGAGGGCTTTGTCCCAGTCATCGCCTTTGGGGGCAAACTCGCGTCCGCGCACGTATTCAAACGTCTTTTCGTCGGGAGCTATCATGCCTCCTCTAGCTCCCATCTCGATGGAGAGGTTGCAGAGAGTCATGCGCTCTTCCATCGATAGGGCGCGTATGGCTTCGCCGGCATATTCTACAAAATAGCCTGTTGCTCCGCCGGTAGTCATCTGAGCGATGATGTAGAGGGCGATGTCTTTGGCCGTGACTCTGGAGCGGAGAGTGCCGTCGACGGTGATGCGCATCTTTTTGGGTTTGGGCTGGATGATACACTGCGAGGCGAGCACCATCTCTACTTCAGAGGTGCCGATGCCGAAAGCCACTGCTCCGAGGGCTCCGTGGGTGGAGGTGTGTGAGTCACCGCAGACGAGTGTCTGGCCGGGGAGGGTGAGGCCGTTTTCGGGGCCGATGACGTGTATGATGCCGTTTTTGGGGTGGCCGAGTCCGTAGAGCGTGACACCAAACTCGGTGGCGTTGCGGGTAAGGGTGTCGACTTGGTTGCGCGACACAGGGTCGGCTATAGGCCGGTCCTGGTTGATGGTGGGGATATTATGGTCGGGCGAGCAGACGGTGCGCTCGGGACGCATCACTCTGATGCCGCGGCGACGCAATCCCTCAAAGGCCTGGGGACTGGTGACTTCGTGGCAGTAGTGGCGGTCGATGTAGAGCTGGTCGGGTCCGTCGGGGATGCGGTTGACTACGTGGGCATCCCATATTTTATCGAATAGTGTCTGTGGCATGGGCTTATCGGGAGGGGTAAAAATTAAACTTTAACCCTTAAAAATTTTAATCTGTTATCTTACAAACTTATTGATGGCGTCGATAAAGGCTTCGGCACTGGCGGCCACGATGTCGGTATTGGCCGAGAATCCATAGTATGACACACCGTCGTGCTCGACAGTCATGTGCACCTTGCCGATGTCGTTGCTTCCCTTGTTGATGGCTTGGATCAGGAACTCCTTGACAAGCATCCTGCGGCGTATGATAATCTTGATGGCCGAGATGGCAGCGTCGACAGGACCGTTGCCCGAGGCGCAGGCCTCGAATTTTTCGCCGGCGATGTCGAGCCCGACACTTGCCACCGAGTGCACGCCGACACCCGAGGTGACCTGGAGAAAGTCGAGCTTGATGCGAGATGAGGCTTTGCGGTGCTGGCCGGCTATCATGAGCACATCGTCATCATTGATTTCCTTCTTGCGGTCGGCGAGTTTGAGAAACTCTTCATAGGCCTTGTCGAGCTGTTCGGACGAGAGTTCACATCCGAGCACGTGCAGGCGGTGCTTGAGAGCGGCGCGTCCGCTGCGGGCGGTGAGCACGATTGAGTTTTCGTCGATACCTACATCCTTGGGGTCGATAATCTCGTAGCTCTCGCGGTTTTTGAGCACACCGTCCTGGTGTATGCCCGAAGAGTGGGCGAAGGCGTTGCGTCCGACTATGGCTTTGTTGGGCTGCACGGGCATGTTCATGAGGCTCGACACGAGACGGCTGATGCCGGTGATTTTGGTCGAGTTGATATTGGTGTCGATGCCGAGCTCGCGGTGGGAGCGAAATGCCATCACCACTTCCTCGAGAGCAGTGTTGCCGGCACGCTCACCGATGCCGTTGATGGTGACTTCGGCCTGACGTGCTCCGTTGATGATGCCCGACACGGTGTTGGCCGTTGCCATGCCCAGGTCGTTGTGGCAATGGGTGGCGATGGTCACTTTGTCGATGCCGTCCACGTGGTCGAAGAGATATTTGATTTTGGCACCGAATTCGGCCGGCAGGCAGTAGCCGGTGGTGTCGGGGATGTTGATGACGGTGGCTCCGGCCTTGATTACGGCCTCGACCACGCGGGCGAGATATTCATTGTCGGTGCGGCCGGCGTCCTCGGCGTAAAACTGCACATCCTCCACAAACCGTTTGGCATAGCTTACGGCTCTGACGGCGCGCTCGATGATTTCCTCGCGTGTGGAGTTGAATTTGTAGCGTATGTGCGGGTCGGATGTGCCGATGCCTGTGTGTATACGGGGATGTTTGGCATATTTGAGGGCGTCGGCTGCCACGCGGATGTCGTTTTCGACAGCGCGCGTGAGGGCGCATATGGTTGGCCATGTCACAGCCTTGGATATTTCAACCACTGAGTTGAAGTCGCCCGGGCTTGATACAGGAAATCCGGCTTCGATGACGTCGACTCCGAGAGTCTCGAGTGCTTTGGCTACCTCAATCTTTTCTACCGTATTAAGCTGGCATCCCGGCACCTGCTCACCGTCTCGGAGCGTGGTGTCGAATATGTAAAGTCTGTCGCTCATAATCGTAAAATTTTATCCTATTGGAGCGCAAAGATAGTAATTATTTACTTATTTCCATAATTTGCTTAAAATTTTTAAGAAAACGAGTCGGGATGAACCGTCACGCGCCTCCCGGTAGCCTTTTGCCGGAAGACGCGTGACGGAGCCGTATATATGACAGATGCCGCCAAAGGTGGTGAGACCTTTGGCGGCGTCTGATTTATAATCAAGCTATATGCTTAGTCCTGGTTGAGATTAACGCGCTTGAAGTCAACGACAACAAGACCCTTCTGGGTGTTGTCGAGGAACTGTCCTACAGTGAGTTTGCTGTCCTGAACATATTCCTGCTCCATGAGGCAAGACTCCTTGAAGAACTTGTTGAGGCGGCCGTTGGCGATGTTCTGGATCATAGCCTCGGGGAGATTGGCAGCCTTGGCCTCAGAGGTGGTCTTGATGATTTCGCGGCCCTTGGCAGCGTCTTCTTCGGTGATCCAGCCCTTTGAGATGTTTGACTCGATGTGGTCCTCTGAGTCGAAGTGGTTGGGGTTGAGGCCGGCCTTCTTGAGAGCGGCTTCAACAGCCTTGCGCACCTGCTCCTGCTTGGTTTTCTCGACAGCGACAGCGATTTCCTGGTCGATAGTGGCCTGGGGTACGTCGTTGCGTGAAACGGCTACAGGGTTCATGGAAGCGATCTGCATGCACACCTCGCGGCCTATCTGGGTGTCAACGCCCTCGAGGTTGAAGCCTACGATAGCGGCGAGCTTGTTGTTGAAGTGGTTGTAAGCTGCTGTGGTAGCGGCCTCAACTACTGCATATGCGCCGATCTCGGTCTTTTCGCCGGTCTTGCCGCTCTCCTCGGTGATGAGGTCAGCGACAGTCTGTCCGTCAACAGTGAAGGCTTTGAGCTCTTCGGCTGTCTTGAACTTGTTGTCCATGGCGATGTCCATGAGCTTGTTGGCGAGGGCTACGAAGCCGGCGTTCTTGGCAACGAAGTCAGTCTCGCAGTTGAGTGCGAGGATTGCGGCAAACTTGCCGTCGGTCTTGGCGATAACGACGCCTTCGGAAGCCTGACGGTCTTCGCGCTTGGCTGCTACTGCCTGACCCTTCTTGCGAAGAATCTCGACAGCTGCCTCGATGTCACCGTCGGTCTCGGCGAGAGCTTTTTTGCAGTCCATCAGGCCGGCACTTGTGAGGTTGCGCAGCTTGGTGATATCTGCCATTGTAACTGCCATAATTATATAGTTTTTGGTAGTTCTTGAATAGGGTTAATTAGAGGGGATGAGGAGAGGGGGTGGTGACTGAAATTATTCAGCCACTTCGGCGGGAGCCTCTTCAGCAGCGGGAGCTTCGGCAGCGGGAGCCTCGGCATCGCGGCGGCTTACACGACGGCGGTTGTCGCGGCGGGGAGCCTCACCGTTCTCCGACGAAGCCTTCTCGTCGGCCTTCTCTACCTTGCGCTCTGCGAGACCTTCGTTGATGGCGTCGCATACGGTGGAGAGGATGAGGTCGATCGACTTGGATGCGTCGTCGTTGGCGGGGATTACGTAGTCTACGTCGTTGGGGTTGGAGTTGGTGTCGACGATAGCGAATACGGGTATGCCCAGACGGTTGGCCTCAGCTACGGCGATGTGCTCCTTGCATACGTCCACTACGAAGAGGGCCGAGGGGAGACGGTTGAGGTCGGCGATAGAGCCGAGGTTCTTCTCGAGCTTGTTGCGCTGACGGGTGATCTGGAGCTTCTCGCGCTTGGAGAGGTTGTCAAATGTGCCGTCCTTGGCCATCTTGTCGATGGAGGCCATCTTCTTCACAGCCTTGCGGATTGTGGGGAAGTTGGTGAGCATACCGCCGGGCCAGCGTTCGATAACGTAGGGCATGCCTACGCTCTTGGCCTTCTCGGCGAGGATTTCCTTGGCCTGCTTCTTGGTGGCTACGAAGAGAATCTTCTTGCCGCTCTTGGCGAAGTTGCGCAGCACGTTGGCGGCGTCTTCGAGCTTGGCCTGGGTCTTATAGAGGTCGATGATGTGGATACCGTTGCGCTCCATAAAGATGTAAGGAGCCATGGCAGGATTCCATTTTCTTTTCATGTGGCCAAAATGGCATCCTGCTTCGAGGAGTTGGTCGAAATTGGGTGTTGACATGATGTGTCGGTTGTTGTTTACGTTCTTTTTGAAATTACAACCCTGGGGTAGGGAACGTGTCCATCTCCGGGGTTTAGATGCTAAACACTATATATCGCTATGCGCGAATCAGGCTCTGTAAGCGTGTAACAATATTAACGCTTGGAGAACTGGAAACGCTTGCGTGCTTTGGGACGACCGGGCTTCTTGCGCTCTACGACGCGAGGGTCGCGGGTCATGAAGCCTTCGGCACGGAGCGCGCTCTTGTCCTCGGGGTTGATCTTCACGAGGGCGCGGGCGATGGCGAGACGGAGAGCCTCGGCCTGACCTTTGTAACCGCCGCCGTTGAGGTTGACTTTGATGTCATACTTCTCGGCCTGCTCGAGTGTCAGGAGGGGCTGCTTTACGATGTACTGAAGGATGGAAGAGGGGAAGTATACTTCGAGGGGACGCTTGTTGATGGTGATTTGTCCGTTGCCTTCCTTCACGATTACGCGTGCTACGGCGGCCTTGCGGCGGCCTACTGCATTAACTGATTCCATTCTTCGTGTTATTTGATTTTGTTAATATCGATGAGTTCGGGGTTCTGAGCCTCATGGGGATGGTTGGGACCATTGTAAACGTGCATGTTCTCGATGATGGCACGGCCAAGACGATTCTTGGGGAGCATGCCTTTTACCACCTTTATAAACAGGGGATGGTAGCCGGGCTTAACATGCTTGTTGAGTGATTTCTTCATCATGACCTCGGGGGTCGAGACGCGCTGACCGCCGGGATAGCCGGTGTAAGAGAGGTACTCACGGTCGGTCCATTTCTTGCCGGTGAGCTTTACCTTGTCGGCGTTGATGACAATTACGTTGTCGCCACACTCCATGTTGGGTGAGTAGCTCGGCTTGTTTTTGCCGCGCAGGATGAGGGCGATGGTGGCGCAGAGACGGCCGAGTACCTGGTCGGTCGCATCGATTACGACCCACTTGTGCTCAACGCTCTGGGCGTTGGGTGTAAGGGTCTTGTAGCTTAAAGTATCCACGTTTTAATGCTTAATTAATAGATAGTTACTGTTGCAGCCGTGGCTCTCGTCGCTTGGCCAGAAGCTCGGATGGCCCGTGCCGCGGATTATTAATTGGACATAATCGGACTGCAAAGGTAGTGATTTTCTAAGGATTATCAATGTGTGGTTAAGTATTATTAACATTTGTGAAGCTGTGGCGGGGTGCTGAAAGTGCGGTGTCGTAACTTTTTTTGACTTTCAAATTGAATTATTTTCTTGTGCTGTCGGTTGCGAATTGTGCGGCCTCGGTGAGAATGTGATTATAAACGTGAAGCAGATGGCTATAAAGTAGGCGGTTAGGATGTGAGATGAGGCGAGGTGATGTTTTGCAGTTGACTTTTTTTTACATACTTTTGCAGGGTAATAAATCTAATCTCTATGGTGCTCCTCTCAAAGAAACTATGGATGTCATCGCGCGATTATGTGATAATCGTTTTGGCCCTGTGTCTTTTCGGCTTCGGATTTTCGGCTTTTATTCTGCCTGAAAAGGTGGTCATGGGCGGTGTGACCGGCATCGGCACGATCGCTTATCTTATCACAGGCAAGACTTATATGATTGGAGTCACGCAGTATGCCATCAATCTCGCTCTGCTCGGTTTTGCCTATTTTATCGTAGGCAAGCAGTTTGTGATAAAGACTATATTCGGTGCGACGATGGTGTCGGCGGTGGTCACTATAATGCCTCCGCTGTTTGACGGGCCTCTGGTGCCCGGCCAGCCGTTTATGAATGTGTGTCTGGGCGCAATCCTTACGGGCATAGCTCTCGGTCTGGTGTTTATACACAACGGCAGTACGGGCGGCACCGACATCGTGGCGGCCATTGTAGCCAAGCGCACAAATGTGACCATCGGACGCACCATGCTCTATGTCGATTTCGGCATCATCTCCTCGTCTTACCTTTTTACCCACGATGTGGCCAAGGTGCTTTATGGATTTGTGGTGCTGATCATAGTGTCCTATATGGTCGACATGGTCATCAATACCAACCGTCAGGCAGTGCAGTTTTTGATAATCTCTCCGCTGTGGGAGCGCATTGCCACGGCGGTCAACCAGCATGCTCGGCGCGGTGTCACCGTGATGAACGGCATGGGATGGTATACCAAGCATGACATAAAGATACTCCTTATAGTGTGTCGCAAGATTGAGTCGGTGACTATTTTCCGCATAGTCAAGAGCATCGACCAGACGGCATTTATAACCCAGGCCAATGTCAATGGCGTGTATGGCCAGGGGTTTGACGAATTGAAGTTTAAGCAGGATGCTAAGCTCCGTGAGGAATTTCAGCAGGCCGAGTGTATAATGGAATCCGGATCCGCCTCCGATGATGTAGCGGCCGCACCCTCTGCAACGCAGCCGTAGTCGTTATCGTAACCGCGGGATGATAATAAGTAGAATTTGCGAAGTTCGGAATGAAGGAAGGCTATCACCCTGTGGTGATAGCCTTCTGTCTTACTTATTGTCCGTTATTTTAAGTCTGTCAGGTGATGTCTCTTACTTGTCGAGCAGTCCGTAGTTCTTGAATATGCGGGTGATGGTCTCGAGAGCGCGGTCCACCTGCTCCATGGTGTGTGTCGCCATGAGGCTGAACCGGATGAGAGTGTCGGAGGGTGCTACTGCGGGCGACACCACGGGGTTGACAAAGATGCCTTCGTTGAGAAGGTCGCGGGTGATGGCGAATGTCTTGAAGTCGTCGCGGATGAAGAGCGGGATGATTGGAGTCGAGGTGTTGCCGATCTCAAATCCGGCTTCGCGAAATCCGTCAAGAGCATGGTTGGTGAGCTTCCAGAGGTTTTCCTGACGCTCGGGCTCGGTCTGCATGATTTCGAGGGCCTTGAGTGCGGCTGCGGTCGATGCGGGTGTGATGCTCGCGGTGAAGATGTAGGAGCGAGAGTGGTGGCGCAGGAAGTTGGTGATTTCCTTGTTGGTGGCGATGAATCCTCCGAGTGAAGCAAACGATTTGGAGAATGTACCCATGATAAGGTCTACGTCGTCGGCCACACCATAGTGGTGACACACTCCGCGTCCGCCTTCGCCGAAGACTCCGATGCCGTGGGCTTCGTCGATCATGACGCTTGCGTTGTATTGCTTGGCCAGGCGCACCATCTCCTTGACATTGGCTACGTCACCTTCCATGGAGAACACGCTGTCGCTCACGATGAGCTTCACCTTGTCGGGGTCGCATTTCTTGAGCTGTTTCTCGAGCGACTCCATGTCGTTGTGCTTGTATTTGAGTTGCTGGCTGAACGAGAGGCGGCGGCCTTCGATGATCGAGGCGTGGTCTTGCTCGTCCCAGAGTATGTAGTCCTCGCGGCCGGTGAGTGAGGAGACTACGCCGAGGTTTACTTCAAAACCTGTGGAGTAGACCATCACGTCCTCCTTGCCGATATATTCGGCGAGGCGTGCTTCGAGTTCTTTGTGGATGTCAAGGGTGCCGTTGAGAAACGGAGATCCGGCACAGCCTGTGCCATATTTGCGTGTGGCTTCAATGGCGGCTTCCTTGATGCGGGGGTCGTTGACAAGGCCTGTGTAGCAGTTTGACCCGAACATCAGCACTTTCTTTCCGTTAATTATCACCTCGGGGTCCTGTTCGCTCGAGATGGCCCTGAAGTATGGGTATACGCCGGCAGCTTTGGCCTGCTGAGGGGCTGTGTACTTGCTGAGTTTCTCCTGAAGTAAATTCATCTTGTAAAATCCTGTGACAAATATGTCATGTGACGATTGGTGCAGGCTTGTTTTCTCGCTTGCAGGGGGCAAAGGTAGAAATTTTTTCACATTTTACCCCGTTTTGCATCGTTCTAAAAGTGTTAATTTATTGAAACGGGGCTTTGTGCACCCCTTTTTGACGTCTTTACAGGCCATTTTGGACACGATTATTCTCTTTTTTTGTGTACTTTTGTGTCAAAATTATAGATATTATGGAAAAAGACACTGCATCCGTGCAGCCAAGGCCGGTGAAGCGCACCGTACTCGATTATGACGATATCGTGGAGATGATACCTTTCTTCAAGGGAAAGTCTCGGCTCGTGGAGCGGCTTATGAAGATGCTTTCTATCGATAAGGTCAACTGGATTCACGATCATAATTTTGATACGCCCGGGCCGCAGTTCTGCCGCGGACTGCTGAATGACCTCGACATAAAGCTGCGTATCGACAACGAACAGCTACTCGACAATCTGCCCGAAGGACCCTTCATCACGGTGAGCAATCACCCCTTTGGTGCGCTCGACGGCATCACGCTTATTGACATCATTGGCTCGCGCAGACCCGAATATAAGGTAATGGTCAACATGATACTCAACCATATTACCGCCATGCGCCCCAACTTCATAGCCGTCGACCAGACCGCCAGCGACGACCCGGCCAAGAAGGCTGTGTCAATGAGAGGCATCAAGGAGGCCATGATGCAGGTGCGCAAAGGCCAGCCTATAGGTTTCTTTCCGGCCGGCGCGGTGGGCAACTACAACCGCCACCTCCGTTTTGAGGACCGCGAGTGGCAGCCTGTGGTCATACGTCTCATCAGTCAGCTCGGTGTGCCGGTGATACCCATCTTCTTTCACGGCTACAACAGTCTGTGGTTTCGTCTGCTCGGCATCATCAGTTGGCAGTTGCGCACATTCCGCCTGCCGGCAGAGGTGTTCCGCCGCAAGGGTGACACGCTCCACATCTCGGTGGGCGACATTATCACCCCTGAGGAAATCAAGGCTCACAGCACTTCTATACCCGAATTGGGCGAGTGGCTCAAGGCCAAGACTTACGCTCTTAAGAAACTTAAATAGACCAATCTTTATAGGAGTGTGTGCCTGAACGGCACATTACCCGATACATTATATAATATAGTAATATGGAACTTCAGCGACTCGACTATCCTCCGCAGGTAGAGCGTGCCAGGCAGCGGTTTGGCATCGTGGGCAATTCGCCCGCGCTCATGGAGTCCATAGCGCGTGCCGTGCAGGTGGCTCCCATTGACCTGTCGGTGCTCGTGACGGGCGAGAGCGGCACGGGCAAGGAATTTTTTCCAAAGATTATTCATGAGTTTTCGCCACGCAAGCATTCTCGTTACATAGCGGTCAACTGCGGAGCCATCCCCGAGGGCACTATCGACTCAGAACTTTTCGGTCACGAAAAAGGTGCGTTTACCGGTGCGGTGGCCACCCGCAAGGGCTATTTTGAGGAAGCCGACGGCGGCACTATATTTCTCGACGAGGTGGCCGAGCTTCCTCTCACCACCCAGGCGCGTTTGCTGAGAGTGCTGGAGAGCGGCGAGTTTATCAAGGTCGGCTCATCGACAGTGCAGCGTGCCAATGTGCGTATCGTGGCGGCCACCAATGTCGACATGGCTAGGGCTGTGGCCGAAGGTCGTTTTCGCGAAGACCTTTACTACCGCCTTTCGACCGTCTCTATCTCCATTCCCCCGTTGCGCGACCGCGGAGGTGACATACTGCTGCTCTCGCGTAAGTTTGCAGCAGATTTTGCCGAGCGTTACACCATGCCGCGCATCTCGTTTGACGACACAGCCCGTCAGTTGCTCATGGCCTATCGCTGGCCCGGCAATGTGCGCCAGCTTAAAAATGTGGTCGAGCAGATGGCCCTGTTTCATGCCGGCGAGACTGTCGACTCATCGCTCCTTCGTCCCTATCTTCCGGGCTACGGAGCCGGACTTGCCACTATTCCCGGCGGTCGGTCAGACCAGCCTCACGACTATGTCGTAGAGCGCGAGATGCTTCTGGGTATGGTGATGCGTCTTCAGCAGCAGATTGACTCGCTATCTGAGCGTCTTGACCGCATGTCGCAGCATAGCGATGCGCGTTTTGTCGACTCCTTCGAGCCCGAGAGGATGTCGTCCGCGCCAACCCGCTCGATAGTCAAGTTTGAACCATTCTGCTCGCCGTTGTCGGCACCCTCGCCGGTAAGCGAACGTACAGGCGACGCCTACGAAGACGTGTCACCGGCCACGCTCGAGGATACCGAGCGCGAGACCATACGTCGCGCACTTGAGCGCAATGGTGGCCGTCGCAAGGCTACAGCTGCCGAACTCAATATCTCCGAACGCACCCTCTACCGTAAAATCAAGGAATACGGCATGGAATAGCCTCAAATATAAAGTATAAGAAATGCCCGACCAACATTCCCTCCCGATGATGTCGGCAGGCATCCCCGACATTACCCTATCCCGACATCGTCGGTAAATGTGGACCAATATCCCCCTCCCGATGATGTCGGCAAGATGTCCCGGCAGGGACATAAGGAGATTGATAGCCGTAAGCACCCTGAGCCTGGAAGGCTCAGGGTGCTTACGGTATTAGGAATCGACGAAGGAGGTGTCTGAAAGACACCTTGTTACATGTATGACCGTCAATACATCCTCAAGATGCTATTGCTGCTTATTCAATCTGATGAAGCGCGCACCGGTGAGATTGCGGTTCTTGCGCATATACTCAGACAGAGGCAACTGGTCAATTGTGACCTTTCCGGCCTTTGACGAAGCGTGTAGAAGATAAGGCACACCCTCTTTCATCACCACAATACCGATATGGCTCACGTCAAGACCGGGCGTCTTGGTCGTAAAAGCTATTATATCCCCCTCTTTAAGCCGCGAAGCCATCTTTTTGGACATCAGGTCGGCACTCTTTATATAAGGAAAACGGTGGGAACGATAGCCGACCTCACAATTTTTTATTTTTTCATACACAGCATCATCATCCATGGCTGGATACGCATCCCGGTGATTTGACATGTAGTCGAGCGTCTTGACCTGATATAAAGCTCCCGGAATACGGTCGGTGACCTCTCGGAGTATACCGCGGTGAGTATTATCGACAATCCAGTCACTGATATAATGAAGTCGCGAGCTGTAGCCGTCCACACGTCCCTGGCGATAACGGAGCTGTTGCAGGTTGTATAGAAAATCCTGCCACGAATTTCTGTTTTCATCAATTGTCATAGCCAAGGCAGCCACAGTCTCGACAAACGTCGTGCAATCCATCCCGTCGAAATTCACCGTGAGAGTCTCGGGCGAACCCTCGAGAGTAGCGGCAACGTAAGTGGTCCCGATGAATTTTTCGCCTATTGCCACCATGAGGCCGTTGACGTCAGAGACATCCTGTCGGGAGACCTCGTTCAATATATTATTGATGCGCGTGGTGTCCGCATCCTCGTTGTGCCATCTCACCATGCCTGGCGTGGCTGCATGGATAGTGAGCGGAAGAGCCGAGCAAATGACGGCCGTTATATATAATAAAGTGGCAAGGCGTTTCTTCATGACTTTAATTTTTTTGAATACCGACGGTGGTCATTGGTTACAGTCGGGTGGTGAGGTTAAATAATATGGCGCGGATTGAAAAAATCTATCCGTAAGCAGTGTTTTTTGCGTTGGAGAGCATTTTCAATCGATAGCTCAAAATTAGCAAAAATCCTCCACAAAACCTGCTAAAAACGGCCTAAAACCCGCTTTTTTGCAAAAGTTCACCCGAAAAGTGTTAAATTAGTGTTAAAATAGTGCGAAAAACTTGCATGGAATCAAAAAAGGCTCTACCTTTGCAGAGCTTTTCCGAAAGAGATACGGCAAAGCTGAGAACATTGAAAGAATTGCAACGATAGAAGTAGTACAAGAGACGAGCCTATCT
>RIBL01000013.1 GCA_003762875.1 Muribaculaceae bacterium Isolate-110 (HZI) | reverse complement strand
TTGTCAAATCCATTAGTTTGAATTTTAAGTTTGGTCACCTAAAATTACAAACTTGCCAGGACCGGTCAAAATTTGACTGGTCCTTTTTTTAGTGGCAGGCGTCAGACACACTCAAAGAAACAGTATCACGTTTTCTCGTCGGCATATGACCGACTGCTGATGAGTGATATGGCAAATAGAATGCATAATACCCTAATATGATTATATAAACGTGTCCTTGTAGAATATACCATAAAATATGAATCAAGGGATTAGAATAAAAACGTCAGCGCATATATCCGTTTAAATAAAAACGTTCGGGAATTGAGTAACCGTTATAGAATATGTCAATATATTGCGAGATGGTATTGGTTTTTATGGTTGGCTGTAAGGTTATATTTAGAGTGGAAGTATTATTAGGATATATATTATTGGTAGAAACGGATGCTTTAATACAATTACATGAAGTTATTATTTCTTCTATGCTTATTGTATTATTTGTTCTGTTTTTTAATTCAAATGAGAATGATTTGGGATTGTTAATTGTTAGAATTCCTAATGGAATTGAATGCATAGAACATAGAAATATGCTGTTATCTGCAGCCTCTTGATTAAAATTTGGGGAGGATTCAAAGTCCTTATTTATGATTTGGTTAAATAGTTTTCTTATTTGTGGATTTAACACCGGGTCACCAATGGCGAGTATTATATTATTGTCATCAAGTAGAAATGTATGACATTTAGAATTGTTTGGTATATTATTTATTTTTTTAAACATTGCGTTTTTATCAAATACGATGGGGTGACAAAAGTTGTTGGCAATTATATATGGTAATAAGGATACATTATTAGAAGTATTTAATATCATCAAAAAACTTATAGATGTATCAATTGATGATTTCCAATTGTTTATGATGTCATCCCATTCTTGGAGTTTTAATTTACATGTTGTACAGTCAGACTCGTCAATGAATGTTATGACCTTATAGTCAGATTCAGTCATGTCATAATCAAAAGTTGTTTCTTGTATATTATACACATATTTTGATGGTATAATTATCTTATTACCCACAAATTGATTGATAATAGATATATAATCGTCTTTTTCGTTTTGGGGAATACATCCAACGCTACATATATTCATTGCAATAAAAGCAATGAATATATGTAATGTAATTATATTTGATATTTTATGCTTAAATCTCATAATAAATTATGTAGGTATAATTTTGAGCTAGTAAGTCTACAAATCAATATGTGATAAAGTATAACCATTAGAAGTATCACCAATTATGGCGATTATACGTTTCATCTCTGAAGATATTGCAATTTTTAATATGTTTTTATCGGTAACAATCAATTTTATAGGGTCTCCATTCCAATTCCAGATACCAATCTTATTTGTCTTGGATGTATTGTTTTCATCAGAAAATATAGCGTATACAAAATCATTAGAACATGTGACATGGCGAAAACCGTATGGGCTATTTGACTTAATAATAGGACATCCATTCTCAGTTTCTAGCTTAGTTTGTATGTATTTATGAGAGTGCGTTAAATTTATAGAATCATTGGATATATCATATAATGACAATTCTCCATAATGTTGATATATCAGGGCGTAGTTTCGCCCATTTGGCGAAACTGTTAATTTCTTGATCAGTAAGTTTTTTATCTCATTAGAAATATTTTTAGGACAATAGGTTGACAAAATTTCACCTGTTGAGCCGTTTATAATTTTATGAATATATGAATTTTGAAAAGCCCCATTTATCATCTTAGGAACAAGTATTAAATACTTGTTATCAGTGATGGGAGAAATGCAGTTGATTTTTTCCGATAAACAGCTATAATTTACATATGAGAAATTAGAATCATATTCTTTTAATCGCATTGTGTTGATATCAAAGATATTAATTGTTTTGATATCTTTTCTGAAATACATAAAGAAACCGTTTTCAATTTCGTCATAATTGTTTCCATAACTAATATATTTATCTAAAAAACGTCCGTCAATAGCACTGTACGTGCGAAGCCAGTAATGATTGACAAGTCCAAGAATATATATAATGGAATCTTGAACAAAAAAATCATGTATAGATGTTAAATGGGGCTTGTTCAAATAAGGAGACCATGTTATAGTGTCATATTGTTGAAAAATAATAGAATTACAATGTGTTTGAAATCTGGAGCATCCTACGTAACAGATGCTGCATAATATAAATGCAAAAGATATCAGTGCTATTATTTTCCGCATTGTGAACATTTTGGCCTATTATTGGGGTTCATCCACCCCGTAAAATATGGGTTTCCAACTATTGCTCCACATTGTTTACATATATATATGCAAGGATCGTCAGAACTACCATCACATGAATATTCTGATTCGAACATGAGAGCATTGACGTTTTCAATTTGCTCTTTAGATAAGTTTTTGGTTGTCGACATAGTTGCGTGGGCTACTTTATATACACAACTAAAAAAAATAACAATCGATAATGCACAAAAAAGTTTTTTCATAATGTGTTTTAATTGGTTCGATTGCAATTTAAGTAAATTTTTACAAATAAAGAAACATTGCCTTAAGAATATATGTTAAATAGAGTTAATAGGCGATGATTGTGTTGTGATTGCTCGTTTTTTGCTTAGATATGGGTTAATATAGGTTCTATACTATAATAAATTTAGTGTTGTTGCAATGTGATGTAGTTGTATGCTTATCATTATATGGATTTTAAATTTTAAAAAATTAGCGAAATAAACTACAAATAAATTCAATGGAATGCTTGGTTTGGGTAATTCGGAGATTTTAGTTATTTTTGCGAAATAATGCATGCATGTCACAATGGAAAACAATCAGACCAACGACTCCGATATGAAGCAGACTCCCGGTCAGTCGCCGAAGTGGACGGAGATTGAGCACCTGCCCGAGTGGGACGAGGAGTTTTATCATGTCTATACTGCTAAGAAGCATGGCAAATGGCTTATGCTTAAGACTCTGCGCCCTGAACTGAAGGGGCAGGAGGAGTATGAGAAGATGATCGAGAAGGAGTTTGAGGTCAGATATAATCTGGCTCATCCCCATATAATCATGATAAATGATTTTGAGGAGGTGCCGGGGCTTGGGATGTGTATTATCACCGATGACGTGTATGGCGACTCGCTTGAGAAGCTGATACGCGAGCATAAGGTGACCGACGAGCATATCTATAAACTTCATCACCAACTGCTTGACGCGCTCGACTATGTGCAGACCAAGCATCTGGCTCATCATCCGCTTGAGGCTTCGAGGGTGATATTCACGGAGAATATAGGCAATCTGAAACTCATTGACGTCGGCTTTGACCAGAAGAAATTTCTGACACACGAGGATACCAATGACGATATATACAATTACGGAGTGTTGCTCAACAGGGCTCTTGACGCCGTGGAGTCACCTCACCCCAAGCTCCGCAAGGTGGCTGCCAAGTGTGTGGCCAAGGATGCGGCCAAGCGTTATCGCACGCTCGACGAGTTGCGTCTCGATCTGGCCGACAGCGGGAGCAACAGGATATATGTATGCATCATCGTCTTCCTTGTGGCTGTGATTGGATTGCTGCTGTGGCTCACCCACAACGGGCCGCAGTGATGTGACCGGCCGTGAGGCCGCCGTGACAAGACTTGCCGGGCTATGGCCCGGGGGCATTAATCGACTATTTTTACAATTATCAACTGAACGTAATGTCTGTTACCATACGTGCCATCGAGGCTACTAAAAGGGAACTTGAAAAATATGTGCAATTCGGCATAGATCTCTATAAGGGAAATCCGTGCTATGTGCCGCCGCTTGTGTTTGACGATGTCAACACGCTGCTGCCTGAGAAAAATCCGGCGTTTGAGATATGCGAGGCTCAGTCGTTTATGGCCTATCGCAACGGCAAGCCTGTAGGACGCATCACGGGTATCATCAACCGTATGCTCAACGAGAAGTCGGGACGTAAGGAGGCGAGATTCGGTTTCGTCGACTTTACCGACGACAAGGAGGTGTGTGACGCCTTGTTCGGGGCTGTCGAGTCGTGGGCTCGCGAGCGCGGCATGACCGAGATTATCGGGCCGATGGGCTTTACCGACATGGACCACGAAGGCATGCTTGTCGAGGGTTTCAACGAGATGGGCACTATGGCCACGATATATAATTATCCCTACTATCCGTCACACATGGAGCGTATGGGTTACAGAAAGGATACCGACTGGATAGAGTTTCGCATCACGATACCCGACAAGCTGCCTGAGAAGATGACCCGTATCGCGGAGATTGTGCTCAAGAAGTATGATCTGCGCATCATCAAGTTCAAGTCGGCCAAGAAGGTCAAGGAACAGTATGGCGAGGCTCTTTTCAAGCTCATCAACGAGACCTATGCGGGGCTTTACGGTTACAGCCCGCTCACCGACAAGCAGATAGCCTATTATATCGACATGTATCTCGGGCTGCTTAAGCTCGATTATGTGAGCATCGTGGTGGACCGCGATGACAAACTCGTAGGTGTGGGTATAAGCATGCCTTCGATGTCGGAGGCTCTGCGCAAGTCGGGTGGACGTCTCTTCCCCTTCGGATGGTGGCATCTGCTCAAGGCTATGAAGGGGCACAATGACGTGGTGGACCTGATGCTTATAGCCGTGACGCCCGAATATCAGTCAAAGGGTGTCAATTCGCTGTTTTTCTACGACCTGTGTAATATCTTTATCAAGGACGGCGTGAAGTTTGCCGAGACCAATCTGGAACTTGAGGAGAATATACACGTGCAGTCGCAATGGGAGTATTTCGAGCGCAGGCAGCACCGTCGTCGCAGAGCGTTCAGGAAAAACCTCAGTTAATTAGCAATTGGTAATTATCAATTTCTTGGCAAGCCGTAATTGCTGATTGCCCGTTGCTGAAACATTGTATATTATAATCTGAATTAAAGCATATGAAACTGCAACACATCATGTTTGCTATCCTGACGGCGGTGTTTGTCGGGCTGGCCTCGTCATGCTCCAAGCGGGCAGAGATTCTTGATAATATCCCGGCTGACGTCAATCTGGTGGCGACGGTTAATGTCGACAAGCTGTGTTCGGCGGTTGGTGTGACCCTCAAGGGTGACGGGAGTGCCGAGGTGTGTGAGCCGATGCAAGGTGTGGTGCGTGGAAATATGAAGATGCTTGATGCCCTGGCCGGAATGAAGGCCGAGGGTGTGGCGGATATTGACAATATCGTGGTGGCCGTCGATAAGGAAAATGTCACTTATGCCATTTTGTCGGTCAGTGATATTGAACGGTTTGATACGGCTACGAGCGAATATCTCGACTGGAACGAGGCGTCAAACGGTTACAGGTCGGCGCGCTTCGGGTCGGCGTCGCTGCTTGCCAAGGACGGACTGGTATGGTTCGTGACGGGTGCGCGGGATGCCGTCAAGTCGGTAGACGAACTTAAGAAACGTGCCCGTGAGATGTCGGTGGCTCAGCTCGACGGCATTGCCGAGGTGCTGGGCCGCGACAATATGGTCAACTTGGCTGTGGCATCCGGGTTGGCTTCGATGGATAAATCGGACGCCGGGATTGACGCGCAGGACAAGGAGTGGAGTGTGGCGGCACTCAAGGAGGGTGCCGACAATTCGCTTGTGATTGACTGGGAGATGATGAAGTCGACCGGCCTCACTGTCAAGCCCAAGGGGATGCAGAACATCAATCCTGCCCTTCTGGCCTATGTGCCCGAGAATTTTAATGTGACCCTGGCCTTCGGTCTTACCAGAGAGTTTGACTGGGAGCCTCTGCGCAAGGTGGTCATGATGGCCGGCGGATTTCAGACTGCCGCTTTCATGTCGGTGGTCAATCCTTATCTGGAGTCGATCGACGGCTCTGTGCTTATGGCCGCCGCTCCTTCGTCGCCCGAGCTTATGAAGGACGGCGATGTCTCTGACTGGGATTTCATTGTGATGGTGCATATGCCTCAGGACAAAATCAATTCTCTGATGTCCATGATAAGCAGCATGATGTCGACCGCCGGCATGACTCCTACAGTCACGGCCGACGGACTCATGGCCATACCGCAGTATGGCAAGACGATGTATATAGGCAATGTCGACGGTTATCTCGGCATCTCTACAATAGGATTTGACAACACGCGCAACAATTCGCTGGCCCCGACTTTTGTCAACAAGGATATGGCGGCTAATCTGAGCCTGGAGCCATATTCCGACTATGTTCACGGCGCGCCCGAAGGCACCGGTGTGGTGGTTTCGGCCTCTATGGACAACGGCAGGGGAGTTGTGAAACTCAAGGCCGACGGCACTCAGTGGCCTGTGCTCGTGTTTCTTTTGACAGCAATGAAATGATAGATAGAATAACTCTGCGCAATGTGCTCCCCCGCGTATTCCGGGGGAGCGAATCTGAGCCGCCCGTGTGTCACAGCGAAGTGTGGCTGCGTGAGGATGTAAGTTTTGTGCGTCCGTCGGCCTATATAGTCGAGGCCGAGAGCGGTACAGGCAAGTCGTCGCTGTGCTCGTTTGTCTACGGTGCGCGTACTGACTATGACGGTGAGATACTTTTTGACGGAGAGGATGTGAGGGGCTTTTCGATAGAGCGTTGGTGCGCTCTGCGTCGTGAAGCCCTTGCTTACCTTCCGCAGGAGATGAGACTGTTTGGCGAACTGTCCGTGATGGATAACATAATGGTGAAAAACCGTCTGACTTCTTATCGCTCCGAAAGCGAGGTGATGGGGATGCTCGACCGTCTGGAGCTTGCCCACAAGGCCGGAGAGCCGGCCGGATGTCTGAGTGTGGGACAGCAGCAGCGTGTAGCGATTGTCCGCGCGCTGTGCCAGCCGTTTGACTTCCTGCTTGTCGATGAACCTGTGAGCCATCTCGATGTGAGAAACAATGCCACGGTGGCGTCGCTCATAGTCGAGGAGGCGACCGCCCGCCACGCATCGGTCATTGTCACCTCGGTCGGAAACAAACTGTCGATACAGGATTATCGACTGATGAAATTATAGACAGGAGCACAGGAGGTGTCAAGAGACAGGAATTTTGAAAAATAATGAGATAAATACATATTTCTATTATGAATATGGAAAATTTATTGCTGTTAGTAAAATATTGCGCTTTTCGTGTGAATTATGGCGGTGATAAGTATCGTATAATACATAAAACCCGAGTGTATGAACAAACGAAATGAGATGAAGGGATCGGCTAATCCCAGTTCACACCTGTACTCCTGTCTTAAAAATCCGATAGGGCGGTTGCTGCGTCGTAATATGAGCACGGGGCAGATAGCCGGTTATGCCGTGGCCAATCTTGTCGGACTGGTGATAGTGCTCACTGCCTTGCAGTTTTATCGCGACATCACATCCGTGAGCGAGGATGCCGACTCGTTTATCTCGTCGGACTATATCATTATCTCCAAGCGTGTCGACGGAGTGCAGGGCTTGGGCGGGATGAGCTCGTCGACCACATTCTCGCCATCTGAGCGCGAAGATATAGCCTCACAGCCCTGGGCCGCCGAGACTGGAGAGTTTACTTCGGCCGATTTTAATATCTCGGCGCGGGTTGACATCGGGGGTGCTCCGCTGTCGACCGCCCTGTTTCTGGAGTCGATACCCGATGAGTTTTTCGACATCATGCCGCGCGGCTGGGGCTATAGTCCCGGTAGCCGTGAGCCGGTGCCGGTGATTATATCCAAGGATTATCTCACGCTTTATAATTTCGGTTTTGCCGCCTCGCGCGGACTTCCGCAGATCTCCGAGGAGCTTATCAGCATGCTGCCGCTGCGTCTGAGTCTCAGCGGCAACGGGCGTCAGCAGTGGATCGACGCACGCATAGCCGGATTTTCATCTCGGTTGAACACTATCGCGGTTCCCGAGGATTTTATGGCGTGGGCCAATGCCACCTTTGGCGAAGGACGCGGGACCGAGCCGTCACGTATGATAATACGGCTTGACCGAGCCGGCAATCCCGATGCTACGTCCTATATGGACGCGCACGGCTATGAGATAGCCGGCGACAAGGCTGCCGGAGGCAAGGCCGCCTATTTCCTGTCGGTGGTGACCACGGTAGTGGTAGCTATCGGTGTGGTCATAAGTGTGCTGGCGTTTTTCATACTGCTGCTGAGCATCTATCTGCTCCTACAGAAAAACCGTGTCAAGATTCACGACCTGATGCTGCTGGGCTACACACCCGGCCAGGTGGCACGCTATTATATTATGGTGGTGGCGTGGGTCAACGGGGCGGTGCTCGCGGTCGCGCTTGCAGCTGTGACGGTGGCCTCGGTGCTCTGGCACGATAGGCTCGACGCGCTCGGTGCGAGCGGAGCCTCGCCGGTGGTGACATATATCGTCGGACTGGTGATAATGGCGGCAATAACCGCGGGTAATATCGTCGCGATAAGGCGAAACGTCAGGGGTACGTTCCGGGGATAATTTTAATGTCAAATAGGCCAAAAATTATTTTTTAATTACGGAAATTTTTCCGTAATTTTGCGGTAAAATAATCATTGATTCTAAACTAATAGATACTATGTCAAAGGTAACAGTAGTAGGCGCCGGAAATGTTGGCGCAACATGTGCAAATGTATTGGTAACTTGCGGTATAGCCGACGAGGTAGTGCTCCTTGACATCAAGGAGGGTGTATCGGAAGGCAAGGCTATGGACATCATGCAGACCGCCAGCATCCTCAACATCAACACTACCCTCAAGGGTGTGACCAACGATTACGCAGCCACCGAAGGCAGCGACGTTGTAGTCATCACTTCAGGTATCCCCCGCAAGCCGGGCATGACCCGCGAGGAGCTTATCGGCGTCAATGCCGGTATCGTCAAGAGCGTTACCGAGCAACTGCTGAAGTATTCGCCCAACGCAGTGATCATCTGCATCTCCAACCCCATGGACACCATGACCTATCTCATCCACAAGGTGAGCGGTCTGCCCAAAAACCGTATCATCGGCATGGGTGGCGCTCTTGACAGCGCGCGTTTCAAATATCGTCTGGCCAACGCTCTCGGAGCCAACCACACCGAGGTCGAGGGCATCGTAATCGGCGGCCACGGCGACACCACAATGATACCTCTCGTACGTTACGCTGCATGGCGCGGCGTTCCCGCCACCAACTATCTTGACGCTGCCACACTCCAGCAGGTTGCAGCCGACACCATGGTAGGCGGTGCCACTCTCACCAAGCTCCTCGGCACTTCGGCATGGTATGCCCCCGGTGCGGCAGGAGCCCAGATGGTCAAGGCTGTGCTTCACGACGAGAAGAAGCTCATCTCTTGCTCGGCTCTGCTCGACGGCGAGTATGGCGAGAAGGACCTCTGCATCGGCGTTCCCGCTATCATCGGCCGCAACGGCATCGAGAAAGTCGTTGAGTTTGATCTCAATGATGAGGAGAAAGAGCTCTTCAAGAAGAGTGCCGAGGCTGTCCGCAAGACCAACGCCGCTCTCGCATAATAGAGAGTTTTAAAAGTTAAAAGGTTAAAGTTTATGCATAGATTTTCTGTGCGTAAACTTTAACTTTTTATAACCTTTAACCTTTTAACTCTAAACTCCTCAAGGCGGCATTATCGCACCTTTTTGGCTCATTTTGGGGTGTAAATTTGCATCAAGATTCAATGCAAATTCACACCTCTTTATGTTTCCCAAGACCATAGTTTTTCCTGTCGCCACACTTGCCGATTACCGGCGTGTGATACGTTGCCGCAATCTCCGACCGCTCCTTACGGGAGGCCTGGGCGGAGTTGGCCTGCCACGTAGAGTGGCTATGTTTTACGGTGACCGTCCGTCAGCCGTGCCGGGCGGAGTCATTTCGCTCAGTGACGGCACGCGTTGTGTGCTGGTGCATCATGACGGCTGTCTTAAGGCCGTGACAGGCCGTGAGGGGGCCGTCACGGTCGTATGGCGCACCGATCGGCCGCCCGAATGTGCCATCGGACTTGACGACGGACTTATAGTGATGCCGGCCGAAGGTCCGGCAAGACGCTTTGCGGCCCTGCGAGATGCCGACGGTCAGTTGTCGTGGAATGAGATACCGCTCTTTCCCTCCTTGCCGCCGCTGATGATAGTGCGTCGCGACGTCGGCACGGCTGTGAGCACCTTGCCGGTCATGACTCTGCGATCGTCCTACACCACTACGTCACAGCAGCTTGGCGACACCGACCGGGCTGCCATCGACAAGGCCATGAGAGAGGCTTACATCGCCCTGTCAGACAGCGCGCTGTCACGTGGCCGCTATATCCAGCCCGTTGTGGCACGCTATCGGCTCAGAGGCGACGGCGGACGAGTGCTCTACACCTCGGCCCCCGTGATTGTGGCCCCTCGGACTGGGCTTCAGGGGGTGACAGCCACCCTCACGCTGACGGGCGAGGGGTTCAGGCAGTGTGGCGAAACGCGCCTCACCGCCACAGAGTTTGTTACGGCCATAGAGTATACACGCACTCCCGACGCGGATTGGAAAGCTCTGGTACGCTCGGTCGAACTGCTCGTGTCGCCCCAGCTTCACCCCTTGTCGGCCAAATTGCCCGGACATACGCGCAAGAGCGGAGCCTCGGCCACACAACTCACAATGACCGCCACGCTCGCTGGAGTCGACCCCCTGCGCGGGTATGCAGCCGAAGGCACACGCCCGGCGGCATATGTGGCCGCGATACTCGACAATGCCGACAGCGCGCTGCTGTCAGGCCGTCCCGCCGATGACACACTCGGCGAACTGAGCCGCCTCTCGGCTATAATGGACATGTCGTCAGCGTCGCCCACGGCCGAGAGCGCGCTGGCAGTGAGCGTAGGCGCGCCCCACAGGTTTACAGCCTCGACCGTGGCCCGCAGCGGTGACCTCATAGCCTGGGGTGGACTCAGGGTAATGCCGTTTGACGGCTATTCTCTGCCCGAGATGTCGATAGAGGCTCCCGCGGCACAGACATCGCTCCCCACCGCCGTCAGGGTGACCATGCACGACGGCTCGTCGGTGGTGCGCACGGCTGTAATGTCAGGTTTTGGAGAGCCGTCGCTGTCACCGCTGCTGGTCTATCCGTCGGCCG
This sequence comes from Muribaculaceae bacterium Isolate-110 (HZI), assembly GCA_003762875.1. Lineage (GTDB taxonomy): Bacteria > Bacteroidota > Bacteroidia > Bacteroidales > Muribaculaceae > Duncaniella > Duncaniella muricolitica. The sequence goes on along the minus strand of RIBL01000013.1, from coordinate 79,653 downwards.
ACGCCGTCGAGATGACGTTCATAGCCGGCGGCAAGGCTTTGACAGTGCCACTTGTGTCCACGCCGTGCGGCCGTATGTCTTACCGGCTCAGCCCCGATCTGTGTCCGACGGCACTGACCGAAGACCGTGGCGGATATGTAGTGCCCTCGGCCTCGCCCCGATGTCGTGAATATCCTTCGGCCGTGGCCGTGTGTGGCGTGGCATCTCCGCTTGAACCTGTCGCCGTGAGCTATGGCGACGGCATGAAACTCTGCGCACTGCTGCCTGCCATGCGTCACAGCAATTCGTTTGCCGTGCCCTCGGCGCGTTTCTATCTCTTCGGGTCGGGAGGCATATCGTCGATGACGCTGACTGACAACCGCCGTCGCATCAATCTCAACCTGCTCGACAGTCGGGGAGTGAGTTCGCCGCTGGCGGTGACGCCGATGGCCGGAGGAGTTGCCGCGATAGCCGGAGGGGCACTGGTGACTGTAACCGGCTCGCGCCCCGCGACACTGCTTGACAACTGTCGGGCCACGATGCTCGGCTGGAGTGACCGCTATGGCGAGTTGTGGTGTATCGGTGCAGGAGACGGCAGTGATGACGAGGCTCTGGTGACATCGCCCGACGGCTCGGTGCTCTATACGCGTGGCGGCATAGGGATTGACGGAGTGGTGTCGGGCAGTGCGGGGATGATGCTTGTCGGTTCGGACGGCCGTTTGCTCGACCCGTCGGAGGAAGAGGATGGCCCCGTGAGCGTGAGTCATGTCTCGGCCGTCGGTCACCGTTATGCCCCGGGTTCATGCGCCATGTTGCATGCGGGAGTGTCGGGCGAGGGACTGACAGGCCGGATAGTCCTGACGGCCTCTCACGACAGCTCGGGTCGTGCTTCGGCCGCCGTCAGGACTCTTGTCGTCAGCGGCGGCGACCTCAGTCATCCCCTGTGTGAGCCGGTGGCGGTGCCTCATAGCCATCGCATGACTCTCGAGGTATCGCTCTCCACTTCCTGTCCGTCAAAACTTGTCATTACCGAGCCATGAACATAGATCGAACTATCCTTGAAGCCGAAAACCGTGCCCGTCACCGACGGCTCGCGGCACGCTCATATGACCCTCTCGAGGGCGACCGTCACGATGGTGGCCGGGTGAGGGTGGTGCGTGGCGCGGCGGTTCATTATGTGCCGCGCGCCATGCTCGAAGATACAGGCTATGCTGTCACGCTCAGCGACCGTGACTTTGCCATGCTCAGGTTCAGATATGACTTCGAGTTCTGGGCCGCGACATGTGTCAGGATACTCCACAAGACCACCAAGCGGTCGGTGCCCTTTGTGCTCAACCGTCCGCAGCGTCGGCTGCTGCACGCGCTCGAGGAGCAGCGCCAGGCCGGTGTGCCGGTGCGCGTCATCATTCTCAAGGCGCGTCAGTGGGGTGCGTCGACTCTGGTGCAGATATATTTTGCATGGATTCAGATAGTGCATCTGCACAACTGGCATTCGCTCATCTGTGCCCATGTCAAGGACACCTCCTTGACCATCCGCGGCATCTATACCCACCTGCTCGAAAACTATCCGCGCGAGTATTGGGACGAGGAGTGCGTGCCCGAGTTCCGCCCCTATGAACGTATGACCAATGTGCGCATGATTCCAGGCCGCGGATGTCGCGTGACGGTGTGCTCGAGCGAAAACCAGGAGTCGACGCGAGGCATGGACTGCTCCATGGCCCATATGAGTGAAGTGGCTTTCTGGAAAGACTCGCAGCTCCACAATCCCGTCGATCTGGTGCGCTCCATAGCTTCCGGCATAGCCCGCAGTCCGCTGACTGTGGTGGTGATGGAGAGCACGGCCAACGGTGTGGGCAACTTCTTTCACAAGGAGTGGCTCAGGGCTGTGGCCGGCAAGAGCGACAAGACCCCGTTTTTTGTGGCGTGGCACGAGATAGAGCTCAACACCGAGCCTGTCGGGGATGTCGTGGAGTTTTACAACTCGTTTTCCGATTACGAGCGCGAGCTGTGGGAGGAGCATGGTTGCACGCTCGAGGCTATAATGTGGTACAGGCGCAAGGCCCGGGAGTACACCGAGCACCGCTCGATGATGGCCGAGTTTCCCACCACGCCCGACGAGGCCTTCTGCTCGACCGAGAGTGCGGTGTTTTCCGCCTCCGACGTAGAGCGTCTGCGCTCTCAGGGATGTGTGCTGGAGCCGGCTGTGGGTGAGGTGCTCGGTTCATGGTCGGGTGTGCCCTCCGACCTCTCGTCGCCACGGTTTCAGCCCTCGGCTTCGGGCAAGGCGCGCGTGTGGCGGCCTTCGCGCGAGGGTGCCGCCTACATTGTGAGCCTCGACATAGGCGGACGCACTCTCTCGGCCGACTATTCGGTCATCACCGTGCTTGACCGCCGGCTCGACGCCCCTTCCGACCCGCGTCCCGAGGTTGTGGCGCAGTGGAGGGGACACATCGACCATGACCTGCTGGCATGGCGGGCCGCGGCGATGGCGCGATGGTATAACGACGCGCTGCTGGTGGTGGAGAGCAATTCGTGGGAGGGCGGTTCGGAGGGCCGCGGCCACTATATACTCTCCACTCTCGCCGACTCTTATGTCAACATGTATTACCGTCGCAGCAAGGGGGCGTCCACGGGACGTCTGCCCGGATTTCACACCAATGTCCACACCAAGGCTTCGCTCATAGCCCATCTAATCGCGATGGTGCGCGACGGCCTGTATGTCGAGCGCGACCCCGGCGCGTGTGACGAACTCATGCAGTATGAATCGCTCTCCGACGGCTCCTATGCGGCCAGACGCGGATGTCACGACGACATACTCATGTCGAGGGCCATAGCCCTGTGGGTGCATGCCGAGGAGCCCTCCTCCTCACTCCCCGCGCTCGCTCTTGCCGACTGTGCCGCTCTCTTCGCGCAATGATGTGTTACGGCATGTTGTGACAAAAATAAAAGACAAAAGTCTCAAAAGGAATAAAAGTTTCTAATCGTATGTAAAACAGATGTTTTATACTGATTAAAAACTTGTGTTCCTTTTGAGACTTTTGTCTTTTTTGTATCTTTTGCCAATATCAGGCAATAGAGACACCGTCTGATGGTTTTACTTGGAGGCTGCGATAGAGTTTTTGCGGAACTCCTTGAGGAGTTTCTCAAGCTCGAGAGAAACTTTGCGAGCGCGTGCGCCGGCGGCCTTGTTGCCTGATTCTACCTGTGCGGCTGCGTCCTTGGCAAATGCCTCGAAACCGGCATTGATTTTTTCAACGATAGTTTTCATGTTATCTTGGAGATTAAATAAAATAATGTGATGGTTTTCTGCAAATTTACGTATATTTTATCAACAGTTCCAAATGTTTGTATGCTTTTTTGCGCTCATATTCGTGACATTAGAGCGTTTTTGCACAAAAAGTCGTAACTTTGAGGTCCGATATTTTTATTTTTCCATGATAAGCTATAACACCTTTACGCTCTCCAACGGTCTGAGAGCCGTACACAATTACGATCCCTCGACGGCCATGGTGGCGGTCAATATCTTATATAACGTGGGCTCGCGCGACGAGTTGCCTGAGCTCACGGGCCTTGCCCACCTCTTTGAGCATCTAATGTTTGGAGGCTCGGCCAATGTGCCCGACTTTGATGCCGAGCTGGAGCGGGCCGGCGGCACGAGCAACGCATGGACAAGCAACGATTTCACCAACTTTTACGACGTGGCTCCGGCGGCCAATTTCGAGACGCTCCTGTGGCTCGAGAGCGACCGCATGTGGGGGCTCTCATTCTCGCCGCGTTCGCTTGAGGTGCAGCAGTCGGTGGTTATCGAGGAGTTCAAGCAGACCCATCTTAACCGTCCCTACGGAGATGTGGCCCACCGTCTGCGCGAACTGCTCTACACTTCCCACCCCTATCGCTATCCGACCATCGGACGCGAGATTGCTCATATCGAGCGCGTGACGCTCGACGATGTGAAACATTTTTTCTATACCCACTACGCCCCCAACAATGCCGTTATTGCCATCAGCGGCAACATCACTCTCGAGCAGGCCCGCGACGGGTTGGAGCGGTGGTTTGGTCCGATACCCGCCCGCGACATAGCTCCGCGCCTCTATCAGCCCGAACCTGAGGTCACCGAGCCGCGTACTCTTACGGTTACAGGCCGAGTGCCGCAGCCTCTCGTGGTGGTGGCCTATCCGATGGCCGCTTACGGACAGCCGGGATATATCGAGTCAGACCTTCTCACCGACGTGCTTGCCTCGGGACGTTCGTCGCGCTATTACCGCAGTCTCGTGATGGCCGACTCGCTTTTCACCGAGGCCGACGCCTCCATTGCCGGAAGCGAGGAGCCGGGTTTTATGATGTTGCGCGGACGCCTCACCGACGCGTCGCCCGAGGCCGTGGGGCATGCCGTGGAGGCTCTCAACACTCATGCCCGTGCTCTTGCGGCTCCCGAGGTGCAAGGCGGACTCACACAGCGCGAACTCGAGCGTGCTATCAACCGCTTTGACTCCAACCACAGGTTTTCGATGCTCTCATGCCTGTCGCGGGCTCAGGAACTGGCGATGGCCGAGATGCATGGCGAGGACATCAACCGCCGTGTAGCCACCTATCGCTCAGTGACACGCGACGACATGATAGCGACTGCCGCCAGTGTGCTCGACCCTTCGCGGGCTTGTACGTTAGTGTATCTGCCGGAATAAAAAGCGTGTGTTGTAAAACATTGTTTTTAAACAATTCTTAGGCCGGGAGTGTTATATATTGTGTAATCACTGATAAAGCTACTTAATTATGAAACTCAAAGACACACTCCACCGCTTGGGCGACCTATACAAAGAGTCGGCCTCTATGATTTACCGCAATCCGCTCAATCATTAAACAGATACAAAGGTCTCAAAAAGACATGATAGACACAATCTCTCCAGTTCTCTAAACTGGAGAGATTGTGTCTATCATGTCTTTTTATCTAAAAAAAAATGTGGGGAGCTTCACAGCTGCCCACATGCTTTAACCTAACTTTTTGTTGACTTTAAACTTAATGATAGTAGCTATATGCGGTTGACGTTAATTCTGATGCAAAGTTAATGAAATATTTGTATCATTATGAATTATTTTTTATTTAAAATAAGTTAATATTATTCAAAAATCTTACAAAAAGACAATTGAGTAGTATTATTTTGGCAAAACATGATACTTATTTAACTGTTTTTAGCCGTCGAGCAAGCCAAATATGACCAATTAGACATAAACCAAACGGGAAGATGATATCACATCGTCTTCCCGCTTAGATAATAAACCAATCATTATCACATTTCTTGCAATGGAAAAAGTAATTTTGCTATGTACTATTAAAACGCGGGTCATCTGAAATAGTTCATGCCCGCGCGAAAAAATTTCAAAAAAATATTTATCTTTGCATTTGGCTATGCTCGGCCAAGGGTCACGGAGTGGCGTTAACGTTATTTTAGTCACTCGGGCAAACATATTGCCCGCCAGATGCATTATCTTTGCATTACCCAATGACGAAAATCAAATAAAAACAATATATATTATGGCAAAAAAAGAAACTTCCGCCAAAGGCGCGCGTGAGAAAGACTCCGACCCCGCCAAGGCCAAGCTCAGTGCCTTGGCTCAGGCCATGGGCAATATCGAGAAAAACTTTGGCCGCGGTGCCATCATGAAGCTCGGTGACGAGCAGATTGAGGATGTCGACGTGATACCTTCAGGCTCCATCGGACTCAACTACGCGCTTGGTGTGGGCGGTTATCCGCGCGGCCGCATCATTGAGATTTACGGTCCCGAGTCGTCAGGTAAGACCACTCTCGCCATCCATGCCATAGCCGAGGCTCAGAAGAACGGCGGCATCGCAGCCATCATCGACGCCGAGCATGCCTTTGACCGCTTCTATGCCGAGAAACTTGGTGTTGACGTCAACAATCTTCTCATATCGCAGCCCGACAACGGCGAGCAGGCCCTCGAGATTGCCGAGCAGCTCATACGCTCGTCGGCCATCGACATCCTCGTGGTCGACTCGGTGGCAGCCCTTACCCCCAAGAGCGAGATTGACGGCGATATGGGCGACAAGAATGTGGGCGTTCAGGCTCGACTCATGTCACAGGCCATGCGTAAGCTCACTGCCACCATCTCGCGCACCAACACATGCTGCATTTTCATCAACCAGTTGCGTGAGAAAATCGGTGTGATGTTCGGCCCCTCCGAGACCACGACAGGCGGCAACGCTCTCAAGTTTTATGCATCCGTGCGTATTGACATACGCCCCTCCACATCCATCAAGGACGGTGACGATGTGCTCGGTCGGCTCACCAAGGTCAAGGTGGTGAAAAACAAGGTGGCACCCCCCTTCAAGCGTGCCGAGTTTGACGTCATGTTTGGCGAAGGCATATCGCGTAGCGGCGAAATCATTGATCTGGGCGTAGAGCACGGCATCATACAGAAGAGCGGATCATGGTTCAGCTACAACGGCTCAAAGATAGCCCAGGGCCGCGACCAGGCCAAGCGCATGCTTCAGGACAACCCCGAACTGGCTGCCGAACTCGAAGAAAAAATCATGGAGGCACTCCGCGCCACAGCCCCAGGCAAGAAAGGCAAGGCCGACAAGAAGGAGGCCGACAGCGACAAGGAATCCAAGGCTCCCGTCTCGACCGAGCCCGAAGGCTCACAGGCCGAGCTGGACCTCGACACTCTCCCCGACGACTTCTCAATCGAAGAGGATCTGTAATTCTTATAGTTAAAAAGTAACAAGATAAAAAGTCAAGATAATAGTTGAGGTGATATTGTCCTCCACACTATTATCTTGACTTTTTATCTTGTTACTTTTTAACTACAAGAGTTAACTATAAGAGAAACTATCTGAGGATAATGCTTGACGAGTGCGGCGAGCTGTACGTTATCCTGCCCGGCTATGACATTATAGGTATGCAGGGCCAGTGACTGTCGGTAGTGAAACGACCTCAGCAGACGGTCGTCGGAGGGATTGACCTCGTTGACAGGAAAGACCGGCGTACCCGCCAGCAACTCCATGACCTTAAACCACAGGTCGTCGGCCTTGGGCGCGAGGCGGCTCATAAGCTGTCGGTCCGACACATCGGGATGCATACAGTGAGGTGGGTAGAGCACTCCGCCTACACCCATAGCCATCGGTTGCATGAGCGGCTCCTCGGTCAGATAGAGGTCATCGGCTTGGTCATATACGAGTCTCAGACCGTCACCGTCGGCAATGAGGCGGTCGATGCGACCTGCACACACAGCCTCGGGAAAACGGCGGTGGGCGGTGACCAGGCGGTCTATCATGTCGATGTCATAAAGCATGTCGTCGTCAACGGTGATTATCACATCGTCGGGAAAAGCCTCCAGAGCCGGCAGGAGTTTGGTAGCCGGTCCGCAGTCATCGGTGAAGCGTATCTCCAGTCCGCGGCGTTGCAGGCATCGCAGTGAGGCGGGTATGAGTTGGGGAGTAGTCTCGAGTTCGCGCCCGAGCCACAGTATGATACGGTTGGGCAGCAGGGTCTGCTCCATGATGCTCTCGATGGAGCGGGCCGCGTCGCGCATACGAGGGCCGAATGTGGTGAGCGATACTATCACTTCGCAGTCAGGCAGATGGCGGTCGGTAGTCGTGCCCGGCTCGCGACACATCACAATATTCTGATCAAGCAGATGCTCGCGGATGCGTGTATTCAGCTTGAGGCTCTCGCGACGAAGTCCGTCGTCGGTGGCCAAGGAGAGCAGTAGCTTCTTGAAGTTGCTGATAAGATTGGTCATTAGGTTAATATGTCATTATGGAAGGTTGGACGATGTGTCATGTCAGATTGGGGGGTGTGGCAAAGATAACAACTTTATGCGTGAGCCACAAAATTGTGGGCCTAAAATTTTATGGTTAGCGGAATTAGTACTAAATTTGCACTTTGGAATGGCCATCTGTCCGCGCCGCTCCCATTTTACCACCGAAGAAAAAAATTAAGAACACAATGGCAAATAAGATTCACGAAGAAGAAACACGTACCTCGATCGACGAGGTCAACGACACCCTCACCGGCCTCGGCGAAAAGGTGCAGAACAATTCCAAGGCACTGATGTATGCTTGCGTAGCTGTCGCAGTAGTAGTGGTAGCCGTGCTCGTATATGTCTACGCCATACGTCAGCCGGGCATCAAGACCGCCAACGAGGCTCTCGGCCAGGCCGACATGGAGCTGCTCATGGGCAACGACAGCATCGCTCTCGCAAAGTATCAGCAGGTGGCAGCCGACCACGGTTATGACGCAGGCGACCTCGCAGGTCTCAACGCCGCAATCCTTCTCTATAAGGACGGCAAATATCAGGAAGCCATCAGCTATCTCTCCGACTACTCGGCAAACGAGTCGATAATCGGTGCCGGAGCCAAGAGCCTTGAGGGTGACTGCTACGTCAATCTCGAAGACTACTCACATGCTCTCGACTGCTTCAAGAAGGCTGTAAGCCTCTCTGACGACAATCCCGCCTACACACCTGCTTTCATGCTCAAGGAAGCCACCGTGCTCCACGAGATGAAGGACTACAATGCCGAAATCAAGGTCTATGAGGAAATCCTCAAGGAATATCCCAACTATGGCATGCAGATGGGCATCGACATCGAGAAATATCTCGAGCGTGCCAAAGCCATGGCCAACTAAGATGTGATTTACCTGACTTACGGGTAAAGAGATACTAAAAAAATACAGAACCCCGGACGCGACATCGCATCCGGGGTTCTGTATTTTTTCGGTATCCTCTCTCCAGGATTTTCTATCGTCTGGCACGGATGGAGAGCAGCCGGTGGCCTATGCGGCAGTATAGACAACTGTGGGTCTCGCAATAGCGGCGGCGCAGTTGTATGAGAGCCTGTGACGTAAACGCGTCGCGCGACGCTATGCCCGCCGCAGCAAACAGACTCACTATGCGGTTGGACTCCGACGGCAGCAGTGCGAGCCATTCAAAGGCTCTCTGTGTCATAGCCTCGTCGCCATGCCTGGTGCCATAGGCTACGAGCAGCGGTATGGCCACATTTATCACCAGCACTATGGCCGAAGAGCGGCTCATGGCGGCCGACGAGCGTTCGCCCGGCGCGCCAAAGGTGAAACGCTGCGCCCAATAACCCGTGAGAGGTGTGCGGAGCAGTTCGATAACCTCCTCGGGCTCCTTGGCCTTGAGTATGCGGCTGACGATGCGGAAGTCGTTGGCGATAAAAGCGGCCAGCGTGGCTATGCGCCGGTGGGGAAGATTCTGAGGTCGCGTGCGTCCCATCTTCCAGCCGGCCGACTGTAACGGTCGCAGCGAGAATTTATGTGCGAGAAATTCATACTCCCGCGCCAGCCGCTCGGTGTAGGAGTCGGGATGACCCTGCGGGATGAGCGAAGCCTGGCCGAAGAGCAGAGCCTCGACGGCAGTGAGCGAGTCGCTGTGTTTGCGCAGAAACGGCAGCGGCATCGAGCGCGCGAGCCGTTGCATGGGCTCGGAGTTGACGCTGAATCCCAGTGCGCGGGCCAATATGATGTAGGTGGCCTGTTCCCAGTCGCTCGACAGCGAGTCGAGTATTTCGGTGAAAGCGTCGGCCTTGGCATATACGCGCTCATAGGCGAGAGCTGTGAGCCATCCGTTGATGTGGAGCGGTGCTATCTCTGACAGCTCCCTCGCGCAAGGCAAGTCTATGTCGGAGCGGCCGACAAGCATGCTGTAACGCTCGTGAAACTGTGGAGAGCAGTGCATGGTCATCTGCGGTATCGTCTCGCCGTTGCGGCGCGCGACGGGTGAATCGTCGTTGTCGACCACATGGAGCACCACCGAGTCATAGGCCGGGTCATTATGGTGGCCGTGGCGGTGCCAGTCGCTGGCGCGCACATGCATCTCCACGTCGCCGGCCCACAGGTCATCGCCTATCCTGACTTTTGCGTTGAAGAAGTCGGGGCCGGCATCGGTGTTGTGTCGGCCGGGGTCGATGACGGTGACCCGTCGTCCGTCCACGGTGACCATATCGTCATGAGTGATAAGACGATATTGCCACACATAGTGCATTAGACGCTCCATGTCGGTGAGGGGAGATTGGGTGGATGAAATTTTTTACACTTTGCGGTTGAAGTCAATCATCTTGATTGCAGTCTCGGCGGCTTCGGAACCTTTGTTGCCGAGGCGTCCGCCGGCACGGTCGAGGGCCTGCTGCTCTTCGAGCACTGTGAGTACTCCGAATATCACGGGGATGTCACACTCGGCGTTGAGATGTGTCACGCCTTGTGTCACGCTTGAGCATACGTAGTCAAAGTGGGGGGTGTCGCCCTTGATTACGCAGCCGATCACGATGATGGCGTCATAGTCGCCGTTTTCGATGAGTTTGGAGGCTGCAAAGGTGAGCTCGACGGCTCCCGGCACGGTGAATACGTCGACGTCTTCGCGTCGGAATCCGTTGTTTTTAAGTGTTTCGACTGCGCCTTCGGCCAGCGGTCCTGTGATGTGGCTATTCCATTCGGCGGCTACAATGGCTATACGGGCTTCTTCGAGCTTGGGAAGTGCGGTGGTGGGTGAGAATGTAGACATATTCTTTACTTACTTGGCCTTCGGCCAACTATCTTGGGAAAATTTTGTGCCAGAGGCTGAGGATGTCGAGCGAGCGGCTTTTGGCCCGGTAGAGCGAGTCGACTATGCGGCGGTGCTCCTCGAGAGCATTGATTTTGGTGGCCTTGTGGAGCATAGTGTTGAGCAGGTGCACGCCCTTGTCGCGCATGGCGTTGACATGGAGCATTGACTCGCCCAGCGATATGGAGAGGCAGAGCTGGCGGAGCGTGAATTCCGGCTCGAGACGTGTGAGATATTTCAGCGCGCGCGAATAATATTGCAGAGCCTCACGGTGACGGCCCATGCGTGCGAGCGTGTCGCCCTCGTCGGTGAGAGAGTCGACCAGACGTGTCGCCGCATCCTCCACTCCGGCGTTGACCATCTGGAGATAGGCCGAAGTCGCGGCCTGATAGTGGGCGAGGAGCTCGGCCTGCTTCACACGGTTGCGGTAGACCGAGGTTGCGCCGTTGAGCGACATCATGTGGGCCGGTGCATAGCGGTCGGGGTCGGTCTTGGCCAGACGCTCGAAAATCTTGATTGACTTTTCCATCTCGCGCTCGGCCTGTTTGTACTCACGTCGTTCGCTGTGGAGAAAGGCTATGTCGTAGAGCAGACATCCGAGCACCTGGAGATAGGCCTGGTCTTTGCGGCGCGGCTGCTGTGCGAGCAGGTTGAGCGCGCCGGCTGCGCAGACGGCAGCGTGGTCCATGTCGGCCATCTCGATGTAGAGGGCTGTGAGTATCTGCATGATTGCAGCGTGAAGGTCAAGTGTAAGGCCTTCAGCCGGCGAGGGGAGTGCGGTGATGCAGTCGGTTATGGCAGTGAGTGTCTCGACTGCTTTGTCGGTCTCGCCGTGGGCCACCATCTCGGCACCGTAGATGCGCAGGTTGTCATATGCGGTGTTGAAGTCGGCTTCCTGTAAAGCTGCGAGTGTGTCGGCGGCTCCGCGGCTGCGCTTGACGCGCTTTTGCAGCGGGGCAATGTCGGCCGTGGGGGGCAGGAATACTGATTCGATCGAGAGGGGCTTCATCGGGAGTGATTTTTTGGGGGGATTAAATTTTTTCCGAGAGTATCGAGTGGGCGGTCTCGCTGGCCATGGCCATGATGTCGTCGGGGTCGGTGACGCCTTCGGTGAGGGCGCGCACGGCTCCGGCTATGGCTGCGGAAGTCCAGTGGAAACGGTCGTCGGCCGTGGGATGACACTTGAGTGTCCATGACGAGTCGCCGTCAAAAAACTGCATGCCCATCGCCGCATAGTCGAGTACGAGACAGCGGCGGCAGTAAAACAGCATGTGGGCGCGGAATGCATCGGCCGGAGTCTCGCCCGGGAAGAGGGCCGCGATGTCGTCGACGGAGGCTATGATGAGCGATGCCTGCTCAAGACACTCCCACACTTCGGGCATGACGCGTGTGATGCGCGGCACGAGGTTGAGGTCAAAGTAGGGGAGATAGACAGTCTCGGCCTTGCGGGCGCGGGCGTGGCTCACCAGTTCCATGACCGACTTGTGGTTGCGCTTGTCGATGGCCATGTAGGAGCCGTAGACCATGACGTCGCCCTCGTTGACACGGGGCCACACGGGATTGACCGGCTCGCCGGGATAGGCGGCGTGGAGCACGGCTCGGCTGTCGTCATACGGGCTTGTCGCGGATGCAATCCTGACGGGGCTCGCCCCTTCGGTGAAACGGTCGATCGCCGAGGTGTCGACGTGTGAGCGGCCGAGGGTGTCGACTATATGGTCGCCCACAGTGTCGGCCGAGGCTTCGCCTACAAACATGGTGTCGATACCCATCCGGGCATCAAGCATTGCGGCGGCCACGGCGCGGTCGCCTACGCGTGTGGTGGCGTTGCCGTCGGGCGCGAGCGAGACGTTGAGCGTCAGTTCACCGATATAGATTGCTTTGTTCATATGAGGTGGTTTTAGAAACCTGTTTCTTTGCGTGACTTGTGGCCGAGATAGCCTCCGTGGTGACGTTTGGCATACTCTTCGGTGGTGAAGTCTATGAGACGCGTGACGTTGACCACGAGTATGTCGCCGATGACGGTCATGACTGTGGTCGAGGTGGTGGGAGTCAGTCCGAGCGGACACACTTCGGGCGCACCACCTGTCAAGAGTGTAACGTCCGTGAGGCGGGTTAGTTCACTCTCGGGATTGCCGGTGATGCCGATGAGCGGTATGCCGGGATAGAGGTTCTTGGCCAGGGTGACGAGTTCGAGCACTTCGCGTGTGCGTCCCGAGTTGGAGATGAGCAGCATCACGTCGTTTGGCTGGAGCACGCCGAGGTCGCCGTGCTGGGCCTCGCTGGGGTGGAGGTTGACAGCCGGGGTGCCGGTCGAGGAGAATGTGGTGGCGATGTTCATGGCTATCTGTCCGGCCTTGCCCATTCCGGCGGTGACGAGTTTGCCCCCGCGGCGGTGTACATGTTCGATTATCAGCTCTACGGCGCGGTCATAGTCGGGCGTGTAGGGGATGGAAAGAAGAGCCCGGGCTTCGCGCTGTAATATGTCGTGCATCGACTCCTGAATGGTCATGATAGTTGAGGTTGGTTGATTAGATTACAAAAGTAGGTAATTTTTTTTTGCAAATCAAGGGATAGCGGGCGAGGTTGCAATAAAAGGGGCCGAGCCATAATATGGCCCGGCCCCGGTAGGTGTGTCGTATATAAGTCTAAACTTTAAACTCTATACTTTGTAAACTTTCAATTAAGCCTCAGGCTCTACACCCCACTGCTGCTTGGAGAGGCGGAGGTAGTTGTTGTAACGCCACTGGGCGTTGGCCTTGGCTGCTGCGAAGAGCTCGGCTGCTTCGGCGGGATACTGCTTCATTACTGATGCGTAACGTACCTCACCCTTGAGGAAGTCCTCAAACTTATCCCAGTCGGGAGTCTTTGAGTCGAGAGTGAAGGGGTTCTTGCCTTCGTCCTCGAGAGCGGGGTTGTAACGCCAGAGGTGCCAGTAGCCACACTCAACAGCTGCCTTCTGCTCTTCCTGAGCGTGGCCCATGCCTGTGCGGATGCCGTGGTTGATACAGGGAGCGTAGGCGATGATGATCGAGGGACCGTCATAAGCCTCAGCCTCGCGGATGGCCTTGAGGGTCTGAGCGTTGTCGGCACCCATGGCGATCTGTGCCACGTATACGTAACCATAGGTCGAGGCGATGAGGCCGAGGTCCTTCTTGCGTACACGCTTGCCGGCAGCGGCAAACTTGGCGATTGCGCCCACGGGGGTAGCCTTGGAGGCCTGACCGCCGGTGTTGGAGTAAACCTCGGTGTCGACTACGAGTACGTTGACGTTCTTGCCCGAAGCGAGTACGTGGTCGAGACCGCCGAAGCCGATGTCATATGCGGCACCGTCGCCGGCGATGATCCACTGCGAACGGTTGGCGATGTGCTCCTTGACGGAGAGGATGCCCTTGCATACGTCACATCCGCAAGCCTCGCAGAGAGGTACGATCTTCTCGGCTACTTCCTTGGTGGCGGTAACGTCGTTGCGGTTGTCGAGCCACTGCTGGGCGAGAGCCTTGATGTCAGAGCTGCACTTGTCACACTCGAGAGCGGCCTGCATGTAGGCGGCTACGCGCATCTGGAGCTTCTCGTGTGCGATGCTCATGCCGAGACCAAACTCTGCGAAGTCCTCGAAGAGCGAGTTGGCCCATGCCACACCTTCGCCCTTTGCGTTCTTGGTGTAGGGGGTAGAGGGTACGGAGCCGGAGTAGATTGACGAGCAACCGGTAGCGTTGGCCACGATTTCGTGGTCGCCGAAGAGCTGCGAGATGAGCTTGACATAGGGAGTCTCACCGCAACCCGAGCATGCGCCGGAGAACTCAAAGAGCGGAGTAGCGAACTGAGAGTTCTTGACGGTCGACTTGATGTCGACGAGGTGCTGCTTGGAAGCGACCTTGGCCACGCAGTAATCCCACTCTTTCTGAACGTCGAGCTGAGTCTCGAGGGGCTTCATGGAGAGAGCCTTCACGCCCTTCTTGCCGGGACATACAGCCACACAGTTGTTACAGCCGAGACAGTCGAGCACGTCTACGCTCTGGAGGAAGCGCATGCCGGTGAACTGCTTGCCGATGGCGGGGATTGTAGCGTCCTCGCCGAAGGGAGCGGCTGCCATTTCGTCGGCGTCGAGCACGAAGGGACGGATGGCGGCGTGAGGACATACATAGGCGCAGAAGTTACACTGGATACAGTTCTCCTCGAGCCATTCGGGCACGAAGGCTGCAACGCCACGCTTCTCATAAGCTGCGGTGCCCTGTTCCCAGGTGCCGTCCTCGCGGCCTACGAAGTCGCTGACTTTGAGAAGGTCGCCGTCCTGAGCGTTGATGGGACGTACGATGTTGTTGATAAATTCGGGATCGTTGTTGGCAGCGGGGGCCTCGGGCTGGAGGTTGCTCCATGCAGCGTCGACGGGGAGCTGCTTGTACTCGCCGCCGCGGTCAACGGCTGCGTAGTTCTTGTCAACGACGTCCTGACCCTTCTTGCCGTAGCTCTTGACGATGAACTTCTTCATCTGCTCTACGGCGAGATCTACGGGGATTACCTCGGTGATGCGGAAGAACGCGCTCTGGAGAATGGTGTTGGTGCGGTTGCCGAGACCGATCTCCTGGGCAATCTTGGTAGCGTTGATATAGTATACCTTGATGTCGTTGTCAGCAAAGTACTTTTTGATCTTGTTGGGGAGGTTCTTGGCCAGCTCTTCGCCTTCCCAGATGGTGTTGAGAAGGAATGTGCCGCCCTTGCGCAGACCGCGGGTGACGTCATACATGTGGAGGTAGGCCTGGACGTGACATGCCACGAAGTTGGGGGTGGTCACGAGATAGGTCGAACGGATGGGGTCGTCACCGAAGCGGAGGTGTGAGCATGTGAAGCCGCCCGACTTCTTGGAGTCGTAAGCGAAGTAAGCCTGGCAATATTTGTTGGTGTTGTCACCGATGATCTTCACGGAGTTCTTGTTGGCTCCTACTGTACCGTCGGCACCGAGACCGTAGAACTTAGCCTCGAAAGTGCTCTCGCCGCCGAGTGCGATCTCCTCCTTCGGGGGAAGTGAGGTGAAGGTAACGTCGTCGATGATGCCGAGGGTGAAGTGATCCTTGGGAGTGGGGAGAGCGAGGTTCTCGAACACTGCGATGATCTGGGCGGGAGTGGTGTCCTTGGAAGCGAGACCGTAGCGGCCGCCGACGATAAGGGGAGCGTTCTCCTGACCGTAGAAGCAGTCACGCACGTCGAGATAGAGGGGCTCGCCGTTTGCGCCGGGCTCCTTGGTGCGGTCGAGCACTGCGATGCGCTTGGCGGTCTTGGGCACTGCTGCGAGGAAGTGCTTGGCCGAGAAGGGACGGTAGAGGTGTACCGACACGAGACCTACCTTCTCGCCGTTGGCTACGAGGTGGTCGATGGCTTCCTGAGCGGCCTGGGTCACTGAACCCATGGCGATGATTACGCGCTCGGCATCCTCGGCTCCGTAGTAGTTGAAGAGGTGATATTCACGACCGGTGATGCGGGTGATTTCCTTCATGTAGTCCTCTACGATTTCGGGGACACGGTTGTAGTATTCGTTGCAAGCCTCGCGGTGCTGGAAGAATACGTCACCGTTCTCGGCCATACCGCGTGCTACGGGGTTGGCGGGGTTGAGGGCACGTGCGCGGAAGTCGGCGAGAGCCTGCTGGTCCACCAGGGGAGCGAGGTCGTCCTGGTCCATGGCCTCGATCTTCTGGATTTCGTGCGATGTGCGGAAACCGTCAAAGAAGTTGAGGAAGGGCACACGGCTCTTGAGGGTGGCGAGGTGGGCTACACCTGCGAGGTCCATAACTTCCTGTACGGAGCCTTCGGCCAGCATGGCGAAGCCTGTCTGGCGGCATGACATCACGTCCTGGTGGTCACCGAAGATTGAGAGGGCGTGGCTGGCGAGTGTACGGGCCGATACGTGGAACACGCAGGGAAGTAACTCACCGGCAATCTTGTACATATTGGGTATCATCAGGAGGAGACCCTGCGATGCGGTGTAGGTAGTGGTGAGTGCACCGGCCTGGAGTGAGCCGTGTACGGCACCGGCTGCACCACCTTCGCTCTGCATTTCCTGCACGAGAACAGTCTCTCCGAAGATGTTTTTGCGGCCTGCTGCTGCCCATTCGTCAACGTATTCAGCCATGGTCGACGACGGGGTGATGGGGTAAATGGCTGCTACTTCCGAGAACATGTAGCTCACGTGGGCAGCTGCCTGGTTGCCATCACAAGTCAAGAATTTTTTTTCTTTGCTCATAGTGATATTATAGAAATAATGTATTGTTTTTCTGTACAGTCAGTGAGGTATTAGCATTTGGTTGACGCGGAGTTGATTCCGTGCCTGCTCCGGCTGGGAATACCCCTCGCAAAGGTACAAAAATAATCTATATCTGCAAAAAAAAGCCAAGTGATTAACCGGGATTAACCAGCCCTCGTGTAGATTTAAGGTGATTTAAGATATAGAGGTTGTTATTAAACAACCCCTAAATTGCCGGGCTCCCGGGGCATGTCGTTAAATGGATGGTCATGCTCCCTCTTTTCATGACGAAACACGGCTCATGACAATGGCCTTTGGCTTTAAATTTGTTATTAGCACCCTATTATATTTTGGATAGATTTGCAGGGGTGTTTTTGTCAGACCGACTCAGCGCGTATGTCCCGACAAAAACACCCCTGCAGGTGGTAACCCCTTTGGTCCGGCTTTCGGTCAGACTATGACTGAGTGACGGGATTCAAAGAGGTCGAAGGTATAATTATAGATAGTAGCTGTGACGGCTCGCGCCGTGATATATAGATATTTAGGTAGTTCAATTTGAGCGGAGATGAGGAGCGGAGGGAGAGCCCTCAGACGGGCGGGGGAGGGAGTCTAAACTATAAACTCCCTTAAACTTTCAACTCTCAATTACGTCGTCCCTTGGGAGGTGTCATATACTGGATGTGCACCTTTACGCAGCGGTTGAGTTTGGCGTTGAGGCCGCGGGTCGAGGGGTCGTCGACTATACCGATGCCGCCGACGGAGTTCTTGAACGAGTTGACGCGATAGGTCTTGGAGTCGATGTCGCGGAATTTGCCATACTGCTTGAGCCATGCGATGACGGTGTTGGCACGGTTTTCGGAGAGAGCCCAGTTGCGGTTGAGGCCTACCTCACGGGCATTGGGGCCGGTGTAGTTGTCCTGGCTTGTGGCGAGGCCCTCGACATGGATTGCCGTGATGACGCCCGAATCGATGATGTCGCGTATCTGCTGCACGGTGGCTTCGTCGGCATGCTCGGCTATGTGGCCTTCGTAGGTGTTGAGGGCGGCATACATGTCGGCGAGCGAGACGAGAAATTCGTTTTCGGGTGTGTCAAAGTTGGAGCGTATCACCTCGAGGCCGTGCTTGGCATTGAGGCCGTAGGTGTTGGTCTCGTAGTAGTTTTGCTCGGAGAGGAGTTTCTGGTCAAGCGTGGCGTCGTCGATACGGTAGTGCCACAGGTGCTTGTCGCCATAGATGGGGGCGTAGTAGTAGCCGGCTTTCTGGCGGAAGTTGACCAGCGAATCGATGTGGTTGGAGAGCGAGATAGGCCCTTCGCCCATCTCGTAGCCGCGCGGATACTCGTCGAGGGCGAGCACGGAGTTGGCTGGTTCGGTGGGTATGTCGTGGGTGTTGAGGCGCGAGAGCGAGGAGCCTTTGAGCAGCCCCTGCGCCACGTCGGTGTTGTCGGTGTAGCGTTTCTGGGTGTAGAGGCCGGCGGTTAGATAGTCGATGGCGTTGACCTCTGCTCCGGCTATCTGCGGGGCATCGTTGCGGCCGGAGTAGTTGTTGGGATAGAAGACGTAGAATGTGATTTCGTTCCACTTGTTTCCCTCGACTTCGATTTCTTTGGCCAGCACTTTGCGGTAGCGTCGTTCGGAGTAGTCGCGGGTGTAGGTGTGGGTCGACGACATCTTCCATCCGCGGTCGCGCTTGCGGTCGAGATAGAATGTGAAGCCTACGTCGATGCCGAGGTTGCAGTCCCACTTCTGGTTGGCGGTGTTGCCTTGTCCGTATTGGAGATCAAAGTTGGACTGATAGAATATGCCACGTGCCTTGAGGTCGAGTGAAATCTTTTTGGAGCGGGTGAAGAAGCGTGAGTATTGCAGCTCGAGGTGGCCGCTCCACTCATTGTCGGAGCCGTAGGAGTGGCCGTAGCCGAGGTGGTGCACGCCGCCGATGCCGGCCGCGAGCATGAACTGGTTCATGAGCCGCGGACTGTTGTAGCCCTCATAGCCCAGGAAGAGGCGCGAGAGGTTGAGGATGGCCGAGGCCGAGATGTCCCACCAGCGAGTCTTCATGCAGCGGTAGGGCTCGCCGTCCTTGCCGATGAAGGGGTCGCCGTAGCCATAGTGGCCGGTCATCCAGTCGGTGTAGCCGCGCGACTCGGAGCGGATAAACTCGAGCTTGAGCGCGAGACCGGGTGTAAACCATTTGCCTATGCCTATGCTGAAGTCGGGCGAGCAGGTCTTCCAGAACGAGCCGGCCCTGGCGTTGTCGCCGCGGAAGGTGTGGTAGCCGGCCGTGGCGAAGGCAAACCAGTTTTTGCCGAATGTGTTGGTTACCACCTGATAGGGTGCGAGATTTTCCTTGCGTGTCTCGTGGGTGGTGGGGAGTATATAGAGCGAGGAGTCCTCATAGACGGTGCGGTAGTCTTTAAATTCCTCCTCAAACCGGTCGTCGGAGAGCGGTTGGGTGTAGTCGGGTTGCTGCTGTGCCGACGCGCCCGTGCCTGATAGCAGGGCGAGCGTCATCGAGAGCGATGCGATGGTCAGAATGCGTTTGTGTTTTGACATGTTGTTACTATCTATATATACTTATACTGTTGTTACTATCGATATATGCTTTATTGTGGTTAAGTAGTAGTGGTCTGTTATATCTGTATTGCAGTCTGTGTTTGGATGTGTGGCGGCGTCAGATGGCGTGGGCTTTTATGCCGGACTGTTGCGTGAGGGCCGAGGGGATGGCCGGTGACATGGCGGCCGAGGGCCGCAGTATGTTTGACCGCGGGGTGTCGAGCAGAGAGTAGGGAGTGTTGGGCGGACTCTTGTATTCGGGCACCATCCGTTTCATGATTCTCACGGTGTCGGTGTCATTGTGGGTGAGGGCTGTCTCGATGAGCGTGTTGATGTCGGCCGAGACGTCGGCAAAGAGAGCCGCGCTCCGTATGGCCACCTTGATTTTGGGATGTATTGTAGGGCGGGTGAGACGGGCGTCGGCGAGCACCTCTTCATAGAGTTTCTCGCCGGGCCGCAGACCTGTGAATTTTATGGGCACGTCAAGCCGTCCGCTCAGGATTATCATGCGGCGGGCGAGGTCGAGTATGCGCACGGGCGAACCCATGTCGAAGGCAAAGATTTCGCCGCCGCGTCCGATGGTCGCGGCCTCGAGCACGAGCGAGCAGGCTTCGGATATGAGCATGAAGTAACGTATGATGTCTGGGTGGGTGACGAGCACCGGTCCTCCGCGGCGTATCTGGTCGCGAAAGGTCGGTATGACCGAGCCGTTGGAGCCGAGCACGTTGCCGAAGCGCGTGGTGATGAACTGGGTGGCTGTCTGAGCTTCCGACAGGCTCTGGCAATACATCTCGCATATGCGTTTGGAGCATCCCATGACGCTTGTGGGGTTGACGGCCTTGTCGGTGGAAATCATGACAAATTTGCCCACACCGTAGCGCACGGCCAGGTCGGCGATCTTGCGTGTGCCGTCGACGTTGTTGAGCACGCTCTCTACGGGGTTGTCCTCCATCATGGGCACATGCTTGTAGGCCGCGGCGTGAAACACGTATTCGGGCCTGCAGGCGGCAAATATTTTTTCCATGCGCCGGGTGTGGCATATGTTTGTGACGATTGTGGCGCATTTCAGGTCGGGATGCAGACGCTCAATCTCTATGCGCACGCTGTGGAGGGGCGACTCGGCCTGGTCGATGAGCACGAGCTGTGACGGGCGACATGTGGCCAGGAGCATTGAGAGCTCCGAGCCTATCGAGCCGGCGGCACCGGTGACGAGTATGCTGCGTCCGCCGAGGGCACGTCTGATGCCTGACATGTTGACCTCGATGGGCTCGCGCTGGAGCAGGTCGGCCATCTCCATCGATATGAGGTCTTTGTCGGAATATCCGTAGGCACCTCCGCCTGTGAGACGGCGCACGTAGAGGTCATAAAACAGTTTGGCCGTGGCGCGCAGGCCGGTCATGAGTATCGAGGCTATGACGGTCTGCATCATCAGGTCGCGCAGTCTGAACGGCATGAGCCATCGGTCGGTGCCGCCGAGATAGCGGAGTGTCATCACCAGACATACGCCCGTAAGCAGTGCGAGCCACACACGCGCCAGGTCGGCGATGGATGTCTTGCGTATGATGCCTGAATAGGTGTGAAACAGTCTGAAGCCTATGATGTAGCAACACAGGTAGACGGCCAGTGTGAGTGAGAGCGGGCCGAGCGCGGACAGAGCCTGTGAGGCTGAATAATCGACGACATAGGCCAGTATACCCGACAGGAATACTGTCAGGCAGTCGGCAATGAGTATCAGCCAGAATGGGAGTGCCGAGCGCGATGTGTACCACGTTAGCAGTCGCGTGAACATAATGTGTCTATGTAGGTGAAAATATCGGAAGGTAAGAGTATCGGAAGGTGTGTAGTGATGTGCTACTGTGAGGTTGTGTAGTCGTGAGAAGCAGAGGGGTGTCGGCCTTGGGCCGGGGAGACGTGGCGGTGGCGGAGAGGGGGGCGGGAGAGAGTAGTGAGGCGGATGTCAGGGCAGGAGCGACACGATGTGGCCGACTATCATCCTGACGTCATCCTCGGTGACCCACGGGCCGGAGGGGAGGCAGAGGCCGCGGGCGAAGAGATGTTCGCTCACACCGTTGACATAGGCCGGAGCCGAGGCGTAGACCGGTTGCAGGTGCATTGGTTTCCAGAGCAGGCGGGTCTCGATGCCGAGCTGTTCGAGGTGTATTCTTATGCGGTCGGGCGTGAGGCCGCCTGTGAGGTCGGGGTCGACGGTGATTGTCGAGAGCCAGAAGTTGGCATCGGTCTGGGCGTCGGGGTTGCCGTGAAAATCGATGCCGGATATGGGGGCGAAGAGTTCGGCATAGATGGCCGCGAGGCGACGGTGATGGGCTATGTGCTCCTCGAGGATGGTCATCTGCCCGCGTCCTATGCCGGCGCATATGTTGCTCATACGGTAGTTGTAGCCGATGTGCTCGTGCTGATAGTAGGGATAAGGTTCGCGTGCCTGAGTGGCGTAGAACACCGCTCTGCGGCGCGAGTCGTCGTCGGGACATATGAGTGCGCCTCCGCCCGAGGTGGTGATCATCTTGTTGCCGTTGAAGCTGAGTATGCCGTAGAGACCGAAGGTGCCGCACTGGTGGCCGCGATAGGTCGAGCCGAGAGCTTCGGCGGCGTCCTCGACCACGGGTATGTCATAGCGTCGGGCTATGTCGAGGATGCTGTCCATGTCGGCCGGCATGCCGTAGAGGTGTACGGGGATGATGGCGGCGGGCTTGCGTCCGGTCACCGCGATGCGGTCGTTGATGGCGCGCTCGAGCAGGGCGGGGTCCATGTTCCATGTCGAGGGTTCGGAGTCGACAAATACCGGAGTCGCTCCGATGTATGTCACGGGGTTGGCCGAGGCCGCGAAAGTGAAGCTCTGGCATATGACCTCGTCGCCGGGTTTTACGCCGGCGAGTATCAGGCCCAGGTGTATGGCTGCGGTGCCGGCCGAGACGGCGGCCACGCGCAGGTGGGAGCGCGAAGAGTCGTCGTGAGAGAGGAAGTCGTGGAGTTCGTGCTCGAAGGCGTCGACATTGGGGCCGAGGGGCACTACCCAATTGTCGGCGAAGGCTTCGTCGATATATTTCTGCTCGTTGCCGCTCATGTGGGCGAGGCAGAGATGTATGCGCTGTGGTGTGTTCATGACTGCACGGGTTGTGTTGGACTTGTTGAGGGGAGAAGTGTCTGTATGATAATCCTGAGGTCGCCCATAAAGGAGCGGTTGTCGAGATATTCGAGGTTTATGCGCACCTTGTCGGGGAAGATTACGGAGTCGTTGTAGAGCTGCGGGTCGGGATGAGAGGCGAGGAGCTGCTCCTCGTTGCGATATTTCAGCGTAGCGGGTCCGGTGATGCCTGGACGCAGCGAGAGCACTCGCCGGTCGTCGCCGGTGAGCCGGTCGGCATAGCCGGGTACGTCGGGGCGCGGGCCTACGAGCGACATGTCGCCCAGCAGTACGTTCCACAGCTCGGGCAGCTCGTCGAGTTTCAGACGCCGCAGGGTGGCACCGAGCGGTGTGATGCGCGGGTCGCCGGCCACACTCACGGTGGAGCCGGGCGATGAGGGAAGCATCGTGCGGAATTTCACAAGGGTAAACAGCCGGCCGCCGCGACCCACTCTCTTCTGTCGGAACAGCACGGGGCCACCGGGCATTCTGACGGCTATCAGGATGGCTATGACAAGCATAAGGGGCCATAGAACCATTAGCCCGATGAGCGATGCAAAGCGGTCAAAAAACTGTTTTAATACCATAACTGTCACCTAACAGGCGCGTACGCGATACGCGTCGGTCTGCATATAGTGGTTAAAAATGTTGTGCTACTATTACTATAATTTTATGTTTAGGCGGTATTTTGCCCATTAGAAAATATTGGGCAAATATACAATTTTTTACGCAAAAGTGACTAATGACTAAAAAAGATTTTTTACATTTTTTTATCCGAAGCCGATATTTTAACATATATAGATGAGAAAATATAAATAACTTGTCTATCTTTGTCCCGAACAATAAAAACATCATTATTATGAGTAAAAGCAATCTGATTATTTCAGCGGCACTCGTTGCCGTAGGCATGGTTATCCTCGGCTTTACACTCAAGGCCGGTATCGACAACATAGCTTTCCGCGACCGTGAGGTGACCGTGCGCGGTCTGGCCGAGCGCGAGGTGCCAGCCAATCTGGTGACATGGCCTATAGCCTACAGCATCGCGGGCAATGACCTGGTGAGCATCTATGACAAAGTGAAGGCCAACAATGATATAATCGTCAGGTTTCTGACCTCCAACGGCATCTCGCAGGACGAGATTTCGGTCAATCCGCCCGACACATATGACGCTACGTCCAACCGCTATCGTTCGGATGCTTTCAGCTACAATTATTCAATCAACTGTACGGTAACCGTGACTACCAAAAAGGTCGACAAGGTGCGCGAGCTGCTCAACCGTCAGAGCGAGTTGCTCAAGGAGGGCATAGCTTTCTCCAACTCCTATATCAACTATCAGTTCACCGGTCTTAACGACATCAAGCCCGAAATGATTGCCGAGGCTACAAAAAATGCCCGCGCGGCGGCTGACCAGTTTGCAGCCGACAGCGAGAGCAAGGTGGGCAAAATCAAGACGGCTTCGCAGGGCCAGTTCTCAATCGACGATTCCGACTCCTCGACACCTTTCATCAAGAAGGTCAGAGTAGTCTCGACCATAGTGTATTATCTTGAGGATTAGGAGGTTGTTGATAAACAACATCTAAGCATTTCTTATAAAGCGACAGGCCGAAAGACTTTACTCTTTCGGCCTGTCGTTTTATAAGAATCTCCCTCGGCAGGATGTTCCCGACAGGGACATCAAATTTTTTTTCTGCATTTCACTTGCAGATAGCCGTTGGAGAGAGTGGAGATTATGGTGGCATCGCATCCGTGGCGGCATGAAGTGAGTGAGGCGATATTGTCGGGGTGTATGGTGGCCTGCATGTCAAGGCCGAGACGCTGACAGATGTCGGCCGCCAATGCCCACATGTGTGTGCCAATGCCGCGGCCGGCCATGTCATCGGCCACTATGAGGCCATGAAACGCTTTGCCCGTAAAAAAGCAGCGCAGAAAGTGATAGCCCACGATGCGCCCGCCATGTGTAACCTTAAACATCACAAACGAGTTTCCGCAAGCCATGCGTCTGAGCGTGGCGGGGTCAAACGGATGTGGCGCAAACCATGCGGTGAGTCTCTCGGGCATGGAGGTCAGAAAAGCCGACAGCGACGGTGCATCGTCGGGAGTGACGAGGCTCCATTCCGTTTGCGACGGACAGGCGATGGTGCGGCATGCCACCACAGCCTGGTCGCGCAGTCGTGAATAGCGCAGGGCCATGAGCTGCGAGTTGCCCCATTCGACTACGCGCCACAATGCCGGACACGCATGTTTGAGCCTTATGAGGACAGATGTGAGCATCATTCAGTCGATGAAAATTCGTGCAAAGATACAAAACCATTTTAAACTTTAAACTCTCAACTTTCAACTCGAAGGAATATTACTCACTCCCGCAGGGATGAGTAATATTCCTTCAGGCATTGCCATATATAGGGGCGTGAGTAGTGATGTTGGATGTTGAGGCGTGCGGCGCGGGCCATCTCGTCGAGAGCCGGGGGCGGTAGAGTAAGCAGTCGGGCCACAGCCTCGGCAAGAGGAGCCACCATGGCCGGCGGCACTATCAGTCCGTTGACGCCGTCGGTGATAATCTCGCGCGAACCGTTGATGTCGGTCACCACAGCCGGCAGCCCCATGGCTCCGGCCTCGAGCACCACGTTGGGAAACCCTTCGCGATAGGAGGGGAACACCAGAATGTCGGCCGCAAGCAGCCAGGGGCGCACATCGTCGACCCATCCCCCCGAGAGATGCACGTCGGGCTGCGAGGCAAGCTGCTCTGACGTAAGGTTATCGCGGACTCCGTCGGTGTCGCCCGCCATGATGAGGTGGACGCGCCGGCCCACCGAGGACCGTATGGCCGGGAGCGCGTCAAGGAGTTCGCGTAGGCCCTTGTCGGTGACAAACCGCCCCACGTATATCATCACCTTGTCATCGGGAGCTATGCCGAGGCGGCGGCGCAGAGCCGCCGCCTCTGACTCAAGTCGCGGAGAAGGGGAGTAATGGGTCAGGTCGACACCGCGTACGTTGCCGTGGCCGAGCACAGTGACCGGCCGTCGTGTGATGCGGTGGGCAAGCAGGTCGCTCCTCACCCCCTGTCCCTCGGCTATGATGTGGGAGGCGCAGGCACAGGTGATGCGGTCGGTCGTGGCGAGCAACAGGCGTCTCAGCCCGCGGGCTGTCGGGAAGAGCAGCCCGGTGAAGGTGTGGACGCGCAGAGGCACTCCGGCTATGCGGGCGGCTATCATGCCGAGCAGTCCGGCCTTAGGGGTCATGGTGTGGAGCATGTCGGGGCGTTCGCGACGTAGCACTCTGACCAGACGGCAGAGCGAACGCAGGTCGGCCCACGGCGATATGTCGCGCCGCATGGCCACACCTATGGTGCGCACCCCCTCGCGCTCGCCCAGCGAGGTGAGATGCCCGTCGGGCGACGATAGGGCTATGACTTCATGCCCGCAGGAGTCGCGCAGTTCGGCGAGCAGTCCGCGGCAGAATGTGTCTAGCGACAATCCCACCGTAGTCATGCGGATTATCTTCACTCTTAGAAATTTACGGCGATTCCGAGCGCGGGTGCGAGGGTTGACGAGGGGTCGGAGATGAAGGTCGGGGCTACGGCAAGGCTCATGTCGGACGAGCCGCTCTTGCGCACTACCACCTGGCGCGGGCCTTTGGAGAGAGCCGCGTCAAGAAGGTTGTAGGCATACACGCCGATGGCACCTCCGATGGCGATGTTGCGAAACACGCGCCAGCTCTGCGACTTGCTCCGATAGCTGTCCCACGACACCATGTCGCCCTCGGCCAAGAACCGGTTGCGGTCGGCGGCATAGTCCGAGCGTCGTTTCTCGCATATAAGGGCCGCGGCTATGCATACGGCCTCGCCGCCCCAGATGCAGTAAGCCTTGACGTTCTGGCCCTTGTAATATTGTCCCAGACCGGGGATGATGGAGCGCAGCATTGCTCCGCCGTTGCGCGAGCGGGTGAAGTCACATCCGTCATAGTCGGGCATCACGCCATCCTCGCGGTTGGTGACTTCAAAGAGCTGATAGAGAGTGTAGTCATAAGTCTCGTCGACATTGTCGTCAAAGCTGACATACTCGTCGATGAGACGGGCATAGTATGTGCCGGGTTTTGGACCTGCGAAAGTGACTTTATAGTCGCGCGTGATTCCTGTGTTGGCCTTGGGGTCATTGGGCAGGGCGCGCTCGGCCGAGGCGTCGGGGGTGAGCTGCTCGACCGACGCATTGTCGTCGGAGAGCCCGAAGGTCGAGCTCAGATATTCGACCAGCGGCCGGGTCGACTCGTTGCGCAGAGCCGCGAGGTCGCCTCCGAATGTCTCGAATTTTACAAAACTGTAAGTGCGGTTGGTACGCTCGCTGTTGATGTCCGACACACCTTTGATAGCCCAGCGGGGCTTGTCTTGAGAGATGGCTCCCAGAGTTGTGAGCATGAATAATGCAATAATAAGTAAACGGTTCATTAAGAGTTGGTTTTATTTGGTATTAAGCTACTGTACAGGTTGAAATATTCATTGGCGGTGACCGTGATGTCATAGCACCGTGCCCGCTCCGCACCCTTTCGTACCGTGGCTGCGTAAAGCGCGTGATTGCCGACCAGAGAGGTGATGTGGGCCGCCAGAGCGCGGGCGTCGCCAAAGGGGAAGCGTAACGCGCCATCGCCCACGATTTCACTCACTCCGGGCACATCGCTCACAATCAGAGGTATGCCCGAGGCCATGGCTTCGATAGTCGAGAGGCTCAGTCCCTCGTGACGGGTTGACAGCAGAGCAATGTCGGCCTGTCGGTACAGCTCTGGTATGTCGGCGACATTGCCAGTAAATCTTACGCGGTCGGCTACTCCGAGAGCCCGGGCCGCCTCCTGAGTCGCCATGCGTGTCGCGCCGTCGCCCGCATAGGTGAGAGTGACCTCGGGCGGGAGCATGGCGAGGGCGCGCAGCGGGGTGAGATGGTCTTTTTGCTCGCGAAAAGCCGCCACCATGAGTATGTTGACTTTGCCGGGAGTAATGGAGTGGCGCGGGCCTGAAAATTGTCCAAGGTCTATGCCGTTGGCGATGGTCAGTATGCGAGGCATGAGCGACGGCATGTCGAGCGAGTCGACGAGCGATGTCTCCACCGGAGTGCTGCAACACACTATGCGGTCATAGCGTCGATACATCCATCGGTCGAGCTGACGCAGCAGTGCGTGTCCGCGCCGGCGGTTGGAAGTGTTGTGTTCGGTGGTCACAAGCCGTGTCGAGGCTGGAGTGCGGGCCAGTGCGGTGAATAGCTGCGGGGTGGTGTTGTGGGTGTGCACTATGTCAAATCCTTGTCGCATGATGCGTTGCAGACGCAGTATGTTACGCGGGTCATACATGCTGCTGTATCCGTGTCCGAGCACGTGCAGGGTCACATCCTCCTTCACAAGTGATTCCATAAAAGGGGTGGCTGAGCCGTCAAATATGGCCGCGTGTACCTCGGCCCCCCGCTGTCTGAATCGCGGCAACAGTTGAGATACGAGCTTCTCAGCCCCGCCGGTGCGCATGGATGTGATTACATGAAGTATTTTCACTTTATTAAATACAGGAGTGTGGGAGTCGAATTTTGGGCAGGGGTAAAGGAGTCGTTATGAGAGAAATCATGAAGAAATGAGTCATGATGATGTTTTTACATTTTCAGAGCCGCAGTAAGAGGTCTGAAAATACCGACAGGATGTCCCGGCAGGGACATCGGGAAATTGATAGCCGTATGCATCGGAGGGTGTTGCAAAACGTCTATTAGTAGCTGATTTGTACCCGTCAGGGGCAAGGAAAGGCCCGTAGGGCCTGTGCGAGCTTAGGCCATGGCAAGCACCCGCGCAAGCGGTGCGCAGCCATGGTATAAAGACAGATATAAGACGGTGCGCCGCGTAGCGGTGCCACAAAATGCCATGATGGTAATCCGCTGTGACTTAGTGTTTTGATGCGCTTGTATTGTTGTACCGCTACGCGGCACATGCTGTGGATAATTATTCTGTACCATGGCTGCGCACCGCTTACGCGGGTGCTTGCCATGGCCTAAGCTCGCACAGGCCCTACGGGCCTTTCCTTGCTACAACAGCCTACAAATTATCTGCTTTCGGGTGTTTTGCAACATCCTCGAGATGCATACGGAATTAAGGATGTGTAAAGGTGATGTCTGAAAGACATCTTGTTACTTGTGCTGAGGATGGAGGCGTAATTATCGGAAGATATATGGCGGGATAGCGAGGTATACGTCAGAACGGACATATCGGTAACCGTCTCTGAGGCCGCGGATATATGCCCGGACCGGTGTCGTGGATAATGTCACAGCCGAGAAGGCCAGCATCACTGGTGTCAGCCACATATATTTAAGCACGCCCCCGAAGAGAGCCCCGGAGGCTCCGCGGCGGTGATTGCCATGAGGCTTGTAACACATGCGCCACCAGGTGATAAACATGGCTTTGGCGCGTATGTACAGCCGTTGCGGGTCGTTGCGATATCGGTCAGACGATGTGCGCGAGTCAAGATTGGTCACTTCGGCGCGGAAATCTATGCCTGTTTTCATACCGTTGGCTGTGGCCTTGTAGGAGAGCAGCGCGTCCTCGCCATAAGCATATCCCAACGTGTCAATCCATTTCTCGTCCTCGGCATGAAGCATGAGAAAAGACTTTCTGCGCCAGAGCATGAGCGGACCGCAGCATGTGTCGGAGCTGTAGAACTGCCTTCGCGGACGTGCTATGTAGGAGAATGCTCCGTCACGCCTGAGTCGGAAAGCCTTGTCATGTCGGTAGTGTGGCATGACAAGTGAGCTCACGGCCGCGGTCACCCTGGCGGTTACGGTCAGCAGATGATTCTGAAACACATCGGCCCCCAGCAGGTCGGTTTTTTCCGTCTCGGCGGTCGCGAGTAGCCGTGCGGCGGTAGCCGGAGCGAGCACAAGGTCATCGTCGAGCATGAGGATATAGTCGGAAGTCAGTTCGGTGTAGGGTAGGGCCCGCTGGCTCATCATGCCCTTGTCGGTATACACATACTGCTCATATCCGACCCTCCATGACGGTATCGCGTAGTTGCGGGCGATGTATACGACCACCTTTTCGGGCAGGATTGTCTGGGAGAATACTCCTTGGAGCACTTTCCTGAGAGAGTCGGGCGATAGAGCCAGTGTGCGTATGGCCACCGAGTAGGTCACAGTTGTCTTACCTTGTGTCGGATATATCCGGAGAGCATCCATCCGGGGATGGCAGCCAGAATGGTGAGCACTTTTCTCGGAGAGCTGCCCAGCCAGTCTTTATCGCCGGCAAGGATACAGCTCGACACATAATGGACGGCACAGCGCAGATTATTGTTCCACGTGGAGCGTCGGAGTGTCATTTCCAGCCGGCGCAGCTTGGCAAAACTGCGGGGCGAGTCGACATACTGGCGGTAGATGTTTTCCGACATGCTGTCGGCCCCCAGTTGATAGTCCACGATGCACAGACATTCATTGACCGCGATAAACGGATAATTGTCAGCTACTTGAAGCAGCATGTAGACGGGGTTGAAATTCTTCTCGCCCGCATAGCCCGTCATCGGAGCCACAGAGCGCATCAGTTCGGTGCGGGTCACCACTTTGGAGTCGCCGCGATGGATATTGCGGGTGTACAGGTCAAGAAAATACATCTCTCCGAGTCCTTCGGGAAACCGGCCTCCGATGGGCTGCATGGAGTCGAGGTAACAGTCGAGTCCGATGAGGCCGGCCAGACGGTCGGAACCTTTTTCGCGCCATGTGTTGACTATTATTTCCACGGCGTCGTCGGGCATGAAGTCGTCAGAGTCGATGCATACACACAGCTCGGTGGCGATGTTGGCATAGGCCACGTTGTAGCCGGTGTAGAGACCGCCGTTTTCCTTATAAATGTATCTGACGGGTATGCGACCTTCGGCTATGAAGCTCTCGACAAGCTGACGCGTGAAGTCGGTGGATCCGTCGTCGATGACGAGCCACTCGAAATCCTGACACGACTGCGTGACAAGGCTCTCATAGAGACGGCGCAGCAGATGGGCGCGGTTGTATGTGGGTGTGAAAACAGTGAGTGTCTTCATGAGTGTCGTTTTTTTGTTTATGCCCATTCGGGTGAATACCAATTAATTACCCCCCCCAATATACTGTATCCATTATAAACGTGAACGAGAAATACAGCAGCAGCGTCAGGCCGGCCACATGGTTTTGGTTGCGCCAGGCCTTCATGTTGCAGAGGGGATAGGATATGACCACAGGATAGAGAAACCATGAGAGATAGGCGAAGCGGTTGGAATACTCGGCGCGTATGACCAGCACCCAGAAGGCATTGCACAATATGTAGGTCACCGAGATGATGTTAAACCATCCGTCGCGTTTCTTCCTCAGTATATTCACCAGCCATGTAATGGCTACGGGGACGGCACTGTAGGCGAGAAAGTCCCAGCGGAATCCCGTGGCCGAGAACATGTCGCGGTGGTCGGCCAGATCGCCCGAGGTGTAGGTGGACATGCGGTCATCATAGCCGAGCGAGGCGAAAAAGTTCATGAACAGGTCGCCCCCATAGAGCGACATCACTATGCACAGCAGCCAGAAATATATGGCATAGCGAGGCTCGCGGATGAGCTTCCATGCCACAAGAGCCGCGACTATGGGGAGCAGCACCGAACGGTGGATGCCGATGGCGAGAAAAGCTATGAGTGCGGCCACGCTCCATCGGTCGTCCATGAAAAATGCCAGGGCAAGGAGTATCATGTGACATGCCAGACCGTTGCGCAGACCGTTGACGCTGAACGAATAATACATCAGCGAGGAGATGAGAAACAGAAATCCCAGATAGGGCCGCGTAGGGAGTATCTTTTTCATGGCCCATGTGGCCGTCATGACATATCCGACGGCTACGATGAGGAAAAATGACGAGACATCGAGCGAGCATTGTATGCAGACGATCATCATCAGTTGCCACAGCCATTCCGAGCCAAACACGACGGTCGACAGCGACAGGTCGTTGGCGGCCATGAGTTCATAGGTGCGGGCATAGTTGACCGAGTCGCCATAGCCCATGCCGATAGCGTCGGTGGGACGGGTGCCTATCCACAGGGCCAGGAGTATGCTCAGCAGCAGCGACCACCGGTAGTCGCCCTTGTTTTTCTCGCCCACGGCCAGTGTGTCGCCGCT
Source organism: Muribaculaceae bacterium Isolate-110 (HZI) (assembly GCA_003762875.1). Lineage (GTDB taxonomy): Bacteria > Bacteroidota > Bacteroidia > Bacteroidales > Muribaculaceae > Duncaniella > Duncaniella muricolitica. The sequence goes on along the minus strand of RIBL01000013.1, from coordinate 48,033 downwards.
GGTGTTCATGAGCATGAGCGAGTAGGGCACCAACAGCACGGCGGTGACTATGAGAAATATATGTAGGGTAATAGGTGGCATTGTCCTGAAAAAATGTCGGGCCGGATAAGATATAAACGGAGATATATGCGATATATGATATTGAAGACCCTCTAAAGCCGCAGTAGCTTCCTTATCCGCAACGACATCGATGTGCCTATGATGCGGTGGAGGAGACGGGTGAGGCGTATGCGGGCGGGACCGTAGTCGTCACACCACGTCTTGTCATAGCGGTGTATGCTGCGGGTGTTGTCCGTAAGGGTCAGGCGGCCTGTGGCGTCATCGAAAGGATTGAAATAATCGTGAGGGTATATGGTGACTCCGGCCACTGTCTGCATGGTGTCTTCAAGCCTGAGACCGTGGCCGAGAAGTAGGTCGGTGACATGCCTGACCACCGTGCCCGGCAGCGGATGTCCGTCTGTGCCGAGATAGGGCATGGACGCGTAGCGGTCAAGGATTTCGCGATAGAGCGGCAGCCCGGCGGGCGCGCCTATGCCGAGTCCCGAGTTTACGCCGACACCGACAGGGCTTTGCTCCCAGCCCATGAACGCGCCGCGGGCCATGATATCGTCAAACGGGGCTATGACCTCGACATCGGTGTCGAAATACACGCCTCCTTCGCGATAGAGGATGTCAAACCGCGCATAGTCGCTCACAAAGGCCCATTTGCCCCGTGAGGCGGCCTGGCGGGTGTAGAGTATGGCGTTGAGGTCATAGTTTGACTCGTTCCACTCCTTGATTTCCCATCCCGGGAAGTGTCTGCGCCATGACTCGATGCATCTGCGCGCACTCCCGGGCAGCGGATTCCCGCCAAACCAGCAGTAGTGTATGGTGGTGTTGTCAAATGACATTATTTCAACGAGAGTCTAAAGCGGAATTTCCGCTCAGGGGCTGTGTAGCTGACGGTATATCTGCTTAAAGGTAGACGAGACAGGGCTGAGACCGTCATATAAGATATTATTATGGTGATTATGGCTGTGACAGGTATGCTGACGGCCGGATGCAAGGCCAACCTTATTGTCTGGGGCCATAAAAGCTCGGAAATGACAAAATGATGTATCAGATATATGCCGAACGAATGATTGGCGAAATTATAGAATATCTTTCCTGTCCTTTCAGAGACGGAAATACTTTTGATAAGAAGAAAATAGGTCGACGCCATCAGTGCGGTGCATATGTTTGTACGTGAGAGCAGCACTGTGTGGACTGACGGTACATATTCGGATAACAGCCATGTGACCGAAACGATGAGCAGGACAGCGGTTACCATGGCGGGTGTTATTTTCGTGACTGAGACATAGCGTCGCAGATAGAAGCCAAGTACGGCATATCCGGCATATCCAGTGAAGTAGTACAACATTCCGTCGATCTCTGACACTCTGTTTAACTGTGGCAGCACGATGGCCGCATAGGGTATGCACAGCGTCAGCATCCATGCGCCCAGGAGTATCTCACACTCACGTCGGCTGCATGAGTTGAGCCATGTCGAGAGCATCGGGGTCATCAGATATATGCCCATGAGTGTGTATATGAACCAATATTCGTTGCGTACCACGTCGATAAAGGGCATGGACACCATATCTAAGACAATTCCTACCGATGTGTAGTCGTATTTATATATGTTAAGGGCGAATGCCAGCAGCCCCCAGATGACTACGGGCACTCCTATATGAAGAAGCCGCGTTTTCATGAACGGTATCAGCCTGCGTGGTCTGTCAAGAATCAAAGCTCCCGAAATCATGAAGAAAAGGACTGATGCTCCCGATCTCAGATAAAACAAACATGCAGGGTCCAACGGTTCGCCGCCGTATTTTTCCGGCAACGGGGTGTGGATTGTAATTACACAGATACACGCAAATGTGCGCAGGATGTCTATCCAGTATTGGCGAGCAGGTGCCGCGGATTGTGTGGACGAGTCCATTGGATTAATGTGATGTATGTAGGTTTCGGGTTGTGTATTGCCGATTGTTTCAGAGCAGTCGGTATAGTTTTTGCACTTCGAGGCTGAGTGTGTAGTCGCGGGTGGCGGTGGCCGAGGCGAGGCCGGTCAGAAGGCCGGGCGATGACAGGGCGTCGGCTATGGCGCGGGCACATGAGGCGTTGTCGAGCGGCACAATGAGGCCGTCGGTGCCGTTGTCGACCTGCGAGCGGGCCGTGGCATAGTCGGTGATGATGACCGGGCGGCCCAGCATCTGGGCCTCGCGCACGGCTATCGATTTGCCTTCGTAGCGCGAGGGCTGTATGTAGAGGTCACACGCGGCCATGTATGGATAGGGATTGTCGCGTTTGCCCAGCAGGTGGACGCGGCTCTCCATCCCGGATTCGGCTATGCGGTCGATGATGAGCCGTTCGTCGGCTCCGTAGCCTATGATGTGCCAGTGGAGGTCGGTGCGGCCGGTGATGTCGATGAGCCGGTGCATGATGTCGGGCACGTTGTCAAAATTTTTCTGGTGGCTGAAGCGGCCCACCGAGAGTATGTTGAAGTTGTTGTCGTTGAACTCGGCGGGGATGTACTCCTCGGCCCTGCGGCGGATGAGGTCGGCGGGGATGACGTTTTCCATCTCGATAATCCTGTCGCGTAGTCCTGGAAACTTTGAGCAGAAGCCTTCTGTTACGGCCGGCGAGATGGATATTATGTTGTCATAGGCTCCCCAGGTGTCGTGTTCGGCCTCGGCGTCGATGTCGAGATAGGAATAGTCGGTGTGTATCCAGCATATCTTGCGTCGCGCGTCGACCTTGTAGAGCACCGGATGATGAGGTGCGATAAACGAGATGGCAAGGTCGTAGGAGGCCGAGCTCATCGGGGGCAGAAACTGTGTGACGTGTCGTCCCACCAGGTCGAAGATGGCGTCGCGATGGCGGCTCCTGCGATAATACTGTCGGGCGCGCAGACGCCCGTAGACCACACCCAGGCGTCCGCTACGCAGGGCCTCGGCGACGGGCGACTCGATGGCGCGGTAGTCAGCCAGCTCGGGCAGCAGGTTGACCTCCGGGGGCAGCTCGGGCAACAGTTCGCCGCGTCGGGCGTAGAGAAACAGGTCGACATCGGCACGCTCGTAGTCCCAGGCGTGGAGCAGCCCTATGAGTGCTGTCTCGGCTCCGCCCAGGTGGAGATAATGCATGGCTATGAGGACCCGCGGTTTGTTCATACGGCTTGTGAGGTTATATGGTCAAGATAATCTACTGAGGATTCACGCATGTTGGAAAGCAGGGTGTCGGGCACGGTAAAATCCATGTTGAGCGGCGGTAGCGTGACGGCCTCGGAGGTGATGAGGCGTCGCGAGAGGCCGAGGGTGGCGAGAAAGTCGGTGATGCGTGCGTTGAGGTTCTCGCTGCGGCGGAAGGCATAGAAAGGCACATGAAATATCATGGCGAAAGCCAGCGCGTGAAACGACTCGGTGAGCACGGCCGAGGCTCCGCGCACGAGTGCGAGAAATTCGAGCGGTCCGGCGTTGCAGTAGTTTTTCTTCACCCCCTTGACAGGAAAGGGCGATATGGAGACGACCGGGAGCCCCGTCTCTTTGGAGAGGCATCTGGCCGTGTCCATGATGAGTGAACCGGTATCGAAGCCATAGAGGAGTATGTAGTCGCCCTTGTGGTGTATCTCGCTGCTGTCGGCCGCTGTGTCCCAGTAGGAGCGCGGGAGCAGAAACACGGGGTCGACCACCTGACGTCCCTCATAACCGAGTGACGAGAGTATGTCGAGGCCGCTCGATTCGCGCACCGAGATGTGGTCGAGGTGCGACAGCCGCGACTGCATGTTGTGGAAACTGTCGACCGGGAGCTGCCTTGATGCGAAACTTGCGGCATAGGAGGCGCGGCGCACCGAGGCTGGGCCGAAGTTGAGATAGAAAGCCGGGTCGCGTCCGTTGGCAAGGTGGGGATTCCATATCTGGTCGCTGCCGGCGATGTAGAGTTCGGCCAGTGGCGGATTGTCACGCAGTTGGCAGAGCGAGGTGTAGCGGCATGTGAGTGGCAGCGCGGAGAGATAGGAGGCAAACCGGCGTCGGCGGTCGCGGCGTCGATATTCGCGATAACTGTCGATGAGGCGGGCCACGGGCCTGAAGAGCGGCCACTCGAGGATGGTGCGCAACCGCGAGCGTCGGGAGTTGTGCCGGCGCACTGGCATATAGTCGATGACGCTGGTGTCGTGGCCGAGTCCGCGCAGATATTCACACAGGGCCGTTGCCTGAAGCGAGGCTCCGAAGTTGTTTACGTTGTGGCAGGTAATGGTGCAGATTTTCATGTCAGGACGTTAGGATTGCAGTGACTTTTTGAAGAGATGTCAGGCCGTTGTGATGTGTATTGATGAGCCGGTCGGTAATCTGACGGCGGCGTTGAGACTCGGCGAGCGATGTTATGGCGTCGGCTATGCCCCGGGGTGAGATTGGGGCTATAAGGCCGTTGGTGCCGTCGATGTGGTCGTGGGCCACCGCGAAGTCGGTGGCTATGACGGGGCGGCACAGTGTCATGGCCTCGGCGATGGCTATGCCGTAGCCTTCGTGGCGTGACGGCTGTATGTAGATGTCACATCCTCGCATCCAGGGGTAGGGGTTGGTGACAGTGCCGTGGAGGATGATGCGGTCACAGAGGTTGTGGCGGCTGACGAGTGAGGTGATAGCTGCGCGCTCGTTGCCGTCTCCAATGAAGTGCCAGTGAAAGTCGAGACCGGAGTCGCGCAGCAGACGGGCGGCCTCGACGGCCAGGTCGAGCCCCTTGACGTGCTCCATGCGTGCCACTGTGAGCAGACGCAGCGGTCTTAAGGGGTCGTCATCTCGATCGTGATAGGGTGATGGTGTCTCCTCCGCCAGCCGGCGTATGGCTCGGGCGTCGATGATGTCGGGTATGGCTGTGACGCGTGATGCGAGCGAGGGATAGCGTGAGCAGAAGAGTGTGCGCAGTGTGTCGGAGACGGTGACTATATGGGTCATGGCGCGATAGAACGGCAGATTGAACTGTGCGTCATATCCGGCTGCCGACACGTCGGCGTTGACCCAGGCTATCTTGCGCCGGGCGTTGACGCGTGTGGCCACAAAGGCTGTCGGAAATCCCTGTTGATAGGCGACGGCTATGTCATATTGCCGCTCGAGGGGTGGCACTGAGTGGCGCATGAATCGCCAGAAGCGGTCGTTGGGGTGTGTCGGGGTGGAGGAAAAGCGGCGCGAGAGGTACATGGCGGCTCTTGCGGCCATGAAGCGTGCGCGCCCGATGAGCCCGGCCCGGCGGAGGCTTATACGTGCCAGCCGGATGCCGGCTGGCAGCAGCGGTTCGAGCCGCCCGGCCGGTGACATGCGCATGACCTCGATGTCCATGTCGGAGACAGGGAGAAGATTGAGGAGGGTGACGAGACTTTTCTCGGCACCGCCCATGCGTAAAGAGTCTATCACAAAGAGGATGTGCAATCTGTGGGGTATTGAGAGTTGAGAGTTGACGGCTGAAAGTCGGTTCAGTTGCCTGTTTTCAGCCATCCATTAATTTTAACGGTTTTGGCGAGGAGTTGGTTTAGTAGCTCGCGCGACACGGCCGGCGGGAGTATCCATAGTAGAGCCGCGGTCGAGAAGAGCAATATGGACATCAGCGAGACTGTGGCAAGGGTGATGAGCGAGGGGCCCATGAGGTCATGCAGCCACTGAAGGATGAGGTAGACGAGGATTTCGGTCAGCAGTACGCGTATCAGTGCTCTGTCGATTATCCCCATCACAAATTTCAGCCCTGTGCGGCGCATCAGCAGCCATAAGGTGAGGACGAGGTTGACTATCAGGCCCATGTTGTAGGCGGTGCATGCCCATAAGGGGGGCCGGCGGAGATAGAGCAGCACAAAGACGGCACTCATGGCCACGAGAGCGTCGACAAGCTGCAGGATGTTGACACCGCGGTTGTGGCCCATGGATTTGAGCGACTCGGCACATACGAGATAGGCCATAAGGATGGTGTTGAGGATGAGCTGTATGGTACACAACTCGCGCGAAAGCGGCGGTATGTCGTTGAGCCACAGGTTCATCACGAAATCAAGTTCGACAAGCAACGGTATGGCAAAGATGCCGTAGAGCACCATCGATATGAGTGTGGCGTTGTGAATCGAGGCCTTCATGCCGTTGATGTCGTTGCCGGCGAAAAGCTTGACGATAGTGGGTTTGAAAGCGGCCGAGACTGTGTATGACAGACCTGTGACCGCTCCCGACACGGTGGTGCCGATGCCGATTGCGGCATTGAGCGCGACACCGTGAAACATGTTGAGCACCATCTGATAGCCTGTGCCTTTGAGCGTGCGGTTGATGGCTCCGAAAGTTTCCCATATCGAGAAAGTGAGCATGGGGCGGAAGATCGAGCTGTCAAAGCGCAGCCTGAACCGAGACTCAGGAAAGTGACGCGTGCAGTATATGCGTGAGAAGAGCAGTGTCGACATGCTGATGGCAAACATGCCCCACTGATATAATATAAGGTGGTCGAGCGATGACCGGGCCACATAGTAGAGCAGTCCCAGACGTGCGAAAGAGGAGAAGAGGCTCAGATAGGCCGAGATGTTGAATTTCTCGTGAGCGAGCATCACGGCCGAGTAGGGGGCCTGGGGTATGTTGACGGCCGCGCCTGTCACCGAGAGTTGAAACACTACCATGGCGGCATGTTCGCGTCCGGCCGGGATGTTGAGTTTGTGGGTCAGAAACCACAGTCCGACAGTCTCGCCCAGCACCACTATGACCGCGGCCATGGCGATAAACACGAGCATGGCCGTGCAGAAGGTGTCGTTGAGACGGCGTGGGTCGCCGCGTCCGAGCTCATAGGTGATGTAGCGTGATGTGGAGGTGCCGAGTCCCTCGACGATGAGTGTGAACATGCCCAGCACTCCGCCGGCCACGGCCTGGAGTCCATAGTCATCCACTCCGAGAGCATCAAGCATGATGCGCACGGAAAATATGCCCACAAGCATGTTGACAATCATGCGGGCGTAAAGATAGATGGCGTTACGGGCTACTCGGTACATGCCGTGGGGTCGTTTAAAGTTTAATCTTTCAACTCAGATGACGTCAGTCATCGGCATAATCCCCGTAATGGCCGTAGTGGTAGCCGTAGCGGTGATAGCCGTAACGGCTGCTGCCGAAGTGGGAGAACTCCTCGCGTGTGCCGTTGAGCAGGAGCGAGAGATTGGGGAAACGACGCTCCTCATACCACCTCTGTATGTCGGGCAGGAAGGCTCGGTCGAGCAGGTGGGCCCTCACTACAAAGATTGTCATCTCGGCATGGCGGCTTATGATGGCGGCGTCGGCCACTATCTCGACGGGCGGACAGTCGATAAACACGTAGTCATAATTTTTCTTGAGCTCTTCCATGAGTGTGGTGAAGCGGGTGGTGAAGAGCAATTCGGTGGGATTGGGCGGGATGGTGCCCACGGGGAGTACGTCGAGCTGGTCGAGCCGGCAGATGACTTCGCGGTAGTCGTGCACCTGGCCCGAGAGATAGTTGGATATACCTATCTCGGGCGAGTCGACATATTTTGACAGCGAGGCCCTGCGCAGGTCAAGGTCGACGGCTATGGTCTTTTTGCCTTTGATTGCGAGCGAGGTTGAGAGATTGGCGGTGATGAATGTCTTGCCCGAACCGGGATTCATGGATGTCATCATCACTACGTGGTGGCCTTCGTCAAATCCGAGGATGAACTCGAGATTGGTGCGCACCACGCGGAAGGCCTCGTTCATGATAGTCTTGCTCTTGGGCATGACCAGGAGCTTGTTGTCGGTCACCTCGCGGGCCACTTTCTTGCCTTTTCGTCCCGATTTGGTGGTGTTGCGCATCATGGCGAGGGGTATCTCTCCGACAAAGGGGGCGTTGATACACTCGAGGTCTTTGCGGCCGCGCACCGTGGTGTTGAATCCCTCCTTGACGGTGATAATCGATGCCGGTATGGCAAGGGCCGCGATGAGTGCGATGATTATGACGGAGGGATAGTTGGGCGACACTGGGTCGGGCGATGAGGTCGGATGCTCGATGACGCGGGTGTTGTAGGCGGTGAATGCCTGTGAGAGTTCGTTCTCCTCGCGTTTCTGGAGCAGGAAGAGATAGAGCGACTCCTTGACTTTCTGCTGACGCTCGAACGACAGCAGGTGGCGGGCCTGTTCGGGATTGGCGGCTAGTTTTCCGGCAGCCTGCGACTGCATGGCTCCGGCAGTCTGGCGGCGGGTGTTGAGCATTGTGAGCTCATTGTCGATGGCTCCGAGTATGGAGTTTTTCATTGTGGCGAGCTTCTGGTCGATGTCCATCACGAGCGGATTTTGCTCTGACGAGACGGCCAGGTGGTTGTTGCGTTGCAGCAACAGTTCGTTGTAGGCCGACACCTGGCTCTCGATGCCCGAGTTGTTGATGCCGGTGCTCACGGGGAGCTGTTCTTTTTCGTGGAGACCGTCGGTGAGATAGTTGCGCAGATAGCGTGTCATCGATATCTGGTTTTGTATCTCGCGTCCCACCTCCTGCGAAGCGTTGAGCTGGTTGTAGGCCATGCCACCTGCGGCAGCCACGTCGGGCATGAGGTTACGGCTCTTGTAGCTGGAGATGTTGCTTTCGACATTGCCCAGCTCCGACTCGATGATGGCGAGTCGGTCTTTGATAAAGTCGGTGGTGGAGTTGGTGATCTGGTTGCGGTCTTTGACCCAGTTTTCGTTGTAGACGTTGATGAGTGTCGAGAGAATGTCCTCGGCACGTGTGCGCGACACGTCATCGAAGTAAAAGTCGATTATCGAAGCCTTGGCGTCGCGCTGCCGGGCCTGTATGCGGGCGTTGATGTCGTTGCAAGTCTCGCGCAGCGGCCGGCGTATCACCAGGAGGTTGTCTTTGGAGCCGCCCACATAGTTGAGCGAGGGGAGCACCGAGATTTTGCCCATGGGTGTCTTGACCGTCTTGCCGAGCTTGAAGGTGAATGTGCCTTCGAGCGGCCGGTTGTTGAGATGCAGGTCAGAGATGCGCACGGTGCTGTCGGCCTGCAGTTCGAGGCGCATGGATGCGTCGTCCGACTCGGCTATGTCGGTAAACTTTACTTTGACGGGGAGGTTGATGCCATAGGCGAGTTCGTTGTGAAATGCTCCTTTGTGGAAACACTCGGTGTCAAGACCGAGACGCGACACTATCTCTTGTGTGACTCCGATGGTCTTGAGCGACATTATCTCGTTGGTGATGTTTATGCCGGGACTTTTGAGTCCGAGCTGGCGTATGACGTCTTCGTTGTTGAGCGATTTTTCGTCGGCTTTGATCATAATCGAGGCTGTGGCCCGATAGATGGATGGTGTGGACTGGAGATAATAATACACGCCGGCGGCTGCTATGATGAGTGCGATGACAAACCATTTCCAGTAGCCGAGCCATATAAATAATGTGTCCTTGATCTTGACAAAGCCTTCGGGGGCATGCCGCCGGGACGGTACGGTGGTGTTGATTATTACGCTGTTGTGGAGTGCGGTGTCGTCGAGATTGCGTTGCATGGTTTTAGTCGGGCAAAGCCCGAAGGTTATGGGGTTATTACTTGCCCTTCGGGCAAAGGTTGTGAGGTTATGAGGTTAATCTGCGGGATGTTTTTGCAAATTAGTCGGGCAAAGCTCGATGGTTATGAGGTTAACCTTATAACCTTTGCTCGAATAGCAAGTTACTTTGTGAATAGGACTGTGAGGGTTGCGGCCAGGGAGAGCATTGATGTCCAGAATCCGATGGTGAGATAGTTGTTGCCGTGGGCAGTGCTCTGGTTGGCTTTTACCTGGGTTGGCTCGACATATATCATGTCGTTCTGGCGCACGTAGTAGGCCGGCGAGCCGTAGAGGTCGTCGGTTCTGGTGAAGTCCACACGATAGGGCACCTGTCTGTCACCCTCGGTGCGAAGCACTAATACGTTGGTGCGTTTGCCCGTGAGCTGTAGGTCGCCCGAGATGGAGATGGCTTCGAGAAGATTGAGTTTGTCAGAGGGAAATTCGTGCCGGCCTACGCCCGACTCGCCTATTACGTAGAAGGCCATGTCGGGGAAATGTACGGTGACAATAGGGTCGCGCAGAAGCTGTCCTGCCAGCAGCCGGTATTTTATGAGCTGTGCCACTTCCATGCGCGTGAGGCCTTGCACTTGGAGATTGCCGAGAATGGGGAAGTCGATGTTGCCCTGCGAGTCGACGGTGTAGTAGTTTGACTCCTGGTTGCGGAGGCTTGTGCCGACGAGGTTGATGTTGAACATCTTGGCCAGCTCTTCGTCGCGGCTGTACACGTTGACCGATACATGGTCGCCGGGCTGCAGACGCAGCTCTCCGTCGGGCTGGAGTGTGATTTCGGCCTCGGGCTGCAGGTCTTCAATATATATGATGTCTTTGGCGGGCCCGCATGAGGTCATTATTCCCGATAGAATCAATGCTCCGTATGTGAAGATTCGTCGGAAGGTGTGAAATGTAGTCTTCATGTTATGTGTTGCTTTGCACTGTGTTTCGGTTATGTCGGTGGTGAGGCGTAAGGTGAGGCGCGATGTCATCGCGTCATGCCGCAAGCTACTGTGTAGTGTATTTATGGAAGGTGTGGAGAAGAGAGGGGAGAGGGAGGGGGATAGCTGCCTGTTCAGATTTTCTGAAGGAAGGGGCGTGGTATATAGCCTGTGGCTATCGCACAGAGCCCGTCGATGGTGACCACGAGACGGTGGTCGCCTCTGATGCGGACTATGTGTCCTTCGGAGCCTTTGAACGGACCGTCGATCACTCTCACTCGGTCGCCCGAATGATAGCGAGTCATGTCGTCACCGATATATTCCACTCCCCATTCGCCGCGCGATGTCACGAGCATGAATATGTTCATCTCCCTGTCGGGTATGGCCACTGGGTGTCGACCGGCGGCGGTCATGGCGGTGTATATCATGGCTTTGCCCTCGATGACCGGTCCGAGCGATGCGGCAGCCTCGGGGGTGGCTCGTATGAACATCAGCGACGATATGAGCGGCCGCTCCACGCGCTTCTTTACGCCGCCGCGCTCCACGACCGATACGGTCACCGGTATATATGTGTCATCAACCCGCCCGGCAAGAGTGTCGCGCAGGTCAAAAACCTTGTTGTAGAATACTTTGAGCGCGTACCAGCGGCTCACTGTGCGGGGATGGTTATTGGAAGGTGAATTAACGGTCAGGCACATATCTTTCATTCCCCGTCCCATTGCCCGGGGCGGGGGTCACAGGTCAGTCCGTCTATTTCAAAAGGGGTGTGGGAAAGGTGCTTGTATGTGCAGGTTGTGGGTCTCCCATTCTCTTTGTAACTTCGGATCCAAGCCATGCCTCCGACCCGGCGGCATTTGCGGCTCTGACCTCGGGATGATGAGCAAAGATACAAAAAATACACCAATATCGGTGCATTTTTCATGATTTTTTAAGTTTTTGGGTCGCGGCCTATATGCTCAGTATGGCGGCAGCTTGTTTGAGCAGGTCAATTTTGGTCCACTGCGACTCATAGTTGAGGCCCTGACGCTCTCGGTCGGCTACCTTGAATCCGCATGTCGGGCTTATGGACAGGCGCGAAGGCTCGACGTAGAGTGAAGCCGTCCTGACAGCCTCGACGATATCGTTGACGCTCTCGAGTCCCGACATGCTGCCGTCGACGAGTCCGAGGATGACACGCTTGCCGTCGGGCAGGGCCTTGAGGGCCTCGGTGTGCTCGGGGCTGTGCAGGTCGAATGGGAGCAGGAAGGAGTCAGCGTCGACACCTGTGAGCATGCGGGTGAGGTGACGCAACTCGCGCTCGTCGCCCCAGCGGGGTATGCGGGTCTCGTCGGCCGCGATGCTGAGGGTGATTTCGAGGTCGGCGGGACGGCCGGCCACGGTGCGGTTGATGAGCTCGAGAAGCTGCTCGGTAATCACGTCGGGGTCCATGCCTCCGAGCAGGAGTCTGCGCTCAAAGTCGGGGTCGCTGAGACGTCCCCACACCGAGCTGTCGAGCTGGATGTGGCGGCATCCGAGGCGGTAAAATTCATCGATGGTGCTGCGGTAGGCATCGACGATGTCGTCGATGAGTGTGGCGGGCGATTCATACACCTTGCCGGGTTCTCCGTTGGTCACGAGCATGATGCGCATATAGAGCTCGCCCGGCGAAGGTATGGTCTGGCGCACGGCGGCACGGCCGGCGGCTATATCCACCATGTGGGTGTATTTCTCAAAAAACGGGTGTCCGGGATTGTAGGCTATGCGTCCGTTGATGCGGAGCAGATCGTGGCGCACTACTTCGTCCTGATGGATGTAGCCGGTGTCGATGCGTTCGCGGCTCATGCCCGAGAGGCCTTCCCAGAAGTCTCGGTCCCAGGCTTTGCGGCGCATCTCGCCGTCGGTGATGATGTGGAGTCCGGCCTCGATTTCGCGGTCGATGAGCCGGTCGATCACGCGGTCTTCTACGGCATGAAGCTCGTCGGGCGTGATGACGCCCTGACACTTCTGCTCTATGGCCTGTTCAAGCTCCTCGGGTGGGAGAAAACTGCCTACGATTTCTACGCGTGGCGATTGGTTGTTGGTGTGTGTCATGATATTATGATGTTGTAACACTCTATTGTCTGCCGGGCGCAAAATTACTGAAAATGGGCGGGATAGGGGGGATATGAATGTTAAAGTTCCTTAATTGAGCTTGGCAGTAAAACTGTCATCCAAGTCGGAATGTATTGAAAGTCATGGTGATGGCGTCGAAGGTGAGCAGCCGGTCGGTGAGGAGGTCGCCGGTGTGGGCCAGCCACTTTATGGCCTCGGTGGCCTGGAGACATCCGATGACGCCCACCACGGTGTTCATCACGCCGTCGACCGCACACGGGATGTCGCCCCCTTCGCTCGGCTCCGAACCGAAGATGTCGCGATAGGAGGCGGTGCCCGGAGTGTGGGTAAACACCTGACCCTCAAAGCGGCGTACGGCCCCGAACACGTAGCTCTTGCCGGTCGTTGCACAGGTGTCGTTGATGAGCAGGCGGGTGTCGAGATTGTCGGTGCAGTCGATCACGAGATCATAGCGGTCTATGATGTCGCGGGCATTGCCGAGGGTGAGGCTGTCGGTGAGGGGCTCGACGGTCACCGTCGGGTTGATGCGGGTCATGGCATCGCGCGCCGAGAGTGCTTTGTGACGTCCGAGGTCGGGGGTACCGTGGATAATCTGACGCTGCAGATTGCTCAGACTCACAGTGTCGGGGTCGAGCACGGCTATATGGCCCACTCCTGCGGCGGCCAGATAGAGGGCTACGGGCGAGCCGAGGCCGCCGGCTCCGACTATCAGCACCCGTCCCTGCGCTATGCGCTGCTGTCCGGGCAGGTCTATCTCGCAGAGCGAGAGGTGGCCGCGGTAACGCTTACGGTCGTCAGAAGTCATATCCGCACTCTTTTATCATGGTTTTGTCCTGCTCTATCTGCGCTCCTATGGTAGTGAGAAGATCACCCATTATGGCACCGTTGACACCTATGCGCAGTGCTTCGCGCTGGGCATAGGGCGAGATGCGCGCGCGGCCTCCGGCGAAGCGTATGATCACGCGCGGATGCACCAGACGAAATATCGCCACAGTGTCGAGTATCTCGGTGTCGGTGAGCGGCGGCATGTGTTCGAGCGGTGTGCCAGGGATGGGCTGGAGCACGTTGAGTGGGATGCTCACGGGGTTGACTTCGCGCAACTCGAGGGCAAACTCCACTCGCTGTCTCATGGTCTCGCCCATGCCTATGATGCCGCCCGAGCATATCTCCATGCCGGCCCGGCGGGCCCGGGCGATGGCGGTGAGTTTCTCTTCGCGGCTGTGGGTGGAGCACAGCGAGGGAAAGAAATTTGCGGCTGTCTCGAGGTTGCAATGATAGCGTTTTACGCCGGCCTGTGCCAGTCGCTCCATGGCTTCGTCGTCGAGCAGGCCCATCGAGGCACACAGATATATATCGGTGTCACGGCTGAGCTGACGGTAGTAGGAGCAGATGGTGTCGAGAGCTTCGCCTTTGACTGTGCGTCCGCTGGTCACGAGCGAAAACCGTCCGATGCCGGCGCGCTGATTGTAGGCGGCCATGTCCATACACACTTCGCGCTCCACGAGGGGATAGCTGTTGATGGTGGTGCTGAAGTGGGCCGACTGGGCACACCATTTGCAGTCCTCGGGGCAGCGGCCGGAACGCGCGTTGATGATGGAGCAGGAGTCAAATTTGCGCGGGCCGAAATGTCGTGTGATTTCGGCTGCCGTGTCATACAGCTTTTTGCGGCTGCTGTCGGTAATATTGACGAGCTCCAGGGCTTCATCGGCTGTCAGGCTCCCACCTGACAATATTCTGTCTCTATACATATTACTTGCTCTTCGAGCAAAGGTTATAAGGTTATAAGGTTATAAGGTTATAAGGTTATAAGGTTATGAGGTTATTACTTGCCCTTCGGGCAAGGGTTATTGCCTGGCCTATGGGCAAAGTTATAGGATTATAATGTAAATTATAACGGTGTCCCTGCCCGGCCTATTAGCCTCATTGGGCCCATTCGCCCCATTTGGCTCAAAATTACTCCGCAGGTTAACCTTATAACCTCATAACCTTATAACCTTTGGCCGAAGGCCAAGTAAACAACCTTGCAAAAGTAGTTTTTTTTGATGTTTATTCAAACTGTTGCGCGACATTATCGCACCTTTTGTGGCTTCCGGCGGCGTTAACTTTGCATCCACAACACCCAATCATCCCCCGCACCATCAACAACCCTCATTTTATCACTTGATTTATGAAACTAAAAATGTCACGACAGGAGTTCCTGTCACGCTGGCGAGCGTTGCGCGGATATGCTCCGCTGCGTAACGATGTGTCGCTCAGCCGTTCTGACGGACTCGATTTTGACGCCCGTCTCGAGGCTGAGATGGACGGCTGGTATCGTCGCCTTGTGCTCGAGGGCGATGAGCCGCTGCTCGCTCCCGAAGAACTGGCCGCCGACGTGAGCCTTTCAGCTCCGGCCGACGGATGTGTCACTCTCACGCTTCCTCCCTACGCCGCGAGAGTGACCGGCGTCAGGCTTTCGGGCTGGCGACGCGCGGCCACCATTGTCACCGACCCCGAGTGCAATATGGCTTTGCGTCAGCTCCATCCCTACACCCGGGCCTGTGAGGCCAATCCTGTGGCCATAGTGTATCCCGACGGTGAGATGGCTCTCTACCCGGCCTGTGAGTCAGACCGTCTGGTGTCGCTGCGCTGCGCCATGATGCGCGACAACGAGTATGCATTTGACTCGGCTGCCCTCGCTCTGATTGACAATGTAATGAGCTGTTAAAAACATCCTCTTAACCGCAATAGCCATGACTACTGTATTCACCCGTGCCCGCGAGGCCTGGGAGGCGTGTGCCGACATCCGCACCATGCGCCGCCGGCTCAAGGGCTACACCTACGGCCGCCAGTGGGCCGACAAATGTATCGACCGCAACGGCATGACCACTACCGACGAGGAGTATGCCCGCCGGTGTGGCCGCCGTCCGGTCACCAACAATCTCATCCGCTCGCTGGTCAAGAGCGTGGTGGGCCGTTTCCGCCAGAGCCTGATAGCCGGGCGCGACTCCGACCCCGATTCGCCCGTCAGCCGCCTGACCCGGGCCAACCGTCTCGAAGAGCTCGATGCCCGCGCCCTCGAGGAGTTTCTGATTTCGGGCTGCGCTATCCAGAAGGTGTCGTACGAACGACGTTTTGAGGGAGCGCAGGTGTGGGTCGACAATGTCAACCCCGACCGCTTCTTCTGCAACCGCTATCTCGACCCCCGCGGCTCCGACATACGTCTCATCGGCATGCTCCATGAGATGTCGCTCGCCGAGATGAAGATGCGTTTCGGCCACTCCAGCCGCCGGCGAGTGAGAGACATCATGCAGATCTACAGCCGGGCTGTGGCCTCGCGCCCCGACATAGCCCGCGTGGCGGCCTCGCTCGGGACAGGCGGCTCGGAAGTGTCGTTTGCCACATCGTCCGACCCTCAGCTTTGCCGGGTGGTGGAAGTGTGGACTTTTGACAGTGACAGCCGCACGGGAGGGGCCTGGCATGGACGCTATTTCGCTCCCGACGGCACACTCATCGACGAGACAGTCTCGCCTTATGTCCACGGTTCTCACCCGTTTGTGGTCAACCTCTATCCGCTCACCGACGGCGAGGTGCATCCGTTTATCGAGGATGTAGTCGACCAGCAGAAGCATATCAACCAGCTCATATCGGTCATTGACCAGATATTGGCCCACAGTGCCAAGGGCGCGCTGCTCTTTCCCCACGATGCGCTCATGCCCGGCATAAGTCTCGAGAATGTGATAGACTTCTGGTCACGCCCCGGCGCGGTGATACCCGTCAACCCCAAAGCCTCGCATATGCCCGTCGAGATTACCGCTCCGGGCCACAGTGAGGGGGCCTCGCGGCTACTTGACATAGAGATGAAGATGTTTCAGCAGATTTCGGGCGTGTCGACGGCTCTGCAAGGGCAGAATATCGGCGGAAACATGTCGGCTTCGCTCTATGAGTCGCAGGCGCATAACTCGGCTATAGCTCTCCTCGATATCTTCGAGACGTTCAATTCGTTCAGGGCTGCCCGCGACGAGAAAGCGTTTGCCACGGTCGATTAACAAATTTTTACGTGCATGTGTCGTTGGTTTGCCCATGTGGTGTGGTAAATTTGCCAACGATAATTGTGCCCATACCTAATATTATTATTCCATCCTATTATGCTAACACTGATTGAGACCCGCAACCGTCATTTTATCGAGTCATGCCGCCGCATCATGCGCAGCCTCCCTTCCGGCGAGGAAATCAACCTCATGCGTGTGGCCATGGCGGCGGCCAAGTCGCCCGCACCACATTATTATTGTACGTTTACCTATGCCCTGCGCATGCTCAGAGTGTTGCGTCACGGTCGCATCAGGCTGAAGCGTGACCGCCGTCTCGACATGTGGGAAGAGCTTGACGCCAAGTGTTCGCGCTACATGGAGCGTCACGGATGCCGACTGCCCGAAGCCCTGTGTAATGTGCTCGCCTCCGAGAGTGCCTCGGAGTTTTTTATCGCTCCTACCACAGCCCTGCGGCTCGTGCAGCGTCTGAGAGCCGCAGGAAGGGAGAAAATGTGTCATAATCTTTAAAAAACAACGTCAGCCATGAATTATCACTTGTCAGCCAACATCATCGTCAACACACTCCATGCCATGGCCGCCCTCCAGTCGATAGCTTCGGGCACCGAGCACAAGGCACTGCTCGCGCCCCTGCTGTGTGGCGGCCGCGGCGGGATGATTGCCGAAATCATCCGCAACGCTTTTGTCGAGGTGGTCATGAAGCTCGGCCCGCTGGTATCGGACGTGAACATCGGCGACGAGACCTCAGGAACCGAAGACTTTATGATGTCAGTCGAACTGATTACGCCGGCCGGATTCACCACCTCGCGCCACACTGTGATACGCCGCGCACTGGAGCAGGCCGTAGCCCTTACGGCACTTCATCACTGGTGTCAGGCCTCGATGGTCCAAAGCACCTCCAGCGACGTAGCCGCCTCGCTTGCAGCAAGTTTTGCAGCCACCGCCGCCGAATGGTACACCACCCTCACCACCGCTCTCAACCCCGTATACCCGTGCTTCACACGAAACTTGCCCTACGGGCAAAGGTTATGAGTTTATAGTTGCTCTTCAACTAAAGGTTATAAAGTTAATATCATGTGCCCATGCTGTCCGCCCCATTAGCCCCCCAAATTACCCCTCAGGCTAACCTTATAGCCTCATAACCTTTGGCCGCAGGCCAAGTCTGATATTGCTTAGGTTAAATAAAATAAGTACCTTTGCAGCCTTATGGAAGACAAGAACGGAATAGCAGTATATTGTGCCTCGTCATCGAGTGTGCCGGAGAAATATCTCGAGGCCGCGCGTGAGATGGGGCGTCTCATAGCCCGAGGCGGCTACACGCTTGTCAACGGCGGAGGAGCCCGCGGGCTCATGGCCGCGGCAATCGAAGGTGCACACTCGGCCGGAGGACACATCATCGGCGTGCTACCCCACTTCATGATAGAGCGCGGATGGGCCCACGAAAAACTCACAGAATGTATCGACACACCTTCCATGCACGTGCGCAAGCACACCATGGCCTCGCTCTCATGTGCCGCCGTAGCACTCCCCGGAGGCATAGGCACACTCGACGAGCTGTGTGAGATGATGACCTGGCATCAGCTCAAACTCTTCAGCGGGCCGGTCGTTATAGTAAATGTCGACGGATTTTTCGACCCGCTGCTCGAAATGTTTGCCCGCATGCAGGAGCAGCACTTCATGCGCGACGGCCGCATCCCCGCCATAGTGGCCGCCACCCCCGCCGAAGCCATCGGAGTGATTGACAGCTATTGCCGCCAATCATAGACAGGCATCATCTTGAGATGAATTGAAAAAGCAATGCCGCAGCATAGCCTTCGTCATCGGGCAAAATAAATTGTCAATTAATTACTAATTGCTAATTACTAATTACTAATTGAACTCAGATACACTCTTATGGCATCCGGCCGACGTGTCGCTGCGCGAAGACGGCCCGGTGTTACAGTCAGAGCTGCAGGGCATGACACTCGGAGTCGTGCCCTATACACGCGGACTTCCCCCCCTGGAGCGTAAAGGACTGCCAGGTTACGACTCGGGTGTCCTGTGTCTGCTCATAGGCATGTTTCTGTTGCTGGCCTCCAACTTTCGCCATTATTCGACGTTTTTCAAAAACTTTCTCGGCGACCTGCTAAGTGTCAGACGTCGCGAGAAGACCTTCGGAGTGCGCACCTTCAGCGAGACGGGCGTGCAAGCCTCAATCGTGCTCATCGCATGCTTCTGTGAAGGCATCATCATCAACTCGGCCTTTGTCGAGCGGCCCGTCATCGGCCCCGTATCGGGCGAATTTTTTGTTATCGGCGCACTCACACTCATGGCCTTGCTCTACTATCTCTGGCAGCTCGCAGCCTACGGAGTGGTCGGCTCGATATTCACCGACAGAGTGTCGGCCCGCATGTGGATGAAAGGTTTCAACGCCTCGCAGTCGTTGCTGTCAATGCTCATCGTCGTGCCGGCCGTAGTGGTGCTTTTCAACCCATCGGCGTCACATATAGTGATTATTTTAGGCATGATAGCCTATTTTGTGGCACGATTTGCATTTATATGTAAAGGTTTTAGGCTTTTTTACGACAATTTTGGCTCGTTGCTTTATTTTATTTTGTACCTTTGCAGTCTCGAAATCGTACCCCTCGTTTTGTTATACCGAGCAGTACTGTTCATACACAACTTGCTGCTACAAACTTAAGAAAATACGTCGTGAATGTAAAGAAAATTCTGGTCTCACAGCCGCGCCCTGAGTCGGGAAAATCGCCTTACTATGACATTGCTGACCGATATGGTGTCGAGGTAGTGTTGCGCCCGTTTATAAAAGTGGAAGGTTTGACTTCAAAAGAATTTCGTCAGGCCAAGATCTCAATCCCTGAGTTTACTGCCATTATCTTCACCGCCCGCACGGCTATCGACCATTTCTTCCGTATATGTGAGGAAATGCGCATCACGATTCCCGAGACGATGAAGTATTTCTGCACCACCGAGTCAATCGCGCTCTATCTGCAGAAATATATCGTGTATCGCAAACGCAAGATTTTCCATGGCGACAACGGTAAGCTCGACAGCCTGCTCCCCGCGCTCATAAAGCACAAGAAGGAAAACTTCCTCTGGGTCGTGTCGGACGTCCATAAGGAGGATTCGGGTCTGCTCGACAAGAGCGGTATCAACTACACCAAAGCTGTGATGTATCGCACCGTCAGCAACGATTTCGGCCCCGACGAGCCCTTTGACTACGACATGCTTGTGTTCTTCTCGCCCGCCGGCATACAGTCGCTACTCAAAAACTTCCCCGAGTTCAAGCAGGGCGACATCAAGATTGCATGTTTCGGTCCCACCACCGCCCAGGCCGCCCGCGACGCCGGTCTGCGCCTCGACATCGAGGCTCCCTCGCCCGGTAACCCCTCGATGACCGGCGCGCTCGAGAATTATCTCAAGACTTCGACTGCGGCTTCCTGATCACCTGTTAAAGATGAAAGGACTCCGACTATATAAGATAGAAAAACTATGCAGCGAGACGGCCATAAGCCGTCTCTTTGCGCGTAGTGACCGTGAGGTGCGCACAGCTCTCGTCTATCCTCTGAGGCTTGCCTGGAGGATAGACGGTGTGCGCGAGGTTAAGGTGCCGCGGTTTCTGGTGTCGGTGCCCAAGAAGAGGATTCGTCACGCCGTCGACCGTGTGACAATGCGTCGGCGCATACGCGAGGCCTACCGCCTCAACCGCGATATTGTCCCGCGCGACATTTCGGCCGACATCGCTTTTATATATGTGGCTGACAAGCTCCTCCCTTATTCACGCATCGAGACCTCAATGAGGCGGCTGCTGGCGTCACTGGCCGAAAAAGCCGCCGACGGCCAATCATGATAATTCTCCCTTGATTCGTTACTCTGACTTGTTATTGAAAAGACTCCTCATCCTGCCCATACGCTTCTATCAGCTATGCCTGTCGCCTATGTTTCCGGCAGCGTGCCGCTACACTCCGACGTGTAGCCAGTATGCCATCGAGGCTATCATGCGCCACGGCGCGTTGCGCGGCTCATGGCTCGCTCTGAAGCGCATAGCCCGTTGCCATCCCTGGGGCGGCTCTGGCTACGACCCTGTACCTTAGTTATTTGTCCTGAGGGCAAAGGTTGTGAGGTTATGAGGTTAACCTTCGGGCAAGGGCTTTTACATACACACTCATGCTATGATAATCGACAGCCATACACATGATTCACGTCCGGGCGCGGTGGTCAATATCGACCCTGTGTCGATGCCACTGCGTGACATTGTGCTGGCCGACGACCGATACTATACAGTGGGTATACATCCCTGGAATGCCGGATGTTACACCCCGGGCGATGTGGCGCGTATGCGCCGGCTTGCCGCCCGCCCTCAGGTGGTGGCCATAGGCGAGACTGGGCTCGACTCGGTGCATGTGTCGTATGAATGGGTGCCCAAGGGCAAGTCGATGGAGATAGTTCAGGCTGTACCCGACCTTCATAAGCAGATCGAACTGCTCAATATACATATCGAACTTAGCGAGACGCTTGGCAAGCCGCTCCTGCTTCACATCGTGAAGCGTTTTCCCGAGATTATGAAGATGCGCATCAAGCTCAAGCCCCGCATGCCGTGGATTATACACGGTTTTCGAGGCAAACCCGGTCTAGCCAAAGACCTTCTGCGGTGGGGATTCTATCTGAGCTATGGCGAGAAATTCAATCCGGAATCGGTCCTCGCCACCCCTCCCGGGCGCATGCTTGCCGAGACCGACGAGTCGCGTGTGCCGTTTGACGAGATACTCGCCTCGCTTCCGGTCACTCCGGCCGTGTCGCTGCCTCACCTTCTCCTGCCGCCCGCGCATTGCGCTGAAGCCCCGCAAGTTTAGCGCGCTTGATGGCCGAATGGGTGAATATGCGTGAAAATTCGCTCTGCTCCATCCCCAGTATATCCTCCCGTGTGAGGCCGATTACCGAAGGCCACGGACGAAAATTGTCAATCTCCGTGGCCATTGCACATGAGTTGTGGGGACACACCTCCTGGCATATGTCGCATCCGTATATTCTGTCGCCCAGACGGGGCATTATGGCCTCGTCATCCTCATGATATTTTTTTTCTATCGACAGGTAGCTCATACACCTGCGGGCATCCATGCCTCCGTGTCCGTCGAGCGCGTGGCCCGGACAAGCCTTCACGCAACGCATGCAGCCGAGACAGTCGCGTGTGTCGGGCTCGTCGGGTTCGAGCTCGAGTGTTGTAATAATTTCGCCGAGCACACACCATGAGCCCGCTCCGGGCACTATGAGCTGATTGTTGATGCCGAGAAAACCCACTCCGGCCTTTACGGCCCAATAGCGTTCGCGCAGTGGAGCCGTGTCGACCGTCACGCGACATTGCGCACCCGTGACGGCGGTGATGGCCTCGGCCACCCGCCCGAGCCGCTCCCTCACCTCCTCGTGATAGTCGCGTCCTACGGCATATCGCGCCCATTTCAGCGGCTGCGACATTTCCGGCTCTCCGCAATAATAATTGAATGCCGCCACAATCATCGACCGCGCCCCCTCTAGCAGTAGCCTCGGGTCGTGACGCACCTCGGCATATTTTTCGAGATAACCCATCTCGCCGTGTCGCCCCTCGGCCAGCCACTCCCGGTAAAGCTCCTCGGCATGGCTGTCGACAGGTCCGAGGGTGACCACCCCGGCCCTGACCGCTCCGGCCTCGATGACGAGCCTCCTTATGTCAGGCATAGGATTCATTCTTAAGATTACATCGGCAGAGTCTCAAACTCATATCCCTGCTCCTTGAGCCACTTGATGGCCCGGGGCAGAGCATAGCGCATATTCTTATGAGCCTTGATAGAGTCATGAAACACTATGATGCTGCCGTTGCGCGCATAACGTTTCACATTCTCCAACACCCTCTCCCCGTCGATACGTTTGGAGTAATCGCGTGTCACGAGGTCATACATCACCACATTATAGTGACGCTTGATCAACCGCGCCTGTCCCGGCCATATGATGCCGTGGGGCGGACGGAAAAGCGACGACTGTATCAGTTCGGAAGCCTCGGTGATATCGCGGAAATATCGGGCGTTGCTCTCCTTGAGACCCTGGAGATGATGCATGGTATGGTTGCCATAGGAATGGCCGCGGCGGCGCACCTCCTCCAGTAGTTCGGGGTGGCGGCGCACATTGTCTCCGACCATAAAAAATGTAGCCTTGACCCCCTCTTTGTCGAGCAGGTCAAGCACCCACGGAGTCTCCTCAGGCACAGGGCCGTCATCAAAAGTCAGGTACACAAGTTTGCGTCCGTGTCTTTTGAGCCGCCACCATGCCTCCGTGAAAAGCAGTCGGTAAAATATAGGGGGCTGTTCAATCCACATATTAACTTGCCCTGCGGGCAAAGGTTATAAGGTTATGGGGTTATGAGGTTAACCTTCGGGTGAGGGTTATTATTTGCCCGAAGGGCAAAAGATTATAATGTAAAGTATACGGTGTTCCTGCCCGGGACCCATTAGCCTCATTGGGCCCATTAGCCCCATTTGGCTCAAAATTACCCCGCAGGCTAACCTCATAACCTTCGGGCTTTGCCCGACTACTCCTCGTCGTATTTCTGGAAGAGGAAATCGTTGTAAGGGAATCTTGTCAGGTGAATCTCCTTGGCACGCTCATAGAGCATCTGCTTGAGTTCATCGATATTCTTGCCCGTCTTAGCCGAGATAAACACACAGTCATGGGGCAGGCGCGCCATCCACATCTGGCGGAGCTCCTCGAGAGGAATATTCTCGCGCATGCGCGGAGTCAGATCATTCTCATCCTTCTCCACATGGGTGAAAGCATCGATTTTGTTAAACACCATTATCATAGGTTTGTCGGCACCGTCACACACCTCGCGCAACGTCTTGTCGACCACCTCGATCTGCTCCTCGAAATGAGGATGAGAGATGTCGACCACATGCACCAGCAGGTCGGCCTCGCGCACCTCGTCGAGAGTCGACTTGAACGAGTCGACAAGATGAGTGGGCAGCTTGCGTATGAAGCCTACGGTGTCGGTGAGCAGAAACGGCAGATTGTCGATAATGACCTTGCGCACCGTAGTGTCGAGCGTGGCGAAAAGTTTGTTTTCGGCAAACACCTCGCTCTTGCTCAGCACATTCATCAGAGTCGACTTGCCGGCGTTGGTATAGCCCACAAGAGCCACGCGCGTGAGCTTGCCGCGGTTTTTGCGCTGCACGGCCTTCTGCTTGTCGATGGAACGCAGCTCCTCCTTCAGCAGCGATATTTTCGACAGGATTATACGGCGGTCGGTCTCGATCTGCGTCTCGCCCGGGCCGCGCATGCCTATACCGCCGCGCTGGCGTTCGAGGTGAGTCCACATGCGCGTAAGTCGCGGCAACAGATACTGATACTGGGCCAGCTCGACTTGCGTCTTGGCGTTGGCCGTACGCGCACGCTTGGCAAAGATGTCGAGGATAAGACTGGTGCGGTCAAGTATCTTCACCTTGAGTTCACGCTCGATATTCACCACTTGCTTTGACGACAGGTCATCGTCAAAGATAGCCATTCCTATGTCATTGTCCTCGATATAGGCGCGTATCTCCTCGAGTTTGCCCTTGCCCACATAGGTGCGCGGGTTGGGATACTCAAGTTTCTGAAGAAATGTCTTTACGGTCACAGCCCCGGCCGTGTCGGCCAGAAAAGCCAGTTCGTCGAGATATTCACGCGCCTTGGCTTCGTTCTGCTGGTTGCTGATGAGTCCCACGAGCACTGCGCGCTCGGTGACTTCCTCGGTGAGTATATGGTCAATCATCTGAGATTCTGAGTGTTTTTAATGTCGGCTCGGGGGTGTGACGCATATGTATTGCCGGGGTCGGAGAGAGCGGACGCAGGGAGTGACGGCCGACCATGTCAGCGCGAGAGCCCTTCGGCCTTGGCCTTTTTGATGCGTTTGTTAAGCCAGAAGTGAAATGTCACCCACATGATAACGTCGAGCACGACGATTATGTTGATGTTCATTATCCGGCTCAGCCCGAGGTTAAAGAGGGTAAAAAGTGTGGATATTGTTATGATGGTCACCATGGCCGTGCGGGGTTTCATGCCCGCGGCCAGAAATTTGTGGTGGATATGGTTCTTGTCGGGGAGGAAAGGGGAGCAATGGTTGCGTATGCGCACCATATAGACTCTCACCACGTCAAAGCTCGGGATGATGAGCGGAGAGAAAGCCAGCACTGCCGGCTGAAACTCGAGCGCGGGGTCAAAGTCATGGGTAAACAGCTTGATGCCCAGGATGCTGAGCAGAAGACCGATGGTCAATGAGCCTGTGTCGCCCATAAATATCTTGGAGTGTTTCTTGACGTCGCCAAAAACGTTGTAGTAGAAGAACGGAAACAACACACCAAGCGTGGCAAACGAGATGATGGCATAGGCATACTCGCCGATTAGCAGAAACGACACGCCATAGATGCCGCAGGCTATCGAACTGAGACCCGAGGCCAGACCGTCGATGCCGTCGATGAGGTTGATGGCATTGATGATAAACACTATCACTACCGCAGTGAATGGGATGCCAAACCATGGCGACACGCTCTGCACACCAAAGATGCCCGCAAACGACGTAAACCAGCACCCGGCCGTGATGAGAAGCGACGCACACACTATCTGCACCACAAACTTTGCCCTGTACTTGATGCCTATCAGGTCATCGGCTATGCCGATAAGATAGAGCAACATCAGACTGCAGAATGTCGCTATCATCAGCAGACCGTTGTTGTAGAAAGCCGAGGGGAAAGCATAATTCTCAAGCATGATGTTGCCTCCGAGCACCAGAGCCATCGTGAGCAGTATCACAGGCTCGAAAGCAATGCCTCCAAGACGGGGAATGAGTCCTTTATGGATTTTACGTTCATCCACTTCGTCAAACAGGTTGCGCCTGTAAGCTATCAACAGTATCTGAGGAATCAATACGCCCGCAAACAGGACGCATAAAGCAAAAACTATTAAAGAATTTATTATCCAGTATGTCATGACTAAGTTATGGATTCAGAAAAATGTAGTTCTATGTCTGTTGTTAAACTTTATTTGTACTGCGTTAGCTGTGCTATCATAGGTTAGGCTAAAATGTTTAAATTTCCGCAAATTTAGGCAAAATATGTTGCCTGTCCAAAAATATGTCCAACTAATTTAACACGGCATCTTTATTAAATAATGTTAAATAAAAAGCCTACCCATGAATCTTCATATGAAATGAAACCGAAGGATGCAGAAAAGTGTTAAATTTGCGGTAACAAATATCATTCACCTAAAATAAATTTAACTATGTTAAATCCCAAGATTCAGGACGCACTCAACGAGCAGATCAACGCCGAACTATATAGCGCATATCTCTACCTCTCGATGGCCCACTATTTTGAAGCCGAAGGTCTGCCCGGCTTCTCCAACTGGTTTAAAATCCAGTTTAAGGAAGAGCAGGACCACGCCACCATCTTTATGAACTACATCAACCAGCGCGGCGGCCGCGTGCTTCTCAAAGCCATCGACGCCGTGCCCACCCAATGGGCCTCACCCATGGACGTCTTCACAGCCACCCTCGAGCATGAGCAGAAAGTGACCGCCCTCATCAACGGCCTCTACGCCCTCGCCTTAGAAGAGAACGACTACGCCACCCGCGACCGTCTCAACTGGTTCATCACCGAGCAGGTCGAGGAAGAAGACAACTGCCGTGCCCTCATCGACAAGCTCCGTCTCATCGGTGACAACGGCATGGGCCTCTACATGCTCAACACCGAGCTCGCCGCCCGCTCCTACACCACCCCCTCCCCTCTCAGCGCGGAGTAAGAGGACATTTGTTATTAAATATCCTCTGAGATTATCTGAAGATACATAAACAGGCAATCCCCAAAAGTGACAACATCAGTTGTCACTTTTGGGGATTGCCTGTTTAATGCTGATAATCAGTGGCGGGGGGATTCGAGTTCGTTGATGGCGTAGGCGGCCCAGATGAGGCTGGAGGCGGGGAGGGTGGCGAGGTGTTTGCGGGCGAAGGCGGTCACTTTGCGGGTCTGCTCGGGGGTGGCGGGGGCGAAGATGGCGTTGAGCTGGGAGAGGAGCTGGCCACGCTCGTCGTCGGTGAGCCGGCTGTAGTTTTTGTCGCAGTATTTGATGTAGGCGTCGGTGTCCATGGTGGCGCGGGCTTCGGCAAACCGAAGCTGTGTCTCGTAGTCTGATGCGTAGCCGAGCTGTCGGGAGCGTTGCTTGAAGTCTTCAAACTGACGGCGTGTGGTGTCATCGGTGACGGCGTTGGTGGTGAAGTAGCGTGAGGCTTCGCGCTGGTGTTGGGTTTTGATGTTTTCGGCTATGGCGTCGGTGTATGTCGTGTCAAAGCGGTCGCGGTTATCAATCATGAATTGTATGCGCGGGGAGTTGTAGCCTGTGGTGTAGGTGTCGTAGAGAAACTGATTGTCAGGTGAGAGCCGTTGTGTGTCGGTGAGGGTGTCGAAGTATTCGTCGATGATTTTTCCGGCTTGTGTCATGGCTGCCATGTAGTCGCGCGAGGAGTCGACGATGTTGATGGCGTAGGCGCGCACAAGTTCGGGGGTGCGTTCGCCGGCGGCGTAGCGTTGTTTGATGCGTTCTGGGGTGAGGTCGGGGTTTTTGCACATTTCGACGGCTGTGATAAATTCCTGGCCGTCTTTCATGCCGGCGAATGAGCCGAGCTGGTTGCCGTCGGCGTCAAAGACCATGAGGGTTGGGTAGGCTTTGATGCCTACGGTCTTGGCGAGATCGGCTCCTTCGGCTTCAGCGTCAAGCTTGAGGTTTACGAAGCCTGCGTTGAGGTAGTCGCCGATTTCTTTTTTGGGGAATACGGTGGTTGCCATGCGTTTGCAGGGACCGCACCATTGGGTGTAGAAGTCGACGAAGATAAGCTTGCCTTCGGTTTTGGCGGCTTCTTTGGCTTGGTCGAAGGTGATGTGACGGAAGTCGGTCTGTGCTGCGGCCGGAAGGGTGGCTGCGAGCAGGGTGGCGAGAATGATTTTTTTCATAATCGGGAGTTGGTAATTGGATTAGTGGAGGATGGGGCGAGCTGAGGCTCGCGGGCGGGGGACAAAGGGCAATGGCGGCCGAGGCTTCGCGCTTCCGCGCTCACACAGTGGCAAAGGCGGGCTGGCGAGTAGGGGGGGATAAAGGGCAAGGGGGGCCGGGATTGCGTCGGGGCATTCCGGCCCCCTTTGGTGGGTTTTTAGATGTTTTGGGTGAGGGAGGGGTTGAAGTTGGTGGCGTTCATGGGGAAGGGATAGATCCAGAGGGGTGAGCCGGGGCGTATGGTGTGATCGCCGAGATCGTCGATGTGGTGGATGATGTCGGTGGCGTAGTCGGGCTCGGTGTTGCGTCGTTTGCAGTCGAGGTAGTTTTCGATCGAGAGGATGCATTCTACGGTCTTGGCTTTGGACAGGAGGGCCATGGCGTCTTTCTCGGTGGTGACTGTGCCTTTGAAGGGGGTGTAGTATTGAGGATGGATGCGGTATTTGCGTACTTTGTCTACCTGGTCGAGTCCGTCGTCGATGTGACCTGTGCGGATGAGCGACTCTGCGAGGACGTAATACATCTGCTCGGCGCGTATGCCCCATACGTTGAAGCGGGGTGCGCCCTGCGGGCTGTAGAACATGCTTCCCTTGGGGCCTACGAGCACGTCGTCATAGCTTTCCCAATCGTCAGCACGTGAGTAGTAGCGCACATAGTCGCCCTGCTCGTAGAGTGACATGAACTCCGGGGTAAGGGTTTTTCCGGATATTTCGGAAAAGTTTATGACGAAGTTGGTGAGGATGAACATGTAGTGGTGAGGTGCGTCAAAGGTGGATTCCCATGTGCCTTTGCTGACGATGGTTGAGCGGTCTTCGATGGTGGGGTTGACGGCTATGGCTTTGCGGGCATAGACGGCGGCCTCGTCGTAGCGTTTCATCTGGAAGAGCACGCGGGCGCGGACGGCGTAGCCAAAATCGGCCTCGAATCGGAAGGGGTCGTTGACGGGAGTCGGGTCGAGACATGCTATGAGGTCGTCGGTGCAGTCGGCGAGGATGCGGTCATAGACTTCGGCGACAGTGAGCTTGGTCTTCTGCGCTCCGAAGTCGATGTTGTCGACATAGGCTATGCCGCCTGTCGATGCTGCGGTGGCGGGGTCATACTGTGCGGCCCAGAGATTGACGGCGAGGAAGTGAAACCAGGCGCGGAGTATGCGGGCCTGTGCGATAAAGCGGTTTTTCTTGTAGTCGTCACCCTCGGCATCGGCCATTTTTTCGGCCACGATGTTGCAGTGCATGATGTTTTCGTAGATTTCACTGTAGCGGCCGTCATCCTCGCAGAGGGCCACGCGGTCGACAGATTCGTCGCCGAAAATGAATGCATATTCGACGGAGTTTTTCACGGCAAACACCTCGGCGGGAGTCTTGTAGTAGGCGAATATGTTGCCGGTGAGCATTTCGTGGTTGAAGTCCCAGTCATATATACGCCACTCGCGGTTGAGGACGGCACCGAGGTCGTCGACGGTGTTGAGGGTGGAGAATCCGCGGGGAGTGATGTCGAGCTTGTCGTCACACGAAGTGAGGACAGCGAGCAGAGTCAGAAATAGGGTTATATATGATTTTTTCATTTTGATACGGCTTTAGAGGTTGAGGGATAGGCTCATGGTGTAGGTCGAGGGGGTCTTGACGGGGAGTCCGCCCATGCGCGTGGCTTCGGGGTCCCAACTGCGGCCGTTGCGGGCCCATGTGGCCACGTTGTCGACCTGGAATCGGAGACGCAGGTCGCTGAGGCCGAGACGGCGTATGAGTTTGCGCTCAAACTCATAGGAGAGTGTGATGGAGCGGAGCTTGAGATAGTCGGCGCGCGAGTAGTTGCGATAGTCGGCCGCGCCGATGGAAATGGTGCGCGAGTCGTAATATTTTGTGAGGTATCCGTTGGGCACCGCGCCTTCCACACCGTTCCAGAAGTCGAGGGCCGAGGTCACGACGGCATCGTTGAGGGTGTTCCACACGCGGGGGTCGGTGTTCATGTAGTGGCCTCCGTAGAAGTGCATCATGGCCGAGAGGGTGAAGCCCTGATAACGTATCTCGGGGATGAGTCCTCCGGTCCATACGGGAGTGGAGGTGCCGAGATACACGCAGTCGTCGATGGTGAAATCGGCCGAGCTGAGCGAGGTGTTGTGAATCTCGCCGTTGTGGTCGCGCCAGGTGCCGTAGGTGATGCCTTTGTCGTCGGTCACGAAGCCTGCATAGTCGATGCCGGTGACGGTGTTGAGGGGATAGCCCTGCTTGAGAGTCATGGAGCGGAACTCGGAGCCTGTGCGGGGGTGGTAGTAGACTTTCTTGACCTTATTGTGGTTGTAGCCGAAAGTCACGCCCAGGTCAATGCCCACCTGCTTGCGCGAATTGGAGGGGAGTATGCGTCCGTTGAGCTGAAACTCTACACCGGTGTTGAGCATCTCGCCGGCGTTGAGTATCATGTCATCCTTGCCGGTGGTGACGTCGAGGGCCACGTCGGTGAGGATGTCGGTGCCGTATTTGCGGTAGGCGTCGATGGAGCCGTTGAGGCGGTAGCCGAGGAGTGCGAAGTCAAGACCCCAGTTCCATGTCGAGGTCTTCTCCCAGCGGAGCTGGTCGTTGGGCACGGCGTCGATTTTGCCCATTATGCCGCCGTTGAAGCGGTTGGTGGTGAGGTTGGCGGTCATCACCGACTTGGCGTTGTTGTTGATGTTGCCGGTCAGGCCATAGGAGGCGCGGAGCTTGAGGGCGTCGAGCCATGTGACGGGGCGTAGGAACGGTTCGTTATGGGCGTTCCACGAGCCGCCTACCGACCACAGGGGGCGTCCGCGGAATTTCGGGTCGGTGCCGAAGAGGTCGGTCTTGTCGACGCGGTAGGAGCCGAAGACGCTGTAACGCGAGTCGTAGACATAGCTGCCGGTGAAGTAGTAGGAGTAGTAACGGTGGAGGGTCTCGGATACGGCAAAGTTGGCATATAAGCCCGAGGGGGGACAACTTGTGCCGAGGATGCCCATCTGACCGAATCCGTTGATAAACGACCAGTCGGCGAAGACGTTCTGGTTGTTCATGGTCTGGTGGTCATAGCCGATGAAGTAGTTGGAGTTGGAATTACTCTTGGTCTGGCGGTATTCAAATCCGGCGAGGAGGCTGATGTCGTGCTTGCCGAAGCTGCGGTTGTAGTCGGTCTGAGCGCGGAAGGTGTAGAAAGTGCTGTGGGAATTGTAGGTTGAGAGCATGCCTCCGTCGGGCACATGGTGTTCGAGCGGCAGCAGATGCTCCACCTGCTTGGCCACGGCCATGTTGCCGTTTTCGTCATAGAAGAAGTCAAACGTATTGGGGTCGTAGTAGGAGTATCCTGGATAGGCGTCGGGATTCATATACACGTCCCAGAAGTCGACTGAGGGGTCTATCTCCCACACCTTGGTCACGCCGCCGGTGGTGTAGCGGTTGAAGATGTCGCGGGCATAGTAGGAGTTTTTGTAATACTCGGTCTCGCTCTGTGACTGTATGTCCTCGTGCTGATACATCACCGAAGCATTCCATCCCTCGACGGGTATGTGGAAGAGGGCGTGGATATAGGCGCGGATGTTGGTCGATGTCTGCTTTGACGTATTGAGACCTATCTCATCGAGCAGGTTGAAGGAGTGGTCATAGAGTCCGAAGGCGGGGTTGGCGAGCGAGGGATGGTCGAGCATCACGTCGGCCTCCATGCGTGCGCGGGAGCCGTCGGCGTTGTACATCGACTGGTAGGGGTAGAACGAGTTGATGCCGTCATGGCCTCCGACGGCGTTGCGCTTGGAATTGTTGTGGATGACGTTGACCGAGAACGAGAGGTCGAGCCACTTGGCGGCCTTGAGGTCGCCCTTGTAGCGGAACTGCAGCGAGCGCGAGTTTTCCTTCTTCATGCCGAGATTGTCGTCAGCGTAGTTGAAGGTGAAGCTCGAGGCGAGAATTTTGCCCTGGTTGCGGAGCGAGAGATTATAGAGCTGGCTCACGCGCGAGCGTTCGGTGGCGTCCTGCCACTCCTGACGGTAGTTGTTGCGAGACCATGTGTCGAGCGTTGCATTCATGATGTCAGTGTCGAGCTCGCCGAGATAGTTCTGCACAAACATGCGGGTTACGGGCGATAGACCTTTGCGCTGGTCATAGTTGTTGTAGCTGTTGACGAGAGCATTGAACTGGTCGGGGTCGTTGTCCTTCATGCCGTTCCAGTTGAGCCGCTCGAGCTTTATGGATTGGGCAGCGTTGGCCCATCCGGCCTTGGAGTAGTCGGTCTTGCCGGTAATGGAGAGGTCGGCGTTGAACTCGACTGACAGACGCTCCTTGTCGGCCTGCTTGGTTGTGATTACGATCACGCCGTTGGAGGCTCGTGCACCGTAGATGGCGGCGGCCGAGGCGTCCTTGAGCACGGTTATCGACTTGATGTCATAATTGTTGACCGTCTCGATGCCTCCCTCGATGGGCAGACCGTCGACAACTACGAGCGGCGCGGTCGATGCGGTGAACGTGCCGACACCGCGTATCACTATATTGTTCTCGCCCGACTGGTAGGCGTCACGCTTCTTCACGAGGCCGGGAATATTGCCCTCGAGGCTCGAGGTGATGTCGGCGTTGTGACGCTTGTTGATGTCGTCGCCCGAGATGATGGTGTAGGAGCCGGTGGCGTTTTCGCGCTTGATGTTCTGATAGCCGGTTACCACG
Organism: Muribaculaceae bacterium Isolate-110 (HZI); assembly: GCA_003762875.1. Taxonomy (GTDB): domain Bacteria; phylum Bacteroidota; class Bacteroidia; order Bacteroidales; family Muribaculaceae; genus Duncaniella; species Duncaniella muricolitica. The sequence continues at coordinate 15,742 of RIBL01000013.1, read as the reverse complement.
ATTTCGTCCATAGTGGAGGCATTAGTCTGAAGGGTGACTTTAAGGGCTTTGCCTATATTGTTGGTGGTCAGACGTACGGTCTTGGGATGCATGCCGACATATGAAAACTCCAGCGAGGGGTCGGTGTGGTGGACATGCATGCTGAAATGGCCGTCGATGTCGGCACTGACGCCATAGTGTGTGCCTTTGAGCATTACGGTGGCTCCGGCAAGCGGTTCGCCGGCCTCGTCGACCACGGTGCCCGTCACGAGGGCGTCGTAGGCATAGGATTGTCTGTCGGCCTCGGAGAGCGAGACTGTTGTGCCCACGACCTTGTAGGAGAGTCCGAGCTGCTGGTCTACGGTCGCGTCAAGGAGCTGGTCGAGCGTTGAGTTGCGATAGGTGCCCGAGACGGTGGCCTTGTTGTTTTTTATCAGTTCCTTCTGATAGACGAAGTCATGGCCTGTGGCTTTCTTGAGAATCTGGATTGCTGTCTCGGCCGGAGCGTTGTTGAAGGTGGCGTTGTAGGTCTGGGCCAGACCGGCAACGTTGACCGTCATGATCAATGCAAGCAGCCATAGGAGTCTTGGATTCATAGGCGTGGGGGTTAAATAATGATTGGGTTATGAAAAAAAGTTGATTGTCATGGTAAGTGTAATCGGGAGGTCTACAGCCCCGAGATGAGTATCTTGTTGTCGGGAGTGAGGGTGAAGCGTATGCCTCCGCAGTTTTCGAGCACCTGTATGGCCGTGCGGAAGTCGGCATATCGCGGTATGCCGCCCATGAATACCCGCGAGCGCAGTGAGTCGTCGGCAAACTCGTAGCGGAAGTCATACCATCGGCTCAGGTCGCGCATGATGCGCTCGAGAGGCTGGTCGTCAAACACAAACCGTCCGTGACGCCACGAGGTGACGGCGGCAGGGTCGACAACGGCCATGCTCACCCTGTCGGAACTGTGGTCGAGGATGGCCTGGTGGCCTTTGGAGAGGAATATCTCGCCCGAGGGAGCAGTGTCGCGTGCAAGCGATATGGAGCCGGTCTCGAGGGTGGTGTAGGTGGCGTCCTCGTCGGGATAGGCGCGGACGTTGAATGTGGTGCCGTAGACTCGTATCACCTGTCCCTCCGACTCGACGTAGAAGGGTCGCGAGGGGTCTTTGCTCACACTGAAATAGGCCTCGCCCGTGACGGCAACGCGCCGCTCGGTGTCGCTGAAGGTGTCGGGATAGCGGAGTGTCGACTCGGAGTTGAGCCACACCACGGTGGAGTCCTCGAGTATCACCTTGAACTCGCCTCCGCGGGGCACTTCGAGACACAGTTGCTGTGGCGGCATATGTTCGGCCGAAGCCTTGGGTATGAAGTGGGTGGTGCCGTCACGTCCCGACTCGCCGGCCGAGAGGGCTATGGTCCGTCCGGCCTGGTTGGTGATGGTGGCGCGGGTGGTGCCGGCCGATATGTCATCGATGGTCTTGGGCGCGGGAGTCACGGCCACCGGGCTGACGTCCTGGGCGGGCGCGTCGAGGCGGGTGTGGCGGCTGAAGTGCCATGCCGTGCCTGCCGCGATGATGAGAATAGCCACAGCGGCGGCTATGCGTGAGGCGCGGCGCATGAGTGAGCGACGACGGCGGGCGGCGATGCGCAGCTCCATGTCGCGGGCCGGACGCAGGGGGTCGACCACGCGGCGGGTGTGATGTTCGTCGGTAAGGGCCGAGGGGTCGGCGAGCGAGTCGAGAAACAGGCGGTTGTCCTCGCTCTCGTCGAGCCATTGCCTGAGCAGTGTTTCCTCCTCAGGGGTGATGGTGCCTATGAGACGTCGGTAGATGAGCCGGCTAATGTATGATTCGTGATGCATTTTGCGATGTGAGAATGATTCGGTTTTTATTAAGACTACACGCGAGGTGATAAAAGGTATATCAAATTTTTAATTTTTTTGCCAAAAATTTTACAAAAAGGTCATGAATTGTCTACAAAAGCAGGATAAAACATTAAAAACGTATTTCTCCTTGTTAATGATGTCAAAACTCTATACCTTTGCTGTCTCACTCATGTTGCGGGCAGATGATAGATTACGAGTCATTATATGATAATTTTGTCAAGGGCCGGATGGTGCCGTTTTATACGGTGATGTATCCGGGACTGCTGACGTTTGCGTCGCGTCTGCTCGGCCCGTCGCTCGCATTTATGGCCGAGGATTGCGTGCAGGATGCTGTGATGACCACCTATGAGCATGCCGGAGAGATAGATGATGCGTTTCACTGGCGTTGGTACCTGATGAGGTGTATACGTCACAAGGCGTCCAATCTTGTGCGCCACAAGGGTGTGGCCGATGGCTATGCCCAGGCTATCGAGGGGGATGATTCGGATGAGGATGCCGGGATGGAGCGCGACATATCCTACGCGCTCATACGCCAGGAGACGCTCGACCGGCTTTTTGCAGCCATCGACCGTCTGCCGCCGCAGTATCGCGAGATTTTCGAACTGAATTTTGAGCAGGGACTGAAAAACAAGGAGATAGCGCGTCTGCTCGACGTGGCTGAGATTACGGTCAAAAAAAGAAAGGCACGGATGCTGGAGATGCTGCGTGGCTGGCTCGGTCCCGAGGCCGATATGTTGATAATATTGTATTTGCTAAGCGTGAAGGTATAAGGTGATGATATATATAAGAGGTTGTTATTAAACGACCTCTAAGTACCCTCGAAGACTCATAAGAGACATAAGTCATGATTATGTAAAGACTTATGTCTCTTATGAGTCTTATGTCCTTATGTATCTCCCGTCTCTTGGGGTCAGGAGTGCCGTTTGACGAGCTCGCGCTCGATGTCGGGGAGGGTCACACCCATCTGTTCGAGCAAGACGAGATAGTGATACATGAGGTCGGCGGCTTCGTAGATGAAGCGGTCGCGGTTGCCGTCGACAGCTTCGATGGCCGACTCTACGGCTTCCTCGCCCACTTTCTGCGCTATCTTTTTGACTCCTTTGATAAAGAGGCGTGTGGTGTAGGAGTCTTCGGGCATTTCTTCGTGGCGTCGGGCTATGAGAGAGGAGAGCGAACGTATGAAACCGTCTTCGGCGGGGGTGTCGAAACATGCCGTGGTGCCGCGGTGACATGTGGGCCCGACGGGACAGGCTTTGATGAGAAGGGTGTCCATGTCGCAGTCGGGATACATTTCCACGACGCGCAGGTGGTGGCCTGAGGTCTCGCCTTTGGTCCAGAGTGTCTTACGGGTGCGCGAGTAGAAGGTGACAAGGCCGCAGTCGACGGTTTTGTCAAAGGCTTCGCGGTTCATATAGCCGAGCATGAGCACTCGCAGTGTGGTGGCGTCCTGCACTATGACGGGCAGGAGACGGTCGGCACATTTATCAAGATTGAAGTCGGAGAAAACCATTTTGATCAATTAGCAATTAGCAGTTTTTGGTAAGCTATTCACTAAACTCTATACATTAAACTTTATACTACTCTCACTTGTATATTGCGGTCGGCGAGGCGGGCTTTGAGGTCGCGGATAGAGATTTCGCCGTAGTGGAATATGCTGGCGGCAAGTGCGGCGTCGGCTCCGCCGAGCGTGAGCACATCGGCTATGTCGTCGGGACTGCCGGCTCCTCCCGAGGCTATGACGGGGATGGAGAGCGATGAGGTGAGCCGACGGTAGAGGTCGCAGGGGTAGCCTGAGCGCGTGCCGTCGTGGTCCATGGAGGTGAAGAGTATCTCGCCGGCTCCGCGTTCCTGCGCTTCTTTGGCCCAGGGGAACAGGAGTCGGTCGGCGAGGCGCGTGCCTCCGTGGGTGGTGACATGCCACTCACCGTCGGCTCCGCTGCGGGCGTCGATGGCTACGACCACAAACTGGCTGCCGTAGCGTCGGGCTATGTCGCTGATGAGCCGCGGGTCGCGCACGGCGGCACTGTTGATGGATATTTTGTCGGCTCCGGCGTCGAGCAAGGCTGCCGCGTCGTCGAGCGAGGAGATGCCTCCGCCTACGGTGAAGGGGATGTTGACGCGGTCGGCTACGCGGCTTACGAGGCGGGTGAAGGTGCCGCGCCCTTCGCGGGTGGCCGAGATGTCGAGATACACGAGTTCGTCGGCACCCTCAAGGGCGTAACGTTCTCCGAGAGCCACGGGATCGCCGACATCGGCGAGGCCTTCAAAGTTGATGCCTTTGACGGTGCGGCCGTCCTTGACATCCAGACAGGGTATGATGCGCTTGGTTAACAATGTCGTGGGGGGATGTTTGTGGGATGAGAGATTATCGGGTGGTAAATTCCTCCTGGAGTTGCTGCATTTCTCCGAGAGTGATGTGGCCTTCGTAGAGGGCTTTGCCTACGATTACGCGTGGCAGGCCGAGCTCCAGACAGCGGCGTATGTCGGCCGTAGAGGATATGCCGCCCGAGACGGTGAAGATGATGTCGGGATGGGTGGCGCGCAGGGTGGTGTAAAGGCCAAAGTTGGGGCCTTGCAGCATGCCGTCGCGCGAGATGTCGGTGACGATGACCTGGCTGAGTCCGAGGGGGCGGAATCGGTTGATGAGTTCGTCGGCGGTGAGTTCTTCGTCGGCGGTCCATCCGCTTACGGCGACTTTGCCGTCGCGTAGGTCGGCTCCGAGCACCATGGTGTCGGGGCCGTATTCACACAGCCAGTGGTTAAAGAGCAGGGGCTGTCGGGCGGCTACACTTCCGATTACGGCCCATGTGGCACCGGCGTTGAAGAGGTCGCGCAGGTCGGAGTCGGTCTTGAGTCCTCCGCCCCATTCGATGGAGGCACCGTTTACGGCGGCCATTTTTTCGAGTGTGTTGAGGGCGGTCGGATGGCCTTGCCGCGCGCCCGAGAGGTCGACCGCGTGGATGCGGCCGAAGCCTGAGTCGACCATGCGTTTCACCATGTCGACGGGCGAGGCGTCATAAGTGGTCTGTGTGGCGTAATCGCCTTTGGTGAGACGGACACATTTGCCGTCAATTATATCAATAGCTGGAAGAAGCATCTGGAAGGAATTAACAATTAGTAATTAGCAATTAGTAATTAGTAATTTGAGGCAAGCCGGGGGGAGGCGGGGGTATCTGTCGTTAAGCTCTATTCACTAAACTCTAAACTTTAAGCTCTAAATTCGATAGCTATAGTTTAAGAAAATTACAGAGTATCTGTTCGCCTATGTCTCCGCTCTTTTCGGGGTGGAACTGGGTGCCGTAGAAGTTTTCATATTTCAGAGCCGCGCTAAACATCCGGCCTTCGCTACCGAATCGTGTTGTGGCGATGGTGTCGGGGCAGAGGTTGGCGTAGTAGGAGTGGACATAGTAGACGAAGGCCCCCGAGGGTATGCCTTTGAAGAGTCCTTTCTCGAGGTTATGTATAGAGTTCCATCCCATGTGGGGCACTTTGTCGTCGGGCCCGGGGATGAAACGTCGCACGTGGGCGTCGAAAATGCCGAGGCCTTGGACATCGCCTTCCTCGGTGTCGCGACACATCATCTGCATGCCCACACATATGCCGAGCACGGGGTGACGCAGATCGCGTATCACTGTGTCGAGCCCTGTGGCGCGCAGACGGGCTAGTGATTCGCCGCAGTGGCCTACGCCGGGCAGAAGCACGCGGTCGGCCTGTCGGATGAGTCGCGGGTCGGCTGTGAGGGTCCATTCGGCTCCGATGCGGGAGAGGGCGTTGCCTACGGAGCGGAGGTTGCCGGTGGAATAGTCAATTATAGCAATCATATCTTAGTTGGCCTACGGCCAAAGGTTATAAGGTTATGAGGTTATAAGGTTAACTTGCAGGATATTATTGGGCCGTAGGGCCGGATGAGGTCTGGATGAGGTTGATAAGTGGAGGCCGGACGGTTTAACCCCATAACCTTATAACCTTTGCCCTTCGGGCAAGTTAAATTATTCCTTTGGAGGAGGGGAGGGAGTGGGTGAAGGGGTCGCGGCGTATGGCGGCGCGGAGGGCGCGGGCAGTGGCCTTGAAGACGCCTTCGATGATGTGGTGGCAGTTGTCGCCGCCGGCCGAGATGTGCAGATTGGCCCGCAGTGACGAGGCGAGCGACTGGAAGAAGTGGGGATACATCTCGGTGGGCGTGTCACCTAAATATTCGCGGTCAAGGGTGACATCCCATTTGAAGTCGATACGTCCCCCGAGGTCGATGAGCACCATGGCCCGGCTCTCGTCCATCGGCAGCACGAAGCCGTAGCGTTCGATGCCGCGTTTGTCGCCAAGGGCCGAGCGCAGGGCGTCGCCGAGTGCGATGGCCACATCCTCCATGGTGTGATGCTCGTCCACCTCGAGGTCGCCGCGACACAGTATGTCGAGAGCGAAGCCGCCGTGATGGGGGAGCTGGGAGAGCATGTGATCAAAAAATTTCAATCCGGTGTCGATGACCGATGCCGAAGGGTCGCCGTCGAGGTCGATGTGTATCCGGATGTCGGTCTCGGAGGTGTGTCGCTCTATGGTGGCCGTGCGAGGCGTGAGGGCCTGAGACTCCTGACGGAGCATGCCGCAGTAGTCGGCCAGTGCTTCGAGCAGACGGCGGTTTTCGGCCGGAGTGCCTATGGTGATGCGCAGAGTGCCGGCACAGTGGGCCACGCGGGTGCGGTTGCGCACGAGCACACCTTTGGCCACCAGACTGTCATAGAGACGGCCGGCATCGTCGACTTTGACCAGCAGAAAGTTGGCGTCGGAGTGGTAGACGCGCTCCACACAGGGATATTTGGCCAGCTCCGCAGCCAGGCGTTCGCGTTCGCTCTTTATCATCTCGACCTGCGGGGTGATGTCGCGGCTGAGCTGGCGGAGGATTTCGCGTTGGGTGGGACCGTTGAGGTTGTAGGGATATTTGACGTTGGCAAATATGGTGGCTATGCGCGGGTCGGAAAAAGCCATCCCCACGCGCAGGTTGGCGAGTCCCCAGGCCTTGGAGAATGTCTGTAGCACTATGATGTTGGGGTGAGAGGCGATGAGCGGTATCACCGAAGGATAGGGCGAGAAGTCGACATAAGCCTCGTCGACAGCCACGATGCCGTCAAAACTGTCGGCCAGCCGCATGATGTCGGCGGGAGGCACGGCCAGACCGGTGGGGTTGTTGGGCGAGCATACCCATATCACTTTGGTGTGGGAGTCGATGGCCGCAAGGACGGCTTCGACAGGGAAGGCATAGCCGTCGGTGGGTGCGACTTCGCGATATTCCACATCGTTGATGGCGGCAGCTACGGAGTAAACTCCGTAGGTTGGCGACATGGCTATGACATTGTCGGTGGCCGGACGGCAGAATATGCGGTAGATTAGGTCGATGGCTTCGTCACTGCCGGCTCCGCCGATAAATACTGTGTCGGCCGTGGTGCCTTTGACGGCAGCCACGCGCTGCTTCAGCTCGTGATGGCGAGGGTCGGGATAGCGGTTGAAACCTGTGTGAAACGGTGACTCGTTGGCATCGATAAAGACGCTGATGTCACCTCCCTTAAACTCGTCGCGCGCGGTGGAGTAGGGGCTGAGGGCAAGTATGTTGGGCCGGACGTATTTGAGCGGATTCATTTCGTTTAATTAGCAATGAGTAATTAGTAATTAATAGCTATTAGCAATTGCTGTTTTGTGTTCTGATAGTGACGGCTGAGGCGTGGGCGTCAAGGCCTTCGGCGCGGGCCATGGCAGTGATTACAGGCGCGAGCGAGGCAAGTCCCTCGGGGGAGAGTTGCTGATAGGTAATCTTGCGCATGTAGCTGTCGATGTTGACGCCGCTCATTGAGTGGGCCCACGCTCCCGTTGGGAGTGTGTGGTTGGTGCCGGAAGCATAGTCACCCGCGCTCTCGGGGGAGTAGTTGCCGACAAACACGCTGCCGGCGGCCGTGATGGCATCGGCTATCTCCCAGGGAGAACGCATGGAGATAATAAGATGTTCGGCCGCATAGAGATTGGCAAACTCTGTCATCTCCCGGCGCGAACCGAGCGTGATGATGCGGCTGTGGGCGAGCGAGCCTTCCACCGAGTCGCGTCGCGAGAGCTGTGCGGCCTGACGCTCCACCTCGGCGGCGATGGCCTGAGCCAGTTCGGGCGAGTCACACACGGTCATGGCCTGGCTGTCGGGGCCGTGTTCGGCCTGCGAAAGCATGTCGGCCGCCACATAGGCGGGCACTGCTGTCGAGTCGGCCATGATCATCACTTCGCTCGGACCGGCAGGCATGTCGATGGCGGTCACGGACGATACGAGTTGCTTGGCTTTGGTGACAAATCGGTTGCCCGGGCCGAATATCTTGTCGACGCGGGCTATGCTCTGAGTGCCGTAGGCCATGGCCGCGATGGCTTGTGCGCCCCCCACCTTATAGATACGGTTCACTCCTGCCACACGGGCTGCATAGAGTATCTCGGGGGCTATCGGACGGGAGCCGGATGCGGGTGTGCACATTATGATGTCGGGACATCCGGCCAGACGTGCGGGCAGAGCCAGCATGAGCACTGTCGAGAAGAGCGGAGCGCGTCCGCCGGGTATGTAGAGGCCTACACGTTGCAGAGGCACCGCACGTTGCAGACACCGCACGCCGGGTGAGGTCTCGACCTCGATGGGGAGGGGGAGCTGGGCGCGGTGAAATGTCTCGATATTGCGGGCCGCGGCCTCGATGGCCCGGGCCACTTCCGGACTTACGCGCGAGATGCCCTCGGCCATCTCTTCGTCGGAGACTTCGAGCGATGAGAGCTCTGCGCCGTCAAAGCGTGAGGCGTAGTCGCGCAGAGCGTCATCGCCGCCGTTGCGCACTCCGGCCACTATCTGTTCGACTGCGGCTGTCACCTGCGGGTCATCGGCAGGTATATTGCGGGCAGTGAGTGTGTCCCACTCGCTGCGTGAGGGAGATTCTATTATTTTCATTAATTAGAAACAATCAATATTCAATATTCAATTAGTAATTAGCAATTAGTAATTAGTAATTCTTGGCAAGCCAATCTTGACTCTTTTAACTACAGGAATTGACTCTTTTAACTATAAGAATTAACTCTCTTAACTCTTTTAACCATAAGAATTAACCATAAGAATCACCTTATGATGTTCTCGAGGTTGAGGATGAGGATGTCTTCGGCACCGATGTTTTTGAGAAGTTCGATTTTCTCCCAGAGTTCCGACTCGGGTATCACCACATGGAGCGAGCACCAGTCGGGCTGTGTCAGCGGGAGCAGAGTGGGGCTTTTCATGCCCGGGAGTATCTTGACAGCCTCGTCGACGGCTGTGCGCGGCAGATTCATGAGCACATATTTCATGTCGCGGCTGTCAAGTATGGAACGCAGGCGAAATTTCAGTTTGTCAATCTCGGCCAGCTTCTCCTCGGGGAGCGAGGGGGTGGCTATGAGCACCGCTTCGGAGAAAAACACCTGCTCCACCTCGCGCAGACCGTTCTGTATGAGTGTTCCGCCCGACGACACGATGTCAAATATCGCGTCGGCCATGCCTACTGTCGGAGCTATCTCCACCGAGCCGGCTATCTCGTGGATTTCGGCCGAGATATTGTTGTCGGCAAAATATTTGGCCAGAATGTGGGGGTAGGATGTTGCCACACGGCGTCCGTTGAGCCACGTCGCGGAGTATTCTGTCTCGCGGGGCACCGCTATGGATATGCGGCACGCTCCGAAGCCGAGGCTCATCACCTCGTCGACTTTCTCGCCCTTTTCGGACACTTCGTTGAGACCTACGATGCCTATGTCGGCCACACCCATGGCCACGGCCTGGGGAATGTCGTCGTCGCGCAGATAGAGTATCTCCATGGGGAAACCCTTGGCTTTCGATATGAGTTTGCGGCTGCCTGAGGCGGCACTGATGCCGGCGTCGGCCAGAAGTGACATGCTTTCTTCATTAAGTCGGCCTTTGGCCTGAATTGCTATTTTTAGCATTTTGTAACCTATTTGGAATAATTAGACTGCAAATATAAACAAAAAATCCCCTATTTCCCTATGAATTGATAGGGAAATAAAGGGATTTAGAGGAAAATGGTGTTGTTTTGATGCAGCCCTCGTGGGGCTGCGTCATGAAAGAGTAGATGTGTGGGTCGGGATTTACTCCTTATTCGCCGTCTTCCTCTTTCATGTTATGGAATACGTTCTGCACGTCCTCGTCGTCTTCAAACTTCTCGAGAAGTTTTTCGAGGGTCACGCGCTGCTCGGCGGTCACTTCCTTGAGGTCGGTGGGGATGCGCTCAAACTCCGACGAAATAATCTCGAAGCCGTTCTCCTCAAGATATTTCTGGATGTTGGAATACTCCTCAAACGCACCGTAGAGCACTACCTGCTCGTCGCCTGTCTCGTCGTCTACGATATCCTCGAGTTCGTCTACGCCATAGTCGATGAGCTCCAGCTCGAGGTCTTCGAGCGAAACACCCTCTTTGGGCTTGATTTTAAATACGCTCTTGTGGTCAAACATGAACGATAGCGAACCCTGTGTGCCCAGCGAACCGCCGTGCTTGGTGAAGTAGGAGCGCACGTTGGCCACGGTGCGGGTATTGTTGTCGGTAGCGGCTTCGACCACAATGGCGATGCCGAAGGGGCCGTATCCCTCATATACAATCTCCTTGTAGTCGCTGGCGTCCTTGTCGGTAGCCTTCTTGATGGCGCGTTCTACGGTGTCCTTGGGCATATTGGCTGCCTTGGCGTTCTGCATGAGAGCGCGCAGACGGGGGTTGGTGGAGGGGTCGGGACCGCCGGCCTTGGCGGCGATAGTGATTTCTTTGCCTATACGGGTAAAGGTGCGGGACATATTGCCCCAGCGTTTGAGCTTGCGTGCTTTGCGGTATTCAAATGCTCTTCCCATTGTGTTGTATATTATATCTAAACTTTTTAAACTCTAAACTGTAAACGCTATAATCAGCGAAGCTCCGCTCCGAGCTGCTTGGTGAGATTGGCGATGACCTTGTTCATCACAGCCTCGATCTGCTTGTCCTGGAGAGTCTTCTCGTCGTCCTGGAGCGTAAGGGTGATGGCATATGACTTCTTGCCTTCGGGCAGCTTGTCGCCCTCGTAGACGTCAAAGAGGGTCACGTCTCTGAGCAGCTTGCGCTCGCTTGAGCGCACTACAGTCTCGACGCGCTCCATGGTCACGCTCTTGTCGAGCAGCAGAGCGAGGTCACGCTTCACGGCCTGAGTTTTGGGCAGGGACTTGAAGGTGACTTTGCGCTTGATGGCAAGACCGGTGAGTGTGTCCCAGTCGAGTTCGGCATACATCACTGCCTGCTTGATGTCGGTCATGTGGAGCAGCTTCTTGGCAAGGATGCCGAGCGAGCCTATGTGCTTGCCCGAGCGGGTGGCGATGTCGAGTCCGGAGGCATAAAGCTCCGAGGTTGACTGTGAGGTCTTGATTTCTGCGTTGGTGATGCCGAGACGGCCGAGGATATTGGCCACTACGGCCTTGAGGTCATAGACGGTGACCTCGGCGGCGGGACGTGCCCACGAGGCCGGGCGCAGCATGCCTGTCATCCACAGGGCCAGGCGTGAGCCCTGACGGTAGGGGGCGAGCACGGCCTCGGCGTTGCCGGCGGCTTCGGCGTTGTAGGTGTAGACGTTGCCAAACTCATACATGAGCAGGTCGCTCTCGCGGCGGTTGATGTTGTGGGCCAGCGATTCGAGTCCGCCGAAGAGGAGTGTCTGGCGCATCACGTTGAGGTCGTTGCTCAGAGGATTGAGCAGCTTGACACATTTTGACGCGGGCATCTGCTCGAGATCGGTATAATATGCCTCGCGGGTGAGCGAGTTGTTGAGTATCTCGTTGAAGCCTTCGCCGCACAGTTGCTCGCTGACGAGGTTGCGCAGGCGCGACTCCTGGTCGGCGCGGCTCTTGTAGGAGAGGGCCGAGTGTACGGTGTCGGAGATCTCTATATTGTTGTAGCCATAGATGCGGAGCATATCCTCGACCACGTCGCAGGGGCGTGTCACGTCCACGCGATAGGTTGGCACGTCGACTGTCACCTGCTTGTCGTCGATGTCGACGGTCTCCATCTCGAGGCTGCGGAGTATCGAGGTGATGATGTCGGAGGGTATCTGTTTGCCCACGAGGCGTGTGGCGTAGTCAAAGTCGAGTGTCACGCGCGCCGGATTGATTTTCACCGGATAGAGGTCTGTTTCTGGACCGGTCACAGTGCCGCCGGCAAGCTCCTTGACCATTAGGGCGGCAAGATGGAGCACATAGCGGCAGTTGTTGGGGTCGACACCGCGCTCGAAGCGGAACGACGAGTCGGTGTTCAGGCCGTGGCGGCGTGCGGTCTTGCGCACGGAGGTGGGGTTGAAATACGCGCTCTCGAGAAATACCGAGGTGGTCTGCTCTGTCACGCCCGAGTCGAGTCCGCCAAACACGCCGGCTATGCACATGGGCTCGCGTGTGTTGCATATCATGAGGTCGCGGGCGTCGAGGGTGTGTTCCACTCCGTCGAGTGTAACGAATTTCTCGCCCTGGGTGGCGTTCTTGACGATCACTTCACCGCCGGCGATTTTGTCCACGTCAAAGCAGTGCAGTGGATGACCCATGGCGTGGAGCAGATAGTTGGTGATGTCGACGATGTTGTTGATGGGGCGCACACCTATGGTGGAGAGTGCGTCCTTGAGCCATTTGGGCGATTCCTTTACAGTGACGCCCTTCACGGTCACGCCGCAGTAGCGCGGACACGCGTCGGTGTTGTCGACTCTTACTGTCACTCCACCCTGCGGGGCCTCGATGGCAAAGCCTTCGACCGACGGACGGGTGAGGGGCGAGGCTTCGGCGTGACATGCGAGCCAGGCCGAGAGGTCGCGGGCCACACCATAGTGTGAGGCTGCGTCGATGCGGTTGGGGGTGAGGTCTACTTCGAGCACATAGTCCGAGGTGAGACCGTAATATTCTGCCGCGGGGGTGCCGGTCTTGACATCCTCGTCGGTGATGACGATGATACCGTCGTGTGACGAGCCGACGCCTATCTCGTCCTCGGCACAGATCATGCCAAACGATTCGACGCCGCGTATCTTGGATTTCTTTATCTGAAACTCCTCCCCTTCGGGGCCGTAGAGTGTGGTGCCTACGGTGGCCACGACCACAGTCTGGCCGGCGGCTACGTTGGGCGCGCCACACACTATCTGGGTGGGCTGGCCGTCACCGAGGTCTACGGTAGTGATGTGGAGATGGTCGCTGTTGGGGTGCTCCTCACATGTGAGCACTTTGCCGATGACGATGCCGAGGAGGCCGCCGCGTATCGACTCGACCTCTTCGACTCCGCCGGTCTCAAGGCCGATGGAGGTGAGGGCGGCTGCCAGTTCGTCGGGCGTGAGGGAGAAATCAAGGTATTTTTTAAGCCAGTTGTATGAAATATTCATAAAAGGATTCTTTTTCAGTCGGCAAAGTTAAGAAATTTCGGTCAAATCCCCTATATTCAGTCATTAAAAAACATCGGGCCTTTTTCCCGCTCTCCTCCCCCGCCAACAATTGAGGCGGCCGGGGTGTTGTGTATAGTGAGTCGTGTAATTAAAACTTGTTATTTTTCACTCGAAAATTGGCCTCATGCTCACCAATCGGTCAGAGCTGTTTTTTTCATCGGAAATAATCATTATATTTGCTAAAAATACATCCATTGCGTTATGAAAATATATTGTGTAAACCTTCAGGAATATATCCCCTTTACGGGCGGAGAGACTCTTCAGAGTGTCGTGGCGCGTCTTGACGGCCGGCTCGGCTTCTCTCCCGTGTGCGCGCGCGTAAATAATAAGGAGGAAGGGCTTTCGTTTCCCCTCTACGCTCCCAAGCAGGTCGAGTTTGTGCCTGTGAGCGACCCTGCCGGACAGCGGTGCTACATACGCTCGCTCTGCATGGTGCTCTACCGTGCTGTCGAGAGAGTCGTGCCGGGAGCGCGTCTTGAGATATGCAATGCCGTGTCGGGCGGATACTACGTGCGCATCACGGGCTCGTCGCCCGAGATTGCCGACCGTGTCGGGATCGCCTCGCGCATCTCCTCCGGGATGGAAGCCATCATCCGTGCCGATATGCCCATAGAGCGTAAGGAGAAACCTACCGCCGAGGTCATAGAGATATTTCGTGCGCAGGGACTCGATGCCAAGGTGGCCCTCCTCGAGTCGCTCCATGAGCTTTATACTATATATTACCGTCTCGACGGACTGGCCGACACCACGCTGTCGCCCTTGGTGCCGCACACCGGCATGCTCGGGGCCTACGGCTTCGTCCCCTATGAGGAGGGCTATCTGTTGCTCGGATGCAATCCGTCCGACCCCTCCGTCATGGCCGACATCAACGAGCAGCCCAAGCTCTTCCGCGCCTTCAAGGCCTATCAGGAGTTCAACCGCATCATCGGCATCAGCAATGCCGGGTCGCTCAACAGGGCTGTCGAGTCGGGCGAGTCGGGCATGATGATCAATGTGGCCGAAGCTCTCCACACTAAGCATATCCGTGCCATCGCCCAGGCCATCACCGACCGTCATCGCGATGGCGGAGCGAGGGTGGTGCTCATCGCCGGGCCCTCCTCCTCGGGCAAGACCACCTTTACCAAGCGTCTCGGCATAGAGCTCCTGACCAATCTGCTGCGCCCCGTGATGATTTCGCTTGACGATTATTTCGTCGACCGCCACCTCACACCGCGCGACGAGACCGGCGACTATGACTACGAGTCGCTCCACGCGCTCGACCTCGAGCTCTTCAATTTCCACCTCTGCACGCTTATCAGCGGTGGCGAGGTCGAACTGCCCACCTATAATTTCGAGAAAGGCATCCGTGAATATCGCGGACGCCGCATCTCGCTCCCCGATGACTCCGTGTTGCTCATCGAGGGCATCCACGGTCTTAACCCCGAATTGACACTTGCCGTGGCCGACGAGATGAAATATCGCGTATATGTCTCCGCGCTCTCCACTATCTCCATCGACGACCACAATTGGGTGTCAACTACCGACAACCGTCTTCTGCGCCGCATCATCCGCGATTACAAATATCGCGGCACCTCCGCACTATCCACCATCCGACGCTGGCCGAGCGTAAGGCGCGGCGAGGAGAGATGGATATTCCCCTATCAGGAAAATGCCGACTCCATATTCAACTCCTCCTTCATCTTCGAACTTGGAGTGATGCGCGACGAGGCCGAGCGCGTATTGCGCTCCGTGCCGCGCGACGTCCCCGAGTATGCCCAGGCTCACCGCCTGCGTCATTTCCTCGGATATTTTGCCTCCGTGTCGTCGCGGCTCATCCCGCCGACATCGCTCATGAGGGAGTTTCTCGGTGGCTCATCGTTTAAATATTGACCTGACAGCCCTAAGGGCCTGCAATCAGAAAAAGCGCGTTTTTCGAAAAACGCGCTTTTTCTGTCAAAATGCTGATTCTGCTGATTGACAGTGATATACAAAAATAGGGCTAAAATTGTTCACAAGAAAAGTGTTAAATTGGTGTTAAAACACTGCGAAAAACTTGCATGGAATCAAAAAAGGCTCTACCTTTGCAGAGCTTTTCCGAAAGAGATACGGCAAAGCTGAGAACATTGAAAGAATTGCAACGATAGAAGTAGTACAAGAGACGAGCCTATCGGTCTTCAGTGAAGGCTGATATGGAAACAAAAGTTCTCTGTCAATTTTCCACCCAAGGAAAAAACAACGATACGAAAGATCCGGCGTTTACGAGACAATCGAGTCCGCTGGGCATCACGCCCGCAAGGGAAGTGAGGGATACCTTCTCCGCGAAAGCAACAACAAATGAATTTTTTGTTTGTCGCATTTTGATTTTTGAAAGAAAATAGAAATAGATAAACAACAACGGAGAGTTTGATCCTGGCTCAGGATGAACGCTAGCGACAGGCTTAACAC
>RIBL01000012.1 GCA_003762875.1 Muribaculaceae bacterium Isolate-110 (HZI) | reverse complement strand
ACCAATGCCTCCGCCGAAGCCTTCAACTCTAAAGTCAAGATCTTCCGCTCGCAAATGCGCGGTGTCCGAGATCGCGATTTCTTCATCTTCCGCCTGGTCAAACTATACGCCTGAATATTTAACACTTCGTTCTGCTCAATTTAACATATGCACCGGAATTTCGGCTTGAGCCTTTATTTTCATTGTCTTGCGACGCATTTTCCCGCGCTCGGGGTCGTAAGCTCGAAACTCGATGTAGCCTCCGGCCCCGTTCTCCTTGTAGACGGGAATGTCGAATTGGCGAGCAGCCTGAACACCGCTCTGGTTTGTAAGATTGGGATTGTTGCCTGATTTTTTAGGCGTGGAAGAATTTTCCGGGCACATTTTTTTTGACATTTTCAGGCTTGAAAATGTCTGTTAAAACTATGCGGTATAAAAACGGCGTGTTCCGTTTTTGTTCCGGTTGAAAATGAGAATCGCCCGTAATCGGTTGATTTACAGGCGATTCCTTCCTAATCAGTCGGGGTGACTAGACTCGAACTAGCGACCTCACGCCCCCCAGACGCGTACTCTAACCAACTGAGCTACACCCCGATTAGGCTTTGTTTTTTGTTTTGCGTTGCAAAGGTAGGGACTTTTTTTAAACCCTCCAAACATTTCGCCACATTTTAACACCTATTAACTTAATCTACTTCTATAAAATTTGTATCCGTATGGCTGTCTCCTGTGCTTTTTATCACGTATCTATCATAGTAAGAAAGCAATAGCGTCGTAAGGGGTATTGCTATAATCAGTCCTATGAGTCCGAGCAATGTCCCCCATACGGAGAGTGATAAAAATATAATGGCGGGATTCATACTCATTGCTTTTCCGATGATACGGGGTGTAAGTATCAAGTCCTGTATGGCCTGTACTATTATATATATGGCCATGGCTTCCCAAAACAATGTCCAGAAACTGGCATCGCTGCTCACAGAGCATACAAGACATATAAGTGTGGTGGGGATGAGCGATACGAGTTGCAGATAAGGCACCATATTGAGCAACCCTATAAACATGCCGAGCACGATAGCCATGGGCAACCCCATTATAAGGAAACCAATGGAGAAAAGTATACCTACTATAAAGGATACGAGTGCCTGGCCGCGAAAATAACGGTTCATGGATACTTTCACATCGTGAGCCACGCTGAATACGGTTTTTCTATATTTAGGCATGACCATGTGGCGGAATCCGCGGGATATGCGTTCGTAGTCAATCATTATAAACACAACGTAGAGCAGAACGACAGCCCAACTGAATACGCTCATTAGGATAGATATCGAGCCTGTAATTACCGACCATGAAGCCGACAACCCATCTTCGATCATGCTTATCCACTCGTCACGCGAGAGTTTTGAGGCGAGCATCTCGAAATCAAGATGACGACGCAGGAAGTAGTGTATTGACTCGGGAACAAACGGGACACTATGCTGGCTCGTAGCATACGCCTTAAGCATTGAAGCCATCTGGGCCGACTCATGGACTATCATGGGAATAAAGATGTAACAGAAGACTGCAAAAAAGAAGAATACTTCAAAAAGCGTGACAAGCGTGGCGATGACACGCCCCTTGAGCTTGAGCAACTCGCGGTTAAACTGAACGAACGGCTCGAAAATATAGGCTATGAGACACCCGACACAAAATGGCAGCAACACGCCTCTGAGAGTATTTATGAGCCATATGACTCCAAGAAATATCACGCAGTTGATGACGAGTCTGACTGTGCGGTCAAGATTGTAGGGCTGTGTATGCGGCATAGTGCAGTGTAATTCTTTTTATGGTTTTAAGTTCACGAAATTAGTGAATTTATTCCGATTTTACATATTTTTGATTAATTTTGTCCATCATTATTGACCTTGAATCAATTTTAAACATAACCAGATATTTTGATGGAAAAAGTTAATCAAAACATCATCGAGTCAGGACGCCGGCTACTGTCAGACAAGGCGTGGGCACGATGGACAGCTTTGGCACTGGTGGCATCAATGATGCTGTTTGCCTACATGTTTGTCGACGTAATGTCACCACTTCAGTCTCTTATACAGACTCAACGCGGATGGTCGCCTGACGCTTTCGGCTATTATGCCGGAGCCGAGTATATACTCAACGTGTTTGGCTTCCTGATACTCGCCGGCATTATTCTTGACAAGATGGGAGTACGCTTCACAGGCACACTCTCGGCTTCGCTCATGGTGGGCGGCGCGCTCATCAAGCTCTATGCTATCAGTGAGAATTTTCAGGGCTCCGGTCTTGACCAGTGGCTCAATTCATGGTGGACCGATATGCCCGGCAGTGCCAAGCTCGCAGCTCTTGGTTTCATGATATTCGGCTGCGGCTGCGAAATGGCCGGCATCACTGTGTCCAAGACCCTCGCCAAATGGTTTGAAGGCAAGGAGATGGCTCTTGCTATGGGTCTTGAGATGGCAATCGCACGTATAGGTGTATTCTTCATATTTACCATTTCACCACGTCTGGCCGACAGTGTGACACCCCACTCGGTGGTTGTACCGGTAGCTTTCTGTACGGCTCTGCTGTGCATCGGACTGCTGTGCTTCATCGTATTTACCTTTATGGATGCCAAACTCGACCGCGAGATGGGGGCCTCCAAGGCCGACGAAGCTGCTTCAGAGGAGGAGTTCAAGCTCTCTGACGTAGGTGCCATCTTCAGCAGCCGTCTGTTCTGGATCATCGCCATGCTGTGTGTGCTCTATTACTCAGCCATCTTCCCGTTCCAACGTTATGCCGCCAACATGCTTCAGTGCAACCTCGGCATCACCGAGACTCAGGCTTCCGACATTTTCCGCTGGTTCCCTGTCGGAGCAGCCATACTCACACCCTTCCTCGGTTATTTCCTTGACCGCAAAGGCAAGGGTGCAAGCATGCTGATATTGGGTGCCATACTCATGATAGTGTGTCATCTCACGTTTGCCTTCGTTGTGCCTTCGACCAAGAGCGAACTCATCACCTATTCGGCCATCGTTGTGCTTGGTGTATCGTTCTCACTTGTGCCGGCAGCACTCTGGCCCTCAGTGCCCAAGATTATGGACAAACGTTTTCTCGGCAGTGCCTATTCGCTCATCTTCTGGGTACAGAACATAGGCCTGGCTTTCGTGCCCATCATTATCGGTAAAGTCATCACATGGTCCAACCCCGGAGTGACCGACCCGTTGCAGTATAACTACACCATCCCCATGTGCTGCTTTGCATCGCTTGGCATACTCGCTCTTATATTCGGCGTCATACTCAAGTCGATGAACGCCAAGCATCATTACGGCCTCGAGGATCCCAATATCAAGGAAGACTTTGAGGATGTGCGTCTCGACGGTGAAGCGTAACCACTGCTGCTGACCGACTTTTTTTCGGTCTCTGAAAACATAGCGGAGCCCGCCCGGAATCTATCTGTTCCGGACGGGCTCCGTTTATGTCATTTATCACTAAATTTAGGTATTTGACCCTGCTTTTTCACTAATTTTTACCAAATTTTAGCTAATGCACAGGTAAAATGATGATAGTAATTTTGCACCGTTAAACTTAATCATCATTATCACAACACATGAACAGACTGATTTTCGGTGCACTTGTCGGACTGTCGGCCATGGCAATGCCTCATGACGCAACCGCCCACTCCGAGCAGCTCCCCGACTCGACGGCCAAAGCCACAGGCATGCGCAACCGCCTCAGCATCGGTGGATATGGCGAGGCCGTAATGACCCGCAATTTTTATAGCGACAATTATCTGCGATACTCTACTCCGGATGCCTACAAAGGACAGAGCCACGGACGATTCGACCTGCCCCACGTAGTGATATTTCTTGGATATGACTTCGGAAAGGGATGGAGTATGGGTTCGGAAATCGAATTTGAACACGGAGGCACAGAGAGTGCCGTAGAAATCGAGGAAGAGGAAGCCGGCGAATATGAAAAGGAGATAGAACGAGGCGGCGAAGTGGCTCTCGAACAATTCTGGATTCAGAAATCGTTCATGCCTCAACTCAATGTGCGTGCGGGTATGCTTGTAGTGCCTGTCGGACAGACCAACGCCCACCACATGCCGACAGAGTTTTTCGGTGTATATCGTCCCGAAGGTGAGAACACTATCATGCCGTGCACATGGCACGAAGTGGGTATAAGCCTATGGGGCAAGGCCGGTAAATGGCGTTACGAAGCCATGTTGCTCCCAGGCCTTGACAGCGACCGTTTCGGCAACAAAGGGTGGATACACGACGGAGCCGGCTCGCCTTATGAATTTAAGATAGCCAACAAATATGCGGCTGCTGTGCGTGTCGACAACACTTCGGTGCCCGGACTGCGCATGTCGCTATCGGGCTATATAGGCGACAGTTTCCGCAACACACTTTACCCCACCGACGGCAAGAAGGTAGAAAACATACACGGCACCGTGGCCATAGGCTCGTTTGACTTCGCCTACAGCGGACACAACATCGTGGCACGCGGTCACTTTGACTACGGACATCTCTCCGACGCCAAAGCCATCACAGACTTCAACATGTCAATGTCAAAAAATTCCATCTCGAAACGCCAGCGTGTGGGCAGTGCCGCCATCGCGACCGGTATTGAGGCCGGTTACAACATCTTAGACCTCATCCCGACCTATGCCACCACGAGCAAACGGCTGTTTGTATTCGGCCGCTATGACTATTACGACTCACAATACAAGATGGAGCGAGACCCTAAACATTACTGGTGCGGACGCCAGCGCGTAGCCGCCGGCATCAACTACTATCCCCTGCCGCAGATTGTGGTCAAGGGTGAGTATGCGGTCGGCATCCTCGACAGTCGTTACAACAACGAACCGTCCGTCTCACTCGGCATAGCCTACTCGGGATGGTTTCTTTAATTCAAACATATAATCAAAAAAACAATTCATAATGAAAAAAGTATTTTCACTTCTCGCCCTGTCGGCCGCCGTCATGACCATGACCACAGCATGCTCTGACAACAATGACGACGACATTCTCGACAACAATCTTTCGGCCAAAGAAGAGGCTATCTCACGCGCCGTCGTCCCCTACATCAACAACACGGTACTTCCCACCTACAAGTCAATGGCCGACGCAGCCATCGAACTTCACGACCTGTGTCTGACCATACAGTCCAAACACGCCGCCGGCACACTCACTTCGGCCGACGTAAAAGCCGCTGCCGACACATGGAAAAAGTCGCGCAAGAGCTGGGAGCTGTCAGAGGCATTCCTCTTCGGTCCCGCTGCCGATTACTATATCGACCCGCATATCGACTCATGGCCTCTCGACAAAAACGCCATGGATGACCTTCTGGCCGAAATCCGCGCCGGCAAGGAATATACAGTCGACAACAACCTCGGATATGGTCTGCTCGGTTTCCATTCGGTAGAGTACATGCTTTTTGAACTCAGCTCCGACGGACAGACCTCTCACACCCACTCGCTCGACTATACCCCCGAGGAACTCAAATATCTCACACTCGTTACCGAAGACCTGCGCAACCAGTGTGTGCTTCTCGAGGCTTGCTGGGCCGGCACTGACAATGTAAGTCCTGAAAAGCAGGAAATACTTGAGGAAGCTGAGCTTGACAAGAATATCAACTATGGCGAAATGATGATCAACGCAGGCCAACCCGGCTCAACCTTCAAGACATATCAGGAAGTAGCCGAGGACATTCTTCAGGGCTGCATCGACATTGCCGACGAGGTGGGCAATACCAAAATCGGACGTCCCAACAGCGGCACAAGCGACGATGACAAGAACTATATCGAATCGCCCTACTCGCTCAACTCTATCGAGGATTTCCAGGACAATATCATCAGCATACGCAACGCTTACTGCGGTTCAAAGAGCGGCGACGCCTCTCTCTCCGACTACATCAAGTCGAGCAATCCTCAACTGGATGCCGACATCCGTCAGGCCATCGAGGACGCCATCAAAGCCATTGCCGCCATCCCCGAACCGTTCATGCTCTCGGCCACAGGCCCCGAAGCCACCAAAGCGCGTCTCGTGACAGGCACCGATCTCGTCGACCAACTGACAAAAGCCTACAACGAAATACTCAAATAATACAAACAGTTAGTTGATACCTATGCAAGCATTCGCAACACGTCTGCTTGGGACAGCCCTCATGGCATCTGCCTTGTGGGCTTGTTCCGATGACGAAATCACCGACAGCACAACTGTAAACGGAGAACAGGAAAAACCACAATGGTACTATGCCGGCGGACAGCTCGGCACCTCCTATCTCGCCACATCCAACGCACTCGAACAGCCGACTCCGGCCGTAGAGGACGGCGGCATGTATCAGCAGTTCAAGAATGGAGAAGCCATTTTTGAGAAACCATTCATGTCCAACCCTACAGGCACCCGTAGCGGCCTCGGTCCGGCCTACATACGCTCGTCGTGCATACACTGCCATCCCGGCTACAGCCACGGCAAACGTGTGGATGAAGGCACATTCAAGACCACCGAGATAGGCAACGGATGTCTGCTCTGCGTGTACAACCGCAACACCGATGCCTATGTGACATGGCTCGCCGGTATGCCTCAGAGCCATGCCGTGGCTCCGTTCAAGGCTCCGCTTGACGAGAGCCAGATTACGGTGAAATGGCACAAGGCGACCGACGAATGGGGCAACAAGTTTGCCGACGGAGAGACCTACGAACTCATTTATCCCGAAGTCATAATGCCCAAATCAGCCGTCTATGCCTACCGTATGGGCTATGACATCACCGATGACTATGAGGTGCGCCTTGAAAGCACAATTGGCATCTATGGCACCGGACTCCTCGACGCCATCGACGATGCCGACCTGCTGGCCCAATACCGCAAGGAGGAAGCCGACGGCTATATGGAGCTCAATCCGGCCTTTTATGCCGCAGGCAACTGGACCGGCCAATACTCCAACGCACTCCAGGGCGACGGGACACTCTATCCCCGCCGATTCACCTACGCGCTCTCGCGCGGACCGCTCCAGGATGCAGCCGGAGCCAACGCCATATGGAACATTACCAACGTGACCCGTTCCGACCGCCGCTACCACTATCTCGATGCTGCCGGTTCATGGGCATCATGTTCGGCCAAAGACCCCGAGGTACAGGCCGGATTTGACAGCTACATTGCCAAAATCGACCCTGACCGCAACTACCCCGAGTGGTGGAACGGTGATATGGAGTCGCGCATACTCGCCTATCTCAACTCCAAGACTCTTCCGGCCGAGATGACCGATGAGGAGTATACCGACCTGATGATATGGCACCGCGGGCTTGCCGTGCCGGCCGTACGCGACATCGACAATCCGGCCGTGACAAGAGGCAAGGAAAAGTTTGAGGAAATAGGTTGCGCCTACTGCCACCGTCCGTCATGGACCACAGGTGCCGACGAAATACGCGACCCAGCCAAATTCTTCAAAAACAACGAGCTGCCCCGCTATCCTTATCAGACCATATGGCCTTACACCGACATGGTGCAGCACAAACTGCATATGGCCAATGACATCCGCACAGGCTGGTGCCGCACCACTCCGCTGTGGGGTCGCGGTCTGCATCAGAAGGTGACAGGTTCGCCGGCCGCTGACCGTCTGCACGACTGCCGCGCACGCACAGCCATGGAGGCCATCATGTGGCACGGCTACTCATCCGAAAGCGATGCCCGCAGAAGCATCGAACGATTCCGCGCGCTCCCCAAAGAGGACCGTGACGCCATCATCACATTTGTCGACGCCATATAATCTCACATGACCCGCTACATATCATTCATATCATTATCACTTGTAACCCTCGGACTGATTACGGCTACGGTTGTCGAGAAATATTCCGGCACTCCTATGGCCCTCTCCTATTGTTACCATTCTCCATGGATGATTGCGCTATGGGTCATATGTGCAGTGACAGGACTCGTCACCGTCATAGCCCGACGCTCGGCTATGACGGTGGCCGTGCTGTCACTTCATCTCTCGCTCATAATAATCCTTGCCGGAGCCGCTGTTACACACTATTGCGGAGAGCACGGCTCGGTTACGCTTCACGAAGGCAAGAGCGTCTCAACATTCACCCTCTCCGACTCCTCCGCCACACGTTCACTCCCATTCTCCCTCTCACTCATCGGCTGCGGTGTGGAATATTATCCCGGCACACACTCCCCGCGCGACTATTACACGACAGTCGAAATCACCGACAGTCTCGGCTCGGCCTCCCGCCACCGCATATCCATGAACCGCACTCTTGACATTCACGGCTATCGCTTCTGCCAGTCAGGCCTTGCAGGTGACAGTTCAACACTCAGCGTCAATCATGACCCATGGGGTATAGGTATAACTTTTGCCGGTTACGGACTGCTGTTTGCCGCCATGGCAGCCGCACTTATCGAACGTAACGGACGTTTTCGCCTCAACCTGCGCCGTCTCATGGCAGCCGGGCTGATGGCCTGGTGTACAGCAAGCCCCGCCAGAGCGACAGACTCAATGCCCGAAACGCTGCAACGGCCGCTGGCCAAGACTTTCGGGACACTCTACATATCCCACAACGGACGTATACAACCAGTCCAGACATTTGCCCGTGACTTCTGCATGGCCGTCAGCGGCAAGGACAACTATAAAGGTATGTCACCCGAGCAGGTGCTCACCGGCTGGATATTCTATTACGATTCATGGAAACATGAACCCATGATAAGACTGAAAAGCCGCCGTGCACGCGAGGCTATGGACGGCCGCACATACGTATCGCTCACCGACCTCTACACCGGAGGCATCTACAGACTCCAACATCTCATCGAGACCCACAGCGATGACCGCGACCTGCTGGCCGACGACAACCGCGTGACACTCATCACAACAGTGTGCACAGGCAACGCTCTGACTACTCTGCCTGTCACAGACCCGTCCGACAGCACTCTGACATGGTATTCATGGGCCGACCGACTGCCGTCGCATGCCGACAGCGATACGACTCAATCGTTTGCATCTACTCTCTCATCGATATATTACAATATAAACCACGGGCAATTTCGCCATGCCAACGACGAGTTACAGCACCTGCGCCGGCTTCAGGAATCCATGGCCGGCAACACACTCCCATCAGCAACAGCCATTAATGCCGAACGGCTTTACAACAACTCTTTTTACCCGCTTTTGTCAGCGGTTTTGACACTGATTCTGGGACTCATTTCATTGATTGCATATCTCTATGAATATCCTTATGTAAGACGCCTTACAGCCCCGGCCACATGGGCAGTCTTCGCATATACCACATATATTATAATACTGCGCTGGATTGTGGGAGGCCACATCCCTCTGGCCACAGGCTATGAAACAATGCTCGCGCTCGCGTGGATAGCTCTGGGGCTGTCACTCTGGTGCGGACGGCGCG
Source organism: Muribaculaceae bacterium Isolate-110 (HZI) (assembly GCA_003762875.1). GTDB lineage: Bacteria > Bacteroidota > Bacteroidia > Bacteroidales > Muribaculaceae > Duncaniella > Duncaniella muricolitica. The sequence continues at coordinate 91,026 of RIBL01000012.1, read as the reverse complement.
TAGCGGTAATGGCACCTCTCGGCATTATTGTGGCCGGAGCCTCGCTGCTTGTCGCCATGATGGGAAGCCGCAATCCTGCCATGTCGACACTTATGCCCGTGCTGGCCTCGCGGTTGCTGTCGCTCCACGTCATGCTGGTCATGACATCCTATGCCCTCTTCGGCATAATCGCTCTTGCCGCCGCCATCGGTCTGTTGTCCCGCCCTCGCCGCGAACGCATGTCAGTAGTGTGCATCACCCTTCTGGTCCCGGCCCTGTTCCTTTTGGGAGCCGGCATATTCACCGGAGCCATCTGGGCCAACCAGTCATGGGGACGTTACTGGGGCTGGGATCCGAAAGAGACTTGGGCTCTCGTGACATTTTTCATCTATGCCATGCCACTCCATAGCAGTTCGCTCTCTTTCTTCCGCAGCCACAAGATTTTGCTGCGCTATCTGCTCGTTGCATTCATGTCGGTACTCATGACCTATCTTGGAGTCAATTATCTGCTCTCAGGTCTTCATTCCTACGGTGTGCCTTGATTATGAGCCAAAAACTCCGTAACTTTGCAACATAATTCTGACGAAAAATCATCTTAATAATGGATATAGAGACTATACGTGAGTATTGCCTTGGATTGCCTTGCACAAGTGAAGACTCAGCTTTTGGCGAAGATTATCTGCTTTTCAGGGTATGCGACAAGATTTTTGCTTGTTTCGGATTTGACCATCCCGACTATTTTGTACTCAAATGCGACCCTGAGTATGCACGTGAACTCAGAGACAGCTATGCCGAAGTGACCTCGGCATGGCATTGGAATAAAAAATACTGGAATCAGGTGAGCCTGCGCGGACTTCTTACCGACGAACTCATCCTCTCGCTCATACGTCACAGTTACAACGAGACTGCAAAAAAACTGCCCAAACGCATCATTGCCGCCAATCCTGAAATCATGACCATCGAATAAACGGCTCTCTAAATAATCAAGGGAAATGGGAAATCTATCGAGATAGATTTCCCATTTCCCTTGATTATTATTTTTTCGATTTTTATTCTTAAAAGAAGTATGTCACTTTGATATCCCAGGTGCGGTTACGCGCGCTGACATCCACAAGCTGGGCTGTCTTGAGAGCATAGGTCATGCCCCAGATATACGAACCGGCTATCTGCCAACGTTTCATCACCTCGACACCTATGCCGGCACAAAGCTCCACATCTCCACCCGAATATTTTAGAGCGTCACACTTGCTGTGGCCAGCCTGTATCTGAAGGATAGGACCACCGAACGCAAACGGAGCCACATAATCCTCAAGTCCCTGCATACGTGTCCACTTAAACTTAAGATTAAACGGGATAGACACACTGTGGAGATACACACGCTCGTTGCCATAACCCTGAGTGCTCCATATGGGTTTGTCGCCAAGAGCGAGTGTCGCACCCTGCTGCTGGTAGAAGAGACCCAGCTCCAGACCAAAGCCTATGCCGGGAAACATCATCTCGCCACGTATACCGGCCGACTCACCGACCGCACTGCTCACCCCGAAGAGATCCTGCTTGAATTTCATGCTGTTGATATTGATTCCGGCCGATGCACCCCAGCGCATCTGAGCGCGGGCGGTGGAGACGGCACACAGGGCCACAAGGGCTATCATTAGGGCTGTAAGGCTTCTTTTCATGTCGATGTGATGAGGGTTGATTAATAATCAGCGGACAAAGGTAGTGATTTTTTCATTAAATATTCCGAGTTTAGAGATTTTTAGCGTATCTTTGCGGTGAACCGATTATAAATAGGTCTGACAACCATTCATACATCTTACCAATGAAAAAGTATCTTTCGGCCGCAATCATGGCCACTCTTGCTCTAAGCGCGTATGCCGAGGGCAATGCCGAGAAGTCCGACACTATCGGCGGCTTCAAATTTACAGACGTCAAAGTCAACAAGACCACTCCAGTCAAGGATCAGAATAAGTCTGGTACATGCTGGAGCTTCTCCGGTATAGGTTTTATTGAGGATGAACTGCTCCGCACCACAGGCAAAGAATATGACCTGAGCGAGATGTTTATCGTGCGTCACTGCTACAGCGACAAGGCCGACAAATATATCCGCACCGATGGAACGGTCAACTTCGCACAGGGCGGTAGCACTCTTGATGTACCCTATGTCTTCGAGCGTTACGGCATTGTGCCCGAGAGTGCGTATAAAGGATTGGAATATGGCGAGGAAAAGCACGATCACTACGAGCTGGAGCCTGTGCTAAAAGGCATGCTCAATGCCGTAAACAATAAGAAAGGCAAGAAATCGACAGCCTGGAAAGCCGGATTTGACGCCGTGCTCGACGCTTATCTTGGCTCACTTCCCGAGACATTTGAATATGAGGGCAAGACCTACACTCCCCAGTCATTTGCCAAAATGCTCGGACTCAACATGGCAGACTATATCCCCGTTACCTCATTCACCCACCATCCCTTCTATCAGCCCTATCAGATGGAAGTGGCCGACAACTGGATATGGGGCTCATATTACAACGTGCCTCTCGAAGAGATGAAAGCCATTGTGGACAATGCTCTCGACAAAGGCTACTCTGTTGCATGGGCTGCCGACGTGAGCGAACCCGGATTCAAATGGACCGACGGATATGCCATCATTCCCAAAAAGAAGACCGAAGCCGACATGACCAACACCGAACTCTCGCGTTGGGTCACCCTCAGCGACAAGGAGCGTGAGGCCGAAAACAATAAAATCGAAGGTCCGCGCGAGGAAATCACCGTCACACAAGAGCTGCGCCAGCAGATGTATGACTCCCACGAGACCACCGACGACCACGGCATGGTAATCATGGGCAAGGCCGTAGACCAGAACGGCAACCGTTATTATAAAGTCAAGAACTCCTGGGACACCAATCAGGTGTATGGCGGATTTTTCTACGTATCCGAGCCTTACTTCCTGGCCAAGACCATGGACATCCTCGTGCACCGCGACGCAATCCCCGTCGACACTGCCAAGAAATTAGGCCTTGCCAAGAGTGTCAAGAAGTAAACTCCACCTGTTCAATCCCGAGAATGACCTCGCACTGGCTCTCGGGTGTCGACATTACACACCCCCGCCCCATGCCGCACAGCTCCACAGGGCGGGGGCATTGTTGCCTGTATGGTGGGCTGAATGTGGCGACGGGATTATCGCTCCCTCAGTCTCAACAGACGATGACGCTGCATGGCTATCATCTGTATGGGGCCTCAAAGCCTCGACATCCATGCCCGACACACCCTTTGAAGCCGTGCCATGGGGATGGAGCGAGGATGCGAGACGTCAGTTTGTCGCGGCAGGCGTCGACCCTGCCACGTTGCCATCTGACGAGACTCTCCGGCATATCCGCCGGCTGAGCCATCGACGCTCGTCGATAGCCATCCTGTCGGCCATGGGGCTTGACCGGCTGTTGCCCGAGGAGGTCACCGATCCGATGAGGACATTACAACTTGAGGACGAATCACCGGGCCGGTTTTTCAAATCGCCATGGTCGTGCAGCGGACGAGGAGTGTTCTGCGCACAAGGGCTGTCACGTAAAGTACTGCTCAACAAGACAGCCGGCATCATACACCGCCAGGGAAGCGTGATGGCCGAACGAGGCTATAGGAAAGTGGCCGAATTTGGCGCGCTCTATGAATGTGACACCGATGGCGCGAAGTTTCGCGGCCTGTCGATGTTTCTGACCGAAGCACGCGGAGCCTACACAGGCAACATCGTGGCACCGCAGGACTATTTCTTCGGCCGCATCGACGCTCTTGGACTGCTCCGGCAGCTCGAAGATGCCACCCGACAGCTCGAAGATGTACTCGCTCCGATGATTACACCTTATTATAAAGGATGGCTCGGCATCGACATGATGGCCTATGAGGGTGATGACGGGATGACACACCTCCACCCCTGCATAGAGCTCAACCTGCGTATGACAATGGGTGTTGCCGCCATGAAGATTGCCTATCGCCTCTCGCCCACCCGCCCTATGCTTATGAGCTGGCAGCGTGCGGCTACGACCGACAACACTCCCACCCTTCTCAAACCGCGCGAAGGTTTCGCTCTGACTCTGACAGACTTAAACCCCTAAACTCTTAAACTCTTAATGTACGAATACATCAAAGGTATTATCACCGAAAACACACCCACCTATGTAGCGGTCGAGACCGGCGGCTTGGGCTATATGGTCAACATATCGCTCAACACTTTCGAGTCGCTTCAAAACTGCAAGGGCGAAATCAAGCTCCTGCTTCACGAGGTGATACGCGAAGACGCGTGGACTCTCTACGGATTCTTTACCGAAAGAGAGCGCGAACTGTTTCGCCGGCTCATAGGTGTCTCAGGCGTAGGTCCCGGGACAGCACTGCTCATACTGTCGTCACTCGCTCCGGCCGAACTTGAAGCCACAATCACCTCGGGCGACCATACAAGACTCAAATGTGTCAAAGGCATAGGAGCCAAGACAGCACAAAGGATAATTGTTGACCTCAAGGATAAAATAAAACCATCGGACGACGCGTTATCAATACAGCTCACATCACCCGGAGCGGACAACGCTGTCTATGACGAAGCTCTTGCCGCCCTCACGGCTCTCGGATTTCCACGTCCGCAGTCGCAGAAAGTGCTTAACCGCATCTTTGACGGCAAGCCCGACATCAAGGTCGAGGCGGCAATCAAGCAGGCTCTGGGCATGTTGTGACCTTAGGTGTTTGGACATAGCATTGCAATCTGAGACGAGGTAACTACATATACATCCTGTCGGCAGCCATGAGCATAACGTTGATGCTCATGGCCGTGGCACTGCACAGCTACGCCGGTGGAGTCGACCCCGACTTCACACCGCCGGCTTCGCCTGTCACATCGTCGTCTCTTGTCGGAGAGGCCGACTCGATCATGATGCCGTTTCCGGTGCAGCAGACCGTGCCGCAGCGATATGAAGATTTCATGGAGCGCGAGTTTGCAGCCGACCTCACCAATCCGTCAAATGTCACGACTGTCACTGAGTATGACCCGCAGTTGGGATGCTATGTCATACGCACACGCGTGGGCGAGACAGATGTCGTGACACCATTTTATCTCAGTCCGGAGCAATACAACGAGTGGCAAAACCGACGCTCGATGCGCGACTACTTCCGCATGCGCAACTCCGAGGCTCTGACCAACCCGTCAAAAGAGCCGTTCAATATTCTCGACATGAACTTTGCCCTCGGACCGCTCGAAAAGATTTTCGGGCCCGGAGGCGTGAGTCTCCGCACCCAAGGTTCGATGACACTGTCGATGGGAATCAAGTCAAACAAGACCGACAACCCCGCTCTGTCGCTCAACTCGCGGCGTAAGACCTATTTTGACTTCGACCAGAAAATCCAGGCTACCATACAGGCTTCGGTGGGCGACAGGATGAAGTTCAACATGACCTACAACACAGACGCGACATTTGACTTCGACTCCAAGAATATCAAACTTGCCTATGAGGGCAAAGAAGACGACATAGTCAAGTCAATTGAAGCGGGCAACGTGTCAATGACCACCGGCTCGTCGCTCATACGAGGCAGCACGGCTCTATTCGGCATCAAAACCAAACTACAGTTTGGCAAACTCACGGCCACCGCGCTCGTGTCTCAGCAAAATTCCGAGTCAACAACCGTCAACTCCAAAGGCGGCTCGCAGACCACCGACTTCACCGTGCGCGCCGACGAGTATGACCAGAACCGCCACTACTTTCTCGCTCAATATTTCCGCGAAAACTACGACCGTTTCGCCTCGCGCCTGCCGCTGGTCACTTCGGGCATCAACATCACGCGCATCGAGGTGTGGATCACCAATAAGAACAGCCGTTTTGACCAAAGCCGCAACTTTGTGGCCTTCATGGACCTGGGTGAAAACAGTGTGCTTGCCAACAACTACTGGCAGCCCGACTATGCTGTGTCGGTGCCTTCCAACAGTTCCAACAACCTTCTCTCCACCATAAAGACCGAATATCCCGACGCACGCAACATCAATTCGGTGACACAGGCCCTCAGTCCACTTGCTGCCTTTGGCATCAACGGCGGACGTGACTATGAGAAGGTCGAGTCGGCACGTCTGCTCTCGTCGTCGGAATACACACTCAACCCTACCCTCGGCTACATCTCGCTCAAAAACGCCCTCAGTGCCGACGAAGTGCTGGGCGTGGCCTATGAATACACATACAACGGACGCACATATCAAGTGGGCGAATTTTCGGCCGATATCACCACCACCGACCAGTCGCTCTATCTCAAGATGCTCAAGTCGACAACCCTCGACCCCAAGCTGCCCATGTGGAAGCTGATGATGAAAAACGTCTATTCGCTCGGAGCCTATCAGGTGCAGCAGCAGAATTTCCGACTCAACATCAAGTATCTCAGCGACACGACTGGCACCGAAATCAACTATCTGCCCATCCCGTCCATCTCAAATGTGCCATTGCTCCAGGTGATGGGGCTCGACCGCATCGACTCCAACCAGTCGTCCAATCCCGACGGATTCTTTGACTTTATCGAGGGTTACACCATCCTCGCGTCGCAGGGCAAAATCATATTTCCCGTAGTAGAGCCCTTCGGCAAAAATCTCTCCGAGAAAATCGGCGATCCCGTCATGGCGCAGCAATACGTCTATCAGGAGCTGTATGACTCCACACTCACGGTGGCGCGACAGTTTGCCGATAAAAACAAATTTGTACTCACCGGCCGCTATCAGGCATCGTCAGGCTCGCAGATACGCCTCAATGCCATGAATGTGCCGCGAGGCTCGGTCATAGTCACAGCCGGAGGCGTAGTGCTCAACGAGAACAGTGACTACACGGTCGATTACGCCATGGGAATAGTCACCATCACCAACCAGAGCATCATCGACTCGGGCCAGAGCATCAGTGTGACGCTCGAAAACCAGTCGCTCTACTCCATGCAGCGCAAGACGCTCCTTGGCCTTGACCTAAACTACCGTTTCAACAAGGATTTCAACGTCGGAGCCACGCTCATGCACTTCTCCGAAAAATCACTCACGGAAAAGGTGAATATCGGCGACGAGGTAGTCAACAACTCCATGTGGGGACTCAACGCACAATACAACACACGCTTCATGTGGCTCACCAATCTCCTCAACAAGATACCTACCGTCAACGCCACTCAGCCGTCGACACTCTCGCTCCAGGCTGAGTTTGCCCAGCTCATCCCCCACTCACAAAAAAGCGGCTCCAACAAAGGCTCAAGCTATATCGACGATTTCGAGTCAGCCCAGACAGGCATAGATCTGCGTTCGCCTTACGCATGGTTTCTCGCCTCTACACCTTATGACCCATCGCCCGACGCACTGTTTCCCGAAGCCGCTCTCAGCGACAACGTGGATTATGGCAAAAACCGCGCGCTCATCAACTGGTATTACATCGACCGCATGTTTACCGAACGTAACTCCTCGCTCTGTCCGGGCTACATCAAGAGCGACCCCAAGCAGATGAACAACCCCTACATCCGCGAGGTCACGTCGCGCGAGATCTTCCCCGGCCGACAGCTTACATACGGAGAGTCAAACATCATCCAGACACTCAATCTCTCATTCTACCCCACCGAGCGAGGCCCCTACAACCTCGACGCGACCAACATCGACACTCAGGGCTATCTGCTCAACCCTGAAAAACGTTGGGGAGGTATAATGCGCAAGATGGACAACACCAACTTTGACGCATCCAACATCGAGTATGTACAGTTCTGGATGCTGTCACCGTTTCTCGACCCCGACAACAACAATCTCGAGGGTGGTGACCTGTATCTCAACTTCGGCGAAATATCCGAAGACATACTGAAAGACGGCCTGAAAAGCTATGAAAACGGCATTCCGGTCGACGGAAATGACCAGTTCATCAAAGAGACCGTCTGGGGCCGCGTGTCGTCACAAAACTCGCTGACCTATGCGTTTGACAACAACAGTTCGGCACGCTCAATCCAGGACGTCGGTCTGGACGGACTCAAGAACGACGACGAGTTTACCTTCTCGTCCTACGAATCATATCTCCAGGCACTTCGCAGCCGTCTCGACCCGTCAGCCATCGAGAGGATGCAGGCCGACAAGTTCTCGCCGTTCAACGACCCTGCAGGTGACAACTATCACTTCTTCCGCGGATATGACTATGACGAACAGCGTCTCGGCGTACTCGAACGTTACAAGCGTTACAACGGTGTCGAGGGCAATTCGCTCTCACCCGACGAAGCCCCCGACCCTCTCTACCAGTCGTCTCGCTCGCTTCCCGACGTAGAGGACATCAATCAGGACAACACGCTCAACGAATATGAGCGTTACTACCAGTATCGTGTCTCCATACGCCCAGAAGACCTCGAAGTGGGCCGCAACTACATCACTGACAAGCAGACATCAATCGTCATCAATCAGGACGGCACATCACAGGAAGTGGTGTGGTATCAGTTCAAGATACCCTTGAGCGACTATGAGAAAGCCGTGGGCAACATCTCCGACTTCTCAACCATACGTTTCGCCCGCATGTTCATGACTGGCTTCAAAGCCGTGACCCATCTGCGCTTTGCCACACTCGAGCTGGTCAAAGGCGAGTGGCGTCCCTATGACTTCAATCTCAACACCCGAGGCGACGCTCCGGCCGACGGACAACTGGACGTCTCGATAGTCAACATCGAGGAGAACGCCGACCGCGAACCGGTCAACTATGTGCTCCCTCCAGGAGTCACACGCATCACCGACCCCGGCCAGAGCCAGATAGTGCAGCTCAACGAGCAGTCAATGTCGCTTAAAGTTGAAGGCCTTCAGGCCGGCGACGCACGCGGAGTCTACAAAAACACCATGCTTGACCTGCGCAACTACAAGCGCATGCAGATGTGGATTCACGCCGAGCGTCTCATCGACGACCTCACTAACCTCAAGAGCGGCGAGATTTCAGCCTTCATACGTCTCGGCTCCGATGTCAAGGCCAACTATTACGAGTATGAGATACCGCTCGAACTGACCCCTCCCGGCAAATACTCCGACGACTCACAGGCCGACCGATACATCGTATGGCCGAGGGCCAACTTCATGGACTTTGACCTACAGGCTCTCGTCGATCTCAAGAAAGAGCGCAACCGAGCCAAGAACGAAAACGAGCCTGGCGTGGGCTTCGGCACCGTCTACACCTCGCGCGACCCGGCCAACGAACGCAACCGCATCTCGGTGATGGGCAACCCCTCGCTGAGCGACGTGCGCGTGATGCTCGTGGGCGTGCGCAACAATTCTCCGACAGTCAAGGACGGCACTGTATGGCTCAACGAACTTAAAGTGACCGACTTCAACAATTCGGGAGGTTGGGCGGCAAAGGGCAACATGAACCTCGGAGTCTCCGACATAGCTACCCTCAACTTTGGCGCGCATGTGGAGACTGCCGGATTCGGCGCAGTAGACCAACAGCTCAATGCACGGCGCATGGACGACTACGAACAATACAACTTTGCCATGCAGGTCGACGCCGGACGCTTCCTGCCCGAGAAAGCCAAGCTGCGCGCTCCGATATATTACTCCGTCTCAAAAGAAAAGACAACACCGAAATACAATCCTCTTGATCAGGACGTCGAACTCAAAGACGCCCTCGACGCCTGTGTGACCAAGACGCAGAAAGACTCCATACTCAACTATGCCGTCCAGCGCACCACCATAAAGAGCTTCTCCATCTCGGGACTCAAGTTTGACGTCAAGAGCAAGACACCCAAGCCATGGGACCCGGCCAACTTTACGCTCAACTTCTCATTCAACAAGCAGTCCAAAAACGACCCCACCACCGAGTATGAGTACACCAACGACTATCGAGGCTCGCTCCAATACAGCTACTCACCCTACAACAAGGGCGTCAAACCGTTTGCCTTCATCAAAAGCAAAAACAAAAACCTGAAATTTGTCAAAGACTGGGAGCTAAACTATCTTCCCACCACCATATCATTCCTCACCACCATCTCACGCTACTATTACGAGATGCAGACCCGCTCGGAGACCGACATCGACTTCCGTCTTCCCGTCTCTGTGAGCAAAAATTTCATCTGGGACCGCCAGTTTGCCCTCACCTGGAACTTTACCAAAACCCTCAGCGTCAACTTCAACTCCAACACCTCGGCCCGCATCGACGAACCGATGGGTGCCGTCAACCGCCGCCTTTTCCCCGACCAATACCGCGAGTGGAAAGACACCGTCATGCAGAGCATCATGCGCCTCGGCACACCATGGAGCTACAACCAGTCGTTTGTCGTAAGCTATCGCGCGCCTTTCTCAAGAATCCCCGTCCTCGACTGGCTCACAGGCAATCTATCCTACAACACCACCTATCGCTGGGACCGAGGCTCGGAAATCGACGGCATATCCACAGGCAACTCCATAGCCAACCAGGCCGCATGGAACGCCGACGGACGCCTCAACTTCGAGACCCTCTACCGCAAATGGTCTTGGACCAAGGAGGTCGACCAGCGTTTCCAAGCCAAGAAACCCAAAGTCTCGGCCCGCAAACCCAAACGCTTCGAGCGTACATTCTCACTCAAGCCCGACACCACTCTCACCATCCGCCACAACCTCCGCACGACCAAAATCAAGGTGTCGGCCACAACTATGGACAACAAACCTTATCCCGTTGCCCACAAAGTCACTGATCAAAACAATATCGTCATCCTCACCCGCGGCGACAAAAATCTCCGCTTTACGGTGACCGAACAGCTCAACGACCACAAGAGCCTCATGCGCCATGTGGCCGAATATGGCACTCGCCTCATCATGTCGCCACGCAGCGCGGCGATACGTTTCCGCAACACACGCACCCTCTCGCTACCCCTCTACCGCCCCGACATAGGCAACGTGTTCGGCCAGACAGGCAGCTTTGGGCCGATGGCTCCGGGCCTTGGTTTTGCGTTCGGATTTGAGGGCGAAGGATTTGTCGAAAAAGCACTTAACCGCGGATGGCTCATCACCGATGACGGACAGACCTCTCCGGCCAACTTCACCAACACCCGCGAGCTCAATATCGAGCTCACACTCGAACCCGTCAAAGGCCTCAAAGTACTCCTCACGACCAACCGCACCGACAACCGTACCCGCTCCATGCAATTCATGTATGAAGGGATGCCCACAACCATGGCCGGCTCTTACACCAAGACCCACGTGGCCATGCGCACAGCCCTGCGCCATTTCAAGGCCGACAACGGATATGCCTCGGAGGCGTTCAACACATTCCTCTCCAACATCCCAGTCATTGCAGCCCGCTATGAACAGCAATATCGCAGTCTGCTCTATCCACAAGGAGGCTTCATGACCGACAACATCAACGCCGGCCTCCCCTACAACCCCGAAGTAGGCACCGTCAGCCCCACATCGAGCGACGTACTCATCCCCGCGTTCATTGCCGCCTACTCCGGCACCGACCCCTCGCGTCAATATCTCACCCCCTTCCCCTCATTTGCCAATGCCCTACCCAACTGGCGCGTCACCTACGACGGGCTCATATATCTCGGTTCCATGGGCAAGATATTCAAGTCGTTCACCCTCAGCCACGCCTATCAGTGCACCTATAGCGTAGGCTCATACTCATCCTATCTCAACTGGGCCTCGGCCATCGGCTCACCGGCCGGAAGTGACCTCGGATTTACTCTCGACGAGCTCACAGGCAACCCTATACCATCATCGCCCTACAACATCTCGTCAGTAGCCATCACAGAAAAATTCGCACCGCTCATCGGTGCATCAGCCACTCTCAAAAACGACATGACTCTCTCGGCCGAATATCGCGACGCCCGCACTCTGACCCTCAACACCTCGGCCGGACAAGTAGTCGAGGCCAACCAGCGCGGCATCACTCTCGGGCTCGGCTATAAAATCATCGGGTTCAACACTGTGCTCAAGATGAAAGGCTCGGGACGCGGCATATCCAACGACCTCACCATCAACGGTGATTTCTCATTTGCCGAGACCCAAGCCCTCATACGGCGCATCGAGACAGCCTACACACAGGCCACCTCAGGCACACGCACCATAAGCATCAACCTTGCGGCCAACTACATAATGTCGCGCCGACTGACCATAGGAGCATTCTTCGACTACCAGATCAACACTCCTATCGTATCATCCACATCCTATCCGACCACCAACACCTCGTTCGGCATCAATCTCAACCTCTCGCTCGCGAGATAGACATCAACGCCATATTGATTTAAGGGGCCATGCTGTCATTTCCATTCCGGTCGTGCCTCCGAGTGAAAATGCCTCCACCCCGGTCTGACCGGCCGACGGATAGGTGAGCAACGTAAACACATGTTTGCCTCCGTCAACAAATATTTCGATAGTCGGACGGTCTACAAATATCTTCAGGTCCACAGGTCTGCCACTCTTACCCACTTTAGCGTATGCAATCCGGTCGAACTTGGGAATATCAGCATCCGTCGAATTGGTACGGTCGACAATGAGGTAGCCCGATGCAAAATCATATGACACCGCCACCTTGCGTCCTTCCCCGCAGCAAAGATTGAGCCCGGCCACATCTCTGCTGCCATCCGACGGTGTCAATCTCACATCCAGTTCATAGCGATTGGACATCGCTGAGACAGCTTTCAACGGCTCCACGCCGCGTCGCAGCGTACGTCTTATCTTCACCGGCTTCTCCCTAAGCACCTCCAGAGCCTTCACCGGCCATTGGCGAAGTCTGAGCACACTGTCCTCATCGCAGTAAAGTGTGAGTTTGCGTGGTATCGACCACACTCCTTTACCCCACGTTGACGGAGCCTGTTGGGCATAATCCCAGGTATTGACCCATCCGAGGGTGTTCACATCACCATCTGCATTATCATAGTCCTGAAACACGCGCGAGGCATAATAGTCAAGACCGTCATCGACATATAGCGGCTCGGCATACGGACGGTCGGGCACAAACTCACGGCCATTGAAATCACCTGTAAAATACTGCTCTCTGGCCCAGTTGACCGAGACAAGCAACACCCATTTCTTTTCGCCTGTCTCCTCGACAGTGACTTCAAACAGGTCGGGACACTCCCACGAACGCTCATTGTCGCCCATCGGGCCGAAGTCACTCGTCCATGTCCAATGTTTAAGGTCATCCGACTCATAAAACGCAACCTTCTTCTCAAGAGCCTTGGCCACCGCCATCACCCACTTGCCGGCAGGCGCGTATCTTATCACGGTCGGATCGCGAAACTCTGTGCTCCATATGTCTATTACAGGGTTAAGGTCATAATATCTGAAAGTCTCTCCACCGTCATGACTGAATGCCACCGATTGGGACTGTTTCTTAGAACCATTGTCAAACGACGTGAACGCTGCCACCATCGTATTTGGACCCCATCCGGCTGTATTAGCCGTGTCCACGACCACACTGCCCGTAAACGGCGACACATTGTCAGGCAAACCCTTGATTGCATCGTGATTGATTTCCGTCCAGTGCACAAGATCGGACGACTCGGCCGCTCCCCAGCTGTAAGCCCTATATCGGCCGCCAAACTTCACCAGCCCGCAAGGGTCGCCAATCCAACGGTGAGCCGGTGTGAAATGAAACTGCGGCCTGTAACGCTCGTTGTAAAGCACCGTATCCGACACCTCTTCATCAACTCGTCCCATACTCTCAGTGCCGGCTGCCGACACCTCCGGCACCATAGCCACAAGCACCAGCAAGAAAATATTTCTCTTAATTTGCAAAAACATGATATATGAAAAACTTTTTTCAACTCAAAAAAATTACCTCCAAAACCACATATCCCACTATCAAAAATCGTGCATATAATATCAAAAAACCGGCCCCATGCCATCCGGTCTCCAATATACATAATAATGTGTAACACCCCTCTCCCCCCATCACTCATTACTTCTTGCGGTGCCTCATGAGATAGGTATACCGGCTCGGGCTATGTCAATGTGAACCATCCATGAGTATGATTTTGTTATAGATTGGAAAGCTGTCGGGAAAAATGCGTAACTTTGTGCATGGGTTTCCTGACTCGCACCTCTAAGCGATTTCAACTAATGGGCAATTCTATAGACAAAAGCATCAAACCGGCGGCCGCAAGCTCATCGACCGAAGCACTCGGACAGCAGTCAATAGGCAAACTTCTGGTCCAATACTCCGTCCCCGCCATCATCGCGAGTGTGGCCACGTCGCTTTATAATATCATCGACAGCATATTCATCGGGCGAGGCGTCGGACCGATGGCCATAGCCGGTCTTGCCATCACATTTCCGCTCATGAATCTTGTGGCGGCATTCTGTATGATGATTGCCGCCGGCGGTGCCACAATCACATCGATATTTCTCGGTCAGAAAAACTTTTCACGGGCCACAGATGTGGTCAACAATGTCTTTGTACTATGTCTCATCCACGCTATCATCGTGGGCGGAGGCACACTGCTGTTTCTCGACGATATACTCTATTTCTTCGGTGCTACTGACGAGACCGTGGTCTATGCCCGCGAATTTATGCAGGTGATACTCTGCGGCACACCTATACTATTTATATTCATAGGCCTCAACAACCTGATGCGAGCCACAGGCTATCCGCGCAAGGCCATGATTTCGGCTCTTATATCGGTAGGTGTCAACGTAATCCTCGCGCCAATATTCATCTTTGTATTCAAATGGGGCATACGTGGAGCGGCTCTTGCCACGGTGAGCGGACAGACCGTGGCCTTCATCTGGGTACTCGTCCACTTCCTGTCGTCCTCATCGTCAATACACTTCAAGCTCCACAACCGCTGGCTCTCGGGCACGATAGTCAGACGCATATATGCAATAGGCCTCTCGCCGTTTCTCATGAACGTGTGTGCCTGCGTGGTGGTGATATTTATCAACCGCGCGCTGCTCGACTATGGCGGTGACCAAGGCAACTTGTGTGTGGGTGCCTACGGCATCATCAACCGCACGACGATGTTTTTTGTCATGGTAGTGTTTGGCGTCACCCAAGGCATGCAGCCGATACTCGGCTACAACATCGGCTCGGGACAGTATGAACGCGTCAAGCGCACACTGCGCACCGGCATATGGATAGGCGTAGCCATCACTCTGACCGGCTGGATGGTAAGCGAGGGACTTCCCGACACGGTAAGCCACCTGTTTACCACCGACGAGACCCTCATCAGCATCTCGCGCGAGGGCTTCAGGATATATTTTATCGTCTATCCTGTGGTCGGATGCCAGATTGTCATCCAGAACTTCTTTCAGAGTGTCGGCAAGCCCAAACTGTCAATCTTCCTCTCACTCACGCGCCAGTTGCTGTTTCTCATTCCCTTCCTCATATTCATGCCTCGGATATGGGGCATCAAGGGCGTATGGGCCGCAATGGCTGCATCCGATTTCATAGCGTTTGTCACAGCCATCATCACCCTCTCGTGGTGGATGAGACATGTGATGCGTCGTATGGAAATGCGTGTTGCCGACGGAGAATCTCATCAGTGATAAAATAAAACATCTACATTAATCGTTATATTTATAAAAATTTTACATTTCTGCCATGACACAGACCATCGAACTGCGGGTTGACCCGCGCACTGCTGCCGAGGAGACTCTCCTGCGGGTTGCCGCATCGACCGCCGCATCGGTCGATCCCAACCGCATACGACACCTGCGCATCACCCGCCGCTCCATCGATGCACGCCAGCGTCGCGTAATGGTCAATCTAAGTGTCAGGCTATGGATTGATGAAGAGCCCACTTCGACATCACTGATAATCCCTGTCGACTACAAGCCGCTTCCGGCCGACGCTCCTCAGGCCATAGTGGTGGGTGCAGGGCCCGCAGGACTTTTCGCAGCTCTGCGTCTCATAGAACTGGGCATACGGCCAATAGTGCTCGAGCGCGGCAAGGATGTCGACTCGCGACGCAAGGACATGGCCCGCATTTCGCGCGAAAACGTGGTGGATCCCGACTCAAACTACTGCTTCGGCGAAGGTGGTGCAGGAGCCTACTCCGACGGCAAACTATATACCCGCAGCAAAAAGCGCGGACCTGTCGACAAAATACTCAACATTCTGGCCCAGCACGGCGCGTCGGAGGACATTCTCGTCGATGCCCACCCCCACATCGGCACCGACCGGCTGCCGGCCGTGATTAAGGCCATACGCGAAACTATTATAAGATGTGGAGGCGAAGTGCATTTCAATACACGCGTCTCTTCACTTCTGATGACCGACAAAGGCGAGGTGAACGGAGCCATTTCCTCTGCGACGAGTATCGTTTTTCACGGCCCCGTGATCCTCGCCACCGGTCATTCGGCGCGCGACATCTACACAATGTTGCTCGACAGCGGTGTCACACTCGAGCCTAAAGGTCTTGCAATAGGTGTGCGCCTCGAGCATCCCCAGCAGCTCATCGACCGTCTGCGCTACCACTCCACGGCCGGAAGGGGCAAATATCTCCCCGCGGCCGAATACACCATGCTCACACGTGTCGACGACCGTGCCGTCTACTCGTTCTGCATGTGTCCGGGCGGATTCATCATACCCGCCGCAAGTGCCGACGGTCAGCTTGTGGTCAACGGCATGTCGCCCTCGGGACGCAACACCCGCTGGGCCAATTCAGGCATGGTAGTGGAGATACTGCCCGACGATGTGCCCGATGCTGACACCGAGCGCGAGACCGTGCTGAAAATGATGCGTATGCAGGAGCACATAGAGCGCGCATTCTGGGAAGAAGCCGGACGCACACAAAACGCTCCCGCCCAACGCATGGACGACTTCGTTGCCTCACGTCCGTCGGCCAATCTCCCCTCCACCTCCTATCCACCCGGCATACATCCGGCCCGCATCGACCGACTGTTGCCACGCGGCATAGCTCGCCGTCTGCAGGAAGGATTTAAGGAATTTGACCGAAAAAATCGTGGATTTCTAACTCATGAAGCCACCCTGATCGGAGCCGAGACACGAACATCATCGCCGGTGCGCATCCCCCGTGATCCCGAGACACTCGCCCACATACATGTGCCGGGGCTCTATCCCTGCGGCGAGGGTGCAGGTTATGCCGGCGGCATAGTCTCAGCCGCCATTGACGGCGACCGCGTGGCCACTCAGTTGGCGTCAAAAATGTAATTTTAGAGGGCGTTTTACACACACCATCTTATATTTCCGTTTCCGTCCGCGCCCTCTCTTCGGCTTTCTCAAGGTCTTGCGGAGTGTCGACGGGATAGGTTCTTACCGACGTCTCGGCTGTGTATATACGATAGCCCTCATACAGCCATCGCAATTGTTCAAGATTCTCGGCCTTGTCGAGAGGCGACGGCGGCAGATGCTCAATCCGGCTGAGCACATCTCCACGAAAACCATACATCCCCACGTGTATATAAAAGGTCGCCGCCTCAATCCACTGCTGCCACGGCACATCGCGTACATAAGGCACTATCGAGCGGCTGAAATACAACGCCCGACCGTCGCGGTCGCGCACCATCTTTACGCGGTTGGGGTCAAACAGTGACTCAAATCCCTCACAAGGGTCAAACTTCAGAGCGAGAGTAGATATGTCAGCTTCGGGCACACGTTCGAGCACTCCGGCGACATCCTTTATCTGCTGCGGCAGCACATAAGGTTCGTCACCCTGCACATTCACAACAATGCTTTCGCTGCAGCCGAGCAGCCGATAAGCCTCGGCTACACGTGCCGTACCGTTCTGACATGAGGGCGACGTCATCACCGCCTCACCGCCAAAACCTCTCACGGCATCAAATATCCTCTCGTCGTCCGTAGCCACTACCGCACGCCCCAGAGCCTCACGGGCCGAACGATACACACGCTTCACCATCATCACACCGTTGACAATCGCCAGCGGTTTGCCAGGAAAACGTGTCGACCCGTAACGGGCCGGGATTATGGCTATGGCATCAGGCATCCTCTCTGACATAAATCTGTGCGTTTTCATATTTTGTCACTCTCACCCGCGTGCCGGCATGTACAAAACCCATCATCGCCACAGCGTCGAGTGTCTCATCCTTGATTCTTACCTTGCCTGCGGGACGCATGTCGGTGACCGCCACACCCTCGTGGCCTACATATCGTACCGGACTCATGTCCACTCCGATAAATCCCTCATCGCTGCGCAGCTCGGTAGTCAGGTCCGTATGACGGCGCACCCACTTCGGTCCGTGTGACGACGTGAGCCACCACACCGCTACAACAGCCAGGAGCAATCCGGAAAAAAACACCACGAGCGACATCCACAGCGACCTTGTCGAGGCGTGTGACAGGCTGAACGAGTAGTTCTCAATCATGCCGAATATCAGTGCCAGGCTCACCAACACTATGCCGGCTATACCCGTAACACCAAATCCCGGCACTACAAACATCTCCAGCACTATAAGTATGAATCCGGCCACAAACAGCAGTATAATCCACTCGCTCGCTATACCCGTGACATAGATAGGCAGAAAATAGAGACAGGCCGCTATGATTGCCGCAGCCGATGGAAATCCGACTCCGGGCGAATGCAACTCCATGTATATGCCCCCGATGATTATCATTATCAGCACAGCCTGCACGGCCGGATTAGTGAGGAAACCTATCAATGCGTCGAGCCATGTCGGATGATACTCCGTAATCTCATAATTGTTATTGTAACCGAGCCTTGAGAGCACCTCGTCGACCGACTCGGCCATACCATCGGCATAGCCCCACTTCACAGCCTCCTCAGGCGTGAACGTCAGCACACGGGTCGAGTCGATGAGTCCGGCTACTTCCACACGCGGGTCTACCATCGCCTCGGCTATCACCGGGTCGCGACGCCAGCCGCCTCCGAGCGAGTCGGCCACATGACCGTGACGCTCGGCCGTAGCTCTCATCATGGCACGCATATATGACTGATACTTGTCTGGCATCGCCGCGCCGTCGGTCCCGTTGACCACAGTCACGGCACCCATCGACGACCCCGAACGCATATACACGCTGTCACACGCCAGGGCTATCAGCGCGCCGGCCGACGCCGCATTGTTGTCGACAAACGCCACCACAGGCATCCTGCATCTCATAAGAGCGGTGCGTATGGAGTCGGCATGCACCACCGAGCCGCCATAGGTGTTGAGATGCACCAGCAGCAGCCGCGCCCCCTCCCGCTCGGCCTCGACAAGAGCCTCGCGGGTGTGACGCCATGTGGTCGAGCCGATTTCATCGTCCAGACGCAGCATATACACCTCGTGCACTTCATCGGCTCGTCCGATAAGAATACAGCCCAGCAGCGCGAGCATCGTAACAAGTATCCTCATGACTTATATATTTTATTCTATAAACTGTTTTGCGTTTGATTTTCTCTCGTTTTTTCGTCTGATACCCTCCCTGAACCAAGCCGGGAGCATGCAGGCTCCTATCACCAGATATATATAATAGCTCACTATACGCCAGAAGAGTGCTATCATAAGAGCCATTCCCACCGTCAGGAGCAGATCGCCGTAATAGGTCGTGAACAGCCATTCGCTTATGCCGGCACCGCCCGGAGTCGGGCTGACCATGAGTATCACCCACACCACAAACTGGCGTGCAAGCACTATCACCTGGTCGGCCTCCGGCGCAAATCCGAAAAACAGCGCGTTGACCACAAGATATCTCGACATCCACGAGAGCACAGTGCCTCCACAAGCCTCAAGCCACCACCTCAGCGGGCGGTGACGCAGGTCGCGGCCTGTGTCCTCCATGTCGCGGCCGAGCGAGTCGGCCTTGTCGCGCCACCTGCGCAGCCACCCGAGGCTAAAAAGCCTCACAAGCCCAGCGCGTATGGCATGAGGTCTGACTATGATGCCCATGAATAGCAACAGAGTCCATGCTACTATTACTCCATATATTATCCAGAACGCCGTCTGAAGTCCTACAGTAAAGGCCTTGTCGCCTCCGCCGAATCCAAACAGCTCGCCATATGGCACAAGTAACATCACCACAGGAAGAGACACCACAAAAAACAGCTCGTCAAGAAAAAGCGTGGTCATGGTAAGAGTCGTGGCGCGTCCCATCTCTATCCCCTCGCGGTGCATGAACACCATGCTAAGCGCGCTGCCCCCCACCGAGGTCGGGGTGACACACGAGGTGAACTCACAAAGGAAACACACTTTGATAGCCTTGGCCCACGACAGCCGCCCGTCGGTCAGCACTCTGAAACGCCACGTCAGTCCGAAGTCGCGCCCGAGCATAAACACCCATGCAAGGACTATGCCGGCTATAGCACGGCCATCAAACCTAAGTGTGTCCCACACTCCGGCGTCAAACTCCCGTCCGAAAAGCCACCAGACCACTCCAAGTCCTATTGCTACGGGCAGAAGCATCTTCCATGCCATGTCAAATTGCTGTCTTATCATACTCATGAGCACAAAGATAATACTTTTTTTCAGCAAAAAGCGGGCACAATCAGAGAAATATACCTATCTTTGACAATCTGAAATTTATTTCATCACAATGGACCTTAACAAATATCTGAAAACTACGTGGCTGACACTGGCCACTGCAATGTGCATCAACTCTTTCTCAGCCACCGCACAGGAGGCCTACACACCGAGTGACGAAATCCGACAGGCCCAAAAGGAATTCTCCGACAACCGCTTCGGCATCTTTCTCCACTGGGGCATATACAGCATGTTTGCCCAGGGTGAATGGTATCTCAACCGTGGCATAGACCACAAGGAGTATGCCAAGGCTGCCGCCGGCTTCTGTCCGGCCAACTTCAACGCAGCCGAGTGGGTCAGCGCGATCAAGGGCTCTGGTGCGAAATACATATGCATCACCACACGCCACCACGACGGTTTCTCCATGTGGGACACCAAACAGAGCGACTATAATATAGTAAAAGCCACCCCCTTCAAACGCGATGTCATCAAGGAGCTTGCCGACGAATGTCACCGCCAGGGCATAAAGCTACATCTCTATTATTCCCACATCGACTGGACCCGCGAAGACTATCCCAGCGGACGCACAGGCCTCGAGACCGGCCGCGATCCCAAGAAAGCCGACTGGCCAGCCTATTATGACTTCATGAACCGTCAGCTCCGCGAACTCCTGACAGGCTACGGTCCTGTGGGTGCCATATGGTTTGACGGCTGGTGGGACCACGACGAAGACGCAACACCATTTGACTGGCAGCTCGAGGAGCAATACAAATTGATTCACTCGCTGCAGCCATCATGTCTCATCGGCAACAACCATCATCAGACCCCCTATCCCGGCGAGGACATACAGATATTCGAGCGCGACCTTCCGGGCGAGAACACCGCCGGACTCTCCGGCCAGTCCATCAGCCGCCTTCCTCTTGAGACGTGTCAAACCATGAACGGCATGTGGGGCTACAAAGTCGCCGACCAGGACTACAAAGACACCCCCACCCTCATCCGCTATCTCGTACGCACTGCCGGCATGGGAGCCAACCTCCTGCTCAACATAGGCCCGCAACCATCGGGAGATCTTCCCTCCGCCGCCCTCGACCGCCTCAAAGAAATGGGACAATGGCTCGGAAAATATGGCGAGACAATCTACGGCACACAGGCCGGTGACTTTCCCGCTCAGGACTGGGGTACATCAACTCGCCGAGGCGACAAACTGTATGTACACCTCTTCGACACCTCACGCCGCGAGATACATCTGCCTCTCGCATGCAAAGTCAAAAAGGCGGTAACGTTTGACGGCAAGACCCCCGTCAAAACCACTGTCACCCCTGCCGGCACTGTCCTCACCCTCCCCGACATACCGGCCGATACCCCCGACTATATAATTGAACTGACCACAGCCGCTAAATAATCACACCGATGCACAACACTATTCTCGAAATCTGCACAGGTGACCTTGACAGCGTGCAGGCAGCAGCCACAGGCGGTGCCACCCGCATAGAACTTTGCTCCGCACTATCCGAAGGCGGTGTCACCCCCTCGCTCGGTCTCCTGACCGAAGCTCTCCGTGTCAGCGGTCTGCAGGTCCACGTGCTCATACGTCCCCGCGGCGGTGACTTCCTCTACACTCCGGCCGAAGTTGCATGCATGGAAGCCGATGTCAAGGCTGCCGCCAGGGCCGGCGCACACGGTGTGGTCATCGGCGCACTGCTCCCCGACGGCACTATCGACACTGACACCTGCCGACGCCTCATCGCATCGGCCGACGGTCAAAATGTGACATTTCATCGCGCTTTCGACCTGTGCCGCAATCCAGAAGAGGCCCTCGAGACCATCATCAGTCTCGGCTGTAACCGCCTGCTCACCTCAGGATGCGCGCCATCAGCCCGCGAGGGTATCCCCATGCTCCGCAAACTCATCTGTCAGGCAGGCGACCGTCTCACCATCATGCCAGGCGGAGGCATCGCTCCCGACAATGCCGCGCTAATCATGCGCGAGACAGGATGTAGCGAACTTCACGCCTCGGCCCGCTCTTCGGTGGCAAGCGACATGCTCTATCGCAACCCCGATGTAGCCATGGGTGCCCCTGGCTCCGACGAATACAGCCGCAAAGTCACTGACCCGGCCATCGTCCGCCTCATACTTGAACAAATGGCTCTCCAATCAAACAATTAGGTCTACCAATCTCATAATCTTCACAAAAAATGCTCCGTCACACACTTATCGCCGCCGCCATTCTCTCGGGCAGCATCATCACTCAAGCCGCTGTGCCGTCAGGGTCGGCCGCCGACTTCCGCAACCGCTCATCCGACCCTGTCGCGGCCCGCTATCTGGCCATGCCCGCCATGTCGGACGCCGAGCGCGACGCCATGCAGTTTCTTTATGCCTACATGCCGTTGCCCGACATCACCGACTACAGCACCAACTTCTATCTCGATAACGTCCTGACTGCATTCAAAGCCCGTAAGGAAATGCCCTGGGGAGCTAAAGTCCCAGATCGCGAGTTTTACCACTTCGTATTGCCCGTGCGCGTCAATAACGAGAATCTCGACAATAGCCGCATGGAGTTTTACGACCAGCTCAAAGACCGCGTCAAAGGTCTCTCCATGGCCGACGCCGTGCTTGAGGTCAACCACTGGTGTCACGAAAAAGTCACCTATCAGCCCTCTGACGGCCGCACAAGCTCACCGCTGGCCACAGTACGCTCAGCCATAGGACGCTGCGGCGAGGAGTCGACATTCACAGTGGCAGCTCTGCGCTCGATAGGCATACCGGCACGCCAGGTCTACACCCCGCGCTGGGCCCACACTGATGACAACCATGCGTGGGTCGAGGTATGGGTCGACGGCAACTGGCACTTCCTCGGAGCATGTGAGCCCGAGCCGATACTCGACCTCGGATGGTTTAACGCCCCCGCCTCTCGCGGCATGATGATGAACACCAAGGCTTTCGGAAGATATGACGGCCCGGAAGAGCAGCTTGGCAACTCGGCATGCTACACCGAAATCAATGTCACAGACAATTATGCCCCCACCGCCATGGCTCAGGTCACTGTCACCGACACCGACGGCCGGCCGGTCAGCAACGCCACCGTGCGCTTCTGCCTTTATAACTATGCCGAGTTCTACCCCATCGGCAACAAGATAACCGACACTCATGGCCACGCTTCACTGCGCACAGGTCTCGGCGACATACTCGTATGGGCCACTGACGGACAGCGTTTCGGCTTTGCCAAATACTCGGTCGGCAAGGATTCTCCCATGACAATTGTCCTTGACAAGACCGACGGCTACAACGGCACACTCGAACTTGACATCGTGCCACCCGCCCAATCGGCATCTCTCCCAACCCCGTCCAAAGAAGCTGTGGCCGAGAACGACCGCCGCAAAGCTCTCGAGGACTCCATACGCAAATCCTACACCGACACTTTCTGCTCGCCCTACCGTGCCCGCGAGCTCGCCGCTTCACTCGGACTCGACCCCGACAAGGTCGCCAAAGTGCTCGTTGACTCACGCGGCAATCATGAAACCATCATAGAATTTCTCAAGTCGACTCCCGAGGCCGACCGTCAGCGCGCACTCTCGCTCCTGCTCACCATCTGGGAAAAAGACCGTCGCGACATCTCGCCCGAAGTGCTCCGCGACCATCTCGCCACGCCTATTGTCGACACCCCTCTCTACACAGAGTATATCCTCAACCCGCGTGTGAGCAACGAAATGCTCACGCCCTACAAGTCACCTCTGCGCGCCCGCCACTCCGGCGATTTCCGCCGCGCCTGTCAGGCCGACCCTAAACTATGGGTGAAATGGTGTCGCGAGAACATACTTATCGACCGCCAATGGAATCCACAGTCACTCTGCATGTCGCCTCTATCTGTCGACGAGTGCCGTACCACCGACCCTCATTCGCGCGACATCTTCTTTGTGGCCGGAGCACGCAGCCTCGGTATCCCCGCCCGCATCGACCCCGTGACAGGCAAGACACAATATGCCGACGCTAAGGGCAGGTTCATCGATGTTGATTTCGGCGAATCACTCACCGCCTCCCCCTCTCAACCCAAAGGCTCGCTACAGATTGACTTCACGCCCGCCGGACGCATCCACGACCCCGTGTATTACTCCCACTTCTCCATCTCGAAGATTAAAAACGGTCTGCCTCAGTTGCTTGAGTATCCCGAAGAAGCTACCCTTGGCAAAATAAACAGTGACAACAAGCCTCTTGAAGCCGGCCAATATCTCATGGTGAGCGGTCAGCGCATGGCCAACGGCAACGTACTGGCCCGTATGGAGATATTCAGCATCGATCCCGGCAAGGTCAACACACCCCGACTCGTCATCCGTCAGGACCTGTCGGGTGCGCAGGTCATAGGTAATTTCAACTCCGAAAATCTCTACTACGACCTTGACGGGAAGACTTCCAAATCACTTCTCTCCACAACAGGCCGCGGCTACTACATACTCGGTCTCATCGCTCCGGGCAACGAGCCAACGGTCCACGCCCTCAACGACATCTCTCTCTCAGCCGGCGAACTCGAGAAGTGGGGCGGTAAAATCATGCTCCTCTTTGAAAATCCCGAAGCCGCGGCCCGATTTGACGGCTCGCGCTTCACATCGTTGCCGTCGACAGTAACATTCGGATGCGATATCGACAACAAGATTCTCGAAGAAATTTCTTCCAACATGGAGCTTACCGACCGTACTCTCCCGGTCTTTATCATCGCCGACACCTTCAACCGCATCATCCACATATCTCAAGGCTACACCATAGGTCTCGGAGAACAACTCATCAACATTCTCCATAAGACAAACTGATAAATACATCCCCTAAAAAATTGAAGTGCACCCCAAAAGCTATGCAAAAAAGCCTTTGGGGTGCACTTCAATTATGACACTATCTCATCAGTTCTTCTCTCCATACGTCTCTCTGATAAGAGTCACGCAGAAAGCTCCGATGAGCAGAAACGCTCCGGCAAGCACAAGCATATTTACCTGACGGCCGCCAAGCAGAGGCAATATCACGCCTCCAAGAGCGGCAGCACATATCTGGGGTACACTTATTGTGCCGTTAAACAATCCGAGATATGTGCCAATATTCTTGCCCGAAAGCGAGTTGGTGAGAATTGTGAAAGGCAACGCCAGCATCGCGGCCCATGCACAGCCGATGAGCAGATAGGAGATGAAAAGCGCGTATTGATTGGTGATAAACATCGTCGAGATAAAACCGGCCGCTCCCAGCATAAGGCTGAGAGAATAGACTGTCTTATGACTCTTGAACATCGGTATGGCAATAGCCCATATGACCGAGCCTACAGCCTGGACAGCAAACAGCACACCCACCCAGTTGCCGGCCTCCTGATATGCAGCCGAACGTGTATCGGTAGTGCCCCACACGGTGTCGGCTATCGCTCCGTTGGTGTAAGTCCACATATAAAGGAAAGCCGACCAGCAGAAAAATTGTACGAGACCGACTGTCCAGAATGTACTGGGTGCCTTGCGCAGTAGCGTCAGCATGCCCTCTTTGCTCTCCTCCTGCTCTTTGGTTATGCCGTGATATTCGGCATACTCACGCGGAGGCATCTCGCGGATAAATATAAAACTGTATATCACGCACAGCACAAGCACGGCCGCACCTATGTAGAACGAATAGGTCACACTTGCCGGCACCTGTCCCTCAGGCGCGAGGTTGCTTATGCCTATGGCGGTGAGAGAGATGGGGGCGAGATAGCCTACCAGACTGCCGGCATTGCACAGGAAGCTCTGGATGGAATAGGCAAGTCCTTTCTGACGCTCGTTTACCTGGTCGCCGACAAGCATCTTGAACGGCTGCATGGCCATATTGATGGATGTGTCAAGAAACATCAGCGCGATAAATCCAAACACCATGGCTCCGGCCACTGTGAGGCCGAAACTGCCGGCATTGGGCAGAAGACACATCACTATCACGGCAATAGCCGCACCGATGAGCAGATAAGGCAGACGACGGCCCAGACGGTTCCATGTGCGGTCACTGGCCGCTCCTACCAACGGCTGTACTATAATGCCCATAAGAGGGGGCAGTATCCAAAAATAACTTAGCGAATGTGGGTCGGCACCGATGGTGGCGAAGATTCGGGTGATGTTCGCACTCTGGAGAGCATATGCGATCTGC
This sequence comes from Muribaculaceae bacterium Isolate-110 (HZI), assembly GCA_003762875.1. GTDB lineage: Bacteria > Bacteroidota > Bacteroidia > Bacteroidales > Muribaculaceae > Duncaniella > Duncaniella muricolitica. Next base: position 64,559 of record RIBL01000012.1, on the reverse strand, counting down.
ACGCCGAAAAACCCGAAACTCAGATTCCAAAGTTTCCAGAAACTCTGGTCAGGCTTAGTTCTGCTCATGACAGTTTTTTAATTAATTAAGGTAAGTATGATATATTTATATTTTAAACAATCCATATAGCCTGTGAGTTAGCTCGGCTACATTAACGGGCGGCGGTGGAAAGAATGTGTATGCGCGATGATGATGAATAAGCGACGGGCGGGGAGAGCGAAGGTAAAGAGAGAGGGGGGTGAGTGGGGGGGAAACTGCCTGTTACAGCAGCGGCTCGACTCCGGCAAGCTCGTTGAGATAGCGTATCTCCTCAGGCCATAAACTGACGTCGGTAGTCTCGAGGATGAGAGGAATGTTGTCCATGCGGGGGTCCTGCATGAGCCGACGCCAGAACTCGACTCCGAGCACTCCCTGTCCGATAGGAGCGTGACGGTCGACCTTCGACCCGAGGGCCTTGGCCGTGTCGTTGATGTGCATGCCGCAGAGATAAACGAAGCCTATCTCGCGGTCAAACTCCTGCCATGTGAGGTCATAGGCCTCGGCAGTGGTCATGTCATAACCGGCCGCATGGGCGTGACAGGTGTCTATACACACCCCGACTCTCGACTTGTCGTCGACGCCTTTGATGATGCGGGCTATCTGGGCGAAGGTGTAGCCGAGATTGCTGCCCTGACCGGCAGTATTCTCTATCACGGCCTTCACACCCGTAGTCTGTGACAGGATAAGATTGAGCGACTCGGCTATACGGTCGAGACAATCAGCCTCGCTGATTTCACGCATGTGGCTTCCGGGATGGAAGTTGAGCATCGTGAGTCCGAGCTGCTCGCAACGACGCATCTCGTCAAGAAAAGCCGTGCGCGACTTCTCCAGTTTCTCGGCGTCGGGACTGCCGAGATTGATGAGATAGCTGTCGTGGGGGAGTATCATGTCGGGAGTGAATCCACACTCGCGGCAATTGAGCTCAAATGCCCGGGCCTCCTTGTCGGATATGGCCTTTGACACCCATCGCGACGGATTGCGTGTGAACAGCGCGAACGACCGCGCGCCGATGGCGCGTGCGTTGAGCGGTGCGTTGCTCACACCATTCTCTACCGATACATGTGCTCCTATAAGTTTCATTTACGCATTACATTATGATGCAAAATTAGCAAAAAAACATTAACTTTGCAAGAAATTTTGAAAATCATGGCTCAGAAACCTTCTATACCCAAGGGCACTCGCGACTTCACTCCCGCCGAGATGGCCCGACGCAATTATATATTCGACACCATCCGCGAGGTGTTTCACCTCTATGGATTCCAGCAGATAGAGACTCCGGCGATGGAAAATCTCTCCACGCTCATGGGCAAATATGGCGAGGAGGGCGACAAACTTCTCTTCAAGATTCTCAACTCGGGCGACTTCCTGCGCGGTACCGACCCGAAGCTCATCGAGGCCGGCGACTGTCCGCGTCTGGCTGCGCAGCTCTGCGAGAAAGGTCTGCGCTATGACCTCACGGTGCCGTTTGCACGCTTTGTGGTGATGCACCGCAATGATCTCCAGTTTCCATTCAAGCGTTTCCAGATACAGCCCGTATGGCGTGCCGACCGTCCGCAAAAGGGACGCTACCGCGAGTTTTATCAGTGTGACGCCGACATCGTAGGCTCTGACTCACTGCTCAACGAAATCGAGCTCCTCCAGATGATCGACGAGGTGTTCCGCCGTCTGGGTGTGCGCATCACCATCAAGCTCAACAACCGCAAGGTGTTGGCCGGCATAGCCGAACTCATCGGTGCGCCCGACAAGATTGTCGACATCACCGTGGCTATCGACAAAATAGACAAAATCGGTCTCGATAAGGTGAAGGAGGAGCTTGCCGAGCGCGGTATCTCTCCCGAAGCCATCGAAAAAATCACCCCCATCATCACCCTCTCGGGCAGCAACGAGGAGCGTCTGGCCTCGCTGGCCACTCTGCTTGCCGACTCCGAGACTGGTCTCAAGGGAGTCGAAGAGCTGCGCGAGGTAATGGCCGGAACTTCGGCCCTCGGGCTCGAAGCCGTGCTTGAGCTTGACGTGTCGCTCGCCCGCGGACTTAACTATTACACAGGCACCATTATCGAGGTCAAGGCCCGCGACGTAGAGATAGGAAGCATCACCGGCGGCGGACGCTACGACAACCTCACGGGTGTCTTCGGTCTGCCGGGCGTGTCGGGTGTAGGCATCTCATTTGGTGCCGACCGCATATATGACGTGCTCAACACCCTCGACCTCTACCCTGCCGAGATTCACGGTGCGGCCAGAATTATGTTTACCAACTTCGGTCCGGCCGAGGCCGCCGCGTCACTGCGTGTCATCAAGGAACTGCGCGCCGCCGGCATTGCCGCCGAGATATATCCCGACTCAGCCAAGATGAAAAAGCAGATGGGACGAGCCGACGCTCTCGGCATCCCGTTTGTAGGCATCATTGGCGAGTCAGAACTTGCCAACGGCACAGTCACACTCAAAAACATGACCACCGGCGAGCAGCAGCAACTCACCCCTGCAGCTCTGGCCGAAGCACTCAAAAACGGCTGAATCTTGTCGTTTCGGCCTTATAGATAGTCATTATTTCCTGAGAGTGTCGTCCAAAGGCACGGAATGTGCTATATTTGCATTCCAAATTTTATTGACATAGAATGATTATTACCGACTCCCTCGCCACTTTCGGTCGCTACTGCTCCTTCATGAGCAAGGTGTTCAGCGAGCCCGACAGGTGGAAGATATTCTTCACGCGCACAATTGCCGAGATTACCAAACTCGGCATCGATTCCATACCTCTTGTGCTGGTGATTTCAGTGTTCATCGGTGCAGTCTGCACCATACAGATGCAACTCAATATCATGTCACCACTCATCCCGGCCTACTCCACAGGTCTCGCCACACGCGAGATAATCCTGCTGGAGTTTTCCAACTCCATCCTCTGCCTTATACTTGCCGGCAAGGTGGGGTCGAACATCGCCTCGGAGATAGGCACCATGCGTGTGACCGAGCAGATCGACGCCCTCGACATCATGGGTGTCAACTCGGCCAACTTTCTGGTGCTGCCCAAGGTGGTGGGATTTTTAGTATTCATGCCGGTGCTCGTGGTGTTCTGCATCTTTACCTCTATAATGGGAGGTGTGTTCATCTCCACTTTCACCGATATAATCCCGCTCAACAGGTTTATCTACGGCATCCAGACCATGTTTCAGGAATGGTATGTATGGTATGGACTCATCAAGTCGCTCTTCTTCTCCTACATCATCACCTCGGTGGCAGCCTTCTACGGCTACTATGTGAAAGGCGGTGCGCTTGAGGTAGGTAAAGCCTCGACCAATGCCGTAGTCGCTTCAAGCATCCTCATACTCCTGCTCGATGTCGTTCTCACCAAACTCCTCCTGCAATGATTGAAGTACGCAACCTCACCAAGTCGTTTGACGGCAAGACAATACTCCACGACGTCAGCGCGACCTTCGAGACCGGCAAGACCAACCTCATCATCGGTCAGAGCGGCTCAGGCAAGACTGTGCTCGTCAAGTCGATAATAGGTCTCATCCGACCCGAAAAAGGGCAGATACTCTATGACGGACGTGACATCATGCAGATGGACTCATCGCAGATCAAAGAGCTCCGCAAGGAGATAGGCATGCTCTTTCAGGGCTCGGCTCTATTCGACTCGGAGACAGTGCTCGGCAACGTGGCTTTCCCACTCACAATGTTTACCGACATGAGCGCGGCCGAGATCTATGACCGTGCCCAGTTCTGCATAGAGCGCGTCAATCTCAAAGGGGCCGACAAGAAATACCCCTCCGAGATTTCGGGCGGCATGCAGAAACGTGTGGCCATCGCGAGAGCCATAGCCCTCAATCCCAAATATCTGTTTTGCGACGAACCCAACTCGGGTCTTGACCCTCGCACATCAATCGTCATCGACGAGCTCCTGAGCGACATCACCCACGAATACAACATCACCACAATCATCAATACCCACGACATGAACTCGGTGCTTGGCATAGGCGAGAACATCGTGTTTATCAACAAGGGCTACCGCGAATGGGTGGGTGACATGCACCAGATATACCATACGGCCAACGAGGCCCTCAACGAGTTTGTATTCGCCAACGACCTTTTCCAGAAGGTCAAGAGCTATGTCATAAGCCACGAACATCACTGATGCCCGTTATCACCGTCGACACCCTCGCCCATCCCGGCCTGGAGGTATATGCCTCGCTCACTGAGGCCCAACTGCGCAATAGGCTCGACCCATCGCGCGGCATATTCATAGCCGAAAGCCCCAAGGTAATCAACGTTGCCATCGAGGCCGGTTACGAACCGTTGTCCATGCTGTGCGAAGAACGCCACGTAGAGGGTGACGCGGCTTCGATTATCGCACGCTTTCCCGACATCCCCGTCTATACAGGCAGCCGTGAACTGCTTGCCTCACTCACAGGCTATACGCTCACACGCGGTGTGCTGTGTGCCATGCGTCGGCCTGTCCCGCCCGCGGTCGAAGAGGTGTGTCGCGACGCCCGACGGGTAGTGGTTATCGACGGCGTGGTGGACACGACCAACATCGGAGCCATATTCCGCTCGGCCGCAGCCCTCGGCATTGATGCCGTAGTGCTCACCCCGACATCATGTGATCCGCTCAACCGCCGCGCCATACGCGTCTCGATGGGCACAGTGTTTCTCGTCCCCTGGACATGGGTCGACGATGCCGAGTCGCTCCGCGCTCTCGGATTCAAGACTGTGGCGATGGCCTTGACCGACAGGTCGGTATCCATTGACGACCCTCAGCTATGCTCCGAGCCGCGCCTGGCCATAATAATGGGCACGGAAGGTGACGGTCTGCCGGATTCCACAATCCAACGGGCCGACTACACAGCCCGCATCCCCATGGCCCACGGAGTCGACTCGCTCAATGTAGCAGCAGCCGCGGCCGTGGCTTTCTGGCAACTGAGATAAATAACAAAATAAGATGGAGAATCAGGCATAGCAAAACCCGATTCTCCATTTTTTCTATATTATGTTATTTTCAATTGTCCATTTTCCATTTTTCATATAGAGGATAGAGCGCGGACGCATTGTCGCTATACCATCCGTAGCCATTGCGACGCTCATGGCCTATATCCTCAAGGTGGCGGCGAGGTATGCCGTCGCGATCACACACATACGGCTCGGCGTTTTCAAGATCATAAAATCTTGCCCACAGCGGACCGGCGTCACTGTCGGCTACAAGTGTCGCATTCCACTCACCGTTGTCATTGACATGAGTGTAACTATAACCCATGATTTTATGCTCGTCAAGCCACTTCATGCCGGCATGGACAGCCCGCCTGATACGCTCGTCTGGCTTGGGTATCTCCATCAGCAGACGGAGTATCGCGGCCGACTCGTTTGAGCAATACGACGCCAGTTCATAGGCTCTTGCCGGAGCCGGAGCATAGGTCTCGCGGTCATGTTGCTGACACCACACCGTCAGATTGCCCTCCTTATCCCTGATCTGGGTAGCGAGGATACACTCCACTCCGCGATAAAACGACTCCATAAGCCTGCGCCTGTAGCCATCGGGCAAAAGCCCCGCGCAATCATAAGGTTCCGCTCCATACATAAGGTCACGGATTACGCTCATGGTGTTGACCATAGCATTGTCGTTATACGTGATATGTATCTGATAGTCGCGCATCTCGGGCCAGAACTGCGGCCATCCACCGTTGGGATACTGACCCGCAAGCAGATAATCCACACCACGGCGGAAAGCATCGCGATAACATGTATCGCCGGTCGCGGCATATAGACGTGCGAGATAAGCCATCTGAAGAGTTGTCGCTCCATTATCGGTCGTAGAGTCATCACGACGCCCTTTTTCGGCCTCGATCTCGGCCCGCTCTTCATCGTTAAGCGGAGTCACCATATCGATATTTTTGGGCCATCCTCCTGTCTCGCGCTGAAAGAGCAACAACTGATCACCTATTCGCCGAGCCTCGGGCGTAACAAAAAACTCCCTGTCGACCCTCTTCAACTCGGCATTTTTCTTTTTCTTTGCTGCCCATGCCGGAGACGACACGGACAATAAAACCGTAAACACGCAAAAATACTTTGCAAAAACATTCATGATATCCTGATTTTAGACACCACAAAATTAATCATAAAACAGCAGACAAAAAAATGCTGATAATAAACTCAAAAAAAGGAGAACCAAGCATTGTGACGCCCGGCTCTCCAATTCTATAATTATTCTAAGATTCTCAATTCCTTATTTGATTTTCCATTCAACAAACGCCTCCATCGCCTCATAATCGGCAAAGCCGAGACGGTGATATAGAGCCGCCGTAGCACGATTGCGCTCCTCGGCCCGTTGCCAGAAAAGGCGTGTGTCATTGCCGAGGAAAGGAGCAAACTCCATCTGCGACGAATGCTTGAGTATCGCGTTACGCTTGCTGCGCAGCTCCTCGGGACTCAGCGGGACAGCCATCATGATGTTCTCTATATCCCACTCGGCCCACGCTCCGCGATACATCCACACACGACAGTCCTCAACCCACGGCTCCTTCTCTCGGGCTGCCATGTCAATAGCGGCAAGCACAGCGTCAGTACACTTGCGGTGCGTGCCGTGGGGGTCTGACAGGTCGGCCGCAACATATATCTGATGAGGCTTCACCTCATCTATCAGCTCTTTGATTTTCATTACATCAGTCTCCGACACCGGCAGTTTCTCCACCATTCCGGTCTCATAAAACGGCAGATCAAGGAAATGCAGGTGAGACTTCAGTATGCCGGTATAGGCACACGCAGTGCGCGCCTCGCCGCGACGTATCAGGGCCTTGATTTTAAGTACATCGGCCGAGTCGGGCATGCCCGGCTTCTTTTCCGAAAGAAACTTCTTGACCTCCTTGTATTTCTGCTTCATAAACTCCGTACCGGTCTCGGTCGAGAGCATTTTGCCGAATCCGTTGACAAAGTGCATATACTTCATCACATCCTCGTCATTGACCGCGATGTTGCCCGATGTCTGATAGGCGACATGCACCTCATGACCCTGACGTACAAGCCTCTGAAGCGTACCGCCCATCGAGATGACATCATCGTCGGGATGAGGCGAGAACACTATCACCCGCTTGGGATAAGGCGCGGCCCTCTCAGGACGGTCGGTATCGTCGGCATTGGGCTTGCCGCCAGGCCAGCCTGTGATGGTGCGCTGCAGTTCGTTAAACACACGTATGTTCATGTCATAGCTCGAACCGTAGATATTCAACAGTTGACCGAGCGAATTTTCGCGATAGTCATCATCCGTTAACCGGAGTATTGACTTGCCTACAGTCTCGGATAGCCACACCACAGCCGAGCGAAGAAGCTGAGATGTCCATTCGAGATGGTCGTTGTCAATCCACGGACACGACTCACGGTAAGAATCTATTTTGATTTCTGAGGTAAGATTGTATTTCATTTTCAAGACTTTTGAAATAACGGTAAGTTTTTACTTTGAGTTCGTCTGTGGCATCCTCGTCACACACTATCATGCCCTTGGGGTGAGTCTGGATGGCACTAACGGTCCATGCCTGCGAGAGTGCGCCCTCCACGGCCGCCTGCAGGGCCTGGGCCTTGGCATGCCCGCTGCACAGTATCAGCACCTCGCGTGAGTCCATCACAGTGGCTACTCCCACAGTGAGCGCGCATGTGGGCACTGCTTCGACCTTCCCGCCGAAAAAGCGAGAGTTGGCTATGCGGGTGTCATAGGTCAGCGTCTTGATGCGTGTGCGCGACGAAAATGACGAGAACGGCTCGTTGAACGCGATATGCCCGTCAGGGCCTATGCCGCCCACAAACAGGTCTATGCCACCCATAGCCTTTATTTTCTCCTCATATCGGGCACACTCTTTCTCAAGGTCGGGAGCGTTGCCGTCGAGTATATTGATATTCTCGGCCGGACAGTCGATATGGTCGAATAGATGACGGCGCATAAAGGCGTGATAGCTGTCGGGGTTGCCCTCCGACAGTCCGACATACTCGTCCATATTGAATGTCACGACATTTCTGAACGACACTCGTCCCTCCTTGACCGCCTCGACTATGCAGCGATACATACCCACCGGCGACGAGCCTGTGGGCAGTCCGAGTACAAACGGCCGCTCCGCTGTGGGCGACGCCGCATTGATGCGGCCTATCACATGCTCCGCAGCATAGGCCGACACCTCGTCATAGCTGGGTTTGATTACAAGTCTCATAATATAAGATTTAATGTTTAGGCAATTCTACCTTTATTATATAGTAACGTTTATGCAGACCCTGCGGCTCCGCGCTCATCACGTTATTAACACTTATTTACGGACGGTCGGCTGCGCCACATCCGAAGTCTGACGGACTGTCGCCCATCACAAGCTCCAGCACTCCGCCTCTCATGATGACATCATAGTCAATATAGCTCTTGGTGTAAGGCTTTCCGTTGAGCGAGGCCGACTGCACATATATATTCCGTGGCGAATTGTTTTTGGCCGAGACTGTGAAGCTCTTCTCACCCGGCAGCCTTATGGTGGCCGAGTCAAACAGTGGAGAACCTATCACATATCTGCCTCCGGCCGGCTCCACCTGATATATGCCTATCGACGACAATACATACCAGGCCGACATCTGTCCGACATCCTCGTTGCCGCACAATCCGTCGGGCTCATCGCGATACAGCTCCGTGAGCACTCGTCGCAGGAGCGGAGCCACCTTGTAAGGCTGTCCGGCATAGTTGTAAAGATACACCACATGATGGCTTGGCTCATTGCCATGGGCATACTGGCCTATCATGCCGGAGATGTCGGGCGATGCCCCGGCCCCCAGACTGCCCTCGGCCACAAAGAGCGAGTCGAGTTTGCTCACAAAAGCCTCCTCCGACCCGAACAGCTCTATCAGACCGTGAGGGTCATGAGGCACGAGCCACACATATTGCCAAGCGTTGCCCTCGCAGTAATCATCGGCCCTGTGTGTCGCCGCAAAGGGGTCGAAAGCCCCCTCTCGCCGACCTCCTTTGCTGTCGAGTCCGCGCATAAATCCCGTCGAACGGTCAAAATATTTTCGATAGGCTCGAGCCCTGTCCATGAACAGCGTGTCCTCAATACCCAGCCTTGCAGCCACCTTAGCTACGGCATCGTCCGCTATGGCATACTCAAGCCCCTTGGCCACACTCTCACCACACCCCTCGAGGTCAAAAGGTATGTATCCATAACGCTTCAACTCACCCAGTGAACGCTCGTCGAGCATGGCCGATGTACGCATGGCTTCATATGCCCCCTTCACATCGTCTGTCAGCCCCTTCAGCACAAGGTCACCGAGCACTATCACTCCCGGATTGCCCACCATGCAATCGGTCTCGTTGTCATGCAGATGCCACACTGGCAGCTTGCCCTGTTGCCTGAATATATCCATGAAAGTTGCCGCTATATCTGTCTGCATCTCGGGAAACAGCAGCGTATACATAGGATGCGAGGCCCTGTAAGTGTCCCAGAGAGAAAACACGCTGTATCTCATCTCCTCATCCTCTGCGTCACTATATGTCACCGGTGCGGTCATAGTATGAAACAGCGATGTGTACAGCAACCGCCTGTCTCTGTCGCTGGAGGTCGTGACCGTCACGCGCCCGAGATTGTCGTTCCACACCTTGTCGGCTCGTTCCCTAACGGTGTCAAAATCCGCATCACCCACCTCTGTGTAAAGATTGGCCCGGGCTCTCTCCACACTCTTGGCCGAGAGTCCTACCTTGGCAACAAGCGGCTCGGTCGACGGGGCAAACACACACAACGCAAGCGTGTCGTCAGTCTCACATCGCGACATAGGCCGCGAAAACTCCGCATGAAAATATATCTTCTGATCTCTGGCCCATCCTCTCGAATAGCGGTAGCCGCTCACGGCCGAGTCACCTACCTGCTCCACATGAGTCTCCATAGGCCTGTCCCAGCCGATGCCGTAAGCCAGATTTACCTTCACATAGGCCGTGTCACCATCGTCAAAACGATAGCGGTGTACACCGGCATGAGTAGTGGCCGTGAGCTCTACATCCACTCCGGCCTCCTCAAGCCTCACTGCATAATAGCCCGGACGGGCGCGCTCGTCTTCGTGCGAAAACCTCATCTGCCCAATCGACGGATCACGTGTAGGCACAAACAAAATATCACCGAGGTCACCTATGCCGGTGCCGCTGAGATGTGTGTGGCTGAATCCGAGCATTGTCGAATCGGAATAATGATAGCCCGAACACCAGTCCCATCCCTTGACCTCCTGCGAAGGTCCGAGCTGCACAAATCCAAACGGCACATTGGCCCCGAGAAACACATGTCCGTGGCCCCCCGTTCCGATAAACGGATCGACATATTGTGTCAGTCTTTCCGTCACGTCACCCTCACGGGCCACACCACAGCCCGAGGTGACAACTAAAGCCGCCACAACAGCACATACATATGCGAGTCTCCCTCCGTTACCCATGATTTTTTCAAGATTTAAGGATTCTACAAGATCAGGACACAAAGTTAATAATTTTGTCCAACAAACCAAGCCAAATCAAATTAATCTCCCCATCCGCCCGCAAATTCGCAAAAAAACACTAATTTTGAAGTCTGAAATACAATAACCCCTCTAATTCCTCTAAATCTATTAATATCATTTCATGAAAAAACACTGTTTAGCACTCCTCTCCCTCGGACTGTCGCTCACAGCTCTCGCGGCACCATCCGCTCCCGTCACCCCGGCAGTGGCATGGGACAGCATCTATCCCGCAGTCGAAGCACAAATCAAAGCTCCCGTCTTCCCTGACAAAGATTACCGTCTGCTTGACTATGGCAAAAAATCCGACACCCCCGGATTTCTCTACACCGAGATGATCAACAATCTCATCGACCGATGCTCTTCACAGGGTGGCGGACGCGTCATCATCCCCGCCGGGACATGGTTCACAGGCCCAATCACTCTCAAAAGCAACGTCAATCTCCACCTCGAAGAAGGAGCCACACTCCTCTTCACCCCTGACCTCAAGGAATATCCCATCGTACTCACCCGCTGGGAAGGCATGGACTGTTACAACTACCAGCCCATGATCTACGCCTACGACCAAACCAACATAGCCATCACAGGCAAAGGCACCATTGACGGCGGAGCCGAAAACTCCAACTGGTGGCGCATGTGCGGAGCAGTAAAATACGGCTTCGAGTTTGACAAAGGCATTATTTCACAGCGCATAGGCCGCCCGCAGCTCATGGAATGGAACGAAAACGGCACACCCGTCGAGCAGCGCGTAATGGGTGACGGCTACGGCATGCGCGTACAGCTTGTCAACCCCGTAAAATGCACCAACGTACTCATCGAAGGCGTTACTCTCCTTCGCTCACCTTTCTGGGTAATCCATCCTCTCCTCTGCGAAAACCTCACAGTACGCGGCGTCCACATCCAGAACGACGGCCCCAACGGTGACGGATGCGACCCTGAGTCATGTAAAAACGTACTCATCGAAGACTGCTTCTTTGACACAGGCGACGACTGCATAGCCATCAAGAGCGGACGCAACCGCGACGGACGCACATGGGGCATACCCACACAAAACGTGATCGTACGAAATTGCCGCATGCAGAACGGCCACGGTGGTGTAGTCGTAGGCAGTGAAATCTCCGGCGGCTTCAAAAACCTCTTCGTAGAAAACTGCATCATGGACTCGCCCCTCCTCGACCGCGTCATACGCATCAAGACCAACTCCTGCCGCGGCGGTGTCATCGAAGACATCTTTGTCCGCAACGTACAGGTCGGCCAGTGCAAGGAGGCCGTCCTCAAAATCAATCTCGTATACGAGCAGCGAGAAATCTGCGACCGCAGCTTCCCTCCGACAGTCCAGAACGTCTATCTCGACAACGTAACCTGCAAGAAAAGTAAATTCGGCGTCAAGATCGAAGGCTTTGAAGACCTCTGCAACATCCACAACATTCAGGTCAAAAACTCCACCTTCGATGGCGTAACCTCCGGCACCAACTCCCTCACCGGCCTCTACGACAACGTCACCTTCACCAACCTTCTCCTCAACGGCAAGGAAGTAAAATAACCTCCACCCTACTTATAAATCGCATGTGGCAAAATGCCACATACTCCTGAATATAATACGAGAGTGCCTCAAACATTTGTGGCACTCTCGTATTTTTTTATCCATGAATATAGTCCGCATAAACTATGCAACGTTATCTTCAACTATTCGGCATCAAGAAGATAAAAGAATCAATGAGTTAAGCAGCTGATGCTTAACTCATTGATTCATGTTGTCTTACCTGGATTCGAACCAAGACAGGCAGAACCAAAAACTGCAGTGCTACCATTACACCATAAGACAATCCTTTTACTCAAGCCATAATAATGACGCTTTGCCCATGACGGATGAGGCATCTTAGCCTAAAGTGGTGCAAAGTTACGGAGTTTTGATGAATTATCCAAGAGATAAACGGCATTTTTTGCACGTCATCTCTTGGATAATCATTTATTGGCATCTTTTTTCACACCTCCGAAAACTGTTCGCGGAGCATGTGGCGGATGTGTGTATCAATCGAGTTTATGGATAATGAGTCCCGAGCGGAGCTTGGGCTCGAACCATGTGGTCTTGGGCGGCATGATATTACCCGTGTCAGCTATGTCCATAAGCTGTTTCATGGATACGGGATAGAGAGCGAGAGCCATGGCCATTTCGCCTGAGTCGACACGACGCTTGAGTTCGCCAAGACCGCGTATACCTCCGACGAAGTCGATGCGCTTGTCGGAACGGAGATCGGTAATGCCGAGAATATCGCGGAGTATGAGATCGCTCGAGATGGTTACATCGAGGATGCCTATCGGGTCGCTGTCATCGTAGGTGCCGGGGCGAGCTGTGAGTGAATACCAGCGACCGCCAAGATAGAGCGAGAAGTTGTGAAGAGTCTGCGGACGGTATTCATCGGTGCCTTTATCCTCGACTGTGAAGTTTTCAGCGAGGCGTGTGAGCAGTTGCTCGGGCGAGAGGCCGTTGAGGTCACGCACCACACGGTTGTAGTCGATGATGTTGAGATGAGAAGCCGGGAAAGCTACGGCGAGGAAATAGTTGTATTCCTCGTCACCTCGGTGGTCGGGATTGGCCTGTGCTTTCTCATGGCCTACGAGTGCGGCGGCAGCCGAGCGATGGTGGCCGTCGGCGATATAGAGATAGGGTATGCGGTCAAACTCACGGGTTACGGTCTCGATCATTTCAGGATCGTCGATTACCCAGAAATGATGGCCGAAGCCGTCGGGTGCGGTGAAGTCATATTCAGCTTCTCCCTTGGTGACACGGTTGATGATATCCTGCAACACCTCATTGTCGGGAAAAGCGAAGAACACCGGCTCGATATTGGCATTGTTGACGCGCACGTGCTTCATGCGGTCTTCCTCTTTGTCGCGTCGGGTGAGTTCGTGTTTTTTGATGCGTCCCTCCATGTAGTCGGCTACGTTGGCGGCGATAACTATGCCATACTGTGTGCGGCCGTTCATGGTCTGGGCGTATATGTAGTAATGTTCGGCGTCGTCCTGGAGGAGCCATCCGTTCTGCTGGAAGGCATTGAAGTTTTCGACGGCCTTACCGTAGACTTTTGGATCGTGTTCGTCGGTGCCCGGTTCAAAGTCTATTTCGGGTTTGATGATGTGATAGAGCGAACGGGGGTTGCCCTGAGCTTCCTGACGGGCTTCTTCGGAGTTGAGCACGTCGTAGGGGCGTGAAGCTACTTCGGTGACGAGATCACGGGGCGGACGAACGCCGCGAAAAGGTTTTACTTTAGCCATGGTATTGTGATTGGATTATGATTGGGGTCGATTGTACAGGAGGGGAGAAAAGTATATTTTATGAGAGATGTTTTGACCCGAAGAGAGATAGTAATGGAGAGATGTCGGGTAATATAAATTCACCTTGCAGGGAGGTAGTAGGCAGGGATGCCGGTCCCTGCAAGGTGAAAAATTATGTGAACTGTCCGATGCGTTTTCAGCGTTTGCGTTCGATTGTCTGCTTGCGGTCGGGGCCGATCGAGACGATAGTGATGGGAGTTGCGAGCTCTTTCTCAAGGAATGAGATATAGTCGCTGAATTCTTTGGGGAACTCGTCCTCGCTCTGCATACCGGTCATGTCGGTCTTCCATCCCGGGAGTGTGGTGTATACAGGTTCGATATCCTCTTCGATGGAGTAAGGGAATTGTGTGGTCTCCTCGCCGTTTATGCGGTAAGCTGTGCAGGCTTTGATTTCGTCAAATCCGTCAAGGACGTCGCTCTTCATCATGATGAGCTGAGTGACACCGTTGAGCATGATTGAGTAGCGGAGAGCCACAAGATCAATCCATCCGCAGCGGCGTTCGCGTCCGGTTACGGCTCCATATTCGTGACCGAGGTCGCGTATGCGTTTGCCGGTGGCGTCAAAGAGCTCGGTGGGGAATGGACCGCTGCCCACGCGTGTGCAGTAAGCCTTGAATATACCGAACACTTCGCCTATCTTGTTGGGAGCCACGCCGAGGCCCGAACATGCACCCGAACTGATGGTGTTGGATGATGTAACGAAAGGATATGAGCCGAAGTCGATGTCAAGGAGTGTGCCTTGCGCGCCCTCGCAGAGTATGCTCTTGCCTTGGGCGAGGAGGCTGTTGATGAGAAATTCGGAGTCAACGATGTCGAAGCCTTTGAGATATTCGATAGCATCCATCCACGTGGCCTCGAGAGTGGCGAGCTGCTCGGCCTCGGGGGTCGCGCCAAGCGATTCGAGACGTGCGAGGTGCATCTGGCGGAGCGCGCCGTATTTTTCATCAAAATTATGGAAAGCGTCACCCAGACGTATGCCGTTACGTGAAATCTTGTCGGTGTAAGTGGGGCCGATGCCTTTGCCTGTGGTGCCGATTTTCTTACCGCCCTTGGCCTTTTCGTTTGCTGCGTCGAGCAGACGGTGAGTCGGAGTGATGAGATGAACTTTCTTGGATATGCGCAGTATCGAGCGGAGGTCGATGCCACTCTTTTCGAGCTCCTCGGCTTCCTGACGGAAGAGCACGGGGTCAAGGACGACACCGTTGCCTATGATATTGATCTGTCCATGCTGGAATATGCCTGAGGGGATGGAGCGGAGCACGTATTTCTTACCTTCAAATTCGAGTGTATGGCCGGCATTGGGGCCTCCCTGGAATCTTGCCACGGCATCGTAGCGCGGAGTGAGCACGTCCACGACTTTGCCTTTACCTTCATCGCCCCATTGGAGCCCGAGTAGCACGTCTACTTTCATAGTGTATAAGTTACTATATATTTTATGTGTGTATATTTTTATTTCTTCCTGTTTTTGTCCTTCGGCCGACATCCGGTGCAATAGCCTGTCATGCACACTTCAAAGCTGTCGGGCAGGAAGGACTGATAGCGTTTGAGGGCGAGCGTGCGTGCAAGCTGACGGTCGGAGACATCTCGCACCTTTCCACATTTGCGGCATATGAGTCTGACACTCTGCGACGGCTCGATGGTCGTCTCCCAGGTGTCGGGCTGCAGGTGCAGGCGGCGGAGCAGACCGACGCGGCTAAAGAGGCTTACGGAGTTATAGACCGTTGCTCGGCTCACACGAAAACCTCCACTTCCGACGGCTGCGCACAACTCGTCGACTGTGAAGCGTGCGGGCATCTCCATAATCCTGTCGAGCACAGCCTGACGCTCGGGGGTGCAACGCATGTGCCGGTCGGCTATGTAACGGCTCAGAGTCTCGCGTGCGAGGCTCTTGCGCTTGTCCTCATTCATCACTCGCAAAATTACAACCAAGGGGCGAATTTTCCAAAAAAACAATGGTGTTTTTACTCCTCCCGGGATTGTTTTACATGCGGATTATGCCTGAGGATGTGAGTATGCGGAAGGTGAGGTCTTTGAGCAGGTCGTAGGGATTCTGACGCGAACCGATACCCTTGCCGCGACAGTCACATTCGCGCAGAGCCGAGATGATTTCGATAGTCTGGCGCACACTGTAGTTGCGCGAGGCTGTCTCATAGTTGCGCAGTTGCCACTGGTTTTTAAATCCGAGCGCGTCCATATATCCGGCAGTCGACTTGTCGCGTGTATAGTGATAGATGAGCAGGTTGGCAAAGAAGTTGAAGAGCATGGTCACCGTCAGTATGACAGGATTGTTTTTGGGATTGGCGGTGAAGTATTGCACGATGGCCATCGACTTGGCGGCGTTGCGGTTGATGATGGCGTCGAGGAACTCAAAGTTGTTGTAATCCTTTGATATACCTATGTTGCGCTCTATGGCCTCGGGTGTAATCATGGCTCCCGGACCGAGTATAAACGAGAGCTTGTCTATTTCATTATATAGACGCGCCAGGTCTGTGCCGATGTAGTCTCGAAGCATGGAGAGCGATTTTGGGTCGACAGTCATGTGCTTCTCCTTGATGAGATCAGAGATTACGGGTAGTATATTGCGCTCGCTCACCTTTTTTGACTCGAATATTACTCCGTTTTGCTTTATGGCGGCCAGTAGTTCCTTGCCTTTTGCCTTGTCTCCGCGGCATGCGATTACGAGTACGGTCGACTGATTGGGACGCAAGGCATAATGATGGAGCTTGTTGAGCGAGTCGGAGCGTATGACCTGGGCTTCCTTGACGATTACCACCTGACGCTCGGCCATCATCGGGAGCCGCTGGCACACATCCATTATGGTGTCGACTCCGGTTTCCGGACCATAGAGCGTGTAGAGATTAAAGTCGCGCTCCTCCTCGGGGAGAAGTGACTCAAACATCTTGACAAGCTCGTCGATATAATAGCCTTCCTCGCCGTGAAGAAGATATATCGGCATAAGCCGTCGGGCAGCAATAGCTTGGCGCAGTTGCGGATAGGTGATGCCTGATGCGGAGTCGGTCTTTGTGGCGGCCATGGGCGGGATAGTTGAAGGTTACTTGCGAGTGTAAAATTAGCAATATTTCCCCGCATTGACAAGAGTTTGGCCGGGCTTTGTCGGCGGCTGAAATTTGCCCGGTCGGAATTGTTTGCTTAAATTTGCCACACAAAACAATCGCTATCACCATGCCAATATCACTCACTACGCCTCCATCTCCGCTCAATCTCCCGCCGGCCGATCTGTCATTGCGCCCCGGACGCAAGGGCGTGGAAGTGCGCGATATACTACGAAACAAGTGGATAGTCCTGACTCCCGAAGAGTGGGTGAGACAGCATTTCGTACACTATCTCACGCGCCATCTCGGTTTTCCGTCTTCTTTGATGGCCAATGAAGTGGGCATAACGCTCAATTCGACATCCCGCCGATGTGACACGGTGGTCTACACTCCGGCACTCGAGCCGCTGATGATTGTCGAATACAAGGCTCCGTCGGTCAGGATTGACAGGCAAGTATTTGAGCAGATAGTACGCTACAACATCGTGTTGCGCGTGCCTTTCCTTGTGGTAAGCAACGGGATGGACCACTACTGTATCCGTGTCGATGTCGCTACGCGCAAGTGTGAGATGCTTGCACAAATCCCCTGCTATTCCGATTTATAGAACGACAGGGGATTATTGGTCTATGAGTTTTGAGTCGTGTATGAGCCAAGATAAACCGGCTATTGTGCGGCCATGAGCTCACGCTCTATCTGCGAAAGGTCTTCCTGAAGCTTCTTTTCGAGGGGAAGACGCTCGTCAATTAGCTTGCACGCATAAAGCACTGTAGCATGAGAGCGTTGCAGACGCGCTCCGATAGCCTTGAACGGCATCTTTGTATGTTTCTTGGCGAGATACATCACCATCTGACGGGCATCCGACACCTCGCGTTTACGCGATTTGTCAAATATCTGCGAGGGCTCGATGTTGTAGAAATCACTTACTATGCGCGCGATTGACTCAAAGTTGGTCTTGCGCTGGTTGAGTTTCACAGAGTTGGCGAGCACACGACGAGCGAGATTGATGTCTATCTCACAGTTGAGACCGGTGGCATAGGCTAGAAGCGAAACCATCACACCCTCAATCTCTCGAATGCTCTGGGTAACGTTGGTTACGATAAACTCTACCACATCCTCGGGGAGTTTCACTCCGTCGCGACGGGCTTTCTGAAGAAGCACTTCGCGGCGCAAGGCATAGTCGGGTTTGTCGAGACGGGCGGTCATGCCGCTCTTGAATCGCGAGAGCAGACGCTCCTCCATGCCTTCCATCTCGGCAGGAGCGCAGTCACTCGACATGATGAGCTGCTTGTTGTTCTGCTTGAGGTGGTTGAATATATGGAAGAATGTGCGCTGTGTCTTTTCTTTGCCTATCAGTTCCTGGATGTCGTCAATGATAAGCGTGTCGATACTCTGGTAAAACTTGATAAACTCGTTGATCTTGCCGCGCAGAGTAGCCGACGAGAACTGGTCCTGAAACAGACGTGCCGTAATATATAGTACGCGCGTGCGTGAATCGCGCTCCTTGATACGTATGCCTATAGCTTGTATAAGGTGAGTTTTGCCAACGCCACACGGGCCAAAGATAAACAGAGGGTTGAACGTCTTGAGCTTGGGGTCGTTGGCTATGGCCTCACCGATTGACTGGGCCACCTTGTTGCTCTCGCTTATACAATAGTTCTCAAATGTATAGGCGGGATTGAGCTGCGAGTTGATTTCCTCTACATACTTATCCTGAAATGGATTGGCCGAGGCTCCGAGAGCGGGTTTCACTCCGGGGCTGGGATGAGCACTCTCCATGCTTACTTTGGAGGTGGGGTCGTCGGCAACGATGGGAAATTCGTAGGTGAGGCGTATGCCTTTGCCAAAAACTCGCTCAAGCGCGAATTTGAGCACGCCTATGTAACGCTCATCAAGCTGCTCGGCAAAAAACTCCGACGGACAGGCGATAGTGAGCACGTTATCATTCATGCTGATGAACGACAACGGGCTGAACCAGTAGCGGAATTGTTCTGCGGGAATCGTGTCACGGATTATATTGAGACACTTTTCCCATTGCGGCGAGTTTTGGTATTGCATGGGGTTAAAGACTGTTAGAGAAGAGAGGCAAATAGTGTTGTCTGCGGTATTGGTAGACCCGCATATTCTTCTGCAAATTTCCAAAAAAAAAATCACATAATCAAATCGCTTTTCTCTTGCTTTTTTAAATCATATCACACTGCTTTGAATTTCAGCATATTAAAGGACTTGTTTAAAAATTAATCTACGCACAACTGTTGCAAAATTGCAGATTCTTAAATATCAGCGTATTAATATATGATATTTAATCTGATGATTGAATCGGCCAAAAAATATTAAAATAACACAATTGCCTGATGTTAGGGTTGTTCTGCAATTTAACAGACAATCGGATGTTAAAAAATATTATTTAGACTAAATCTAAATAGTGTATACACAGTCACACCTCATCCGACACTGATATCGCCCCCTGCCGACATCTCGGTTTTCACTAATCCGTGACTATACTTATTGTCATAAACACGACCTGCACACAAGTCTTGACCACTCTTGATTCTTAATTGTTTTTTTCGTACTTTTACGCCATAAACCATCGTTATTAAAGTATGGACGAAAACAAGCTGACGGGCATAGCATCACTCTTCATGACTTCCGGCCGGCCGTGCAGTGCCCGACGTCTCGGCAACGGACTTATCAACGACACTTTCATCATCGCCTGTCAGCCGGGCGGCCATAGCTATGTGCTCCAGCGCATCAACACCGACATATTCCGCGACCCTGACACGCTTCAGGACAATATGCTGGCTATCTCGGCCCATCTGCGCAAATGTCTCATAGAGGAGGGCATCGCCGACGCAGACCGCAGGGCCCTTGAATGTGTGCTGACCCACGACAGCAAGAGCTACGTCATATCCGACGGAGAATGCTGGCGCATGACCCGCTTCATCGAAGGCTCGGTCAGCATAGCGGGTATGTCGGAGAAGATGGCCCGTAACGTGGGGCTCGCGTTTGGAAAGTTTCATTGCACTCTTGCCCGCCCTGATGCTCCGGAGCTTGGGGAGACTATTCCAGATTTCCATAATATGCCGTTGCGGCTGTCGCAGCTTGAGGAGGCTATGAAAGCCGACAGAGTTGGCCGACTCGCTGATGTAAGAGAGATGGCCGACGAACTGCTTGCTCGTACTACTGAGATGATGCTCGCCGAGAACATGCATTCCGATGGACGTCTGCCAAAAAGAATCATACATTGCGACACAAAAGCCGACAACATTCTCTTTGACGAAAATGGCGAAATCCTTTGCGTGATTGACCTCGACACTACCATGCCCGGATTTGTAATGGACGACTTCGGTGATTTTCTCCGCACTGCAGGCAATACTGCGGCCGAAGATGAGCCTGACACGTCAAAGATCAGATTTGACATGGATGTTTTCAGGCCATTTGCGCGCGGCTATGTCGAATCGGCATCATTTCTCACGCCCGAAGAAAAAATGACTCTTGTCCACGGAGCCCTCAGAATGACCTATATGCAGGCCATAAGATTTTTTGCCGACTATCTGAACGGCGACACCTATTACAAGACAGCCTACACCGACCACAACCTCGTCAGAACACGCAACCAGATGACACTCCTCTCCTCCATCGACTCGCATATGGAGGAGATGAAAGCATTTATCGACACATTGTATCGCTTAAAATAAACTTACTTAATCATAACCATGAACCGCTTTATCACATTATTTTATCTTGCATTGGCTATTGTGACGGCATTTCCCTCCATAGCATCTGCCGCGGGCCAAAAATCGTCAGACGACCGGATTATCCGTCTCAAAACGCCTGAGAGAGCCAAGGGACAGACCGACCTTGTAGGATTTCGTCTTGATCCTATGGACAGTGTTCGTGTCGGCTTCATCGGACTCGGAATGAGAGGTCCCGGAGCCGTCTACCGATTTGCCAACATCGACCGCACAAGCATCAAGGCTCTCTGCGACAAGCATGCCGACCGGCTCGCCACACCTCAGAAATATCTTAAAGATGCCGGACGCCCCGCTGCTGCCGAATATTCCGGTCCCGACGGATGGAAGGAGCTTTGCCGCCGTCCCGACATCGACCTCGTCTACATCGCTACCGACTGGGCCAACCACGTGCCCATGGCTGTCTATGCCATGCAGCAGGGTAAAAACGTAGCCATCGAAGTGCCTGCGGCTATGGACCTGGATGAGTGCTGGAAACTTGTGGATACGGCCGAAAAGACACGACGCCACTGTATGATGCTCGAGAATTGCGTATATGATTTCTTCGAGCTGACCACCCTCAACATGGCTCAGAAAGGGCTCTTTGGCGACATCCTTCACGTCGAGGGAGCCTACATCCACAATCTTGAGGATTTCTGGAAAGCCTATGAGGGCAACTGGCGTCTCGACTTCAACGAGAAACACAAAGGTGACGTCTATGCCACCCACGGCATGGGGCCGGCATGTCAACTGCTTGACATACACCGCGGCAACAAGATGAACTACATCGTGTCGATGGAGTCAAAAGCTCTCACCGGCCCGAGAATTGTCAAAGAACAGCTCGGACGCGAAAGCTCCGACTTCAAAAACGCCGACCACACAATGAGCATGATACAGACCGAGAACGGCCAGACCATGCACATACAGCACGACGTAATGAATCCGCGCCCCTATTCGCGCATGTATCAGCTTACAGGCACCGAGGGATTTGCCAACAAGTATCCTCTCGAGGGTTACGCATTCAGGGAAGTGCAGAAATTTGAAGGTATGCCCGACCATGAAAACCTTTCCAGCCACTCGTTTATCCCTGATGACATAAAAAAATCGCTGATGCAGAAATACAAGCACCCCATCCAGGCCGAGACCGAGGATATGGCCCGCAAGGTCGGCGGACACGGCGGCATGGATTATATCATGGACTATCGTCTTGTATACTGCCTGCTCAACGGTCTGCCGCTCGACCAGGATGTCTACGATGCCGCCGAATGGTCGGCCATAGGCGAACTCTCGCGCATCTCAATCGAGAATGGCAGCGCGCCTGTCGAAGTACCCGACTTCACACGCGGTGCATGGAAAAAACTCAACGGCTATCATCACTACATGAAAGGAGAGTGACATCCACTCTGATCTGAACAATGTGATATAAAGAGACTGAGGTCTCGAAAGAAAAATTGTAGTTTTTCTTCCGAGACCTCAGTCTCTCATTTTGTGACCACAAACGTGTATATCCGGCCCGAATTTATGCCCGACTTACGTGCCGACCAAAATGTATCGGGATGGCATCTGGTACATAACGAATCATCAAACTTCTTGATATTATCCGACTGTAACCCGCAGCCGATTAACACCTTGACGACATATTTCTGAAGTGACACATGAGGCTTTTGCCCCGGTTGCATCACGACGCAATCATTGTCAAAACGCTCGGCCACTTCATGACCTACTTCAAAGCAGTCGCAGCATATCGACGGACCCATGGCCGCCTTTATGTCAGAAGGATGCGCACCGAGCCGCACCATGGCTCCGACAGTCGCCTCGACCACTCCGCCTACAGCTCCACGCCATCCCGCATGGGCCACACCACTTATGCCGGCCACCGGGTCAATCAGCACCACAGGCACACAGTCAGCCGTGTTGACCCCTATCATAATGTCGCTCATATCGGTGACAACCGCATCGACTCCTTCAAGCTCTGACGGGGCGGCAGGGAGAGCGGTAATGACTGCGACATCCGACGAGTGGGTCTGGCGGGGGATCATGACGCGCTCAGCCGGAAGGGCAAAGTGAGCGGCCAGAGCCCGGCGACATTGTGCCACATGTGCCGGATCATCGCCCGTGTAGTGACACACATTAAATCCGCTGTAAGGCTCCTCGGGCGAGGATGTGGCGCGGGTGGTGTAATAGGCCGTGGCCCGGCCTGAGCGCAGGAGCTTTTGTATCGGGAGTATAGTCATGTGAAATGAGTCGGTTTTATTCGGTTTTATTTCGTAAATTATTTGTAATTTTGCCGCGTTTTTCTCAGAACGTGATGTAATTATGAAACACCCTCTTAATCTCAAGGGCCATGTGGCTATGGCCGGAGCCAACACGATGTGGGGCCTGATGGCTCCCATTGCCAAAATGGTCATGGCGGCCGGACTGGTGTCACCGTTGCTTATGACCAACTTCCGCATCCTCGGGGCAGCACTGCTTTTCTGGACGGCGTCACTCTTTGTTCCCTATCAGAAAGTGCCGCCGCGCGACCTACTTCTACTGGCAGGAGCCGCAATGCTCGGCATCCTTTTCAATCAAGGTTGCTATGTGTTTGGCGTAGGCTACACATCTCCGGGCGAAGCCTCGATTATCACCACCACCATGCCGCTGTGGGTGATGCTGCTTGCCGCGCTGATACTCGGCGAACCCATTACGCTCAAGAAGGTCGGCGGCATCGTGCTCGGAGCCTCGGGCGCGCTCATGCTTGTGCTTGGCTCGTCAGCCTCGGCAGTGCGCGGCGACAACCCCGTGCTGGGCGACTTGCTTGTACTTACCGCCCAGGTGAGCTACGCGCTCTATCTCACGTTTTACCGCAATTTCATTAGGAAATATTCGGTCATCACCCTCATGAAATGGATGTTTACGTTTGCGGCAGTCATGATATTGCCGTTCTCGGCCCGCGAGTGGACCGCAACGGCGTGGAGCGAGTTTACAGTCAGAGAAATTGCCGGAGTGGGCTATGTGGTGTTTTTTGCCACATTCATCGCCTATATCTGCATCATGATAGGCCAGAAGTGCCTGCGGCCTACGCTTGTGGGCATGTATAATTACGTGCAGCCCATCGTGGCGTCGTGTGTGGGCATATGGCTCGGACTCGACACATTCACCCCGCTCAAGATGGTGGCCGTGGTGCTCATATTCTCGGGAGTATTTCTAGTGACCATAAGCAAGGCCGCTCCTCACAAGCCGTCGGCCGCCGACTGACGCACCCACACGCTGTCGGCCTCCATGCGTTCGAGATAGCTCTGCATGAGTCCCTTAATTTTGCGCTGCATGGCATCGCGTTCGGCCGGATGTGCGTCCTTGACATCGGTGGTCATGAGTATGTCGTCTATATAGTCATACATGCCGGTCACATTGCAGTCGGCATCGGTCTGGAGAAAATAGCGGTCCATGTAGATCTGCGGAGTGAATATCCAGTTGAAAGCCCAGCGGTCCTCGGCTGGTGTGGCGAGCGCGTCGTTGCCAAACGCTATGTAGTCGCGGTCATAGCCCAGCCATCCGAGTATGGTGGGGAGTATGTCGAGCTGCTGCATCAACCCCTCGCGCACACCGCGCGGCATCTCGCCCGAAGGGTCGAAGATTACGATAGGCACATGGTTGAGTCCGGCTTCGGTCTTATATTCGTTATGTGTGGTCTTGCTGCTCGAATGGTCGGCCGTGAGCACAAAGATGGTGTTGTCATACCATGGCTGCTGCGAGGCTGTCTCAAAAAAACGTCCGAGCGAATAGTCGGTATAACGTATGCACTTGTGCAACTGGTGTATGCCCTCGTCCTTGAAGCGATCCTTGTAACGCTCGGGGATTGCAAACGGATGATGTGACGAGGCCGTGAACACTCCGGTCACAAACGGCTGAGGCATCTCTGACATTTTCAGCGCGTAATATTGCAGGAACTCCTCGTCCCATATGGCCCATGTGCCGTCAAAGTCATCCTTGCCATTGAAACGGCTGTCTTCACAATACTCGTTCAGTCCGTAATATTCCTCAAAACCGGCTCCGCGGGCAAAGGCCTGGAAGCCCATAGAGTCATTGGTGCCTCCGTGGAAAAACGCCGTGCGGTATCCCCAGTTTTTCAGTTCGGTGGCAAAACTGGTTATGTGATTGAGCGAATAAGGCGAAAGGAAAAAACCGTAGCTCATGCGGGGGATTGACGAAAGTATGGCCGGCATGGCGTCGATGGACACTCCGGTGTTGGCTATGGTGTGCTCGAAAGTGAGCGTTTTGGGGATAAACGAATCCATCCATGGCGTATAGCCGCGATAAGTGCTGTCGTCAAGTGCGCGGTTGTTGTTGAGACCGCCTATAAACTCGGTGGCAAAACTCTCCACGATAAGTATCACCACATTCTTATGCCTCTGTATAGCCGAGTCGGGAGCCGCATGATGCAGTGGTGTGTACACGCTGTCAAGCTCCGGACCTGTAGTGAAATAGGCCGGCACCATAGGCGGACGTTTACCAATGGTGCGTATGAGCGAGAAAGGTGTGTTGAGCACAACATTGGCTTCAGCCGGACGTGTGGCAAACTGATGGGCGTTGCTCACGGCGATGGGACGCGTAGAGGTGAAGAACGTGGCTCCCCTCATACCCCATATGGCCACGACTGTCACTGCCGCTATCGCTACGATATTGACAGCCCACTTCTTCCATGTCTGCGGTCTGAAACACAGCGATGCCTCACGATACAACCGCCACAGACACCAGATGATGACAGCGGCCAGCAACACGAGATACCAGTGATTGATAACCTCGATGCCGAAGATGCGTCCTATATTGTCCTCGTTGCCAAACTCGTTGAATGTACGGGTAGTGATGCGGTGATGTCCGAACGGATAATACACGCTGTCGCCGAGATTGAGCACCACGGCTACGGTGTTGGGTATGAAATAAGCCATCCGTGTGACCATACGGTATGTCCTGTTGCGGCCGGGTGCCGAAAACGGCAGCATCGCAAGCACGATATACAGAATATTGGTATAACATATGGCGGATGTGTCAAACCATATGCCGCCGCGAAAAATCTTAACGGCCGACTGCCATGTCAGCGAAAGCGAATACTGGTCCCAGTTTTCAAGCAGAAACGCAAGTCGGCACACACTGTAAGCCACATAAGCCATAATCAGGTTGGCAGCAATGGCCATTGCGGTGCGCAGACTGTTGTTCATCGTTATCTTATGAATCATGATTGATGTGTTTATCTCATGCAAAGTTACATAAAAAGGCATACTCGGCAAAAGAGATTTCATAAGATGACATGTATGGCAATCCGCGCGGAGCGGACCTCGGGCCCATCCTCCCCCTGTCCCCCACGCGGGCTGTCGACTGCCGCTAACAAGCAGATTATCAAAGTCAATAGACTGTATCGGTGACTGTACAGTCTCACAAAAAGTTTGGCGACCCGGGCAGGATTCGAACCTGCAATGTACTTTCCATCTAATATAAAGCGTGTCTGACCGATTCCACCACCGGGCCATTCTCATTGTCTACGATGCAAAATTACCGCCGCGATGTCTCAATTTTCGCGACAGGTTCAAAAAAATCCATAAAAAAGTTCAAAAAAACTCCACGCTCCTCCCCCCACCTCTCAGCAGGCCATAAGAACAATATGCTTATTCATGGCCAGCAACAGGAGTATCATCTCGGTATTTCCGCCCAGACGCTGACGCAGCATTTCAATCAGGCGCGCCTTGCGCTTCTTCACGGTAATCTCGGCCACACCGAGCCGTTGGGCTATCTCGGCATTCTTCAGCCCCTCCTCAAAACTCAATCTCAGCAAAGTGCGATATTCAGCCGGCAACGACTCTATAGCCTCATAGAGAGCGTCGAGTGTCTCAAGCTCTATGAGAGCCCTGTGGGCATCGGCCTCACAGGCCGACAAGTCGAGTTGGCCTGTGTAGTTGCGCATGGCCGACAGGCGTCTCAGAGCCGACACTGCCTTGTTGCGTATGCATGCGAGTATATGCGCCCGCCACTGCTCCTTGCTCTCAAAAGTGTCCCGCTTCTGAAATGCGTCCATCACACCGTCCTGCACACAATCCTCGGCCATCCATTCAAGCTCTGCACCCAGCAACCGCCGTGCATACATAAGCAATCCCGGGTAATAGCGGTCGTAAAACGGCCTCATATCTCCCGCGATAAACCGTCGATATATAGTCTCGGCTGAGTGCATGATATTGGTTTTGCATCGGCAAAAATAATGTTTTTAACGATATAAACCGACAAAAAATTACAAAAATATACCCAAAACCACTTTTTCTACAAAAAAACTACACAAAAATGATTTTTTTGATATACTTTTCTCAGTGTTTTGCGAATATTAATTAAACGCAACAGCAATTAACCAAATTAATACAAAAAACAGGACACATGAATCCACGGTTTGCAAAGATTACAGCCACCGCACTCCTGGCAGGAGCCATGACAGTGGCATGTGGCAGCAAGAGCCAAGGCCCGTTTCTGAAAGGCCACATCGAAGGTCTCGGAAAAGACTCGCAGGCCTACATCTGCTATTCTTATTATGGAGACGTACAGTCGATGAACTATGACAAAATCGACCTTGACTCGCTCGGCGACTTCGTGTTCAATCCCCAAATGCCTCAGGGTGTCGATTTCATGGAAGTGGAAATCAATATCGACGGTGCCAACTATGGCGCGTATGTCGAGAAGGGTGCCACATCCGAGATGTCGCTTGTGCTTGATGACAATGCCGAATATGGCACCGCCACATTCTCAGGCGACAATGCCGATGTCAGCAATGCAGTCAATGTCGCCTCTCAGGCCTACGACTTCATGCGTTACTTCTCGATGGACCCCGAGGACGCCAAGACTCCCGACGAATACAGCGCGTTGCTTGAGAGCGAGAACACCCGCGTGCTCTCGGTCCTCGATGCCATCAGCGACTCAGACAAGAAGGAATACTACACGACACTTTTCGATCTGAAATACATAAGCCAGAAGATGTCAAATCTCGCCTCGCGTCTGCGCGACCAACGCAAGGCCATGTCGCTCACCGACATGCTCGCCGACCCTGAATACAAGGCCATGTATGACCGCATCGACATATCAGACCCTATGATGGTCAAAGCCAATCTCTCCGGCATATGGATCAACATCAACAGCCCTTATGAATACAACTGGACCAATCCCGATGTCGACAGCCTCATCATGAATCTGCAATTCATCGACGAGAACATCAAGGAGCCTCTCAACCGCCGCGCCGCTCTCCAGTCGGCCCCGTTCTTCTTCATTGAGAAATCCAAGCCCTCCAAAGCCGATGCCGAGAAATACATGGCCGCATTCAGCAAAGTGGCTGCCGACTATCCCGACGTCATCGAGCGTTACCGCAAGGATGTCGACGGCATCGTCGAACTCAACAACGGTGACATGATGCCCTACTACCCTACCCTCACCGACACTGAAGGCAATCAGGTGAAACTCTCCGATCTGCTTGGCAAAGTCACATACATTGACGTCTGGGCCACTTGGTGCGGCCCCTGCTGCCGCGAGATTCCTTATCTTGAAGAGGTGGTGAAGCGTTTCAAGGGCAACGACAAGCTGCAGTTCATCTCCATCTCGGTCGACAGCGACCTTGACGCCTGGCACAAAAAGCTCGACAACGACAAGCCCGAATGGCCTCAGTATGTACTCTCAGAAGACGAGCAAAAGGCCTTCATGAGCGCGCTCGGCATACAGGGCATCCCCCGCTTCATACTTCTTGACGCCAAGGGACGCTTCATTCAGAACGATGCCGTGCGCCCCTCCGACGACAACATCGACCAAGTGCTCAACGAAGCCGTAAGATAACATTATATTATATGTATAATCAGCAATGGACCGTATAAGCCAGCTTCTCATCAAACGACTCTCCACCCCTCTGACCCCGCAAGAGCAACAAGAGCTGTCGGAATGGGCCGGCGATAGCAGTGCCAACAGGCAGCTCTTCGACCGGCTCACCGCCCCGTCAGACTTGAAACACTCGCTTGACCTGTGGCGGATGGTCGACAGCAGCCGCGCGTGTGCCGACATGCAGCGTCAGGTCAACGCCATCATATGGCGTCTGCGTCTGCGCCGTGTCAGCGTGGCCGCAGCCGTAATCATAGTGCTGGTGGCCGGTTCATTGCTGCTGACCCGTCCGTCGGCCGGAGAGGGAGATGGCTCGCCGATGCTCGCGGCTGTCACCGACACCGTCACGGTGGCCGACATCAAGCCGGGCGTAACCCGTGCCCTCCTCTCCGACGCCTCGGGCCGCACCGTCCTGCTCAGCGCGTCCGACACTGTCACCTCCGCCTCCGAGTTCATCACCGGCGGCAACCGAGCGGCCGAGGAGCTCCGCGACCTGTGTCTCAACGTGCCGCGCGGAGGCGAGTTCAAGATACAGCTCGAGGATGGCACCGAGGTGTGGCTCAACTCCGACACACGCCTCTACTATCCCCCCTCGTTCAGCGACAACATGCGCCACGTGCGCGTCGATGGCGAGGCCTACTTTGCTGTAGCCACCGACAGCCTGCGCCCCTTCTGCGTCGAGACCGCCGGACAGATCATACGGGTCTACGGCACATCGTTCAACGTGCGCAACTATCCCGAGGAACACAACGTCTACACCACTCTCGAGCACGGAGCCGTATCGCTGAGCCGCATCGGCGGCAGCTCGGGCGAGCTCTTCCTCACGCCCGGCCATCAGGCTGTGTTCTCTACGGACGACGAGAGGGTCAATGTCAAGCCGGTCGACACCGAGGTGGTCACCTCATGGCGCAAGGGACGTTTTGTCTTTGAAAATCAGTCTCTTCTCCGCATCATGCAGGATCTCGGACGATGGTATGACTTTGACTACGAGTTTGCCGACCCCGCTCTCGAGCAGGAGGAATTTATGGGCAGCATACCTCGCTACTCCGACTTCACCACAGCCATCGCCATCCTCGAGAAGTGCGGGGGCATACGTTTTACCGTCACTGACGGCAAGGTCGTAATCTCACGACAATAGTAATCTATCATAATCAACCTTTTTTTCTAATTTATCATTTTTTGACCGATGAAACTCAGACTACTCACTCTCATAGTGGCCGTGACGCTCATGCCTATGGCTCTGCTGGCACGCAACTATGACATGACTTTCACCGACGAGAAGCCCGAAGCGGCCCTCCAGATTATCAAGAAAGCCACAGGCTACGAGTTTGTGTACAACAAAGGCATCCTCTCCGGCCTTGACAACCGCACTGTCACCGGCGATTTTCACGACATGAGTCTCGAGCAGATACTCAACCGCGTGGTCACTCTCCAGCTCGGTCTTGACTTCGAGCTGGTCGACAAGACAATCGTGCTCTCCAAAGGCAAAGAGGAACGCTGGTACAAGAACACCTTCTCCGGTCAGGTGCTTGATGACAACGGCGAAGTGCTTGCAGGTGCCACTGTGGCCGTCCCGGGCACCAAGTCGGTAGTGGCCACCGACATCGACGGTCAGTTCTCCATACTTGTCGAAGGCAAGTCGCCGCGCATCGAGGTGTCATACGTCGGCATGAAGACCAAGACTGTCAAGGTCGACCCCAAGCAGCCCTTTGTAGTCATTACCCTTGACCCTACGCTCATGAACGAGGTCGTGGTCACCGGTTATCAGAATCTCAAGCGTGAAAACGCCACCGGTGCCTATCAGACCGTCTCGGCAGCCGACATCGACCGCAGTTTCACCGGCTCGGTCGCCGACCGCCTCGAAGGCAAGGTGCCCGGACTCGTCACTTATAACAATGGTGACGGACAGAAAATGACCATCCGAGGCCTCGGCTCATTCCAGGCCAACACTCAGCCCCTCATCGTGGTCGACGGTCTGCCCATCGAGGGCGGCATAGAGACCGTCAACCCCTATGACATCGAAAACATCACCGTGCTCAAGGACGCCGCCGCGGCATCAATCTACGGTGCCCGAGCAGCCAACGGTGTGATTGTCATCACCACCAAGCGTGCCTCGTCCGACAAGGTGACAATCGACTTCAACACCGACATCACTCTGACCGAGAAAAACAACTATGACAACTACGGCTGGGCTACGGCAGCCGAAATCATCGAACTCGAAAAATACAACTTTGACTACATCAAGAGCCGTCCCGACGGTGCAGCCCTCAACTCGCTCGTCACACGCTACAACACACGCCGCACTCGCATGGCGAGTGCCATCCGCGCTCTCGTAGGCAACTATGTGGGTGACATCAGCGATGCCGAGCTCGACAGGACTCTGGGTCAGTATGCATCCAATGACTTCCGTCAGGAATATCTCGACAACTTCGAGCGCGCTCAAGTGCAGCAACACTACAATCTCGGTCTGCGCGTACAGGGCAAATCGCTCTCGTCAAGCATCGTGCTCAACTACACTCACGACAATCTCGGTCAGGTGGGCAACAACTCCTCGGCCATCACATTCAAATATCGCGGCGACCTCAAGGTCACCAAATGGTTTGACTTAGCGGTCGGTGCCAACGTCATCAGCGAGCGCGGCAAGAGCCACTACGGACGCCCGACCATCAACGAATATTCACCCATCCGCTCCATGTACAACTCCGACGGTTCACTTGCCGACATGACCCAGGGCGTATATGACGAACTCCCGGCTATGTCCAATCCCGACTATGCCCTCAAGAGCATGTGGTACAACCCCTTGGCTGAAATAGGCATGAATCCGGTCGACTCGCGTCGCACCAACATTCGCACCTATCTTCAGGGCACTCTCAAACTTCTGCCCGGATGGACGGCAAGCGGCATGTTCCAGTATGAGGACATCTACTATAAACGCAACACCTACCGCGAGGCCGAGTCGGCCGACATGCGCAACCTCTACAACTTCTACACCGGCATCGGACAGGAAGCCTACGAAGACTATGACGAGAACTGGGAACCGATTACAGCCTATCGCGAAGCCGTCATACACTACATCCCTGACGGCGGACGCCTCGACCAGTTCACATCCGAAGGAGCATACTGGACTTTCCGCGCCCAGACTCAGTTCAGCCGCACCATCTTTGACAAGCACAACATCGATGCAGTGGCCGGATTTGAATATCGCAACTCACGCGACAAGACCTCCAACACGGTATTTCTCGGTTATGACGACCAGACTCAGACCAACAAGAACGGCATCGTCAACTTCAAGACCCTCGCCGACCAGAATCTCAAGCCAAGCGTGCTCGGAAGCGACTACTCCATGGTAGGCGCACCCTCGGGCGAGGATTTCTACACCTCCGACATCCTCCACCGATTCTATTCGCTCTATTTCAACGCCAACTACACCTTCGACTCCCGCTACTCGCTCTCCGGCTCATGGCGTCTCGACAAGACCGACCTTTTCGGTGCCGACCCCAAGTTCCGCGGACGTCCGCTATGGTCGGTAGGTGCGTCATGGAACGCCCACAACGAGTCATTCCTCCGCGACATCACTTGGATTGACGCCCTCAAGCCCCGACTCTCCTACGGCCTCACCGGCAACATCGACTCGAGCGTGTCGTCATATCTCGTAGCCAAGATTGCATTCAACGACTACACCGGCACCAACTACGCCTCTCTCCAGAATCCCCCCAACGACCAGTTGCGTTGGGAGAAAACACAGACTTGGAACGCCGGTCTCGACTTCTCCTTCCTCGGCTACCGCATCAGCGGCTCGTTTGACTACTACCACAAGCGTGGCTCCGACCTGCTCTGCTCCACCGATGTCGACCCGACCAACGGTGTGACAGCCGTGACCATCAACAACGGCATCTGCGTCAACCGTGGCGTCGAGCTCCAGCTCAACGGCCACATCCTCGAGGCCCGCAACCGCAATCAGCTCGGCATCAACGCCTATCTCAACCTGTCATACAACAAAAACAAGATTATATACGTCAACAAGGCTCCATCAAGCGGTTTTGACGCTCTC
Organism: Muribaculaceae bacterium Isolate-110 (HZI); assembly: GCA_003762875.1. Lineage (GTDB taxonomy): Bacteria > Bacteroidota > Bacteroidia > Bacteroidales > Muribaculaceae > Duncaniella > Duncaniella muricolitica. The sequence continues at coordinate 31,998 of RIBL01000012.1, read as the reverse complement.
TCGGCCGGACGTCTTCACAAGGGCTACCCCATCAGCGGACTCTTCTCCTACGACTATGCCGGACTGGAGGTTGTCGACGGACTGCAATACGTGCTGTGGCGCGACCGTGAGGGCAACACCCACAACTCCTCGGTGACCAACGACTCGTTCACTGTCAACGACATCGTCTACAGCGGCTCGCTCGACCCCAAGTTTGTAGGCACATTCACCCCCGAACTGACATGGAAGGGCTTCTCACTCTCGGGCATGTTTGCCTACTACGGCGGCCACGTGATGCGCGTCAACACCGACGACATGACTGCCGAAGGCTCCGAAAGCGGCTATAACATCACCACCTTCATCGACGCCATCCCCTCAAGCTATCTCGACTACTGGCGTTCGGGCGACGCAACCCGTTACCTCGCCAACGGCTATGCCTCCGACAATATCGTGGCTTCGGCCGACCTCTACACCCGTTATGCAAGCTGCAACGTTGTGCCGGCCGACTATCTCAAGCTCCGCAACATCGTGGTCGGCTACACATTCCCCAATCAGCTCACCCGACGCATAGGCATCAACGAAGCCCGTCTGCGCGTGCAGATGACCAACGTAGCCACATGGGTGCGCAACAATGCCGGCAAGGACCCCGAGGCTGTCAACGCCTTCGACGGCTCCAACCGCAACAAAGCTCCGCGACAGTACACTTTCAGCCTTTTCCTCAACTTCTAATGACGTCATCACAATGAAAAAGATATTATTGCCCGCACTTGTCGGCACCGCCCTGGCCTTGACCTCGTGCGACGACAAGCTCGACATTACGCCCAAGGGGATGACCACGCTCGACAATGTGGCCGACCTCGAACTGCTTCTCAATCAGGAATACGCCTTCGGCACCGGCCCGCTCAACGACATCGGCATGGTGTGCAACGACGGCTTTCCCGCATGGTATGACATGTCCGAACTCCTGGCCTCGCCCCTGACACTGGAGTATGCCTATGTCACATATGACGAAAGCATCGACCGCGCCACTATCGCCGAGTCCGACTCTCGCTACAACTCTCTCTACCGTCAGATTTACTATTGCAACGTCATCACCGACAAGGCACCCGATGCCACAGGTAGCGACGCCGTGAGAAATCTCATCATTGCCGAGGCCCGTGTCAAGCGCGCCTACTTCCACTATCTGCTCGTCAACATCTATGCCAAACAGTATGACGAAGCTACCGCGGCTCAACTTGGAGGTGTGCCCTACGTCAACTATATCAACATGGAGGAGACCAAAGAGAAAAACACCATAGCCGAAGTCTATGCCAACATCCTCGATGACTGCTCCGACGATGTAATTGCCGTGCTCCCCGACAACACAAACGTCATGCGTGCCGACAAAGCCTTCGGCAACGCCGTGCGCGCCAAGGTGCTCATGCAGATGAAACGTTACGACGAGGCGGCCCGCTATGCCGCGGCAGCCCTGCGCTACAACAACAATCTCGAAAACCGCTCCGCCACAATGACCACCGGATCTTGGGAGCTCCCCTGGGACAACGGCAACAACTATCTCTATGCCGGCGGAGGCGCGCGAGTGTCGCTCACCTACACTTGCATGTCCAAGGAACTTGCCGCTCTCTTCTCGCCCGACGACTTCATACGCAAATACGAAACCGGATGGAACAGCCTCCCTACATGGGAAGATGCCGCCGTCGAGTATGCCTATCCCGGCGGCATGATATACACAGCCTTCAGCAATGTCATATTCAACAACTACGGCATACGCACCGAGGACATGTATTATCTCCTGGCCGAGACATCCATCCGTGGCGGACAGATTGACGACGGTCTCAACTATGTCGACATGGTGCAGATGCGCCGCATCGACGGCTACACAGCCCTCAAAGGCTCGGGACTCTCTCAGACCCAGGCCATGAAAAAGATGCAGGAAGCCAAGAAAGTGGAGATGTATGGCACCTACAACAACTTCTTCGACTGCAAGCGTTGGAACACCGAGCCCGACTATCGCGCCACCATCACGCGCGACCTCGGCGACAAGGGCACCTACTCCATCTCGCCCGACTCCCCCCTGTGGGTAATCCCCTTCCCGGCCAACGCCACACGCTATAACCCCTCGCTTACCCAGAATTATTAATCTTAATATCGGGCCCGACAGCTCCACTCAGGCTCTTCGGGCCCGATAATTTCACCAACCTATGAAATCAAAATTCCTCCCCTTGGCCTCCGCCACACTCCTGCTGTCATCATGTGCAGGAGGCAACGGTTCCGACCAATCACTGTCACCGACATATGCATGCGACTCGGCCGTGCTCAACATCACCATAGCCGACTACGACTCTCTGCGCAACGGCTACATCGAAGCCATCACCTACACCTATGACGACCTCGGTGAAATCATACCCACCCCTCTCGACCCCTTGGGCAAAGTGACAATGCGTTTCGACCTTCAGGGCGACATGACCCTCAGCCTGCTCAACGCCTCGGCCGACGACCGCTACGGCACTATACGCATCGCCCCGGGCGAAGTCACCGACGCGACAATCTATCGCGACTCCATCGTTACAAACGGACGTTTTGCCGAATTCAACCGTCAGTTGTCAAAATACCAAAACAAGTATGACATGAACATTTTCTCGGCCGACTTTTTCCGCTACGACATGAATGGCGACGACTACACCGCAGCCATCATCGCAAAATATAAGGAGCAGAAAGCCGCCATCGACGCCGACACATCGCTCTCCGACATACAGCGCGTCATCGAGAATGCCGAACTCACCAACGACCTGCTCACCCTCGCTTCCGACCGTCAGTTTGCCGGACGCTGCAACTACTTTACCCTCAACGGCTACGACAAACCTCTCAATTTTGACTCCATAGCCGTCGACATGTCTCCCGCCAACTATGCCGCCGTCATTGCGGCCATCGATCCCGACGACGAGACAATCCTCATGAGCGGACACAGCAGTGTGGCCTCCTCGCTCGGAAACGTCGACTGGAACGCTGCCGGAGCGGAAGGCTCACTCCTCGGCACACTCTCCACCTACCGTCAGGCTGCACGCCTTGCCTATGAAGGACGCCCTGACTCCACTCTCACCGACCGCCTCAAAGCCTATGACAACCCCTTCTTCGCCCGGGCTATCGACAACATCGACGCCGTAGCCCAAAAACGCTTCGCCGAAGCCGCCCGACTGGTATCGCCCGTTCCTGACGTCGAGGACACCGAAATCATCAACGCCATCGCCGCCATGCACCCCGGCAAAGTCGTATTGATTGACCGCTGGAACACCTGGTGCGGCCCTTGCAAAGCCGGCATAGCCGAAACAGAGCCACTCAAAGCCGACCTGCTCTCCGACCCCGACATCGTATGGGTCTACATAGCCGACGAGTCATCGCCCGTCCCCGCCTACTACAAGATGATACCCTCCATCAAAGGCCACCACTACCGCCTCACCGAATCCCAGTCCAGAGCCATCTACGACCGATACGGCATCGACGGCATCCCCTACTACTTCCTCATTGACCGCAAAGGCACAGTCACCCCTCGGCCCGACTTCCGCGACCACGACCTCCTCGTCTCCACCATCCTCGAAGAACTCAAAAAATAATCGCCGCCAGCAACAGTAGCAACAACAATATTACACCTTCAAATACAACCTTGCAATGCGGGGAGACACTCTCACAGCCTCAGTATGTATGTGTGTCTCCCCGCGTTCCTCATTGCACCAGACCTCGGAGTATCAGAGCATTGGCCCTGTCGACGGCCGACGTGTCAAGCGACGCCAGATATATCCTCGTCGTCGCCTCATTGTCATGCCCCATCCCCTCGCTGATTACCCCGACAGGCACCCCCTTGGCCTTGGCTGCCGACGCCCAACTGTGGCGCGCCACATAGAGTGTGAGCGGTATCTCCAGCCCGGCCATTCTTCCGACACGTTTCAGACTCCTGTTGATGCTATAACCCGCATTACGGTAAGCCACACGCTCATTCACATCACCTCTGCGGATAATAGGCAACAGAAAATCACTCGCATTCTCCCTATATTTGTCAAGGATTATCTGCATCTCGCGGGTCCACTTTATAGTCAACAATTGTCCCGTCTTGCGCCGTCGGTAAGTAACATAACCGTCGCGAAGATTACACTTGCGCAGATAAGCCATATCCACAAAACTCATGCCTCGGAGTATAAAACTCATGATAAACATATCGCGCGCATAATCAAGCCCCGGCATCCCCGACAGGTCAAGCCCCTTTATGCGTCTGATGACCGACAGCGGCAACGCCCGCTTCACAGTCCTGTCAATGCCCGTGTAGACATACCTGAACGGATAACGGTTCTCAATAATCTCAGCCTCCACCGCACGGTTATACACCGCACGCAATATGCGCATATAGAACGAAATCGTATTTGGCATCACCCCGCGGTTGCGGTGCCATGCCTCATAAGCCTCCATCACCTCCTTGTTAAGACTGTCAAGCATGATATCCCGGCCTCCGTCCATACATCCGTCCACCTGCGACTCACACAGAAACTTGCGGAAACTCAGCAACGCCGACCTGTAAGTCTCCGACGTCCTGATCTTGCCGTTGCCCCTCAACCGTCTTATCATATCCTCCATATAGCTCGACAGCGAATACTCCTCGCCATATCGTCTGAACTCCTCGACCACATTATCGGCCGTATATCCCAGACCCTCGTCATCAAGACGGCGCACTATACGCACAAGACGTTCCATATCATATCTCACCATCTCGCGCACAGCCATCACATGTCTGCGTCGCACACTGTCAGCAACCACCCTCACCGTCATGCGGCAGCCGTCCCACTCGTCAGGCATCACCCTGTATTGCGTGAGCAATTGCCTCACCCTTCTCTCATGTATAATCTGATAATAGATTGCACCCTCGCGCTCTGCGACCGCCGACGGGCGAAACTTTACTTTAATCGTTGCCATAGCTGCTTTTTGTACATTATAAAACACAAGTTAAAAACAGCCAAAATTAATCCACAAAAACCTTACCGCCCAACTTCCTCCCTCACATCTCAATCCACAACCCACATACCCCGCCAACGTATACACCAATCCCACACCACGTTACCGCCCCTCACATTAAATAATGTAACATAGTCGTTAGATTTTTGACGTGCGCATAATTTTCAGAAACATGATTTTTAATGTGTGACCAAAAAGATATATCTTTGAATTGTGAAATATCATCGCTATGAATATTACAAAAAGAATATGTCTACTGTTACTGAGTATATATGCGGTATTGACAAGTGTTACGGCTACAGCAGTAATGACCCGGACCGGACGCATGTTTTCCGACCCGGCTTTCACAATCGGCATATATGAGGATTTCTGCCGGGACGATGACGGATTTCTATGGATTGCCACCGACAACGGCCTGATAAAATTTGACGGCAACAACTACTTTTATTACCGTCATGACGAAAACAACCCCGGCTCCATCAGCGACAACCGCATCATACATGTCTTCGCCGACTCTCGCGGACGCGTATGGGCCGCCACGTCAAACGGTCTGAATCTCTACGACGCGCAGTCCGACTCTTTTCTATGCATCACTCTCCCCTCCATCAATTACAGCGGCTATATAGCCGACATATGCGAACAGACCGACGGCACCATAACTTTTATTGTCGGAGGTCTTGGCCTATACATTATTGACGAGACCGCCGAACGGCCGACTGCTGTGAGATACCTGCTCAACCGGACAGCCGAGCTCGGTTTCAACTGTCTGACCTCAGCCAATGACGGACGCTTGTATGTAGGCACCAACAACGGCAATGTCGCCATCGTTAACCGCAACGGCAATGTCTCGGAGGTCAATGTCACTGACGCCTACATCACCGACATTGTGATTGAAGACAGCGGTGACATATTACTGAGTTCGGTCAACGACATTTTTCGCATATCGGCCGATGACAATAGTGTCAGCACCATCTGTTCGGACAACGACGGGCGCAAATACATCAAAAATTTCACCAAGTCTCCCGACGGCAACGTATATTACTCAACAGCCGCCGACGGCCTTTGGAAAATAGAGCCAGGAGCAAGTGAAGCCGCTCGCTATCCTGACGTATATCTGCCATCCATAAGCCTCAAGGACACTAAACTCGGAAGCATCCACGCCGACAGTGACGGCGACCTGTGGATAGGCTGCAACTACCGCGGACTCGCATGCATCCCGCGCGAGGCAATCCCGTTCTCGTACCATCCGCTGTCATGCTCACTGCCCGACTTCTGCGGAGGTCTTGGTGGATTGGCCGTGTGGGGCAACAATATAATCGTAGGTTTTGCCAACAGTGTTGCGGTGATTGACAGCACCGGCTCCAAGCTATCGCAGGTCGACATACCCTCCCACGGAGCAGTGACATCACTGACGACGTCAGGCGACCGTCTGTATATAGGAGTATCCAACGACGGCATATGGAGCATCTCGCTCCCCGACGGACGTGAGTTGCGCAAAGTCCTCGACTATCCCGGCAAATATCCGTCACTCAAGACCTGCATCCTTCCTGACGGAGACCTTCTGACAGGATTTCACGGCATAGGGCTTATGAGATACAACCCCTTGACCGGCACCAGCAAGTGGTATGAGTCAGACCCCGAAGGCGGAAGGCTCAACAATCCCTACTTCACATCCATGGAACTGTCGGCCGACTCTTCCGCTGTATGGATAGGTCTCTACGGAGGCATATCCTATTACGACATTGCTGCTGACGAACTGTCACCTCTTGACCAGGCTCCGTTTGTCAAAGGTGCCACGTTTGCCCTCGAGCCGCAATCCGACGGTTCAGTCATGGCCGGGACAAGCCACGGACTGGTACATTACGATCCACATAAGTTTCTGCTGCGCAAATACACCACCCTCGACGGTCTCACCGACAATGACGTCAGGGCCGTCATCTCCGACCGCAACGGAGGCTGGTGGATAGCTACCAAGCGTGGACTCAACCACATGTCGGCCGACGGTAAAGACATCACAGTCTATTACGGCGGCTACGGACTGAAAGAGAACGCTTTTTCATTCGGACGGTCCACAGCCGACAGCGACATAGTGCTGGGCGGCGACCTCGGCATCACTATGTTCTGTCCGGATTCAATCCCCGTGACCGGATTTAACGCCAAAGTAAGAGTGACATCCATGCTGCTCAACGGCGAGCGCATCAATAATCTGACCGAAATCAACGGCCGCAAAGTCATAACCTCCACCGACCCGCTCGGCATAAGGTTACCCTACAAGGACAACGCCCTGACGCTGCGTCTATCCACCCTCGACTTTCGCGACGGAGCCAACGTACGCTACATGTGGAGACTGTCGGGCTATTCCGACGACTGGGTCACATCTGCTCCGGGTGAAAACGTGATATATCTCCCCCACCTCGATCCCGGCTCATACTCACTTACTCTCAAAGCCGTTGACAACAACGTATGCTCCGACGAATCACACATCACAATCGACATCACCACTCCATGGTATATGGGCGGCGTGGCCAAGATCATATATCTGATGATACTCCTGTCAGTAATAGTTCTCTCAGCCATAGTGATGAAAAAGAAAAGAGAGGAAAAAATCTATGACGCCAAGATAAAATTCTTCATGGACGTCTCCCACGACATACGCTCGCCGATAACACTAATGCTCACGCCTCTCGAGTCTCTGCTGAGAGAGCCGTTCGCCCCGGCTGTCAACGAGAAACTGCGCTTAATGCACCGCAACGGCCAGCGCATACTCTCGCTCATCAACCAACTGCTCGACCTGCGCAAAATCGAGAAAGGCGGCATGCGCCTATTGTGCCGTAAGACTGACCTCACAGCCTTTGTCGGCGAACTCGTCGACATGTTCAAGCCACAGGCTGCCGACAAGAAGATTACACTGACATTTGACCACTCAGGACAACCGGACGAAAAAGTATGGATTGACCGCGATAATCTCGACAAAATCCTGGTCAACATAATATCCAATGCCATTAAATATACCCAGCCGGGAGGAGAGATAACAGTATCGCTATCTACAGCTAACTCACTGAAATCGGGGGGGGTAAGTAGTGTGATACGTGTCACCGACACCGGCATAGGACTCGATCCGCGCAATCTGGACAAGATATTCACACGCTTCTACCGTGGACGAGAGAATCACACAGCCGGCACCGCCGGAGTAGGCATTGGGCTCGACCTGTGCCGACGCCTCACCGAGCTCCATCACGGCACCATCAGCGGCCGCAACCGCACCGACGGCATCCGAGGCAGCGAATTTACAGTTACAATACCCGTCAGCGAGTCGGCTTACGCCCCCTCCGAACTTCAGCGCGAACATGACAATGAAGAGGAGACAACAGGCTATGCAAGCATTCGCAACGACCGCAACATTGTAGGCAACGACCTCACAACACCTGACAATCACAACACCATAAGCCGCCGGCGCAACATCGCACACGCCAAACGCATACTCATAGTCGATGACGACGCCGAGCTGCGCCAATACATCGACCACCACCTTGAGGAACTTGGCTACAGGACTGTCACCGCCTCCGATGGCTCTCAGGCCATGAAGATTATCACCGAAGAGAGTGTTGACCTGGTGGTGTGTGACGTGAAGATGCCGGTGATGGACGGACTTACATTCCTGCGGCTCGTAAGAAACAACATCAACCTCCACCACATACCCGTCATCATACTCAGCTCCAAGAGCGACATTGCCGACCGTATCGAAGGATGGGACCGTGGAGCTGACGGCTATCTGAGCAAACCGTTCAGTATAAACGAGCTCGACTCGCTTATCGACAGCCTCATCGACAACCGTCTGCGTCTCAAAGGCAAATATTCGGGCGTACAGGACACCGAATCATCCACCCCGGTGCCTGAAATCAAAGGCTATGACGAAGCTCTGATGGAACGCATCATCAGCATCATCAACGACAACATCGACAACCCCGGGCTCAACGTCGAGATGCTCGGCCAGAGCGCAGGCATCAGCCGTGTACACCTCCACCGCAAGCTCAAGGATCTCATAGGCATGACCCCGAGCAACTTCATCCGCAACACGCGTCTCAAACAAGCCTGTATACTTCTTCAGAAACCCGACGTCGAGGTGACACAGATAGCATATGCCGTAGGCTTCACCTCACAGACCTACTTCTCGACGGCATTCAAGAAATTCACGGGCTTCTCTCCGTCGGAATATCGAGCCAAATATCTCAGCGGAGAGTTGCGTTCAGAAGCCGGCCGGAAAGAGTCAGACACATAGCCGCCTCAACTGAGAAGTTACGTGAAAAAGCCGGGTGTATGAGTGTACTATGACACTCATACACCCGGCTTTCGATATGCCCACACACCTTTATACATCGGCAATGAGACAATTATTAACACAATTATTACAAATATTAACGGCTACACTGATATTTTATTTTACATGTTACGATACTTAACGCGCTTAAACAGGGATGGATGTAACTTTGCTGCATATCAAAAAGACCCCACTATGACTTCTTCATTGAGAATATGTACAGGTAGATTGTTTTAGGACCGCGGTCAAGGAATCGGGTCGCGACGCTGACACCGTCCCGATTCCTTCGACCCATTTTCACGCAGCCGTCCCGGCAACCGACATAGCTCAATTACGACATATCAAGAAACATAACCGATAAACCATAATTAATCATGAAAACCAAGCATTGTCATCTACATGCAGGCGTCCTGATGCTGGCGACGGCTGTCACAGGCTGCGCGACCGGCACAGGTGGCATAGAGCCTCAGGACTCTCACGCCATCTTCAGCTCCTTCTCCTACATGGGCAACGATGACTTCTATGCCGCCAATCCTCCGGCCGGCGACAGCTCGTATTACAACCCCATTCTGCCGGGATGGTATTCCGACCCCTCCATATGTGCCGATGACAAGGGCAACTACTATCTGGTGACATCCACCTTCACCTACTATCCGGGAGTGCCCCTGTTTCACAGCCGCGACCTCGTCAACTGGAAACAGACCGGCTATGTGCTCGACCGTCCGTCACAACTGAAAAATTTCGAGAAGCAGCATGTGAGCGGCGGCATCTTTGCTCCCGACATCTCCTACAATCCCGCCAATAAGACCTACTATATGGTCACCACCAATGTCGGCGCAGGCAACTTCTTTGTCAAGACCCAAAATCCCGCCGAAGGCTGGAGCGACCCCATCATGCTCCCCGAAGTGCAGGGTATCGACCCGGCATTCTTCTTTGACGAGGACGGCAAGGCATATATCGTCAACAACGATGACGCCCCTGACAACGAGCCAGAATATCCCGGCCACCGCACAGTGAGAATCGTGGAGTTTGACACAGCGACAGACCGCTGCATCGGCGAGCGCAAGATCATAGTCAACAAAGGTGTACGCCCGCAGGACAAACCCATCTGGTGTGAGGGTCCGCACATCTATAAAATAGACGGCCGCTACTACCTGATGACAGCCGAGGGCGGCACAAGCACCCAGCACAGCGAAGTGATATATCGCGGCAACTCGCCCATGGGGCCATTTGAACCCTGGGAAGGCAACCCGATACTCACCCAGCGCACACTCGACAGCTCGCGCAGCAATCCCGTGACATGCGCCGGACATGCCGACCTTGTCAAAGCTCCCGACGGATCATGGTGGAGCGTATTTCTCGCATGCCGCCCCATCGAGAACGACATCGAGAATCTCGGCCGAGAGACATTCATGCTCCCCGTGCGCTGGACCGACGACGGCTGGCCCTACATCACACGCGAGGGCGAGACAGTAGCCATGCAGTTTGACATGCCGGGCACCGTGCGCGACACGTCATCCATGACAGGCAACTTTACATGGGAAGAAAACTTCACCGACAGCATCCTCGGCCCTGAGTGGCACACCCTGCGCGGCCCGGCCACCGAATACTACTCCCTTACATCCAACCCCGGCCATCTCACCCTCAAATGCGGAAATGTAAGTTCAATCGACAAGGCTGTGCTCCCCTTTGTATGCCGCCGCATTCAGCATCACAAATACACAGCCTCAACCACGCTCACATTTGTCCCCGCCCACGACAGGCAGTGTGCCGGCATGCTGCTGTTCAAGGACGAACTACACCAGTATTTTCTCGGCAAAGCTCTCAGAGACGGCTCGCAACACATAGTGCTCCGACGCATCTCCGACACCGGCACCGAAGAACTCGCCTTCCAGGCTCTCGAAGCCGATAACTCGTCGGTCGACCTGCGCGTGGAGTCAAAAGGCCTCAGCCTTGACTTCGCCTACTCTACCGACAACGGCTCCTCATGGCAGACACTGGCCTCGGATCTCGACGCCGCCTTCATGTCAACGGCCAAGGCCGGAGGATTCACCGGCACAACCATAGGCCTTTACGCATCTGACGTTGAATGATAAATGCCTTACCTGTCATTCCTTACCATTCCCCTTACCATACTATAATAGAAATTGAACAAAGATTCAATCTAATATCATTTTTAATAACTTTATTGCAATGAAAAATGTAACTGAAAAACTTCATTACATTCTCCTGTTGCTGGCTATGTTAGTCACGGGTACGTCGGCCGCTATGGCCGACATCGTGACCGGCACGGTCGTCGACGACACCGGCGAACCCCTCATCGGTGTGACAGTCCAGGAGAAAGGCAACACCAACAACGGTGTCGCCACAGGATTTGACGGAGACTTTTCTCTTAATGTTAAGTCGCTAAAAGCCACCCTGCTCGTGTCGTATGTAGGCATGAAGTCGCAGGAAGTAGCCCTCAACGGGCGCAACCATGTCACCGTCACTCTCCAGAGTGACTCGGAAGTGCTCGACGAAGTGGTTGTGGTCGGCTACGGACAGCAGAAAAAAGTGTCGCTCGTCGGTGCCATCACCCAGGCCACGGGCGAGACTCTCGCCAAGACCGGTGGTGTGTCGAGCATCGGCGCGGCCCTTACCGGCAACCTTCCGGGCGTTGTCACCATGCAGTCATCGGGTATGCCCGGCGACGAGGACCCCAAAATCGTTATCCGCGGCCAGACCTCATGGAACAGCAGCGACCCTCTCATCCTCGTAGACGGCATCGAGCGACCCATGTCGTCGGTCGACATCGGCTCGGTCCAGTCGGTATCTGTGCTCAAGGACGCCTCGGCCACCGCCGTATATGGTGTGAAAGGAGCCAACGGTGTAATCCTCATCACCACCAAGCGAGGCAATGAAGGACGCGCCAAGATATCGGTGGGCATGAACCTCACAGCCAAGGTAGCCTCGCAGCTCCCCGGCACCGAAGGTTCTCCCGAAGCCTTATACATGCGCAACCGCGTCATCGAGCGCGAGCTCGGCCTCACTCCCGAATCATGGGCCAGCATCACACCGATGAGCATCATCGAGAAATACCGCAATCCGGCCAATCTCGAGGAAGCCGAGCGTTATCCCAACGTCGACTGGCAGGACGCTCTGTTCAAGAAACAGGCCTTTGCCTACAATCCTAACATCAACATCAGCGGCGGCACAAAGGTCGTGAAATATTTCGCCTCCATCGACTTTCTCCATGAGGGTGACCTCTTCCGCGAATACGAGACCGGCCGCGGCTACACAGGCGGCTACGGCTTCAACCGCGTGAACGTGCGCTCCAACCTCGACTTCAACATCACACGCTCCACCGTGTTCAAGATGAACATCTCGGGCTCTCACGGCGAGAAAAAATCGCCCTACAATGTCTCGGACGACTCCTTCGGTGCCACACAGATGTGGCAGGCAGCCTACGGTGCACCTGCCGATGCATTTATCCCCAGATATTCCGACGGCACATGGGGTTACTATCCGGCCAACAGCCAGGGCGCACCCAACTCAATGCAGATTCTCGCCACCGGCGGTGTGGAATACACGACCACCACACGCATCAACACCGACTTCACCCTTGAGCAAGACCTCTCGTTCATCACCCAGGGACTGCGCGCAAGTGCCACAGTGTCGTGGGACAACGTGTTTGTCGAGGCCGACCGAGGCATATGCGAGAACTATTACGAACCGCAAACTAAATGGATTGACCCCGAGACAGGCGAGACTGTGTGGATAAAGCAGACCCAGACCAACGGCCTCGACTTCTCCGAAGACATGAAATGGAGCATCAAGCCCGGTGCCACACGCGACTGGGCCACACAGCGCAATCTCTTCTATCAGGCACAGATCAACTGGGGCCGCAAGTTCGGCAACCACGACGTGACAGCCATGGGCGTGTTCAACCGCGACGAGCGTGCCACCGGCAGCGAGTTTCCCAACTATCGCGAGGACTGGGCCTTCCGCGCCACCTATAATTATGCCGACAAATATTTCGTAGAATACAACGGTGCCTACAACGGCTCGGAGAAATTTGACCGCCGCCACCGCTTCGAGTTCTTCAACTCGGGAGCCGTAGGCTGGCGCATCAGTCAGGAAAAATTCATGAACTTCAGCCGCGGCTGGCTCGACAACCTCAAGGTGCGCTACTCTATCGGCCAGGTGGGCGATGACAACATCTGGCAGCGTTGGATCTACGCCACACAGTGGGCCACCCACGCACCGCTCGTGCTCTCGACCGTAGCCGGCCAGACTTCGCCCTACACATGGTATAAGGAGTCGCAGATAGGCAACCCCGACATCCACTGGGAGAAGTCGCTCAAGCAGAACTTCGGTATAGATTTCTCTTTCATGAAATCACTCGTGGCCGGTACAGTCGAAATCTTCAACGAGCGTCGCAACGACATCCTGGTCAACGGCAGCAGCCGTGCCATCCCCTCCTATTTCGGAGGCACAGCCCCCACCGCCAACCTCGGCCGCGTATCAAGCAAGGGTTACGAGCTTGAGCTCCGACTCAACAAGACATTCGGCAACGGCATGCACGTATGGGGCAACTTCAGCATGACACACGCCGAAAACAAGGTGCTCGAATATGACGACCCCGAACTGCTCGAGTCTTACCGCAAGACCGCCGGCTTTACCATCGGCCAGGACCACATCATCTATGACGCAGGCTATGCCAACACCTGGGATGACGTCATCGCCATGACACCCCACAACTCCAACAATAACCAGAAGCTCCCCGGACAGCCCATCATGGTCGACTACAACGGCGACGGTGTCATCGACTCGTCCGACAGCACCCCCTACGGATTCAGCGGCACACCGCAGAACACCTACAACGCCACCATCGGCTGGGACTGGAAAGGCTGGAGCCTCTACATGCAGTTTTACGGCGTGACCAACGTCAACCGCACCGTGGTCTTCGAGTCATACCGCGGCAAGCTCAACACACTCTTTGCCGGTGTCAACTTCTGGACCCCCTACGGCGACGACATCGACCGTCCTCTTCCCGTGTGGAACTCCACCCCCTCCTACTACAACGGCTGGGACAACCGCTACAACCACTATGACGGCTCATACGTGCGTCTGAAGAACGTCGAGATAGCCTACACCTGGACCTCGGGCAGTTGGATCAAACATCTGGGTCTCTCGTCACTCAAGCTCTATCTCAACGGCAACAACCTGTGGGTATGGTCAAAGATGCCCGACGACCGCGAGTCAAACTTTGCCGGCACAGGCAACGCCAGCCAGGGCGCATATCCTACGGTCAAGCGTTTCAACATAGGTTTCAGATTTGACATCTAATCCATCGAAAAATGAAAAAAATCAAGTCATATATCGCATATCTTCTATTAGCCGGCATGTCAGCGTCAGCCCTGACCGGATGTACCGACTATCTTGACAAGGCACCCGAGAGCGAAATCTCCGCCGACGAAGCCTTCAAGAATTTCCGCAACTTCCAGGGATTTGTCGAAGAGCTCTACTTCTGCGTGCCCAACTTCACCACCGGCTACTGGAACAACTCCTTCAACTGGGGCGAGGACGAAATCATCAATGTCGGCAAAGACTATTTCATGGGCTACAAGGTAGACCAGGGCGACTTCTGGGGCTGGCAGTCAGAGCATGACGGATGGCAGTGCGGATTCATGGACATCAGCAACTTCTCCACCGACTATGCTCCCGATCCCGCTCATGTGGGCGACCGCCCCACCCTCTGGCAGGGCGCATGGTACGGTATCCGCAAGGCCAACCTCGGCCTGGCCAACCTCGACCGTCTCACCGAGGCCACTCAGGAGCAGAGAGACATCATACGCGGACAGCTTCTCTTCTTCCGCGGATTTTTCCACTTCCAGCTCATGCAGTACTTCGGCGGTCTCCCCTACATCAACGAAGTGCTCTCGGGCGGCAAGCTCACCCTGCCCCGTCTCTCCTACCACGACTGTGCCAATCTCGCCGCAGCCGACCTCAGCGAAGCAGCCTCGCTGCTCCCTGTCAACTGGGACAACACCTCGACAGGCGCACCCACACGCGGCAACAACGAGCTGCGCATCAATAAAATCATGGCCCTCGGCTATCTCGGCAAAAACCTCCTCTGGGCCGGCAGCCCGCTCATGAACTGGGAGTCGACCGGCTCGCAGACCTACAACACCGACATGTGCCGCCGCGCCGCCGAAGCCTTCGGCGAACTGCTCTCGCTCGTGGAGAGCGGACAGACACAGTATTCGCTCGTCGACTTCGCCAACTACAAGGAGCTCTTCCTCACCCACGGCAAGGGCGGACTGATGCCGGGCTCGACCGAAGCAATATTCCGCAACCCCGTCATCGAATGGAACCGCTCCAACTGGGGCCAGACCCGCTCATACGGCACAGCCTTCCTTGACCCCGAAGGAGGTAACATCTTCCAGCCCACGGCCAACTATGTCAACTATTACGGCATGGCCAACGGTCTGCCACTCGACGACCCCGACTCGGGCTTTGACAAGTCACATCCCTGGAAGGACCGCGACCCGCGCTTCTATCACGACATACGCTTTGACGGATGCAAGCTCGAACTTGGCGGCGACGCCGCGGCTGACCCCATACGCTACGCCCCGCTCTACACCGACGGCGTGATGCGCGACGTCATCAAGGGAAGCCGCACAGGTTATCTCAACTACAAGTTTATCCGCGACGACTTCAACCAGTGGGATAATCAGGGAGCCGGCAACTGGGGAGCCAACAACCACATGCTCGTGCCCTACATGCGCCTGGCCGACATCTACCTGATGTATGCCGAGGCCGCCGCCGAGGCTACCGGCGCGCCCGCCGGACGCTCGTCCAAATGCTCGCTCTCGGCTCTCGACGCCATCAACACCATCCGCGAGCGTGCGGGTGTCGATCCGGTCAACGCCAAGTTTACAGGCTCGCTCGAAGCATTCATGGGCGAAGTGCGCCGCGAGCGTGCCGTGGAGCTTGCATTTGAGGCCCACCGTTTCAACGACCTGCGCCGCTGGCTGCTCCTCGACAAGTATCCCTACAACATCAAGACCTCGCAGGAATTTCAGCGTGTGGGCGACCTCACAGGCGTGGAGAAAGACTCCTCCAAGGGCGTCAACATCCAGGACCCCACACAAAACGAGGTTATAGGATTTCACGAAGAGGTAATCCTCACCCGCAACTTCACCGACAAACACTGGTGGTTGCCCCTCAAGGTCAGCGACTCCAAGATGTATGTCGAATTTGGCCAGAACCCGGGCTGGTGATCATAAACACTCTAAAGAATCACATCAATGGAAAAAATACATAAACTGATATATCCCGCACTGGCGGCAGCCATCATGCTCACACCGGCCGCCGCTCTGGCCGATGCCGACGACAACGCCGCCGCACTCGACTCGCTGGGCAACGAGGTGCAGCTCCCCTTCCGCACAGCATCGCCCGACGACATCTTCGGCGGAGTCTCGCAGGTCAACATGGTGGACCTTCAGAAGAAAAGTTACACCACATACAGCCTCGCCAACATGCAGAGCCTTGTGGCCGGCTACAACGGTCAGCTCTGGAATATGGGCGACGCCCTCGTGCTCGTCGACGGTGTGCCCCGTGACGCCGACAACATCATTCCCGCCGAGATCGAGACCATCTCGTTTCTGAAAGGCGCGCAAGCCGTGGTGCTCTACGGCAGCGCGGCCTCCAAGGGCGCGATACTCATCACCACCAAACGCGGCCGCACCACCGGACTCCAGGTGTCGGTTAGAGGCGACGCTACACTCTTTGTCCCCAAGGCCTATCCCAAATATCTTGGAGCGGCCGAGTACATGACCCTCTACAACGAGGCCCGACGCAATGACGGACTCGAAGCAGCCTTCACCGAGACTGACATCTACAACTATGCCTCAGGCAAGAATCCATGGCGTTACCCCGACATCAACTTCTTCTCCGACGACTATCTGCGCAGCCACTCATGGCGTTACGAAGGTCAGGCAGAGTTTACCGGCGGAGGCAAGTATGCCACCTTCTACGCCCTCATCGGTCTCTATCACAGTGACGACATCCTAAACTTCGGCGAGGGCAAGAACAACGGCACCACACGTCTCAACGTGCGCGGCAACATCGACCTGCGTCTCAACGACTGGGTGACAGGATGGGTCAACACCAGCGCGACCTTCTATGACAACCGCACAGACCTGGCCAACTACTGGTCCGAGTCGGCCAACATGCGTCCCACCATCCCCGGGTCGTCGCCGCTGGTGCCGCTGATACCGATAGAAGCCATCGAGCCCGATGACGAGAACTCATGGGTGCTCGTCAACAACTCGCGATTCCTCGTCGACGGAAAATACCTGCTCGGAGGCACGCAGCAGTATCAGACCAACCCCTTCGCCGCAATGTATGCCGCCGGCTACTCCAAGTGGACAAGCCGTCAGTTGCAGTTTGACGCCGGAGTACGCATCGGCCTCGACAAGATTACCCCGGGACTCCGCTTCGTGGTCCGCGGCGCGGTCGACTACAACACCAGCTACTCGACCTCCATCAACAACACCTACGCCACCTACCAGGCCTCATGGAGCAACTACGGCGGCAAGGATGTGATAGCCGACATAACCAAGTTTGGCAACGACCTCAGCTCGGGCGTACAGAACATCAGCGGCTCGGCCGAGCGTCAGACACTAATGTTCTCCGGACAGTTTGACTACAACCGCCGATTCAATGACCTCCATGGCATCGAAGCCAACCTCATAGCCCACGGCTACAAGCGCACCATCACAGGCGAGTATCACCGCACCACCAATGCCTCGCTCGCCATGCGCGCCGCCTACAACTATGACAGCCGCTACTATGCCGAGTTTAACGGAGCTCTCAACCACTCCGCCAAGCTGGCCCCCGGCCACCGCAACGGCTTCTCGCCTGTCGGCAGTCTCGGATGGCGCATCAGTCAGGAAGATTTCCTCAAAGGCTCAAGCGTGGTCGACGAGCTGAGACTCAACGCCACCTACGGCATGATACTTCAGGACCTCGACATCAACGGCTACTATCTCTACGACAACAAGTTTACCGCCGACGGCGACTGGTGGGGATGGAACGACACCCAGACCGGCATACAGACATTCGTGTCACGCCAGGGAGCCAATCCCGACCTGACGTTCATCAAGCGCAAAGAGTTTAACGTAGGCATCGAAGGCTCTCTGTGGAACAGCGCGCTGAAATTCAACGCCGAGTTCTTCACCGTCAACACCGACGGACTCCCCATCGAGGCCACCAACCTCTATCCGAGCTACTTCAAGACCTACTATCCCAACAGCTCGTTCATACCTTGGATCAATTATAACAACCAGCGTCGCACCGGATTTGACCTCGGCATCACCGGCTCGCACCGCTTCGGCCAGGTTGACCTGACTCTCGGAGCCAACGTGATGTACACCACAGCCAAGAACACCCGCGTGAGCGAGAATGTAGAGTATGACTGGCTGCGTAACGAAGGTGCCCCTGTCGACGCCCTCCGCGGCTACCGCTGCCTCGGATTTTTCCAGAGCGAGGAAGAGATAGCCGGCTCGGCCGTAATCAACAACACCACCAAGCCCGGCGACCTCAAGTATCAGGACATGAATGGTGACGGCATCATCGATTCGCGCGACCAGGTGGTGCTCGGACGCTGGTCGGCCCCCTGGAGCTTCGGCTTCAACCTCACAGCCGCCTACAAGAGATTTACCCTCTTCGTGGCAGGCTCAGGCAACGCCGGTGCGACAGGTGTCATGGACAACAGCTATGCATGGGTCTACGGCGACCGCAAATACTCCGAAATGGTGCGCGGACGCTGGACTCCCGAGACTGCCGCCACAGCGACCTATCCACGCCTCACCACCCAAAGCGGCGACCTTAACTTCGTGACTTCCGACTTCTGGACTTTCTCGACCGACGCCTTCTACATCAACCAGGTGCAGCTCACCTACAATCTGCCCTCAAAATGGTTTACCGACAAGTTTGTCAAAGGTCTTGACATCTACGTCAACGGCAACGACCTCCTCTCAGTCTGCAGCCGTCACAAATATCGCGAGACGTCAGTCGGAAGTGCCCCGCAAAACCGCTCCTACAATCTCGGTGTCAAAGTCAATTTCTAACGCTTACAACCAATCATCCATATGAAAAAGTTTATCATTCCGTGCCTGACATCACTGGTAGCCATGGCTGCCTTGACGGGATGTGACGATGTGTTCGAGCCTGCGCCAGAGAACAATCTCCCGCTCGACTTTCTCGAATCCAACTCGTCATATGCCGAAAACATGCTCGGTATAGCATATATATATATCCCCGACAACGGCTCGATGTCATTCAACGAAGTGGCTACAGACGACGCTGTGTCAAACGACGCCAACAACAGCTACCGCATCATAGCCTCGGGCCGATGGACCTCGCAGAACAATCCCATCAACCGCTGGGAAGGATGCCGCTCGGCCATACAGTACTGCAACCTGCTTATAGCCAATCTCGACCGCGTGACATGGGCCAAGGACGAGACCGTCAACATGCTCTTCCGCAAACGTTTCGAGGCCGAGGCCCGCGGACTGCGCGCCATCCACATGTATTATCTTCTTCAGTCTCATGCCGGTTTTGACGCCGCCGGCAACCTGCTCGGCGTGCCCATAGTGGAAGTGCCAGAGGACGCCTCAAGCAATTTCAACGTACCCCGCAACACATTTGCCGAGTGCATGGATGCCATCGAGCGCGATGCCAGAGCCGCACTTGAGGTACTCCCCACACGCTATGGCGAAAGCTGCTTCGAGACCATGCGCTCACGCTATCCCGGCATCACCGACGGACAGCTCGAACGAGTGTTTGGCGCACGTTTCACCGGCCGTATATGCGGCGAGATAATCGAAGCCTATCTCGCCCGTCTCGCCCTCATGGCAGCCAGCCCGGCCTATGAGGCTTCGGGCGTGACCTGGGAGGAAGCCGCCAATCTCAACGCTACGATTGTCAACTACTCGGGCGGCCCCGACAGCCTCGACCCCAACGGCGGCACCTGGTATTGCGACCCGGGCATCGACAATCTCGCCGACTATCAGTCGCCCGCCGAAATCATATGGCGCAGCGGTAAGGCTAACGGCACATCCGACCTCGAGAAAGAAAATTTCCCACCCACTCTTTACGGCAATGGACGCATCAATCCCACGCAGAATCTCGTCGATGCTTTCCCCATGCTCAACGGCTATCCCATCACCGACAGCCGCGCCGGATATTCTGACTCAGATCCCTACACCGGCCGAGACCCCCGTCTGGCGCAATACATCCTGTATAACGGTGGCACTGCCGGACACGACAACCGCACCATCACCACCGCGGCCGACGGCTCCGACAACGATGCTTTGGGCAAGATTTCCACATCGACACGCACCGGCTACTATCTGAAAAAACATCTGCGTCAGGATGTCAACTGCGACCCCAGCACTACTTCCGGCAAAGCCCACTACACGGCACGTATGCGTTACACCGAGTTTTTCCTTAACTATGCCGAAGCGGCCAACGAAGCATGGGGCCCCACTGGGACAGGCAGCAACGGATATTCAGCCTACGACATCATCAAGGCCATACGCCAGCGCGCAGGTATCGGTGCCGACAACGGTGACCCGTATCTCGAAGAAGTCAAGGCCGACAAAGACCTCATGAGACAGCTCATACGCAACGAACGCCGACTTGAGCTCTGCTTTGAGGGATTCCGCTTCTTCGACATCCGCCGCTGGAAATCCGACCTCAATGCCACAGCTCGCGGCATGAACATCACCGGCAACGTCTTCACTCCCATCGACGTGGAGACCCGCTCCTATCGCGACTACATGTACTACGGACCCATACCCTACTCCGAAGTGCTTAAATTCAACGCGTTGCAACAAAACGCCGGATGGTAATCCACCTTTCTTATAAAGTATAAATACCATTATACATACTATATTCATGAAAAAATCACTTTTCATCATATCCTCACTCGCCGTATCCCTCTGCTCATGCCACAACAGCGATATAGAGTTTGACAATTTCGATTATCAGACCATCTCATTCGGCACACAGGCACCGATACGCACCATCACATTGGGCGACGACGGTGACTACAACACCGACCTCGACAACGCCCACATGTTTGACATCAAGGCAGTGCTCGGAGGCGTGAATGTCAACAATGAGACCCATTCGGCCGCCTTCACCGTCGACAACTCGCTGTGCGACGGACTCTACTTCTCCGACGGCCGTCCCGTGCTCCCTATGCCGGCCTCCTACTACTCCATCTTGGGCGACCAGATGGTAATCACGCCCGGCAATGTGCTCGGAGGTGTGCGCGTGCAGCTGAGCGACTCCTATTTCGAGGACCCCGCTTCGGTCGAAACCACCTACGTAATCCCTATTGTACTCACTTCCTCGGCTGACTCCATACTTCAGGGCAAACCAAAGGACGGCATAGCCAATCCCCGCCGTCTCGTCAAGGACGACTGGGCCAAACAGCCCAAAGACTATGTGCTCTATGCCGTGAAATATAAAAATCCCTATCACGGATGCTGGCTTAGCAAAGGCACCGACAACATCGACAACAACGGTGAAGTAAAGACCGACAACCGCGTAACCGAACTCTGGGAAAAAGCCTCGCTGCGCTATCTCGTCACCAAGAGCCTGACCCAATCGACATATACATTCACCCACACAGTCCCAGTGATTGACGCCGCAGGCGAAAAATCGGAAAAGACACTCGTGTGTGAACTCCTGCTCGACATCGACGACCGCGGTGTATGCACCGTCTCTACCCAATCGGCCGGATGCAAAGCCTCGGGACAAGGACAGTGGACCCGACAGGGCGAACCCAAAGCATGGGGCGACAAAGACCGCGACCTCCTCACACTCTCCTACACCTACACCATCGACTACATATGCGACGAGTCGACAGGCCGTCTCGCCACCTATAAGGTGACTACTGACGAACGGATGGTGATGCGTGACCGTCAGAATAAATTCGAGGAATTCAGCTACACCGTTCAATAATATCTACGACCATGGTAAAGTACAGAATATTCACAGCCATAACCCTCGGAGCCGGACTGCTCGCAGCATGCGCCGACACCGATATACTCCCCTACACCGTCGAGAAGCCTCAGGTCCTGACCGACTATGAATATCTCGACAGCTATGCCGACCTCAAGAGCTATCTCGACCGGAGTGCCCATCCGAGCTTCCTGCTCGGCACAGGTGTCCTCGCAAGCGACTACAACAGCAAAGGAGTGATATACCGCCTCACCAATCACAACTTTGACATCATCACGGCCGGAAACGCCATGAAATATGCCTCGGTGGTAGACGACAAAGGCGACATGGACTTCAGCACTGTCACAGCCTTCGTGGAAAACGCCCGCTCGGCCGGAGTGCAGGTCTACGGCCACACTCTCTGCTGGCATGAACAGCAGAACGCCAAGTGGCTCAACAGCCTCATCAAAGACAAAGACGCCGAAGTGGACCCCGGTGATATGATCGAAATCGAAGACGCGACTGTCACATATGACGGCGTGACCGAATTTCCCTATTTCGTGATGGGCTATAAGCCCGATATGGTCGACGGAGTCCTGACCGTCAAGGAGTATCCCGGCGAATGGTATCAGTTCTTCGTAATGGATGGCCTCCAGTTTGTAGAAGGACGCGAATACACCGTCACAGCCCGTATACGCGGCAGCAAACCCGGCGACCTCAACGTACAGCTCGGCGACTGGGGAGCCCTCCAGGAAAAAAGAATGTCGTTTACCGACGAATGGTCTGAAGTGTCAATCAAAATGCCACCCGTCACAACAGCCGGCGGATTCTCCGTATTCCAGCCGGGCACATATGACGGCTCTCTCGAAATCGATTGGATCAGACTCTCTCACAGCGAAGCCAACATCGCCAAAACCAAAGTTCCTATCGAGACATTCGACTTCTCCGATGACCACAAGCTCGGAGGATGGGGCAGTGACATAACATATGACGTAATCGACGGAGTCTTTGTCATAAACAACTCGACCGCAGCAAAAGACTGGGAAAAACAAGCCTGCTACGAGACCGAAACTCCGCTTGAAGTCGACCAGACCTATCTCATCGACATGCGCGTCAGAGGCTCGAAGAAAGGCTCCGTTAGCCTCCTATTCCAAAACCCCGACGGATACGTCGACTGCGGCTCTCTCGGAAGCATGGCCATTGACACTGACTGGAACGACATCACCGTAAAAGGAACGGTCAACGGAGACGGAGCAACACGCATACTCTTCAACGTAGGAAACTATGATGGCAAAATCGAAATCGCCTCGATGATGATCTACTACGAGAAATCTGCCAATGTAATCCAGCTCACCCCCGAGCAGAAAGCCGAAATACTCGAAGCCGAAATGGAACGCTGGGTGTCTGGCATGATGGCCGCCACCCAGGGCTACGTAAAGGCTTGGGACGTTGTCAACGAACCCATCTCGGGCGGACCATGGGGACAGCGTTATGATCTACAGCATGCTGTCAACGACCCCGACGCCGCCAAGAAATTCTACTGGCAGGACTACCTTGGCGACGACTTCGTGAGAGTGCCCGTCAAATACGCCCGCAAATACTTTGAGGAAAACGGAGGCAACCCCGATGACCTCAAACTCTTCATCAACGACTACAACCTCGAGAGTGACTGGGACGACAACCAGAAACTCAAAAGCCTTATCTCGTGGATCGAACAGTGGGAAAGCGACGGCGTGACACGCATCGACGGCATCGGCTCGCAGATGCACATCTCCTACTACCTCAACCCGCAGACACAACAGAGCAAGGCCGACCATATCGAAAAAATGTTCCGTCTCATGGCGGCTTCAGGCAAACTCGTCCGCATCACCGAGCTCGACATGGGACTCGTTGACGAAAACGGCAACGACATCCCCACCGCTCAAGTAACCCTCGAGCAGCACAAGCTCATGGCCGACTACTACAAATGGATCATCCGCAAATACTTCGAGATCATACCCGTCGAGCAGCAATTCGGCATCACATTCTGGTGTCAGACCGACAGCCCCGAAGGCTCCGGATGGCGTCCCGACCAGCCCACCGGCATATGGAACGCAGCACTCAACCGCAAACCGGCCTACGCAGGCATAGCCGAAGGCCTCGCCGGACAGGACTGATAACTCTACATAATTGCTCTGCCGGAGAAGCTGATAGCCGCGTCAGACAAAGCTAACAGACCATTCTGACACAACTAATAGCCCCACACCGGCCGGCAGTTATAACCATTTCCTCCTAAATCAATAATCAACAACCGGGAGACAGGTACACATCACGTACCTGCCTCCCGTATCTTTTAACGGCTCCCATAGTTATCGCTTGCGGACACGAAAAAGGGCCACAAACTCATATTGAATTTGTGACCCTTTGGTGATCCGAGCGGGCTTTGTGAGAGTGGTATTATCTTATTGATTATCAATTTGTTGCTTGATGTAATTGAGAAGCAATGTACCACAGTTTGTACCACATTTTCCGCTCTATTTTGGAGGGCAAAATTGCCCTGATTTTCTGCTTTTGGCGGGTATGCCACAAATTTAACACTTATTATCCGAATATTTGCCAAATAAACAATATTTAACTATTGAAAATTGTGATTCTCATAATTGAACGCTTGTTTTCAGGCAAAAGTTCGGAGCTGTGGACGGGTGTCCGGAAGCCTCAAAAAAGGTGGCGAAAAAGGTGGCGCACACTGACCGAAAAAGTGGCGGAAAAGGTGTCTGTAAAAGTGTCCCCAAAGGTGTCCCCATAAGTGTCCGAAAGAGTGTCCCTAAGAGTGTATGTAAATGTGTCTGTATCAGTGACGGCAAAGGTGTCGGAACGGGTGGCGGAAATGGTGGCGGCAGAAGTGGCGGATAAGGTGTCGGTCAAGGTGACGGCAAAGGTGGCGCACATCAGCCGAAATCCATACTGTTTTCCCTCTTGCTTCCCAGCCTGAAAAATCCCACCGCAGGGAGAAGATTATGCCTACCCTCCTGATTTTCTCCCTTAAAGAAAATTTCACGGAGCAGTCCTGTGTCGATACCGTCTCCACAACGACCGTAATCCTCTCCAGCCGAGCAGAAGCAGCCAACAAATCATACGCCATACCAAAGACACAATCCGGCAGGCAAGACGTATAATCATTACAAGCGACCATCGGATAAAGCGGAGCAATAATCCTGCGACTATCGCAACGGGCAATAGATATATCATCAATAGAAGTGCGAACATGGTGAGAGATATTATGATGTTCAGATAGTCTGATAATGCCATTTCAACATCATCAAACTATCGCCCGAAGTAATGCTCCGAGTATGTAAATATACTAAATTTCAATGACTTATGCAAATTTTCAAGCCATTATTTTAGTACATATTCATCTGATTTTCACATCATTTCATGCTCTGATACAAGCCATATCACTGTATATGATAATGTGATTGTCGTGACAGCAACAGCAGTCACTATCCGATAACGACAGTATGTGATAATAAGAGTGTATGATACATAGGGCAAATCATTATTCTTTGATTGAGTACCGATGTTCCAAGTTGTCAGATAAAAAGATTATGTTCGGAATTTGTGCGCGGTCAACCGAAGTGAGCTAACTTCGCCGTGCGAAGCGAGGTCGGGAGTGCATCAGGGCACTCGTGCCAAAGGTGCAGAATTTGTTAAGCAAGTTGTACTTTTCCCCGGATAAAACGGAGTTTTACCGAAGAAAAGTAACTTGCCACCCTGTCGGGCGGAGAAAATCAGCTCGCAACTCGCCGATTTTTAATCACTGGAAAATATGGAAAAGAGAACCAACAGAATAGAGATTCTATTTACCGACACCGAACTTGAACGGCTCAAAGTCCGCTCAAAGGAATTCAGGAGCATAAGCTCGTATATCCGTGCCGCACTTGTGGAGTTTTCCGACAAGGACGCGAAAGACCGTATGCAAGCCGTGGAAGAGATGGCCTCGCTCTGCCGGAGATTCAAGGACGAACTTGGCTGGGCCGGCGGCAATCTCAACCAGGCAATGAAACGCGCCAACGAACTTTCCGTAGCCGGATTGTTGAGCGAGACATATTATAAAGAGGTACTGATACCTTCCATAGATGGCTTGAAGAAGACTATGGATAAAATCATAGCCGAACACTCCGATGTAGTAAGCAAGATAATACGCAGTGTACTGAAGAACGGATAATCCGAACATCTGATGCAACTATAACCGAATTATCATATAGCCCCGGTTCCTTATACTCATATAATCCCAAACCGTGATTTTATCTTAATCATATATTCACATGATAGCGACAATACTTCCTTCAAGCACCTGCTTCCATGCGGTCGGATATAATGAACGCAAGGTAGCCAAAGGCTCGGCACATCTGCTGGAAATGAAAAATTTTGATGCGGTCGAAATGATGGGACACCATACCCCCGACGACCTCGTCGCCTATCTTGAAAATTACTCTTCCAAAAATCCGAGAATCAAGAAAGCGCAGTTCCACATGGCGTTTTCATGCCGGGGACACGAAAAGACGGAACAGGAACTTCTGGACTTCGCCCATGAATATCTCCGGGAGATGGGATATGGAGAAGAAGGACAGCCCCTGCTGGTTTACGGACATACCGATACTGACAACACACATATACATATAATAACATCGCGTGTGGCACCGGACGGTCGCAAGATAGACCATAACCATGAACGGGTAAGGTCGCAACGTGTGGTCGAGCGGTTGCTTGGAAACGACATTAACGAGAAAGCACACAGGGATATGGAAGAAGCCCTGTCTTATAAATTCACGTCCATCACACAGTTCAAGGCTCTTATGAACTCGCTCGGTTATGAGTGCTACGACAATGAGGGAGTGGTTTCCATAAAACGTGGCGGTGCCGTGTGTCTTAAAATACTGCTGGAGGAAATCAGCTCACATTACCGTTCAACGACATTCGACCGTCAGCGCAGGAGACAGCTCCGCGCAATATTCGCCAAATACCGAGACCTGACCGCCAACAAGAAAGAACTCGCCGATGAACTGAAAAGGAAATTCGGTATCGAGCTTGTGTTTTTCGGAAAGAAAGATTCTCCATACGGTTATATGATAATCGACCATAACAAGAAAGCTGTCATCAACGGAGGCAAGATATATCCGATAAAGGAGCTACTGGATTTTGCGACACCTGATGAACGGTTCGCAAGAATAGACTCACAAATCGACGCCCTGTTAGCCAATGACCCAAAAATCACCATTGGCGAGCTTAACGACGTACTGAGCCGCCAGTACAAAGCCTATGTGAAACAGGGGCAGATATGGCGAGGCAGAGACAGCCGTCCTCTCCGCCCCCATATGTGGGAGGCTCTGAGACGCAACAACCGTATTCAATGGGTGGAGTCATTCGCTCCGGCAACGGAAGCGGAGCGGGACTTCCTCTGTTCAATCGGCAAGGTGACTGTGCCCCACATGGTGGAAATCAACGGGACAAGGACAACACAGTATAATAACCGGCTGTCAGATCTGAGGAGCATATTTGACGACAGTTCAGGTTATATACGCCGCCAGACACTCCGCAGTGCAGGATTTACAATCCGGGATATTGAGGGAGAAATGTATGCCTTTGACATGAAAGCCCGTGTCCTTATAAATCTTGAAAACGAGGGCTTCGATATAAGACGGCTCCAGTTTGTCAAGAATCCCGTCGAGAACAAAAAACAAAACGCGGCCGTCAGACGAAAGCCCGGTTCCGGAATAAGGAAGCCGCATGACGTGGAGTCAGGTCAAGGTCAGAACAGGGAATGGGAAGTAGGCTACAAAGGGGACTATGACAGGATAGATGATGAGTCCTCGATAAGACGATAGCCTGTTTCCGTGACTTCTATCCGGTGACACCGTGTGCGTGATAGCCACTATATTACACGCTCTGATAGCTATTTCAACACAATATCGCATTATCCGATGATGAAAACTGTTCGGAATTTCGGGTTTAGCAATCGGCCCATGATAATTTTGCTCAAAAACCAACCGACAGTTTCTATCAATGGAATCAACCTGTATAATCACATTCGCCAATCAGAAAGGCGGTGTCGGCAAGACAACGCTGTGCGCCCTTTTCGCAAGCTACCTTGTGTCAAGGGGGCACAGCGTGACCGTGTTCGACACCGATCCGCAGCAGTCCATCGTCAAGAAACGCACAGCGGACACCGCCACCTATGCAGGAGTGCCGCTGCCTTATAACGTATATCCTTTCAGCATGAGCAACGAGCCGGCTCTTATCGCGCTGATCGAGAACCTGCACAACTCAGCCGCCGTGGACTTCGCTCTGTTTGACTCGGCAGGCAGTCTCAACGACCAGGCATTGCTGGCACTTTTCGCCAATACGGATTATTTGCTGACTCCGTTCCACTATGACAATCTGACCGTACCCTCCACCGCTGTATTTGTCGCCATGATAGTCGAATTGAGACGAAGCATCGGAAATGTCATGAAAACGGTACACTATGTAATACCCAATCTTGAAGAACAGGGTGTCGGCACCAAAGAGGAAAAGGAGTTATGGAAGCTCGTGAACAAGAAGCTGAGCGAACACGTGCGTATAGCACCGACCGTTTATAAACGCCAGACACTACGCCGTTTCAGCACAATCTCCGGCATGGACGACCAGATGCTCGTAGTATCACCGGCCTTCAACCATATTTACAATGACATATTCGGCATACCAAATACAGAAGAAGAATGAACCAGGACACCCCATACCCCAAACTGAACGACCTGCTCGGAGGACTCGGCAACCTTGTTCCCGGAGCGGAGACCATGCCACAGGCACCGGAACAGCATACCGTTCCCGAACCTGAGTCGTCGCCCGACAATGACGATGACTGGGAGCTTTTCAGAAAGAACCTTGCCCTGTATAATTTCAGGGAGAAAAAAGATGACCGCATGATATGCAAGCTCGACCGCGACCTTGCGGACTCCCTCGATGCCTGCGACATCGACCGCAAATGCCGCTCCGATATTGTGAACGCCATAGTCAGGACTTTTGTAAACCGGTATCTTGACAGGCTGCGGCAATTCCGAAAAAACAACAGGTCATTACTCGGCAACACATAAAAACTTACTGGATATGAGAACAATCAAATGGTCTTATGATATGCTCCGCACACTGCGTGAGATGTATCCGCACGACACGAATACACGGATAGCAGCAACTATCGGTGTGGGTACGAGGTGTGTGGTGGCGAAAGCAGCCGAACTCGGACTTGAAAAGGAACGTGACATCAGACGCAAGGAGGCTGAGAGAATCCTTATGGAGAATTACCGCACTCGTTCCCAGTCCGAACTGTCACGCCTGACAGGATTGAGTCTCCGTACCGTCAAACGCATGGCCGGACGTTTGGGACTGAAACGCGATGCCGATGATGCCTCACGGTTCATTTCCTCCAGACGCAAGGAAATAATACGTCGTGAGAGACTGCGCCTGAGGATAGGACTTGCCCCGATAACTAATGTCAAGGTCACAGGCAACCGCCGACGGGCAATCTTACGCAACCGGCTCAAACAATACGGATATGTGGTCATGCGTGGCAACGACACCGTATTTTTCAGTCCGGACATGGCACGCTGTTCAAGACACGAGGACAGAGGCGTATCCCTCGGCCTTACTTTTCTTCCCTTGCCGCAACAACAATCATTCACAACAAAAATAATCTGATAATCATGTTCGGAACTATTTTTACCTGCCTGACAGCCGTACTCATATTATATTATGCAGTCCTTGTCTGTATGGATCTTTTCATAAAGCCTACGGGAGCCGCCGATGAATCCGGTACACCCGATGAAGCTGAGATCGACATATCCGATGAAGCAAACTCATTCAAGGCTATCGAAATCAAGCGCGGTCAACAGAGTGCCAAGAAGCCGGTCAAGGCTCCGGCCGAGAAACCGACCCTCTCCAAGCCGCTGATGACAAATTATCTTCCGGTTGAACAGCTTGCAAGAAAAGCCCGCAACATCACCAGTTCTGAAGATGCCTCGCTCGCCGGCCTCGGAGAAATCATCATCAAATGTGAGTCCGCTGCCTGAAATAATCTGACTTACCGCTAACCATATTTGTATCGCATAAACCCTCTCTCCCCGAACCGATGCCTTTATTGAACTAAGTTGTCTTTACTGCCCGACACTGCCTTTAACGCCCTGCATTGCCTTTAACGCCCGATAACCTTTTCAAGAACTTATCAATCAGCGTATATGCAGAAAATCAAATCAAAGTGTCAGCGTGCTATCTCACCCCTCGGCAACTCTGCCTTCGCCCGTAAGGGTATGCTTGCTATGGGCGCGGTGATGCTCACCGTGTCCGACATGATGGCCGCCAGCAAGGGTGCGGCAGGCTTCACCAAAGCCACACAGGAGGTAAGCTCCTACCAGACCCCTGTCTCCAATCTCATGAAGGCTATCGCCGCAGTGATTGTCCTCGTAGGTGCCTTCAACGTCTATTTCAAGATGCGTGCGTTCGTATAGGATATATAGCAAATAACTAAATAGCAATAGTTTAGGTATGGACTCAATTTTACCTACTTCCATCAGACTTACTCTCTGCCACCCTTGTGGTGACGGAGCGGACACTTCTGCGGGAAACCAAGGGAGGAAAACAGCATGTCTGAAAAGTGCCGAGTCGGATAACTGCAAATCCGCGACTGAGGTGCAAGGAAGAAAGGCATACATGAGGATAAAGCCTGATTGGTTGAACGATAGTTCAGCGGCCTTAGAAGTGGCTACGGCGGAAAGCAGTTACATACGCCGTATCGGGACACCTGCGCGACCTGCATTTTCGCGCAAGGCAACGAGTCAGTCCCGAAGCGACCGCAATAAGCGGATAGAAGAACGAAAGTCGTATCCGACAGTATGCTGTGCCTGTTGCTATATATCTAAGCGAAGATTGCCTAAATCGGGATGCCGCAAGGCTATTGACAAAGGTCATGAATACCCGACATGGCAACGGAGCCACCATAGTAGTCCGAGCGCGGGAAAGCCGCGTACATGGCGAAGGGTGGCAGGTGGCTGTCAGTTATCAACCGTAGAAGACGTGAGAGACGTATGAGAAATCCACAGTTGATAATCGACACTCTGTGTTCACACAGCAAGACCTCGGACTATAAGTACGAGCGTCTCTACCGCTTGCTCTTCAATGAGGAGATGTATTATGCCGCTTACGAGAGGCTCAAAGTCAAGCAGGGCAACATGACGCCCGGCACTGACGGGGAGACCATGGACGGCATGAGCCTCGCGAAGATTAAGCGACTGATTGAAAGTCTCAAGGATGAGACCTATACCCCACATCCTGCAAAGAGGACATATATCCCGAAGAAAAACGGGAAACTGCGTCCTCTCGGAATCCCGTCATGGAGTGACAAGCTTGTGCAGGAGGTAGCGCGGATGATTCTGCAAGCCATCTATGAGGGTGCGTTCTCCGACCGCTCCCATGGCTTCAGACCTCACAAGAGCTGCCATACCGCACTGACTCAGATTCAAAGGACGTTCACGGGTGTGAAGTGGTTTGTCGAAGGTGACATAAAATGTAAAATTTAATCGAGAAGTGCGCCAGATTCTAATTGAGAAGTGCACCGTTTCATAGGACATGCAAATTTAAAAAATTAGATACAATTATAGTTGATTTTGGAGTGTTTTCTTGGTTTCTTTCAT
>RIBL01000011.1 GCA_003762875.1 Muribaculaceae bacterium Isolate-110 (HZI) | reverse complement strand
TTGTCAAATCCATTAGTTTGAATTTTAAGTTTGGTCACCTAAAATTACAAACTTGCCAGGACCGGTCAAAATTTGACTGGTCCTTTTTTTAGTGGCAGGCGTCAGACACACTCAAAGAAACAGTATCGAATAACGTGACTTATGATACATCAGATATAATTGTTGATGATGCGCCACTACATTTTACGAGTGTAGGGGCTATAATTGGCAATTGGAATGCATATGCCATGGATGAAAATGGCAATTATGTTGAATTGGACAAATTGAATTATGCCACAAATGAATATGATTTTGACCCATCAGCAATTGTTTGGAATAATATAGAAAGAACATTTGAAGACTCAATAAATTCATGGATATTTAAGGTTAAAATTTCGTTTCTGAGAACCCAGAATGTGAAAGAAGATATATTTGTAAATATTTCATTACTTCCATCTAAGCCTGTGATTACGGATATTGATTTTCAGTATGAATATGATTGGATAAATGATTATATGAGCTTTGACTCAGAGTTTCTATTTAATGTTCAAAGTGATAGAGTTGACGATTATTGGTTGTATTGTTCCGATTCCAATAATTTTAAAGATGAATCAGAGCCTTTTTTCAGGTATATATGGACTCTTGAATTTAAGGAATTTGGTAAAGCATATTATAGTATGGCAAATTGGGGCGAAAATATATGTGTATTGGCGCGAAATAAGTATGGTTCGGTTCGTAGTGATACAATTTTTACCACTGATTATATTTATGACACAGATGTGTTGAAACGAATTGACGAATTGCATCATAAATCTTCATTAAACAGAGTAAAGGAGAATATCCCAGATGATATCTGCTATGAAGACGATATATTATATTGCTCGGAGGAAGTGTTGCTATTGCAAATATATGATTTGTCCGGTCGAATTGTCTTTAATGTGTCTACACCACGTACTGTTGATATAAGTGGATTGAAAACAGGATTGTATATAGTGTCTATCCGTAGTCGTGAAAATAAGTGTAAATCATTAAAAATACAAAAGAAATGAAATCAATTTTGTTATTTATTATTTTAGTCGTGCCTATTTTTATTAGTGCGCAAACAAAAAACACAATTACGGTAGTTTGTCCATCTGAGGAGGGATTTAAAGGATTGCTGATGCAAATGCCGGATTATCGAGAAATTGTGAGTGGAACAAAACTAGTAGTCACTTATGAAGGTGATTGGTCCGAAGAAATGAGAGGAGCTTTTGAATATGCAGTTAAGATTTGGGAAGAGAATTTACCAATGAGTCTTCCTATTAATATAACAGCAAAAATTGCTCCTCTTAGACGTAGTGATGTTTTGTCTCAAGTTGGATTCCATACATATGATTTTGATGGAGTAACTGGTGGTAGGTATGCCTATCCAACATCAATGATAAAAAGTGTATTGCTTCAGGAGTATAATAGTTCTCAAAAACATCAATTTTATAGAGAGATTCAGGATACGAGTATTCTGGATAAGGAAGATATTGTTATAACGTATAATCAGAATAGATTGAATGAGTTTTCGTTTAGTTTAAATGAGGAAATAGACAATAAATTTGACTTTGTTACAGTTGCATTGCGGGATATTGTAAGAGGACTTGGATTCGGTGTAAATATAACAGCTAATCCAGTTGATAAGATCATGTATTTTACTGATTCAACACTATCACCATTTGAGTCACACATAATGAAAGCCATTGGTTCGAAAGATCCATCCGAGGCTTATTCTAATGTGACAAAGGGCTTTCTGGATTTGGAGTTGGAGAATTGGGGTGGTCTTGTATTTGATAAAGTGAAATTATATGCACCCGAAATTTGGGAGAATGGAGTGTCATTGCAATGCTTTATTTCAGAGGATGACAAGCCTATAACACGTCTTTTGTCATCAGAATTTGGAAAAGGTTATATTATGCGCGATCTTTCGGGATGTGATTGGAGGGATATATTCTGTGGAACTTTGGATTGGAGACGAGAATTAGTAACCGATGAAAGTCGGCCAAATAATAGATTCTCTGAAAATGGAAATACTAGCAATATGTTGCCGTTTAAAGGGACTACAGATATTTCGGTTGGTATTCAAAATCAATCAGTTGTAGAAGAGTCTGCCAAAGTGAAATATTTAAATAATAAGGCGTTAAGAATAAATGAAAATATTTATCCAACAGACTTCTATTGTAGTCCGTTTAGTCTATCTTATGTAGGTGAGAAGCTACCTGTAATAGATGGTATCTCAATCTGTGTACTACTTAAAAATGGGCATTGGGATAATATATATTATGATTTTGCATTCTTTTCTCCTATAACAATAGACATAGAGAATTTACCATTGAATTATCCAACAGATGAATATGCTCGTAGCGTTGGAGGTGGATTGAGATATAGAATTGCGTATTTGAAAAATCAAGGACGTGATATAGTTGCAAAATATTATACAAGAGATTTTACACCACAATCAGCAAGAATCAAATATTCAAGGATTCATGATGAAAGTAATCTTAAATCAATGTCATTATATGCGAATGATGATTATTTTATAGATGTTGAAGTAGGAATCAGTAATGTAGAGGGAACGACAAGAGTCATGGTTGAACAAACAGATGAGGGAGAACTAGTGCCGTTTGTGTACGAAGTTTCAGATTTTAAAAAGGGATATTTTATCGCAAATTTAGATCGAGAACTATCTACACAGCTCACAGTTATAAGTTATAATGATAACGGATCAACTAGAAGCAATACGATAATTATTCCCCCTATTGGATATCAAAAATCAACACTGTCATTAATTAAACAAGGTGATAAGATAACTGTTTCAGGATTGACAGCACAACAGTTGACCAATGGTTCGATAACATGTAAAATTATAAACCCTCTTTATCCAACTGTGGTAATAAGTCCTCAAATTGATTCTAATGGAAAAATGGATGTGTCAAATCTGACGTCTGGCGTGTATTCGATATTGGTATATGATAAGAATGAGAGAATAGGAGAATTAAAATTTGTACATTGATATAGGAGAATTTAATTAATGTGAGTTTGATATAAGCAATCATAATAAAGTTAATTGATTGCTTATATCAAACTTACGTCAATTAACTTGTAAAAGAGGAATTGCGGTTAGTTGTATATATAGCGGAAAAAGCGTAATTTTGTAGTGTTATGCTTGATATGTTAAGATTTTCACGCAAGCCCTATAAGCTGGGCCTCGTCCTCAGCGGGGGCGGGGCGCGCGGTTTTGCTCATGCCGGAGCGTTGATGGCTCTTGAGGAGATGGGGATTCGTCCCAACATCATCGGAGGTGTGAGTGCGGGCTCGGTCGTGGCGGTTATGTATGCCGCGGGCATGAGTCCCGAGGCGATTATCAAAGCGTTTTCCGACATCAAGTTTGGCGACTTTGCCGAGCTTGCCGTGCCGCGCGACGGCTTTTTCTCTATGGACGGTTTCCGTAAATTTCTGCGCAAGCGGATACCCTACGACGACATCTCCCAACTGCCTCTTCCCACGGTAGTATGTGCCACCGACCTGCTCGACAGCAAGGCCGTGGCATTCAGCGAGGGCAGCATCGTCGACTGCGTATCGGCCTCGTGCAGCATACCCATCGTGTTCAAGCCGGTCAAGATTGACGGCGTGACATATGTCGACGGCGGAGTGGTGGCCAATCTCCCCGCCTGGGCCCTGCGTGAAAAATGCAAATATCTCATAGGCATCAACTGCTCGCCCATGCCCCGCCGGGGCAAACCAAAGTCGATACTCGACATCGCCCAACTGACATACGACTCACTGGTCAAAAACAACGCTCAGGCGCAGATGGAGATGTGCGACCTGGCAATAAGCATCAACGACATCGCCACATATAAAGTATTCAACCTCAAGGAAATCAATAGAGTCTTCCGCTCTGGCTACGACTCAACGATGCTCGCTCTGCTCAATGCAGGCTTCGTCAGACCAGCCTCGGTGCGCAAGACCTGAAAAACACACTATATACGATATTTTCTTACCTGAAATAATTATGGATTGTAAACCAATCATCTATCAGTTGTTCCCCCGCTTATTCACCAACACCAATCCCAACTGTGTGCCCAACGGCTCCCTCGCGCAGAACGGCTCGGGCAAGATGAACGACATCACCGATCGCGTGCTCGCCGGCATCAAGGAGCTCGGCGTGACGGCCGTGTGGTATACAGGTGTCATAGAGCATGCCACCAAGACCGATTATAGCGACAAGGGCATCACGCCTCCCGACAATCCCCACGTGGTCAAGGGCGAGGCCGGCTCGCCCTACGCCATCAAGGACTATTATGACGTGGACCCCGATATTGCCGTCGACGTCGACAACCGTATGGCTGAGTTTGAGGCTCTCGTGGCCCGCACCCACGACGCCGGCATGGAGGTGATTATCGACTTTGTGCCCAATCACACCGCCCGCTGCTATCATTCCGACGCCGCTCCCGCCGGCATCGAGGATTTCGGTGCGCACGATGACACCAACATGTTTTTTTCTCCCTCCAACAATTATTATTACATCACCCGTCAGCTTTTCGCCCCCTCCATCGACCTGGGCACCGGCAAGAAGGCCTATATAGAATTTCCGGCCAAAGCTACGGGCGACGACTGCTTCTCGGCCTTCCCGGGCGTCAACAACTGGTATGAGACTGTGAAGCTCAACTATGGCCGAGACCCTCTCAACGGCAGCGGTCATTACGACCCCATACCCGACACCTGGTTCAAGATGCTCCACATACTCCGCTTCTGGGCATCGAAGGGCATCGACGCCTTCAGGTGTGACATGGTGTTTATGGTGCCGCTCGAGTTCTGGCAGTGGGCCATACCCAATGTCAAGGATCGCTATCCCCATGTCAAGTTTATCGCCGAGATTTATGACGTGCATCTCTATCGCGACTTTATCTTCACCGGCGGTTTTGACTACCTCTATGACAAGGTGAATCTCTACGACACCCTGCGCGGCATACAGTGTGCCAACTACTCTGCGGCCACCATCACCAACTGCTGGCAGACAGTCGAGGGCATACAGTCCCATATGCTCAACTTTCTCGAAAATCACGACGAGCAGCGTTTCGGCTCCAAATTCTATGCCGGCGATCCTGCCAAGGTGATACCCTCGCTGGTGGTAAGTTCCATGCTCTCGACCGGCCCCATGATGATTTATGCCGGACAGGAGCTGGGCGAGCAGGCCACCGACTCGGAGGGATTCAGCGGATATGACGGCCGCACCACCATCTTTGACTACTGGAGCATCCCCACGCTGCGCCGCTGGTATAACGACGGCAATCCCGACGGCTCGCTCCTCACGCCGCGCGAGCGTTGGCTCAGAGCCAAATATACGAGCATCCTGAGGCTGTGCAACACGGAGAAAGCCATTTCGCAGGGCCGATTCTTCGACCTCATGTATGTCAACTATAAGAATCCCACGCTCAACCCCCATCGTCAGTATGTGTTCATGCGCTCATATGACGGTGTGACCCTCCTGATAGCCGTCAACTTCTCGGCCGACTCGTGTGACCTCGCCATCAATATCCCCCTTCACGCCCTCGAGATGCTCAACATTCCCGAAGGCCGTGTAAACGCCCGCGAGCTCCTCTCAGGCGACACCGACGTCAAGTCAATATCGTCCACCGAGCCTTTCTCGACAATGATACCCCCTTACAATGCCGTCGTGTGGCGAATCCGTCACAAAGACGTGAAATAACACTCGGGGAGGGGATACAAAAGGACAAAAGGCTCAAAAGAAACAAAAGTTTTTTTATATAAGCTGTAAATTATATAGCCATAAAAAACTTTTGTTTCTTTTGAGCCTTTTGTCCTTTTGTATCCTCACTTTTGTCCTTCTGTATCTCCTCCCCAATGAGAGAGTTTATCGTCCTGTCATTCGCAGGATGGTGGGGAATAAACCGTTGCGTGACTCGCCGAGCATGGCGAGAATCAGCTTCTTGCGTATGAAGTAAGGGATGACGCGATATTTTCGGCGCAGACGCATGTATTCGGGAGTGTTGCGTATCTGCCACGTGCCGGCAAAATAATGTATGGCATGAGTGCGCTCGGTGATACATCCCGGATTGCGCGAGTAGGCATACGAATCCTTGGGACAGAAATATTCGCGCGGATACACTGTCACCAGTTCGGGAAAATCCTGATGGGTGTTGTCAAGGCGCAGTCCGCGCTCAAGCATATAGTCTGTCATTACGGCCACATTGGTAGTGGTGTCATGTGAGCCGTCGGACTTCACAAACCGGCGCGAGGCATATGCCTCGAGATTCTCGCGGGCATAGCGCGCACCCTTTTTCGCACCCATGATGCCGGTAGTGACATGGCGTGTGTCCTCAAATCCCGTAAAGGCCGTGTGATGGAGAAACGCGTCGAGCGGACGCACTATCTCAACATCCGTGTCGAGATACACGCCTCCCTCGGTGGCGAGTGCGTAGAGCCGCGCCACGTCCGACACGAAGGCATATTTGCCCGCGTCGTAGGCCTCGCGAACATAAGGATAAAGGTCGAGGTCAAAGTTGCTCTCGTTCCACTCTTTTATCTCATAGTCGGGGCAATGTCTCTTCCATGTCTCGATATAAGCGAGCGTGTCGGCAGGAAGCGGACGACCGCCAAACCAGCAGTAATGTATCTTCTTGGGTATCAACGTGAGGTTTATATTAAGGTGATTATCGGGGCCGGAATCAATAAATCGCGATGTGCCCCTGGGGATGTTGATGAGAAGTTGGGTGCAAAATTATAAAAAAAGAATGGGAAATCGGAGTGATTGGCCCTTTGCTGGCCAATTTTTACCGTTTCCCATTCTATATTATGTCAGACTCTTGTCTTAGTCGCGGGGTTCGCGGCGGGGACGATCACCGCCTTCACGACGGGGACGGTCGCCTTCGCGGCGGGGACGACGCTCACCGCGGTCGCCGCCCTCACGACGGGGACGCTCGCCACGGGGTGCGCGCTCGCGCTCTACGTAGCCTTCGGGCTTGGGCTGGAGCGCACGCATCGACAGGCGATACTTGCCGGTCTTCTTGTCGATTTCGATGAGCTTGACCTCTACCTCGTCGCCTTCCTTCAGGCCCGAAGCCTCCATGTTTTCGAGACGCTCCCATGAGATTTCAGAGATGTGGAGCAGACCGTCGCGGTTAGGCATAAACTCGACAAACGCGCCAAACTCGAGTATCGAGCGTACTTTGCCGCTGTACACCTTGCCCTCCTCGGGCAGCTCTACGATAGCGTTGATCATCTCGAGAGCCTTGTCGATCGAGGGCTTGTTGGCTGCGGCCACCTCGATATATCCGCCATCGGGGATTTCGTCGATGCTTACGGTCGCGCCGCTGGCCTCCTGGATGCCCTGGATGACCTTTCCGCCCGGGCCGATTACAGCACCGATAAGCTCCTTGGGTATGAGCATGGTGACGATGCGGGGCACGTGGGGCTTGTAGTCCTCGCGGGGTGCGGGGATGGTCTCCTCGATTTTGTCAAGGATGTGCAGACGTCCTTCCTTGGCCTGGTTGAGAGCCTTCTCGAGTATCTCATAGCTCAGACCGTCCACCTTGATGTCCATCTGGGTGGCGGTGATACCCTTGCGGGTGCCGGTCACCTTGAAGTCCATGTCGCCGAGGTGGTCCTCGTCACCGAGGATGTCGGAGAGCACTGCATACTTCTCGCCGTCAGAGATGAGACCCATGGCGATGCCGCTGACCGGACGCTTCATCTTCACGCCTGCGTCGAGCAGCGAGAGTGTGCCGGCGCATACGGTGGCCATCGACGAGGAGCCGTTGCTCTCGAGGATGTCGCTCACGATGCGGCATACGTAGGGGAAATCATCGGGGAACATGCGCTTGAGGGCGCGGTGGGCAAGATTGCCGTGACCCACCTCGCGACGGCCTATACCGCGGGGTGCACGGGCCTCGCCGGTCGAGAAGGGGGGGAAGTTGTAGTGAAGGAGGAAACGCTCGCGGCCCTGGTTGAGCACATCGTCGAGTATCTTCTCGTCAAGTTTGGTGCCGAGGGTCACAGTGGCGAGCGACTGGGTCTCGCCGCGAGTGAAGACGGCTGAGCCGTGAGGTCCGGGCAGATAGTCGGTCTCACACCAGATGGGGCGTATCTCGTTGGTCTTGCGGCCGTCGAGACGGATGCCCTCGTCGAGCACGCAGCGGCGCATGGCCTCTTTCTCGACGTCGTGATAGTAACGCTTCACAAGAGCGGCTTTCTCTTCGCGCTCTTCTTCGGGGAGCGAGTCGATATATTCGTCGCAGATGGCGTCAAAGCTCTCCATGCGCCAGTGCTTGTCGGCACATCCGGCCTTGGCCACTGCATAAGCCTTGTCATAGCATTTCTCGCGCACGTCCTTGCGGAGCTCTTCGTCATTGACCTCGTGGCAATATTCGCGCTTTACGGTCGCGCCGGCTTCCTCGGCAAGCTCCATCTGAGCCTTGCACTGCTCCTTGATGGCTGCGTGAGCCACACGCAGAGCCTCGAGAAGATCGGCCTCGCTAACTTCGTTCATTTCGCCTTCCACCATCATGATGTTGTCATAGGTGGCACCGACCATAAGCTCCATGTCGGCCTTCTCGCACTGCTCGAAAGTGGGATTGATGACAAACTCGCCGTCAACGCGGGCAACGCGCACTTCCGAGATGGGGCCGTTGAAGGGGATGTCGCTCACTGCCATGGCTGCCGATGCGGCGAGTCCGGCCAGAGCGTCAGGCATATCTACACCGTCGGCCGAGTACATGGTCACCTGCACGATGGTGTCAGCATGGTAATTGTCGGGGAAAAGGGGGCGCAGAGCGCGGTCTACAAGACGTGAGGTAAGAATTTCGTAGTCACCGGCACGGCCTTCACGCTTGGTGAAACCACCGGGAAAACGTCCGTTGGACGAGAATTTTTCTTTATACTCGACAGTAAGAGGCATAAAGTCAACACCTTCGCCGGCCTCCTTGGCCGAGCATACTGTAGCGAGGAGCATGGTGTTACCCATGCGGAGTTCTACCGCTCCATCGGCTTGCTTGGCCAGCTTACCCGTCTCAAGGGTGATTGTACGGCCATCGGGCAGCGCGATGGTTTTTTTGATTGGATTCATAAAATGTTTTTAATTCAGCTTTTGTAATTTCTTCGTTTTTGCAGCTTAAGGGGGTGTGGAGGCTGCCTTGGCGCGGTCAATGTCTCATGCCTCACCGTCGGGCGAGTCCACACGGATTTTGCAAAGTTAATAATTATTTTTCAAATATTTAACAGGCAAAGGCTTAATAATTCAAAAAATCCACGCACGACCTCCCACTCAGCCCTCTCCTCGTGCATAAAATAAAGACAGGAGTACAGGAATCAGTGAAAACATGATTCCTGTACTTCTGTCTTGTTATTTTTACTCCTGTACTCCTGTCTTATTTCCCGGTAAGGGTGCCGGGGACCCAGTTGTGGCGTATGATGTTGCTGCCGGCGGGGCCGTCGGGGAGTTTCCACCATTCGCTCTGCCAGTCATTGAAGCCGGTATAGACATCGCGTATGAACTGTCTCTCGCGGGGCCATTTCCAGGTGTGGGGCACAAGAAACATCTGCGGAGCCTCATATCCTGCCTCGGACGCGTCCTGTGTGGGCGCGCTTATGACGTTGTAGTCTTGACCGTTGCGATATACCCTGACTCTGAATCCGCCCATGTTGGCGTCGTTTGCTCCGGGGGCTCCGGGAACGGTCGACATGTCGGAGAGCGTGAAGTTTTCGTCGACTTCTATCTCTATTGATTTTCCGGGACCGTTCCATCCTGAAGCATTGATGATGGAGCTATGAGGGCGGTCGGAGCCCCACCAGGAGTGGAATTCTCCGTCGTTGGTGCCTTCGGGCGTGAGGGTGTAGTATGTGATGCCGTCGACGGTCTCGACTTTTGACGAGGAGTGAGTAGCCTGGCGAAACCGGCTCTCGAGATAGACGGGCAGCGTGCCGCCCGAGGCAAGTGCTGTGACCGTGGCTTTGCTCTCGCCGGCTATATGGGTGACGCCAAACACTACGTCATTGAAGTCGAAGTCATATGTTCCGCCAAGGTCCTCGCAGGCTATTATCCAGTTTTGCCCGACGGGTTTGTTGGGGTTAAGTTCATCGCGGTCTTTGACAAATTTGCCCTTGACGCGAAACAGCATGTCGTTCATGTCGTGGTCACTGCCGTTGACACCGTCGTTGGTGCGGGCGAAATAGTCCTCCACGCCCATTATGATGTCGCCGCCCCAGGCATAGGTCACGAATGGAGTCCAGGGATCCTGGGCATTGGGGCCTGGGATGTTGGTCGACGGTGATGTTGCCGACGAGTGGCTGTGGCCGTGGGCGTTGTATACGTTGCCGAGATATTTGTTGAGCAACGGACGTGAGAACGAGATGCGTGTGTGGTCAATCTGAAATCCTGCCGAGCCGTCTTTCTGCAGGGCATACTGGCCGCCGTTGATTACAAAAAAAGCCACGTGTGTGCCGGCCGGGAATATGTAGCTGCCCTGCTGGCCGGGACGGAGTGTGACACCGTCGGCCTCAAACTGGTCGGGACGGAAGTAGACCAGACGATAGTTGGCCGAGCGAAAGCGGGGATACTGATTGTTGCGGTCGGCCGGTGCCTGACCGTTCTCTACTTCGGTTTCGGCCTGGTCGACCATGCGTGTAAACTCTCCGCAGTGTTGCCAGTTGTCGCTCTTGTCCTTGCCTTCATCGTCGCCTGACTGCACGATATTGTCATCGCCTATGGTGGCAAGGTCGGTGAGCGGTCGCCAACTGCCGCCGGCTTCCTGCTGTATCAATATGTTGGAGTGAGGAAAGGCGCGGTAGATGAGGATAAATTTGGGCTTTCTGAGTATTGTCTCGGCAAACTGGTCGGGGTCGGTGTCATGGAGCGAGGCTTCCTCGTCGGAGTAATAGAAGTAGCCAAACGAGTTGAAGGTGCTGGCGCAGCCGAAGAAGTAGTCCAGCGACACTTCTCCTGCTTCTTTGAGCTCATAGTCTACGCCGGCGTCGGGGCGCAACTGATCTTTGAAGCGCATGAGGTTACACTGGTTGGTGGTCTTGTCGACCTCTTCGTGAAACACTCCGCTCTTCGAGCCTACGAGCGATATGAGATCGTGGGCCGAGTAGCCTGTCATGTCATAGTCATTGTAGGGCGACAGGGCATGTGTGCGGTATGATTCCATATCGGAGACACCTGGCGATGTTGTCAGTCCGTAGAGACGGAATACTTCGGATAGGTTGGCCTTGCCGCCTTTGGTTTTGTGGCGGTAGGGATTCTCCTTATAGGAAATGCTTTTGATTTTTACGTTATTGCCGGCTATTTTGGTGCCCGGCTGCATCATGTCTCTGAGACGGTCCTCGTTGATATGGGTCGTGAGCGAGAAGGCCCCTTCCTTTATCACGATGTTGCCGCTGCCGAAAATGTCGCTGTTGTCACCACGCTGCACCGAAAACATGTGCTGTCCCGCGTCCGGATTGATGACCAGGGCCGAGATAGTGAGCTCGATATTGTTACTGTTGACGTTGCCAAACATGCCTGAGAGCGAGAGATTGTTACCCCATCCGCCGAGGTCCCATCCGTCATTGTCGCTCCATGCTGTGTGGATTTTATCGGGGTCGATGCTCGCGTCGGGGTTGCCTATTATTCCGGGCTGTTCATAAGCGAGACCCTGGAGCTGTACCTTGTTAAAGGTGATGTTGGTTCCTTTGATTGCCAGCGGATAATCGCGCAGTTTAGCCACATCATCCTGATGCAGTTCAAGTGACGCTGAGAATTGTGCGTTATCTTTTTCGATGACACAGTT
This sequence comes from Muribaculaceae bacterium Isolate-110 (HZI), assembly GCA_003762875.1. GTDB lineage: Bacteria > Bacteroidota > Bacteroidia > Bacteroidales > Muribaculaceae > Duncaniella > Duncaniella muricolitica. The sequence continues at coordinate 94,504 of RIBL01000011.1, read as the reverse complement.
GCCGGTCGACATCTCGCCGAAGCCATACCATTCGTCATTGGGATCGGTCTGATATTGCAGTATGAACGTTCCGTCTGTTGACGGGTCTGTCAGGCTGCCGCTGACAGTGACTTTGAAGTGGTTGGTGGGATTGGAGCTGAATTTTTCCGTGGTTCCGCTCAGAGCGTAGGCCGCGTCCCAGTTGCCGCTTTCATGCGTTCCGCTCCATAGTTCATGGACTGTCTCTGTGTCGATGCCGTCGGGAGGAGTGAAATCGTCCTTGACATTCTCGACGGGAGTCCACAGGCCGAGTTTTTTCCAGAAGTCACGGTTGTAGTCTTCGTCGGTGAGAAAAGTGCCGAGCGCACCGTTTGACGTCAGGTCATAGGTATATATCTGATAGTGGCTGCCGCCGGTGGGCTCGTCGGCGCGTGAGCCGCGGGCGGTTGTGCCGATGTGCATACGTCCGTCATTGATTGGGGCATAGGCTCCATAGACTGTTTTGCCGTCGGCATCTGTCGCTTTTACATAAGCCAGCTCGAGCGAGGCCGGAAAATCAAACGAAAATGTAGTTACCGTTGCCGGAAATGACGCTGCGATGCGACATCCTGGTGTAGTCGGCCATGCTGTGTAGACTTTTATTTCAGTAGCTCCGGCTATTGCCGAAGGGTCGATGTCGGCGTGACACGTGACGCGGAGTTCCATCCTTGGTCGGAGCGGAAGGTGCCGAATTGTTTGATAAATTCGCGGGTATAGAGTTCCTTGTCGGGAACCTCGATTTTGTCGGCTGTGCATGATGCCAACGTCAACGCGAGCGCGGGTAACGCGCCTGCCGCAAAGCGTAAATATGTTTTCATAATATAATGTAGTTAGGTCCCGTGTAGATAGCAGTGGGGATTTACATTAGTGTTTTGGAAGGTTTGTGGTTATGTCAGGTAATATCAGTAGCCGTTAGATTCTAAACAGTAGAGCCCGGAATGGTATATATCTAACAAATTGTTATTAATTGCAAATGTATGTATAAAAAATATTCACCCAAACAAGGTTAACGTTTGTTAACTGTAAAAGCGTGATATAGGTCAAAAAATAGGCTTTTAAGTACAATAAGCGGCTGTGACGGATGATAGAAAAGTACTCATAAAATAGCGACAACCGATATGTGGTGTCGCATACCGGTTGTCGTTATGAAGCAGTGGAGAGGAAAGAGACGGTCGTGAGAAAATATCACACCCTTTTATTTCCCGGTCAGGGCGGTGGAGAGGCGGGTGAGGGCTTCGGTGAGGATGGCGCGGGGGCAGCCTGCGTTGAGGCGCATGAAGCCTTGGCCGCCGGGGCCGAACATCTCGCCGTCATTGAGTGCCAGACGGGCCTTGTTGACAAAAAGGTCGATGAGTGAGTCGTGGTCAAGTCCGAGAGCACGGCAGTCGAGCCATACGAGGAAAGAGGCCTGGGGACGCAGCGGACGGATGGCGGGCAAATGCTCGCGACAGTAGTCGATTACATAGTCGATATTGTCCTGCACATATGAGAGCATGGCGCGCCGCCACTCGTCGCCTTGGGTGAAGGCCGCCACGGTGGCTATGGGCGAGAAAATGGTGGGCTCGTTGAGCTCGTTGGCCTGAAGCCAGCCGTAGAACCGCTCGCGCAGCCCTGCGTCGGGCACGATGGCATAGGAGCTGACGATGCCGGCTATATTGAAGGTCTTGGAGGGTGCGCCAAAGGTGATGCTGCACGCGGCGGCTTCGGGCGAGACGGATGCGAATGGTATGTGACGGTTGTCCCACAGAGCCATGTCGGAATGTATCTCGTCGGAGATGACTATGATGCCGCGGCTGTGGCAAAATTCGGCCAGCCGATGCAGGGTGTCGCGGTCCCATGTGATGCCGGCGGGGTTGTGGGGATTGGAGAGGATGAGCATGCGGCATTTCTCGTCGGCCACACGGGCGAGATGGTCAAAGTCCATGGAGTAGGTGCCGTCGGGGTTCTCGCGCAGGGGATTCATCACCACCTGACGGCGGTTGCCTTCGGGGGTAAGGCGGAAGGGATGGTAGACCGGCGGCTGGATGATGACTTTCTCGTCCTCTTTGACAAACACGTTGATGGCCATGCCGATGCCCTTGACAATGCCGGGGATATAGGTGAGCCATTCGCGCTCCACCTGCCATCCGTGACGGTCGGCGAGCCAGCGCATCACTGCGGGCCAATATTCCGGAGGCTCGACGGTGTAGCCGAAGAGCGAGTGGTCAAGGCGGCGGCGCAGGGCGTCGGTGATAAACGAGGGGGTCTCGAAGTCCATGTCGGCGACCCACAGGGGGAGCAGGTCGGGACGGCCGTAACGTTCGCCGAGCACATCGACTTTGAGTGCTCCGGTGTCGCGGCGGTCAATTATTTTGTCGAAATCGTATGTCATGATGTCGTTTGCTTAGAGGGTTAGTGCCTGTACGATGTCATCATAGAGGTCGTCGGGGTCTTCGAGGCCTATTGACAGACGTATGGTGGTGTCGAGTATGTCCATGCTGTCGCGCTGCTCCTGAGTGAGCGGGCCGAAGATGGTGCTGGCCGGGTGTATGGCGAGGGTTTTGTTGTCAAAGAGGTTGGTGGCGCGGCGTATGAGTTTCAGACGGTTGATGAAGTCATAGCATGCGGCCTTGTCGGCAAGGTCGATGGTCAGCATCGCGCCGCCCGTCGGGCCAAACTGGCGCACGGACAGGTCGTGATAAGGATTGTCGGGCAGACCGATGTAATTGACCTTCACTATGGCGTCGACCGACCGGAGGCGTCGGGCCAGTTCGAGGGCGTTGGTGGCCTGTATGCGGTAGCGGGCGTCGAGAGTCTCGAGACCTATGGTCTGCATGTAGGCCACATGGGGGCTCATATAGGCACCGAGGTTGAGGAGCAGCTCTTTACGCATGCGTTGGGCAAATCCCTGACAGGTGCCGTAGTCGATGACGAGTCCGCCGAGCGATGTCGCGCCGCCCGAGATGTATTTGGTGCTTGACACCACCTCGATATCCACGCCGAGGGCGCGGGCGTCAAACTGAGTGAACGGTATGGCCGTGGTGTCGGCTATGAGCGGCACACCGTGGCGGCGGCATATGGCTGAGAGCGCGCCCAGGTCGGCCACCTCCATCTGTGGATTGGTGACAATCTCGAGATACACGCAGCAGGTGTCGGCGTCGATGGCGTGCTCCACTTCGTCGGGACGGGTGAGGTCACACAGGCGTGCTCCCACACCGAAGCGGCTCAGTGTCGAGGTGATGAGCAGATAGGTGTTGCCAAACATGTGGCGTGACGTGACGATGTTTTTGCCGGCTCCGGCTATGGCCATGAGTGTGTTGCTGATGGCTGCCATGCCCGAGGTGAAGGCGATGACGTCGGCCGCTCCGGTGAGGGCTTTGACCTTGTTTTCAAAATAGATTACCGTGGGGTTTGTCACGCGCGAATAGTCGGGAGCGTCGATGCGGCCGCAGAAGGCGTCGGCCATGACTTCGGCATCGTCAAACTCATAGGCCGCAGTGTGATAGACCGGCATGCTCAGCGCGCTGTAGGCGTCGGGGCTCTGAAAGGCCGTGTGTATGGCAAGAGTCTGTTTTTTCATTACAATGTGATATATAATGGACGCAAAAATAGCAAAAAATTTCATGAATTTGCGTATTTTTGCGCTATGAATAATTCCAAGGATAAAATCAACAAGACCAATGCGGCCCGTCTGCTCGACAAGGCCGGCATAGATTATGGTCTGATACCCTATACGGTCGACCCCGACAATCTTGCGGCCGAACATGTGGCCGAGGAGCTGGGCGAGGACATCAACTGTGTGTTCAAGACCCTCGTGCTGCACGGTGACAAGACAGGTTATTTCGTGTGTGTAATTCCGGGCAACATGGAGGTCGACCTCAAGAAAGCCGCCAAGGTGGCCGGGGCCAAGAAAGCCGAGATGATACCGATGAAGGATCTGCTCGGCGTGACCGGCTATATACGCGGAGGCTGTTCGCCCATCGGCATGAAGAAGCCTTTCCCGACCTACTTTCACTCCACCGCGCTCGATTACACCGATATTTATGTGTCGGCCGGAGTGCGTGGCCTGCAAATCAGGATTGCACCTCAGACACTCATAACTTTCTGCAACGCCACGGCGGCGGACATAGCCGTAGAGAAATGAACGGATTTGGTAAGATATTTACCTTCACCGGCTTTGGCGAAAGCCACGGTGAGGCCATCGGCGGCGTGATCGACGGCATGCCGGCCGGAGTGAGGATTGACCTCGGTGCTGTGCAGCGCGAGCTCGACCGCCGCCGTCCGGGCCAGTCGGCAGTGACCACGGCCCGCAAGGAGAGCGACACGGTCGAGGTGTTGTCGGGGCTTTTTGAAGGTGTCACCACAGGGTGCCCCATAGGATTTATAATACGCAACGAAAACCAGCATTCCAACGATTACGAGCAGTTGCGCACGGCTTTCCGTCCCTCGCATGCCGATTATACCTACACGGCCAAATATGGTCTGCGCGACCATCGCGGCGGCGGACGCTCGAGCGCGCGTGAGACTGCCACCCGTGTCGTGGCCGGAGCCTTTGCCCGCCAGGCGTTGGCTCATTACGGCATCACCGTCCAGGCCTACACCTCGCAGGTGGGCGACATATGTGTCGGAGAGGACTACACCGCGCTTGACCTCGGTCTCACCGAGTCCAACCCCGTGAGATGTCCCCATCCCGCCAAAGCCGCCGAGATGGAGCGGCTCATTCTTGATGTAAAACGCGAGGGCGACACCATAGGCGGCATCGTCACATGTGTCATAAAGGGTGTGCCCGCCGGACTCGGCGACCCCGTGGGCGGACGCCTCGGCGCACGTCTGTCCTCGGCCATGCTCAGCATCAATGCCGCCAAGGGTTTTGACTACGGCATGGGATTTGCCGGAGTGGCCATGAGGGGCAGCGAGGCGATTGACCGCTTTGCACGCGACGGAGCCATGCCTCCCCGCACTCTCACCAATCATTCGGGCGGCATACAGGGCGGCATATCCAACGGCGAGGACATATATTTCCGCGTGGCCTTCAAGCCGGTGGCCACGTTGCTTCAGGATGTCCCGACCATCGACACCGAGGGCAATCCCGTGGTGTGGAAAGGGCGCGGCCGCCATGACCCCTGCGTTGTGCCACGCGCCGTGCCCATAGTCGAGGCCATGGCCTCCATAGTATTGCTTGACGCTCTGCTACTCAATCGCGCAGCAAGAATCTGATGAAATATTACAGGGATTTTTCTGATTTCCTTGCCATGCATTTTGACGGCAAGATGCAGAAGCTCTCGGTCGACGCCGGCTTCACGTGTCCCAACCGCGACGGCACCGTGGGGCGCGGCGGCTGCTCCTACTGCAACAATGTCTCCTTCAGTCCCGGTTATTGCCGCGACCGTAAGGGAGTCGCCGCCCAGCTCGAGGAGGGCAAACGGTTTTTCGGCCGCAAGTATCCCTCGATGCGCTATCTGGCCTATTTTCAGTCCTACACCTCCACCCACGGCTCTGACATCGACCGCCTCATGTCTCTCTATGAGGAAGCGTGCGGGGTTGAGGGGGTCGACGGGGTGATTATCGGCACGCGTCCCGACTGCATGCCCGACCGGCTGCTCGCCCGTCTGAGCCGGCTGCCGTGGGTCATGGTGGAGTATGGGGCCGAGTCGGCCTGCGACGATACCCTCGCGCGTGTCAACCGTTGCCACACCTGGGCCGACACGGCCGATGCCGTCAGGCGCACTCACGATGCCGGTCTGCCGGTGGGTCTGCACCTTATCAACGGTCTGCCCGGCGAGGACGAGGAGACGATACTCGCGACGGTCGATGAGGTCAACCGTCTGCCCGTCGACGTGGTGAAGTTTCACCAGTTGCAGCTCATACGCGGCACCCGCATGGCCCTTGATGTGGAGCAGGGTGCCTATGACATACACCGCTTCACCCCCGAGAGCTATGCGGCCTTGTGTGCCCGGCTTGTCAGGCGTCTGCGCCCCGACATAGCCGTAGAGCGGTTTGTATCGCAGTCGCCACCAGACCTGCTCATATATCCGCGCTGGGGCCTCAAAAACTACCAGTTCACACAGCTTGTTAATAAGATATTATCGGTTACACCTTAAATAATGTATTATGGAAATAATCAATTTTGCCGACAGGCCCTCTCTCGTGAGCCAATATATGACCGAACTGCGCGATGTCAACGTGCAGGGCGATATGATGCGTTTTCGCCGCAACCTTCACCGCATAGGCGAGATAATGGCCTATGAAATCTCCAAGCGGCTCCACTACTCCAAGGCCGAGATTAACACTCCGCTTGCCTCGATGCAGAGCGATGTGCTCGACGAGCAGGTGGTGTTGGCTACCATATTCCGTGCCGGCATACCGTTTCACCAGGGTTTTCTCGACTATTTCGACCGTGCGCAAAACGCTTTCGTGTCGGCCTATCGGAAATATCGCGAGAAGGAAAATTTTGACGTGTTTATCGAATATATCGCATCGCCCCGTCTCGACGGCAAGACTCTGATACTGGTCGACCCCATGCTTGCCACAGGTTCGTCAATGGAACTAAGCTATCGCGCCCTGCTCACCAAAGGCACTCCGGCCAACATACATGTGGCCTCGGTTATAGCCTCGCAGGACGCCATTGACTACATTCGTGCCACTTTCCCCGAAGAGAACACCACCGTATGGGTCGGAGCCATCGACCCCGAAATCAATTCTCATTCCTACATAGTCCCCGGTCTCGGCGACGCCGGCGACCTCGCCTACGGAGTGAAGGAGTAGTGTCAGAAGTTTAAAGTGTAGAGTTTAAAGTTTAGGGCAGTCCGGATACATGAAGCGTCCGGGCTGCCCCTTATATTTGTATGGTGTGTTAATAAAGGTTAAATAATTGGGGGGGGTAATTTTTTGCGTACATTTGCGAATGTTGATATTCTTTAACTTTTTAAACGGGAATATCAATAAAATAGCTGTGATTAGAGTGATAAACCAATCAAAAATGAGTGTAAGATGAAAATATTAACCTTTTTCAATTACTCATGGAGTGATGTCGTGAATGTTTAAGCTACGTGAAGAATTGTAAAATATAATCAACAAACCACATTATCAATTCAGTATTTTTATGATTAGAAGGATTTTTGCAAGTGTGCTGGCTGTGCTCGTGGCATTGCCGGTGCTGTTGGCGCAAGGGCCGGTAGTCATCACGGGTAGGGTCATATCCACCGATGACGAGCCGCTGCCGGGCGCGACGGTGAGCGTGGTAGGTACAAAAGATGCTACCGCTACCGATGTCGACGGTAATTTTACACTCAGGGTGCCGGCTACGGCGACCGACAAAAAGATACAGGCCACATACATAGGTATGCGTCCGGTCGAGATGGCCATATCAGGGATTACCGGCCCTGTGGTGATACGTCTTGTGGATGATGAGACCCGTCTGGACGAGATTATCGTGACCGGTTATACCACTCTGAGCAAAGAGAGGGCTACAGGTGCTTTCGGCACTCTGTCGGCCAAGAAGCTCGAGACCAAGCTCGCTACAAGTCTGGCTGACCGCATAGAGGGTCAGATGGCGGGTGTGGTGGTCAATAAAGACGGCTCTATGAGCATACGCGGCCGTGCCACGCTCAATGCCGAGACCGACCCGCTCGTGGTGGTGGACGGTTATCCCACCGAACTTAAACTTAGCGAACTCAATCCCGACAACATCGCCAATATAACCGTGCTTAAGGATGCCGTGGCTGCTTCAATCTACGGTTCACGTTCGGCCAACGGTGTAATTATTGTGTCGACCAAGCAGGGACAGGAGGGCAAGATGCGTCTGAGCTATCGCGGCACACTCAAAGTGCTCCCCAAGCCCGACCTCGACTATCTGCATATGGCTAATGCGAGCGACTATATCGATGCCGAGCTGGAACTGTACAATCAGAATCCCGGCGGCACTACGATAGCGCGTCGCGGCACCATGAGCGACGTCAGCAAACTGATAGCTTTTCAGAAGGCTGGAATGATTACGGAAGCAGAGTTTGACAGCCGCATCAACGCGCTGCGTCAGAATGATTTTCTTGCCGACATGAAGAAATACATGTTCCGCACCGAGCTGACTCAGACTCATAATGTGGGCATAAGCGGAGGCACATCCACCAACCGTTACAATCTGGCTGTAAATTATACCAACACCAAAGGCTCGTTTATCAACACTCACAGCAACCGAGTGATCATCGACCTTAACAACGAATGGAAGCCTTTCAGATTTCTGACCGTGGGTATCGGCACGAGCATCTCTTATTCGCGTGACCATGCGCCCAACACCGGATGGCAGATGTACACCAACTATAATCAGTACATACGTCCCTACTCGCGGCTCTATGATGATGCCGGCAATCTCGCCAACATCTCGCCTGTATCGTATGCTTCCGAACAGATGTATGCCGGCATTTCCGGGACCAAGGACTTGTATTACAATCCTATACAGGATGCCTATGACTCATATAACAAGACTGTCAACTTCGGCGCGCGCATCAATGGATTCATACGCTGGAATATCATCGACAACCTCAATCTCGAGGTAGGCGGCAACTGGAACCGTTCCAACTCCACTTACCGGGCCATCTACGGGGCCGACAGCTATGTGATGCGCAATGCCTACAACAGTTCGACTTCGCTTGCCAATCCCACCAACCATTACATACCCGACGGTGATGCCATCGACGAGACCCGTTATTCGCGCGAGGACTGGACATTGCGTACACAGTTGTCCTACTCCAAGAGTTTCGGTCTGCACCGCGTGAGCGCGCTTGCCGGTAACGAGGTGCGCCGCATATCGTTTGACAACAACCAGTATGAGACACGCTACGGCTATAATCAGACAGCCGGCTCGTTCTCGCCCGTCAATATCAAAGACCTCAAGGGCGGAGCCTACAACAGTGACATGGTGGGCGGAGGCGCAGGTGTGTCGCCTAACTACGGAGCCTATACTCTGCGTGACAACCGTTTCGTGTCGTGGTATTTCAACGGGTCATATGAATACAACAACCGTTATCTCGTGAGCGGCAGCATCCGTGAAGACCTTACCAACTTTTTCGGCACCGACCCCAAATATCGCCATAAGCCGCTCTGGTCGGTGGGTGCTACATGGAAGATAGCCAACGAGGATTTCTTTGACGCCCCCTGGGTCAACCGTCTCAATCTGCGTGCCTCATATGGTGTGAACGGTAATATCTCGCTCTCCGAAGGTCCCTATCTGATACTCTCGGCCGGCAGTTTCAACCCGACCACCGGCGGTGTGTCCAACGGCATTGCCTCGTTTCCCAACAACACTCTGCGCTGGGAGAAGACCAAGACCACCAATGTCGGTGTGGACTTTGATGTGTTTGACAACCGTCTCGGTGTGAGTCTTGATTATTACTACAAGAAGTCGACCGACATTCTCGCTCCCGACTCGACCGACCCGACGACCGGCACCAACCGCATGACCAAAAACCTTGGTGCCATCGACAACCGCGGCATCGAAATTTCGCTCCATGGCACACCTGTACGTACACGCGATTTCAGTTGGGACATGATATTCAACATGAGCCTTAACAAAAACAAGGTGCGCGAATATAATGTCAACCGCCAATATCCGACAAGCTGGGCTTACAACACGCCGATACATGCTGCCGGCTATCCGATGTTCGGCCTCTTCGGTTTCCGTTATGCCGGTCTCGACAACCAGGGTCAGTGTCAGATCTACGCACCCGACGGCACTGTCAAGCTGGCTACCAACTGTGACCTCGACGATGTGATATATCTCGGCACGAGTGTACCCAAGACCGAGATGTCGTTTACCAACAATCTGTCATATAAAAACTGGGACCTCTCCTTCATGCTCGTTGCCAAGCTCGGCCACAAGTATCGCAAAGACGTCTTCCAGGGCTCCAATATCAACAGCCGTTATGTCGGACAGCGTTGGCAGAAACCCGGCGATGAGGCCCACACTATATATCCCACACTCAAGTCGTGGAATATGGACCTCTTCTACTTTCCCTATACCGATATATGCATCGGCGACGCGAGCTATGCCAAACTGCGCGATCTCACGCTCTCCTACACATTTGACCGCGCGCTTCTCTCGCGCATAGGCATGAGCGAGGCCCGCATCTATCTCCAGGGCCGTAACCTGTTTTGCATCACCGGCAAGGGTGTCGACATCGACCCAGAGACAATGGAGATGGACTATACGGGCGGCACAGGCGCGGCTACCAACCTCGGTTATTCGGTGCTGCCGCGTTCGGCCGAGTATTATGTAGGTCTAAGTTTCAGTTTTTAACCTCATTAAGACTAATATAATGAAATCAACCAAATATCTGCTGCCCCTCGTGCTTCTCGGAGCCACGGTGGCATCATGTGATGACTATCTCGACGTCAAGCCTGTGGGCAAGATGATACCGACCGAGGTGTCACAGTTTGAGAATCTTCTCAACAACACCAATACGCTTGATTATTTCATGATGGACAATAACCGCAACTGCTGCTATGCGATGCTCGGCGACAACTTGTGTCTGTCATACAATCATGCCCATTATCAGTACACACCGTCGCATCCCAATCTCGAGATGCTTGCGGCCTATGTGTACTATGACAAACTCGTGCAGCCGACCACCACGCCGTTTTTCTGGTCATATGGCATATATCGCGCGGTAGCGTATTTCAATAACGTAATCGACGGCATCGAGAGTCTTGGTGTCACCGACGATTATTCGATGGGCGTGGTGGCCCAGGCCAAGGCCGGACGTGCGTGGGTGTATCTTTACGGCGCGCTCACCTATGGTCCGATGTATGACCCGGCCGGTCCCAACGACACTCCGTGTATACCGCTGCGCACAAGCGGTGACCCGACTGTGGAGAACGGGCCTCTGGCCACCACTCAGCAATTGTTTGATCAGGTGAAAACCGACCTCGACTTTGCCTGTGCTTATGCTCCAGAGTATTCGGCCAATGCCTCGCGTGCGACACGTGCCGCCGCCTATGCTCTGCGCGCCGAGTATCATATGTATACCCGCAACTGGGAGTCGATGCTTGCCGACACTCAGGAGGCCTGGCGTCTGGCTCTCGCATCGAAGGGATCGGTGGACAAACTTATCTACAATTTCAACGATTTCTATTACGAGCAGGTGTCCGACATTTCTCCCGAGCCGGGAGTCGACCCGCGCGTATACATGGAGCTGCGTGGGCCTGACCTTGATTTTGAACTGGTGGAAAACCGCGAGAACCTGTTCTATCGCACTGCTCCCTCCGGCTCTTTGGCAAGCCGCTATTATCCGTCAGACGACTGGAACTCCATCTTTGACCGCGCTACTGACAAGCGTTGGGATCTATTCTCGCTTGCCGATACAGGCTACTCCATCAAGCAGGGTGATGTGACTCATGACGACGGCATTCAGATAATCTATATGCGCAGTGACCTTATGTCGACCACCACAGGCATCACCCATCCTATACTTCTGCTTGAGAAGGCCGAGGCCGAAGCCCGCACCGGGCATCTCGGTGATGCTCTCATCAGTCTCAACACTCTGCGCAAATATCGTTACACAGGTGATGACACTGACCTGCCGGGCGGCGCGTCGCTAAGCCGGGACGACCTGCTCAACGAGATTCTGACCGAGCGTCGTCGTGAGCAGCATATATCAACGTTTGTGCGCACGGTCGACATTAAACGTTATGCCTACGACACGGGTAAACCGTGGTGTAAGGAGGTCATAGTGCATAAGATTGGCGATAAGGAATATCGCGCGCCTGTCAATTCGACGGTGTTCAACTCGATTAATATCGACAATGCCATACTGCGTTACAATCCGCAGTGGGGCATATCTCCTTCCTCAGAGCCTTACCAGCCCTACAATCTGCTGTGAATAAGGCGTTGAAATTCTTTTAATTCCGGCTTCGCGATGCTTCTTGTCGCGAAGCCGTTTTTTATGTTGGGGGGTGATGGTATTCTTGGGGCGGGAGGTTATATTTTGCGCCAGCGGGCTTTGGCGCGGGCTTTGCGGTCGACGGCCCGGCGTATGCGACGTGGCAGCTGAGGGGTGTCTTCGATGGTTTCATCATCTTCAGCCGGCGTGGCCAGTGTGCGGGGTGTGACTTTGGCTTTGGCAGTTGTTTTAGGATGTTTGCTGTCAGTGGAGAGAGGTGTGACTCCGGCAGTCTTGCGGGGCTCGGGGGTGGTGGATTTTCTTCGTGCACGGGAGCGGGCTTTGGCGGAGCGGGAAATGGCAAGATCGATTTCAAAACGCAACATCGCGAATGTCATGGCGCAGTCGGGGGGAAGGCCGCGGTCATATGTCTCGCGGTTGCCGTCAAGATAGCTGTCAAGAGCGGCAAGCATGGCTTTACGTTTGGTGCTGTCGGTGATGACTGTGCTGATGCGCTCTACAAATCGGGCATAGGCTTTCTGCGATACGGGACGGAGGTTGGCTGACTTTTTCATGACAAATGCGGTGTTAAAATTTATACCGCAAAGTTACTGTCGGAAGTGCGCCAAAAGGTGCGATAATGTCGCGTTGTGTGTATATAATTATGGGGGGATACAAAAGGACATAAGTCTCAAAAGTAACAGAAGGTGTTAATTGTCTGTAAAGCAATATGCTCAGATATTAAAAGCCTTCTGTTACTTTTGAGACTTATGTCTTTTTGTATCTCTTTGTGTGACGCCTGTCTATTCTCTCACGTAGTGGGGCATGTCGGCGGGGATAGGCATTGAGATTTCGACTAGTCCGCCGACGGTGCCGTCGGGCTTGCGCCAGGCGGTCTGATATATCATTTTGCGTATGCCGGCTTTCTCGATGGTGTAGCAGTTCTGGCCGCCGGTGTCGAGGAGACGGCGTATGATGCCGATTGACCGCTCGTTGTGATAGTCGAGCAGGTTGTGTCCGATGAGGTCGCCGTGTCGGGCAAAGGTTTTGCGTGAGAGTGTGTTCATATAAAGAATGTTACACTCGGCGTCACACACTGTGACGGCACAATTCATGTCCATAGCCCAGTCGGGGACTGCGTTTCTATACTCTTCCATAGTCATATTTTTCGGCAAATATATCGCTGTTATGAGATGAGAATTATTGTTCCGGGGTGATTATCAGGCTGTCGAGCGGACGTTTGGGCACGCATTGTTCCGACTCGGGCGAGCGGAAGTAGCGTATGTCGCCGTCGGCCGGCAGGGGAACGATGCGGGCGGTCTCGGCCGGATAGCCGAGGGCCACTACATAGAGCGGATTGAGGTGGGAGGGGACACGTAATGTCTCGGTCACTATCCGTCGGTTGAACGACTTGATGATGCACGCGCCTATGCCGAGGGCTGCGGCTCCGAGCGTTATGGCCTGGAGTTGCAGGCCGTCGTCGCAGAGACAGTCGGACGTAAGCTCCGTGTCGAGACATTGTATTAGATAGGCCGTCGGACGCTGGTCGGGCGACGGGCCGTCCCAGTCTTTGTAATATCCGGCCCACGCGAGAGCCTGAAACAGTGTGTCGCACTCGGCCTCGTCGGTCACCAAGCGATAGCGCAGCGGCTGGAGATTGCGGCCCGACGCGCAATAGCGCGTGAGGTCGACAAGGCTGCGCAGAGTGGTGTCGGTGACGGGACGCGAGCGGTCAAACCGGCGTATGGACCGGTCTGACTCAAGCAGCGATCTGAGTGTGTCGAAGAGCTGCATCAGAGTCCGAAAGCTTTCTTTACACTGTCGACCGCATCGAGTTTTTCCCAGGTGAAGAGTTCGACCTCTTTCTCAAAGTCGGGCTCGTAGCGCGAGTGGAAATGCTTGGTCACGGTGCGGGGCTGACGGCCGAGGTGGCCATAGCTTGCAGTCTCGCGATAGATGGGCTGACGTAGGTTGAAACGCTTCTCGATGGCGTAGGGGGTCATGTCGAAGCATGGCATCTCCTTTACGATGTCGGCTATCTCCGAGTCGGTCATGCCGACACGGGCGGTGCCGTAGGTGTTGATGCAGAGGCTCACGGGTGCGGCACATCCGATGGCATAGGCCACCTGCACGAGCACTTCGCGGGCCACTCCGGCTGCCACGAGGTTTTTGGCTATATGGCGAGCAGCATATGCTGCCGAACGGTCAACCTTGCTGGGGTCTTTGCCTGAGAAGGCACCGCCTCCGTGGGCTCCCCGGCCTCCGTAGGTGTCGACGATGATTTTGCGGCCGGTGAGACCGGTGTCGCCGTGCGGGCCGCCGATTACGAATTTGCCGGTCGGGTTGACGAGCAGTTTCACGTCATCGCCGATGAGGGCTGCGACCTCGGCGGGAAGCTGGGCCTTGACGCGGGGGATGAGTATCTCGCGCACGTCATTGGTGATGCGCTGCTGCATGGCGAGGTCGGCCTCGGCCTGAGCTTCGGGGCTATTGTCGGCGGGACGGATAAACTCGTCGTGCTGTGTGGAGATTACTATTGTGTCGACGCGCAGAGGACGGTTGTTTTCGTCATACTCTACAGTGACCTGGCTCTTGGAGTCGGGGCGCAGATAGGTGAATATGCGTCCGCGCTTCTCCCAAGTCATGTGTTTGGCCTCGCGGCGTATGTCGGCCAGCTCGCGCAGCAGACGGTGGGAGAGGTCAAGGGTGAGAGGCATATAGTCGGGGGTCTCGTCGCATGCGTAGCCAAACATCATGCCCTGGTCGCCCGCACCCTGAGCCTCGGCCTCCTCGCGCTCGACACCGCGGTTGATGTCGGCACTCTGCTCGTGGAGGGCGGAGAACACTCCGCAGGCCTCGCCGTCAAATTTCAGCTCGCTGCGGTCATAGCCGATGCTCTTGATGACCCGGCGTGTCACGTCCATGAGGTCGACATAGGCGTTGCTCTTGACCTCGCCGGCGAGCACTACCTGACCGGTGGTTACGAGGGTCTCGCAGGCTACTTTCGATTTGGGGTCGCGCGCGAGAAATTCGTCGAGCACGGCGTCGCTGATCTGGTCGGCCACCTTGTCGGGGTGTCCCTCCGAGACTGACTCGGATGTGAAAAGGTATGTTTTCATATCTGTATAAAAAAATTTCGAAACAGTGCCTCGGGTATAATCAGAGGGGGCGGCCGCTTCGAACATTTTTCCCATCCGTCTCCCGGCCGGTCATAGCGGGCCACGGAGCGCGAGATGTATGTTATCTCTAAAAAATAAAGTGCAGTTTTAGCATTTTTGTAGAGGTTGCAAGCAGCCAAATTTTTCCTCTTTTCCCTAAGGACGGTGCAAAGTTACGACTTTTCAGCGAGACTATAAAACATGTGTGGATAAAAATTTATTAAAAACTGTGTCCTTAAGCCCGCTAAAGATCATAACCCTAATCGGTGATGTCTTTTGGCTCGTCAGTTAGTTCGCGGATATATTTTTCAATAATAGGAGATATTGCAGGCAAATCACTTTCAATGGTTTCCCATATAAATTTTTCTTCGATAAGATAATATCCGTGTACAAGTATGTGTCGCATTTTTTCCATGTAGGCCCATGGCAGCTCGGTGTGAGTATCTTTAAAATCTTTAGTGAGTTTATAGGTTGCCTCTCCAATGATTTCGATATTTTTCACAAGGCCGAAGAAAAAAGTCTTATCCTGCATGAACATATTTTTGCCCCAACGGTCAAGTGAGGTTTTGGTGCGTTGCAGGGCTTGTAATATATGTTCAAGTCGTTCCTTATCTCTGACTGTCTCTCTCATATATAAGTATTCTGTCATGCATGGCCGTGGGTCGGGCAAAGTCCATAAGGCCTTGCTCCGACACAAGGTCAACCTGTCGGTTTACAAGTTTTTCGAGGTCAGTGATAATACGTCCCACAGTCAGAAGACTTATTTTCTGGTCATAGTCGTATGACACCAGTATGTCAAGATCGCTGGCCGGAGTTTCCTCGCCACGTGAGCATGACCCGAATATCCAGGCTCTAAGTATAGGCTGAGTGGCCAGATATTTCCTTATCATAGGCAACAGTTTTGACAGTTCGGCGTTAATCATCACATGTCTGTTTTTTGCAAAGATAATTACTTTGTGGCTATTTTGTGACTATATGATGGACTAAATGCTTGAATTAATATAAATTAACTAATCCTTAATTTCTTCTTGGGGTGTGTAGTGCTCCATGGCCCATGATATGAGGGCGGTGAGATGGGGCATGAGGGTGTGGGCGAGGGGAGTTAGGGAGTATTCGACTCTGGGTGGTATTTCGGCGTGGATGTGGCGCGAGACGAGGCCCGAGGCTTCGAGATTTTTGAGGGTCTCGGTGAGCACTTTGGGTGATATGTCGGGGATGGCACGGCCGATGGCGTTGAAGCGTGTGGCTTGGTTTTCGGAGAGCACACACAGTATGAGCATCGACCATTTGCCGGTGAAGCGTGAGAGGACGTTGCGCACGGGACAGGTGTCGATACGTGTGTATTTTTTTAGATTTTCTTGTAGGGGTAATGCGTTCATATTCAAAATTACTTACCTGAGGGTAACTGCGTTACGTTTTGGTAACCTCTTGCATTATAAAGATTTAACCGCTAACTTTGCACTATCGAAATGAAAGCGGCTTTCGATAGCAAAGTTAATAATCATTCTTAAAATACACAAGTAATCATGAGCGAAGTAAAGATTCTTGACAGCGGGGCGAAGTATAGCCACGTGTCGGCAGGTAAATTGAAGGGTTTTGAAGGCAAGCAGTTTGTAAAGGATGCATCGGGTGCCACATCGTGCGAAATTTCGTTTGGCTCGCTTCCGACCGGGGCTGCGGTGCCGTTCTTTCACAGTCATAAGGCAAACGAGGAGAATTATATAATCCTTTCGGGCGAGGGACGCTTTCAGGTGGACGATGCGGTGTTTGACATCGCTGAAGGTTCCGTGATACGTGTTGCCACGGGGTGCGACCGCAATCTTTGCTGCACTTCGCAGGAGCCTCTTACATATATATGTATCCAGGCCAATGAGGGCAGTCTTGAGGGTTACACCATGACCGATGCCGAAATCACCGAGCGTGCATCATTGCTGTAACGAATGAATAACGTTTTATGCCCCGGACACTTGTGTTACGGGGTATTTTTTGTACATTTGCGTCTGTTTCGATCAATCGTATAATCCCACATCAGATATGAGCAGCAGCCAAAGAACTGACAATATATTCCTATGCCGATGGAGCGGCACCAAGTCGCGAATCTATTTTGTGTTAGGTTTTGGAGTATTCTACCCCGCTGTAATATTATGGGAGGCATTCAAGACACACTTGTGGGTATTATATTGTTTGGGTGGAGGGTTTATTGTGTTACTGACTGTTCTCGTATGGATTTTCATGCAGTCTGTGAGCAAGAGCCGTTATGTAGTGACCTCCGACGGGTATCTCGAGGCCCGTTATTATGGCCGCAGGACAGTGAGATATCCGATAGCTGAAATTGAATGGGTAAGAATGATTGATGATGACAATCGCCACTCGTCTCTGCCGCGTTATTTCACTTATCCTATATCCTTTGGCCGTGGCGGTGACATTGTTCCGGACACAGGCGTGCTTGTCAGTTTCAACCGGCGATGGTACAAAAGCGTCTGTCCTGTATTGTTTCACCCGATTGATTCCGAAGGGCTGATGCATGCTCTCCTGGCGTGCAACCCGTCAATAAAGATGATGTGATAGCATTGACGGAATCTTTTGGAGACAATTAAAATTCTCTTAATCAATGGATATGAAAAATAAGTTGTGTCGCTATGACAGCGGCACAACTTATTTTTTATTATGCAGACACGGATTTATTTGCCGGTTGCGTAGGCGGGGAGGGTGCGGTAGTCGCGCGAGTAGCGGAGCACCTGGGGCAGATAGTCCTCGCCATAGGTGATGGTCACGTCGGTGATGTTGCCGTCCTTGTCGGTCACGGGGGTGTAGACGGGGTTGACAAATCCGCGATAGGGAGCTATGTCGAGCTTGGCGTAGCGGTCAAGCACTTCTTTGTGAAGCTCGGGGTCGACCTTTACGGCATATGTCTCGACAAGTTTGGCTCCGGCGGCATAGTCGCCCTCGCTCTTGATGCGCTGCACTTCGGCAAGGAGCTGACCGATGAGTTCGCGCATCTTGGTGTAGTCGTTGATTTTGATATAGGTCTTGCCGTCGCGCTTCACGAGTTCGATTACGTTGTCGGGCTGACCTTTCTCAAACACCCATTTGGAGATGAGCTGACGGTTGCGCATATGGGCCTCCTCGATGTCTTTGCCCGGTTCAACTCGGGTGAGCTGGGTCATGAGACCGTTGAGGATATACTTGTAATATTCGGCCTTGTAGGCTTCGGGGTTATCGAGCAGACCGAGTTCGATGAGTTTGGGATCGGCCAGATAATAGAGCGCGAAAAGGTCGGCGCGGGCTTCCTCGAGAGTGGAGCCGTGAGCTTTGAGCGCGCCCGGGTCAACACCGGGGAGCAGACGGCCCGATGCGTGGCCGAGACATTCGTGCAGGTCGGTGTGGAGGTTGTCGGTGATGAAGAGATATTTGTCCATGAGGTCGGCGGTCTCCTGATCGATGACAAACTCTTCGTTGAATCCGTTGCCGTGCGAAGCCTGGTCGTAGGCTTCGGTGATGTTTTCGAGCGTAACGGACTTAGAGCCGTGGGCGGCGCGTATCCAGTTGGAGTTGGGGAGATTGATGCCGATGGGGGTGGCGGGATATGCGTCACCGGCCAGGATGGCTGCGGTGATTACCTTGGCACTCACACCCTTTACCTCGTCTTTGCGGAAACGGGGGTCGACGGGCGAGTTGCCCTCAAACCATGCGGCGTTGTCGGCTATGATCTCGGTGCGGTGGCTGGCCTCGTTGTTTTTGAAGTTGACGATCGACTCATAGGCTCCGGTCATGCCGAGGGGGTCGCCGTAGTCCTCGATGAAACCGTTGATAAAGTCGATGCGGCTCTTGGTGTCCTCGGCCCATGCGATAGAGTAGGTGTCGAAGTCCTTGAGGTCGCCCGAGCGGAAGTAGGTGATGAGTTTGGTCACGATGTCCTTCTGGGCGTCGTTTTCGGCATAGGGGAGAGCCTTCTCGAGATTTTCGACGATGCGCTCAAGAGCGGGCGAGTAGAGTCCGCCCACCTTATATATCTGTTCGGCTACCTTGCCGTTCTCTTTGACCACGCGGGCGTTCAGTCCCCACGACACGGGGGTGAGGTCGGTGGTGTCCTTGAGAGCGTTGTAATAGGCCTCGACTTCGGCCTGGTTTACGCCGTCATAGAGATTGTTGGCTGAGGTGATTATGAGGTCCTGTCCTTCGGTCTGGTTGACGCGCTTGGGCATCACCGAGGGGTCGAAGATTACGGGCATGAGCAACTCGATGTCGGTGACGGTGCCTTCGGGGAGGGCGGCGGCCTGTGAGGCGAGCCATTCCTGCGAGAAGCCGGGCTTGAACTTGTCCATCGAGTAGTGGTGGTGTATGCCGTTGGCAAACTCTATCTGCTTGAGATAAGTCTCGAGGGCCTTGAAGTCAGAGTCGTTACGGTCGCCCTTGTAGTTGGTGTAGACCCCTTCGATGAGGTCGCGGATGGCGAGGTTGTATTTACCGTTCTGATCCCACAGCATGTCGCGGCCGGCGATTGCAGCCTCGGTGAGATAGTAGATGAAGATGCGCTGCTGAGGGGTGAGTTCCTCAAACCCGGGCACCTGATAGCGGAGCACTTCGATGTCGGCGAAGCGGTCGGCGGTGTAATCAAAGTCGGCCGGCGCGGGCTTGTTGTTGCCCTGCGAGCAGGATGACATGATGGCTAATGAGGCCATGGCTGGAATGATTAGTTTTTTAGACAGCATTATGGAGAATGGTTTTAAAAGGTATGGATTACAGGTATGTCAGTGATGTTATTCGACCGCGAGGACGAGGCCTTTGAGGTATTCGCCTTCGGGGTGATAGATGTTGACGGGATGGTCGGCCGGCTGAGTGAGCTGATGGAGTATGCGCACCTTGCGTCCCGACTGTGCGGCCGCAGTGAAGACGGCCAGGCGGAACTGTTCGCGCGAAATGGCCTGTGAGCACGAGAATGTGAAGAGTATGCCGCCGGGTGCTATCTTGCGGAAGGCTGCGGCGTTGATGCGACGGTAGCCCACCATGGCGTTTTTAATCGCGCTGCGGTGTTTGGCAAAGGCCGGCGGGTCGAGGATGATGAGGTCATAGGCTCCGTCGGGCATGTCGGCGAGATATTTGAAGGCGTCCTGTGCGTAGGATTTGTGGCGGGTGTCGCCGGGGAAGTTAAGCTCGATATTGGCGTCGGTGAGGGCCACGGCCTTGGCCGAGGAGTCGACCGAGTGAACCAAAGTGGCTCCTCCGCGCATGGAGTAGACTGAAAAACCGCCCGTGTAACAGAACATGTTGAGCACTCTCGCTCCCGCGCTGTAATGCTGCAGCAGGGCGCGGTTGTCGCGCTGGTCGACAAAGAAGCCTGTCTTCTGGCCTTTGAGCCAGTCGATGTTGAATTTCAGACCGTTCTCTATGGCTATATTAGTCTCGAAGCCTCCGATGATATAGTCGTTGACGGGGTCGAGACGGGCCTTGTAGGGGAGTGTGGTCTCCGACTTGTAATACACGTTGCGTATGCCTGCTCCGTCAAGCTCGGTGAGGGCTTTGGCAATGGTGTGGCGGGCATAGTGCATGCCGGGCGAATGGGCCTGGAGTACGGCTGTATTGCCGTAGACGTCGACCACGCAGCCGGGCAGGAAGTCGCCTTCGCCATGCACGAGGCGAAATGTGGTGTTGTCGGGACGTATCAGTCCGAGGCGTTCGCGCAGGGCCCAGGCCTGAGCGAGACGTTCGCGATAGAAGTTGTCGGAAATCTCTATGTCGTCGGACGAGAGCATGCGTACGGCTATCGAGCCTATCTCATAGTGGCCCACTCCGAGCACACGTCCGTCGGAAGCTACGACACGCACGGTGTCGCCTTCCTCAATCTCTTGTGGAAGGTTGGCGATGGCTCCTGAGAATACCCAGGGATGAAAGCGCAGGAGTGATTCCTCCTTGCCGCGTTTGAGTGTTATAGTCGTCATTATTACTTGCCCTTCGGGCAAAGGTTATAAGGTTATGAGGTTAATTTGCCCTTCGGGCAAGGGTTATGGGTTAATATTGCTCGTCGGATGAGGGTTATAGGTGTTATGCTGTTGAGAAGGCTGAGATTAACCTTATAACCTCATAACCTTATAACCTTTGCTCTTTGAGCAAGTATTACTTGAAGAATGCGCGGAATATGTCGTTGCCGTTGGCGTAGAGCAGGAGCAGGAGCAGGAATCCCATGCCTACGTATTGGGCTGCGATGAGCACGTTTTCGGGCACTTTGCGGCGGGTCACCACCTCCCAGAGCAGAAACATGATGTGTCCGCCGTCAAGGCCGGGAATGGGGATGATGTTCATGAACGCAAGGGCTACCGAGAGAAATGCGGTGATTTCCCAGAAAGACAGCCAGTTCCAACGCTCGGGAAACATGTTGCCTATCGTGCCGAAGCCGCCGAGACTCTGTGCGCCTTCCGAGGAGAAGACGTGTTTCATCGACCTTACATAGTTGGTAAGCGTGGATGTGCCTATCTCCCAGCCTTTGGGGAACGACTCGAAGAAGCCGTAGTCGATGGTCACAGGAGGATAGACGGCCGTGATGGGGCGCAACTGGAAGCCGAGTTTGCCATACTCGTTGGGTGTCACGGGCAGTGTGATTTTCCTGCCGTCACGCTCGATGGTGACATTGATCTCCTTGCCGGCATAGGCTTCGAGGGCGGGGGTGAGTTCGGTAAACGTGGGTGTGGCCACTGTGTCGACAGCTATGATGTGGTCTCCCTCCTGCATGCCGGCTTTTGCGGCAGCTTCGCCCGGGACGAGACGGTCGATATAGACCGGCAGTCGATAGGCCATGAAGCCTTTTTCGTCGTTGATACGGAATATGAAGTCGGATGGGATGGCTATGTCTACGGTATCCTTGCCGTTGCGGAGCATGGTTACGACTTTGGCCTCGACCATGCGCATCATGTAGTCGCCGTCAGCTGCGTCGAGTTTTACGCCGTCGGCCATGAGAGGTATGTCGCCGTTGCGGAAGCCTACCTTCTGGGCTGCGGGCACGAAGTCAAAACCTTCGGTGGCTACGTCAAAGGGTATGTATTTGGCTCCCCAATGGGCGGCGATGCCTGCATAGATGAGTATGGCGAGGATGAAGTTGAACAGTACTCCGCCAAACATCACGAGCAATCGCTGCCATGCGGGTTTGGTGCGGAACTCCCATGACTTGGCTTCGTCGCTGAGCTGTGTGTTGGTCTCGTCAATCATGCCGTTGATGGCGCAGTAGCCTCCCAGCGGCACCCATCCGATGCCGTAGATGGTGTCGCGCCAAGAGGTCTTGTCGCAGGCCGGATCGGCGGGGTGGGGCCGGCCTACCGAGAATGACAGCGCGGCATGGTCGGGGGTGTGTTTCTCTTCGTCACCTTGTCTGACGAAGAGGCCTATGCGGTTGGTGCGCGGGTCGTAACGCAGCAGACTGAACTTCGGGTTGAAGAACATGTAAAACTTGTCGACCTTGATTCCGAAGATGCGGGCAAAGATGTAGTGGCCAAACTCGTGTATGATGACAAGAAAGGCCAGGGCGATTATAAACTGGAGAGCTTTTATGATAAATGATTCCATGTTTTTACTTGGCCTTCGGCCAAAGGTTATAAGGTTATGGGGTTATGAGGTTATAAGTGGGATGTATTTGTCGGGCACGTTGGGTGTTTAAACTTTAAACATTCAGCTCTAAGCTCTTAACATGCCTGTGGCATTTGCGGCGGGCATAGTCGATGGTGGCGTGGTGAGTGGCCACATAGTCGTCAAGCGAGGGTAAGGCGATGAAGGGGATGTCGCACAAAGCATCGGTGATTGTGTCGTAGATGCAGTGAAACGAGATTTCGTCGCGCAGGAATGCTGCGACTGCCACCTCGTTGGCCGCGTTGATGATACATGCCGTGTTGCCCCCCTCGGTGAGAGCTCGCGGGGCGAGCGTGAGACATGGAAATTTCACCGGATCGGGGGTCTCGAAGGTGAGTTGAGCGTAGTCGCTCAGACTCAGCGGACGCTCGCCGCTGGGGAGACGGGAGGCGTCGCCGAGGGCATAGCGTATGGGCAGGTGCATGTCGGGGATGCCAAGCTGGGCCTTGACGGCTCCGTCGACATATTCCACCATCGAGTGGATGATGGACTGGGGATGCACGACGGCCTCGATTTTCTCGGGAGCTACGTCAAAGAGCCATCGGGCCTCGATGATTTCAAAAGCCTTGTTGAGCATGGTTGCCGAGTCAATGGTGATTTTGGCCCCCATCTGCCAACGCGGATGCTTCAGGGCCTGGCGCGCAGTGACTTTGGCTGTCTCCTCATGAGTCCATGTGCGGAAAGGGCCGCCCGAGGCGGTGATGATGAGTTTCTTGACAGTAGCAGGGTCCTCGCCTTTCAGACATTGGTATATGGCCGAGTGTTCGGAGTCGACGGGTATGACTGTCGATGATGACTCTCGCAGCAGACGTGTGACTAGTTCGCCGGCCACCACGAGAGTCTCCTTGTTGGCCAGGGCTATCTGTTTGCCGGCGCGTATGGCGCGTATGGTCGGGAGCAGACCGCTGTAGCCGACAGTGGCTGTGACCACGGTGTCGAAGTCGGGTCGCTCCATGGCGTCGGCCATAGCCATCTCGCCGGCGGCAGTCTCGATGCCCAGCGGCTCAAGGGCCTCTTTGAGAAGGGAATATTTGCTTTCGTCGGCAATCACGGCAAGGGCCGGACGGTGGCGCATGGCCTGCTTGATAAGCAGCTCCACGTTGCGTCCGGCAGCGAGCACCACAGCACGGAAACGGTCGGGAAACTGTGAGATAATATCGAGTGTCTGGGTGCCTATCGAGCCTGTTGAGCCGAGCACAGCTATGTTGTGAGGCATAGTTATTGTTTGGGTTTAAAAAACTTGGAGAGTGTGGTTACGAGCCGGATTCTCCGCACTTTTTGAATGTTAAGGATTGGTTTTTATGTGCAAAAATACGCATTTTCCCTCACATAGCCATGACATTAACTTTGTTTATATATATTGGACGAAGGCTTTACTTCCGGATGAAATGTCGTAACATAACAAATCTTCTCGATTTTTTGTTTCTTAAGATAAGAAAAGTCAGGCTTTGGCACGATGTTTGCTTTGTTTGTTGTATATTTGCATCTGAACACTTTAAATTAAATGACTGACAATATCAATCTTTTTGACAATATAGACCGTTATCTTGCCCAGGGGCGCGTGAGCGCGGCTCTCGGCGAGCTTAACAATGCTGTGGCCGCTTATCCCGAACTGGGCCGTTATTCTGGCGAGCTTGAAGGGCTGCGTCAGGGCTACGGCTACATGTCGGCCTACGCACTTCAGGGTCTTCCCGATCCGGGGCTGGCCGAGGCGCATGCCGGGGTGACAGAGGGCATACGCTCGCTTGCCGACTCGATGTGTCGCACTCTACGCATGAAGGATGCTCCGACGCTCTATTTCAATACTTTGCGCTATGAGCAGACCGCACCGGCCGATATGCTGGTCACGTTGCTTGACGATTATGCCAAGACTAATCAGAAACTGTCGCTGGCGGCTCTTACCGAAAATCCGGCCAAGGCTTCGCGGGAGTTTGCCGCGAAGGCCGAGCAGTTGGAACGCCGTATATTCAACCGCGTGTGGACCATCGGATCTCTCGCCGGACCCGATGAGGTGTCGCTGCGCGGGGCTATGGACGACATGTCGCTCCCTTCATATTTCAAGTCGCTGATGGTCAGCGCGGTGTTTATGGGACTGATGGAGCAGTATGACGAGCGCAGGATGCTGTTTCTGATGGATGCCTATGCGTCGGCCGACGATGAGGTGTCGGTGAGGGCTCTCTGCGGGATGCTCGTGGGGATGTGGCTCTATCGTACGCGCCACATGTCGCAGCGTCTGCGCAATCGCCTGGCCGCTCTCAAGGATATGCCGGGATGGACTCTCGACGTGCGCATGGCCACGATGCAGTTTGTGCGTTCGCGCGACACCGAGCGCATCACGCGCAAGTTTAACGAAGAGGTCATCCCCGAGATGATGAAGCTCCGTCCGGAGATAGAGAAGCTCAAGGACCATCCGCTTGATCCGGAGGCCATGGAGGAGAATCCCGAATGGGCCGAGATGCTCGAAAAGTCGGGTGTGGCCGACCGTCTCAAGGAGTTGCAGGAGCTTCAGGAGGATGGCGGTGACGTGATGATGGCCACTTTCGGGCGGTTGAAGACCTTTGCTTTCTTCAACGACATCTCCAACTGGTTCATGCCCTTCCGCACCAATCATCCCCAGATAGCGTCGGGCGATGTGCCCGAAATCGACGCGCTGGTTGAAGTGATGGGCAGCATACCGATGTTTTGCGACAATGACAAATATTCCATAGCTCTGTCGCTCGGCCAGATACCGCCGGCTCAGCGCGACATGATGCTCTCGCAACTGCGCATGCAGAGCGAGCAGCTCGATACGGTGCGCATGGCCGGAATGGGTGGCAAGCGCGGCGGCCGCGAGGAACTGGCCACCAACTATGTGCGCAACCTCTACAGGTTTTTCAAACTGTTCAGGCGCAAGGGCGAGTTTTCCGACCCCTTCGCCATCGGACTCAACATACCCGCTATCCCCGCGCTGGCCGATGAGTTTGACGACGCCGACACGCTCATGGTCATAGCTGAATTTTATTTCAAGCGTGGTTATTATGCCGACGCGCTCGAAGTATTCGGCCGTCTCGACTCGATGTCGGCCCCGTCGGCCGCCATCTGTCAGAAGATGGGCTACTGCGAGCAGCAGCTCGGGCGTCCGTCGGCCGCTCTGCGTCATTACGAGAAGGCCGACATGCTCGACTCGTCGAGCAACTGGACGGTGAGACGTCTGGCCTGGTGTTACCGCACTCTCGGGCAGTGGGACAAGGCCCTGGAGTGTTACCGCCGTCTGGCCGAGGGACGTCCCGACGATGTGAATCTCGCACTCAACACAGGTCTGTCGCTCGTAAAGCTACGCCGTTATGACGAAGCGTTGCAATATCTGTTCAAGGCCGAGTTTCTCGGTTCGGGCACGGAGAAGGCCACCCGTGCGCTGGCCTGGTGTACGCTCCTCGGTGGAGATTATGACCGCTGCGTAAAATACACGGCCACGCTTCTCGCCGGAGCCTCTCCACGCCCGGGCGACTATATCAACGCCGGACACCTGAGCCTGCTCACCGGCCATCCCGGCGAGGCTGTCGACCATTATGTCGATGCCATCAAGGCTATGGATGGTGATGTCGACCGCTTCATGCGCACTCTCAATGACGATCGCCTGACGGTGACGGCTCTTGCCGATGTCGACTCGAGGCTTATGGCTATTGTCATGGACAAGTCAATTGCGGCAAGTTCAAATTAAACATATAAAATAAAATACAGTGCAAAAAAACATCCTGGCGGCTGTAGCCGTCGCAACAAGCATTATGACACAAGCTCAGAATCCATTTTTCGAGGAATTCAAAGGCACTCCTCACGGCACGGCACCGTTTGACCGTATAGACATATCGCACTATGAGCCGGCGGTAGACCGCGGCATCAAGCTCGGACTCAAGGCTATTGACGATATCGTGGCCAATCCGGAGGCTCCGACGTTTGAAAACACCATCGTGGCCCTCGAAAATTCGGGTCGCGAACTTGACCGTGTGCTCAATGTGTTTTATCCCCTCGAGTCGGCTCTCAGCGATGACGCTGTGATGGAGCTGTCGGTGAAACTCACTCCACGCCTGTCGGACTACTCCACCTCCATCTCGCTCAACGAAGGGTTGTGGAAGCGCATCAAGGCCGTGCATGACAGTGCCGACACCACGCGTCTCTCGGCCGAGGACAAGATGCTGCTCAAGCGCACCTATGAGTCATTCACCCGCAACGGCGCGCTTCTCGAGGGTGCCGACCGCGAGACTTACAGCAGACTGTCGTCGCGTCTGAGCGAACTGACCACCATGTTTGGCCAGAATGTGCTCAAGGAACTCAGCACCTATAAGATATGGCTTACGGCCGACGACCTCGACGGTCTCACCGAGAGTTCCATAGAGGCCGCCGCGCTTGCTGCCAAAGAGGAGGGCCGAGAAGGAGAATATCTCTTCACGCTCGACGCTCCGGTGTATATGTCGTTCATGAAAAACAGCTCGCGCCGCGACCTGCGAGAGAAGATGTACAGGCTTTACAGCGGCCGCAACTCCAAGGGAGAGTATAACAACATCCCTGTGCTCAAAGAGATTGCCGCCACTCGTCTTGCCATCGCCAAGCTGCTCGGCTATAAGAATTATGCCCAGTATAAGCTGGCCAACACCATGGCCGCGACTCCAGAGAATGTATACAATCTGCTCAACTCGCTGCGCGACGCCTATCGCCCCGCGCAGAAAAAGGAGTTTGAGGAGCTTAAGGCCTATGCCACCAAGTTCGAAGGTCATCCCGTCGACATCAGGCCCTGGGATTACAGCTATTATTCCAACAAGCTGCGCAATGCCAAGTATGCCTACGACGAGGAGGAGATGCGTCCCTATTTTGAGCTCAACAGTGTGATTGACGGCGTGTTTGGTCTTGCCACCAAGCTCTATGGTGTGACATTTGAGAAAAACAGCGAGATACCTGTGTATCATCCCGACGTCACAGCCTTTGATGTCAAGGACAAGGACGGCAGCTATCTCGGAGTGATTTACACCGACTTCTTCCCCCGTGCCAGCAAGCGTTCGGGCGCATGGATGACCGAGTTCAAGGGTCAGCACATGGAGGCCGACGGCACCGACTCGCGTCCTCACGTGACGATAGTCATGAACTTCACCAAGCCCACAGCAACCAAGCCATCGCTTCTCACTCCCTATGAGGTCGAGACATTCCTCCACGAGTTTGGCCACGGTCTGCACGGACTGCTCACCAAGGCAAAATACGGGTCTCTGTCAGGCACCAATGTGCTGCATGACTTTGTGGAACTTCCTTCGCAGTTTAATGAGAACTATCTGACCGAGAAAGAGTTTCTCGACGGCTTCGCACGCCATTACGAGACAGGCGATTCAATCCCCGCCGAACTTGTGGACCGTCTCATAGCCTCCGCACAGTTTGGTGCGGCTTATGCATGTCTGCGTCAGCTCAGCTTCGGACTTCTCGACATGGCATGGCACACTATCACAGAGCCGGTGGATGACGCGGCCAAGTTTGAGAACGACGCCATCGAGTCGGTGGCCATGTTTGAGCCTATCGAGGGCCTGCAGTTCGCTCCGACATTCAGCCATATATTTGCCGGCGGATATGCTGCGGGATATTATGGTTACAAATGGGCCGAGGTGCTTGACGCCGATGCGTTTGCTCATTTCAAGGAGCATGGCATCTTTGACCGCGAGACAGCCGACTCATTCCGCGACAATATACTCAGCCGAGGCGGCACCGAGGATCCGGCCGTACTCTATCGTCGCTTCCGCGGTCATGACGCCACTATCGACGCACTGCTCAAGCGCGACGGCATCACTCCGGAGACAACCATTTCGGATGTCAGAAAGAAGGATTGATAACCGATATTGAAGAGATACAAAAGTCTCAAAAGACACTAAAGGGATTGAATAGTCTTGGTTGATTATTCAATCCCTTTAGTGTCTTTTGAGACTTTTGTCCTTTTGTATCTTATTTTAAAATACTTCGTGTAAATTCTTCGGGAGATAGGGTTGAGGGGAGCCATGTTATGATCGGGCTTGTGAAGGGGAGGCCGGCACGGGTGTAGGCGTCGGCAAGGCGTCGCTCCATGCCGCGAAACCATGTCATCTGACGCTTGGCAAACTGGTGGATGGCTATCTCGAGCTGCGACACCATTTCGTCATAGGTCAGGCTGCCTATGAGGTGAAGAGTGAGATATTTGTATTCGAGACCGTAATATATGAGGTCATCGGGTGCTATGCCTGAGTCGAGCAGACGTCTCACTTCGTCAAGCATGCCGGCGTCGAGGCGTGCGCGAAGACGTTGGCTGATGCGGCGGCGGCGGGTGTCACGGTCTACATCAACGCCTATCACGAGAGCGTCGGCTATTGGATGGGGCTCGGCTGAGGCGGCCGCTTCTGGATGCTGATGATAGTATGTCTGAATCTCGATGGCACGTATGGCCCGCTGGCATGTGTCGACATCGGTGATGTTGTGGAGAGTTTTCATCGAGGCGAGTATCTCAGTCAGTTCTTCGAGCGACTTGCCGCGGAGCGAGGTCCTGAGCGATGGATTTTCGGGTACTTCGGGGAGCGACAGTCCTTTGAGCACGCTCTCCACATAGAGGCCGGTGCCGCCGCAGAGTATCGGAGTCTTGCCGCGCGCGATGATGTCGGCAAAGGCTTCACGGTAGTCGCGTAGATATTCAAAGAGATTGTATTTGTATCCGGCCGGACATATGTCTATCAGATGGACAGGCACGTCGCCGTATTCCTCGAGGTCTTTGCCTGTGCCGAGATCCATGCCTCGGTATATCTGTCGCGAGTCGGCACTGATGATTTCTCCGTCGATGGCGCGCGCCAGGTCAACGGCCCGGCGTGTCTTGCCTGAGGCGGTCGGTCCTGTGATTACTATGAGCTTGTGTTGCGTGCTCATTATTTTACTGTATAGATGCTTCGCCAGAGCTTACGCAGACGGAAGAATCGTTTGTCCTCGTTGAGACGCGCCACGTCGAGCCATTTGGGCGAATTGAAGTCTACATCCCAGTCACATATGCCGTCGAGGCGGAATATGGGGTGATAGTTTTTCACCTTATATAGACGGCGGCCTTCGGCATCGTAGGTTTTCCATGCCATGGTTATGGTGTGGAGCCGGTGTATCTCCGAGGCGAGCATGGGTGTGAGCTCACGGTTGTGGAGCAGACGCTCTACCTGTGAGAGATTGTACCAGTGTCCGCGCAGGGCCGACTTCTCCATGGTGGACGTTGAGTCTGGGCAACAGATGTAATGAAACGTGTTGCGTTCGCCCGAAGCCTCGCGCGATTCATACATGAAGCGCAGCGTGAAGTCTTTGTCGTCCATGCGGCTGATGTCGCGCAGACAGCCTGACGCTTTTTCGAGCGAGAGCTCATTGCGATAGTCGATGGTCACGGTGGCGGGGGTGTCGTAGAGATAGCCGTCGGGGGTGTCGTTATACTTCTCTTCACGCGCAAGATAAAATTTGTCGCCCGAGATGAGTAGTATCCTTATGCTTGTCAATGCTCCCTGACGTATGTTGTTGGTATTATTGTCCTGGCAATAGTAGGCCCAGAGCGTGAAGCAACGGGCTCCGAGATAGAACACCGAAATCAGATAGAGTATGACTGGTATCCAGCCGAAGAAGAACCGGTCGGGGATGTTGATGTTGACATTGATGTAGAAATATGTATAATAGCCCCACGCTATGATGGTGAGCACACCCGAGATGCCGAGCATGAAGTAACGCTGGTAGCGGCTCTCCTGACTGAATATCTTGCCGAGGAGTCCTCGTTCAGAGATGGAGCCGAGGTTGTTGACACACCGCTGGCACGCGCTGTAACGTTTGCCTCGGATGTGGGACCATGCTGTGGTGAGAAACACCACCGGAGCCACTATGAGCAGTGTCACAAAGGGTATGGCGGTGTTGATTGTTTCGTCGTCATACAGATACCAGATGACTCCGCGAGCATAGATAATACTTATTATAATCATTATAATGGCGGAGTAAAACAGTGAACGTGTGGCGATGGTGAGTATGAGCGGACAAACGGCAGTGTGCGAACGCAGCGACGCTCGGTCATATGCAAGCAGACCGCAGGCAAGGGCCAGCGATATAAGGGGGATAAGGAGCGGCCGGATGTATACGCTCAGCAGTATGGGCAGGCTCAGTGCGCCTCCTGCGATGACCCAGTTGAGCCACAGATCGAATATTGCGGTTTCGTGAGTGTGATTCTTTGTGGACATGTGTGTATACTTCTGTTGAAGTGAGGTGTGGGGATGACGGATGGATAGTCGAGGGGCCGAGAGGGATTAAAATTGCGTTGAAAGTGTTTTTTTGTTGTATGGCAGGTTTGTATTTACATATTTTTGTTGAAGTAGTCGAGCATTTTGGAGTAAACGTTCAGACGTGTGTCGCAACCGTTGATCGAGTGGTTCATATTGGGGTAAAGAAACATGTCGCAGAAACGGCCGTATGATTGCATAACGGACACATACTGCATAGTGTTTAGGAGGTGCACGTTGTCATCGGCGGTGCCGTGCATGAGCAGTAGCGGTATGTTCATGTCTTTCAGACGGTTGATGGGCGACGATTCACGATAACCTTTTTCATTTTCCTGCGGAGTGAGCATGTAACGCTCGGAGTAAACGGTGTCGTAGTAACGCCAGTCGGTTACCGGGGCGATGGCTACGGCGCAAGCGAAGGGTGATGTCGGTGTGGAGACTGTCATGAGAGTCTGGTAGCCTCCGTAGCTCCAACCTGTGAGTCCTATGCGGTCGGCGTCGATATAGGGGAGCGATGCAGCCCAGCGAGCAGCACCCTGGATGTCGATGGTCTCGTAATGGCCGAGGTTTTTATACACGATTGTCTCCCATTTGCGTCCCTTGCCGCCTGTGCCGCGGGGGTCGACACACATCACCACGTAGCCGTGCATGGCGGCATACTGTGTCCAGTCGACGCTCCAGCGGTCGAGCACTTGCTGCGAGCCCGGGCCGCTGTATTGGGTTATGATGAGCGGATAGCGGCGCGAGGCGTCCATATTGACGGGCTTGATGATATAGGCGTCCATGGTGATGCCTTCGGCTGTTGTCACTGTGATAAACTCGGGCTTGGGGGCCGAGGCATATTTCTGAGCAAGGCCGGCATTGTCCTCGAGCACGCGCACTTTCTTGTCGTCCGGAGCTGTGTAGAGTGTGCACGATGGTGGTGTGGTGGCGTTGCTGTAGGTGACTGCATAGTGGTCCATCGAGGGGGCAAACCATGCCGAGGCGTTGCCGTTGGCTGGGGTGAGATGCTTGGTCACGCCTTTGGCGTCGATGCGCGTCACCACGCGGTTGATGGGACCTGTGGCTGTGGTCTGGAAGTAATAGTTGCCTTTGGCATCGCAGCCGTAGAAGTCCTTGACATCATAATCGCCCGATGTGACGGTCTTGAGCAACTGGCCTTCGTAGCTGTAGAGATAGGCGTGGGTGAAGCCTGTACGGGCTGAGAGGAGCAGCATGCCCGAGGGAAGGAAGTTGAGGTTTTCGTATGTGTTGGGATTGAGCCATGCGTCGCTCTGCTCGGTGAGGAGTGATTTGCATACGCCCGATTTGGGATTGACCGACAGGAGCTCCATGCGGGTCTGTGCGCGGTCGAGAGTGGTTACTATGAGTCGGCTGTCGGCCTGGGGAGTATAGCAGATGCGGGGTATGTATTCGATGTCGGAGGCCGGTAGAGAGAGGTCTTTGGTCTTGCGGTTGTCGATGTCGTAGCTGTGGAGCGAGACTTTGGAGTTGGGCTCTCCGGCCACGGGGTATTTGTAGGTGAAACTGCCGGGATAGAGGGCATACTGACGCATCGGATCGCAGGCTCCTTCATATAGGGGGAAGGAGTAGGTGGGTACGTCGCTTTCGTTGTATTTCAGATAGCAGAGCGTAGAGCAGTCGGGTGCCCAAGACATGGATGAGGCTGTCGAGAACTCTTCCTCATAGACCCAGTCGGGCACACCGTTTATGACGGCATTGACGGCTCCGTCGGTTGTGACGGCTACTTCGGTGCCATAGTCGAGTTTCTTGAGATAGATATTATTGTCACCGGCCACAAATGCCACCATACGTCCGTCGGGCGAGAAGAGAGGCGCGCGCTGGGGCTGATGTTCGTCCGAGAGGGGAGTGAGTATGCGGGTGCGCAGCTCGTAGACATAGTAGACCGCGCGGGTGGAGCGGCGATATATCGGCTCGATGGCGGTGGCTATGAGCAGTTTGGAGCCGTCGGGGCTTAGGGTGAAGCTCTGGATGGAGGATATGTTTGACTGACGGGTGTGGGTTACATCCATCAGTGTTTCGACCTCGGCTCCGTTGCGTATGTTATGTTTCACCACGCGCTTGCCGTCGTCAGAGAGCCGGAGATAGTTTTGTCCGTCGGGTGTGAAGTAGGGCTTTGACACATAGCGGGCGGCATTGCCGGGATATACATACGGAGCCATGTCGGCAAAGTCGCTGACATTGGCGCGCTTGGGTGCGGCCGAGAGGCTGAGAAGGCCGGTGGCGGCCATTAATATCGCAGAGGCTAATATCTTCATAATTATCGTGATGCTTGATGACGGGGTGTGGAAGGGGAGTGGAGAGTTGGCTCAGAAGAGCGAGAGCTGTGCGGCGTTGTCGTTGGAGGGACGGCGCGGAGGTTCGTGATAGCCGAAGTCGGGGGTATCCTTCTGGCCCGAGAACCATTCGGTATTGTCGAGGTCTTCGTCGAGTTTGACTTTCTTGGGACGTCCGCGTCGGCGTGGAGCCGGACGTTCGGGCGGTGTCTCGGTAGGATAGGCTGCGGCCGACGGTTCGGCCGACATTGATCTGGGGCGGCTCTCTGTGCTGGCGTATGTTGCGGCTGCCGATGATGTTGCGGCTGCTTTGCCGGCCTCTTCGAGCTGTCGGCGCAACTGCTTGATTTCGTTGCGCAGTCGGTTTTCGCTGTTGGCCTGGTTGTAGAGATTGTTTTCGATGGTGTGGCGCAGCGAGGCGTTCTCTTCGTTTAGTCGGGCTATCTGCTCCTCGCGGTCGTTGCGCTTGGCATCCTTCAGAGCATCTTTCAGCTCGATAATGCGGGCCTCGAGACGGGCTTTGACCTGCTCGAAGCTGGCCACCTGGTCGTGTATCTGCTCGAGGGCGAGCTGCTGCTGGCGACAGGTGTCCTCATATTCGTTGCGGGCCGAAGCGGCCTGGTTGCGCAGGTCGTTGAGCATCTCGTCGCTCATGCGGTTTTTGACCTCGAGCTGCTCGCGCAGCGAGGCTTCGTCGGCAATCTGTTTGTCGCGTTCGGCCAGGGTTTTGGAGAGTTCCTCGGAGGCAGTGCCGAGTTTTTCGATAGTGTCGGTCAGTTCCTTTATCTTTGATTCGCGTTCGGAGAGTGACTGTTCGAGCTCTTTGACGCGGGCGTTGGTCGAGTCGATTAGCGCGGCATCGGCCGGATTGCGCTTGTCGCTGAAGAATTTTTCCTTTTCGGCATGGCTTTTCGCCACCTGAGCCTCAAGGTCGTTGATGCGGTCGAGCAGGGCGCGTTTCTGACGCTCGATGCTCAGTTGGAGCTTGCGGTTTTCCTGTCGCAGTGAGTCGTTGGCCTTGACATCTGCCTCGAGTGAGGAGATGCGCCGCTGCAGACGCTCGTGCTCAGCCGAGTCGTCGGCTTGGTTATTAGCTGAGGCTATCTTCAGACCTGTGTTGTTGAGACGTTGCTTGAGGCTGTCAGACAGAGAGTTGAGCAGATAGGCGCGCTGGGCGTCGGTCGACAGGCATTTGCTTATGAAGTCGGGCTGAGCGGCGTTAAACTGCTCGATGAGTGCGTCAAACAGGTCGCCCGGCAGGTCGGGGTCGGCAACGGTGGGTTCGGCGGTATTGTCGACATTTTGTTGAGTGGCGGGAGCGTTGTCTTCGCTGCTGTCATGAGGCTCGGTTTCCGGCTCCGTAGTCTCTGTCTCTCGGGTATGCGTGGCCGATACAGGTGTGGCGGCAGGTTTGGTTATGGCTGTAGTCGTGACAGAGCGCGGTTGCGCTGCATATGTCGGGAGCGAGGAGTCATATTCCTCCTCATCCTCGTCGTTGTCGCCTCCGAACCCAAAGACGTTCAAAACTCCTTTCCAGAATGACATGTTGGGTATGGTATTTTTTTAGGTATAGTTACTTAATTTCGCAAAGTTAACGCAATTTTTGGATAATTTCGAGTATTCTGCTTGAAAAATTATATTGTAACCGTTATGTGACATGCCATGGGGTGGGGGAGAGATACAAAAGTTTCAAAAGGACATAAGAAACATAAGTTTTTTTATTCAGAAAATGTATGAGAGTGATGGATTGTGGAGAATATAAGAAAAAATAAATCCCGTTGTCTCCTGTTATTACTCACTCTGAATAAAAACTTATGTTTCTTATGTCCTTTTGAAACTTTTGGACTTCTATCTTTTCGTTTATTTGCCGTTTATGGCGTTGGCCACGTCGTTGCGGAGGCTTTCGTCCTGTTGGTCGCGGCTTAGGATTGTGCCGTCAGGTCCGAAAAGTATGATGCAGGGGATGCCCTGGAAACCATATGTGTCAGAGGGGATGTGTTGTGCGTTGATGATATTGCGCCAGGGCAGTTCGTGGCGTTTTACGGCTTCGATTGTAGCCTCGGGTTCATCCCACACGGCGACACCGATAACTTCGAGGCCCTTGTCGGCATACTGCTTGTAGAGGTCTTTGATTACGGCAGTCTGACGTATGCAGGGACCACACCAGCTTGCCCAGAAGTCGACGAGTACATATTTGCCTTTTCCCACCACGTCGGAGAGACGGAAGGTGGAGTCGTTGTAGGTCACCTCGAAGTCTTTGAACATTTTGCCCACCGAGGTCTCTTCTTCGAGCTTAAAAGCCTTGCGCATCTTTTCGAGGCGTGCATTGCCGTTGAGGATGGGATATACTCCTGTCAGGCTGTCGATTTCAGCTAGCGAGCAGGGGCGTTTGTCGCGCAATATCTCCTGTACGCCGATGGCGTTGTCGAGGTTGGCTTCAAAGAAGGCTTTGTCGAGCGAGTCGGACTTGGCGGCATAATAGTTGTATTTTTCTTTTTTGAGCGAGTCGGGGAGCTCCATGTATTCCTCGTTGGTGGCTATGTGTTCGGTCCAGTAGTCGTCAATACGCCGGTTGAGCTGTCCGCCCTTGGCTATGCCTTCGGTGATGGTGATGGAGTCGGCTTCAAGAAAGAAGTTGGCGATATTATTGTCGTCAATACGCAGGATTACTGATGCCGTGCCGTTATAGCTTTCGGTCATCGGGGCGTTGAATATGACCGTTGAGTCGGTTACGAGCGCGCTGTCGATATTGGCGTCACGGTCTATGTCGTAGAGATAGGCTGTCTTGCCGTTGAGTTCGGGACCGACATTGGCTTTGACATAGTAGTTGTTGTCGGTCTGCGCGCCTGTGCAAGCCGACAGCAGAGCTACGGCAGATGCGATGAATGGGAGTGTTTTCATAATGTGATGGGGCAGAATAATTTTTTATTATTTGCAATATTGCAGCAAATGTATCTATTTTCTAAATGTTATTATTGTCCAAAAGTGTTAAAATAGCTAAAATGGATAAATAGGCTAAAAGAGTTAAGAGGGCAAAAAAACAGGAGTACAGCATGTCGGGGATATTGCTGTGCTCCTGTCTGTTAACTTTCTTGACGTTATAAACTGTCAAAACTACAGGTATTACTTGGCAGCGGCGGCGCGGGCACGTATGGCGGCCATGACTTTGCCTTTGCCTACGCGGATGAAGTCGAGTATCGGTCGTGAAGAGGGGCAGATGTAGCTGCAGGAGCCACATTCGATGCAGTTGGCAATCTTTTCCTGTTCGGCTTCGTCATACTGCTTCAGACGCGAGAGCGTGCTGAGCAGGAACGGCTCGAGACCCATGGGGCAGACGTTGACACATGCGGCGCAACGTATGCAGGGTTCCGGTTCGTGACGGTGGGCGTAACGCGGGTCGAGAAGTATGCCAGAGGTGCCTTTGATCATCGGGGTGTTGAGGGTCGATGCGGTGCGTCCCATCATGGGGCCTCCGAGGATAATTTTCTCATATTCCATGCCTGGCTCCACAAGAGTGGACAGCATGGTGCCCAAGGGCACGCGGAGGTTCTTGCCCTCGTTGCCGTCGTGGAGGGTGAGCACTCGGTCGAGGATGGGCTCGTTGTGATAGACGGCGCGATAGACGGCATAGGCTGTGGCTACGTTCTGGACGATAGAGCCTGTGGCGATGGGTAGTGCGCCCGAGGGCACTTCGCGGCCTGTGACGGCTGCTATGAGCTGTTTTTCACCGCCTTGGGGATATTTTACCTGCATGGTCATGACCTCGATGCCGGGCGCAGAGGCACAGGCTTCGGTCATGGCGGCTATTGCCTCGGGTTTGTTGTTTTCGATGGCTATGACTGCGCGGTTGACACCGGCTGCACGCACCAGCAACTGCACGCCCTTGACGATTTCTCGGGCGTTCTCGCGCATGAGCATGTCGTCACATGACAGGCAGGGCTCACACTCGGCAGCGTTGATAATGACCACTTCGGCCTTGGAGCCGGGAGGGGGCATGAGTTTGACGTGGGCCGGGAATGTAGCTCCGCCCAGACCTACGATGCCGGCGTCCTTGATAAGCTCGATAATGGCTTTTGAGTCAAGAGCGGCTATCTCAGCATCGGAGCGTTTGGGCATGGTGTCGGCCATGGTGTCGGCATCAGCCTCGCGGTCGGCCTCGTCGCTCTTGATGTAGATGGCCTCGACGGGCATGCCCTGAGGAGTGCGGGCGGTGTCAATCTTGACTACGGTGCCCGAGATGGGAGTGTGGACGTGGGCCGACACGAAACCTCCGGCCTCAGCCACACGGTCGCCGCGCTTCACGTGGTCGCCTTTGGCTACGATGGGTTTGGCGGGCGCGCCTATATGTTGCGCCACCGGGAGCACTACCTCGGCGGGAAGCGGCATGTTGACGATGGGTTTGCCGGCAGCTATCTTGTTTTCAGCGGGATGTACACCGCCGATTTTGAATGTATGCAGTTTCATTAGTGTTAGGGGCTGAAGGGGTGGTTAGACTGTTGCGGCCTGTGGCTGCTTGTCGGCCTGAGGCTGAGCGGGCTCGGCTTTCTTCACGGGAAAGTTGACAGTGTGGATGGCGTGGGTCGGACACTGGTCGACACACTTCTTGCAGAGCTTGCATTTCTCAAAGTCGATGTAGGCGAGGTTGGAGGCTACTGTAATGGCCTCGTGGGTGCATGACTTGGCACACTTGCCGCAGCCGATACATGCCACCTTACATTCCTTCATGGCCACGGCACCTTTCTCACGGTTGGAGCAGGCTACATAGACACGCATGCCGCGCGGACCTTTGTTGCGCAGCTCAATGATGGCGCGCGGACAAGCCTTGACACATGCTCCGCATCCCACACATTTGTCTTCGATAACTTCGGGGAGACCTGTCTCGGGATTCATGCGCATAGCACCCCATGGGCATGCGGCCACACAGTCGCCGCAACCCAGACATCCGTTGGGACAGGCTGACTCGCCGGTGCCGAGCGAAGCGAGCACGGAGCAAGTGGGCGCGCCCTCGAAGCGAGCCAGAGAGGGGCGCAGATCGCATGTGCCGTTACATTTTATGACAGCGATTTTGGGCTTGGCGGCTACAGCGGCCAGTCCGACTATCTCGCCGATTTTATTCATTGTTTCAGTGCTTGACGAGGGACAGTTGAGGCCGTCGAGAGTGTCGGCACACACGCAGGCCGCGGCAAAGTCGCGACATCCGCTACGTCCGCATCCGCCGCAGTTTGCTCCTGGCAGCAGAGCCTCAACCTCGTCGATGCGAGGATCCTCCTGTACATGAAAACGGCGGGCCACAACAAAGAGCACGGCGGCACCGACGATTCCTATGATTCCGAGGACGATGATTGATAGGATAATAACGTTCATGGTATGTTTTTGAGTTTTAGAATTATAAGGGGATAAGGGTTCAGACGGGGCGCACTGTCCATATAATCTTCTGCGCGAGCTTCTTGCGACAGAGATAAAGCCCCAGGTCATAGACGGCGAGTGTGGCAAATCCGGCCACGAGCGAAATGGCTCCGCTTTGCGGCCATATCAGGCGCACACCGAGTATGACGCCTACAAAAAGTATGGTCGGCAGCAGGAGTGCCCACCATGTGGCCCGCAGGGTCGAGCCTGACGAGGCTATCACTTCCACGCGCTGTCCTACGCTGTAACGCGAGGCCATGGGTGTGTCAATGGTAATCGACTCGCCACCACCGTCGGAGCTGTCCTTATTGCACAGCGAAGCCACCGCGCATCCGTCGCAACTGCATGAGCCGTCGGTGCGAAGTGTCAGTGTTGAGTCGGTGACGTGTGTTATAGTGCCGGAATGTGTGACGTAATCCTGCTTCATGGTAATAATTCGCCACAAAGTTACAGTTTTTCTAAAAAACTCGCAACTTTTATGTTTAAAGAGTTTACAAGATGTGTGTTTCTCGACAATATGATGTATTACATGGAGGTAGTGTGTCGGAAAAACTGTCGTGTATGTATTATTTAACAGGCAATGCTATATATTCTTAAATCATGTGTGAGGGGGGTGAACCATGGGGCGACGGGGCATGTTGTAATGGCGAAAACAGCTTCACGCAGAGGCTGTGGACAATACAATATTTTGTTATAAATGATGACAGCATTATAGAATAAGAAACAAAAAACGTGAACGACAACATTAAAAAATAACAATCAAAAAACAACAAACAACAGAAACAGAAAATGGAATCAATTATCAACACTCACATCCCCGAATTTAAAGTACAGGCTTATCACAACGGCGAGTTCAAGACCGTGACCGATAAGGATGTGCTTGGCAAATGGGCTGTATTTTTCTTCTATCCCGCCGACTTTACCTTTGTATGTCCTACCGAGCTGGAGGACATGGCCGAGAAGTATGAGGAATTCAAGCGTCTCGGTGTGGAGATCTATTCGGTGAGCACCGATTCGCATTTCGTGCACAAGGCATGGCATGACGCGTCGGACAGCATCAAGAAGATACAGTATCCTATGCTTGCCGACCCGACCGGTGTGTTGAGCCGTGCGTTCGGAGTGATGATCGAGGAGGACGGCATGGCCTACCGAGGCACATTTGTCAGCAATCCCGAGGGTCTTATCAAGCTCGTCGAGATTCAGGACAACAGCATCGGCCGTAATGCCGAGGAGCTTCTGCGCAGGGTGGAGGCCGCACAGTTTGTGGCCACTCACGACGGCGAGGTATGCCCGGCAAAATGGAAGCAGGGTCAGTCGACTCTCAAGCCCAGCATTGATCTTGTAGGCAAAATCTGACCTCGGGTCTGATATTTGTCAGAAAACTCAACCGGGGGAGGCATAGGGACATCAATCCGTTAGCGGGTCGGTCGGCTGTGTCTCCCCCTCTTTCTTTAATTCAATCAACAAAACATACAATTATGCTTGATCAGGAAATACTTCAGCAACTTAAAGGAATCTTTGCTAAAATAAAGTCGCGGATAACGTTCAGCATGCAGTCGAAGGGTGAGTCGGAGGCTTCTGCCGAGATGGTGTCCTTTCTTGACGATGTGGCTTCGACGTCGGATAAGTTTGACGTGCACAGGGCTGAGGCTGATGTCGAGGCTCCGACTTTCGAGATAGTGCGTGACGGCACTCCGACCGGAGTGAGGTTTTGCGGCATACCCAACGGCCATGAGTTTACCACGCTGCTGCTTGCTGTGCTCAATGCAGACGGTCAGGGAAAGAATCTGCCTGACGAAGCCTTGTGTGCGCGCATCAAGGCTCTTAAAGGTCCGGTGAAGTTGCGCACGTTTGTGTCGCTGACCTGCACCAACTGCCCGGATGTGGCTCAGGCTCTTAATGTGATAGCGTTGCTCAATCCGGGCGTGGAAAACACGGTGACCGACGGTGCCGTGGTGCCAGCTTTGGTCGAGGAGCTTAACATTCAGTCTGTGCCGACGGTCTATGCCGATGGGACGTGTCTGAGCGTGGGCCGTTCGTCGCTCGGCGATCTGCTCGAGAAACTTGAGACGCTCTACGGGGCTGACGAGAACGCGCAGGTATCACCCGTGACGCGCGAGTATGACGTCGTGGTGATGGGCGGAGGTCCGGCCGGCGCGTCGGCTGCCATCTATTGTGCCCGCAAGGGGTTCAATACGGCTGTGGTGGCCAAGGCTATCGGCGGTCAGGTGCGTGAGACGCTGGGGATAGAGAACATGATTTCGGTGCCAAAGACCACGGGGTCAAAACTTGCGGCCAACCTCAAGGAGCATCTGGGCGAATATGCGATAGATGTGTTTGAGAACCGTACGGTCGACTCGGCCAAGGTGGACGGTCAGGCGAAGGTGCTGAGCTGTGGCAACGAGACTTTCAGGAGCAAAGCTCTGATAATTGCCACAGGAGCCGGATGGCGACGTCTATCGGTGGCCGGCGAGGCCGAGCATATAGGTCACGGAGTGGCGTTCTGTACGCATTGCGACGGTCCGTTCTATGCGGGTATGCGTGTGGCTGTGGTCGGCGGCGGCAATTCGGGCATCGAGGCTGCCATAGATATGGCGGGAATGTGTCCGCATGTCGATGTGTTTGAATATATGGATTCGCTCAAGGCCGACGGAGTGTTGCAGACCAAGGTGGCGTCGCTCCCTAATGTGGATATACATCTGTCGTCGCAGGTGATGGAAATCGTAGGTGACGGCAGGGGAGTGTCTGGCATCAAGGTCAAGGACCGTGTGTCGGGCGCAGAGACAGTCTATCCGGTCTCGGGTGTGTTTGTGCAGGTGGGTCTTGTGCCCAACAGTTCTCTGTTTGCCGGTATGTTGCCGATGACCAAGGGTGGCGAAATCATAGTCGACGAGCGTTGCCGCACGTCGGTGACAGGTGTCTATGCCGCCGGTGATGTCACCAATGTGCCTTACAAGCAGATAATCGTTGCTATGGGCGAAGGTGCCAAAGCTGCCTTGTCGGTATTTGAGGATGCGATGAGGTCTGTTCTCTGATGGTTTAAAAAGATAAAAGTTAAAAGTTTATAGAGTTAAAGACAGGTGTACAGGAGTTTTTTTATTTTCTCCCATATTCCTGTCTTTAACTTTTTAAATTTTATAAACTCTATTAACCATAAAAGGTTACACTATAAGAGTATAGACCATGTGGGCTACGATGGCGGCGATGAGACCTCCGATGGTGTGGGAAAGAATGGCCTTGGGGGTGAGTTCGCGATAGCCGAGTGAGTCGAGCATGGCTGTGTGGGTGCTGAGATAACCGCTCCAGCACATGCCTATGGCGGTGAACACGGCTATGGCATTGCCGTCGATCCATCCTTGTGTGGCGAAGTTGGGCACGAGGCTCAGGGCCGCGCCTACGGCTCCGAGGGCTGTGATGGGGAAGGCTACGAGATGGGGATCGTTGAACCCGAAGAGCCACTGAAACACTACGTCAATCTTTGAGGCGAGCCAGGGGAGCAGTTCGATACCTTCGTAGGCGGCTCCCGTGTAGCCTTCGGCCGAGGCTCCGAAGGTGAGTATCATCACAAGCGTCGAGATGATGAGCACGCCTGGGATGATGGCTATGCCGACGTCGACACCTGTGCGTCCGCCGTCGAGCAGAGAGTTGAGCACACGGATGAATGTTGATTTCGACTCCACAGTCTCTTCTTTCTCTTCGGGATGGCCGGTGTCGGCTGCTATGGCCTCCTCGTTGGCAAACGAGGGGTAGGCCTTTATGACGAAATACTGCATGAGACGTGTCGAGACGATGCATCCGCAGAATGCGCCGAAGAGGCCTATGAGCGGTTCGATATAGTAGCCTTGTCCTACCATGAAGACCATGACCAGAAGGCCCATGCCGAAGGCTGTGCCGAAGTTGGTGAGCGAGATGTATTGATATTTCTTGAAGTAGCGGCAGAAGCGTCGGTCCTGCGAGAGCGAGATGATGGCGGGATTGTCGCTGAGAAATGTCATGGTCGCGCCGAGTGCGGCTACGCCGGGGAGGTTGAAGAGGGGGCGCATGAGGGGGCGCAGGATGTTTTCGAGGAGTTTGACCACGCCAAATTCTACAAAAAGTCGTCCGATGGCTCCTGTGACCACACATATGCCCATGAGGTAAAATACAGTGTTGAGCAGCAGGTCGTGGGCTGTGTGCATGATGGTGTTGAGCATGTTGGGGATGCCCATAATAGAGCCGATGTACCAGAATAGTCCGATTACGATGGCCAGACACGGCACTCCAGTCGGGATGAGGCGGGCGAGGGAGAATGGACGCGATGTGGCCGGGGTGTTTTCAAGCTGTTGCATTGTGATTGGATGGTATGGAGGTAAGGATTCAGATGGCGGGGGGAGGATTATCGTTTGAACGAGAGGAGGTTCATGTTCCACTTCACGCCGACGTCCACGAGTGTGGTCTTGTTTTGCATCACGTCGGCCGAGTTGGCGTTTTTACCCCATGAGTAAAACACGTTGGCGTGCACTCGCAGGGTGCTGCGCTTGTCGGCCAGGGGGAAATATTCGACACCGGCACCGGCCATCTTCAGTTCGGTGCCCGGAGCTACGCAGAGGTCGGCGTCCGAGCGGGTGTTGTTGACGTCATAGGTCATCTTGCCGAATACTTTCCATCGCTGAGAGGGAGTGTAGGCAATCTCGCCCATCACCGACATGTCGCGCAGCAGGAATGTCTGGCCCGACGAGGCGCGGTTCATTAGGTCGAGCTCGAGCGAGAGGCGTCCGAATGAGAATTTATTGCCGAGAGCGAGATAACTGATGTAATGTCCGGGAGCATATTCGATGAGGTTGGCCGACCATATGGAGCTGTATATGCCGTGGGAGCCGTTCCACATGAGGTTGTAGGCATACATGTCGCGGTCGGAGGGGGTGAAGAAGGGGCTTTCGCAAAACTGGAACGTGAGACGGTCGGATGCCGACGGCCGGAAGCTGACTGACGCTCCGATTTGGTAGCAGGGGATGTTGTTCCAGAACACCGAGCATCCGTAGAGGTCAATCGGCGCGCGGTCATATTCCCATCCGCCGATGGCCACTACCTGCTTGCCTCCGGCCACCGACCAGCGGCCTAAATCATAGTTGAGGTATATCCAGTCGGTGGCGTCAAAAAACGAAGCGTCCTTGTGGGGCTTGTTGAGCCGTTGTCTCCATGAGTAGCTCAAAGCGTTGGTGATGTTGCCGTCGGCTTGGATGTTGATGTATTTGCCTTCAAATCCGGAGTTGTCTTTGACTGTCTTTCCGTCATTCCAGTCGCGCTGATAGTCGAGGCGAGCTTCGGCCTGAAATTTCAGAAGGGTGTTGGTGGCCGGCTCGTCGGCATGTGCATACACTGCGGTGGCCGCACATAGGGCAAGGAATATTTTTCTCATGATGATT
The DNA here is from genome assembly GCA_003762875.1 of Muribaculaceae bacterium Isolate-110 (HZI). Taxonomy (GTDB): domain Bacteria; phylum Bacteroidota; class Bacteroidia; order Bacteroidales; family Muribaculaceae; genus Duncaniella; species Duncaniella muricolitica. The sequence goes on along the minus strand of RIBL01000011.1, from coordinate 50,490 downwards.
GGTATAATTTAAGGTAAGGCAAAGATATGGCAAATTTCACATATTTTTGTATAAAAGGGACGAAAATTTTGTGATACTAAAAGACAAAAGTCCCGAAAGAGACAAAAGTTTTTTACGCATCGGTTGCTACTCAGATGTTTATGCAACCTGTTAAAACTTAATGTCTCTCTTGGGACTTTTGTCGTCAGCGCGTGTGAGACGCGTTTATGTCTACTTTTTCAGTTCAAACGTTATGGTGGCGCGGATGTCGGTCGAGGATGAGCCTATGTAGGCTTTGAATCGGCCCGGCTCGGCAATCCATGACGATGAGGTGGGGTCGTAAAACTTGAGATCATCGCCTGTTACGGTAAAGGTCACCGTCTGCTCGGCTCCGGGGGCGAGGTTGATTTTGTCAAAACCCTTGAGTTCCTTGACTGGGCGAAGCACCGAGGCTTCGTCGTCGCCGATGTAGAGCTGGACAGTCTCCTTGCCCTCGCGGCTGCCGGTGTTTTTAACGGGGATTGTGATGGTGAGAGTCTCGCCCTCGCCGATGGTCTTGGCCGAGGCGACAGGCTTGCCGTAGGTGAATGAGGTGTAGCTCAGGCCGTGGCCAAACGGATAGAGGGCCGGGATTTTCTTGGTGTCGTGCCAGCGGTAGCCCACGAGCACATCCTCAAGATATTCCTGCCTGATGGAGTCGCCGGGATAGGAAATGGCCCCGAAATGATGCGCGCCGTTGTCCTCGAGACGGGCAGGGAAGGAGAAGGGGAGCTTGCCCGAGGGGTTTACCTTACCCGAGAGCACGTTGGCTATCGACTTGCCGGCCATTGAGCCGAGATACCAGCCCTGGACAATGGCAGGCACTTTTTTCTCCCACGGCATCTCGACGGCATTGCCGCTCAGGAGCACAACCACGAGATTGGGATTGACGGCCGCAAGTTCATCGATAAGGGCGGGCTGTCCGAAGGGGAGTCCGTATTCCTGACGGTCGCCGCCCTCGCAGTCCTGGAAATGGTTTTTATTGAGTCCGCCGACAAATATCACGAGTCCGGCTTCGCGGGCCATCTCTACGGCCTTGGCGCGGAGCGAGTCGGTGACCTCGGGGGAGATTACATCGGCGTGGCCATACATCGGGCGGCCCGACATGTAGCCTTGGGTGTACTCGATTTTGTCGCCGTAGAGGTTTCTGAGTCCGTCGAGCGGAGTTACGATATCCTTAGGCTTGAGTTCCGACGAGCCGCCTCCGGCCATGAGGTTGCGGGTGGCATTCTCGCCAACAACAAGTATCTTGCCATAGCGGTCGGCGTCGATGGGGAGCAGGGCGGGCTGCTTTTTGGCTACGGGAGCGTTTTTAAGCAGTACGATACCTTCGTTGCCAATCTCCTCGGCCACGGCATAGTGTTCGGGAGTGGCTACGGAGCCATAGGGTTTCTGACGGTTGGCGGCCGTGCGAAAATTAAGGCGCAGCAGACGGCGCACCTTGTCGTCGAGTCCCGACACGGGCACTTCGCCTTTCTCGAGCATGGCGAGATAAGGGTTGGCAAGATAATAGTCGTCGGTGGTAAACTCGCTTTCCGAGGTCAGGCCGTTGGTGTAGGAGCCCATCTCGAGGTCAAGACCGTAGAGTGCGGCCTCGCGTGTGTCGTGCGCACCGCCCCAGTCGGTGATGACCACTCCGTCAAACTGCCAGTCGTCCTTGAGAATCTTGTTGAGGATGAGTTCGTTGTGACAGGCATGCTGGCCGCGCACCTTGTTGTAGGCACCCATTATGCTCCATGCCTTGCCTTCCTTGACAGCTTTTTTGAACGCAGGGAGATATATCTCGTAGAGGGCGCGGTCGCTGAGATTGACGTCGATGTGGCCACGCCACTGCTCCTGGTTGTTGAGCGCGTAGTGCTTTACACAGGCGGCGACACCGTTTTTCTGCATCTCGCGGATATAGGGCACGACGAGCACGCCTGCCAGATAGGGGTCTTCGCCCATATACTCGAAGTTACGGCCGTTGAGCGGGGTGCGGTAGATGTTGACGCCCGGGCCGAGCATCACGTCTTTCTCGCGATAGAGAGCCTCTTCGGCCAAGGCGTTGCCGTAGAGTCCCGAGAGAGAGGGATTCCATGTGGCGGCCAATGCCGTGAGGGCCGGAAAGGCGGTGATGGAGTCGTTGGTGCGACAGGAGTAGCCCCAGTCGTTCCAGTTGATTTCGGCACGCACGCCGTGGGGGCCGTCGCTCATCCAGAGGTCGGGGATGCCGAGACGCGGCACACCGGCCGAGGCAAATTTGCCCTCGGCGTGACACATGGCCACTTTCTCGCGGAGGGTCATACGCTTGAGCGCGTCTTCGACACGCTCTTCAATGGGGCGCGACTCGTCCTGATAGACCAGCACTTCGGCCTGTGATACAGACGAGAGCGACATCATGAAAGCCAGTATTGGCAATGTATAGTGTTTCATATCGACAAAAATTTTCCCAAAGGTATTATATAATCCTTATACTATTGTTATAGTTGGCGTTGATCACCGTGGTGGCGGGGCGAAGAGAGGGCGATGTGGCTGTGACGGTGACGGGGCCTTCGGAGCCGTCGCTCTGCACGATGAGCATGGCTTTACCATAGAAGGCCTTGCGCTTGTTGTCCTTGAAGCGTTCGAGCGACGTAGGCGAGCCGTTGTCGACACCGGCGTTGAAGCCCGCGCCGCTGACATCAAACGTCACCTGATTGTCGGCCAGCGGGCAGAGGTTGCCGAGGTGGTCGACAATCTCTACGAGCACATAGCTGAGGTCTTTGCCGTCGGCTGTAATCATGGTGCGGTCGGGGGTGAGGCGTATGGCGTAAGGCTCGCCGGCTGTGCGTATGATTTTTTCGGCCACCATGCGTCCGTCCTTCCGGCTCACGGCGCGGAGTGTGCCGGGCTCGAAGGGTAGACGCCACGACACATGATATTTGCCCGGCTCGAGTGAGCGGACGCCCTGCGACTCACCGTTGAGATAGAGCTCCACTTCATCGGCATTGTTGTAATAGGCCCACATGTCTACGGTCTGACCCGGCTCCCAGTTCCAGTGGGGGAAGAGGTGTAACACCGGTGTGTCGGGACGCCATTGCGACTTATACATATAATATATGTCCTTGGGGATGCCGGCCAGGTCGACTATGCCGAAATAGGAACTGCGCGCGGGCCATCCGAAGGGGGTGGGCTCGCCGAGATAGTCGAAGCCTGTCCATACAAACTGGCCCGAGATGAAGTCATTCTCCTGCACGTGGCGCATGGTGCCCTCGTGGGTGTTGCCCCAGGGCACGTGGCAGTTATCGTAGGAGGAGCATGAGAATGACTCGTCGTAGAAGGGTATCTCCCAGCGCACGGGCCATATATACATCGAGTCGGAGGGCATGCGGTAATAGCCGCGTGTCATCAGTCCGGAGACACTCTCGGTGATGATGAACGGTTTGCCGGGAAACCATTTCGGCACCGAGTCAAACCAGTCGTCGTGATAATTGTAGCCGATAAGGTCGAGTGCGCCCGAGCGAAAGAGGTGATTGCCCGGATCGGGCTCGTTGCATCCGGCAGTGATGGGGCGGGTAGGGTCGAGACTGCGGGTCATGTCGGCCAGTTTGCGTGTGAGCATGGAGTTGACGCTCATTTCGTCGCCTGCGGCCGCAAGTTTGTCCTTGCCGTGGCCGAAGTTGAGTATCAGGTTGGCCTCCTCGAGCGAGAGAGTGTCGGCACTGGCATCGTTCCACTGCTCGAGTACTTCGTTGCCGATGCTGTTGATGATTACCGAGGGGTGGTTGCGGTCGCGGCGTATAAGATCGGAGAGGTCGCGCTCGTGCCATTGGTCGAAATAGCGCGAGTAGTCGTGAGAGGTTTTCTTCTTGCGCCACATGTCGAAGGACTCGTCCATGACGAGTATGCCCATGCTGTCACACAGGTCGAGCACTTCGGGGGCGGGTGGATTGTGGGAGGCCCGATAGGCGTTGGCACCCATCTCCTTGAGTATTTCGAGCTGACGCTCGAGTGCGCGGGTGTTGACAGCCGCGCCGAGCGCGCCGAGATCGTGGTGCATGCACACGCCGTTGATTTTCATCGGACGGCCGTTGAGTGAAAACCCTTTTTTTGCGTCGAAATTAAAGTAGCGGAGTCCGGTGTTGATCTCGTAGAAGTCAATCATCTGTCCGGTCTTGGCGTCCTGGACAAATGTGACGATTTTATAGAGATAGGGGTCATCGGTGCTCCATAGATGGGGATTGTCGATGTCGAGGGTGGAGTTGAGTGTCACTTCTGGCTTTTTGCGGGTGAGAGTGACAGCCAGCGGCTCGGTCTTGGTCAGTATTTTGCCGCTGCCAAGAAGAGCTGAGTAGACCTGCACTTTGCGTGTATCGCGTGTGTGGCTCACCAGTTGGGTGGTGATGTCGATGGTGGCCAGAGAGTCGGTGACGGCTGTCACGACGTGCTGTCCCCAGAGAGGGATGTGGATGTCGCCGTGAGAGCGGAGCCACACGTTGCGATAGATGCCGCAGCCGGAATACCAGCGGGAGTTGGGCTGCTCGGCATTGTCGACGCGCACGGCTATGACGTTGTCGTCGTCACGGTCGAGCCACGGGGTGAGGTCATAGCTGAACGGAGCGTAGCCGTAGGGGCGTGTGCCGAGTTTGTGTCCGTTGATGTAGACGGTCGAGTTCATGTAGGCACCGTCAAAATCAATCATCAGATTGTTACGTTTCTGGATATCGTTAAGAGAGAACGTCTTGCGATACCATCCCACGCCGCCCGGGAGTGCTCCGCCGCCGGTGCCGGAGGGGTTTGACTCGGAAAAATCTCCCTCAATAGCCCAGTCGTGGGGTAGTGAGAGGCTGCGCCAGTGAGAGTCGTCATAGGAGGAGTCCTTATAGTGAGCCGAGTCGGCAAGCATGAACTTCCATCCGTCGTTAAACGACTCTGAGCGCGGGTCGCGCGCGTATGTGAAGAAAGTGGCAGCCACGCCCATGAGGGCGAGACATGCCACTTTTAAATAAATTACCTTAGAAAGCACCCTGTTGATCAATTAGTAATTATAATTTAACGCTCTTGGCTGAGCCGTTGTAGGCTACTGTCACGCCCTTGTTGGCACGGTCAAAGCCGCGAGGCTTGTCTTTCGATACCTTCACGATGTTGAATTTACGTGTGGTGAGCATGCCGGGGAATCGTCCCTGACGCTCTCCGATGACAAGTGTCGACTTGGCATCGTCCCAACGCATGGGAATGATGGTGTACTGGCCTTTCTCGTAGTTGTAGTTCAGGCCTTCGTCCTCATAGAGCAGGAACTCACCGTTCTCGCCGGCATAGACGTAGAGGTCGATGATGTCGGCTGACTTTTCGGCACTCCACTGCATGGAGGGACCGAAGGGAATGATGGAGCCGGAGCGGGCGTAGAGAGGTATGCGCTCATAGGGAGCGGGAACATTGAGAGTCTGTCCTCCGTCGACGGCTTTGCCGGTGTAGAAGTCATACCATGTGGCACCGGCGGGGAAGTATACCTCGCGTGATGTGGCACCGTAGGTGTAGACGGGAGCTACGAGCAGGGCGGGACCAAACATGTATTCGTCGCCGATGTTGCGTGTGGCCTTGTCGGCTGTGAAGTCCATTACGAGCGGACGCATGATGGTGTAGTCCTTGAAGTGGGTCATGCCGGCAAGCGAGTAGATGTAGGGCATGAGGTCGTAACGCAGTTTGGTGTAGTAGACCACCGACTTGTAGGCGGGATGTGACTCGGGAGCGATGTTGAAGATTTCGCGATAGGGCCACTGGCCGTGGGCACGGAAGAGGGGCGAGAACGCGCCAAACTGATACCAGCGTGTGTTGAGTTCGCGCCACTCTTTCATGTCGGGAGTCTCGCGGCCGGTCTTGGCGGCTTCGGCAGCGGCGGCTACATAACGGTCTTCGACGCAGAATCCGCCTATGTCCTGGGTCCAGTAGGGGATGCCTGAGGCCGCAAAGTTGAGGCCGGCTGAAATCTGGGCTTTCATGTCTTCCCAGCGGGTGGCAATGTCACCGCTCCATGTGGCGGTGGAGTAACGCTGCTGGCCGGCAAATCCCGAGCGGGTCAGCAGGAAGACGCGCTTGTCGGGGTCGACGCCGCGCTGTCCGTCATAGATGGCCTCAGCATTCATGAGACCGTAAGCATTGAAATATTTGGTAGATGGGCCGAGTGCAGTGGGTGTGATAAGGTCTTTGCGATACTGTAAGTCGGTGCAGTCGCGAATGTTGGGCTCGGAGGCGTCCATCCACCAGGCGTCTATGCCGAGGGGATAGTAGTGTTCCTCCATCTGGTGCCAGAAGAGTTTGCGGGCATCGGGGTCGTAGGCGTCATAGAATGAGCTGAGATAGCCGGGGCCTACCCAGTCGCGTATGCTGTCCTGAACGGGGAGCTTATACATCCAGCCGTTCTTGTCAAACTCCTTGTAGTGGTCGGTGGTGACGTAGAATTTGGGCCATACCGAAATCATTACGCGTCCGTTCATGGCGTGAATCGAGTCGACCATGCCTTTGGGGTCGGGGAAACGGTCGCGGTCAAACTCGTGGCTACCCCAAGAATCTTCCTTCCAGTGGAGCCAGTCGATGACGATGTTGTCGATGGGGATGTTGCGACGGCGAAATTCGGCGAGAGTCGAGAGCACCTCTTCCTGGGTGTTGTACTTTTCGCGGCTCTGCCAGTAGCCCATCGCCCATTTGGCCATGATGGGGGCTTTGCCGGTGAGAGTGCGGTAACCCTTGATGACGTCGTCCATGTTGTCGCCATATATAAAGTAGTAGTCTATCTGCGACTGCATTTCGCCCCACCAGCTCATCTGCATCTGCTCCTTGTCGCTGCGTGGCGAGTAGGCGCGCAGACCGCAGTAGGCTACGGAGCCGTTGGGCTGCCACTCGATCTTGACGGGCACACGCTGTCCGGCTTCGAGGTTGACGCTGAATTTGTAGGAGTTGGGGTTCCAGGCAGTGCGCCAGCGTTGGGGGACTACTTCCTTGCCGTCGATGGTCACGGTTATGTAGCCTGAGTAGTAGAGATTGAACTTGTATTCGCCCGACTCGGTGGCTTCGATGTCGCCCTCATACTCCACATGGCTGCCGGAGTAGTTGAAATCCTGCGGGAGATTGACCACATGTTTGAGCTCCTTGCGTATGAGATGCTCGAAGTAGATGGAGTCCTCGCGCTGCACTATCTGAGGTGTGTCGGCCCCCTTGGGGGTGTAGGTGCCTGTCAGCGCGCCTTCTTTGCCATCCTTGTCATAAATCTTGAATACCTGGCCGAGCTGGCGGTAGGGCTCGGGGTTGCCGAAGCGGCACAGCGAATAGCTGTCCCAGAGGATGCCGTAGTTGTCGGTCGACACCACGAAGGGCACCGATACCTTGGTATTATATTGGAAAAGTTCTTCGTTACGTCCTTTGTAGTTGAACTCGTCGCTCTGATGCTGTCCGAGTCCGTAGATGCCCTCCTCGTCGCTCAGAGATTCGAATACCTGTCGCACGGTGTAGCCTTTGGTGTCCTCGACCTCTATGGGCGAGAACTCACGGCCACCGTCGGCTTCCGATACTATCAGCCGGCCATCCTTGTCGTAAAATTTGACGTCGCCCGAGGCGAGGCTGACAGTAGCCCGCACTTCGGAGGTGATGACCGAGATAGCCGAGTCGGCTTCCTCGACGGTAAATTGTGTTTTATTCTCCTGCGGCACAACCACGAGGCTGCCGTCGTCGGCAAATTTCTTGTCGGGTGTGGCCGATATGCGGATGATTTTGTCGCCAAGCACTTGCAGACGCACTTTGCGGACACCGTTCTCCGTCGCCGGGGTGAGATTGACAGTAATCCCGTTGTCGTTCTTACTGTACTTGCCTTCGGAGCAGCCGGTCATGACCATGGCCAGAGCCGCGCTCAACAGGGAAGCCGAGAAATGTCGAAATTTCATGGAGTTAGTTTTTATGACGCGGATGCCCGGAAGGACAGTCCGCAGATGTTTGTTAGATTCGCTATGTTTTCATTCACAAAGTTACGAAATTACGCAGACAGCGACGTTGGCATATGTTGACACTCAGTGATTCAAATGATTTGTCATATGTATCAAATGTTAACTTAAAGTGACCGGATTGTTGCCTGTTCCTTTGTTTCCTGGTAGGCGGAAGGCAACATGCCAAACTCGTCGCGGAAATATTTGCTGAAATTGCGCGGACTGTTGAATCCTACCTGATAGGCCACTTCCGAGACATTGAGCTGACTCTCGCGCAGAAGTTGGGCGGCGCGTTTGAGACGTATGAGGCGTATGAACTCGATGGGTGTCTTGCCTGTGGTGGCCTTGAGTTTTTTGTAGAGATGCACGCGGCTCATGCCGAGATGGCTGCTCAGTTCCTCAACCGATAGCTCGGCCCGTTTCATGTTGGACACGACATATTTTACGGCTTTCTCGACCATCTTCTCGTCGAGCGGGGTGATGGGTATGCTTTCGGGCTCGGGGTCGATGAGGCGGCTGCCGCGTGTGCCGGATGTGAGGGCCACGAGACGTTTCATGCGCAGGATGAGCAGTTCGATGTTGAACGGCTTGGTGATGTAGTCTTCCACGCCGAGCGTGAGCATCTCAACCTTGGCATCCTCGCCGCTTTTGGCCGAAAGCACGATTACCGGTATGTTGCCAAGCTCCTTGTCGGCCTTGATGCGGCGTGTGAGCTCTATTCCGTCAACACCGGGCATCATGAGGTCGGTGATTATGATTGATGGTTTTAGCGAGCCGAGCAGTCTGAGAGCCTCGCTGCCGCTGCCCACTGTGACAACATGGAAATCGCGGCCCAGACCGTCTTTGAGAAACTCGAGCATGTCGGCGTTGTCATCGACCACGAGTGCTGTCGGTCTTGCCTGTGGTTTGGCTGCCGATTCGGTCTGCCGTGTGCGACGAGGCTCGTCAAGCACCTGGGCTATGGCGGCCGAGGCCTGGGCGGAAGCCGGAGCCGGCTCGGGGGCTGTGACGGGTGGTTTCTCACATCCGACAACCGGGAGAGTGATTTCAAACACCGCACCTGTCGGAGTGTTGTCGGACACCTCGACGTGTCCGCCATGCAGCTCAACATAGTCGTGCACAAGGCTCAGACCGATGCCATAGCCTGTCATGGCGGGGTCGGACGCTGCTTCCTTGGACTGATAGAAACGCTCGAATATGTGCCGTTTATCCTCGTCACTCACTCCCGGGCCTGTGTCGGATACGGATATTATCACGTCGCCCTCATCCTTGAGACGGATGCCGATGGTTACGCTTCCGCCTGAGGGGGTGAATTTGAGAGCGTTGCCTATAAGATTCATCATCACCTTGTAAATCTTCTGCTCGTCATATCGCATGTAGAGCGCGGGGATGTCGGAGTTAAATCGCAGTTTTATTCCTCCCGATATGGATAGTCCGGTAAATGAGCTGCAAACATTTTCTATAAATGCCACCAGTTCGCCATCAGAAGCTTTGAGCTTAAGCCCCGACATCTCGCTTTTGCGGAAATCAAGCAGTTGGTTGACCATCGTGAGCAACTGGTCGGCATTCTTGCGCATGAGAGCGAGCCGCTTCATATGCCGTTCGTCGCCCCCTTCCTTGATCATGGTGTCGAGCGGCGACATGATGAGTGTCAGAGGAGTGCGCAGGTCGTGGCTTATATTGGTGATAAATCGGAGTTTCATCTGGTTGACCTCCTCTTCTTTCTTGAGGGCGTCGGCTCTCCGCTTTTCGTTGAAACGCCGGCGTTCTCTTTGTCTGATAATCACATAGACGCCATATATGGCTCCGAGCACCATAACCATATAGGCCAGGCGTGCCCAGACGGTCCAGTAGAACGGCTCGTGTACCACTATTTCGAGAGCGGCGGTGTCTTCGCTCTCAAATCCGTCGTTATTTCTGGCCTTGACAAGCAGAGTGTAGCGTCCAGGCGAGAGGTTGGTGTAGGAGACATGGTTGACACCCGGTTCGGTTGACTGCCAGTCGTCGTTGAATCCGTCGAGCTTGTAGCTGTAGACCGTCTTTTCGGGAAGCACATAATTGTCGGTGGCAAAGTTGACGGTGATGTCTCTGAAGTCGTGACTGAGGTCTATTTTGCGTGCACGGTTGATGGCACGGTCGGTCACCACGCGTCCGCGCGATTTCTGTCCGGGTGTTATCCGGGAGCCGTCGACACGCAGTGAGGTAAACATAACCCTTGGAGCCAGATTGTTGAGTCTGATTTTGGCCGGGTCGAAATAGTTGATGCCGTAGAGGCCGCCCACGAGCATTTCGCCCGAAGGCAGGAGGGCGAGAGAACGCTGATTGAAGTCGCTGTCCTGTAGGCCGTCGCGGGAGTCGTAACTGCGGTCGGTAGTGGTGAGCAGTCCGGAGTCGGAGTCGTATTTCACCTGTATGTGTATCAGACGTCCGCCCTCGGCCGCCCATATGCCTCCCTCTTTGTCCTCCTGAAGACCGATGACGTATGACGCGCCCTTGCGCCCCTTGACCTCAATGTCGTGGATGCGTCTGAAGTGCGGGTCGTAGACCTTTATGCCTCTGTGAGAAGCCACCCACACGAGTCCGCGTGAGTCAACTGTGATGTCAATCATGGTGCCGGGCTCAAAGCCTTCGAGTATCTCGGCGCGGTCGGCACCGTTGTGTATCATGCCGACACCATAGGCCGTGGCCACATAGAGGGTACTGTCGGGAGCTGAGGCGAGGGCGAGGATGCAGTCGGAGGGGAGGCCTTTGAGGGTATTGTATTCAGCCACAAGGCCTCTTGAGGGATTGTAGCGAAACAGGCCCGACTCGAGCGAGCCTATCCATATGTCGCCGTCGGGGCCGTTGGCCAACGCCCATGTGTAGACCGAGTCGACATGCGTGTGTGTGACTATGCGTTCGGTGTTATGTCCGCGCATCTTCTGAAGACCGCGTGAGAAAGTGCCGACATAGAGTGTGCCGTCAGTGGCCGGGAGCATCGAGGTGACGGCCGCGCTGCTGCCAATGCTCTGAAAGTATGTCACTGAAGCGTCGGAGGGGTCAAACACTCCCACGCTGCGGCTGTCGCTGCCCACCCACACCTTGCCGTCACCGCGGGGCACGAGACAGTTGACATCGCTGCCCTTGGCAAGCGAGAATTTATGCATTGTGTCGTTGTGGTAAAACACTCCCCTCTTGTATGTGCCGAGCCATAGTGTGCCGCTGCCGTCGTCACACACGGCTGTGACCGAGCTGCTCTCGCTGAGATTGGCACTGTCGAGCATCTCGTGAAAGTCAATCCTATCGGAATGTTTGCTGACGATCTCGAGCCCATGATGGTCACGTCCGAGCCATACGCGTCCGTCATTGTCCTGTGCCACCGATTTGACAATCATGCCCCTGCCCTCCTGCGGGAGACGGTGGCTGAGCCAGCGGCGGCGTGGGATGTCGAGCACCCACAGCCGCTCGGTGTTGTAGACCCACAGCAGTCCGTCGCGGTCATACATCATGGTATAGACCATGTCGGGGATGGCCTGGTTTTCGACGCAGATATCGTTGATACGTTCGGTCACCTCGCAGGCCGAGGGGCTGACGAGATAGATGCTGCCGCGGCGGGTCACGACAGCCATGCCGTGAGGGGTGCCAGCAAAGTCGGTCACCGCGTCACGCTCCAGCTCACGATAGCCGAGAGTGGAGATTTTGCGTGCGCGGTTGTGCTCCGGCTCTACGTAATATATGCCTGATGGCGACTCGGCATATATCCACAGAGCCTTGTTTTTGTCGGCTTTGACCATGCGTACATAGCCTTGGCCTCCATAGGCGTGGAAGAGTGAGTCGGCATTATGTTCGATGCATTCCGTGAGCGGATTGTAGACATAATACATAGTGTGTGACCTGAGCCATAGCCTTCCGTCGGCCGCTTCGGTAATATTGTCGATATCGTTTTCGCCCTCGGGCATGCCGTCGGGCGATCGATGTATGAAGTACAGGTCATGGTCATACCCGTCATAACGACAAAGGCCTGCCACGGTGGCAAACCACATGAATCCGTCGCTGTCGCGGTGTATGGCGTTGATTTTATTGTTGGTCATGCCAGCCACTGACGAGAGTTGCTCAAGTGGCAATGCGTATGACACACCTGCTGATAATACAGCAAGTATATAGATTATCAATTTTTTCATGGATCGTGATAAGACAATATGTTTAAGGTAGTTCAGGTTGAGGCAAATCGTTTCGGTTTGTTATCTGCAAAGTAAGCTAAAAACATCGGTTTTTCCAAATGTTAACACATGGAGCGTGGCATGAATAATTTTAACATTTGTATATAATGTTGAAATTTAGTGTTTTGGATGTGATGTGTATAACAAACGAATCAATAAAATATAACAAATCACACATCTGTAAATAACCAAACGCACTACTCATATTAATAAATATATTTTGTCAATACGAAACGTATATTTACATTTGCCTACGTGAATCAAGTCAAACTTACCTTAATTAAATAAACATTAAGAATCTGACGATAAGCCTCGATATTATATTGGCCTCAAACCTGCTTGCAGACCTTACATGAAAAATCAGAATAATTCAAAATTTTAAAATCTAAACTATCAAATCAATGGGAAACAAAAGCATGGAACGGTGTAAGCCTTTACACCTATTCCGGGTGGCTATGATCGCCCTGTTGCTCCTTGCCGGCATCAGTGTGGCCTCGGCCTCTCCTGTCACCGTATCAGGTACGGTAACCCAAGCCTCCGACGGCGAACCGCTCATAGGCGTAAGCGTGCTTGTGAAGGGTACCTCGCAGGGCACGGCTACTGACATCGACGGCAACTATGTGATAAAAGTAGAGAAGGGTGCGACTCTCGTATTCTCCTATGTGGGATGCCAGACTCGCGAAGTCGTCGTTGATTCCGAACATCTTGACGTGGCTCTCCTCGACAATGCCGAGGTGCTTGACGAAGTTGTGGTGGTAGGCTACGGTACTCAGAAAAAGAAACTTGTAACCGGAGCCACCGCCCAGATCAAGGGCGACGACATCGCCAAGATGAACACCACCTCGCCTCTCCAGGCCATGCAGGGCCAGCTCCCCGGAGTGAACATCGCCTCAACTTCCGGTCAGCCGGGTTCAGATATGAAGGTTACCATCCGCGGTCTGGGCACTAACGGCAATGCTTCGCCCCTCTATCTGATTGACGGTATAGGCGGAGATATCTCGACGCTCAATCCCGCTGACATCGAGAGCATCGACGTGCTCAAGGACGCCGCCTCGGCAGCCATCTATGGTGCGCAGGCAGCCAATGGTGTGGTGCTCATTACTACCAAACAGGGTAAGGAAGGCCGTGCCAAGGTGACATTTGACGGATATTTCGGTTGGCAGCAGGTGGCCCGTAAAGCTCAGATGCTCAACGCTCAGGAGTATATGGCAATTATGGATGAGCAGGCTATCAACTCGGGCAACGCCCCCTTTAACTGGGATGCAATGACCACTATATGGCGCACAGATGCCGAAGGCAACCGTATAGGTGGCACCTGGGATACCGATTGGGTCGACCGGATGATTGATGATAACACCACCACACAAAGTTATACCATAGGTGTGACAGGTGGTTCGAAGACTTCGACCTATGCCATGTCGCTCGGTTATCTCAATCAGGAGGGTGTGATTGGCGGTCCCGAGGTATCAAACTATTCACGATATAATTTTCGTGTCAATTCAGACCATAAACTGTTTGACGGTATTATAACTATAGGAGAGCAGGCTGCGTTTGTATACAAGAAAAACAATGGTATAAGGGTCGGCAACGCCAACTGGAACTCGTTACGTGGAGCCTTTGGCGTGTCACCTCTCTATCCTGTCTACAACTCCGAAGGCGGATATCAGAGCACAGTAGGAAGCAGTTGGAATGAGGAGGACGGCAATCCATATGGCCAGATGATGCTCGCCAATCAGAATGAGAACCGTGCCGCCACATTCTCTGGCAATGCTTATGCTCAGATAGAGCCGATCAAGGGACTTAAGGTACGCACAGTGTTTGGCACAGTGTACAGCTCGTCACGCAGCCGTTCCTATATGCCTATCTATACGCTCAGCACAATCTCTTCAAATGCCTACACTACTGTAGAGCAAAGCAATTTTGAAGGACTGACGCTCACGTGGACCAACACTGCCACATATGATTTTGATATCAAAGATCATCATTTCAATGTACTTGTCGGTATGGAGTCCACACGTTATGACGGCACAAATATATGGGCAAAGAAAGCAGATCTCAAGGAGGGTTTCGATTCTTGGGATAATGCATGGCTCACGAATGCCAATCCTACCACACTAAATAACATATCGGCTACCGGAGGTCCGGATGAAGATGGTATTTCGCGTACAATCAGCTATTTCGGCCGACTTGGCTGGGACTGGAAGGAGAAATACATGATCAATCTTACCGTTCGTCGTGACGGCTCGTCGCGCTTTGCCAAGGGACATCGTTTCGGCACATTCCCGTCCGTATCGGCCGGATGGAATGTCTCCAACGAAAACTTCATGGAGTCAACACGCTCATGGCTTGACTTTCTCAAAATACGAGCAAGCTGGGGCCGTGTAGGTAATCAGAATATAAAGAATTTCCAGTATCTCGCTCCTATACTCAGCATCGGCGTAGGCCAGTATTTCGGCCAGTATCTCGGACCTAACGGAACATATGCCGAGGACTATGCCGGTGTAGTTGCCGGCAACTGGGGTGCATATCCCTCGCGTCTCTCCAATGAAGACCTCACATGGGAGACTTCCGAACAGATCAATTTTGGCTTTGACTCCCGTCTGCTCGGCAGCCGTCTTGCTGTCAACTTTGACTTTTATGTAAAAAATACCAAGGACTGGCTGGTCGTAGCCCCCATTCTCTCGACAGCCGGTACGGGCGCGCCTTTTATCAATGGAGGTGACGTCAAAAACAAAGGTGTCGAGCTTGGCCTGACATGGAACGACGTTATAGGCCGCGACTTCTCTTATAGCATAGGATTAAACGGCGCATATAATCATAATAAAGTAGGTTCGATACCTACAGAAGACGGTATTATCCATGGCGATCCCGGCCTTCTCTATGATAACTCCGATGAGTTCTATCGTGCTCAGAATGGTCATGCCATCGGTTATTTCTGGGGCCTTCAGACAGCCGGCTTGTTTCAGAATCAGCAGGAAATCGATTCGTGGATAGCGGCAGGTAACGGAGTGCTTCAAGCCAACCCTCAGCCCGGTGATGTGAGATTTGTTGACCAAAATCATGACGGCCAGATCGATATGGCTGACCGCATAGATCTTGGTAACGGTATGCCCAAGTATACTTATGGTTTCAATATCAATCTCTACTACAAGAACTTTGACCTCGGCCTCGTTGCCACTGGTGCGGCAGGCTTCAAGATTGTGCAGAGCTATCGCAACCAGGTGAGCAAGAAATCAAACTACACCACCCGTATTCTCGACCGCTGGACAGGCGAAGGCACATCCAATTACATACCTCGTGTAACTGAGGAAAATATCAACTGGCAATTCTCAGATCTCTATTGCCAGGACGGCGACTATCTGCGTCTGAGCAACCTTACTCTGGGCTACAATTTCGCTCCGCTTATGAATCAGTCATGGTGTTCGCAGGCCCGTCTCTACTTCCAGGTCCAGAATCTCGCCACATTTACAAAATATGACGGTATGGACCCCGAAATCGGTTACGGAACATCTGACTGGGTGTCGGGTGTTGACCTCGGATATTATCCTCGTCCGCGCACATTCCTCATTGGTGTAAACCTCTCGTTCTAATCAAAAAAATACATATAAAAAATGATTAAGTTCAAATCCAACATACTTGCCATCGGACTGGCAGCAGCTTCACTTATGGCCGTGTCATGTTCCGATAGTTTCCTGGATGTAGAGTCAAAGACCAGCTCCAACTCGGGAAACTTCTATAAGACCGAAGGCGATGCCTGGCGCGCGCTCATAGGCTGCTATGACGGCTGGCGCGGGGTATCGAGCGATGACGGCGGTGTCGGTTCATTTTATGTAGCATCGACCATACTTGGAGACGAGTGTTACGGCTCGACAGGCTATGCTGACGATTACAAGGCTAATGTCCTTGACCGTCATACACTTGCAGCCGGTCCCGGCGAGGGTGACATATTCAATACGCAGTGGAAGCTGTATTACGAGGGCATATATCGTTGCAACGAGCTTCTTGCCCATGAAAACACCATTGTCTGGGATGAGACTCTTGGTCATCGTAATCTCTATCTCGCAGAGGCCCGTGCCATCCGTGCTCTGTGCTATTTTGATCTGGCACGTCTTTTCGGCAGTGTGCCCCTCTTGTTAAAACCTGCCGGAACTGAAAATAAACCACAGGCTGATCCGGCCGAGCTATATGCTGCGATTATTGAAGACCTAAAGTTTGCAGCCGAATACATTCCGGAAGATGCCAATCTCGGCACGAATAATTTTGGCCGCATCACACGTTACGCTGCCGCATCCATGCTTGGACGTGTATACCTATATTATAAAGGTTACTATGGCAAAGATCCGGGCTATACAACTGCTGACGGGGCTGTCATCGGCTCTCTCACTCAAGCCGAGGCTCTTGGCTATTGCGAGGATGTCATTGAAAAGGGCAAATATCAGCTTGTCGATGATTACAAGAATCTTTGGCCCGCGGCTTCACTTGTGCCTATCCCCGGTGAAAAGGGATGGGACCAGGAGGCTTCATCATATGCCGGTGATGCCAATTCGGAGGTGATTCTCGCTCAGGTGTTCTCTTATATGTCTAAGGACAACTATTATAACGATAATAACGCCAAGGTCACAAACCGCTGGCTCGTGATGATGGGACTCCGAAAGTTGGACTTCACACCCTATGGCAGAGGCTGGGGTGCATGTTGTGTGACACCGTCATATCTTAGGAATTTTGTCAATAACGACAGGCGTCTCTCCGCATCGGTTATCAATATAAAGTCCGAGGGTATCACTGCTGTAGACGGTTATGCCAATGTGGTAGGAGACTGGCGTGATTATACCGGCTATAGTGTTAAAAAATATACGCCTCTTGTATTTGGCGACGGTTCCTATGCCACCAATGCAGATGGTGACACTGAGTATCAGGAAACACAGGTGCAGCCATGGGTGATCATGCGCTATGCCGATGTCCTGCTTATGGCGGCAGAACTTGGCTCGGCAAACGCTGATAACTATATGCACATGATACGTGAGCGCGCGGGTCTGGCCGACATTTCTGCCTCTAAGGAAAATATCATGGCCGAGCGTGCACGCGAGTTTGCTTTCGAGGGCATACGTTATTGGGACCTTCTGCGCCAGGGTGTCGAAGCGATGGCCGACGCAGTGTGCGCGTCGGGTGGCACGGTTATGTCAGGCGGAGTTGAAACTCAGGTTTCATATGATCGGGCACAGATTATTACCACCAAAGGCCTTTGTCCAATTCCGCAGGACCAGATTACAAAGGCTAACGGCATGCTTGTACAAAATCCCGGATGGTAAGAACTTTTAAAGTAATTATCAGCACAAAACAAGGGATCATCCATTAAAACAAGTTAATGTGTTGTTTTCGGAGCAATAACGCGTATCAGACCACGTTGGTCGAGAACATATAGTACACGCTATACAAGTTAGTAGTCTTCGAAAACACACATCTGACCTGAATATTTTTTCTTAAAACACTCTCCTCTTTCCCAATCAACCGATGAAAAAGCAAATAAATTATCTCTTGATGCTTGTAGCCCTCGCTGTGACGGGTGTATTCACCTCTTGCAGTCCTGATGACTATTCACTGGCATCACCGGCCATAATACCGGCCGAGCTCGTCGAGGGAATATCTTATACAGTTACTCCCGATCCAAACAATCCAAACATTCTTGTATGTAAAAGTGATCTCGGGGCAGGACGTAATGTGGCCTGGCAGACACCTTTTGGTCTCACCAAAGGTGATAATGTCACACTGCAAATCCCGTTTCCAGGAGAATATGAAGTGAAATTCGGTGTCGATACCGGCAATGGATTTGTATGGGGTGCACCATTCAAATTTACTGTCTCCGACATCTGTACCGATTTCATAAGTGGCGAAACATGGGAAATGCTCGCAGGAGGTGTGGGCAAATCCAAAACATGGGTTTATGACAACGGACAGGTGGGTTGCAAAGAAGGTGCTCTTTCTTATGGAGACCCTGCCGCCAATCCGTCACTCGGATTTCACAATTTTGTAGACAACTGGACTCCAGGTTACTCCGAAAACCACTGCTCGGACGCTGCGATGTATGATTCTTACATGGTATTCGACCTCGACAATGGAGCCAATTATTCGTGGTATAACTCTTCGACAGGAGAGACACAGACCGGTACATACT
Source organism: Muribaculaceae bacterium Isolate-110 (HZI) (assembly GCA_003762875.1). GTDB lineage: Bacteria > Bacteroidota > Bacteroidia > Bacteroidales > Muribaculaceae > Duncaniella > Duncaniella muricolitica. Next base: position 32,170 of record RIBL01000011.1, on the reverse strand, counting down.
CATTTAATGAGCAGTCCTATACTGTAGAGTTTGTAGGAGCGGAGCTCATGCACCCTTCCACATGGGACCAGCGTCTTCTTGACTGGCGCAAGGGATTTCAGATTGTTGAGTTGAGCGAAAATCAGCTCCGCATAGCCTATATCCGCATAGCCGGCACATGGGGAGGAGAATGGGTGGAATGTTTCAACTATGTGTCGAAAGATTATCTTGACAACTATGTCGTGCCCGAGCCATCAGGCATACAGATTGATCCCGCATTGCTTGCCGCGCTTTCTACCGAGATGAAATATGCCGCCTGGAAGATTGATGAAGAAGTACCTTATGACTGGTTTACCATCGACGGCAATCGCAAGAATCCGTCATGGCAGACTGCCTCCGGTTATCCTGCGGCTTATAAGCCTACCCCCGATTCTTATTCCGACTTCAATATCATATTCTGCTCGCCGGCGGTAAATGATTATAAGACATCGTCTCTGAGCGGTACATATACCCTCTCTGACAACGGACTCTTTACACTGAGCAACGGCATAGACAATCTCAGCCTCGGTGCAGGTGTGGAACTCAAGACCGGTGACGGTAATACTCTTCAGGTGCTTGCTGTAGATGTGGATGATGTGGGTCGTGTGACTGACTTATGGCTTGGAGCTATGGAGAAAGATATGGCAGGCAAGGATATAGAATATCTTGGCTATCACTTCGTCGCTTCTTATGGAGGCGGCAGCTCACTGCCCTCGTTCGCGCTCTCGATCAATTACAACAATACCAACTCTTGGTCGGCTATCACAGGTCCTACAGTCTACACTTCCGGTGACGGAGTGTATGAACTCTCGCTGACCGGCTCCAATCAGTTGATGGATCCGTGCGTCTGGATTGACTGTGCCAAGATACTTGGTAAATATCCCAATTGTGCCATCACAATCATGAAGATTGTCGTGGATGGCAAGGAAATACCATTTGTCGACGGAGACATCTCCAAAGACGTAGGTGATGTCGAGACAACAGCTCGCCGCTATGTATGCAATCCATGGGGACTGGCTGCATGTTTCAACGGTGACAAGACTCTGTTCCTGTTTGATTCAGAGATAAAGATTACTGTTGATGTAAAATATGACACAGGCACACCATTTCATTAATTAACGGACTTCCTTCAACACAGTGAATACAACCAATATGAAAAATATATTTCTAAACGGCATCCTTTCGCTGGCTATCGGACTGGGGTTCGTGGCCTGCAACGATGACGACACTTATATCTCCACTGCGCCGATTATCACCGAGGTGACAACGGACGGAGCCACGGTCACTTCTACCACCGCGACCATAACCGGTACAGTCAAGGAGCTCTCATCCATGCTCCCCTCACGCTATGAGGTGGGTGTGAAGTATGCCACATCCGAAGCTGCCCTTCCCGCAGGGGGCACCAAAGTGACAGGCTCTCTCGGTGAGGACGGCTCAACAGTCACTGCCGAGATTTCAGGCTTGCAGCCCGAGCGGCAGTATTTCTACTGCATTTATGTCACACTCCAGGGTAAAGTGTCACAGTATGGCGAGGTGAAGCCTCTTCTTACCACCGACCGCACTATTGCCACAATGCCTGCCGCCTCGGTGACACGTACCACCTCACAGCTCGGAGGTTCGTTCAATAACCTCGACCATCTCCTTGCCGCCGGAGCTGAGCATGGCATATATATATCCTCGAGTCCGGATCTCGCCGATGCGCATCGCATTATTGTCAATGGCAGCGAAAACAGCTATTCTACCACGGTCTCAGGCCTGATACCAAACGCCACATATCACTATGCGTCGTTTATCGATATGAACGGTAACGACGAGCTCGGTGACGTTCAGTCATTCACCACTCTCATCGGTTCGGGTGATGTAGAATGTGACGATTACGTAGATATGGGCACAAGATATGAATGGGCTCGTTTCAATCTTGGAGCTGAGTCGGAGACTCAGCCCGGAGGTCTTTATGGATATGGTGACCTTACAGGCTTGCTCACTTCGACTTCAGTTTCCAGCTATGCGTCCGAGGACATCTCAGGTACGTTGCTTGACCCGGCTGTGAAGGCCAATGCAGGATTTACTCCTTCGGCAGCCGACTGGGCCGAATTGGTCAAGGCTTGTACAATCTCTGAGGAGGTGCGCGACGGAGTGAAGGGCATGCTGTTCACATCCGACATTAACGGCAACACACTATTCTTTCCTTATGCCGGTGCTCGTACAGCCTCCGGTGTAATAGATAGCGGCGATGCCGGATATTATTGGACCGGTAATATCGCCGAGAAGTCAAAGCCTGAATACTCTGCCTCCATGCGTCTTGCACTCTCTTCGGCCGATAATACAATATCGCATCGTACCAACGGATTATCTATCCGTCCTGTGCGCCGTCGTCTTGTCAAAGGCATGCTCGCTTGCAATAACGACAAGATTAATTTCGGACATCTTGAGGATAATACTGACAAGTTCCGTATTGAAATCTACAACGAGTATGGTTCGACAAAGAATGATCCTCCGGTCAACACCAACATGATTGACTTCTCTCAACGTATTGCTGTGACTTTCTCGTTGGATGGCGTCGAGCTCAAGTCGGGCGCACCATCTGTATATCGTGCCACCCTCGGTTATGCTTCTGACGGTTGGGCGACCAATATCTGGACCAATGAAGCAGGCAATGAGAAGTGTAATGCTCTCGTATCGGGTAACGGCACCTATACCGTTTATGGGACAGTGTCGTCACAGGCCAACGGTGCCATGGTGTTTGCCATTGATATCGAGGGTCTTGCGACTAACGTGAAAGATGTGACTGCTGTCAAGGCTCGTATATTGAGCATCCTTCAGGATGCGGAGCTTCCGGTCAACAATTTCGACTATGATGGTGACAAGGTTACATTCGGCCCGAGTGACAACAAGAATGTCAATGCCCGAGTGGCTGTCTTCAGTCAGTATGGAGATTATCCCGAGGAAGTGGCCAAGTTTAAGGATGTACCCGTTGTCAAAGGCTCAACAATAGGTGTGGAGTTTACTATTACCGGTATTGACGGCAATCTCAAGGCCGGAGCCGCCGGTTCGTATTCGGCCGGTATCGGATATTCGGCTGTCGGCTGGTGGCCTTCAGCCTGGGGGCCGTTCGGACACGTTGGCGATGCCACAGTCACAGGTGACGGCACCTATACTGTAATCCATAGCGTAGAAGATAACGGCACCGGTCTTACTGATCTTGCCGCTGACATCAAAGGCCTGTACAAAGACCTTGTCGATCCATCAAAGGTCAAGGTGACTATCCGATATGCAGGCGTGCTCGGCAATCCTGTCCTCGAGGACTGATGACCCGAGTCTGATGCAGGAGCGGTGTTGCGACATCGTCATGCCGCTCCTGCCATAACAACATATAATTCATATTTCATAATCCAAATTTTACAATCGTGATCAGATTATCATATATAGCCCTGTCTCTCGCGCTTGCCCTGGGATTCACATCGTGTAGCGATGATGATTACAACGAGCGCGGAATAGGCAATGACTTCAAGGTGTCGCGCTCGGAAATCGCACTTGCGGCATCGGCACCTCAGACTGTGACAGTACGTGCCGCTTCAGCACCCGCCGTTGTCAGTGATTCGGAGTGGCTCCATGCTACAACTCCGGCTCATAACGGAGCCGGCATATACACATTTGACCTTGCTGCTGACGAGCACACAGGCTACGACACGCGCACAGGCATTGTGACTGTGACTGCTTCTAACGGCTCATCGCAAATCTCAGTCACCCAGTATGGCCATGAGACAGTCGAGATACTCTCCACCACTCCAGGCACTACACTTGAGCCTACCGGCGGCACACTTTCCATTCACTATGCCGCTACAGGCGATGTTGACATCACTGTGCCTCATTGGCTTGATGCCGTGACTTCCAAGTCGCTGACGGAGTCAACGTTGTCATACACATATAATGCCAATTATTCCGAGACACGCACCGGAGACGTTGTCATCACTCTCAAGAGTGACCCCTCCGTTTCAGCTACCGTTACGTTCACTCAGGATGCCACAGAAGGTGTCATGACATCCGACGCCAAGACCATTGCATCGCGCATGTATGCCGGCATCAACATCGGCAACACCATGGAGTGCCCGGCTTCTAACGGTGTATGGGGCGAGGGCCAGTGGACCACGGCAAAGGTAAATGTCAACTATATAAAAGGACTTAAGGCTATGGGCTTCAATGCCGTGCGTATACCTTGTGCATGGGATAGCTACGTTATAGACGCTGCCAACAACACGATTGACCCTGCATGGCTCGACCGAGTGTCTGAAATAGTGGGTTGGATTGTCAACGAGGACATGTATGCCATTGTCAACATCCACTGGGATGGCGGCTGGCTTGAAAATCATGTTGGCGATGGCTATAGCAGTACGATTGACAGGAAGCAACATGATTATTGGACTCAGATTGCTACCAGACTTAATAAATATGACGAGCATCTGCTTTTTGCCGGAATGAACGAGCCCGGAATGAACGGAGGCATAACTTCATCCACGGTTCAGACAATCATGAAATATCAGCAGACATTTGTTGACGCAGTTCGTGCCACAGGTGGTAATAATGCCGTGCGCTGTCTCATACATCAGGGCCCTGAGACAAACATTGATAAGACTGTCGATGCTTCGTTGCAATACAAGCTCCCGGTTGATAATGTGACCGGCCGTGCTCTTGTGGAGATACACAACTATGATCCCTCCAATTACACTCTTCTTGAGGAGGATAATGCATGGGGGCCAAATATGCCTATAAAACTCTATTGGGGTTCGAAGTTCCATGTTGCAGGTTCCGATCGAAACTGTGACTGGGGTCAGGAAGATTTCATTGACCAGCAGTACAAGAAGATGCAGGATGCATATGTCTCTAAAGGCATACCTGTGATAGTAGGCGAGTATTCAAGTATGATACGCAATCCGGCGGACTTCCCCGAAATGGATGTTGAACGCTATGAACAGTCGCGTGCTTACTGGAATGAGTATCAGACAATGTCGGCCAAAAATCATGGTTGTGTTCCCTTCTATTGGGAGACTGGCGGCGACATTAACCGTACAAATGGCAAAGCTCTGAAACAGTATGCCATCGACGGACTCATGCGCGGAGCCTCGGCCGGCGTATATCCTTTCTGATCACGTTATCATTCTCCATTAATCTCCCCCTCCCTTAGCGGGATGCACCGGCCCACAGGTGCATCCCGCTAATTTTGTGCTGCTATATAAAAAAACAATCGCGACCTGCAGGCCACGATATATCAGTAAAACAAAATTGTGGAATATCCGAAAAAAGTGCGGTTGTGTCAAAAAAACTATCTCTCTGCCCTGTTTGTCCGTACGGCCAAGGAGCTTGATTTTGACAGGCCCGCGGTTGTCATAGACGCTCTGCCTTCGATTACATGCGAGTGTTGTAACGATAGATAAGAGCAGCCGACTCGCGATAAGCGTCGCGAACACGGCGATAAACATTTGAAATCTTCATAGTGTGTTACGACTTTTTTTTAATTGTTAATTGTTAGACATTGGTTGAGGATGAGATCGGACTGAAGTCTCAGTCTTTAAACTTTGAGTTGTGTACACTGCAATCGCCTGTCACACGAAATGCATCCGACTCAGCAATGTGGTGAAATATGTTCCTCACATCAGCTCGAAATGATTTAAATACAACTTTCATAAGCAGTAGTTTTAATAGTTGAATACTTATGTGATTCGTAATTAGAACGCACAAAAGTAGTAAAAAGTTTTGATATACTGCTTAGAAAATATGTTTTAAAACATGTCTTTATGGCATATTATGACTTTTAGGATAGTTTTTCTACTGTATTTCCGGAAAAAATTCACTCATTATCACCGTGTCGCGAGTCACAAGCAGGGCCTCTACGCCCGGCACTGCGTCTATCATTACGAGCGCGCTGTCGGCTGTGCGGGCCATGCAGGCTGTGGCATAGGCGTCGGCAATCATGCATGACGGGGCAATCACCGTGGCCGACAACAGGTCGGTCACGGCCGGCCGGCCGGTGCGCGGGCTTATGGTGTGCCAGGTGCGTCCTTCGGCTGTCTCGCGATAGTTACGGTAATTGCCCGAGGTGGCCACTCCGCAGTCAGACACCTCGACAACCGCCATGCGCTCATGCACTACGGCCGTATCGCAGTCAATCGGCGCGTCGACCATAATGCGCCATGCACGTCCGCGTGACGACACTCCTGCGGCTGCAATCTCGCCACCGATTTCCACCATATAGTTTTCACATCCGTTGCGGCGGAGCATTTCGCCCACCATGTCGCAGCCATATCCCTTTGTGATGGCCGAGAAGTTAAATTCGGTGGACGGATGCTTTTTCCGTATATATCCGGCCTCGTCGAGCGAGCATTCTTCTATACCGACAAGCCGCAGCAGCGAGTCGATGGCTCCGGCGGTAGGCTCGACGCCCGTGGTGCGGTAGCCGTAACCCCATAGATTGATAAGCGGGGCCACAGTTGGGTCAAACGCTCCGTCGCTGAGACAGTTCACCTGCTGCGAGGCTTCAAATATGCGTCGTAGCAGTGTGTCGGCCGCCACGCTGTCACCACGGTTGATGCGTGAGATGAGCGACTCCTTGTCAAACGGACTCAGAGACCGCTCGACGCGTTTCATCTCGGCTACAATCGAGTCGTGGAGGTCGCGGTCGGCCTCATAGGTGACGTGATAGACAGTGTTCCACATCACGCCCTCGGCTGAGCGGTAGCTGCGGCGTCCGTCACATGACATCAGCCCGCTCATTACGGTCATGCAGGATATATATATAATAAGGTGTGATAAAAGATGCTTTCTCATAATATATTAAAAATGCCCCGCAAAATTACAAAAATCCCGTAAAAGTATCGTATATTTGTAAAAATCATCCCGACTGAAGTGTTATAGTGGATGAATGACAATAATCACATAAAGCATTACAATTATTATGGTAGTATACGTATTTCTCGCTGACGGTTTTGAAGAAATCGAAGCCCTTACCCCCATCGACCTTATGCGTCGGGCCGACATACATGTAGTCACTATCGCCACCGGCGACCGCCTCGAGGTCAAGGGTGCGCATGGAGTCACTGTTCAGGCCGATGTCATGCTTTGCAGCGGCTGTCTGCCCGAAGCCGACATGCTCGTATGTCCCGGCGGCATGCCGGGCGCAAGTAATCTCGCAGCCAGCAAAGTGCTCGCCGCAATGCTCCGTGAGCAGTATGAACAGGGCCGTTATGTGGCCGCCATCTGTGCGGCTCCGGCTGTGACTCTCGCCCCGCTCGGCATCCTCGAAGGCAAGAAAGCCACATGCTATCCCGGTTTTGAGCAGCAGCTCGCCGAGGCCGGTGCCACACACGTGGCCGAACGTGTGGTTGAGGACGGCAACATCATCACTGCCAACGGTCCCTCTTCGTCCATGCCCTTCGCTCTGGCTCTCGTCGCAGCCCTCCGCGGACCCGGAGCCGCACAGTCGGTGGCGCAGGGAATACTGCTTTGATCAACGGCATATCCGGTTCACTCTTTAAAAACCTTTTCGCAGCGGGGTGTGTTATTATTTCACAGTTGAAAATTAACTAACCCCACAATTATGAGCGAATTTAAGGATATGATCAGCGGCGACAAGCCCACGCTTGTCGACTTCTTTGCCACCTGGTGCGGACCATGCAAGATGCAAGGTCCTATACTCGAGCAACTCAAGCAGAAAATTGGCGACGAGGCCAATATCATAAAAATTGATGTGGACCGCGCCCCCGACCTATCTGCCGAATATCAGATACGCAGTGTGCCGACACTTATCATCTTCAAAAACGGTGAGCCACAGTGGCGTGCATCAGGTCTGCAACAGCTTGAAGTCCTCGAGGACAAGCTCCGCATCCAGATGCAACCAGGAAAATAACGCATCCCCTCGTCTTAGGGACGGTATACAAAGACAGACAAAAGATTCACTGCCTTAAGGTAGTGAATCTTTTGTCCGTCTTTGTCTCATGACGTTTTTGTCCGATGGCCATGTGATTGTAATATTATTTTGGATATTACGCGTGGAATTTCTATTTTTGCGTAGTTAATTTTCAATCATCATGGCCGAACAGCTCGAAATTTCTGAAGTATACCGCGCCGCCCAGGTGCTCCGCGATGTAGCCCGTCATCCACGCCTCGTAGGCGAGACCCGACTCAATCCCGAGTCACACATCTATCTCAAACCCGAGAATCTCCAGCACACCGGAGCCTTTAAGCTCCGCGGTGCCTACTACAAAATATCGCAGCTTACTCCTGAGGAACGCGAGAAAGGTGTGATAGCCTGCTCGGCCGGCAATCATGCCCAGGGTGTGGCTCTCGCAGCCACCCGCAACGGCATCAAGTCGCTCATCTGTCTTCCGGCCGGCGCGCCTATCTCCAAGATTGAGGCTACCAAGCGTCTCGGAGCCGAGGTGTGTCTCGTGCCAGGTGTCTATGACGATGCCTATCAGAAAGCCGTGGAGCTCCAGCAGGAGCACGGCTATACGTTCATACATCCTTTTGATGACCCCAAAGTGATAGCCGGACAGGGCACCATCGCCCTTGAGATACTCGAGGAGATGCCTGATGTCGAGGCCGTGATAGTGCCCATCGGCGGCGGCGGTCTTGTAGCCGGCATGGCATTCACACTCAAGCAACTCAAGCCCGATGTGAAGGTCTATGGCGTGCAGGCCGAGGGTGCGCCGTCAATGTACAGGTCGGTCAAGGAGGGCAAACGTGAACATCTCAGTTCGGTGGCTACGATCGCTGACGGTATAGCTGTCAAGGAGCCGGGTGTCAACACCTTTGATTTCTGCTCGCGTTATGTCGACGAGATTGTCACTGTGAGCGAGGACGAGATTGCAGCCGCCATACTCGCGCTCATCGAGCAGCAGAAACTCGTAGCCGAGGGAGCCGGAGCCGTAGCAGTTGCTGCAGCCATGTTTGACAAGGTGCCTATCAAGGGCAAGAAGATTGTGTGTGTGGTGTCGGGCGGCAATATTGACGTTACCAGTCTCAACCGTGTCATCACCCGCGGTCTTGTGAAGAGCGGACGTAACTTCACACTCAAACTCGACGTTGGCGACAAGCCCGGACAGCTCTCGGGCATATGCAGCATACTTGGTGAGAACGGAGCCAACATCATCTCGGTGACACACGAGCGCAACTCTGACGCAACTTCCATCAACGGATGCATACTCCGCATCGAGGTGGAGACCCGCAACCATGCCCATATAGCCCAGCTCAAGGAGGCTCTCATGGCTGCCGGACACCATGTAGTAAAATAAAACCCTATAAAAAGTAAATGAAATTTCTCCTTCCTGTCATAGCTTTTGTTATTGCCCTCACCGTAGTGTCGTGCAAGACCACCGAGGCCAATTATCGTCAGGCCTATGAAGTGGCGGCCGAGCAGCGTCGTGAGGCCACGGGACTCGACTCAACCATCTATGGACGTGTGCGCAAGAGTGCCGTCAACACGTGGCTCGTAGTGAACGGCGATTCGCTGCCTTTGCGCAGGGAATATATCGGTTACACCGAAGGTGGCGGTTCGTCACGTGAGAATGTGAAGCGTTACAACGTCGTGGTCGGTCAGTTTCGCCAGGTGTTCAACGCCAAGCAGATGCGCGAGCGTCTCATCTCGGGCGGATATGACAGTGCCATGATAGTGCATACGCGCGAGCCTCTCTATTATGTGGTGACAGCTACTGCGTCTACTACCGAAGAGATTCTTAAAGAATGGCGCAAGGTCAAGGGCGATAAAAATCTTGTGCTCAAGTCGCCTATGCCGTTTATCCTCTCCCCGTCACATTTCAGATAGATCTCGTAGCTGAGAGATATAACAGGACAAAAGTCTCAAAAGAAACAAACTCTAAGAGGGTGTTTCTTTTGAGACTTTTGTCCTTGTGTATCTTTCAGTTTATCCGGCTGCGGAGTCTTTGAGCACAACGGGCAGAGCGAGGGTGTTGACCTGGCCTGAGGCTGTGACGGGAAGCTGCTTGAGAAGTACGAAAAATTCGGGTATCATGTAGGCGGGTAGATATTGCGCCAATCGGTTTTTGACCCACGAGAGGCTAAACGAGCGTGTGGTGGGCACAACGTATCCCACGAGATAGGCCAAGCCTTTCTCATCCTGATAGTGCACTACCGCACAGTCGCTCACTTCGCCGGTGGCAAGCAGGGCACGTTCCACCTCGCCGGTGACCACGCGTTTGCCGAGGATGTTGACCTCACTCTCCTTGCGCCGTATGAAACATATGTTGCCGTCTGGCAGTCTTACACCCACGTCGCCGGTGCGGGCTATGCGCGTCCCGTCAGAGAGAGTGGTGAGCGAGGCAAGCTGCTCGGCCCTGTGGTCGCCTGTAAACGAGTCGGCCACTCCAGTGCCGGCGATACATATCTCACCCTCCTGACCGTCGGCCACAGGACGGAGCTCATTGTCGAGGAGCATAATCTCGGAGCCCTCGAGGGTCTTGCCTATGGGATAGTGGCCCGAGGCGAGCGAATAGCCGTTGTTGCAGCAATAGCTTGTGGTGAGAGCAGTGCCCTCGGCCGGTCCGTAGGTATTGTAGACAGTAATCTGCTCGAGCAGATGGTTGATGGAGGCCGGGTTAAGCTGGTCGCCGCCACTGATGAGCATGCGCAGAGTCATAGGAAGCGAGTCGAAATGGTTGAGCTCCTGGAGCAGATAGGGAAATCCGCTGATGATTGACACGTATTGGGCATCGGCAAATTTTAGCAGAGCCTGAGGATTGTTGCGTGTGGAGGCCGAGGGTATGGCGAGTGTGGCACCGTTGAGCAGTGTTCCGAATATTTCCTCGATAAAAATGTTGACGATACATGCCGAGTATTGTAGCAGCACGTCATCGGGTGTGATATTGAACGTGTCGCCAAATCTGCGTGCCATATCCACCACCTGGCGGTTGCCTACCATGACGCCGATGGGATAGCCCGAAATGCTCGAGCTGTAGATGATATAGGCGGGCCGGTCGGCGCGACATCGGTCGGGCAGGGGATGGAGCGCGGGGTCGACATTAATTTCCGACCCTATGATAAAGAGGGTAAATTCGCGCAGCATCGCGCTGTATTTTTCCTGTGTGACTATAAAATCCACACCACACTCGGTGAGAAACCGAGTCATACGTTCGGGTGGGAAGTCGGGCTCTACGGGCACAATGGCCGCGCCGGCTTTGATTACGGCAAGGATGGCGGCTATCATTTCCACGCTGTGGTCCATCACCACGCCTACGCGGGCGGGTATGAAAGAGGGGAAGCGTGAAATGAGCGTGTCGACCATCTGATCGAGTCCTGAATAATTGGCGCATGAACGCTCGTCGATAATCGCAGGATGATCCGGCTGAGCAGTGACGAGCTCTTTGAAGCGTGAGTAAATCGTCGGTTCCATAGTGTTACATCCTTAATAATTCTTACTTTAATAACACTTCGAGACGGGGACGGTTGACACGTATTTAGTTAAAAATTGGCTAATACATTAATAAAACAGGTGATATGCATTATAATAAAAATGAAATACTTATGTGATAAAATCGTAATATGCTCCATTGCCGGGCCTGAGGCTTTATCGTTATGTGGACATAAAAACCGACAAGGGCAAATATCTCAGAAGAGACATTTTGCTCTTGTCGGTTTTGGGGTCTGTATTATGTAATTGCAGTCTCGTTATTCTATATGGAAGTAGTCAAAGTCGGCATAGCCGTCGGAGGGGACTACGTTGGGGCTGGAGCAGAAGATACCCGTCTTGGCTCCTACCCATGTGCCGGCCACTACGGGGCAGTCGGGGCCGAGCGGTGTGAAATTATTGCCGTCGAGGCTGTAGGCATATCGGCATGTGTGGTCGTCGGTGAGTTGCACGCGGAGCCACACCGGAGTCTGCTGTGAGACGTCGGCGGGAATGGCCGCAGAGGCGCGTTCTTTGGGTTTTACCGCATATTTGTCATTTTTGCCTGTGACGACTGATATGCGTCGGCCCGAGGTGTCATTGATGACGGCTATATAGGAGTATTCATTACCCATGACTATCAGGCCGGCCCTTTCGCCCGGAGTGGTGAAAGCGGTCTCCACACAGGTGGTCGCAGTGAATGAGGGGGCGGGGAGTTTTTGTAGATAGAGGTTGCCGGCAAAGTATAGGTTGCCGTGCTCCGAGGGGCATGTCTCGGCATAGAGGCGCATGTAGCCGGGGCGGGCGGTGAGGCTGTACCATCGGTCGCGCGGATGAGCCTGCCACTGCCATTGAAGCGATTGGCGCGTCGAGGAGAACTCGTCGGAGGTCTGCGGACCATAGGGAGTGACGCCGGAGGCCGAGGGAATATGAGGTTTGGCATGGGTGAGCACCGGGTTACCTATGCCGTCTCCGTCGGGGTCGTCACCGATAACTATCCACCCGTCAGAGGTCCAGCGTGCGGGCTGGAGATGGATTACTCGTCCGTAGGCACCTTTGCCCTGAAAGTGTATGAACCACCATTCGTTGCCGTCGGGAGTGTCGATGAGTCCGCCCTGATGAGGGCCGTTAATGGGCGATGAGCCTTGCTCCATGACCCGGCGCGCCTCATAGGGACCATAGATGGAGCGAGAGCGCAACACTGTCTGCCAGCCGGTGGAGACACCTCCGGCCGGAGCGAAGATATAATACCATCCGTCGCGTTTGTGCATCTTCATACCCTCGAGTATCGGGTTGGTCTTCTGGTCGTTGTATACGACTGTGCCGTTGTCGAGCAGACGCAGTCCGTCGTCCGACATGCGGTGTATCACCGCCGGGCCTCCGCGGTGGATGCTGTGCACGAGATAGGCGTCGCCGTTGTCGTCCCAGAAGGGGCAAGGGTCTTCCCATTTGGCCACCTCGAGCATCTGGGTAAGCTCCCAGGGGCCGCGCGGGTCGGTGGCGCGGGCTACGAAGAGTCCGTCATAGGGTGTGCAGAAATATATGTAATACATGCCGTCGTGATAGCGCAGGGCGGGAGCCCATGAGCCTTCGCCGTGCACGGGTCGGTCATATTTGTCAAGGGGGAGACGGTCGTAGACATGTCCGGCTATCTGCCAGTTGACGAGGTCGCGCGAATGGAGTATAGGTATGCCCGGAAAGTGAGTGAAACTCGAGGCCACCATCCAATAGTCATCTCCGACGCGTATGACATCGGGGTCGGAATAGTCGGCATGTATGATGGGGTTGCGATATGTGCCGTCGCCGAGATCGGCTGTCCATTGCGCGCTTGCGGGTGTGCAGCAGGCCACGCTTAAGGCGAGGCTTGTCAGAAGTTTTTTCATGGAGGATTTTTGGGTTAATTTGTCCACAAAGTTAGGAAATAATTTGAGAATTGAAAAAATGGGTAACCGGCTTGGTGAGGCCTATTCCCATTTTTCAATCAATCGTCATCATCATGGTGATGGTGCTTGTGGTGTTTTTTTGGCTTGTATTTCTTATGTTTTTTATGCTTTTTAGGTTTCGGGCGATGATGATGGTCACCGTCGGGAAAATAATATTCATGTTCCACGCCCCAATGGCTGTGGATGGTGCCACACGAGGGGAGCGAGACGGACATCGCGAAGACCGCGCATATCGCCAGCAGGAGAGTTGTAAATTTCCTTCGTCTCATAAATAACAATGTTGGTGAGGTTATACTCCGTTATAACGCGTTAAAGGCATAAAGTGTTTTTTAGAGGGTGTTTAATAACAAATGTTAAGCCAAAGTGGGTGTATTTTCATTTAAATTGTTCATAATCATCGGTCACATAGCTACAGCTATGCTCCCTCTTTCCATGACGAAACACGACTCATGACAATGGACTTTGGCTTTAACATTTGTTATTAAACACCCTCTTACTTCGCTTTTTCCTTTGTCTCACATTTGATATTGACGTCAAGATGTATTACTTTTGCGGTAACACTAATATCTAATCTCATAACGATTATGTCAACAGCAGACACAAGTATCAAACGCCTTCAGGCGTTTCGCGACGAGATGGCCAAGGCCGGAGTCAAAGCCGCAATAGTGCCCCGCACCGACCCTCATCTGAGCGAATATATATCAGACCACTGGCACACGGTGCGCTATCTCACCGGTTTTACGGGCTCGGCCGGCACACTTGTTGTCACCGACTGCGGAGCCTATCTGTGGGTGGACAGCCGCTACTTTCTCCAGGGTGAGACCCAGACCAGGGGAGCAGGTATCGAACTGATGAAGGAAGGTATCCCCGGAGTGCCTACCGTGAGCCGTTTTCTCTGCGACACACTTGCCAAGGGTGACACCGTAGGCATCAACGGCATGCTGATGTCGGCCGATGACACCGCAGTGCTCCGTTCGCAGCTTGGCCGCCATGGCATAGGTCTTGATGTAAACTTCGACCCCATCGACAGGGTGTGGGCCGACCGTCCCGCACTGCCCGACGGCCCGGTGTTTGTTCACGATGTCAAGTATGCCGGCAAGTCGGCCTCCGACAAGCTCGCCGAGCTGCGTCGCGACACGGCCGAATGTGGAGCAGACGCATATTTCACCTCGGCTCTCGACGAGATTGCCTGGGTGCTCAATATACGTTCGACCGACGTGCCTTGCAACCCCGTGGCCACATCGTTTCTCTACGTTTCGGCCGACAGCGCGCGTCTCTTTATCGACAGTGCGAAACTCACCCCCGAGGTTGAGGCCTATCTCAAGGACGCCGGAGTGGAGACTGCTCCTTATGGCTCGGCCCTTGACTATCTGAGCTCGGTGCCTGCTTCGGTGACCGTATTGCTCTGTGGCTCTAAGGCTTCCGGAGCCGTAGCTTCGGCTCTCGAGGGTCATTATCTGCTCGGCAATTCTCCGCTGGCACTCCCCAAGGCCGTCAAAAACGAGGTGCAGATGCAGGGCATACGCGAGGCTCATGTGCGTGACGGCGTGTATATGGTGCGCTCCATACGCGAGGTCAAGGAGACTGTGGCTGCCGGACGTCCGCTCACCGAGATGGGCGTGGCCGAGATACTCGAGCGTAACCGTCGCACCGACCCCTTGTTCTTCGACCTCAGCTTTGACAGCATCTGCGGTTTCGGTCCCAATGGAGCCATTGTGCACTACTCGGCCACACCTGAGACCGACACCCCTCTGGCCATGAACAATCTGCTGCTCATCGACTCGGGTGCCAACTATCTCGACGCTACCACCGACATCACCCGCACCATAGCCTTAGGTACTCCCTCGGCCGAGATGCGCCATGACTTCACTCTCGTGATGAAGGGCCACATAGCCATAGCCACCGCCATATATCCCGAAGGTACACGCGGTCATCAGCTCGATGCCATGGCCCGCATGCCGCTCTGGAAGGAGGGCAAGAGCTATCTCCACGGCACAGGCCACGGTGTGGGCCACTTCCTTAATGTGCATGAAGGGCCACAGAGCATACGTCTCAACGACACTATGACTCCGCTGCTCCCGGGTATGCTCACATCCAACGAACCCGGTGTATATCTCGAAAGCCGTTATGGTGTGCGTTGCGAGAATCTTGTGCTCACCATACCTTACGAGACAACGGAGTTTGGCCGGTTTTATGCGTTTGAGACTGTGACCATGTGTCCGTTTGACCGTGAACTCTTCGACACCTCCATCATGTCGGAGGCTGAGATCGAATGGGTCAACAATTATCACCGCACCGTCTATGACCGCCTCGCACCGTCGCTCACTCCCGACGAGCGCGAGTGGCTGGCCGATGCCTGCAAACCTCTTTTCAATTACTAATTGCTGATTACTAATTGAACAAAAGATTACTAATTGAAAATTAAACTATAAGGTGTCACTTATTATACCTGTAAGGGGATTTACCCCCAAGATTGGCCGTGATACATTCCTGGCCGAAAATTGTACCATCATAGGAGATGTGGAGATGGGCGACGAGTGCAGTGTGTGGTTCAACACAGTGTTGCGCGGCGATGTCAACTCCATACGTATAGGCAACCGCGTAAACATACAGGATGGCTCGGTGCTGCATACTCTCTATCAGAAGTCAACCATCGAGATTGGCGATGATGTGTCGATAGGTCACAACGTCACCATTCATGGCGCGAAAATCCGCGACTTTGCCCTCATCGGTATGGGGGCTGTGGTCATGGACGACGCCGAAGTGGGTGAAGGCGCGCTTGTGGCGGCCGGTTCGGTCGTACTATCGCGCACCAAGATAGGCCCCAACGAACTATGGGGTGGCGCGCCGGCCAAATTCATCAAGATGGTCGACCCCGAAACATCGCGTGAACTCAACACCAAGATTGCCCGCAATTATCTCATGTATTCCCGCTGGTATACCGACCCGGAGGAAAAGTAGGCGAGACCGGAGATATATAAAAAACGACAGATGTTGTATCCTCAAAAAGTTTGGATACAACATCTGTCGTTTTTTATATATCTCCGTATTTACTTTTTCAGTCGGGCCACCGATTTGGCGGCTTCGTCGCGCAGACGTTGTGGACGGGCAGGGTCGGCCGCCACTTCGGCCAGACGCCGGGCTATCTCGGGAGCACGGTAGGAGTAGTCAAACCATCCGAGAGCTTCGGCGAGGGAGACACTGAGAGCTTCGTCGGGACATTTGTCCAGATAGGCCAGCAATTTGTCGGCTGACGGGTGGAGCGGATTGTTGCGAAGTTGTCGCACAAACGATTTTACCTCGCGCATGTCGGGGTTGTCCGACGCGAGCCGCTCAATGTCGGCATCGTAGCGTTTTGAAGAGAATCGGTCGGCGATGCTGTTGCGAGCCTGTGTCATCATTTCGGCTTCGTCGTAAGAGTGGCGATAGGGACGCTGCGACTCCAGCTCGTCGATGAGCGACCGATAGTCAAATAGCTGCATGGCGTTCTGAAGCTGAAAGTTGACGCGCTCGCCTTTGAGAGAGTTGGCATAGGCGGCTATGATTGCGGGGATGAGTTGCGGACTGCCGTTCTTTCCTGCGAGTATGGCCGAGAAACGGCGGACGAGTTCATAGCTGTCGTTGAGTCCGAGACGCAGTGACTCGACAAATTCGGGCGAACCCGGCGACTCGGAGAGGTTCATCAATGCGGCGAAACGTGTGACACCGTAGGTCGAGGAGGTGAAGATGTCAAGCAGTTGTCCGGGAGTGATGGCATGCATGTCAGCGAGTTTTTCCATGGCCATGGCCTGCATGGCGGGGTAGGGGGAGCGGAGCTGTTTTTTCCAGAATGAAGCCGGAGCCTCGACCAGAGCCGTGTTGATGTCAAAGCCGAGACGGTCGTCGGCCGGAGCAAAGGCAAAGGTCGGGTCGCCGAGAATGTGTGACTCGAGATAAGGATTATACTTGACCATATTGCCGACACGCATGCCGAGGCCGAGCAAGCCGATTGATTTGTCACACCATTTGTCCTGGAGCGAGTTGACACTGTTGGCTATGACACTCACGCAGTCGCCTTCGCCAAACACATAGGCACCGGCGAGATACACGTCGTTGTTGAACGAGCCGTTGAAGCATGCATCGAGCATCACCACTCGTGCATTGGGCCTGTAACGGTCAAAGTCGTGAAGATGCAGGTCGAGACGCTCGTTGTAGACCGAGTCGGCGGCAATGGATGCCGAGTCCATCACGGTGTCAAACCAGTGGCGCGGCACATCATATTCGCGCACATAGTAGGCGCATGCCGAGTCGAGAGGTGTGCCCGACTCGACGGCGTTGCGTATCTTGGAGCGGAAAAACGATTTTGCTCCCTCGAGCTGGTCGCGGGTGCTGCGTGTGTCGGGATAGCGGTTGATATACTCTTTGACGGGCGAGCCGTGATGATGGAGCAGGGCGAGCGATAGGTCGGGCTGCTGCATGTAGGACATGAGAGTGTATTTGGCAAACGTCGTGTGCTTGTGGTCGAGATAGTCGAGTGACGATGCCTGGCGGCGCATCCATGGAAACTGTTCCATGAAGCTCATCTTCTCGTCCTGACGGGCTATGGGCGACTCGGAGTTGTAGCCCGAGCCGGAGAACAGAAACATACGGTCGAGGCGTTCGGCACGCTCCTTGACGCGCACCACCTTACGTAGATAGTCGCGGAGGTTTTCATAGCGGTCTTTGCCATAGAAGTCCATGCTCTTGATGCGCCCCGAGTAAAGTGTAGGAGCGCACTGCTGGGGAGAGTCGGGGCGAAGCGAATAATAGTAGAGGAGCGGTTTTTTATCATCGCGGCTTACGAAGTCAAACTTGAGCGAAAGATCGTCATAGAACCGGTCGGACGGACATGCCGAGCGTTCGGGTCTCTTCATGTTCTGCACCACTTTGAATGCCGATGTGAAATGCTGGGTGTCGAGCAGCATCGGTATAGGTATATCGCCCACAAAGACCATGCCTTCGATGGGCGACTGCTTGCGCGAGGCCATGGAGCGGATGACCGAGCGGAGCGAGTCGGGGGTGACCTGGGGTGTCACCACTACGATTTCAGATATGAGTCCCTGACGGTCGACGCTACGGGCATAGGCGTCAAGTTCGGCCGAGACTCTGGAGTGGCTGATGCTGTCGACAAAGATGGCAAATCCGTGTCGGGCTGCGTCGGCAGTCAGAGAGCCGCATAGTGCCATGCATGCCACGAGGAGTGAAATATAAGGTTTTGTCATGATTATGGTGTCATTTGTTAGAAAGCCATTGACAGACCGGCGTTGACTGACGAGGAGGATGTGCCGTCATAGCGGGTCTTGGCATCGGTACATTTTGTGAAGCTACCCGAGAGGTAGGCTCCGAGTATAAATTTGCCCACAGGTATCTTGGCCTGTATACGCGCGCCGGCCGACAGGGCCGATGATGTGAGATAGGAATACATTGGCATCGTGTAGACATGCTCGAGTTCCAGCCCGGCAAAGTCGCACGACGATGTGGGCGACATGATGTAGCCGCCCTCCACCCCTATGCCGAGGCGAACGTCGCGGAGCGAGAAGTGTTTCATTATCTCGGCCGAGAGGTCGAGGCGTGTGTATTTGCGGAAATAGCGTTCGGGGTAGTTGTGCGTGTCTGACGATATATAGGAGGCTCCCGCTCCGGCGGTGAGTGAAGACACTCCCGCACTGTCGAGGATGTCAAAGCGATATGAGCCACGCACGAGGGTGTAGGTCTCCTTGTGTTTAACCGACGAGTTCATCACTTCGTAGCCTGTGGTGCCGTTCTGGCTGAAACTCTTCTGGTCATACCATTTGCCCTTCACATCGTTGGTCTCGGCCGACAGCTCGATGTTGTGGGCATAGCGTGAGCCGGTCAGCGACAGGCGGTCGGTGATGCGCAGCACGGTGTTGGCATAATCGCCCCCCTTGAACTGATAGGAGCTGCCACCGTCGGTGGCTTGTTCGGCCTCGTTGCCGTAATAGATGGTGAGGCGGTCGATGGCCGAGGGCGAGAAACGCAATGTGGCGTCGAGCGAGGCAAACCATGATGTGCCGTCGGCATCGCGCGAATAGGATGTGCCGCTCTGCGGGTAATATGTGCCGAGGCCGCTCATAAGGTAGAATGGATATGTGACGGCTGTGGAGAGGCATGTATAGCGGGCCGATTCGCTGAATAGGTTGAGACCGGCTGTGGCTCCGAGAGTCAGACACCCGCTGATGTCCCATGCCATGCCGGGATTGATGATGAAACGCATGCCTTTGGTCTCGGCACGAGGATCTTTTTCGTCAGACATCACCCCCACGTTATAGTTGGCGTTGATGCCGAGCCTGAGTGCCGGAGTGAGTTTGTAGGATACACGGCCGTAGACGTGAAACCGCTCAGTGTCATAATTGCTCGGCTCGGAGTCGGCAAGGATGAAGGGGTTGAGCGGGTTCTGAAACAAAGTGGTGTTCCAGCATCGGCCCTTGTCGGTGTAGTTGAAATATCTGACACCGCCTTCGAAGGCGATACGTTCCATACGGCTTATGCCATAGGCGTCGACGTCAAATCCGGCCCTGTAACGCGATGCGTCAATGTTGTGATAGTCGCCGTGTGTCAGGTAATAACCAGCGTTTATCGTTGCCAGTGATGAGATAGGCATATTGCTGACAGATACGGGATTGAGACTGCCGTCGGCCACATTGTGAATGTAGTTGTAGTCGGCATACTGCATCTGAGCCGTAAGAGAGTTATCCCCGTCCCCGCCGGCAAAGGCAAGGACCGGGGATAAGACTGCATATGATGCAAGCATGCATAAAGGCTTGTGCATATATTATTGTTGAGGGGTGTTTAGTCGACAGTCGAGGGGATGATGCCCGGAGTGGGTATCTGGTCGGTGAGGAAGTCGGCTGAAGAGTTGTTGGAGTCCTTGAGGATAGCGCGGCCGTCGTCGGTGATGCTCTCGACCTTGCGGCGGATGCTGAGGCCCGAGTAGTTTTCGGTCATGCTTACCGAGCCGGCGTCAACCTCGGCGCGCAGACGTATGGTGCGCTTGGAGGCGTCGCTGTTGACGATGTTTATGCCGTCGAGCACATATTCCTGCGGTATCATCAGATATTCTGTGCCGGCATAGTTGCCGTCGGGACGTTCCATGAAGTTGCTTTCATCCTTGGCATAAGCGATGGGGTCGACACCCTCGGGGAGCTTTGCGAGAATGATAGCGTTGCCGGAGAAGGGGAGAGAGAAGTAGTTGCCGGTCCCGGCAGCGTGGATTATGGTCATGTTGGGCACGTCGGGATTGTCGATGGACATGGCGGGTTTGTAGTCGATGAGACACACCTCATAGTCGGCGTTGGCAAGATTGACGGGCGAGAGCTTCGCGCCTGCTACAGATGAGTCATACATCTTCTGGGTCTCGGCGATGTGGTCGAGTGCCTGGCTGGCGATAACCACGCTCTTGCCCGGCTCTACGGGATATTGCTTGCCTGTGCCTACGAATGCCACGGTGTAGTAGCCCATGGCATATTTGTCCATGATTTCACCGTTTTCCATCCATGCGGTGGGAAGGATGCCTTGGGTGCCCTCGAGGAGTCCGAGCACGCAGTTGTCGAGATAGAGCACCTCGTCGGAATTGTTGTAGATTTCAAAGAACTGGTCGCGCATATAGGGCATTTTGCCGTTGGGCTTGACCATGCTGTAATACACTTCCTTGAATATGAGTCCGCCCGAGAGTGCTTCCTGGAGCTGGAGCTGAAGAGTGGTGGCGTCATACACAGAGATTTCGCGGGAGGCGTTGTAGGACGTGATGGTGCCGCCGTCATTGATGCGCATTGAGGCCTGGACATTGTAGGTGCCGCCATCGAGTTGGAAAGTATAGGTGTCCATGGCTTCCTGCGACGAGTAGGAGCGACCGGTCTGCACATTGGTCACGGTGACCGATGCGGTGGTGAGGTCGGCGGCCGATATGCCTTCGGGCAGTTCGATATTTACGGTGAGAGGATAGTAGGCTGTAACGTTGTCATCGTCGCTTGAGCAGGCTGCGAGACCTGTGAGCATGACGAGCATGCAGAGAGCGTGGATAAATTTTTTCATTTCAGACTGTGTTTTTTGAATATATTATTTTGGTTTATATCTGATTGTTAAAATTTGGCTTTGATTTCGGCTCCGAAATACATCGGCGAGTACATTTCGCGATAGCCGCCGATTACATTCTGAGTGTAGACTCTGTTGAATTTCAGAAAGTTGTTGGCTATGACCGAGAGCTCTACATAATTGCCTATCTCTTTAGTGACCTTGAAGTTGAGCATGCATGTCATGGGATAGGTCTGAGTGTTGTAAAACTCGGTGTTGTAATAGCTCGTTATGAGTTCCTGCGGCCTCTCGACAGCCGAGGGGTCCCAGGGATGATAGGTGAGATTTTTGTCGTAATATCCTATGGGGTCGATGCTGAGCATAGGGCGGTCAAGCGATGAGGTGACAAGATGGTAGAGCGGCTTGCCGTCGGCATCCTCATAGATGTTGCGATAGCTGTCGTGCCACACCACCTGGACTGTGGTGGAGAAGATGAGCCTGATGGCCGGGATGTGGGTGACGAATCGGAAGTTGGTGTTGACACGTGATAGTATCGTGCCCGCTCCGGCCGGCATCACGCCGAGATAGGTGTTGAAGGTGGTGACTCCGTTGTCGTCCACACTGTCGACGACACGGCTCGAGCTGAACGAGGTGGCGGTGTTGCGGCGTTTGATCCAGAACCACGCGCCGTCGACTATAAGATTGGTCGACAGGGGTTTTATTTTGCCGAAGTTGAATGTGTATTCTATGCCGTGTTTGCGTGTGTCGATGGTATTGGCCGGCATGGAGTAGGAGCGTACTTCGCGCAGACGGCTTGACGGAGCTTCTTTGACGGAGCCGTCGGCTGTGGTGTAATATAGCTTGCCGTCAGTGTAGTGTGGGATTGTCGATGAAGCCTGGTCGGCCGTGGGGATTACGTAACGGTTGTAGTCAAGGCTCAGCGGGCATGAGACGAAGCCAAATTCGTTGCGGACATGTTCGCTGAAAAATGTCACCGAGCCTGTGATGTCGCGGATACGTCCGTTGAGCCCGATTTCAAATTTTGTAGCGCGAGCCGGTTTGAGGTCCGGATTGGCTGTATTGCCTACCACATGGGTGGTCATTACGGCAATATTGCGCGGGTCGTTGATGCCGGTATAGCTGTTGTAGTTGACAAAATCAAAGTAGGCCGGGGTGGGATAGAGCGACGCCATGGTGGGCATCTTGGAGGCTATGCCGTAACCGCCGGTGAGCGACAGGTGGTGAAACTGTCGGTTGTTGTCGGGGGTGAGAAATCTGTAGGTGGCGTTGACGCGCGGGTCGACAGCGGTGATGTCGCCGCGCAGAGCCTGCCGGCTGTCGATAAACATGCGGCCGGCACGCACTCCGGGCTGGAGTGTGAGTATGGTCGAGCCAAGATGATATTCGGTCATGCCTTCGGCAAAGACCGAGAGTGTGGAGAGCGAGGGGAGTTCACTGTAGGAGCGGGGACGCACCGACTGGCCTTCACCTTGCACCGGGGGAAGCGAGGGGTCATACATCATGCCTCCGCCGTGATTGGCGTTGAGGTTGTAGTCGACACCGAGTTTGACATTGACTGTGCCGCGAGGCAGCAGAAACGTGCGGTTGGCCTTGAGCTGTGCAAAGACGTTGAGCGGTTTGCCGTCAAGTTTGTAATTGCACAGATAGGTGGCCGGCAGAAATCCCACCTGCATCTCGCCCGGCACATATGAGTGGGAGTAGGGCACCACTCCCGAGCCTATATAGCGGTTGTAGATGTCTTCCTGATGGGTATACTGGAATGAAGCCGAGTAAGAGAGATTGGAGATGGCCTTGCGGTTGAGCCGCCACATGCCGTTGACGGCCAGGCGGAAACTTTGCTCAAGATTTTTGAAATACTCATCCTTGAGCATGGCTTCGTCACTCTTGGTGTCGCTGAGATTGCGGTAATATGTGGCCTTGACGTTAAATGAGAGCGGAGTGGATGTCTGAAGGAATATCTTGGAGTAGGCTGCATTGGCCGTGATGCGGTCATAGCCCAGATAGGTCTTGCGGCGGTCGGCGTTTGACTTGGTGTAGTCCAGCCCGAAGTTGAGCGAGCCGCCATTGCCGCGCAGTCTCAGACCTTTGCCTACCGAAAATAGTTTGGAGTTGGGGTCGACCTTGACCTGTGCCGTCCAAGGTGTGACACCGGCCTTGGTGTTGATGATGACCGCGCCTGATGTAAGATTGCCGTATTCGACCGAAGGGATGCCTCTTATCACCTCGATTGACTCTATATTGTCGGGTGAGATCTGACGCAGGTCCACACCGCGCCCCGATGTAGTCTGGTCGTTCATGCTCACCTGTTGTACCGACGAGCTGCTGCCCGAGCGAGCTGTGGAGAACACCTGCATGTTGGCGTCGTTGGATATTGGTGTGCCGTCGACCACGATGGCTGTGCCGAGAGCGTTGTTGGCATCCTCGCCGGCGTCAATCTCACGTATTGAAGCCTGACCGGCATTGGTAAGATCGGGATTTTTGGTGACGGCACCCGGCAACAGTTGGAGCATATCCTCCACACTTTTGGCCTGGAGATGCCGTATGGCCGACTGGCCGATGAGCGACGACGAGCCCATCTTGCCCTCTTCGGCGGTGACCACCACCTCTTTGAGCGCGAGATTGGATGGATTGAGCCGGATGATTATATCCTGTCGGATTGAGTCGTTGAGGCGAAACTCTCCCCTGGCAGTCTCATATCCGAGATAGGAGACCTCATATTCATATTTGCCAGGATTGAGTTTGGTAAACGTAAATCGGCCGTCGGCATCTGTCGCCGCCCAATCCTGTGTGTTTAGCCTGACAATAGCTGCCGCTACGGGTTCGTCATTGTCGGATGAAATGACCACTCCGCTGAGCATACGGGGAGCGGCCGACAGGTTAAGTGTGCAGAGTATTGCTATAATCGCACTCGCGAAATTACGACAAAAATATTTATTCATTGATGAGTGACATTCGACGGCAATAGACCATTGCCGCAGAGAGAAATTAATAAACTGCTATTATTTGCAGTGCAAAATTACTCATGTGCCAATCAGCCTACAATACTCAAAAATAGTGAAATTTCTAATGTAAATAATTGAAATTGATTATTACGGCATCTTCCGACGCAGTGTATTCTCTCAAGGGTATAAGGTGGGGGACTGTATGGTGGTAAATTATTTGTGTATTTGCAGTTAGATGACTATCTTTACATGCTTTTAATAATAGAACATGAATACGAAAATACTTATAAAACGAGTACTTCTAAGCCTCGGCGCGTTTCTGCTGTTGGTCGTAGCCTTTACGGTCTATGCTAACGTCAGGGTGGAAAACGCTGCCGAAAGGAGACTATATGCAACGGTCGATTCAGTGCCTCACAACAAGGTGGCCCTTCTGCTCGGAACAAATCCGCTTAATAGGCGGGGACGTCCCAATTCATACTTTATCAACCGCATTAATACGGCTGCCGAGCTATATCATGCCGGTAAGGTCGATTTTATAATAGCGAGCGGTGACAATCACACCAAGCTATATGATGAGCCAACCGCTATGCGTGATTCACTGATTGCTCATGGTGTACCGGAGGACAGAATCATACTTGACTTCGCTGGATTCAGGACCCTTGACTCTGTGGTCAGGGCAAAGGAGGTGTTTGGATGCGATTCATTGACAATCATATCGCAGGCCGATCATAATGCAAGAGCGTTGTATCTTGCCGAGTGCAATGGTATGGAGGCTGTTGCAATCTCCGCTCCATTACGGGCGGGTAGATGGGTGAGAACCCGGCTTGCACTGCGCGAATGGCTTGCCCGCGACAAGATGTTGCTTGACATATGGTTTGGCAAACAACCTCATTTTCTCGGTGAAAAAATCGAGATTCCCGACGTAATGACACAGAAAAGTTATGCGACGGCTGAGGGTATGACAATGAGGATTGTCAGCCCTGATCCAATCAGTAGCCCTGTGGATTCTCTTGTGGTGGAATTTACAAACAATCGAGATGCCGATATGACTACCGGAGAATGGTACAGAATAGATACTAAGTCTGAAGGGGGGAATTGGACTCAGGCTCCTTACTCAGAAAAGTATCTAGACTTTCTGTCAAATGATATAGAAGTTTGTTTCAACGGTATCGGGTATTCACTAAAACCGGATGGTTCATTCCGGATTACAGTGAAGCCATGGATTTATGATCTGAGCAATAAATCCTCCACATACCGTCTTGTCAAGACATTCAGTTATCCGCCATATCCTATCCATAAGAGCGACACGGCATACGTTGAATTTCAAGTCAGATAAATACAGCGCGAGGATTGTGTAAACCCTCTAAGAATTTCAGCCTGCAATTTCGGTAAGCGTTTTCCCTTCCGACTCCATGTCTTTGCGGCTTTTGCTCATGGTTACAAGGAATACTCCGGTAAATATCAATAGTATTGCAAACGCTTTTGTTATGCCAAATGTATCCATTCCCCATAATATCGCAACTATGCAAGCCACAAGAGGCTGGATGTAATTATACATTCCTGCCACAGTCGGTCGAAGGCGTCGCTGACCGATCACAACCAGTATGTAACACACAAAAGTCGCTCCTGCCACAACCAGTGACAATGCTCCCCACTCCATAGGTGTGACAGCTTCCCATCTTGTCTCCGAAAGCTGCTGTGAAGAAAACGGCACCATACATATAAATGCAAATGTGAACATCCACTTCATTACGGTGAAAATTGAATAGCGGGATACAAAATCCTTGAAAAGCACTATATAGAGAGCATAGCTCAATTGTGCTGTCAAAACTATTAAATCACCCCATATCGACGAAGATATGGCTCCGGTCTCCGAGCTGCCTCCAAGAATAAGAAGCACTGCTCCGGTAGCACCGGCAGCAATACCCATGATTTTCTTTCCGGTTATAGGCTCTTTCAGAAAAAACGCAGCAAGGACCATAGCCCATAACGGCATGCTTGTCGTGATTATGGACGCGTTTGTCGGTGATGTCATGCCCAGACCGGTAATGAAACATCCCTGATTGAAGATGATTGCAAGTAACGATGCACCGAAAAGTTTTGCCATATCTTTCGACCCCACATGCTCAGGTTTCATGAACAGTGATACAAGCCAGAACAGAATCATGGCTCCTGCAATACGCAAATTGGTTACCACCAGCGGCGTTATCGTACCACTGATCATTACAAATTTAGCGACCGGAGCCATCACTCCCCAAATTGCATTGGCCCCAAACATCGAGGCATGCCCTTTTAAATCAATTTTCATATACCCGTATACCGTTGTTTATACACATGATATCAAACCTTGACGACAGAACTTTAAATCGCCAAGCAAAGTATTACAAACCACAGTCTGCAATTAAGGGCGCAAAATTATTAAATTTATACGAAAAAACAATGGTGCCCACTATTCGGTGTTTTGAGGTGGCAAATTATAGTGAAAATTTTCATCGGTCGGATAGACCCTTTGGTGATCCTTGAGAGGCTTTGGTGTATGCTTTGTAATGATAGTCAGTGAGTTGCCATTACTTTTCTTACGATGTACATACAATTATGCAATTTATTCAACCAATGATTTAAAACTGGTTTTTACAATGCATCCGTTTGGCATAATCAAATCTACAATAGCATGACTTATAATTGAATATGGAGTAATCCCGGATAAAAATGCAAATTGATTTGCAATGCCAAGTTTCTGACCGATTCTCGAATCGATTTCCTGACTCATCATACGCCAAATATTATAAATCAGATTTCCGAATGTGTCACCAGTAACAAATTTGGGATTATTGATAATTCTCATCATGTCAGTAATGCAAAAATCAATCGTCGTACTGAGATTTTCAGTTGATTTATTAAGATTTATCTTCGATTTGAAAAATGCATTGCCGGTACCGTTTTTTATATTAATGCTTATTGAAAAGTGGGCTAATGTCATTATGCAACGCTCGCCTGGATTAATTTGACCTGCCAATCTACGTATCAGTGCTCTCTCTTCATTAATATGAAGATTTTTATAGCTGAAATCTGATATTTCGAACATATTATATTCGTACTCTTTGTCTTCGTCATCCGTCAATCCTTTTTTCTGGATAAAAATAGAATCTGAATCCGGCAAAATATGGATATTAGGCTGATTTCGTGGAACTTCCCAATAATTCCAAATATAAGAATACCACCAGCTAAAATATTGTTGATACTCCCAGTCACCACCAAAATATTGTTCCATTTTTTTTCGATATATCTCTAACTCAGAATCGTACTTATATCTGCCATTGTCATTAGTTGCATATGGGATAACATATTGGTAAATCACATCTGTTGTATGTAATAGTGCCGTACAATATGGCCAATTATCCGAGTCTGATTTTCTAAACAACAGATAAACCATCGGTTGCTCATGCATATCTTTGTTAGGTAGGCATTTAAATAAGACCGATGGCAATGCGTCATGAATCGGATAATCTGTTTCACCTCGAATCCATTTTATAGTGTCTTTGAAATAACCAAGTTTCTCTGCAGGCATTAAATCTATCGCAATTTTTACCAACGCGCGATATATGTCCTGATCTACTACCGGATGTGTATGATTGAATTTAATGAGATATTTATCAGACTTCCCATCAGTTACAGTTGATTGCTTTATATATAGGATAGGATTCCCTTCATCATCAGGACTGATTGTGTAATTTTCGCCGTTAACAGTCGTGCAGTAACTCTTGTCTTTTCTGCGAACTTTATACATCGCACGTCTGAAGTCCATAAGATGAACAAAGTTTTCTTCTATTTCTTTTAATTTCTCATTACATTCATCACATTCTTCCGCACAGATAAGCTGCTTATTTCCGATTGCCTCAGGTATAGCATGAGAAACATGTCTGAAGCGTTCTCTTCCTGATTTATTGCAGAAACGACACGTTCTTAAATCTTTGTTTAACTCACCAATTGTTTCTTCTACACCATTGATGCCAAAAGCGATAACATCAAATTCAAAAGAAAGCCGTGAAAACAGATTGAAATAATGATTATGAGTCATAATCCAGTTCAATTGATTGGTCCGATTTTGTTTCAAAACTTCCAATGCGGTAAGCTGTTCCGCAAGTTCGACATGCGCTTTATTGAATATATAGAAAAAGTCTCCCTCTTCAACATAATTGGTAAATCTTGTTAAACTCCGAATACGATATGATGTCAGACTATCGTATTCAGATTCTATTTTCGCGAAATTTTCACGTGTTTTTGTAGTATTGCGAACACGCATACACCCATATGTCCAACCATTTATCACATCACTTTTTCGGGCTAAGACATTCCAAAAGTCTGGCTCCATTTCAGACTGAATTTCCGTTATCCCTATTTCAATCCGCTTCCGTTCGGAATATAACAGTAGAATCATAGTTAATAAATTGTTGTTTAGTTTATTATATCATCAATTATTACATTTCAAAGAATTCAATTTTTGCTGGGTTGACTCCAATTGATTTCAGAGCTGCCAATGCTTTAGCCTCGTCATCATCGCTATATTTGCTTATGCGCCAACTGATGTTCTGAGGGCTGTCATTATATGAAAGCATCGTCTGAAGATATGGCAAGTCTACCGCTGAAAAGGAAAATCCAAGTACATCAATCGCTGTCACGTCGTGAAATGATCGGAAATAGACTATCTGGGATTTGATAATTTTTTGAACGGGTTTGCGTGATTCGTCATAATAAACCTCAATTCGTTCAGTCAGATGCTGATATTCCGGGATGTAGCATGTCGGTTCGCGATAGAGTTTCAGATAAGGCGATGGGACATAGATTTTCTTTCCTTTCTTGACTATAGGACGATATTTTTTAATTTTATCATACCATCGGTTAAAAATTTCGTCTCCATCTTCTCCATGACCGACAATCAGATTGTTTGATTCCCGACCGCGTTTTCCATGGATATATTTAACTCTCGAGCTGTCAATCCCATATTGTGATTCGAGAAAGTCAGTATAATTGAATGTCAGGAATCCTGCGTTCTTATCCAGTGGAATCATGTGACTTCTATAATCGGTCGGTATTTTTATGGAACCTATCCATTGTGCAAACCGAATTTTCAGCCTGTCAACCAATTGAACGGCGAAATCAGAACCCCAGTCTCCGGCAAGGAAAATCTCGGCCCCCGTTAAATCATCTTCTTCACGGCCTTTGAGGGATGGCAAAAACGTCGAGGCCATATCAAGAAAATAACTGCGGCTGACATAGGCCATGCCACGTTCAAAGTCCTGCCACAAAGCTTCGTAATCACAAACTCGTCGATACGTGTCGAATACTTCATAGTCGTGTTTTTTAAGCCATACAGCAAAATTTTTGTATGCACTCATAACGTTATGATGCAAATCGAATCCGTTGCCGATTATATATAAATGATTCATGTGCTATTGATTATCAGGTTTGTATTATGACTCAATATTTACTGTCAAATATTTCATCCAAATTTTCCGATATATTTCTCATGAACAATGTTAGAGGCCGTTTGTGGATATGTGTCGTAGCAGGATATGTGCCAAAAAGGAATCGATAACATTCATCATCGCAGGTATTAGCCTATTACCGAAAAATTCCCCCAACTGTCATCCATTCCGGTCAGCGAATAGGTCCCCGGGGCGCAGATTTTTACATTGTTTACAACCTTCCTGTATTGTTAATGAACTTATTTTGAACATGATTGGTCAGTCTGATAATATATAATTGTGGAATATCTGTATTGAATGTGATTGCTTAGAAATACAAATTTATTTACATTATTCCGCGAGTCAAAATTTTCCACCAGTAAATTTGACAAATTTGACATATAATATACAGATATAAAACGCATCATCACGTCAGCTCTTTGCAGTCGAACACCATGATGCGTTTATTAGTAGTATACTGCAATCGGTTTTCCGGGCTATGCCGTCGGCGGCGTTCCTTTAGGAGCGTGGCTGGCACTACTGCATAGCCGCAAGGGGGAGTGGATTAAAAAAATTAATGTCGGAGAGGCGTTAGATTTAGTTTGGTGTACAATTTGTGGACAAAATACCTATAACAAAAAAACTCAACCACTTGATTTATAAGCAGTTGAGCTTTGATTTAGTGACCCCGGAGAAGCCGAGGTTTATCGTTGTAACTAAGTAGTATTCAGAATATTGTAATGCCACGATTTCCGTTGTTCACGAATTGCACACGGCATTGTTTCAATGTTCTTACCCATTATTCCATTAGGGCAATACAAATTTACTGCTTTTTGGTCGTTATTCCTAATTCTGCCTATTAAAATTTGTTGACTGTATTATAGCCATTCATCTTTTAACAGGAAATCAAATAAGCCTGTGAAATATATACCATTGTCGTCGGTATAAGGCATTATCTCGTCGCCGACAACCACAATCTTCTTGAATGAATCGGAGATCTTCAGGAGAGATGCGAGCTCCTGCTCCCGCTTTTCTTCGGACGGAATCGAGTAAGCAGACTGAATATAATACTTCCGGCTTCCTTTGTTAGCGATGAAGTCTATCTCACGCTGTGAATATGACATTTTGCCATCTTTCATTTCACGGCTTTCCACTATGCCCACATCTACAAGATAACCGAGAACGCGCAGATGATTATATAGAACATTCTCCATTATATGCGTCGGCTCCTGCTGACGAAAATTCAACCTCGCGTTTCTAAGACCGATATCGATGCAGTAGTATTTCTTATTGGTTTCATAATAACGCCTGCCCTTGACATCGTATCTCTCCGCGCTTTCAAACAGGAAGGCATTTTCAAGATAGTCGATATAAGACGATACTGTTTTGGAATCAATCTTCATCTTTTGCACCGATTCGAGGGTATTGGCTATGCGTGCCGGATTGGTAAGCGAGCCAATGGAACTACATAACGAGGTGGCAAGTCGAGAAACGGCAAGTTCATTTCTTACTTTGTTTCTCTCTACCACATCATCGATATAAGTCTTATCCCACAAGTTTTGAAGATAATTTATTTTCTGCTCATCATCAGTGTAGTGGATAAGACGAGGCATTCCGCCAAAAGTTGAGTACACTTTCCATGCTTCACGAACGTCATAGTGTAACGCCTGATAGAACTCCCTGAATGACAAAGGGAACACCCTGATTTCATCACCCCTGCCACGGAATATAGTCCGTATGTCTTTTGACAGAAAACGGGAGTTGCTGCCGGTCACATAAACATCTATATTGTCATGACCGTTAAGACCGTTTACGAGTCGCTCAAAATTTTCAAGTTCTTGTATTTCGTCAAGAAAGATATAGTAGTTCTCGGTATCGCTCTGTATCTGTGAGTAGATATGATTCTTTACAGCCTTTGGATCAAGAATGTCGAAATCATATTTGTCGTCATCCTTGTCAAAGTCCAAAGCAATGATATTTTCAGAGGGTACTCCTTGAGCGGTGAGATAATCCCGGTATATATGACTTAATAGCCAAGATTTTCCACATCGGCGGGGGCCGGTTACAATTTTTACTTCACCGTTGTCTTTTCTGATAATCAGCTTTTTGAGATAAGAATCTCTTGGTATGTATTTGTCGTGATTCATTCCTATTCCGAATTTACTGCAAATTTACAACATTTTCGGAATACGGCCAAATACGATATTACTGGCTCAAGCCGAAAACCCAGTGCATGAATTTAGAGAAAAGTGTTAAATTTGTGGCATGAAAACCGCAGATGCAATATGGATGTGTCTTCCCGAAGGCATGGATGAACTCTTCGAGATGGTGCGCTTC
>RIBL01000100.1 GCA_003762875.1 Muribaculaceae bacterium Isolate-110 (HZI) | reverse complement strand
TCGGGGCGTCACCACCCCGTCGGCCGCACGCACCTCTATCAGCCTCGCCCCGGGCATCTACCTCGTTGCAGCAGGCAACTCGGGCAAGACCGTTGCCGTGAGATAAAATCAACGACACCGTCAACACCATCACGCAAAAGGCGCTGCGGCGGGATATCTTCCGCCGTAGCGCCTTGTTCCTTCCTTAACATCAGCCCCGGCTCTTGCGGCTCACATCATTCCGAAGCGTAGGAAAGGATTGTCGGGCTCTTGATTTCCACATTATACTCTTCGGCGCGGGTAAGGATAGCCTTGGCGAGTTTTGGTTTCAGCTCTTCAGGGCAATAACGGAAATATGCCTCCGCGGCACGCACATGCGCTGCGTCGGGCATAGGATACTCTCGGCGTTCAGGCAAGCCGAAAATATTGTCGGGGAGTTCGTTTTTCTCCTCATATGAAAGTCGGTCAGTCATAATAAATAAAATTTACAGAGACACACATAAAACGCCGCCCCGGGGCCAAATGTTTGCCCGAGGCGGCGTCAACCGTGTTTTATGCAATATCATTAACGAATGCCCGGAATATGGCATAAGCCGATATTTCCGACAATCACATAGCTTTCAGGAATTCAATCAAAGCTATCGCAGAAATACCTGCCACATAGCCGGCAAGAGCCATCCATGTGATACGCTTCAGATACCATGTGAATGAAATCTTCTCAATCCCCATGGCAACCACACCGGCGGCCGAGCCGATGATAAGAAACGAGCCACCCACACCGGCGCAGAATGTGAGGAGATGCCAGAACAGACCGTCCTCAACAAACAGCAAGGCATACGGCGGGTCGGCCGACACCGCGGCTGTGGCCTCGGTCATCACCGGATACATGTTCATGCAGGCAGCCACCAGAGGCACATTGTCGACAATTGACGACAGCACGCCTATTATGCCGTTGATTATGTAGACTTCATGGAAAGTGTCATTGAGCCATGCGGCGAGTTCGCCGAGGATTCCCGACTGCGAC
>RIBL01000099.1 GCA_003762875.1 Muribaculaceae bacterium Isolate-110 (HZI) | reverse complement strand
TATATAGGCTTCTTTGTCAACATCGGTAACAAATCTGAAGGGGGTGGCGCATACGCCTGCTGTCCATATCACGGTATCAGCCTTGAGCTCTCCACCGTCGGCCATCACTACGGTATGCCCGTCATAATTCCTCACATTCACCCCCAACCGGCATGTGACCATAAGTTGGGAAAGTGATCTAAGCGCATCCGCGGAGCATTTCCCGTTGAAAGTACGCAACAGCCTGTCGGAGCCTTCCAGGAGGGTAATCCGCATTTCGTCAGGATTAATCTCGGGATACTCACGCGGCAATACATAGCGTTTCATCTCACCGAGAGCCCCGGCGATTTCAACACCGGTGGGGCCACCGCCGATTACCACAAACGACAGAAGTCTCTTCCTTACCTTGCTATCGGTTTCAATCGAAGCTTTTTCAATCCTTCGTAATATGTCGTTTCTGCACCGCAAAGCCTCTGAAGTGGACTTGAGGGTATAGACCCTGTCTTCAAGTCCGTCGATATTGAAGAAGTTGTTGGTTGTGCCGGCGGCTATTACAAGAATATCATATTCCAGTTCCTCAAGATCCGTGGAAACAACCTTCCGGGCAGGGTCTATGGAAGACACACATCCCATATTGAACCGTATGCCGCGGCTGCCACGGCGTAGTTTCCGCAATTCTCTACGAAGCGGAAAGCAGATACTCGACGGGTCAAGACCCGCCGATGCTACCTGATAGAATAACGGCGGGAATGAATGGTAGTTGTTCCGGTCTACGAGCGTGATATCAAATTTCCGCGGATCAAGCCGCTAGAAGAAAAAAAAAAAAGAAAAAAAAAAGAGGAGGAAAAGAAAGGAAAAAAAAAAAAAAAAAAAAAAAAAAAAAAAAAAAAAACAAAAAAAAAAAAAAAAAAGGAAAAAAAAAAAAAAAAAAAAAAAAAAAACACGGGTCTCAATGTTCATCGTAGTTGTAAACTTTATATTTGATCACTCGCATGGGTGTGACGTACAATCACTGTCTTATGTT
>RIBL01000010.1 GCA_003762875.1 Muribaculaceae bacterium Isolate-110 (HZI) | reverse complement strand
GAAAGAAACCAAGAAAACACTCCAAAATCAACTATAATTGTATCTAATTTTTTAAATTTGCATGTCCTATGAAACGGTGCACTTCTCAATTAGAATCTGGCGCACTTCTCGATTAAATTTTACATGTAATGTCCGCCCTCTTGCTGGGCGTGTGTGCTGCAAACGCACAAACCGCTGACACCGTGAAGTATGCGGCTGGCAACGACTTGTACCGGGGGATTACCCGGAAACTCCCGTACCGCCAAATGGTAACGCCCTACGGCGTGGAAGTGACCTTTGCCAAGACGGTGCATATCATCTTCCCCGCCGCCGTCCGCTACGTGGATTTGGGAAGCAACCACATCATAGCGGGAAAGGCGGACGGTGCGGAGAACGTAATCCGTGTGAAAGCCACGACTGAGGGCTTTCCGGGCGAAACGAACTTCTCCGTTATCTGCGAGGACGGCAGTTTCTTTTCATTCAACGCCAAGTACGCCCATGAGCCGGAAATGCTCAATATCGAAATGAAAGACTTCTTGGAGAACGAGGACACCAGCGACTTTTCGCATACCCGCATGAACATCTATTTCCGGGAATTAGGTAATGAAAGCCCGCTATTGGTGAAGCTGATAATGCAGAGCATCTACAAGAACAATGACCGGAAAGTGCGCCACTTGGGTAGCAAGCGTTTCGGCATACAGTTCTTAATCAAGGGGATTTACACCTATAACGGGATGCTCTATGTACACACGCAGACGAAGAACAGTTCCAACGTGCCTTTCGATACCGATTTCATCAAGTTTAAGATAACCGATAAGAAAGTACCCAAACGCACGGCTATTCAGGAAACGGTGCTGGATGCGGTACGCAGTTACAACGAGGTAGTAGAGATTGCCGGGAAAAGCACCGTCCGCACGGTGTACGCCCTGCCGAAGTTCACCATTCCTGACGACAAACTGCTGTTGGTGGAACTCTACGAGAAAAACGGCGGGCGGCATCAGACCATACGGGTGGAGAACGCCGACATCGTGAACGCGGAAGTGATTGACGAACTCAAAATCAAATAGGAATGAAGAAACACATCTTTATAATGATGCTTTTTGCGCTGTGCCTGACCTCGTTTCAGGCACACGCACAAAGATACCTGCCGGGCATGAAAGGCTTGCAGGTCACGGCGGGCATGACGGACGGGGTGCATTGGAACGCCAATACGGATTTTGCCTACCACATCGGGGCGGCGTACAGCGTTTACACCAAGAACGCAAACCGCTGGGTGATTGGCGGGGAATACCTGCACAAGAAGTATGACTACAAGGATATGCAGATACCCGTAGAACAGTTCACCGCAGAGGGCGGCTATTACCTGAAATTCCTATCGGACAGACGAAAGACCTTTTTCCTTTCATTGGGCTTGTCGGCTCTCGCCGGGTACGAAACAAGCAACCGAAGCGAAAAGCTGCTGCCGGACGGCTCTACCTTGCTGGATAAGGACTGCTTCATTTACGGCGGTGCGCTGACGCTGGAACTGGAAGCCTACCTGACCGACCGGGTGGCTTTGCTGTTGAACGCAAGGGAACGGGCGTTGTTCGGCTCGGACATAGGTAAGTTCCACACGCAGGTATCTTTGGGACTGAAATTCATTATCAATTAGCCTATGGTACTGCTGGAATTATTTTCGGGCATTGGCGGTTTCAGCAAGGGGCTGGAAGCCGCCGGATATACTTTCGACAAGGTATATTTTTCAGAGATAGACAAACACGCAATCGCTAACTTCAAATACAATTTTCCTTATGCGAAACACATCGGAACAGTTACAAATATCGGGGAAGTCGGCATCGAACGTCCACACATTGTCACTTTCGGAAGCCCTTGCCAAAATTTTAGCGCAATCGGGGACGGAAAGGGACTGCAAGGGGGAGAAAGCCACCTTGTCAGATATGCAGTCGAAGCCGTTAGGCGTTTCAGACCTGACGTTTTTATATGGGAGAACGTTAAGGGAATATTCTTCGCAAGACATCGCCCGGATTTTTGGAGCATTGTCAAAGCGTTTGCCGACATTGGCGGTTATAGACTTGAATGGCAACTGTTTAATACGGCATGGTTTCTACCCCAAAATCGGGAGCGAATGTACCTTGTCGGACGTGCTGCAAAGAAATGTACCGCAGACATATTTCCTTTCCCGGCGCCGGGTGGAATGTATGGTAAGGTCGGGGGTGATGAACCCGCTGCTCGTCCAAGCGGAACTATAACAAGGAACTACGGCAGGCAGCCCAACATTGGGAATTATGTCTTGTGCCTGAAAAAAGGCGAAACCTATAACGGCAAGCTGACAGCAAGCCAGCTTTCACAAGTACGTATGCTTACGGAAGTGGAATGCGAAAGGCTGCAAGGCTTTCCCGACAACTATACCAGATACGGGATATATGACGGAGAGAGGAAAGAGATAGCGAAGATACACCGTTATGCCTTGCTCGGAAATGCGGTCAGTGTTCCGGTCGTCAGGGAAGTTGCCGCCCGAATTAGGCAAACGACTACTTTATTTTGATAACCCCTATATATAATGTATATGAAGAATGTAATGTATAAAATCATCATGGGCTGCTGCATCGTGGCCGCCCTTGTACTTGTCACCGCCTGTAATGACAACTTGGATATTCAGCAGGCGTACCCGTTCAGCATTGAAACGCTGCCAGTACCCAAAAGGCTGAAAGTCGGGGAAACCGCCGAAATACGTTGCCAACTGGTGCGTGGCGGCTACTACCAGCCGACTACCTATCAGATAAGGTACTTCCAGCCGGACGGCAAAGGGAAGCTGGAAATGGATAACGGCACGGTGTTCCTGCCCAATGACTTTTACCCGCTGGAGAAAGAAACATTCCGGCTCTACTACACCTCGGCATCGACAGACCAGCAGACGATTGATATTTATATCATCGACAGCTTCGGGCAGATGCAGCAACTTACACTATCATTTAATAATGACAACAGCGAAGAAGGAACGGAAACAATAACCCCCTAATAATAAAACGACATGGTAAAAATAGAATTGGATATAGAAGGTATCTCGTGGTACATAGAAACCACGTTGGAAACAGATACAGTTCCGGCAGTAGGTGACATCATCATTGTGGACAAGGACTGTATTTCCGAACGTGACAGTGCTGAATTATGGAAAACGCCGTCCAATCAGGTTTTCAAATGGGCGGACGAAGAAGATGATGCGCCCGTAATGGTATGGTTCGATTGCGACACGGAAATGCTTGTCAATAAACGGACATGGAAATATGACATCGAGGAAGAAGAAACCGTGTGCATACTTGGGGTAAAATTTATTCACTATGAGGATTTATAGTTGCGACATCCGTTTTTATCATCCTCTTGGGAAACCGGGTATGGAATGATACGCAAAGCGTAAATATCGGGCAGACAGCCCGCCGGGAAGCATCGGCGGGCTGTTTCCATGATAGGGAAAACGAAAGGCTTCTTTGTTACTTTCTTCACCCGCTGGCAGGCTCACGGAAGAAAGTAACGGCGGCAAGCAGCCGCCGTCCTCTATCAACTGGTTTTAAGGCTCTTTATGGACGTGTATTTCTCTAACCACACCTTTACCTGCTCCATGTTATATTCGCCCGTGATGATTGCCGTATGGTCGTCTATGGCTACAAACCGGACACTTTCATAGCTGTTTACCCAGCCTTGCAGGGAACAGACGCCCCACGTTTCCACATCTGCAAAAACACTGCGGTCTATCCGGCTGATTGGCTCGCCGAAAACTACCGTCATTATCTGAAAGTCCGGTTTGTCCTCCAACAGTTGCAAATGATGCAACGTGCCGAACTCGTCAGTTTTGCGCCCCCACGCCCACACATCATTATACAAATCATCGCCCCACTGGTGCGGGTGGTCGAAACGGACTTTGACCGCTATGGAATGCTGGTCGTCTTGGATGTCCTCGATAACGCCCGTTACCATTAAGCCCGTAAAAATGCACTCGCAACGCCTGCCGATAAGCTCCTTGTTTACTTCTGTCGTTTTCATGTCCCTAAAATTTACTTGTTTATTACTCCGTTCTTCTTCGCTACCCATTCGTCACGCCTGCGGCGGCACTCGTCCAGCGTTTTGGCTACCGTGCTGAAAAGTTCGCCGTCCGTGTGGCGGTAGTCATATTGATAATAAATTTGTCCCCTGAAAGCCCCCAAACGGCATTTCACGAACTTTTCTTCTCCCGGTGTTTGGGTGATGCTTACCCCGTTTTTGTTAAGTGACTGCATGATGTCTTATTTTTTTATGGTTATAAACTTGGTTGTTTTAAGCGGGCAGGGCTTTGACACCCCGCCCGGATTGGTTGTTATGCCGCACGGAACACAAAGCCGTCATCAAACCAGTAATCGCACATGAACAGGTCACGGGCAAACTGTTTGTAATCGAAATAGGTCTTTGCGAACTCCGGCAGGTCGTAACATTCCTCTACAATTTCATAGGCGAAATCTTCTTCATCGTCATATTCCCCTTGATATTCATCCCGGAAATCCCGTACAAGGTCGTCCGCATCTTCCTCGCCCAAATCATGGCTTTTATAGTTGCACCACACGAAAAAGGCTTCCTGCTCGGTGTCGCTCAAATCCTCCACCGCATCACGCAGGGCAAAGAAGTTTTCAGAAATCCAGCTTTCGCCGATTAAGCCCTCCGGCACGTTCTCCCAGTCCTGAAACATGTATTCCGCATCTTCCTCGTCCTTGTGCAGCTCCCGGCAGGCTTCATAAAATTCTTCCTTGTCCGAATAGTCCGAAAGGTCGAGCCATGCGCCGGACAATGAACCGTTGTTGTACTTGGCATAAGTGCCTACATAAACTTTTGCTTCCGATAATACCTTTGCTTCCATATTGCTGTAATTTTTTAAGTTTTTAATTTTATGCGGATTTGAGAGGTGAGGGAGTTGAAGTTTCACTGAACTTTTTTCCTGTTTCCCGTAAATCCGACTTTTTTTTTATGCGTCTTCCGGTCGGGTCGGTCGTTTTCGTTTCACATAGGCGTAAAAGGGTAGTGTTTAGAGTTTGCAAGGTTTTGGGCAAAAAATACCTCGCAAGGCAGGGAAGATTTTTTCGCCAAACCGGAACGGCTCGACCTTGCAAAATCGTGAAGAACACGTAACTACCTTTGCCTATTGAAATGATTAAAACGACTGTCCCGGCTGGGGGACTGCGTAAGAGGAAGATTTACAGATAGGGAAACCGGGAAAAGTGCCTGTTCTCTTTCATCTTTTAGGGAACACTCCATGCGGGCGGGAAAGGCAAGGGTGTTGTGAGCTTGCTTGCAATACGCTTGTGCGGGTTTCCAACGGCTCTTTTCACGAAATACAGTCAGCCATGCCACGCACGGCTGGCGTTTCGGGGAATGTGCCAGTTGGAAAAGGATATAAAAATGCGGGTAGTCGGTGGACTGCCCGCAAGGTGGAAGAATGTACTTTATTGGGATATAGTTTGTTAGGCGGAATTTCGTTACCGAAATCGTTACCTATTCGTTTTTGTCACGGTTATAGGTAACGAAACCTACCGGACGGCGTTCTTTCTGTTGTTTCGACTGGCTTAGAAACTGGGTAAGGGCTTGGTACAGTTCGTTGAACTGCGTATCGGTGCTTACCTCCAGTTCCTCGATGCGCCTTGACAGTTCCTCGTAACCGATTGCCATTTGGCGCATGAGGACAAAAGCCCGCATGATTGAAATGTTTACTTCTATGGCTACTTTGGAGCGGAGAACCGAAGAAAGCATGGCTACGCCCTGCTCGGTGAAAGCCATAGGCATAGCAATGCCGAAGTTGTAATCAGGGGGTATCACATTTTGTGATACCCCTATGGATAACAGCAAGTTAGCTTCCTCTTGGGTGAGTACAAACATAAAATCACCCGGAAAACGCTCGATATTGCGCTTGACCGCCTGCTTCAAGGCTCGTGTTTCCACTTGGTAGAGTTCTGCCAAATGATAATCGAGCATCACCCGGCAACCTCTGACCTCAAAAATCTTGTTTTGGATAATCTGCAAATCCATAATCGTATATTTTAGGAGATTTAGCAATGTTGGAATAATAGTAAGGACTGGTCACAAATTGTGACCAGTTCCCAATAATCAAGATTACATGGCGACTTCCTTGTAAATCTTCTCGATGCCGACAAACTTCTTGTCAAGCCCCTGCATATCGCTGCCTATCTTGCTGTTGGTGATGCGGGCGTAAATTTGCGTGGTTTCTATGTTTGTGTGTCCCAGCATCTTGGACACCGTTTCAATGGGTACGCCCTTTGACAGCGTGGTGGTCGTGGCGAACGTGTGCCGGGCAAGGTGGAATGTCAGGTTCTTTTTAATACCGCATATATCGGCAATCTCTTTCAAGTAGGCGTTTAGCTTCTGATTGCTGATTACGGGAAGTATCTTGCCGTCCGGCAACTTGCCCTTGTACTTCTTCAAAATCATCTTGGGAATATCCAGCAGAGGAACATTAACATCCGTATTCGTCTTTTGCCGCTTTGTCATTATCCAAAGGTTGCCGTCAAAAGATTTGCGAATGTTGTCTTGCGTAAGCCCGGCTACATCTATATAGGCAAGCCCGGTGAAGCAGGCAAAGATGAACAAGTCCCTGACGTGTTCCAGCCGCTCGGAAACCATTTTCTTTTTGAGGATGATTTTAATCTCGTCCTCTGTCAGATACCCCCTGTCCACTTTCTCCAGCCGGATTTTGTAATTGGCGAAAGGGTCGTTCACCAGTATGCCATTGTTGCGGGCAATGATGATGATACGCTTGAAAAACTGCATGAACTTGGCGGTGGTGTTATAACCACACTTGCAAGCAGTACGCAAGTATAACTCAAAATCGGTAATGAACATCGGGGTAATCTCCTTAATGGATATGTCCGATACGTTGTACTTGCTTTGAATGAACTCGGCAAGGTGGCGGCGGGTGACTTCATACTTACGGTAGGTCGCTATCGTCTTGGATATGCCGACCAACTGCTTCACATCGTCATTGTGCTTTTGGAACAGGGTAAGGATTGTTTCGTGGCTCTCACTATGACCTAAAAACTCGTTCTTCACTTTCTCAGCGGTCACGTAGTTGTCACGCCGCTGCATTTCGTGATAAATGGTATTCAGTGATGCGTTTATATCATCCAGCATACGGTTTATGCGGCTGGCTTCCGAAGTACGTCCAGTAGCCTTGCCCATTTTGCCGTCCCAAATAGAGGGCAGCACGTCCAGCTTGGTGTTAAAACGGCTCGCCACGCCGTCCACTGTAATACGGGCGAAAAGGGGGTACGCACCGTTGGCTTTTTGCTTGTCTTTCTTTGCGTAAAAGCAGATGTTGAATGTCGATTTCATAACTCACTTTTTAAGTTGCAAAACTATTGTAATTCTCTAAAAATGAGTTCTATGCAGGCAAGCCAAATAGCGACAGGACTTCGCCAATTTCGGACAATCTGTACCCCCTTTCCGTTTTTGTTTGTCGGGGGTACGAGTTAGGTTACGAACTTTGTCTTTTAGGGGCGAAAAGGTGTACTTTAAGGCAGACACAAGGGGATAAAAAAAGTCCCACAAATCATTGAATTTGTGGGATTTGTCTGCTTACTGTCCGGTATTGTCCGGTTAGTTCAGCGGAGAGAGAGGGATTCGAACCCCCGGAGGTGTGACCCTCAACGGTTTTCAAGACCGCCGCAATCGACCACTCTGCCATCTCTCCTTGATGTTTGCAGGTGCAAAGGTAGATATTTTTATTGAACCTTGCAAATGTTTTGACACTTTTGTTGAAAAAAATTTCGCTCTATTACTTTTTTCTTATATATCTTTCTGATTTTTAATCTATCTTTTGTAATTTTGTATAATAATCTACTCCATATTAAATCGGAAAACATATGTTGCACTCAATGACAGGTTTCGGAAAGGCGGTCAAGGAATTTCCGGGGAAAAAAGTCACAGTTGAAGTTAAATCTCTTAATTCCAAGCAGGCCGATATAGCGGTGCGTATCCCTTCTGCTTTACGTCAGCACGAACTGGAGATGCGTAATCTTGTTGCGGAGAAACTTGTGCGCGGCAAAATAGATCTTACCATTACCATTGAGTCGCAAGGTGCCGAGGCCAATCATAAGCTCAATATTCCTGTGATGGAAGCCTACAAGGCTCAGATACAGGAGGCAGCCGCCCAACTCGGTGTGGCAGAGCCGGCCGATTGGTTTGGTATGCTCATGCGTTTTCCCGATGTGATGCACATTGAGTCACAGACTGATGCCGATGATACAGAGGTGGGAGTCGCCATGGAGGCTTTGAGCGACGCTCTTGATGCTCTCAACTCTCACCGTCGTGCCGAGGGCGAGAGGCTTGAGGCGTTTTTTACTTTAAGAGTCAAACGTATAGGCGACCTGCTTGCCCAGGTGCCGCTCTATGAGGGCGAGCGCACGGCCAAGGTCAGGACGCGCATGGAGGAAGGACTCGCCAAACTCAGTGGACTCGACTATGACCGCTCTCGTCTGGAGCAGGAACTGTTTTTCTATATCGAGAAGTTTGACATCAACGAGGAAAAGCAGCGTCTGGCCCAGCATCTGACTTATTTTATTGATACGATGAACGCCGAAGGCGCGCAGGGCAAGAAGCTCGGATTTATTGCTCAGGAGATGGGGCGTGAAATCAATACGCTCGGCTCTAAGAGCAATCATTCCGACATGCAGCGTCTGGTGGTTCAGATGAAGGATGAGCTGGAGCAGATCAAGGAGCAGGTGCTCAACGTATTGTAACCACTCAAGCATACACAGATAACTGATTTTTTTTGCGACACGGTAATTTATGTCAAAAGGTAAAATCATCATAATATCGGCCCCTTCGGGTTGCGGCAAGTCGACGATAATCAA
Source organism: Muribaculaceae bacterium Isolate-110 (HZI) (assembly GCA_003762875.1). Taxonomy (GTDB): domain Bacteria; phylum Bacteroidota; class Bacteroidia; order Bacteroidales; family Muribaculaceae; genus Duncaniella; species Duncaniella muricolitica. The sequence goes on along the minus strand of RIBL01000010.1, from coordinate 105,108 downwards.
CGCATTGCTCGAGCGGGGTGAGATAGACATGCAGTTTTCGGTCTCGGCCACCAACCGTCAGCCGCGTGCGGGCGAACAGCACGGGGTCAACTATTATTTCCTTAGCGATGAAGAGTTTCGCCGGGCCATTGATGGTGACGAGTTTGTGGAATATGAGGAGGTATACCCCGGCCGATATTACGGCACGCTCAAGAGCGAGATTCAGCGCATAGTCGATGCCGGCCACAATGTGGTGCTCGACATTGACGTGAAAGGCGGCGTGAATGTCAAACGGATGTATGCCGACCAGGCTGTGAGCGTCTTTATCCAGCCTCCTTCGGTCGAGGCTCTGCGTCAGCGTCTCGAGGGACGCGGCACCGAGACACCCGAGGCTATAGCCCAGAGGGTGGACCGCGCGGAGTTTGAGATCGGATTTGCACCGCAATTCGACCACACGGTCATCAACGACGATCTCGCCACGGCTATCGACAATGTCTCCGACATCCTTAAAGAATTTACATCACGATGAAGATAGGTGTGCTCGGCGGGTCGTTCAATCCCGTACATATCGGACACCTTATGCTGGCGAGCTATCTCAAACAGTTTGAGGGGTTTGACGAGGTGTGGCTGATGCTGTCGCCACTCAATCCGCTCAAGGCCAATTCGGCCGAGCTCATCCCCGACGTAACGCGTCTGCGCATGCTCGACATAGCCCTTAAGGGAGCCGAAGGCATAAAGGTGAGCGACATCGAGCTTTCGATGCCGCGTCCATCCTACACCGTCAACACTCTGCGTTATCTGGCCAAGCGTTATCCGCGCCACTCGTTCAAACTCATTATCGGGGCCGACAACTGGAAGATATTCTCACAGTGGAAGGATGCCCAGAGCATAATCGACGATTTCGGTGTGGTGGTATATCCTCGCCCGGGCTATCCTCTCGGCACTATTTTCGATGCCGGAGTCGAAGTGGTCAAGGCTCCTACGGCCGATATATCAAGTTCGTTTATACGCAGCTCCATCGCGCGAGGCAAGGATATGAACTTTTTCCTGCCTGCCGGTGTGTATGAATATATCAAAAACAACAATCTCTATGTCTTTAAGTCCTAACTCGCTGGCCTTCGTGGCCCTGAGTAATGAATATTGCGCCGCTATCGAGGGGGCGTCACAGGTGGCCGACAGCCGTGCGTTTGTGGCCGAGATGCTGCGTCTGCTTCCGCGTCTCTATATTGTGGCCTCCGACCTCAATCCCGCCCCTTCGCTGGAAGAGGATGCTCCATATATCGACAGTTATCTCGGAGAGGACTATTATGAGTCGGCCCGCGAGTCCATCGAGTCGCTTCTTGGTGCCGATGATGTGTATCTCGAGGTTTTTGAGGAAGATATGAAATATTCCGACACTCCTGTATCGGCAAGCATCGCCGAGGGGCTGTGTGACATATTCCAGGTGCTCTACAACTTTATCTCGGCCGTGCGCGACGCGCATGAGTCGCAGATTAATGACGCGCTCATAGCGGTGAGCAATGATTTCGGACCATACTGGAGTCAGAAACTGCTCAATGTGTTGCGTCCGCTCAATCAGCTCAAATATTCTTGCGACGAAGAGGATGATGACTGATGTAAGACATGTTTACAGCTAATTATTTATCACATTTAATACAATAATTTCACCATGTCAATAATTAAGGCGGGTGTACCCGTGGCATTCTGCAGCGATCATGCAGGATATGAAATGAAAATGCTGCTCGAGGGATACTTTGAGTCGCAGGACATCGAATTTAAGGATTTCGGCACATTCTCGGCCGAAAGCTGTGATTATGCCGATTATGCACATCCCTGTGCCGAGGCTGTAGAGCAAGGTGCCTGTTATCCCGGCATAGCTCTCTGCGGTTCGGGCAACGGCATAGGCATAACCCTCAACAAACATCAGGGCATACGCGCGGCTTTGTGCTGGACGGTAGAGCTTGCCGAGCTTGCCCGCCGCCACAATGATGCCAATGTGCTTGTGCTTCCGGCCCGCTTCATCGACAGCGTTACAGCAATCAATATCGTTGAAAAATTTCTCAACACACCCTTTGACGGCGGACGCCATCAGAAGAGAATCGAGAAAATCCCCGTTAGGTGATTTTCTGAGTTTAAAAGTTTAGAAGTAAAAAAGTTTAGGGATTAGCTCCTGAGGTCTGTCGGCCTCTTTAGCTAATCCCTAAACTTTTTTACTTCTAAACTCTAAACTTCTTTTAAAGCTTGTAGTCTTCGATGCTTTCGGGGGCGAAGGTGTTGATAAACTCGGCATGCTTGGTCACTTCGGCCTGAGCGAGATTGAGATATACCTCAGCTGAGCGACGGAATGAGTCGTTGCGCTGAGCGTCGAGCATGAGCAGGCAGCTCATGATGGTCACACCGGCCATCTCCACGAGACGACGGGCCATGAAGTCTCCGTAAGCCTGGTCATCGACCTTACCTACTTGCTCTACAGCCTTTGCATACATGTCGGCCAACACGCGGATACGCTCCTTGATGCTCTGGAGTTCGGGCTTAACCTCAGTCTCGAGATAAGAGTTGATGAGGTTGAGATACGAACCGGTGGTGACGTGGCGGATAGCCGCTACCACCTGGAGCTGTGTGGTGCCTTCATAGATGGATGTGATGCGCGCGTCGCGATAGAGGCGTTCGCAGGCATAATCCTTCATGAAGCCCGAACCGCCGTGTATCTGGATGCAGTCATAGGCATTCTGGTTGCAGTATTCACTGCCCATGCCTTTGGCGAGCGGGGTGAGAGCGTCGGCCAGACGTGAGTAATATTTGGCTTCCTTGCGTTCGTCGGGAGTGAGGCTGCGCTCTTTGGCGATGTCGTCATACACCTTGTACATGTCGACAAAGCGGGCGCACTCATACAGGAGCGAGCGCGAGGCGTCGAGCTTGCCTTTCATTACGGAAAGCATCTCATAGACGGCGGGGAACTCGATGATGGCCTTGCCAAACTGTTTGCGATCGCGGGCATAAGCCAGAGCCTCGCGATAGGCGAGTTCGCTCACGCCTACGCTCTGGGCGGCGATGCCGAGACGGGCACCGTTCATGAGGGCCATCACATATTTGATGAGACCGAGACGGCGCGAGCCGCAGAGCTCGGCTTTGGCATCCTTATAGGTGAGTTCGCAGGTAGGCGAGCCCTTGATGCCCATCTTGTTCTCGATGCGGCGCACATTCACTCCGCCGTCGCGCTTGTCGTAGATAAACATCGACAGGCCGCGGCCGTCCTTGGTTCCTGCCTCGGAGCGGGCAAGCACAAGGTGGATATCGCTGTCGCCGTTGGTGATGAATCGTTTCACACCGTTGAGTCGCCATGTGCCGTCGGGCTGCTCGGTGGCCTTGAGCATCACGCTCTGAAGGTCAGAGCCGGCGTCGGGCTCGGTGAGGTCCATCGACATGGTCTCACCCTGGCATACGCGTGTGATGAAACGCTGCTTCTGGTCTTCGTCGGCAAACTCATAGATGGTCTCTGCACAATCCTGAAGGCCCCAGAGGTTTTCAAAACCTGTGTCGGCACGGCTCACGATGTCGGCAGCCATGATGTAGGGGGTGATGGGGAAGTTGAGACCTCCGTAGCGGCGTGGCATGGCCATACCCATGAGTCCGGCCTTGCGGCAGGCATCGAGGTTGACCTGAGTGGCGGGAGCGTAGGTCACGCGTCCGTCGGCCACAGAGGGGCCGTCGTGGTCAACACTCTCGGCGTTGGGGGCGATGACGTCGCCGCATATCTCGCCTACAATCTCCAGCACTTTGTCATAGCTGTCCTGGGCGTCGGCATAGTCGAGAGGAGCGTAGTCAAACTTCTCGGCATCGGTATAGTTGCGTTCTTTCAAGGCTACAATCTTCTCCATCAGCGGATGGGTAAGATGGTGCTTGAGATCGGGGTTGTCGGTATAAAAGTTAGCCATTTTTCTATGACGTTATTTGGAGTTCTTTTTGTAGTATTTGATGAGCTTGGGCACCACTTCCTCGAGATTGCCGGTGATTACATAGTCGGCAATGGTGTTGATGGGCGCGTTGGGATCATTGTTGATAGAGATTATGATGGAGCTTTCCTGCATGCCGGCGATGTGCTGTATCTGCCCTGAGATGCCGCAGGCTATGTAGAGCTTCGGACGCACGGTAACACCGGTCTGGCCTATCTGACGGGCATGTTCGGTAAATCCGGCGTCGACAGCCGCACGCGATGCGCCCACCTCAGCTCCGAGAGTGTCGGCAAGGTCATGGAGCAGCTTGAAATTTTCTTTCGAGCCTACGCCATAGCCGCCGGCCACGATGATGGGCGAGTTTTTGATGTTGATTTTTGATTTCTCGATATGACGGTCGAGTATCTCTACCACAAAGTCCTCGTCGCTCACATACTTGGCGGCCTCGAGATCGACGGTCTCGCCTTTGTATTGCGGGTCGCGGATCTCCTTCTTCATCACACCCTCACGCACGGTGGCCATCTGCGGGCGGCACTCGGGATTGACGATAGTGGCCACGATGTTGCCTCCGAAGGCCGGACGTATCTGTAGCAGCAGGTCTTTGTATTCCACCTTGGTGCGGGCATCGGTGTGGTCACCGATTTCAAGAGCCGTGCAGTCGGCGGTCAGACCGCTGTGCAGACAGGAGCTTACGCGCGGACCGAGGTCACGGCCGATGCATGTGGCTCCCATGAGGCATATCTGCGGCTTGATTTCCTTGAACAGATTGATGAGCACGGCCGAATGGGGGTTGGAGGTGTAGGGCGACAGACGCTTGTCCGACACGCGGTAGAGGCGGTCGACGCCGTAGGGAAACACCTGCTCACCCACAGTGGTGAGGTCATCGCCTACAGCCAGGGCTTCGAGTTTAACGCCGAGTTTGTCGGCGAGCACACGCCCTTTGGTCAGAAGTTCGAGGCTCACGTCGGCTACGCGTCCGTCCTCGATTTCGAGATATACTATAAGATTATTCTGGTCCATTGGGCTTATCCTATTGTGTGGTTGGTAATAAGTTCTTTCACGAGGTCTTCGATAGCTGCGTCGCTGTCGTCGAGCACGCGGCACTCTTTGGCGGCAAACACTACGTTCTCGACATTTTTCACCTTAGTAGGGGAACCGGGCAGACCTATCTGGGCCGGATCGGCCTCGACATGGGCCGCGCTCCACTCCTGAAGATTGAGATAGGGACGCTTCTCCAGCAGGGCTTTACGCTCGTCGCTTAGAGCGGCGGCCTCGCTGGGCGATGCGGCATATTTGTATTTCTGCACACGCATGGCGTTGCGCGGACGGCAGTCGGCAGCCGAGCCGTTGACGGTCACAACGCAGGGGAGAGGGGCCTTGACGGTCTCCACACCGTTCTCCAGACGGCGTTTCACGATGACGTGTCCGTCCTTGAGCTCGATGATATCCTCTGCATATGTCACCTGAGGTATGCCTAACTTCTCGGCTATCTGCGGGCCCACCTGTGCGGTGTCACCGTCAATAGCCTGACGGCCGCCGAGTATGATGTCATAGTTTCCGATTTTTTTCACGGCCTGAGCCAGAGAGTAGGAAGTGGCGAGAGTGTCGGCACCGCCCAGCGCGCGGTCAGTAAGCACAATGCCGGTGTCGGCTCCGCGATAGATGGCTTCGCGTATGATCTCTGCCGCACGGGGCAGACCCATTGTAAGCAATGTGATTGTCGACCCCGGGTTGGCGTCTTTTAGACGGAGTGCCTGCTCGAGCGCGTTGAGGTCTTCGGGGTTGAAGATGGCCGGCAGAGCCGCACGGTTGATGGTGCCATCCTCTTTCATTGCATCTTTGCCCACGTTGCGGGTGTCGGGCACCTGCTTGGCGAGCACGATGATGTTGAGACTCATTTTGTTATAATTTAAGGTTTTATGTAGATACGAATAGGTGGAGATGTCACTTTGTGACAAAAAAGCTCCGTTTTTCCGACAAATATACACATTTTCGTGAAAAACGGAGTTTTTTTTATGTAAATTAATGTGAAACGTGCTCTTCAACCCACTTGCGGGCGTTGATGAAAGCATCAATCCATGGTGTCACCTCGTCAGTGGCACGCGATGCGGGATAATAACCGCACTGCCAGGGGAAGATACCTCGCTCGGGATGTGGCATCATGGCCAGATGGCGTCCGTCGGCCGAGCATATGCCGGCCACTGAGCAACGTGAGCCGTTGGGGTTGGCTGGATAGCCGTTGTAGGCATACTTGGCCACCACGTTATAGTTGTCCATCGACATGGGCAGGTGGAACTTGCCTTCGCCGTGAGCCACCCAGCAGCCGAGCTTGGAGCCTGAGAGCGAACCGAGCATTACGGAGTTGTTGGCGGGGATGGTGAGCCCCAGGAACTGCGACTCAAACTTGTGCGAGTCGTTATGCAGCATCCTGGTCTTCTTGGGATGCTCGGGATTGATAAGGTTGAGCTCGATCATGAGCTGACAGCCGTTGCAAATGCCGAGCGAGAGGGTGTCGGTGCGCTTGTAGAAGTTCTCGATGGCGCGCTTGGCGTTCTCGTTGTAGCGGAATCCCGAAGCCCAGCCCTTGGCCGAACCGAGCACGTCGGAGTTGGAGAAGCCTCCGCAGAACACTATCATGTTGACATCCTCCAGGGTCTCGCGGCCGCTCATGAGGTCGGTCATGTGCACGTCCTTCACATCAAATCCGGCAAGATAGAGCGAGTAAGCCATTTCGCGGTCGCCGTTCACACCCTTCTCGCGGATGATGGCGGCCTTGACACGTCCGTCGCCATGTCCGTCGCGACGCAGGGCTATACCGCGCGAGGCGAGTTTGCCGTTGTAGCCCGAAGGCATGCGGTAGCGTATGGGCTGCTTCTTGTAATTCTCGAAACGTTCGCGTGCCTTCTGCTCTCCGCTCTGGAGCGAGTCCATGAGATAGCTGGTGTGCATCCACACGTCACGCAGATGGTCAATGCCGAGCAGACGCTGCGTACCGCAGTGGTTGATGATGAGGGCGCGCTCTGCGGCGGGCGAACCGATGTGATAGTATTTCACGCCGGCCTTGTCGAGCATTTCGTCGACCTTGGCCACCTTGGCTGCGTCTACCTGGGCCACGAGTGCAGGATTCTCGCTGAAGAGTATCTTCACGAGGTCCGACTCGCCGAATGCCTCGGTGTTGAGTTCGACACCGCCTTCGGTGTTGGCAAATGTCATCTCGAGCAGGGTGGTGACGAGACCTCCGGCCGACACGTCATGGGCGGCAAGGAGCATCTTCTTCTCCACGAGCTTCTGAACGGTGTCAAAGGTGTTGACAAACGCCTTGGCATCGGTCACCGTGGGGGCGTCGGCTCCGAGCGAACCGAGTGACTGAGCCAGGGCCGAACCGCCGAGCTTGAGAGCATCGCCAGAGAAATCTATATAGTATAAGGTGGAATCCTTGGCACGGAGCACGGGCGAAAGGGTCTTTTTCACATCGGTGACCTCGCCGGCGGCCGAGATGATTACGGTGCCGGGAGCATAAACCTTGTCGTTGCCATATTTCTGAGTCATTGACAGCGAGTCCTTGCCTGTAGGGATGTTGATGCCGAGGGCGCATGCAAAGTCGCTGCATGCCTCGACGGCACGATACAAGGCTGCGTCCTCACCGGGATTCTTGCATGGCCACATCCAGTTGGCACTAAGCGACAGACTCCTGATGCCTTCGGCAAGCGGAGTGGCCACGATGTTGGTCAGAGCCTCGGCAACCGCCATCACCGAACCCTTGGCCGAGTCGATGAGTGCTACCTGCGGTGCGTGACCGATGGAGGTGGCTATACCCTTGGTGCCGGAGTAGTCGAGTGCCATCACGCCACAGTCGCTGAGGGGGAGCTGTATCTCACCCTGACACTGCTGGCGGGCTATCTTGCCTGTTACGGAGCGGTCCACCTTGTTGGTGAGCCAGTCCTTGGAAGCCACTGCCTCGAGCGCGAGAGTGTCGGCTACATATTTTTCTATATCGTTTTCGTTATAGGGAGCGTCCTTGTAGGTGTTTACCACAGTGTTGTCAACCAGAGTGGTCTTGGGCGACGAACCAAACATATCGCTCATGGCCAGGTCGATGGGTTTCACACCGTCCTTCTGCTCAAACACAAAGCGATGGTCGCCTGTGGTCTCGCCCACCACATACATCGGTGCGCGTTCGCGGTCGGCGATGGTCTTGACATATTCGATGTCCTCCTTCTTCAGCACCATACCCATACGCTCCTGACTCTCGTTGCCGATGATTTCCTTTGACGAGAGAGTCTTGTCGCCTACGGGCAGCGCGCCGATCTCAATTTTACCGCCGGTCTCCTCGACGAGCTCCGAGAGAGCGTTGAGGTGACCGCCCGCACCGTGGTCGTGAATCGACACGATGGGATTGTTATCGTTTTCGGCCAATGCGCGGATTACGTTAGACACACGCTTCTGCATCTCGGGGTTGGCACGCTGCACGGCGTTAAGCTCGATGCCCGAGGCATATTGTCCGGTCTCGACCGACGATACTGCTCCGCCGCCCATGCCGATGCGATAGTTGTCACCGCCCATCACCACAACGGCTTCGCCCGCTTCGGGCACACCCTTGATGGCATCCTTGGCGGCTGCATAGCCTACGCCGCCGGCGAGCATGATTACCTTGTCATAGGCATACATCTTGCCGTTCTCGTCATGCTCGAATGTGAGCAACGAACCGCAGATGAGGGGCTGGCCATATTTGTTGCCGAAGTCCGACGCACCGTTTGACGCCTTGATGAGTATCTCAGCCGGAGTCTGGTAGAGCCAGGCGCGGGGATTCATCATCAGTTCCCATGGGTGGCCGCCGAGACGGGGATAGGAGGTCATGTAGACAGCGGTACCGGCCAGGGGGAGCGAAGCACGTCCTCCGCCGAGACGGTCGCGTATCTCGCCGCCGCTACCGGTGGCCGCGCCGTTAAACGGCTCTACGGTCGTGGGGAAGTTGTGTGTCTCGGCCTTGAGCGAGAGCACTGTAGGCAGGTCGCGTACCTCAAAGTAGTCGGGACGTTCGGGGTGTGTGGGGTAGAACTGTGCCACAGTCGGACCCTCAACAAACGCTACGTTATCCTTGTAGGCCGATACGAGGCGTCCGGGATTGACCTGTGAAGTCTTCTTGATAAGCTTGAAGAGCGAGAGCTCCTTCTCTTCGCCGTCGATTACAAACGAGCCGTTGAATATCTTGTGACGGCAGTGCTCGCTGTTGACCTGCGAGAAGCCAAACACCTCGCTGTCGGTCAGGGGACGTCCCAGACGCTCGGCGAGCTGACGCAGATAGTCCTCCTCCTCTTTGCTGAGAGCGAGACCTTCGCGCTTGTTGTATTCCGATATGTCGGCGATGTGCTCGATGGGAGCTGCGGTGGTAGAGGTGCTGAACACCTTGGAGTTCAGGCCGTCATACAGACGAGAGAGCATCTTGTCGAAAACAGGCTCTTCGGCTGTGGTGCGGTTAAACTCTTCTATGCGGGTTATACCCTCGAGTCCCATGTTCTGGGTGATTTCCACTGCGTTGGTGCTCCAGGGAGTAATCATCTCCTTGCGAGGACCCACAAAGCGGCCCTTGACCGAAGTGGAGCTGAGAGGGGTGGCCCCGTCAAAGAGCCAAGTTAGTTTCTCGGCCTCTTCGGGGGTAAACTTGTGATTCGTCTCTACGGCGTAAATCAGATTCGCGCCTTTCTTAAAAAATACGACCATAAGTATCTGGCTATGTCAATGAATGGTTTATGTCACAAAATTACAACAATTCCCACACTTGGGCAAATCTTTTATCCATTCCCCCACCCCCTTTTACAAAATTTGCTGCCAGACCTCCTTTTTATCTGATATCACACTCTGACGCTACTTATATTTCGGTTTGACCCGAAATTATTATATCCCGAGAATCACCAGTCCTCATCGCGGTCGATATACAGGTCGTCATCATACAGACCGTACAACTCGTCGTTAATGTCGTCATACAGTTCTGCCGCATCATCAATATCATCGAGCCGGGCCTGAAGCATGTCTATCTCGCTCTGGATACGGTCGTAACGGTCTGACATTATATCACAGTCGTCAAGCCGGCTTTCAAGGTCGTCGATGCGTTCCTGTAGCTCGTCTATGTCATAGTCGTCCATATCCGACATATGACTGTAAGTTGCCTGAGGCCGATGGCTCGATTGATCCGCTCGAGAACAACCGGCATCACCACCGTAACCATACATCGATTGTGAAGACGGTAAATGAGACTGTGGCTTGCCTGAAAACCATTTGCCCAACATATCGAACAGGGCTAATCCACCGAGAAAATTCCAGAATGACATAAAACACTATTTGTTGATGAATTTATTTCGCAACCATGACGTAAGAGCAAACACCCCTATTCCAAACGGCAACGCCACGCAGAAAAAGAATGTGAGAAAACCCGGACACGAGCATATGACAATAAACAATATCAGTATGCACCATAATACTATTCCAACCATAAGCGCGACTTCTTTTTGCAATTAACTGACATCCGCTCCGTCTCTCAGTGCCTGGCCGAGCCATGCCAGAGCGCAGAGGATAATGATGATGAATGACATAAATGAATAAAATTAGAGATTCAAGGAAAGGACAACACGACTTTCAACGGCAAAATTAACCGCCACATGGGCAACATAACCGCACATCAATGTTAAAAAATCATTATCACACACATTCTCCGTAACCGAATCGCGCATGCCGGGAAATATCCTTAAGCTGGAACTTTAGAGTGTGGCAAAACGTTTTATATGAAACAATATGAGTGTTGTCATGAAAAAAATTTTATTCTTTCTGATGGCTCTGCTTTGTTTAGGCGGAGCCGCAAGGGCCGACAGCTATACCATCGACAGGGATAAACTGCCCGCCAAAGCTCGCGAGATGATCGAGGAGTATTTCCCGAAAGCCAAAATCGGCATGATAAAGGTGGACAAACACCTGCTCAAGAAGACCGACTATGACGTGAAACTGGTCAACGGGACCAAAATCGAGTTTAACAACGCCGGCAAATGGACTTCGGTTGACTGCAAGAACCGTCAGGTGCCCGACGGACTGGTGATGAGAACCATACGCAACTATGTGAAGAAAAACTGCAACGGAGCTTTTATTACCAAAATAGAAAACAAACTGTCAGGCTATGAGATTGAGCTGTCGGACGGTGTTGAGATGAAATTCAACAAACTCGGTGTGCTCACTCACACTGAGGTGGACGATTGAGCATGACCGCGCTGTGAGGAACGAGAAGAAACTGCATCCGCTCACCGCGCAGGAAGTAGACTTGAAAACGCGATGTGTTTCTGACACGCACCACGTCACTCCAGGGTATAGTCTCGGACGGTGGCAGGACGAAATTGTCGTTACTGTCGTCGGCCGGGATTTTTTTGTCGTCGCCGGCCGGAGTCTTCTCCTCAGGGGCCACATATCGGAGACTTATGTGGCTGCCGGGATAGATCTCGACGGTTTTACACAGTATGGTCCTGCGGGCCTCGGGTGCAAGCATGTAATAGGTGTAGAGAAACGACATGACCATCGGGGCCACGATAAACACCAGCATCAGGGCCACAAGCAGCCATCGCTCGTCGTGGCTCAGACACCCGTAGCCGGCTGTGGCAAGGACGGGAATAAGGACCGTCCAGCCATAACGCGGTATCCATTCGGAAAGCAGGACGGCAAAATAGTCGCCCGAGACCGTGCGAAACGGGGCCGTGCGTATCACACGGCCCGGGTCAGATGTCTTGTGTTCAGTCATCGAGATAACGGCGGGTGAGACCTCCGAAACATTCTATGCGGCGGTCGCGCAGGAAGGGCCACCAACGGCGCACCTGCTCCGAGCGTCGGAGGTCGACATCTATGACGGCCTCGGATTCGGTGTCATCGGGAGCACGGTAGATAAACTCGCCCTGCGGGCCGGCTACAAAACTTGTGCCCCAGAACTGTATGCCACCTGTCGCTCCCGAAGGGTCGGGCTCGTGGCCCACGCGGTTGACGGTAATGACCGGAAGCCCGTTGGCCACGGCATGTCCGCGCTGCACGGTGACCCAAGCCTCGCGCTGACGCATCTTTTCGTCATTGCTGTCACTGCTCTCCCAGCCTATGGCGGTGGGATAGATGAGCATTTCGGCTCCGCGCATGGCCATGAGACGCGCTGCCTCGGGATACCACTGGTCCCAGCACACTAGCACGCCGAGACGTCCCACACTGGTCTGAATTGGTTCAAACCCGAGGTCTCCGGGAGTGAAGTAAAACTTTTCATAATAGGCCGGATCGTCGGGTATGTGCATCTTGCGATACTTACCAGCAATGGATCCGTCGCGCTCAAAGACCACGGCGGTGTTGTGATACAATCCTGCGGCCCTGCGCTCGAATAGTGATGTCACGAGCACCACTCCGGCACTGCGCGCGGCTTCGGCATAAGTGTCGGTGACGTCAGAGGGAATGCCGACAGCAAGGTCAAAATTGTCTACGCTCTCCACCTGGCAGAAATAAAGCGAATCGTGAAGCTCCTGGAGCACTACGAGCTCGGCTCCTTCTCGGGCCAGACGGTGGATTTTCTCTACAAGCCGGCTGCGGTTGTCGGCTATGTCGGGAGTGTTATGCTGCTGAATGATGCCTACTTTCATAGATTTCTATATTTTTCAGCCCAACGGCCGTCCACGATGCCTTCGACAGCTCCGAGCGGTAGCTGCATGGTGACGCAGTGGAGTGAGCCGTGCTGCCTTATGAGTGCGCGGCAGTCGACGGGCACGATGTCATGATCGGGATAAACGATTTTGAGAATCTGCTCGGCCAGCAGGTCATTGGCCGGCTGGGCATAGACGGGGAGATAGACCGCACGGTGCGATACAAGATAATTGGCATAAGTGGCCGGCAACTGCATTCCGTCCTCGTCATATACGGGGTCGGGCAGCGGAAGCTCCACGAGGTTGAACGGCCGGCCGTCACGTGTGAGCAATGTGAGCAGTTCGTCGCGCATGGCGGCGAGAGTGTCGACCTTCTGTCCGTGAGAGTCGACAGAGCCTATATATATTATTGTGTCGTGGGGTGCGAGACGGGCCAGTGTGTCGATGTGGCTGTCGGTGTCATCGCCGGCCAACGCTCCGTGATGGAGCCACAGCTGGTGGCTGAAGCCGAGGGTGTCGGCAAGATATGAACGGATGTCGCCTTCAGTCATCTCGCCGTTGCGGTTGGGCGAGAGCAGACATTCGGCTGTGGTGAGCAGTGTGCCGCATCCGTCGCTCTCGATGCTGCCGCCTTCGAGCACAAAACCGAGACGGTTGACATAACAGGCTTTGAATATGCCCTGCATTGCAAGACGTGTGTTGATAAGATTGTCTTTGTCGGCTGCAAACTTCATGCCCCAGGCATTAAACTTGAAGTCGATGACGCTAAGCCCCGAACCTGTCTCGACTGTTATAGGGCCGAAGTCGCGCGCCCAGGTGTCGTTGGTATGAAGGTCGACAAAACGCACTCGCGAAGGATCGAAGCCACAGGCCATGACCGACTCGCGACACATCGAGGCCGGCCCCACAAGCAACACGCATTCATGGACCGAAACGGCCCTCACTATCGAGGCTATACATTCGCGGGCCTCATCGAGCATATAGGCCCAGTCGGTGTGTTCATGCGGCCATGCCAGGAGCACACACTCGTGTGCCTCCCATTCAGCCGGCAGTCTCACCGGCATGGAAATATCATCAGGACTATTCGTCGTCATATTCATCTTTAAGGTTGTCCCATATGGAGTCCTGCGATTCGAGATACTCCTCGCAGTAGTCCAAGAAACCGTTTTTTTCGCTGCTTCCGACTTCATGACACCACTTGCGGTATTGTTCGTGCAGCTCAGCATTCTCGTGTAACTGTTTTTTAAATTCAGCCTCGGCTATATCTACACTTCCGTATTGCCTGAGCATTTCATTAAAAAAATCAGTAATATCTTCCATAATAGTAATTATTTCCTGGTTAAGTCTAAGGATTTGACGTCAAATTTAATGTTTTACGCGCAAATTTCCAAATAATCCGCCAAGAAATAGCCATTCCATGGCCCACGAAGCGTACTGAAGCGGGAAGCGGTTGATTTTTAACGCAATTCGAGAGTCAGGAAGCAATATCTGACACCGCTCCGCGGATCGGTGCGGTCAAACACCGGAAAAGCCGCGCCGAGCGAGGCAAGATCTACCGACGGGAAACGTGTGTCAGCATCGTCACACACGGCGTCAATCAGAGTCAGCTCCAGACGATCGGCAAGCGGGAGAGCCTGACGGTAAATCTCGCCGCCTCCTGTGATAAAGACATTCTCGGTCCCCTTACACATCGCCAGAGCTTCGTCGAGCGAGGAGGCAGTCTCGACACCCGGAGCTGTGTAGCCGGCATTGCGCGTCACCACTATGTTGCGGCGTCCGGGAAGCGCACCTTTGGGAAACGACTCAAACGTCTTGCGCCCCATGATTATAGGCCATCCCATAGTGAGCGACTTGAACCGCTTGAGGTCATCAGATATGTGATAGAGCAAATCACCGCCACGGCCTATGGCCATATCACGTGTGGCAGCCACTATAATTGTAATCATACTGCTACTGTACCTTTAATATGGGGGTGCGGATCATAATCCTCGAGCGAGAAATCCTCATACTTGAAGTCGAGAATATCCTTTACCTCGGGATTGATTACCATCTTCGGCAACTGTCGCGGCTCGCGTCCGAGCTGTGTGTTCACCTGATCAAAATGATTATGATATATGTGCGTGTCGCCGAGAGTGTGTATAAACTCGCCCGGCTCGAGCCCGGTCACCTGTGCCACCATCATGAGCAGCAGCGCGTAGGAGGCAATGTTGAAAGGCACTCCGAGAAAACAGTCGGCACTGCGCTGATAGAGCATAAGCGAGAGACGGCCGTCGGCCACATAGAACTGGAATAATATGTGACACGGCGGAAGAGCCATGCCGGGGATGTCGGCTACATTCCACGCACTGACTATGAGACGGCGCGACTCGGGGTTGGAGCGTATCTGGCCGATAACCTCACGTATCTGGTCGATATGGCCGCCGTCGTAGTCGGGCCACGACCGCCACTGGTAGCCGTAGATATGACCGAGGTCTCCGTCGGGACGGGCCCACTCGTTCCAGATGCGCACACCGTTGTCCTGAAGATATTTTACATTGGTGTCGCCTTTGAGAAACCACAGCAGCTCATGGATAATCGACTTGAGATGCAGTTTCTTTGTGGTGAGCAGAGGGAAACCGTCGCGCAGGTCAAAACGCATCTGATGGCCAAACACACTGCGTGTGCCCGTGCCCGTGCGATCGCCACGGTCGATGCCTTCGGTCATTATTCGGTTAAGAAGGTCAAGATATTGTCGCATTGTTATTTTCTTTGTTCTTATTTATATCAGCCGCGGCTACATCGGTCGCGGTGTCGGCCACCGGCACAGGTTTCTTGCGTGGCTTGGCCAACATGAAATCGTGACAGTCCTGTATACACTGCGCGCCCTGGGCCATCGGAGGCCTGATGCGCTGCATCATGGGAATCGAAAGCTGGTGACGCGCCCAGGTGTAATGTATGGCATCGTTGGGACACACCGGCAGACAGTCAAAGCAGTTAACACACCGCGAGGAGTCCACAACGTGTGATGTGAGGTCGATACATGAAGCCTTGCACACATGCTCACACCTGCGACACTGTATGCACTTGTCGGTGTTGATGTCGATGTGAAATATAGAGTAGCGCGAGACATAGCCCAGCGTGGTGCCTACGGGACACAGGGAGTTGCAGAACGTGCGGCCGTTGCGTGCGGCAAGCACCCCCACAGCCACTATCGACACTAACGCGACAATAATCCCGAGCACCGAGGCTGTGACAATCTTTACAGGCTGTGACGCCATGGCGTCCAGCACAAGACCCCACACAGGCTTGACAAGAAATGTGCAGGCACGGCTGTATATACTCCATGGATCGGCAAACACAGCCACGACCGACAGTCCGAGAAGTATCGAGACCATTATAAGACACAGACTCGTGTTGCGCCAGCGGTTGAGCGGAGGGCTGTAATGATAATGACGCCGACGGCCATAGCGTCCAAGCCTTGTCAACCGAGCCACCACATCCTGAAACACACCCAGCGGACACGCCGCCGAGCAGTAGACGCGGCCGAAAACAAGAGTGGCTATAAGCCACACCACTATAGTCGACAGAGAGAAAGCCATGGCTGCCTGAAAAAACTGTATGCGCGCTATCCATCCGGCCAGGACAGGCAGTGTCTGAGCATAACTCACAAGCGTATATGTCGCAGTTACCCACACCGCAACTGCCGCCACGATGCGGGCCGCCCGCAATATATGTCCCTTACGAACAGCCATAGTGATTGCAAATTTACGGATTTTAGACAACTACGCAAAATTTAGAGGAGGTTATATAGTCTGCCGACCTACAAAGCATGGGACAAATACTCAATATTAGGTATTGCCCACTTGTGCTATTTGTTATAATTTTGCAGCCGGAAATTTCACATGCATTTTTTTTACCAACTGTAATCACATTAATATGATTCGTACTACGCTATTTATCATCTATTTAATCTTGGCATCGCTAATCTCTGTGCATGCTATCCCCGCAAAAGTCTCGGACGCAAACATCGGAGGACATGTCATTGACGATGAAAACGGCGAACACATACCGGGCTGCCTCATCAGGATACTCGGCACCGACATAGCAGTCATGACCGACGCGTCGGGCCACTACATAATCCGCGACCTCGAGCCGGGCGACTATGTGCTTGAGGCTTCGATGGTCGGCTATGTGACTCAGAAAAAGAACGCAAGCGTAAAAAAACGCCAGAGCATCGAAGTAAATTTCGACATCGTTCCCGACGCCTTCATGCTCGACCAGGTGGTGGTCACATCGTCCAAGACCGAGACCAAGCGCAGAGAAAGCCCCTCACTCGTAAATGTGGTGACCGGAAAGACGTTTCTTAATGTCGGAGCCTGTACTCTGGCCGACGGACTCGACTTCCAGCCTGGTGTGAGAGTGGAGAATGACTGCCAGAACTGCGGATTCACACAGGTGAGAATCAACGGTCTCGACGGACACTACTCGCAGATATTGATGAACTCGCGGCCCGTGTTCTCCGCTCTGGCCGGAGTGTACGGACTCGAGCACATACCGGCCAACATGATCGACCGTGTCGAAGTGATGCGCGGAGGCGGCTCGGCCCTCTTCGGCTCCTCGGCCGTAGGCGGCACCATCAACATCATCACCAAAGACCCTGTGACCAACTCGGCACAGGTGTCACACACGCTCACTTCAATAGGTGTGTCGGGCGCGCTTGACAACAACACCACGATGAACGCCTCGATGGTAACAGACAACAACAAGGCCGGCATCTTTATCTACGGACAGAGCCGCAGCCGTCACGGATATGACGACAACAAGGACGGATATACCGAGATAGCCCAGATCAAGGCTCAGACAATAGGTGCGAGAACATTTTTCCGCACAAGCGGCGACACCAGACTGACACTCGAGTATCACAACACCCACGAATATCGCCGCGGAGGCGACCAGCTCGACCAACCGGCCCACTTGGCCATGATAGCCGAGCAGGTTGACCACAATATCAACTCGGGTGAGGCTACTTTTGACTGGTGGCTGCGCGACCGCCGTGACAAACTGTCGATATTTGCCGCCACACAGAACACCAAACGTCAGAGCTATTACGGCTCCGACATGGACCCCGACGCCTATGGACGCACCTCTGACATCGTAGTGACTGCCGGATCACAGTGGACACATCCGATGGACCGCTTCCTGTTTATGCCGGCCGAGCTTGTGGCCGGCCTGGAGTATTCTTACAACAGACTCCATGATGTAACCGTCGGATATGACCACGACATCCTCCAGACGGTAAACATTTACAGCGGCTATCTACAGAACGAATGGAAAAACGAGCGGTGGGGATTTCTTGCCGGAGCGCGTGTGGACAAACATTCGCTCATACACAACGCCATCATATCGCCCCGTCTCAACGTGAGATACAATCCGTCAGACAACGTCAACCTGCGCGCATCCTACTCTACGGGCTTCCGCTCGCCACAGGCCTATGACGAGGATTTCCATGTAGCCATCGTAGGCGGCGAGCGCGTAGTGACAATCCTCGCCCCCGGACTCAAGCAGGAAAGCTCGCAGAGCCTGAGCCTCTCGGGCGACCTGTATCACCGGTTTGGCAACGTGCAGACCAACCTTCTCATCGAAGGCTTCTACACCGACCTGCGCGACGTCTTTGCACTCCGCCAGCTCGACGGACTCGACGCCAACGGCAATGCCGTACTCGAACGTTACAACGGTTCGGGAGCCCGTGTGATGGGCATGAACATCGAGGCCAAGGCATTTTTCTCCAAGCATTTTGACATCCAGGGTGGTGTGACACTGCAACGGAGCCGATACAAGAGCCCCGAGGCATGGAGCGACAACCCCGAAGTGCCCGCGGTGAAAAAGATGTTCCGCACGCCCGATGTATATGGCTACTTCACAGCCAACTGGGAGGTTACCCACTCTCTGCGCGCCACATTCACTGGCACGGCCACAGGCCCGATGCTGGTGCAGCATATGGAAGGCTCGGGCACCGACATTGACATGGCCGTGACCACACAATCATTCTTTGATGCTTCGGCCAAACTGACCTACACCTTCAAGGTGTTCAACCGAGTTAATCTTGACCTCTCGGCCGGCATAAGCAACATATTCAACTCCTATCAGAAAGATTTTGACACCGGCTCACTGCGCGACTCGGGCTATATCTACGGCCCCGCCATGCCCCGAAGCATCAACGTCGGCGTGACTATGAACCTGTAAAAATCACGGGGAGATACAAAAGGACAAAAGACTCAAAAGAAACAAAAGTTTTTAATTTGGATTAAACCGTGTGGTTTATGAATGATTAAAAACTTTTGTTTCTTTTGAGTCTTTTGTCCTTTTGTATCTCCCCGTATCTCCCCGAGTCTTCTTAAATTTTTTCAATCAGCGCGACAGCCATTGCCGCGATGCCTTCGCCACGGCCGGTAAATCCGAGATGCTCGGTTGTAGTGGCCTTGACCGAAACACAATCGGCCGAAACGGCAAGGTCGGCTGCCACATTGGCCATCATCTCGGGAATATAAGTCAGTAGCCTGGGCCGCTGAGCCACTATGGTCACATCGACATTACCTACCCTATAGCCCTTCTCTCCTATTATCTCGACCACCCTGCGCAGAAGGCGGCGCGAGTCGGCACCCTTGTAGGCAGGGTCAGTGTCGGGAAAGTGATAGCCTATGTCACGCATGGCGGCCGCGCCGAGCAGTGCGTCGGCCAGTGCATGAAGAGCCACATCGGCATCACTGTGGCCGAGAAGTCCTTTCTCATAAGGCACCTTCACGCCACACAGGATGAGCTCGCGTCCTTCCACGAGCTTATGCACATCATATCCTTGTCCTATTCTCATCTGCGTCCGAATATTTCTTTAAGTCCGTCCATGTCAAAAGTAAGAGTGAAGCGCAACGTCTGATCAAGCGGCGAGGTCTGGGCCGTGGCGAGCATATAGGATGCGTCGAGACGAAGCACGTTGAGCGCGAAGCCGGCTCCGATGCCGAAGTATTGCAGATTGCCCTTCATGGGATGCTGGTAATAGTAGCCCGCACGCAGGAAGAACTGCTGATTGTAATTATACTCGGCTCCAAGCGAATAGGAAATCTCGCGCAACTCCTCCTTCATGCCGCCTGGAGCATCGTTGAACGACTTGAATATACCTGTAATCGACGACATATTGCGCCAGTCGGCCTCGGCTTTGGCAAACTCTCGCTCACCCTCCTCATCGTCGGCATAATCCGAGCGGCGCGGCATTGTGGGCACCAGCAGTTTGTTGAGGTCAACACTCAGCGCGAGATTGTGATAGTCGGCGAGGGGGAATGTAAACGTTGTGCCTATACGCAGATTGGTCGGAAGAAATGCCTGATTATTGGATCCGTTGGCATAGTTGAGCTTCGAGCCGATATTGGATATGTTCCAGCCCCACGACCACTGGCATTCGTTACGCCCTATAATGGGATATGTGGTGTAATAGCCCGAGATGTCGGCAGCAAACGCCGACGCCCCCGATGAGTTGTCGGTCTCGGATGTGCCGAAAGCGAGGTCGGAATATATGTAACGAAACACTATACCCATCGAGAACTTCTCCGACAGCTTGCGCGAATAACCTACATCCAAAGCCATCTCATAAGGATTGATGGTCTGGCTTCCTGTATTACCCGGAGTATTGCTCACCACCTCACCGAGCGAGAAGTAGCGCAGCGAGGCTGAAATAGCCTGATTGTCCTCCTCGCCGAGCTTCCAGTAGCCCGAGAGATTGGCCAGATATATGTCATTGACAAGTTTGCGCAGCCACGGAGTGTAGCTGAGCGCGACAGCCCCCTTGCTGTAAGCGAAAGCATATTTCGACGGGTTCCAGTATTGCGAATTGGCGTCAGGGTCAGTGGCCGCACCGAGGTCGCCCATCGAGGCTCCGCGAGCGTCGGGGGCTATGCCCAGCGAAGTCACACCTGTGGTTATAGGGTTAAATTCGTTCTTGTCCTGACCCGACACAGCCGAGACTCCTCCCAGCAACACGGCACACACAAGAAACACGTTTCTGCAAAAATTCATTTTCGGTTACTATTATACAATATAATAACTCCGCAAACTCTGAATTATTGCATGCGGATCTGAACTGGTGTTGAATAACAAATGTTAAACGCCCTCAAAAAAAAGATGTCGGGTGTTGAAGTGAGTCAGGCCATAAGCCTCACTCATCTTCCTACACCCGACATTCCTTATATTATTGTCAAGCCCTCTTAAAAGAGTATCTGCAAGCGTGCCTGGATGGTGTTGACATGACATTTGTGGAAGCCAAGCACCTCACTGTCGCGCACATCGGTATAGGAGTAACGCAGACGGGCAAGCATGTATTTGTTGATGTAATAGTTGAGTGTGACCGAATAGTCATTGGAGCGGCCGCCATATATGCCGGCCTTGTGGCATGACGCATCGGTGTAATTGTAGCCGAGAATCAGCTCAAGCGATTTTGGCGCGGGCGTGGCCAGACCGGCGTCACCGTGTGAATAACCGTAGGAGTTGCCCACAAGCAGTCCGCGGAGAAATCCATACACACCCTGTGCCTTATAAGAGGCAAGGTCGCCGTGACGGGCGATGTTCATATAGTAATACTGACCCTCGAGAGCCACGCGGTCATAAGCCAACACAAGTTCGGGCGAGAGCTTGAACACCCCCTTGGCATCGCCGATATGAGCGTCGAGCATACCTATCTTATTGACACGTGTGGGGAAATTGGCCGAATAGTTGAAGTAGCCTTCCGATGTCTCGCCGTTGTCCTCGATGCTGTGCAGGGCCGATTGATACCAGAGCGACATACCCACCTGGGCTATGAGTCCCTCCTGACGCAGAGGACGATACACGAGGCGAGTGAGACCGCCCACACTTACCTTGCCTTGCTCATTGGCCGGCTTTGACATAGAGGTGCCGTCGACAATGGCACTGACCCCGGTAAAGAACTGATCCTTGTCATGGACAAATTCCAGACCGACGTTACGGCCGGTGGCCTTGAAGAAATCGTCGGTGGATGCAGCCTCCATAGCCGGCTTCATAGAGCTTGATGTAGCGGCATTGAGACCGAACTGATGCACGAAATAACCTCCGCGCAGATAGTTCTCCGGATTGATGTTATACTGGATATACACATCCTTGAATCCGAGCTTCTGATAGCCGTAACCGACATCAATTTTAGCCTGCCAGTGGCCGTAGCTCACCTTTGCACCCATACGTATGTCGGGGAGAGCCACCCCGTCGGCAAAACTCGGACCGGCCGATACGACCTGGCCCTCAGCATCGCGGTCCTCATAAAGAGGTCCGTCGGGAGCATAGACAGCTCCGTCAAGGAGTATGCGGCCCGTGGGCTGCACCTTTATCTTGTTTTCGTATTGTGCTTGTGCGGATGTTGCGCCTAAGAGAGCGACCGCCGATAAGGCAGTCAGTACAAGAGTTCTCATAATATAAATAGTAGATTGTGTTTTTAAGCGCAGATATCAGGTAATAGATGCGTTTAAAAAGTGATGAAAATACGGTTACTGTTCTCCTTTTTATAATGCAATCGATAGTCGGCGAAAGCCGGCCTGATGTTTTTATAGATTCGATTGATTAACACAGGCCGGTTAAATATTGTTCACAGTTTTTTGATAAAAATATCAAATGCAAAAAAATTCTTATCACGCCATGAACCATTTACACACCCGCGTGTTAAGATTGATGTAATGCAAACCCTAACCGACATCTTTATAGATTCATTTACTAAAAATTAATATTCACGGAAAAACTCAGGATGCTCTCCCCCCCTCACTCTCCCGGTCCCATCCTGCGCATCACATCACAACACTATTACAATTATGAGAGCAATTATCGCATCAGCCCTGGCACTCATTTGTCTGGGCACCCCCACCATCCTCAACGCACAGGCACAGCGCAGTCAGGAATTTAAAGACAAATACAGACTGAAAGAAGCCGTCGTGCTCAGCCGCCACAACATACGCTCTCCGCTCAGCGACAGCAAGAGCGACCTCGGACGCATGACTCCCCACGAATGGACCAAATGGAGTGCCGGCAAAAGCGAACTCACATCGCGCGGCGGTGCACTCGAGACCATGATGGGCCAGTATTTCCGCAAATGGGCAGTCGACGCAGGTATGTTTCCCGAAAACTACACCCCGACAGCCGATGATCTCAACATCATAGCCAACTCGATGCAACGCTGCATCGCCACAGCCCAATACTTCTCGTCGGGCTTCATGCCCGTGGGCGGAGTGCGTGTCATACACCGCTACACCCCCAGCAAGATGGACCCCCTCTTCAACCCACAGCTCACCAAGGTCAGCCCCGAGTTTGTAGCCACAGCAATGGAGCAGATCAACGCCATGGGCGGCAAGAAAGGCATCGTGGGCATCAACGAGGCCATAGCTCCTAACTATGAGTTCATACAGGAAGTAATGGACACCAAAGACTCCCCCATGGCCAAGAGCAACGACCCAAAGCTCAAGGATTTCACCAACTATAACACCGAAATCGTGCTCGAGAAGTTCAAGGAACCCTCGATGAAAGCCGGCTCGGCTCTCAAAGACCTCAACGCAGCCTCCGATGCCTTCATCCTCCAGTATTACGAGGAACCCGACTCCGTAAAGGCTGCCTTCGGCAAGAAACTCACCCGCGACCAGTGGTCACAGCTCGCCCACATCAAGGACGTATATCAGGACGTACTCTTCACCGCGCCTATCGTAGCCGTCAACGTGGCCAATCCGCTCATTCAGTATATGTATGACGAGCTTCGATCGCCCGACCGCAAATTCACATTCCTCGTAGGCCACGACAGCAACCTCTCGTCAGTAGCCACAGCTCTCGGTGTTGAAGAATACGAACTGCCAGACGCCATCGAGAAAAAAACACCCATCGGCTCAAAGATTGTAATCGAAAAGTTTGAGGGAGCCGACGGACAGGAATACGCCGACATCAACATCGTATATCAGACTGTCGACCAACTCCGCAACATGGAACTCCTCTCGCTCGACAATCCCCCCATGATATATCCGCTCTCGCTCAAAGGCCTTGAAAAGAACGCCGACGGCCTCTACAAGCTCGCCGACCTCGAAAACCGCTTCGAAGAAGCCCTCGCCGCCTACGACGCCATCCCCGCTAAGTAAATAAACAACTTCTTAGCATACTATAACCGTTTACACACCATCGTCCCCGACATCCGTCTGGATATCGGGGACGATTTTTTAGCTGGTGTTTTCTATTTTTGGCATCTCAAAACCATTTTTTTTCTTTACTTTTGCTCTATGAAACTGAATGATATAAAAATTGAGAATTTTAGGTGTTTTAAGGACTATACGGTTTCTTTCGCACCGGGATGCACCGTTCTTTTTGGCAAAAACGGAGCCGGAAAGTCATGTCTGATACAAGCGATACGCAATTTGTGCAGTTTCATATTCTCTTCCGAATCAACATTTGAAGGCCACTTCATCGCAACAGGCATACCCGACCTTAAAATCAAAAACTTTATCTCATCCGACTTTCATTTTGATGACTATACTCGTAAAATAGCCGACTACGCATCTCTAAAAGGAACTGCGACATTCCATAACCATGAATTATCATGGGAACTTCGCCGCACATCAAAAGACAAAGGACGTCTGCAATACTCGCTCTACAAGGATGCATACCTTAGGTTTGCCGACTGTGTCGAAAACGGAGCTGACTATCCGTTACTGGTGTATTTTTCCGACTCATTTCCTCATCGCAAGTCCAAAATCGACGACAAGATATTACCATATACCGGCGCGCCGACCATACCCCGCGGTGTAGGATATTATCAATGGACTTATGAGGCTTCATGCACTTCTTTCTGGGAAGCGAGATTATGCAATATGTTCAATCTCTCTCTCGGATTCATTAATGAACACGATGGAGACAACGCGATAACTGATCCGGCTTACAAAGAGTTAAAATATGTAAGCGACACACTTATTGCTTTCTCTAAAAAACTACCAGGCAATTTTGTTATCAAGACCATCACCAGCTCTCTGGAATCCAACAGTTGGCATCTGAACTTCCGATTTGGCAATACAAGATCCCAAATACTTCAACGGCTACCGGCCGGCTACAGACGACTATTTTCAATCGTTCTGGAGATTGCCTCCAGATGGTATATTCTTAACGAAAATACCAATCAGCCTCACGGCATAGTGATTATTGACGAGATAGACCTGCACCTCCACCCCGAACTGGAACAGACAATCATTGCAGCCCTTACATCCACATTCCCTGATATACAATTCATATTCAGCACACATTCCCCGCTGGTAATTACTAATATAAACAGTAATGACGGGCAGAATGTCATCTACAAGATGACCGACGACACCATCGGTCCGATACAGCTCCGTGACATCTACGGTCTTGACTATGATTCCGGAGTAAGCGAGGTTATGGACGTTGAGCCTCGCACTTCTGACATCGCCAATCTCATTGAAACCTATCTGCTGCTTGAAGAAGAGAACGAGCAGGAACTGATGAACGAAATACTGCGACAACTCAACACTCTGACAGGAAATGAAAAAGAGTCACTGAGATTGATTCACAAGGCTAAAGAGGAATAATACACAATCATATAAGATGGAATACATCGAGACATTACATCGTCAGGTCGACGGTAACAATATCACTGAAAGATATCTTGCGGATAAGTGTGTTGTCTCCGAAAACGGACGACAAGTATATCGTAACATCGATTATTCCAATACTTTCCGACCGGACTACTCCAACGAGATGGCCATACTGCTCGGAGATGTTCAGAATGACATGTGCTGTTATTGCATGCGTCAGCTTCCCAAAGGCTCCCCACAGATAACTCTGGAACACATTATCCCGCAAAGTTCATCCATTGACCAATTTAATCGCTATATATCATTGGGGTATAATGAGCTGTCTGAGATAAATCTCATCCATACCGATGTTTTTTCAGGCAAATCAATATCCACACCCCGGCCACCGTTACCTCATACAGTTGCATATCACAATTTCCTCATATCCTGCGACGGCTCATTCATCCCTGACAACAACAGTCACTTATGCTGTAACAATGCCCGACAGGAAAAATTCTTAGTCCCTGTATTTTTCGATGCAGACATTGAGCAAAACATTGAATACACACCATCAGGAGAAGCAAAAGCCGCCGACAAAGCCAGACAAAAGTCAAATATAACAGTGGCAATCTCTGCCGCAAAACTTAACTGTAAGCCTCTCCGGGAAATCCGACGGATATGGTATTGTCTCCGTCATATTGATCTTGATACAATCATTAGTGCCGTCAATGACCGCAGGACAAAGATTATTCTTATTATGAAACACTGCAAGGACAGCAATCTGTTGAATAAATATACCATATACCCCTACAAATGGGAACTGTTATTATCTTATTCATGGTTTCATAGCTATTATAAAAAACATTACGACAATAAGTGAAAAACATCCACATCACAATCATCCGTAATTATGCAATAAATTCACTACAATTAGGTATTTTGAGATTGGAAATTAGTGATTAATTTTGCAGTCGGTAAATTACGCATTGACTATGAGACTATCGCAGCTCACCACCGGAGAGACCGGCGTCATTATAAAGATATTAGGCCACGGAGCATTTCGCAAACGCATGATCGAGATGGGATTTGTGCGCGGACAGGACATCAAGGTACTGATGGCCGCCCCGCTCAAAGACCCCGTCAAATATGAAATTATGGGTTATGAAGTGTCACTGCGCCGTGCCGAAGCCGACCTCGTGGAAGTGGAACCCACCGTCGACGGCCTGCCCCACGAATCCGTGGCCCACACCAACACCGTGGACGACACATGCGAACAGGTCACTGCCATACGCCACGAGAGACACAAGGTAATCAACATCGCCCTTATCGGCAACCCCAACTGCGGCAAGACATCGCTCTTCAACGTAGCCTCGGGCGCACGCGAGCACGTAGGCAATTACAGCGGCGTGACGGTCGACGCAAAGAAAGGCTCATTCACCCACAACGGCTACCGATTCAACATCGTCGACCTTCCCGGCACCTACTCTCTCGCCTCCTATTCGCCCGAAGAGCTGTATGTCCGACGCTATCTGCGCGACGAGACCCCCGACGTAATCATCAACGTGGTTGACGGCTCCAATCTCGAGCGCAACCTCTACCTCACCACCGAGCTTATCGACATGGACCGCTCCATGGTGATAGCCCTCAACATGTATGACGAGCTGGAGCGCGACGGAACACAGCTCGACTACCGCACTCTCGGCGAGATGATAGGAGTGCCCATAATCCCGACCGCAGCCAAGAGCGGCCGCGGCATCAACGAACTGTTTGACACCGTGATACGCATCTATGAAGGCACCGAGCCCTCGGTACGCCACGTACACGTATCGCTCGGCTCACAGCTCGAAAAAGCACTCTCAGGCATCAAGGACGAACTCAAATCACACCCCTCCGTAGAGCGTCAGTTCTCACCGCGCTATCTTGCCATAAAGCTCCTCGAAGGTGATGCCGAAGTGCAGCATCAGGTGCTCTCGCTCCCCGACGCCGAACACTTGCTGAAGATGCGCAACAAAAGCGTCGAGGAATTCAAGCGTGTCAACCCCACCCTCGACATCACATCGGCCATCGCCGACGAAAAATACGGATTCATAGCCGGCGCGCTCGCCGAGACAATGGTCAAAGAAGAGAAAGCCGGCTACAGCTCCACCCACATCATCGACACCATCGTCACCAACAAACTGTTTGGTTTCCCGATATTCCTGGCCATAATGACCTTCATCTTCTGGGCCACATTCTACATCGGTTCATTCCCGATGGAATGGATCGAATCACTGGTAAGCTGGCTCGGAGACCTCTCACGCGAATATCTGCCAGACGGATGGATCAAAGACCTCCTGGCCGACGGCATCATAGGAGGCGTAGGCGGCGTCATCGTATTCCTGCCCAACATCCTCATCCTCTATGCATGCATCTCGTTCATGGAAGACTCCGGCTACATGGCCCGAGCCGCCTTCATCATGGACAGACTCATGCACCGACTGGGTCTGCACGGCAAGTCATTCATACCGCTCGTAATGGGATTTGGCTGCACCGTACCCTCCATAATGGCCACACGCTCCATCGAAAGCCGTTCGAGCCGACTCATCACCATACTCATCAACCCCTTTGTGAGCTGCTCGGCCCGACTCCCCATCTACGTGCTGCTCATCGGCACATTCTTCCCCTCGCATGCCACACTTGTATTTCTGAGCATCTATCTCTTCGGCATATTTGTGGCCGGACTCACTGCCAGACTCCTGCGCCGCTTCTGGTTTGGTGAAGACGAGACCCCTTTTGTGATGGAACTCCCCCCCTACCGCGTGCCCACCTTCAAAGCCACCATGCGCCACATGTGGGGCAAAGGCGAACAATATCTGCGCAAAATGGGCGGCATAATCCTCGTGGCAAGCATCTTCGTATGGGTGCTCAACTACTTCCCGCGCCACGAACAACCCTCACCCGCAGCCATGGAGCAGACCGTGACACCGGCCGACGACTCGGCCATCGACCCCTCGTCCGACTCCTACCTGCAGATGGTGGGCAAAGCACTCAACCCGCTCATGGAACCGCTCGGCTTTCACTGGCGTGCGACAGTGGCAGCCATAGCCGGCGTCCCCGCCAAAGAAATTGTAGTATCAACGCTCGGAGTACTCTACACGGGCGACGAAGAAGCAGAGGACAGCACCCTCTCGACACGTCTCACGGAGACAAACCCCGTCACCGGCCGTCCCGACTTCACCCCGGCCATGGCACTGAGCTTCATGATATTCATCCTCCTCTACTGTCCGTGCATAGCCACAGTCACAGCCGTTGTCCGAGAGACCGGCAATCCCCGCTACGGCCTCTTCACAATCATCTACAACACCCTCGTCGCCTGGCTCTTCGCCTTCATCGTCTACCGCATCGCACTCCTTGTGCTGTAATTTTTTTCAATTATTTCTCGGCGGTCCGAGGATTTCGAAGGTGTCGACATAGATTTCGGTGACCGTACGCTTGATGGCTGTGCGGTCCTCCCACGTGCGGTAACGCAGACGGCCTTCGACATACAGGCGTGTGCCCTTGCGTATGTAACGCTCGGCCATCTCGGCCGCCCCGTCCCACATTATAATATTGTGCCATTCGGTGCGGCCGGGACGTTCGGTGCCGTCCGGAAGCCTGACAGGCCGCTCGTCAGTGGCAAGCGGAAACGAGGCTATCGGACGAGTCTCCACATAACGTATTTCCGGGTCACGCCCTACGTTGCCAAGAAGTATTACCTTATTTACGCTCATAGATGTCGGTTGGATTTATGCAAAATTAGCGAATTTAAGTCATATTTCTAAACATCTGTTTGTATTTGTGTGTTGATAAAGTAAATTTTTGCACGTATGAAATCTTTATTATCTCTCGTACCGCTCTTTGAACTGCTTGCCGTCGGTTCGATAGTAGTGTCATGCAGCAACAGTGAAGCACGTTTCGCCAAAGAGATTCCCGGCACATGGCAGGGAACACCCGAGACTTTTTCGGACAATTCGGCCATCACAGCCACTATCATAGACACCTATGAGTTTCTACCAGCCGCCATGACCGCCAACGAGACTCTGTCGGGGTCTGTCACTGTCACAGGCATGGTCAACACCACCACACAGATAGTCGGTGACAGCGCGCTCATAGAGCCGCTCAGTCTCTCGGCCTCGGCCCGCACGTCAATATCGGGCACATGGACTGTGGTTGATGACGATGAGATAGCCCTGTCGCTCGACCCTCAGTCGCTCGTGGTGGAGGTTGACCCTGACGCTGTAGTGGCCAACAACAATCCTCTGGCCCTGTCGTCACCCGCTGTCGACTCCATACGCCCTGACCTGTGCAAGACTATCGAGCACGGCATACGTGTGGCCCTCACTGCCCGATATGCATCCATGCGCCACATGGATGACGTGAAGGTCAAAGGCGCGCTTCTGAAATATGAGTACAACCATGAGGATTTCGTATTGACCAAGCAGACCGAATAGGCTGTTTACATATGCTAAAATTGACTCCGACCGACACGTAGTCTCGGAAAATATAATTATCTTTGCCTTTCCAAACCATTCTCATGAAGATGTACAGGAAAGGCAAACTTTATTTCCGCTACGGCACTATGGGATCGGCCAAGACGGCCCTCCTCCTTACCACCGCATATAACTTTGAGGAACGTGGCATGCGCTATGTGTGCTTCAAACCCGTCGTCGACACACGCGAATCGACCAACGTGATACGCTCGCGCATAGGCATCGAGCGTGAATGTCGATGGATATATCACGACACCGATCTCTATGAGATGGCGCGTCAGATGTGTGAGGAGGACAAAGCCGTGACTGACTGGATACTCGTTGACGAGGCCCAGTTTCTCACCGCCGATCAGGTCGACCAGTTGGCACGCGTGGTGGACGACTTCGGAAGCAACGTCATATGCTACGGACTGCGCACCGACTTCCGCAGCAACCTGTTTGAAGGCTCGCGCCGCCTCTTCGAGATAGCCGACACTATCGATGAGATAAAATCGACCTGCACCTGCGGACGCAAGACCATAATCAATGCCCGCATAGGCAGCAACGGTGACTTTGTCGAGGAGGGTGCGCAGGTGGAGATAGGAGGCGACGACCGCTACATGGCCGTGTGCCGCAAATGCTGGCGCAACAAACGCATCGAGCAAAGCTACCGCTCGGCTTTGCCGTTTGATCTCCCGTTGCCGGTCGGCGATATGGAAGATTAAACCATCGCGCAGCATGAATTGTCTATATTGAAAGGGGGCTCTCTTAACTCCCCCTTTTGAATATCTAAAGTTATGAAACGTATATCCATTCTCTCACTCCTGTGGCTGCTGATGTGCATCCCGGCGATGAGAGCGCAGTCATCACCCACAGTAAGTCTTGTCGACGAGACTCTTACCTATGACGTAATATACAAGTGGGGGTTTATCAACAAAGTGGCCGGATATGCCACCATGAGTCTGCGCAACGACGGAGACTGCTACAAGGCATCGGTATTTGCCGAAAACGCGCCGTGGGCCAACAGTATATATATGTTGCGCGACACGCTCTACTCCACTATGACCAAAGAGGGGCTGTATCCTCTTAAATACACCTATATAGCCCATGAGGCCGGTAAATACAAGAAGGACATAGTGACGTTTCACCATTCGGGCAATACCTTTACAGCCGAAGCTGTACGCTACAAGCGAGCCTCGGCCGGAGCTCCGCTCTCGACCTCGACAATCAATCTCGAGGCCCAGGGCATGACGGTCGACATGCTCAGCGCGTTTTTCTATCTGCGCACACTCGACTTTCCTTCGATGAGCAAAGGCCACAGCGTGACAGTCAACATATTCTCCGGCTCCAAGAAGGAACTGCTCACCATCACCTATATGGGACGGCAAACCGTGCAGCTCAACGGTGAAAACCTCCCGGCGTTTTACATCAACTTCAATTTCACCCGCCACGGCAAGGTGTCATCGGCCCCCATCGAAGGATGGATTTCAGCCGACGACCGACGCATACCTCTCAAAGTGGAAGGCCAACTGCCCGTAGGTAAAGTGCGCGCACTCTATACCGGTCCCAATCCATGAGAAAAGTATTCAAGATAGCCGTGACAGGCGATGTCCACGGCATGCTCTATCCCTATGATTTCACGACTCTCTCACCCGCTCCAGGCTCGCTGGCGCGGGTGTCGGCTTATGTGAAAGACCTGAGGTCACGTCTTGGCGAAGACCGCGTGGTGCTGCTCGACAACGGCGACATACTGCAAGGCCAGCCGCCGGTCTATTTCTATAATTTTATCGAGACCGGAGTGACTCATCCCGTGGCACGCATGCTGAAACGTATGGGTTACGACGCTCAGACTATAGGCAACCATGACATAGAGACCGGCCATCCGGTCTATGACCGCTATCGTGACGACCTGTCTCCCATACCGCTGCTCGGAGCCAATGTGAAGGACACTGCCACAGGCGAGCCCTATTTCAGACCCTATGCCGTCATCGAGCGCGACGGTGTGAGATTTGCCGTGCTCGGACTGCTCACCCCGGCCATACCGGCATGGCTGCCTGAGGAACTGTGGTCGGGCATGGAGGTGACCGACATGGTGGAGAGCGCACGCCGATGGGTGGAGCACATACGCCGTCATGAGCGGCCAGACATGGTGATAGGACTCTTCCACTCAGGCTATGAAAGCACTCATCTGACAGGCAAATGGCTCGAAAACGCCTCGGGACTTGTGGCTCGCGAAGTCGAGGGCATCGACCTCATATTCATGGGCCACGACCATCTGAGGGCTGTGCGCCGCGAGTCGACGGGAATACTGCTGCTCAACCCCGGCGCGCACGCCCGTCTTGTGGCCGAAGCCACAGTCACGGCCGATGTGGCCCCCGACGGCCGTGTGGCCATACTCGACGTCGAGGGCGACCTCGTGCGGCTCGACAGCTATGCCCCCGACCCCACATTCATGGCCGAGTTTGAACCGGAACGCACACACACGCTCCAATTGGTCGGACAGGTAATCGGAGAGGCCTCCGGCGAATTTTCGGGACGCGATGTCTATTTCGGACCATCGGCCTTCATGCAACTCATACACACCCTCCAGCTTGAAGTGTCGGGAGCCGACATCTCGCTGGCGTCACCCACCTCGTTTGACGCCACTCTCCATGAAGGACCGCTGCGCATCAGCGACATGTTCACACTCTACCGTTACGAAAATCAATTGTGCACACTCTCGCTGACAGGTCGCGAGATTAAAAATCATCTCGAGATGAGCTACAATCTGTGGACAGCCGTAATGCAGTCGCCCGACGATCCGCTGCTGAAATTCTCGACCGGCAACCATATCAAAGGCGACTACACCTTTCTCATCAATCCATCCTACAACTTCGATTCGGCCTACGGTATAATCTATGAAGTCGATGTCACTCAAATGCAAGGCAACAAGATACATATCATTTCGATGGCCGACGGCTCACCGTTTGACCTTGACAAGACCTACAGCGTGGCAGTCAACGCCTACCGGGCCAACGGCGGAGGCGAACTACTCACACGCGGAGCCGGCATACCGTCCGACCAACTGAAAAGCCGCATCATACACACCACCCCGCTCGACCTGCGCTACTATCTGATGGAAGCAATCAAGCGCAAAGGCACAATAAGCCCGACCGTGACCCCCAACTGGAAATTTGTACCCGAGCACCTCACGGCCAAGGCCATTATCCGTGACAGGGAAAGACTGTTTCATCAACAAGACACCCGCCAGGATTAGTGTCATAGTGCATTAGTACACTATTACACTATGACACACCGCAGCATCATTTCACCCCTCACATCCTAAGCCCCATATAAGCGTGACATAATCCATTAAAAATCCATTTTTGCATAAAAATTTCAGTCTTTCATTTAAATATTTAAGTTTTTAGCGCATCTCACATCAAAAAAATCACTATTTTTGCATCTAATTTTTAAAAAATTAATATTAATGAAAGTCTTAAAATTCGGAGGCTCCTCAGTGGGGAGCGTCATTGGGATCAAGAATCTCAAAGAAATAGCCCAAGGGTGCGACAAGCCTGTGGTGGTAGTGGTCAGTGCCCTTGGCGGGGTCACTGATATGCTCATCTCCACGGCCGTCACAGCCGCCGCGGGCGATGAGACTTTCCGCGAAGGCATGGCCGGCCTCACACTGCGCCACCATAATATAATAGACGAAGTCATCACCGACGACCCCGCGTCGCTCAAGGCCAGCGTAGACACACTGCTCGACGAGCTGGCCTCGATATATCACGGACTCTTCCTCATACGCGACCTGAGCCCCAAGACACAGGCCCTCATCGTGAGCTATGGCGAGCGTCTGAGCTCGCTGATAGTCAACCGTCTGGTCAAAGGCTCGGTGCTGCACGACTCGCGCAGCTTCATACGCACCGAAGTCAAGCACCACAAGAGTCTGCTGGCCACCGAACTGACCAACCAACTTGTACGCGCCGAATTTTCAGGTCCGGAATATGAAGGACACATACACATCGTGCCCGGCTTCATCTCGAGCGACGCCGTCACAGGCGAAGTCACCAACCTCGGGCGCGGAGGCAGCGACTACACAGCCTCAATCATAGCGGCCGCCCTTGACGCCGAAGTGCTGGAGATATGGACCGACGTCGACGGCTTCATGACCGCCGACCCGCGTGTCATCCCCACAGCCTACACCATCAACTCGCTGAGCTATGTCGAGGCGATGGAGCTCTGCAACTTCGGAGCCAAAGTGGTGTATCCTCCCACTATCTACCCGGTGTGTGTCAAAAACATACCAATACTCGTCAAAAACACCTTCCGTCCCGAGGCTCCCGGCTCAGTGATACGCAACGTCATCGAAGATGACCGCAAACCGATCAAGGGCATATCGAGCATCAACGGCACATCGCTCATCACTGTTGCCGGACTGTCGATGGTCGGCGTCATCGGTGTGAACCGACGCATATTCACGGCTCTGGCCGACAATGGCATCTCGGTGTTCATGGTGAGTCAGGCTTCATCGGAAAACTCCACCTCGGTAGGCGTGCGCGACGAGGATGCAGCCGAAGCCGTGCGCGTGCTTGACAACGAGTTTGCCAAGGAAATCAGCACCGGCGCGATGTTTCCCATGCATGCCGAGAGCGGCCTCTCCACGGTGGCCATCGTGGGCGAGAACATGAAGCACACCCCGGGCATCGCCGGAAAGCTCTTCGGCGCGCTGGGCCGAAGCGGCATCAGTGTCATAGCATGCGCGCAAGGCGCGAGCGAGACCAACATCTCGTTTGTGGTCAACGGACAGTCGCTACGCAAGTCGCTCAATGTGCTCCATGACTCGTTTTTCCTCAGCGAATACAAGGAGGTCAACCTCTTTATATGCGGCGTCGGCACTGTCGGCGGCATGCTCATCGAGCAGATACGCTCACAGAAGGAGGAGCTTATGCAGACCCACCGTCTGAAACTCAACGTCGTCGGCATCGCTTCAAGCAAGCGTCTCGTCCTTGACCGCGGCGGCATCGATCTGGCCAACTATCGCGAGGCACTCGAGACCGGCACACCATCGACTCCTGCCTCACTGCGCGACGAGATAGTGAAGATGAACATATTCAACAGCGTGTTTGTCGACTGCACGGCCTCAAAGGAGATCGCCGAACTCTATCAGACATTTCTCGACCACAACATATCGGTGGTAGCAGCCAACAAGGTGGCCGCTTCCAACTCCTACGAAAGCTATGCCCGGCTCAAGGAGACCGCTCTGCAGCGCGGAGTGAAATTTCTCTACGAGACCAACGTGGGAGCCGGCCTCCCCATCATCGGCACCATCAACGACCTGCGTTCGTCGGGCGACCGCATACTCCGCATCGAAGCTGTGCTCAGCGGCACACTCAACTTCATATTCAATGCCCTGTCGGCCGACACACCATTCTCCGAGACCGTACGTCTGGCCAAGGAGCTCGGCTACAGCGAGCCCGACCCGCGCATCGACCTCAGCGGTACCGACGTGATACGCAAACTTGTCATCCTTACCCGCGAGGGTGGCTACCGCGCCGAGCAGGACGAGGTGGAGCGCAATCTTTTTGTGCCCGACGATATCATGAACGGCTCAATCGAAGACTTCTGGCGTCGTCTGCCCGAACTCGACGCCGACTTCGAGGCTCGCCGCAAGGTGCTTGAAGCCGAGGGCAAACGCTGGCGTTTCGTGGCCCGCATGGAGATGGGACGCATGAGCGTAGGACTTGAGGCTGTCGATTCGCGCCACCCGTTCTACGGATTGGAAGGCTCCAACAATATCGTGCTGCTCACCACCGAACGCTACCGCGAATATCCGATGCTCATACAGGGCTACGGAGCCGGTGCGGCCGTTACCGCTGCCGGAGTCTTCGCCAACATCATATCTACAGCTAATACTTAGAGTTTAAAAAAGTTTAGAGAGTTTAGAGAGTTTAGAGGGTTTAAAGAGTTTAATTTCCCTCTCTTTTACACACTCCATACTATTTTATACACTCCATACTATTTTATACACTCCATACTATCCTATCCTCTCCACCCCATATACATAGAACTAATGAAACACCTTATAATACTCGGTGACGGCATGAGCGACCATCGGGTGGAACGGCTCGGCGGAAAGACTCCGCTGGAATATGCCGACACACC
The DNA here is from genome assembly GCA_003762875.1 of Muribaculaceae bacterium Isolate-110 (HZI). Classification (GTDB taxonomy): domain Bacteria; phylum Bacteroidota; class Bacteroidia; order Bacteroidales; family Muribaculaceae; genus Duncaniella; species Duncaniella muricolitica. The sequence goes on along the minus strand of RIBL01000010.1, from coordinate 69,310 downwards.
CAACTTTGACCGCCTTGCCTCGCAAGGACGTTCGGGATTGCTGACTACGGTCCCCGAAGGTTTCGCGCCGGGCAGCGAGGTGGCCAATACTGCCATACTCGGCTATGACCTCAATGAAGTATACGAGGGCCGCGGGCCGCTCGAGGCTGCGAGCATAGGCTATGACATGCAGCCCGGCGACATGGCCATGCGATGCAACATTCTCACTCTCTCTGCCGCCGGTGACATCACCAACCACCACGGCGGACATCTTACTACCGAGGAGGGGCGTGAACTCATCGAAATGCTCGACCGCGAGCTTGGCGACGACCGCGTAAGATTTATTCCGGGCATACAATACCGCCATCTGCTCGTCATACGCGGCGGCAACAAGCACATAATCACCACCCCGCCCCACGACCATCCCGGCGAAGCCTGGCGGCCGCTGCTCGTCAGACCGCTGCCCGACGCTCCGGCCTACGAGGAGGTGACGGAGGAAGGCCGCATGTCGGCTGCCGAGACAGCAGCTTTGATCAACAATCTCATAGAGCGGTCACAGGCTCTTCTCGCCTCTCATCCCGTCAACCTGCGCCACTCGCAGCAGGGACGCCCCATAGCCAACTCCATATGGCCCTGGAGCCCGGGTTACCGTCCCTCGATGCTTACGCTCAGTCAGATGTATCCGGCCATCAAGACAGGCTCGGTCATCACGGCGGTCGACCTCATCAGAGGCATCGGACGTTATGCCGGACTGCGCCCCATCGATGTGGAGGGAGCCACAGGTCTGGCCGACACCAATTATGAAGACAAATGCCGTGCCGCGCTTGAGTCACTGCGCAGCGATGACTTTGTGTTTCTGCACGTAGAGGCTACCGACGAGGCCGGCCACGACGGCGACATAGACCTCAAAGTCAAAGCCATCGAATATCTCGATCGACGCGTGGTCGGCCCGATACTCGACGAGGTGACCCGCACAGGCGAGCAGATAGCCATAGCCCTGCTGCCCGACCACGCCACCCCTGTGGAACTGCGTGTACACAAGGCTGAGCCCGTGCCTTTCACCATATGGCACCCCGGCATCACACCCGACAGCGTGACAGCCTACTCCGAGGCACAATGTGCCCGCGGAGCCTACGGCACTCTCCGGCTCATGGAGTTCATGCATGAGTTCATGAATCTGTAACAACACTGATGAAAATGAAATATTACAGCACCAACCATACATCGCCCGACGTGACACTGGCCGAGGCCGTGGTCAAGGGGCTCGCCCCCGACCGTGGCCTGTATATGCCCGAACGCATAGAGAGACTTCCGGCTGAGTTTTTTGACAACATCGACAGCATGTCGTTTCACGAGATGGCCTGCACGGTGGCCCGGGCTTTCTTCGGCGAGGATATACCCACCTCTGACCTTGACGCCATCGTATGCGACACTCTATCGTTTCCCACTCCGGTGGCCGAAGTCGAGCCGGGTATTTACAGTCTGGAACTGTTTCACGGCCCGACATTGGCCTTCAAGGATGTAGGTGCGCGCTTCATGGCCCGTCTGCTCCAATACTTCATAAGCCGGGGCAATGACCGCCGCAACGTCCATGTGCTTGTGGCCACGAGCGGCGATACAGGTTCGGCCGTAGCCAACGGTTTCCTTGGCGTGGATGGCATCAACGTCCATGTGCTTGTGGCCACGAGCGGCGATACAGGTTCGGCCGTAGCCAACGGTTTCCTTGGCGTGGATGGCATCAACGTCCATGTGCTCTATCCCAAGGGCAAAGTGAGTCCCATACAGGAATGTCAGTTTACCACGCTCGGACGCAACATCACAGCCATCGAGGTCGACGGAGTGTTTGATGACTGTCAGCGGCTGGTCAAGAGCGCGTTTCTCGATGCGGAGCTCAACGACCGTCTGCTCCTCACATCGGCCAACTCCATCAACGTGGCCCGCTTTCTCCCTCAGGCGTTCTATTATTTCAACGCATATGCCCAACTGAAAAAAGCCGGCAAGGCCGACAATCTTGTGGTGTGTGTGCCGAGCGGCAACTTCGGCAATATCACCGCCGGACTCATAGCCCACCGTATGGGTCTGCCCATACGCAGATTTATCGCTGCCAACAATGCCAACGATGTATTCTTTGATTATCTGCAGAGCGGGGTGTACACCCCTCGTCCGAGTGTCGCTACCATCGCCAATGCGATGGACGTGGGTGACCCGAGCAACTTTGCCCGCATTCTTGATCTCTACGGCAACGACCATTCGCGTATAGCCTCGCTCATCTCGGGTACTACCTATTCGGATGGTCTCATTGCCGAAACTATGGCCGACTGTCACCGCCGCACGGGCTATCTACTTGACCCACACGGAGCTGTGGGCTACCGTGCTCTGCGGCAGATGCTTTTGCCTGGCGAGACAGGAGTGTTTCTCGAGACTGCCCATCCGGCTAAATTCAAGGAGACCGTGGAGGCCCATACAGGCACAATGGTAGAGTTTCCCGACCGACTCAAGGCTTTCATGAAGGGTGCAAAACAGTCGGTGGAGATGAGTAAGGATTATGAAGCGTTCCGCTCATATCTGCTTGCACTTTAGGTAACAAGATGTCTTTCAGACATCTCCAATGATACAATCCTCGTGCCGTAAGCATCCTGAGCCTTCCAGGCTCAGGATGCTTACGGCTATCAATCTCCTGATGTCCCTGTCGGGACATCTTGCTGACGTTGCAAAAACCTTTTACAACTTATATATGCCCCTATATGCCCCAATGTGACAACCTCCTGCTGACGTTGGATATCAATATCTGTGGGGCTGTATGCTGATGTTGGATACTTATATCTTGGAACAGTATGCTGACGTTGGGAGATATAAGAGGTCACAGCCTGTTTCTGACAACAGATTATTAGAAATCATGACTTATTCTGATTATTGCAACTGAGACTTATTCCGATTATTGCAATCGGGATTCTTCAGGGGCTTTTGTCTTTTTTGCATCCCGAAAAAACATCACGGCCCAAGAGAGTGTTTATATAGGAAAACTCACCTCATATGTTTTCTCTCGATATGCACGATATACTCATGTGGATAGCCATAGCAAGTCTGGTCGTACTGGTCTCGACAACAGGCATGTATATCAACCGGTTTTTCATCCACCGCGCCCATCGCCGCGCGCTGGCCGAACTGCACAGGCGCACCTCGGAGTCAGAGCGGGCCAACGGGGCTGTGTCACCGTCGGCCGAATCACTCAAGGTCAGAACATAGACCTGAGAATATCAAGCGACTTCAGGCCTGAAAGCGAGGTGACATGCAGCGTATAATATCGCAACACCATATCTAGTGCTCTGGCCCGTTGCTCGCGCGTGAATCGAAATGTCGGCATGTTGGCATAGGTCATGCGTTGCAGCCTCATGGCTGCCTCCGACTCGTCAGGCGCAAGCACCTCGCCGTGGAGAGGCATGGATTTTCGCCATATGCCGTCGCGCATATCGAGCACACTCCCCGGCGCGTAGGTCGACACATCAGGCTCGATGCCGAGCAGACGCCCCAGATGTAAAAGAAAACATATGTGGAAATTAGCCACATCGGCTGTCGGCATGCTGTCGAGATAGCGGGCCGAGGCTGCCACGTAATCATAGAGTCCGGCATCAGGCACACTCTCGCGCAAAACAAGCGAAAGCACTTCGGCGAGAAACATTGCCATCATCTGTTTGACCGGATTGGTATGAGTGCCTGTAAACACCGCCAGCGGCCGTGCCTGACGCAAAGCGAGCACTTCACGGCCGGGACGCATGTCGCTCTCACACTCTACAAGCCCCAGCGGCATGGTCAACGCCCTCAGACGCGATGCACCCTTGCCTTTGCCCACCGACACGGCAAACGCCACCTTGCCCCACTGGCGGCTGTAGGCGGTGAGGATACTCTGCGTGTCGCTGTAACGCGTCATTTTCAGGGCTACAAACGAAATTTTCATGCTTAACAAGTGCTTATAAACACAAAATTACACATTTTCGCACAGAAATAACCGCGTCAAGAGCCGATTTCGGGCATATTTTTTCATTTTTTTCAAAAAAAGTTTGCCTAATACAAAAAAACTCACTAACTTTGCAATCGCTTTTGGACAGTTATGTCTGAAATCCGGCCCATTCGTCTATCGGTTAGGACGCAAGATTTTCATTCTTGAAAGAGGAGTTCGATTCTCCTATGGGCTACAATAAAACAAAAAAAATCACATATCATAAGATGGCAAATCATAAATCATCACTTAAGAGAATCCGTCAGACCGAGTCGCGTCGTCTTCGCAACCGTTATTATGCCAAGACCGCACGTAATGCCGTGCGTAACCTCCGCAAAATGACTGACAAGGCTCAGGCTGAAGAAGCATACCGCAAAATCGGTGCTATGCTTGACCGCCTCGCTTCGAAGAACGCTATCTCTAAGAATAAGGCCGCTAACCTCAAGAGCAAGCTCGCCAAGCACATCGCTAAGATCGCTGCCTAAGGTAAGCATCCGTTAACACTTTCGCAAGAAAGGGCCCATTCGTCTATCGGTTAGGACGCAAGATTTTCATTCTTGAAAGAGGAGTTCGATTCTCCTATGGGCTACTCAACTCAACGAAATTCCTATTACCTTCTACCTTTTCATCCCTTGTATCAATACGATACAAGGGATTTTTTGTGAGAGTGGGGGGGGAATTGCATAGCTATCGGGCGCGATGACTATACAATCCCCCCTCTCACGATAACCGATGTCCTGTCGGACATCATTTCTTTATTGCATGCAGCTCCCGGCATACCTCCGCTACGCTTCGGTGTACCAGGTTACGATCAAATCTGCGTCCTGCGGACGCCCATGCGGGATGAGGTGAGGCATGCGTGGGATGCATGTGCGGTTGCTGATGCCTGCGGACGCGTATGTCAGGCAGAGTTGGGGTGGGCATTAATCAATGATACACCGACATTTCGGCTTGGGTCCCTATTGTCTCATATACAAATAATCTGTAAATTTGCAAAGATTCTCCATAATAGTGCAACAGACCTATGGCAAACGCTGATTAATTTTGCACCGGACAAACAAACATATTCATTTTTTTCATCCATACATTGTTTTATCATGAGACTCAGTAACCGCATGAAGTATTTCTTCATGGCCCCAATTCTTGTTATCTCGATGGCATCGTGCCATTCGCATAACGAATCAGAGCATGGCGACGAACATGCCGACGAGCATGCCCACAATCACGGAGCCGACGAGATTGTGCTTGAACCTCATGATGCACAACGCCTCGGTGTCGAAGTAGACACTGTGCGTCCCGGAGCTTTCACCGAGACGCTCAAGGTGTCGGGCGAAGTGCTTCCCTCCTCGACAGACCGCGGAGTAGTGTCGGCCCCCACATCGGGTGTGATACGGCTCAATCTGGGTATCAACGCCGGCACGCAGGTAAGAGCCGGTCAGGCCATAGCCTCAATCACAGCCCGCAACATCAGCGGCGGCGATGCCGACAATGCCGCCAAGGTGGCCGTCGACAATGCCAAGCGAGAACTTGACCGCGTGACCCCACTGCTGGCCGACGGTCTGATTACCAAAAAAGAATATAACGATGCTCTTGCCGCCTATGAGGCAGCCAAGGCCGCTTACAGTCCTGCCGCCGCATCAGGCATAGCCACCGCTCCGCGTCAGGGTGTCATCACTTCGGTCAACGTGAGCGACGGTGAGTATGTCGAGACCGGCCAGGCAATTGCTACCGTGGCCGCCAACAGTTCGCTCACGCTCCGTGCCCTCGTGCCTGTGGCCAAGGCTGAGTTTCTGCCCCGCGTAGGAGGAGCCGTGATGAGTTTTCACAGCGGACTGACCGTTGACATTGACGATTTCAACGGCCGTCTGCTATCATCCGCACCCGCCTCGGCCGGCGAGACCCCCGGATATATACCTGTCTACTTCAGCTTTAACGGCACCGCTCCCGTAATCCCCGGCAGCGCGACCGAAGTCTATCTCAAAGGCTCGGGCCGCAGCGAGGTCATCTCGCTACCTGTCGACGCTATCGTGGAACAGATGGGCGAGACATTCGTATTTGTACGCAAGGGTGACCATGTGTATATGAAACGCCCTGTGAAACTCGGTAACTCCGACGGCTCGCGCGTGGAAATAATCAGCGGAATAAATCCCGGAGAGACTGCCGTGGTCAAGGGCGCGACATTCGTGCGTCTGGCCGAGCAGGCTACCGTAGCACCCGAGGGTCATTCTCACAACCACTGATTCACGATGACACCACGTGACATATTATCTATAAAAACTGAAACACAGGCTGTTTAACCTTACATAATACAATGCTAAACAGGATAATAAAATTTTCGCTCGACAACCGTCTTGCGATAATCGTGCTGTCAGGACTCATTCTCATCTACGGAATGATAGTGCTGATGCGCACCGAGGTCGACATATTTCCCGACCTCAATGCCCCGACCGTAGTGGTCATGACCGAGGCTCCGGGCATGGCACCCGAAGAAATCGAGACCACTATCACCTATCCCGTCGAGACGGCTGTCAACGGAGCCTCGGGCGTGAGACGCGTGCGCTCATCGTCCACTCCGGGCTTTTCAGTGGTGTGGGTAGAGTTTGGCTGGGACACCGACGTGTATCTGGCACGTCAGATTGTGTCGGAAAAACTCACACAGCTCGAGGGCACGTTTCCTCCTGGAGCAGGCTCTCCGACACTCGGCCCGCAGTCATCTATACTCGGCGAAATAATGATCATAGGTCTGACGGCCGACTCGGTAACCACCCAGATGGATCTGCGCACACTCGCCGACCGCGAGGTGGCCCCACGTTTGCTCTCGCTCCCCGGCGTGGCATCGGTATCGGTGATAGGCGGTGATGCAAAGGAGTTTCAGATATTGCTCTGCCCGGCCAAGATGCAACGTTTCGGCGTGACACTCACCGACGTGCGCGACGCCGTGACCGGCATGAACAGCAACGCGGCCGGCGGTGTGCTCTATGACTATGGCAACGAGTATATCATCAAAGGCGACATCACCACCAACGATGTCACCGCTATAGCCAACACAGTAATAATCAGCGACCCGTCACGCATCGTAAGACTGTCGGACATAGCCGAGGTGGCTGCCCGTCCGCAAGAGCCCAGACTGGGTGCGGCATCGGTCAACGCCTCTCCTGCCGTACTCATCACCGTGACCAAACAGCCCGGTGCCGGCACAATCGAGCTGACCGAAAAGATTGACGCCAAACTCGACGACCTGCAACGTACATTTCCCGACGACGTGAAGGTCAACACCGACATATTCCGCCAGTCTGACTTCATAGCCCGCTCGATAGGCAATCTGCAGGAGTCGCTCTTTGTCGGAGCCATCTTCGTAATCATAGTGCTGTTCTTCTTCCTGATGAATCTGCGCACCACTCTGATTTCGCTCATAGCCCTGCCGCTGTCGATAATCGTCACCATCATAGCTCTCCACTTCATGGGTCTGACCATCAATACCATGAGTCTCGGCGGCATTGCCATCGCGATAGGTTCGCTGGTCGACGACGCTATCGTGGACGTGGAGAATGTCTACAAACGTCTGCGACAAAACCTCAAGGCCGGCCGCCCCATAGTCCAGGTGGTCTACGAGGCGAGCAAGGAGGTGAGAATGCCCATCTTCAATTCATCGCTCATCATCATCGCCAGCTTCCTGCCTCTGTTTTTCCTCCAGGGCATCGAGGGGCGCATGCTCATACCTCTGGGCATCTCGTTTGTGGTGTCGCTCATAGCCTCGACCATCGTAGCCCTCACTGTCACCCCGGTGATGTGTACCTATCTGCTCGGAGACAAGCGCATAGCCTCGCAGCTCGAGAAGGAGCCGTGGCTCTCGCGCAAGCTCAGCCAGTGGTATCACCGCGCTCTTGAGGCCTCAATGTCGCACATCAAGCCAATATTAATCGGCGTATCGCTCCTTTTCGTTGTGTGCATAGGCATTTTCTTCACACTCGGACGCAGCTTCCTCCCGCCGTTCAACGAGGGGTCGCTCACCATCAATGTCAGCACTCTGCCCGGCATATCGCTCGACAACAGTGACCGTCTCGGACGTGAGGCCGAAAAGATTATCCTCTCCATGCCCGAAATCACCACCGTAGCCCGCAAGACCGGCCGCGCCGAGCTTGACGAACATTCGCTCGGTGTGAACGTGAGCGAAATCGAGGCACCCTATACCCTCGACCACGGCCGCTCGCGCAAGGAGATGGTGGCCGATCTGCGCCATAAGCTGTCGCATCTGCCCGGTGTAAACATCGAGATAGGCCAGCCCATATCACACCGCATCGACGCTATGCTCTCGGGCACCGAAGCCCAGATAGCCATCAAACTGTTTGGCGACGACCTCACCAAGCTCTTTGCCTTAGGTAATAAAATCAAGGCCGTGGCGGCCGAAGTGCCCGGAGTGGTCGACGCCAACATAGAGCAGCAGATGGAACGTCCGCAACTCGACATACGTCCGCGCCGCGACATGCTTGCCTATTACGGAATACCCATGAGCCAGTTTGCCGACTTCATACGCGTGGCTCTTGCAGGCGAGACCGTATCGCAGGTCTATGAGAAGGGACGCCCCTTTGACCTCGTGCTCAAGATGGAGTCGGACGCGCGCGGCAGCATCGACCAGGTGGCGTCGCTCATGATCGACTCACCCAAAGGCAAGATACCCCTCAGCGCGGTGGCCGATGTGCGCTCGACAGCCGGCCCCAACTCCATCAACCGCGAGAACGTGAGCCGCCGCATAGTCATCTCGGCCAACGTCGAGGGTCGCGACCTTCGCGGTGTGGTCAACGACATCATGCGCGAAGTCGACGAGGAGATAGACCTGCCCGAAGGCTACTATGTGAACTATGGCGGACAGTTTGAGAGCGAAGCAAGTGCGTCGCGCACGCTTCTCATCGTGTCGCTCCTGGCTCTTGTGATAATCTTCCTGCTGCTCTACGGCCAGTATCACAACGCCGTGCAGTCGGGCATCATACTCCTCAACATGCCGCTCGCGCTCATAGGCGGAATACTCATCCTGCGCCTGACCTCGGGCGAGATGAACATCCCGGCCATCATAGGATTCATATCGCTCATGGGCATCGCCACTCGTAACGGCATGCTGCTCATGTCGCGCTACGACACTCTCCGACAGGAGGGTCAGGGACTGATGGAACGTGTGCTCCACGGCTCGGCCGACCGTCTCAATCCCATACTCATGACCGCGCTCAGCTCGGCTCTGGCTCTCATACCTCTTGCCGTCAACGGCCACCAGCCTGGCAACGAGATACAGTCGCCTCTGGCCATCGTGATACTCGGCGGACTGTTGTCGTCGACCCTGCTCAACATCTTTGTGGTGCCTATCATGTATTATCTCACCAACTGTAAAAAAGAATCCTCTAAAGCATGACACGCAGATTTATCATAGCCCTAATGTCGATGCTCCCTCTTGCCGCCGGAGCCGACACTTTTGATGAAATAATGTCGGAGGTGATGTACAACAATCTCACCGTCCGCGCCGAGAATGCCCGCGCCGAAGCACAGGTGGAAGGCTTATATGGAGAAAATACTCTCGAAGCTCCGGAAGTGGAGTTCAGCCGTGTATGGAACACCGAGTCGGGCGGTGAAAACAAGTGGTCGCTCTCGGTGAGCCAGTCATTCGACTGGCCCGGAGTATATGCCGCACGTCGCGAGGCCACCCGCTCTTCCCGTAGCGCGATGCACTTTCTCAGGGAGTCGACACTCCTGGATCTGCGTCAGGAAACACGCAACCTGCTTATAGATATAATCCACAATGCCCAGCTCATCGAGATGCAGTCGCAACTGGCCGAACGCATGGACAGCATGGAAATGTTCTATAAAAAAGCGGCCGAGGCCGGTGCGGAAACCCGTCTTGACTACAACAAGACCGTGCTTGAACGCATGGCCGCCCACCGCGAACTCAACACTCTCAAGGCCTCACGCGCCGCCCTGCTCGCATCGCTCCAGACCCTCAACGGAGGCAAGGATGTGACGGATATGGCTCTGCGTCTCGGCTCGGTCTATCCGATTATGCCGGCTCCCGGCATCCTCTCGGCCGAAACCATCAAGGAACGCGACCCGCAGATTGCGGCGGCTCAGGCATCGCTTGATGCAGCCAAATCGATGGTAAAGGCTGAGAAACGCTCACGCATACCGGGATTCTCCATAGGCTACGAACACGAGGTGGAAGGATCGGAGACTTTCAACGGCTTCTCCATAGGTATAACACTGCCCATGTGGGGTCGCAAACATCAAATCAAGGCGTCAGGACTCGAGGCAGAAGCGGCCCTTATGGATGCGGAGATGGCTCTTGCGCGCCGTGTGGCCGAAATGGATGCTGACCGCCGACAACTCGACGCTCTTCGCGCTACGATAGACGAGTATGAGCCGGTGATCAATGACAAGGCCAACTATGAATTGCTCCAAAAGGCCCTCAAAGCCGGTCAGATTAATTTCCTGACATTTATCCAAGAGTCAAACTATTTCATAGCAGCCCGCCGCGACTATATCGACACTCTCTACGAGTATAATCTCACGCTCTCACGCCTCAACCGATACAACTGATCGGTAAAATGCAATATAATGGCAGCGGCATCAGAAGTCATATTCTGATGCCGCTGCCATTATATTACGGACGTTTATTACAACAATAGTGTCAGGAGCGGGCCGGCGAGGACGGAAGTGAGCACGCCGTTGATGATTAGTCCGACTGTCGCATAGGCTCCATAACGTTCGGAAAGCTGGTTGACACGGCTTGTGCCGATGACATGGGCGGCAGTGCCCATGCTTATGCCCTGGGCCACCGGACTCGATATATTACCGAGACTCAACACTTTAAGCCCGACAACGGCTCCAAGCAAACCGACAAGCACAACTATCGATGCCGTGAGTGAAGGTATGCCGCCAAGATGGCCGGTAATCTCGATGGCTATGGCATTGGTCACCGATTTGGGAGCGAGCGATATTATGACCTCGCGCGAGGCTCCCATCCATTTGGCTATCAACACTACCGAAATGATGCCCACCACACAGCCCGCAAGCTCACACATGAGTATCGGGATGAACTGCTTGCGTATGACTTTCAACTGGGTATAGAGCGGAAGGCCGAGAGCCACGATGGCCGGTTTGAGCCAGAACTCTATCATATGGCCCGGACGCGAATATGTCTCATAGCTGATGCCTGTAAGTTGCAGAAAACCGATCAGCACGGCCACGGTCACAAGCACGGGATGAAATGCCGACACTCCTGTGATGTCGCGCAGACGCATGGCCCCGAAATACACACCAAAGGTGAGGGCCACAAGAAATATGTCACTTTCTATGAAATCCATGGCGGAATAATTGATGTACACGACCTGTCACAAGCAGCACGAGCGCGGTGCTCACCACCGTTGCCACAGTGATGGCAAGCCACGAATCGGCTATCACATCGAAATAGAGCATAAGAGCCACGCCGGGCGGCACGAAGAAAAAACCCATGTTGGAGACCAGAAAACGGCACATCGGGGCTACATCCTCAACTTTCAGCAACTTCTTCTCAAGCAGAAACGTCATGAGAAGCATGCCCAGTATGCTCCCGGGAATAGATATACCCGTGAGCCATACGATAATCTCACCTACGGCCAGACAGCCGAAAATGATGAAACATTGCTTTACCATTTTTTATCAGTTTACGCGGATGGGACACCAGCACAAACACGGCCGCGAGGATGAGCACTATGCCCAGCACAGCCTTGAATGTGAGTATCTCTCCAAATATCAGTACTCCTACAAGCACTCCGGTCACAGGCTCCAGTGCGCCGAGTATCGACACCGGCACCGATCCGATGAGTTGCACGGCCACAGCCACGGTGAGTATCGACACAATGGTGGGAAACACCGACAGGCCTGTGGCACACACAAGCCCCATAGGTGTCATCGGTATGGACTGAAGCTCCGTGAGCCAACCCACCTTGACCACCATGACTGTGATGCCGAAAAGCAGTGAATAGAATGTCAGTGTGGGACCCGAGAGGTGTTGCAGCGACGTCTTATTGATAAATATCATATAGAGTGCATAGCTCAGGGCCGACAGTATGACAAGCGTGACACCTCGTGTCGAGACGTTGGCTCCTGGCCCGGGATTGGCCAGCAACACGACTCCACCGAGCGATATGAGTATCGCCAGAGCGGTCGACAGAGAGATTTTCTGCCGATAGAATATCCATAGTATCAAGGCTATGAGCACAGGTTCGACAAAGAGCATTGTCGATGCGATGCCCACGTCCATATATTTGTAGGCCTCAAAGAGTCCTACCGACGAGAGCGCGAACAGGACACCCTGCAAAAACATAAGCGGTATCTGGCGCGGCGCGAGCCGGAAGCTGTAGCCGCGCTGCCACATCACCAGTCCGAGCAGCAGGGTGGCAACCACGTAACGGTAAAACAACACCGAGCCGACACTCAGGCCGAGCTCATAGAGGGGTACGGCAAAAAGCGGATTAGTGCCATAGCTCACTGCTGCCACGGCACCGAGGATATAACCTTTGGTGGTAGGTTTCATTTCTGCATAAACGGTTTCATTAGTGCGTTGAGCTGATAGTTTTCCACAAGAAATCCGTCGTGACCGAAGGGCGAATGTATCTCGGCATAACGGGCGCGTGGTATGCGTGCGGCTAGAGCTATCATGTCGGCCGGCGGGAAAACTATATCGGTGGTAAGACCTACCACAAGCGTCTTGGCCTTGATGGTCGAGAGGGCTGCATACATGCCTCCGCGGCCGCGGCCCACGTCGTGGGTGTCAAACGAGTCAAGAATTGCGTGATAGGAATAAGCGTCAAAGCGGCGCACGAGCTTCTCGCCCTGATAACGCTGATAGGACACGGCGCGGCGCGGCGCGGGATACTCCTCCGTGTCGCGCTGGGTGAGGTTATAGCCCGAAGGCCCGCGATAGCTGAGCAGACCTATGGCCCGTGCGGCTGCCAGACCGGCGGCTCCTGCGTCGGGACGCGACTCGCCATAGGTGGCATCGGCCTCGATGCACATGCGCTGGCTCTCGTTGATGGCTATTGTCCAGGGGGTGGCCACGCCGTCGGTGGCCATGAGGGCGAGACGCTCAAAACGCTCCGGCTCCATCACGGCCCACTCCACAGCCTGGAAACCGCCTACCGAGCAGCCTACGAGTGTGTGGATGTGTCCGATGCCGAGGGCGTCGGCCAGTATGCGGTGGGCATTGACCACATCTCGTATGGTGTACTTGGGAAAATCGCCGTAATAGGGGCGACCCGTGGCGGGATTTTCATGCAGCGGGCACGTGGTGCCATAGGGCGAGCCGATGAAGTTGGCACATATTATAAAATAACGTGTAGGGTCGAGAAACATACCTTCCTCCACCGTGTGGGGCCACCAGTCCTGCACGTCACTGTTGGCAGTCAGGGCATGACACACCCACACGACGTTGTCGCGCTGCTCGTTGAGCGTGCCATAGGTATTGTAAGCGATGCGCAGACGCTCGAGCGTGCCGCCAAATTCGAGTGCGAAAGGTGAGTTGTGGTCGTAATATTGTGTCATTGCCCTTTGGTGTTATTTTTCGGTTCTGATTTTAGCCAACAAAGGTACGTAATTTAGCCGACACGAATGACCGTCGGCTATTCTAATTTTCCTACAAAGACAAATGTTTTTTTCTACTTTTCGCTCTTTTTCAGTAATTTCAGCATGGGGGCGGAGTAGGCCTTGTCCCAAGTATATTGCTGGTGAAAGCGAGAGGCTGTATCGGAGATGCGTGTATATAGAGAGCGGTCGTCCATAAGGTTCTCGATGCGGCCGGCTATGGCCTCGGGCGACTTGGGATTGACAAACAGTGAGTCGACCCCGTCGTGGAGTATCTCGGTAGCCCCGACACTCTCGCTCACTATCACGGGCAGTCCGCAGCTCATGGCCTCAAACACAGCCAGGCCCCAGCTCTGATCGACGTTGACAAACAAAAACATGTCGGCCCGCTCATGCAGCTCCCTGAATCGTTTCTCATCGACCATGCCGCATATCTCTATGCGGTCACCGAGACCACGGGAGGCTATCATCTCCTCAATCTTCCTGACATAATCGGGGGCAAGGGAGGTGGAGCCTATGATGTCGAGATGAACGTCATAGCCGCGGGATACAAGAAGACTCACCGTCTCGACCTGAGCCTCATAGTTGCGGTAGGGAAACCACACACCGCTCGAGAGCAGGTTGACCCGACGGCTGTCAAACCGGCCGAAAGTCTCGTTGATGTCGCGTGTTATGCCCACAGGCTCGACTCCGCAATAGAGCACCGTGGCGTCACGCCCCATGCAACGCTTCACACGCTCGGCATTTTTGGTGACATTGACGGTAATCTCGTCGACATATTTCAAGCCGTTAAGTATGATCCGCTTCAAGGCCCTGTTGCGTAGAGACTGACGGCTTGAGGCGGAAACTCCCGTCTGAAATACGTAATACAGGTCGTTGATCTGCCACACGACACGTTTGCCCTTGAAGGCCGGCAGCAGAGTCTCAAATCCACAGTCGTGGATGTTGACCACATCGGCATCGCTCACCATCTCGGCCAGGCGACGTCGTGCCCGAAGGGTGCGTGCCACACGCGCCACCACCGAGCGGCTGCCGCGCTCTTCCTCCAGGACCCGTATGCGGTCGGCATATCTGCGAAACTCGGGATAGGTCTTGTCGAAGTCGAGAAAACGGGTCACGATGAAAAACGGTTCACCCTGGGCTTCGGTGTATTCAAGCAGTTTCAGAAACTGCTTGTGTGTGCCGCCACGGACATTGAGGTCATATATAAGATAAGCAATCATAATGTGTGTCGAATCAGCTAAAAAATAGTTGGAAAAACAGGTCAATGCCGGCCTCAGGCCTTGTCGTCATACGTCTGTCTGAAAGCCTCGAGTGTGCGCGAGTATTTGCCGGGCTTCTTGCGCTCGGCATACATGAACCGCAGCGAGCAGTAGCGCAGAGGACGGAAATTGATGTCGACAAGACGACGCAGATAGCCTCCGAGAGTGGGATTCTGACGGTGTACGAGACATGACTCGAAATAACACTTCAGCGAAGTGTTGGATACGTAGCCATACATGTCATAGATGGCAATGTATTTTTTCACATCGCGGAATGTGCCGCCGCTATTGTAGAGCTGACGGAAAAACACACAGTCGGCTATGGAGAGAAATGTGGTGTCAAACGGATGTTCGCGCAACACCGACACTTTTGTAAACGAGCTCTGATGGCAGAAAGGCATACACACCAGCATGCGGTCGATCGTGGCCGAGCGGTGGGGCTTGTATCCCCCTTTGTAATGCAGGATTGTGGACCCGTAGAGCACATCCTCGTCATAGCTGCGGCCGGCAAAAATGTCGGAGAGCACTTTCTCGTCAAAAAACAGGTCGCCGGCATTCATGAAATTGATATATTCGCCGGTGGCCATACGCGCCGACTTGTTCATGGCGTCAAATATGCCCTTGTCCGGCTCACTGACCCAACGGGTGATGCGCGACGAGTATTTACGGATTATATCCAGTGTACCGTCGGTCGAACCGCCGTCGACTATTATATATTCCACATTATCATAAGTCTGGCTGATAACCGATTGGATAGTCTTCTCTATCTCTTTGACAGCGTTATAGCACACCGTCACGACAGTTATCTTCTGCGATGCCTTTGGTTGGGTCATATCTATATCGTTAATTGGGGCGACAAAATTAATCATAATTCGCCTCATTTCCAATTACAATACCAAAAACATCACATTACGGCGCAATAATCAGCTTTGATCAGCTTTGATTATTGCTGTTTAAAAACATCTCTCGGATTGTTGCCGTTTATTACAAAAAACACTAATTTTGTCATTTGTAACATAAAGCATATAAAATATATTATATCATACTTATTATATGAAACTTACATTTGAAGTCAATTACCGTACCGAGTGGGGCGAAAGCCTGTTTTTGTCGGGCACACCCGAAGCATTGGGTGGCGGCGACACCGACAAGGCCGTGGCCATGACACTCAACGGTCATGAGACATGGCAGGTGACAGTGGAACTGCCCGACTCGCTCGATGTAATCAACTATTGTTACTTCGTGCGTCATGACAACGGCTCCGTGAAACGCGAATGGGGCAAAGGCCATCGCTTCGAACGCTCGGCCGACACTTCGGAAATAACCATTCTCGACCGATGGCACGACCAGCCTTGGGACAAACCCTACTATGCGAGCGCGTTTACCGACTGCATATGCAACCGCGCCGACAGGACTCCGGCAGTAGAGGCTGTCCGCGGCATGCTCACACTCTGCGTAGACGCCCCGATGATACGTCCCGACGAGGCGGTGGCCGTAAGCGGCGCGTCAGCAGCCCTCGGCGCGTGGGACCCAGCCAAAGCACCACGCATGAGCGATGCGGAATATCCGACATGGCGCATCAATCTGCCACTCGACGCTATCGCCGACTCAAGCGAATATAAGTTTCTTATAGTAAAGAAAGCCACCGGCGATGTAGTGGCCTGGGAGGGACGCGACAACCGTTGGTTCAACATACCCCCTCACGCCGACGGCGCGGCAGTCATAGATGCCGGCCAGCGTCTGGTCAACCCCCTGAGTCCCTGGCGCGGTGCTGGTGTGGCCATACCGGTATTCTCGCTGCGCAGCGAGGAGGATTTCGGCGTGGGCGATTTCATGGACCTGAAAAAGATGGTCGACTGGGCCGTGCGCACTCATCAGAATTTCGTGCAGGTGCTCCCCATCAACGACACCACCATGACCCACACATGGACCGACTCCTATCCCTACAACGCCAACTCGACCTTTGCCCTCCACCCGATGTATCTGCGTCTGAGCGAGATGGGACGGCTCGACAACGAGGAGCGTCAGCGTTACTTCGACGAGCTCGGCCGTGAACTCAACCGCCTGCCGCAGATCGACTATGAACGCGTCAACAAGGCCAAGAACCAGTATACCCGCGAGCTCTTTGCCCAAAACGGTCATGCCGACATGTCTACGCCCGAATTTCAGAGCTTCCTCAGCCGCAACGCATCGTGGCTCACGCCCTATGCGGCATTCTGCGTGCTGCGCGACCTCAACTGCACCTCCGACATGAGCCGCTGGGGCGAATATGCCGTCTATGACGAGGAGAAAGTCAAGGGATTTATCGCCGCACACCTCGATGACATATATTATGTATATTACCAGCAGTATCACCTCGACCGCCAGATGCGCATGGTCCACGACTATGCCCGCGCCCACGGCGTAGCCATCAAGGGCGACATACCTATCGGCATCTCGCGCAACAGTGTCGACGCCTGGATTTCTCCCCGCCTCTTCAACCTCGACTGCCAGGCCGGCGCGCCGCCGGATGACTTCTCGGTGCTGGGACAGAACTGGGGATTACCGACCTACAACTGGGAAGAGATGGCCAAAGACGGCTTCGCATGGTGGAAAGCCCGTTTCCGCAAGATGTCGGAATATTTCGACGCCTACCGCATAGACCACGTGCTCGGATTTTTCCGCATATGGCAGATACCGATGGATGCCATCCACGGACTGCTCGGCATCTTCAACCGCGCTCTCCCCTTCTCGGCCGACGAGCTGCGCCACAACTATGACTTCTGGCTCGACACCGACCGCCAGACCCACCCGCTCATACTCGAATGGATGCTCAAAGACTTCTTCGGTGACAAAGCCGACGAGTGTCGCGACCGCTATCTCATGCCTATGGGTGACGGACGCTATCGTTTGCGCGAGGAGTTTGACACCCAGCGCAAGGTGGCCGACCACTTCGCCACCCTGGCCGAAAACGGCGAAGGCTCGGAGGAGAACGACCGCATATGCCAGGCCCTGCTCGGACTCATCGACGACGTGCTCTTTATCGAAGACCCCTATGAGAAGGGCAAATATCACCCCCGCATTTCGGCCCAGTACACCTATCAGTACCGTTGTCTCAACGACTACGAAAAGTGGTGTTTCAACCGTCTCTACAACGACTTCTACTATCGCCGCAACAACGACTTCTGGTATGGCAAAGCCATGTGGAAGATGCCGCCGCTCATCGACGCCACCGACATGCTCGTGTGTGCCGAAGACCTCGGCATGATACCCGCATGCGTGCCCGCGGTCATGAGCGCGCTCGAAATACTCGTGCTCGAGATACAGCGCATGCCCAAGGACCCCACCACCCCGTTTGGCAACACCTGGACCTATCCCTACTATTCGGTGTGCACCACTTCGACCCACGACATGGACGGCATACGCCGCTGGTGGGAGGCCGACCGCGCCACCACGCAGAAATACTTCAACGAAGTGTTGCGCGAGCCGGGCGAAGCACCGCAGTATGCCGAGCCGTGGATATGCGAGCGCATCATCAGAATGCATCTCGACTCATCGTCCATGCTGTGTATCCTTCCGCTCCAGGACTGGCTGTCGACCGACGGTGTGCTCCGCCGCACCGACCCGCGCGAGGAGCTTATCAATATCCCCGCCAACCCGCGTCACTACTGGCGTTACCGCATGCATCTGACCCTCGAGCAGCTCAACGCCTCCGACGAGTTTAACAACCACATCAGTGACATGGTGCGCAACTCGGGAAGATAAGATACATAAGAATACAAAAGTTTCAAAAGGGACAAAAGCATATTATAAACTTTTGTCCCTTTTGAAACTTTTGTCTGTTTGTATCTCCTCACCTGTAGAAACAACAAAAAATCCATTGCGGCCAAATGAGCTGCAATGGATTTATCCGTGCGCATGAAGGGACTCGAACCCCCACGACCTGAGTCATTAGATCCTAAGTCTAACGCGGCTACCAATTACGCCACATGCGCGGGTAATGTGAATTATCTGTGCAAAGATACGGCGATTTTGCGTATTTTGCAAACATAAGCACTGAAAAGTGGACAAAAATGGCAGCAATATCAATGTTTCAGCCCTATTTTTACGCATTTTTCTCATTGTGGAGTAAAAAATTATGGAAATTTTGTGGAATTACAATAAATTGTTTATAAATTAGCAGTCTGAATCGATTATTTTCACTTCACCCCATCTCCAAATTATGGAATTGAATGACCCCATCCTGACACCTGAAGAGGTAAAGGAGCCCACCTTGAATCAAGAGCTTAACGCAGCAGTTGCCGAAACCCCGGTGGAGTCCGAACCCTCGGCCCAAACAGTATCACCGGGAGACACACCCGCCGAGGCCGAGCCTGCAGAGGCCGCCGAGACGGAACACACTGTGCGCCGTTCACTCACCAAGCCTGAAATACTCGAGGAAGTGACCCGACTTTCGGGCCTCGAAGCGGCCGAAATACCGGCCGAGGACGTGGCCCGTCTGAAACAGCAGTTCTACTCGCTGCGCAATGAAGATGTGCGCGCCGAGCGCGAGGCCTACGAGGCTGTCGAGGGTAACGACCCCGAAGCGTTTGTGCCGTCGGCCGACCCTGACGAAGAGACGTTCAAGGAACTGCTGGGTGTCATCAAGGAGAAAAAAGCGGCCCAGAGAGCAGCTCTCGAGGCAGAACTCCAGGCCAACTATGACCGCAAAAAGGAAATCGTCGACAAACTTGTGGAAATGAGCGCGGATGCCGATAATGTAAACCGTGTGTTCCCCGAAGTGCGCGAGCTCCAGACCAAGTTTAAGGAAATAGGCGACGTGCCCCAGCAATACTCCAGCGACATATGGAAGAGCTATCAGGAGGCCGTGGAGAAATTTTACGACCAGCTCAAAATCAATAAGGAGCTGCGCGACTATGACTTCAAGAAGAATCTCGCCGAGAAGGAGGCCCTGGTGGCCGAGGCTGAGAAACTTCAGGCCGAGGAGGATGTAATCGTAGCCTTCAAGCGTCTGCAGGAGCTTCACACCCAGTGGCGTGCCATCGGCCCCGTGCCCAAGGACGTGCGCGAGCAGATATGGGGACGTTTCAAGGAACTGTCAACCGAAATCAACAAGCGTTATCAGGATTTCTTCATAGAGCGCAAGACCAAAGAACGTGAAAACGAGGAGGCCAAGACCGCAATATGCGAGCGCATCGAGGCTCTCGACTTCTCGTCGCTCGGCACCTATTCCGCATGGGATGCCATGACCAAAGAGTTTATGAACGCTCAGGCCGACTGGAAAAAACTCGGCTATGCCTCCCGCAAGGCCAACACCGAACTGTTTGCCCGCTTCAGAGCCGTGTGCGACAAGTTTTTTGCCGCTAAGGCCGAGTTTTTCAAGCAGATGAAGGACGTGCTTGCCACCAATCTCGAACGCAAGATGGCTCTCTGCGAGCGTGCCGAGGCTCTGAAAGACAGCACCGACTGGCGTGCCACAGCCGACGAGCTCACCCGCATGCAGAAAGAGTGGAAGACCATCGGAGCCGTTGCCAAGAAACACTCCGACCAGGTGTGGCACCGCTTCATGGCCGCCTGTGACTATTTCTTCGAACAGAAGAAAAAAAACACCTCGGGCACCCGCCGCAACGAGCGCGCCAACCTCGAACAGAAACAGGAAATCATCGAGAAACTCAAGGCTCTCGATGCCGATACCCCCGAACGCGAGGTAGCTCTCAAGACTCTCAAAGACCTTCAGGCAGAGTGGCAGAGCGTAGGCCACGTGCCCTTTGCCGAGAAAGATACCATCTATGAGGCCTATCGCGGTGTCGTCAACAAGATTTACGGCAAGTTTGACATGGCCCGTCGCGGCTCGAGAATGGAATCGTTTGAGAGCAGCCTCTCCGAGATGGGCGGTGACACCAACCGTCTATATCGCGAGCGTGAGCGTCTGCTGCGAGCCTATGAGCAGCGTCGCGGCGAGCTCCAGACCTATGAGAACAACATGGGCTTCCTCTCGGCCAAGTCGAAAAACGCCGACTCGATGCTGCGCGACATGCAGCGCAGAATGCAGCGTCTGAAAGACGACCTTGCCGAGCTTGAGAGCAAAATCAAGGCTATCGACAGCAAGCTATAAGTTTATATCTTAAAGTTTAAGGCCGTGGATGCGACACAAGTTGCATCCACGGCTTTTTTCATTTTTCGTCACACATGGTAAACAAATTTAACAATGGATGTAATACAGACCTATCCCTACACGTTATAGTATATATTATGTGTATAACCGAAATTGCGAAACGCATTGTTTGAGACGGGCAAATATGGTCGATATCTGAGCCGCATATTCATGGCGGCCGATTTTGTCGTACTCAATCTTGTGTTTCTTTCGGTGTGTCTGGTCAACCCCGACATCGCCGGACTGCACCGTCGGCTGACATGGCTTCTCATGAACGTGGCCTTCATCCCGGCGTGGCAATGGCTCAAACCCATCTGCATGGAGCGGGCCATGCAGATGGACCGCGTGATGAGGGCAGCCCTCATGACTTCGGTGACACATCTCATCGTATTTCTCGCCCTGCTCTACGTGATGGGTGACGACGAGCTACCATGGCATGTGCTCATGGAGTTTTGCATCATGCAGTGTGTGTGCTTTCTGCTGTGGAGAGTGGTCTCGCAATGGATACTCAAGCGTTACCGCAGCCACGGAGGCAACACGCGTCAGACAATCATAATCGGATGCCGCACCACGGCCGAACGTCTCTATGAGGAGATGATGCACGACACCGGCTACGGCTATGACGTGCTCGGATTCTATGACATATATTGTCCTCCCGACTTCAAATATAAGGAGATGTATCGCGGCAATATCGACGACTTCGAGCGTTGTCTCGACAGGGTCAAGGTCGACGAGGTGTTCTACACGCTCTCGGGCGAGGACGGAGCCATGGTGCGCCGTCTGCTGGGACTATGTGACCGCAAGATGATGAGATTTAACTTCGTGCCACAGATGTCGTCATATCTCGCTCGCAATCTGCGTCCTGAAAACATCGGAGCCGTGCCGGTGCTTGGCGTGAGAAGCAATCCGCTCGACAATCCCGTCAATACATTTATCAAACGCTCGTTCGACATACTTTTCTCGGGAGCCTTCCTGATAGTGTCGCCCCTCATATTCATCCCCGTGGCCATAGCCGTCAAGCTGTCATCGCCGGGCCCCGTGTTTTTCCGCCAGTTGCGCACAGGCTACAAGGGTAGCGACTTTTACTGCTGGAAATTCCGCACCATGCGGGTCAACAAAGAGTCTGACACCATCCAGGCCACACGCCACGACCCGCGCACCACGAGAGTGGGCGAGTTTCTGCGCCGCACGTCCATCGACGAGCTGCCACAGTTTATCAACGTCTTTTTAGGCGACATGTCGGTGGTGGGTCCACGTCCGCATATGCTCAAACACACCGAAGACTACAGCCGTCTGCTCGAAAAATACATGGTGCGCCACCTCATCAAACCGGGCATCACCGGCTGGGCCCAGGTGAGAGGCTATCGCGGACAGACCGACGAGCTGTGGCAGATGCAACGCCGCATCGAACATGACATCTGGTACATGGAACACTGGAGTTTTCTCTTTGACTGCAAGATTATAATCCGTACCTTTGTAGGCATGTTTCAAAAGGACAACAATGCATTCTGACCACACCACTCCCGCCACCCCCCCCTCAGTCAACGTAACGCCCGACCTGGCCGCACGCGCCACAGGTCTGCTGAGCCGATTCTACGGCTACAGCACATTCCGCCCTCTCCAGCTCGACATCATCGCGACAGCCATGGAGGGGCGCGATTCAGTGGTGCTCATGCCCACAGGCGGCGGCAAGTCGATATGCTATCAGATGCCCGCCCTGCTGAGCACGGGAGTCGTGATTGTGGTGTCACCGCTCATAGCCCTGATGAAAGACCAGGTCACGGCACTCGCATCAAACGGCATACCCGCCGCTGCGGTCAACTCTATGCAGACCGAGGAGAACAACCGCGAGATACTCGAACAACTGTTCAGCGGACGTGTGCGCATACTCTACATCTCACCCGAACGGCTTCTCACCGAAATCGACCGCTGGTCGAGAGACCTCAACATAGCCCTGTTTG
The DNA here is from genome assembly GCA_003762875.1 of Muribaculaceae bacterium Isolate-110 (HZI). Classification (GTDB taxonomy): domain Bacteria; phylum Bacteroidota; class Bacteroidia; order Bacteroidales; family Muribaculaceae; genus Duncaniella; species Duncaniella muricolitica. Next base: position 46,378 of record RIBL01000010.1, on the reverse strand, counting down.
CCATCGACGAGGCCCACTGCATATCGCAATGGGGCCATGATTTCCGCCCCGGCTACACTCAGCTCAGACGCATCAAGGAAGTCTATCCCGACGTGCCGGTGATGGCACTCACGGCCACCGCCGACCGTCTGACCCGCGATGACATAGCCACCCAGCTCACACTGCGCGACCCGCGCCTGTTCATCGGCTCGTTTGACCGTCCCAACATATCGCTGCGCGTCATGACCAATCCGGGCAAAAACCAGCGCATCAACTACATATGCTCAATGATAGAGCGTTATCGCAACGACTCGGGCATAGTATATTGCCTGAGCCGCAAGACGGCCGAAGAGACCGACAAGCAACTGCGCGGACGCGGCTATCGCTCGACGGTGTATCATGCCGGCCTCTCGGTAAGCGAGCGCAACGAGGCTCAGGACAAGTTTATCAACGGAGAGGTGCAGGTGGTGTGTGCCACCGTAGCCTTCGGCATGGGCATCGACAAGAGCAACATCAGATGGGTGGTGCACAACAATATGCCGCGCAACATCGAGTGTTACTATCAGGAGATAGGCCGCGCAGGCCGTGACGGAGCCAAGGCCGAGGCCGTGATGTTTTACTCCTATGGCGACATAGCCACCCTGCGCAGCTTTGTCGACGAGAGCGGACAGCAGGCCATCAATGCCGAGAAGCTGGCCCGCATGAAAGAATACTCCGAAGCCTCGCTCTGCCGCCGCCGCATACTCCTGAGCTATTTCAACGAGACCATGGACCACGACTGCGGCAACTGTGACGTGTGTCTCGACCCGCCCGAACGCATTGACGGCACCGTGCTTGTGCTAAAAGCTCTCAGCGCGATCGTACGCATCAACGGCGCGGCCGGAATCACGATGCTCATCGACATTCTCCGCGGCATGTCGCGACAGGAACTGGTGCAGCGCGGTTTTGACAAAATCAAGACCTACGGAGCAGGACGCGACCTCAGTTTCGGCGAATGGAACGCCTACATTTCCCAAATGATACAGCTCGGGCTGATAGACATAGCCTACAACGAGCACAACCATCTCAAAATCACCCCTTACGGACGCAAAATCCTCAATGAGCGCGGCGAAGTGCTGCTGGCCCGATACACTCCCATGGAGTCGCGCCGCGGAGCCGCCAGACGCAAGGCCGAGCAGGAAGTCCCTCAGCTATCGCCGGCCGAACAGTTGCTCGAATCGCTCAAAGCCGTGCGCGAGAAGATTGCCCGCAAAGAGCAGGTGCCCCCCTACATCGTGTTTACCGACAAGGCATTGCTCGAGATGGTGCGTGTGGAGCCTACCGACATGGAGACTTTCTCAAAAGTGGAGGGCGTAGGCGAGCGCAAGACCGTAAAATACTGGCGTCCGTTTGTCACGGCCATACGCAAATTCAAGGGCATCACCGAAAAACTCAGCTCAGGCCTCTCGGTCGAGGAGACTTTGCTGCTGCTTAACGCAGGCTATGACGTCAATGCCATAGCCGACGCCAAAGGCATCAAGCCCTATACCGTATATACCCACCTCGTGGAGCTTATCAACAATGACAAACTCACCGACTTCTCGTCCATCATCACACGCGAACAATATCTGCGTGTCATGTCGGTGGCAAAGGCTCATCCCGAGACTTTTTACGAATTACTGACCGACGAGATGCCCCAGGGTCTACCACGAGTGGCCATAGCCATCAGTAATTTCCTGCTTCGCAAGAAAAGCGTTTAATAATCCGATATTGATATGAAATATACCGACAATCCGGCCGATGACAACATGAAATGGACTGTTGAGGACACCGAATACCTCTTCAGACGCCCGTGGCTCACGGTGAGACGCGACACCGTACGTCTGCCCGACGGCACAGTCCATCCAGAATATTATGTGCTCGAATATCCCAAATGGATCAACATCATAGCCATAACTCCCGAAGGCAAATATGTGATGGTCAAGCAATATCGCCACGGCCTCGGAGTAGTGGCCACCGAACTGTGTGCCGGCGTTGTGGAGGATGGCGAGGATCCGCTCGAAGGAGCCAAGCGCGAACTGCTCGAGGAGACAGGATATGCCGGCGGCGAATGGGAACTCACTATGGAGATTTCGGCCAACCCGGGGAGCCAGAACAATCTCGCCTACTGCTACACGGCCCGCAACGTGGTCAAGGTAGCCGAGCAACATCTCGACACGACCGAGGACATCAGCGTGGAACTCCTGTCGGAAGACGAAGTGCGCGGAATGCTCCTTAACGATGACATCAAACAGGCCCTCATGGCCGCCCCGCTCTGGCGACACTTCGCCCTGAATCACAAAATATAATAAACTCAGACCGCCTGAGATTGGCATAAAAGATACGGCTGTTGTGTTTGCTTCTCCTGTCGCCTGACACAGCAACTGTGTCTTTTGTATCTCCATGTCAGAAGACTTTAACATCTATTATCAGACGTGACATCTTCTTTTTGTCACATTTTCAGTAATTTTGTATCATTCATCTTATACTTCGGACTATGATACCATGCCTCTTTAATCTCGGCACAGGCGAGATTATCATCATTCTCGTGGTGGTGTTGCTGCTCTTCGGAGCCAAGCGTATCCCCGAACTGGCACGCGGTCTCGGACGCGGTGTCAACTCGTTTCGTAAAGGGCTCAATGAAGTCTCCGACCAGATTGACAACATAGATAAAGACAAATCCGGGGAAAATTGAGCGACAGCGGATTTTGGGACCATGCCGAGGCTCTGAGAAAAGTCATTCTCCGGGGTGTCGGGATTGTCGTTGGGCTTATGTGTGTCTACTTTGCCGTGATGCCTGAGCTTTTCGACAAGGTGATTCTCGCGCCATGCCGCGCCGACTTTCCGCTCTACTCTCTGCTGCGTCACATCGGCGGTCCGCTCGAGGGTGACGGCAAGGACATCGAGCTCATCAACATACAGCTCGCTTCGCAATTTTTCATACACATGTCCACCTCGCTGTGGATAGCCGTCATCACAGCCTTTCCCCTGCTCCTCTATCTTATATGGAGCTTCGTGGCCCCCGGACTCTATGAACATGAGAAGCGCGGCATAGGTCCGGTGATAGCCGGAGCCAACGTGATGTTTTATCTCGGTGTCGCAACAGGCTATTTCCTTGTGTTTCCGCTCACACTGCGGTTTCTTGCCGGCTATCAGCTCAGCGCGTCAATACCCAATCAGATTTCGCTCGACTCTTATATCGACAACTTCATGATGCTCGTGCTCGTCATGGGCATCGTGTTTCAGCTCCCGGTAGTCGCATGGCTGCTGGGACGCACCGGAGTGCTGGGACGCGAATTTTTCCACACCTTCCGCCGTCACGCAATCGTATCCCTGCTCATAGCGGCCGCCGTCATAACCCCGACCGGCGACCCGTTCACACTGACCGTCGTATTTCTTCCCCTCTACATCCTGTGGGAAGCATCGTCACTGACCGTGCCGTGGAAAACTCCCCGACAACCGTCAAATCAGATAAAAACAACCTCATAACCTTATAACCTGCGGTCGAAGACCGAGTAAAAACATGACAATAGGAATAATCGTAGCCATGACCAAGGAGCTCAACCTGCTCCTGCCGCTCATGGATAACCGCGAGACCCGCAAGGTAGGCGGCACCGAGTTTCACCTCGGCAACATAGGCACCAACAGAGTGGCACTCATGGAGTGCGGCATAGGCAAAGTCAACGCCGCCATCGGAGCCGTCACACTCATTGACACATTTCACCCCGACCTCGTAATCAATACAGGCGTGGCAGCCGGAGCCGGCGAGAATGTAGCCGTAATGGACGCCGTTGTCGCGACCGAAGTCGCTCATCACGACTTCTGGTGCATAGGCGAGGAGTGGGGACGAGTGCCCGGATGTCCGCGTACATTTCCCGCACGCACATATGCCGAAGCTGTCGATGCTCCAAACGTGAAACGCGGACTCATAGCCTCGGGCGAACTCTTCATCACCTCGGCCGAACAGGTCGACGCCATCAGGAAAAACTTTCCCGGCGTCATGGCCATCGACATGGAGAGCGCGGCCATAGCCCAGGCCTGTCACCTGAGAGGCGTGCCGTTTTTCTGCATGCGCGTCATCAGCGACACCCCTTGGTGTCACCACGACAACTCACGCCAGTATGAAGACTTCTGGGAGGATGCACCCCGCCAGTCGTTCGGACTCATCAAGTCACTCATAGACTCATTGTAACTGACATGGAAAAGATACCGAGTTTCACCATCGACCACGAGCGTCTGCTCCGCGGCATCTACGTATCGCGCCGCGACCTCACACCTTCGGGCGATGTAATCACCACCTTTGACATACGCATGACCGAACCCAACCGTCAGCCGGCACTCACCCCCGAGGCACTTCACGCCATGGAGCACCTCGCCGCCACCTATCTGCGCAACAATCCCGACTGGAGCAGCCGAGTGGTCTACTGGGGTCCGATGGGATGCTGCACAGGCAACTACCTGCTGATACAGGGCTCGCCCCAACCGGCCGACATTGTGCCGCTCATGCGCGAGACCATGGAGTTTGTGGCACGATATGAAGGCGACATACCCGGAGCGTCACCGCGTGACTGCGGCAACTACTCCTTTATGGACCTCGACGGTGCACGACGGGCAGCACGCACCTACATCGACGAAGTGCTCGACCGTATAACCCCCGAAAATCTCTGCTACCCACAGTGAAAGACCTCAAGGGTATAAAAGGAAAATTCTATATAGCCTCGCTTATCGAAGAGGGGGAGCATGAGCATCAGGACTTCAAGTTTGCCATCTCCGACGCCCGCAAGATAGCCCGTTCTCTATCAGCCTTTGCCAACAACGACGGAGGCCGTCTGCTCATAGGCGTGAAGGACAACGGAGCCATAGCCGGAGTGCGCAACGAAGAGGACATATATCTCGTGGAGCAGGCCGCCGAGATGTATTGTGTTCCACCCCAGCAACTGCGTGTCACAGCCTTCAAGACCGAAGGGGGGCACACCGTGGTCAGGGTCGAGATAGACCGCGCGCCCGCGCGCCCCGTGCAGGTCAAAGAGGCCGAAGGCCACTTGCGTGCCTACTATCGGGTGCGCGACGAGAACATAGCCGCGCCGCCATTGCTCGTCAAGGCATGGCAGCGCGCCGCAGAGCAGTCGTCAGGCTCAATACTCGGCCTCGACTCGCACGGCCGGCAACTGCTCAGCATGGCCTCGGACGACAGCGGTGTAACGCTCGAGGACTTCATGGTCGAGGCCCACATATCGCGCGCCATGGCCGAAGAGCTCGCCATAAGCCTTTACAGCATGGGAGTGATAGATTTCCGCTATGACGGGACACGCTTCACCATGGTCTGCACGGCTTAGATTTATATTAAATCACAATTAACTCACCCCACGATTTCAAGTGTTACGTTACATTCCGTTCATATTGATTCTCGCCGCCGTGGTGGCCGGATGTCGCCAAGACAGACGGGCACCGCACACTGTGCCGGGCTTCAGCGATTATGAAATCGTGGGCATCGACGTGAGCGCGCATAACGGTGACATCGACTTTGACCGAGTGAAAGCCGAGGGCATAGAGTTTGTATTCATAAAAGCCACCGAAGGGAGCACTTTCAAGGACAAACGCTTTGTCGACAATGTGCGCAAAGCCCGCAAAGCCGGCCTGAAAGTCGGAGCCTATCACTTCTTTCGCTTCGACACCCCCGGCTACATGCAGGGACTCAACTTTGTCAACTCCATCCACGGGCGCAACCTCGACCTGCCCGCCGTGATAGACATTGAAGAGTTTACCAACCCAAATTTCCAGACCACCAAACTGGTGATGAACCGCGTGACCGAAATGGCCGATCATCTCGAGAGCCACGGCTATCGTGTGATGCTCTACACCAACAAGAAAGGCCACGCACGATTTATCAACGGCCGCCTCGAGACCTATCCACTGTGGCTCTGCTCGCTCGGATCGCTCCCCGACGACATGGACTGCGACATATGGCAGGCCACACACCACGGACGGGTGAAAGGAGTGGACCACGACGTGGACATAAACATATTCACCTCATCACGCACCGACTGGCCCACATTTGCCTCAGGCATATCGGTTTCCGACACAATAAAAAGTGTCAAATCCGCGTTAAAATAGATGCGATAATCTCTATCCATGAAATCACAGCATCTACGATATATTCTCTCTCTGCTCCTTCTTCTCGCCTCGACAGGCCTGACAAGAGCATTCTCGCCCGACACTTACACCAAGTCGTCGGCACTGAGTCGCGGCAGATGGGTCAAGCTGAGCGTGTCGCAGACAGGCCTGCACATGATTTCTCTCGCCGACCTGCGCGCATGGGGCTTTGACAATCCTTCCAAAGTCAGGATATACGGCTACGGAGGCAAACGCATATCCGACAGGTTTACATTCGACAACTACACCGATGACCTGCCGATGCTCCAGAGCGAACTGACCTCACGCGGCATAGTATTCTACGCTGAAGGTCCGCTCACACCCACCTCCGACATCTACGGCACCATCTTCCACACCACCAACCCCTACTCGACCCTCGGCTACTACTTCATCAGCGACAATGAAGCCGAAGAGCGTACTATCCCGGTAGAAGGACGGCCGGCGACTGGTCAGCCGGGCCAGTACTTCACCGAGACCGCCGTCCACGAGACCGATGCCGTGAGCCCGGCCGGAAGCGGCCACCTCATGGTGGGCGAAGATTTCCGCTTCACCCCCACCCGACGCTTCACCATCCAGCTCCCCGGCCGTGAGGACGACAGCGAGATAACAATGCAATGTGTGTTCTTCGCCAAAGCAAGCGGCGGAGTGCAACTGACTTTTGCCGAAAACGGCAACACCCTTCCCGCCTCCACCTCCGACCGCGTGTCGGGCACAGGAGACTGGGGCGAACTCGCCACCATGCGCCGCACCTTTGTCCCGACCTCGGGCCAACAGCTTAATCTCACCGTCACAGCCTCACAGATGGGTACCCTCACCCAGGCCCACCTCGACAAGATTACCGTCAACTATCAGCGTCGCATCGCGCTCCCTGCGTCTCACCGGCTGGAGTTTACAGGCTTAGCGTCATCGCTCGAAGGAGCTGGAGAAAACACACGCATCTGGGACGTGACCAATCCTCTGGCCATCGTAAGAATGAACCACTCGGTCACCGACGGCATAGCCGGATGGAACAACGACTACTATGGCCGACGCACATATGCCGCATGGAACGAAAACGCGCAATTTCTCACCCCTAAGGTCGCCGGTGTCATCAAGAACCAGAATCTCCACGGTGAGAAGACTCCCGACATGGTGATAATCACCCACAGCGCACTCAAAGAACAGGCCAACCGCATTGCCAAGCTCCATACCGAGACCATCGACACCATGCGCGTTCTTGTGGTGACACCCGAGACAGTCTACAACGAGTTCAGCAGCGGCACTCCCGACATAAACGGACTGCGTCGCATGCTCAAAATGTTTTATGACCGTGGCACCGACTCCAAGGGCCACAGACTGCAATATGTACTGCTCATGGGCAGCGCGAACTATGACCACCGCAAGCTCACAGCCGCATGGCAGCGTAACACTCAGGCCACAATCCCCATATGGCAGACCGACAACGGCCATCTCGAAAACTACTCTTACAGCACCGACGACGCCTATGGCATACTCGCCGACAACTCCGGACTCAATCTTGAGGCCGACATGCTCAACGTGGCTGTCGGACGCATACCGGCCCACACGGCCGCCGAGGCCAAAGTGTATGTCGACAGGCTCATAGCCTACTCCACAGCTCCGTCCGGCGGACAGTGGCGCAACCGCATAATGTTTGTGGCCGATGACGGAAACGAAAACATACACATGTCACAGACCGAGGATATGGAACGCCTCTTCCGCTCTCAGAAACGCGGACGCGAGATGACATATTCCAAAGTATATGTCGACACCTATGACAAAATCGGAGGTGTCGTGCAGGTGGCACGCGACAAATTTTACAATCTTCTCAACGACGGCACCGTGTGGTGGAACTATGTAGGCCACTCCTCCATAACCACCATGGGCAGCGAGGGACTGCTCGGACTCACCGACATCAACAACCTCTATCTGCGCCGCGCACCGTTCTATTACGGTGCCACCTGCTCGTTTGCCCACTGGGACGGTGACGAATACAGCGGACTCGAAATGCTCACACTCTCCGACGCCGGCGGCGTCATCGGCGGCATCTCGGCCACACGCTCCGTCTACATCACCCGCAACGGAATTCTCACCAAGGGTCTGGGTCAGGAACTTTTCGCCACCGACGGCAACGGCAACATACGTCCGATAGGCGAAGTGCTCCGCCGTGCCAAAAACGGCATCGGTTCCGACTCCAACAAGCTGCGCTACGTGCTGCTTGGCGACCCGGCCATGCGCCTGGCCATCCCGTCGGCCATAGCTACGCTCGACTATATAAATGACGTGGCCGTAGTCCCCGACGACGGAGAGTCAGAGCCCCTGGTGATACAGGCTCTTGCCACAACGACACTCCGCGGCTCTGTGCTCTCATCCGACGGACATCTGCTCGACTCGTTCAACGGATATATCGACCTCACACTCTATGACGCGGAGCGCAGCTTCACGACACAGGGCCGAGGCAACGAAACGGCAGACGGATATGTCTATGACGAGCAGGGCGACCAGCTCTACACAGGCCGCGCCAAAGTGGTCAACGGCAAGTGGGAATGCTCGTTTGTGCTTCCGGCCGACATTGCCGACAACTTCCGCAACGCCACTCTCGCAATGTATGCCCAGACCGACGACGCATCACTCTCGGCCGGCGGTGCCAACAGAGACTTCTACGTGTATGGCTATGACGAAAACTCTATCACCGACGACAAGGCACCCGTAATCGAGAGCATGTATCTCAACCATGAGACCTTTGCCAGCGGCGACCCCGTCAACGTCACACCTCTGCTCCTCGCCCGCGTGAGCGACGACATGGGCCTCAATATGTCGCTCGCCGGCATCGGCCACCAGATGTCGCTGCGCATTGACGATAACATCCATCTCAGCGACCTCTCGTCATCGTTCATCCCCGACAGCGACGGTATGCCTGCCGGCGACATAGTGTATCAGTTGCCCGAACTTACGGCCGGCGTACACAGGGCCACGCTCAAAGTATGGGACATCGGCGGCAATTCGGCCACGGCCTCAATCGACTTCATCGTCGATCCGACTCTCGCGCCCAAGATATTTGACGTCTACACCGATGCCAATCCAGCCACGGTCGAGGCCAATTTCTACATAGCCCACAACCGGCCCGACGCCATGCTCACCGTGAGAATCGACATCTACGATCTCTCGGGCCAGCCCATATGGAGTGCCACCGAGCGCGGACGCGCCGACATGTTACTCACCTCGCCTGTCAACTGGAACCTCACCAACTCGACCGGCGCACGTGTGGGTCGCGACATCTACGTCTACCGGGCTACTGTGACCACCGAAGCCACTTCCGACGCTCCGGCCACATCATCGTCAGTGGCCAAACGCATAGCTGTCGCTCCCTTCTGACATATCACATTGACGGCATGTAAATTTTTCAGCCGATGATAATGAACTTTTTCTGACTGCAATGGTTAATAAAGGGTAAGTGGTCTGAAACCCCAGTCAGCCACTACACCCTAACATATCATTTCAATTATTTATGAAAAAGCTGATTTTATCATTTGCTGTATTGGCTACACTCGCCGCCACATCATGCGGCACATCCGTAAAGAAAGCCGAAGACGAAGGGGCTGTTATAAAGGCTAAAATTGAAAATTGCACTAATCCTGACAGTCTCAAGATATATGTGCAGCAGGCTAAGGACTATGCTGCCAAACTCGTAAAGGACGGTGATGACTCAGCCGCCAAGGCATATCTCAGCGAAGTGGCACCCGTAGTTCAGGCCAAGGACCCCTCGGCCGCAGGTGTTTTCTCGGGACTCAAGGCCGAGGCCGACAGCGCGCTCACCACTGCAAAAAACGCGGTTGACAGCGCAGCTACCAAGACCGGTGAAGCCGTCAAAGGTGCGGTCGACGCTACCAAGGACAAAGCTGCCGAAGTAGGCAATGCTGTCTCCGACAAAGCCTCTGAAGTAGGCAATGCAGTTGCCGACAAGGCCTCCGACGTCAAGCAGAAGACAGCCGACGCCGTTCAGGCCGGAGCCGACAAAGTAAAAGAAGCCTTAGGCAAATAACGCATACTCATCTCCTTTCTCCACCGCAGGACAATTTTAAGCCCTCAAATATCCGCTCAAAGCCATCGCACGGTTATCTCGACAACGCGCGATGGCTTTGATGTTTTTTTGTATCTGCGGTTATATAATTGTCATACACGCGCCGCGCGCCGTATGCCTGAGATTTTGAGCACACGCGAGCAAAGAGCATCGACCTGGCGCGTGTCGCTGACCTTGACGTCAAGCTCACAGGTAAACACTTCGCCGCGCGCCTCGATGTTAAGCCGGCGCAGATCCATCTCGAGTGCGCTCGAGATGACACCGGTAAGCTCCTGGAGTATGCCACGGCGGTCGATACCCTCTATGCGCACACTCGCAATGAAATCGCGGTCCACACGGTCCCACTCCACGGCAAGCAGACGGTCGCCGTGGCTCGCCTTCAGCTTCTGGCCATGCGGGCATGTGAGCGAGTGAATCTCCACCCGCCCGTCATAGGTAAGATAGCCCATCACATCGTCGCCGGGTATCGGACGGCAGCAGTCGACAAGAGTGAAATTGCGTTTCGAACCGTCGTCATGGAGTATATACACCTCCTTGGTGTTGATTTTGGGAGCTGCTTCGCCCGACCGGGACACCTGCTCCTCCTGCTGCGACATTTTTTTCTTGCCGCCGCCCTTGCCCGGAAATCCGAGGCGTAACAGACGGCTCACGAGCGATTTGGCCCGGCTCGAGGTGTTGACATTCAGATAATCGTCAATAGAAGCCTCGCCGTTGCCGAGCTTGAGAAACAGCTCCTCGCGCGTCTGCACCTGATAGCGGCCAAGTATCTTGGTGATGACATCGTTGTTGAGCGTGATATTGTTGTCGGCAAGAAACTTGTCAAAAATCTTCTTTCCCTCCTCGATAAACGGCTGCTGCACGCGGCGCAGCTCCTTGCGCAGACGGGTCTTGGCCTTGGCTGTGGCAAGAAAATTCATCCACTCGGCCTTGGGTGTCTGCGACTGCGAGGTGAGCACCTCCACCTGGTCGCCCGAATTGAGTTTCTGCGACAGGGGCACGAGTTTATGGTTGACCTTTCCGGCTATGCACCGGTTGCCTATCTCGGAGTGGAGCGTGTAGGCCACGTCGAGCACGGTCGCGCCGGCTGCGAGTGTAAGCAGTTCGCCTTTGGGCGTAAACACCACAATCTCGCTCGCAAAGAGATTGAGTTTGAGTGTATCGAGAAAGTCGATGGCATTTGGGTTGGGGTCATCAAGTATATCCTTGATGGTGCGCAGCCACACTGTCAGCTCACTCTCTTCCTCCGATTCACCCCCGATTTTATATTTCCAATGGGCGGCAAATCCCTTTTCGGCAATCTCGTCCATGCGGCGCGAGCGTATCTGCACCTCTATCCAGTTGCCGTCGGGCCCCATCAATGTGACGTGCAGAGCCTGATAGCCATTGGCCTTGGGCACAGTCACCCAGTCGCGTATTCGCTCGGGATGAGGTGTGTACAGGTCGGTCAGCGCGGCATAGATGCGATAACACATCTCCTTCTCTCCCACCCCCTGCGGCGGGTCAAAGATGATACGCATGGCATAAAGGTCATAGACCTCCTCAAAAGGTATGCGCTTGGTCTCCATCTTACGCCATATGGAGTAGACCGACTTGACCCGCGCCTTGGCGTCATAGGTGAGCCCCATCTCCGCAAGACGCTGGTGGATTGGCATGGCAAAGTTATTGTAAACCATCTCGCGCTTCTCCTCGCTCCCCTTGAGCAGCGAGGCTATGCGGGCATACTCGGTCGGATGCTCATACTTGAAACTGAGGTCCTCAAGTTCGGTCTTGATGCCGAAGAGACCCAGACGATGAGCCAGCGGAGCATAGATATAGAGCGTCTCGCCGGCTATCTTATATTGCTTGTTGGGAGCCATGGAGCCGAGGGTGCGCATGTTGTGCAGACGGTCGGCCATCTTGATGAGCACCACGCGTATGTCCTGGCTCATGGTGAGCAGGAGTTTTCGGAAATTTTCGGCCTGGGCCGAGGCTCTGTCTCCGAATATACCACCCGAAATCTTGGTGAGTCCGGCCACAATCTCGGCAATCTTCTTGCCAAACTGACGCTCTATGTCCTCGACCGTATACTCCGTGTCCTCAACGACATCGTGCAGCAGGGCCGCGCAGATGGATGTGGAACCGAGACCTATCTCGCGCGAGGCAATCTTGGCCACCGCTATGGGATGGAGTATATAAGGCTCGCCCGAGCGTCTCCTCACCCCGTAATGGGCCGCGCGGGCAAACTTGAATGCCCGCTCGATTATATCGACCTTCTTGCGGTGGTTACTTGCAAGATAGCCGTTAAGCAAATCGGCAAACTCGTCTTCTATGAGCTTGTTCTCCTGCTCGGGAGTGAGGTTGTAGACGTCCATGGTACTATAGCGGTTATTGATGGAAGATGTATCATGATGTCATACGGGCAAGAAAACCGCGACACGATGATACATCTCCATAGTTGTTATTTACTTTTACAGAAATTTCTCGTCATAACGCATTCTCACGTCATTGACCATCTGCTTGATATGCTGCTCGCGAGCCTTGGGACAGATGAGCAGCACGTCACCGGCATCGGCAACGATGTAGTCGTTGAGACCGTCGGCTACCACAAGTTTGCCTGCGGTAGTGACAAATATGTTACCCTCCGACTCATAGGCTATCACGCCCGCACCCTGCGAGACGTTACGGTTTTCATCAGCCGGAGAGTTATCATAAAGCGCGCTCCAGGTGCCGAGATCGTTCCATCCGAAAAGTGCACACTCGACATACACATTGTCAGCCTTCTCCATCACCGCGTAGTCGATGGAATTGGCCGGGCACGACTCAAAGTTCTGACTGATGAATGCAGTCTCGGCCGGTGTCCCGAAGTCGGCCTTTCCCTTGTCAAAGAGGTCAGTCAGATCAGTGTCATACTTGTGCAGGGCGTCGATAATGACCGACGCGCGCCACAGGAAGATGCCGGCGTTCCAGAAAAATTCGCCCGAGTCAAGAAATACTTTGGCAAGCTCGAGATTGGGCTTCTCGGTAAAAGTCTTTACCTTGTTAATGCCGGGAAGCACCTCCGCACCTACCTGTATGTAGCCATAACCGGTCTCGGGACGCACGGGCTTGATGCCGAGCGTCAGCAGGGCGTCGTTGGCCTCAACAAATTCAAATCCGCGTCTCACACAGTCGCAATACATGGCCTCGCCCGTTATGAGATGGTCGCTCGGAGCCACTATCATCGAAGCCTCGGGATCGAGAGCGTGTATGTGATAGGCGGCCCAAGCTATGCAGGGGGCTGTGTTGCGGCGTGCCGGCTCGAGAAGTATATTGTGGGGGAGCACTTCGGGGAGCTGCTCGCGTATGAGCGGAGCATATTTCTCGTTTGTGACGACTACTATGTTTTCCTTGGGCACAAGGGGAAGTATGCGGTCATACGACATCTGAAGCAGCGACCTCCCGGTACCGAGAAAATCTATAAACTGTTTGGGACGGTCTTCGCGGGAATAGGGCCAGAAACGGCTGCCGACTCCACCGCACATAATCACACAGTAACGATGAGACATCATAATATTTTATTATAGCTATTATTGCAGATCTGTTATATCCGCTAAGTTAGTAAAAAAAGTTTAAAGTTGGGTGTTAAGAGGTTGTTTAAAAAAGTTTAGAGTAACATTTTTTTACTCTCTTCCTCTTCTATAACTATTCTTTGACAGCACGTGAGGAGATGAAGCCCGACACAAAACCTATCACCACAACCACACACGCGGTGATGAGAATGTCGGCGACAGCCGGACGGCACGGATAATGGTCAATCGACAACTGGGAGGGGTCGCCTCCGAGCGATATGAGTCCGAAATGCTGCTGGAGCAGACACAATATCACCCCTATGGCGATACCGATAAATCCACCCGTCAGGGCTATAAGTAATCCCTCGTCAAGAAATATGCGCCTGAGCATGCTTCGCGAGGCTCCGAGGGCCGTTAGTATGCGCATATTGTCCTCCTTCTCGATTATGAGCATCGACATGGTGGAAAGAATGTTGAACGACGCCATCACCAACACGAAAAGGAGCATCAGAAAGGTTATCCACTTCTCTATACGTATCATGCGGAACGAAGCCTCCTGCTGCTGCATGCGGTCGGCCACCACATACACTCCGCCGAGCTGACGGCTTATGTCTCCGGCCACATCCGACGGGTCGCGCCCCTCGTCGACAGCCACGTCAAGCGAGGTGATTTCGGTGGTGTAGTCAAACAGCCGCCGGGCCGATGAGAGCGGGATATACACAAGATCTTCGTCATACTCTCCCTGATTGGTCTGATAGACTCCGCTCACATACAGCGTGTCAGTGCGAAACGCGGCCATAGGGAAAGCCGGATTGATGCGACCCAGACGGCGGGGCACCGTGAGCATGAAAGGCCGCTCGAGCGACGGACGCGCGCCTGTGTGCACAGCCACGCCTACACTCAGCAGAGCATACTCCATGCCCGGACCGTCGAGCATCTCGCCGTCGATGACAAGGTCGGAGAGCGATGACACGTCAGAGTAATTGTCGGCTATGCCTCTTACTCTTACCGGCATCTGGTCGCCGTCACTCACCGCGAGGGCTCGCTGCTCAAGCACCTGCCTCACATCGGCCACTCCGTCGACTGCGGCAACGGCCGCGGCAAGCGAGTCGCCGTCGGCTATCACCTCGCCATAGGGAAGTGTGATTTTAATCTCAGGGTCGATAGCCGAAAGGCGCGAAGCGGCCAGATCGGCAAAACCGTTGAACACCGATAGCACACACACCATGGCAAAAGCGGCCACAGCTATACCGGCCATCGATATCAGTGATATGATATTGACAGCAGCATGGCTCTTGGGAGCGAAAAGATAGCGAAGCGCGACGCGCAATGACAGCATAATGCAATCGGGTCGAAAACGACAGGGAGATACAAAAGGACACAAACCCCACTTTAAACAAAAGTCTCTTTCGTCTGTCAATTACGTCTACCGACTAACTGACAGTCTTTTGTCTCTTCATGCGGCTTATATCCTTTTGTATCTTCCTGACATGTTTATTTTTTCAGGAGCTTGTCGATATTCTCTATATAGTCGAGCGAGTCGTCGATGTAGAAACTCAGTTCGGGGCACTTCCTGAGCTGAAATCTCACCTTCTGAGCCAGTTCGTAACGTATGGTCTTTGCACTGGCTGTAATGCTCTCGATGAGCTCCTGCGACTTGTCGGCCGGGAATATCGAAAGATACACCTTGGCTATGCTGAGGTCGGGCGATACGCGCACCGCGCTCACCGACACCAGCACACCGTGTGTCTTGGCCGTCTGCTGACGGAATATCTCGCTCAGCTCCTTCTGAAGAAGCCTTGCTATTTTAGCTTGTCTTGTTGTTTCCATATATTTTTACAACAATCCCCGGCAGGATTAGTTGATGATGTCAAAGCCGGTATACTTTCTCAGGCACTCAGGCACGATGATACCCTCGGGAGTCTGGTTGTTCTCAAGGATAGCGGCCATGATGCGGGGAAGGGCGAGAGCCGAGCCGTTGAGCGTGTGACACAGGTGTGTCTTCTTGTCCTCGCCACGGTAACGACACTTCAGACGGTTGGCCTGATAGGTCTCGAAGTTTGACACTGACGACACTTCAAGCCAGCGGCCCTGGGCTGCCGAATAGACCTCGAAGTCAAAGGTGATGGACGATGTGAAGCTCATGTCGCCGCCACAGAGACGAAGTATGTGCCAAGGCAATCCGAGACTCTCGAGCAGACCCTGCACGTGGTCTTTCATCTCCTCGAGGGCGGCATAGGAGTTTTCGGGCTTCTCGATGCGCACGATTTCCACCTTGTCAAACTGATGCAGACGGTTGAGACCGCGTACATCCTTGCCATAGCTGCCGGCCTCGCGACGGAAGCATGCCGAGTAGGCGCAATTCTTGATGGGGAGCTTGTCGGCTGGGATTATCACGTCGCGATACAGGTTGGTGACGGGCACCTCGGCTGTCGGGATGAGATAGAGCTTGTCCTCGTTGATGAAATACATCTGACCCTCTTTGTCGGGAAGCTGGCCTGTGCCGTAGCCCGAAGCCTCGTTCACTACATAAGGGGGCTGTATCTCAAGATAGCCGGCTTCGGAAGCACGGTCGAGGAAAAACTGGATGAGCGCGCGCTGGAGTTTGGCACCCTTGCCCACATACACCGGAAATCCGGGGCCTGTGATCTTGACACCGAGGTCAAAGTTTATGATGTCATACTTCTTGGCGAGATCCCAATGGGGAAGCGCGTCGGCTGGAAGCTCGGGCATCTGGCCGCCGGTCTTCTCTACCACGTTGTCCTCGGCCGTGCGGCCTTCGGGCACCATGTCGCAGGGGATGTTGGGAATACCGAGAAGTATGTCGCGGATAGCGTTTTCGGTTGTGGCGAGACGCTCGGCCAGCTCCTTCTGCTTCTCCTTCATTTCGGCTACCTCTTTCTTGGCCTCTTCGGCCTCGGCCTTGTTGCCTTCCTTCATGAGACGACCTATGGAGTCGGCCTTCTTTTTGAGCTGTGCGGCAAGATTGTCGTTCTGAAACTGGAGATTCTTGCGCTCGTCATCAAAGTCGATTACGTCGTTTACACCCTGTTTGCCGTCAAAACCTTTCACGGCGAGGCGCGCGATGACGCGCTCAGGATCCTCTTTTATCTGTTGTAAAGTAAGCATTTTGTCAATTAGTTATCAGCAATTAGCAATTGCCGTATTATTGTGGGTAATTATTGTCCGAGAGCTGTTGTCTTGACTTGTCCGCCTCTTCTGACTTTATTTAACCAAGCAACTCGCGCACCTTGGCTGAAATCACCTTGCCGTCGGCACGTCCGGCGAAAGCCTTTGAAGCTACGCCCATCACCTTGCCCATCTCTTTGGCCGAAGTGGCACCAGTCTGGGCTATGATTTTTTTAAGTTCCTCGGTCAGTTCTTCCTCCGAAAGCTGCTTGGGCAGATATTCCTCTATCACTGCAGCCTCGGCCAGCTCGTTGTCGCGCAGGTCAAGACGGTTTTGCTCGTCATATATCAAGGCTGTCTCCTTGCGCTGCTTGGCCATCTTGGCAAGTATCTTCATTGCGGCATCGTCCGAGAGAGTGCCGTCACCGCCCTTGGCGGTCTTGGCCTCGAGAAATTCTTTCTTGATGCCGCGGAGTGTCTCGAGTCTCACTTTCTCGCGGGCCAGCATAGCAGCCTTTATGTCGGCCGAAATTCTGTCAAATAAGTCCATATTTCGGGTATTTTTGTTGAAACGTTGATTGGCAGACCCTCGGGCCTGCGGAATTGTCCTGCAAAGTTAACACTTAACAGGCTATTTTTGTCTACTCTCCCTCGTTTTTTTCTTCCTCAGAGTCCTCGTCGGGCACTATGAAGATTGAAAAATTCACCGACCCGTAGGCCCGATGATGGTCAAAATGGGGCAGCGAAGAGAAATCATAAGCTTTGGAGTGTTCCATTATGAACACCGAGCCCGGCTTGAGCAGCCCGCTCGCCAACACGGCTCCGGGGATGTCGCCAAACCCCGGCATATCATAAGGAGGGTCGGCAAACACTATGTCATAAGGCTGAGCGGACGCGTCGCGTATGTATCTCACCGCATCGGTGCGCAGCAGACGCAGATTGTCGTCATGCAGCTCACGGGCCACTTTCTCTATGAACCGTCCCTGCACCGGCGACTTCTCTACCGAAGTGACCGAAGACGCTCCGCGCGACAAAAATTCAAACGAGACTGCCCCGGTGCCCGCAAACAGGTCGAGACAGCGCGCACCCTCTATGTCGATGATATTCTCTATGACATTAAATATGTTTTCACGCGCGAAATCTGTGGTGGGACGCGCGGTGATATTGGTCGGAACGCTGAAGCGGCGTCGGCCATATTTTCCTCTTATTATTCGCATAATGGTGAGACTATTAAATCAAATGGTGCCCTCATCGACTCCTTGCCGGCACGAAACATCTGCGGCGGGAATATAGCCGGCATCACTCGCGAGATGTATGTGCGCAACACCGGTGTCACCTCCTCGCGCAAGGCCTGATCGCCCGAGAGCAACACTTCGTCGCCATGAGGGTCGAGGCCATGGGACGCCCGACAGGCAAGTATGTAATAGACGGCATCCATCGGTGCGCGAAAACTCAGAGTATTGGCCTGCAACAGACTGTTGCCGTCAATGACGATGACATCAAGCGAGGACGGACGGAAGTTGCATATCATGCGTCGCGAATTGCCCCGGCCCGGCTTTGACGCAAAATAGCGCACGAGCGGAGCTATATGCGGGACTACGACAGCCGTCGGAAATGTGCGGTGGATAAAGCCGTAAAGGTCATGACCGAGGCCATAGGCCACCGAGGCATTGCGCGTGGCCATGTCGGCGTGACACACTGTGCAGTCATAGGCCGGATGGAGTGCGGCGAAAGCCTCACGGGCCGACGCCTCGTCCATGCCGTCGGGCAGCAGCAGATAGTCGGGCGTGTCGACAAGTATATAGGTCTTGCGAAACTCGCCGAGCAGCAGCGGATTGTCATACACGACCTCCTCCAGCCCCTTGACTCCGTTCATGGGAGGGGTAAGCGGATATGAGCGGTAGATGAGTGTGCCGTCGGCCACTACTGAATATACCACCGCATCCACACGATCGGCTCCGACACGCATCATCATATTGCATATCGTCGTGTCAGCCACCATATCCTTGTCAAGAGTCCCGTCTGTCATTGTATCTATCGGCTATAATTAAAGGGGGGATTTTTCACACACAAAGTTAACTATTTTGTAACAGAATAACAAAATATTACCATATATGTACTATGTAAAACCACAGTTTTATCCATCCTGCTCACCGCCGCCAGAAGGAGGGAAAGAGCAAGACGAGAAATGTAAACAGCTCGAGGCGGCCTATGAGCATCACGACCGTAAGAAGCCACTTGACCGCACATGGCAGGCAGGCAAATCCGCCCTCAGTTCCGGTGGCTCCATAGCCGAGTCCGTTACAGCCGATACATGAACACACCATGAAGAACGAGTCGGTAAACGTGTAGCCAAACATGGTTATGAATCCGGTCGAGATGACCACTACCAGCATATAAATCGTCACAAACGCCGATATGCGCGTCACAAGATTGCTCTGGAGCGCGCTGCCGTTGAGACTGACCACATAGACTCGTTTCTGAAACACCGTGCGTTTGAGTTCGTTGGAAAAGTTGCGCCACAACACTACGAGACGGTCTATCTTTATGCCGCCCGAGGTCGAGCCGGCACACGCGCCACACAGCATAAGCAGTATGGTCAGAAACAATGAGAACGGTCCCCATGTCTCGGCCTCGGCGATGGAGAAACCTGTCGACGTTATGGCCGACACTATGTGAAACGCCGGATATACAAGCAACTCACCGACTCCTCCGGTGGCTCCGCGCAGCAATGCCGACGCCAGCAACAACACATAGGCTACGGCCAGCACTGCGACAAACGCTACAAACACATCATTACGCAACACTCCTCTCACACCGTTGCGCCACACGTGATAAAGCAGCATGAAGTTGAGACCGGCAAGAAACATCACGACAGTAAGCACTACATACACATAGTCCGAAGCCCAATAGGCTATGCCTGCGTTGTGGGTCGAAAATCCACCTGTGGCAACTGCGGCAAACGTCTGACACACACTGTCGAAGAGATTGACCGGGCCGGCCCATAGCAATAGAGTCGAGGCCACGGTTATGACCACATACACTCCCCAGAGCGAAAGTGCCGTCTGACGGATGCGAGGATGCAGCTTGTCGTGCGTTATGCCGGTGGCCTCGGCGTTGAACATCGATATGCCCGACGGCCTGTTGAGCTCGGGCAATACGGCAAGCATGAAGAGTATGATGCCAAGTCCGCCTATCCATTGAGTGAACGCCCGCCAGAACAGTATGCCGTGTGACTGGCTGTCGACATCGGCAATCATGCTCGCACCGGTGGTTGTGAATCCCGAAATCACCTCAAACATCGCGTCGGTAAATCCCAGCGGCCTCTCGCTGAGCATGAACGGTATCATGCCGAAAAACGAAAACACTATCCATATAAGTGCCGTGATAAAAAAACCTTCACGACGACGTATCGGAGTCTCCCTACGGCGTGTCGACAGTTTGGCCGCACCACCGACGGCAAACGCCGCCGCGGCTGCCACAGCAAAGCCCTTCCAGTCGCTCTCACGGTAGACAAGGCTCACAGCCATAGGCACAAGCAACATCAGCGACTCTATCAATATCAGCCGCCCCATTATCCTCCCTATCGAATTGAAATCCAATGCAGTCTTCATCAGTCAATCCCTCCCATTGCCGCTATCTGAACAGACGTTCGAGTCGTGAAATCATGCCGGAGACACAAAAGATGACCACATGGTCGCCGGGCTGTATGCGTGAACGCCCCTCAACAAGCATCCCTACGCCGTCGCGTATGAGACCGCCGACGGTGATGTCGCGCGGCAACGACAGTTCGGCCACAGGCTTTGACACTATTCTGGAGTCTTCGGGAGCTATCATTTCGGTTATCTCGGCCTTGTCGAGCGACATACACTGGGTCGTGGCCACATTGGAGTCGAGAAGCACATTGAGTATCCTGCCGGTATTAAGCAGTTTCTTGTTGATAATCTTGTCAATCGACAGGCTCTCGGCCTCGGGCATGTACTGAAGCTCCTCGATTCTTGCCAGAGTCTTACGCACTCCGTGCTCACGTGCCACCATGCATGACACTATATTAGTCTCCGAGCTGCCGGTGAGGGCCAGAAACATGTCGCAACGGTCTATGCCCTCATCCTTGAGCGTGGCCACATCGTTGGCCGAAGCGTTGACCGCCACCACTCCCGGAAAACGGCGCGAGACAGCCATGCAACGCTCGCGGTCGGGGTCTATCACCGTCACCTTATATTTGTTGCCGATGAGTCCGAGAAGATTTTCTGTCACGCGCCCCGCCCCCGACACCATGATGTGTCTCACGCGGCTCTCGCTCTGACCACACAGGTCACGCAACATATCGACGTTATCGGGAAGCACCGAGAAGTATACGGTGTCACCCTCAAGCAGACAGTCATTGCCACCGGGAATGATGATTTCGTTCTTGCGTCTTATTGCCGAGACGTGAAACAGTCGTGGCGTATTGGGCACATCGCGCAGATATTTACCGCAGAGCGTGCCCGACGCCTGCATGCGCACACCCACCACATACAAGGCCCCGCGATGGAGCTGAAACCACTCGCTGACCCAGTTGTGTTCGATAAACTGTGCTATCTCCACAGCCGCAAGACGCTCGGGATAGACTATCATGTCGACACCGTGGGCCTTGAGCATCGCCTTTACATCGTCTCGGTCAAACTCCGGATTGTCTACCCTTGCCACGCACCGTCGCGTGCCACACATCCGGGCCATCTCGCAGGCTATGATATTGACCGTCTCGTCGGGCGTCACAGCCACAAACAGGTCGGCGGCGTCGGCCCCGCACTGCATGAGATTACCCACCGAGAGCGGAGAGCCTTCAAATGTTATGAAATTGCCAGCGGCATCAAGCTCGGCCAGATGCTCGGCATTGGTGCCCATCAGCACTATATTTTGATTCTCGACCGAGAGCATTTCGGCAAGATGCGTGCCGGTCTCTCCGTCGCCGGCTATGATGATTTTCATTTTATCTGATTTGATGTGACCGGCAAAATTATAATAATTCGCGCAATTATACAACACGATTTGTATCCGCGCGAGTCATCGCCGCAGTCACTTCACAATCCCTTTCTGAGCCACGCACCCGAGAGGAGCCGCCACAGAAATATGGCCCCGCGGAACATCAGTTCTATACACATGGCCGTCCACACTCCCGCAAGCCCCATTGTCGGCGCGAGAAGCGCGGCAAGCGGCAGACGCACCAGCCATATGCTGCCAAAGTTCATGGCCGCCGGCATTATGGTGTCGCCGACTCCTATCATTACGCCATAGGCTACAATCGAGGCGGCAAACATCGGTTCGGCAAAAGCCTCGATACGCAGCGAGCGCACGCCGAGGTCGACAATCTCCCCTACCGGCGACATCATCTCCATGACCCAAGGGGCAAAGACATAGAGCACTATGCCCATAACTGTCATGGTCACCATGCCGAGCACCACGGTTATATAGCCAAAACGCCTGGCCAGGTCGAGCCGTTTCGCGCCGTAGCTCTGCCCTACAAGTGTCGTGGCCGCGTCGCCTATCCCGTAGCCGGGCATATAGCAGATGCTCTCGGCTGTGACGGCAAAGGCGTTGGCCGCTATGGCCATGACCCCGAGCGGGGCCACTATCACCGTCACCGCTATCTGCGCTCCGCATATCACGGCATGCTCGAGTGTCATCGGAGCCGAGACCTTGAGAGCCTTGCGCAACACGTCGCGCACCGGTCGGAAGCTGCCGTGCTCACGCCCTATGGCCAGACCGTCCTGACGAAAGCAGAGATACCACATCATGGCTCCGGCCGTGACTATTTCGGCCGACACTGTGCCGAGGGCGGCTCCGAGCACTCCGAGTCCGGCCCCGGGCATCGTAAAACCTATGCCGGCTATCTCGATAGGACGTGTGGGAAATATGAGCATGAAATTGAATATCACGTCGAGCACACACATCATGACGTTAAGTCCGCCCGGCACTTTCATATTGCCTGCACATCTCAGCATGCCTCCGCCGAGATAGTTCATCGTCAGAAGCGGGAGTGCGAGCACAAACACGAGAAAATAGAGCGATGCCTTGGGACACACGGCCGCGTCTCCACCGAGCCAATGAGGCAACTGTCCGGCGATGCACGCACCCGTCACAGCCACAGCTACACTGAATATCAGACACTCCGTGATGCCCTGACGGAGTATGCGTCGCGCACGCTCGTGTTCACCCGCGCCTATACTGTGGGCTACCTGTACGGAAAATCCCATAGTGACGGCCGAACAGATGCCCCAGAAGAGCCACAGCGAGGTGGAGACGAGTCCGACCGATGCCGAATCGTCGGCACCGAGGCGTCCCACCATGGCCGCGTCGATATACTGCATCATGATACTCGACAACTGGGCCATCATGGCTGGCCATGACAGCCTGGCGGTCAGCTTGAGCTGCTGCCCTAAAGTGAGATGGGTCGAGTGGTTGATGAGCGAATTGGCCATAAGGGACACTTGACAGTTGTTTAAAAATCTGATTTCATAATCCTTCCGAATGCTTCTTCGAGTCGCGGGCGCGGACAGGCTATGTTGAGACGGATATAACGGTCGTCGCCATACATGGCTCCGTCATTGATTTTCACCCTGCACTTCTCCTCCGCCATACGGGCAAACTCTGTCCCTGTGAGTCCGAGAGATGAAATGTCGGCCCAAGGCAGATAAGTAGCCTCCAGACGGGCGAGTGCACACTGCGGGAAACGGTTATGGAAAAACCGACGCGTATACTCCCAGTTGTCGGCCAGACACTCCTTGAGTCCGTCAAGCCACACGGCTCCTTCGTCGCTGTAAGCGGCTATGAGAGCCTCGACTCCGAAAGGATTAACGTCACACACCTCGTTGATATTGATGGCTCGGTCGATTAGCGCGCGCTTTCGGGCCGACGTACTTATGATATTGGCTATCTGAAGCCCGGCAGTGTTGAAAGCCTTTGAGGGCGACACGCACACTATGGCCTCGGGATCGACTGTGCCGTAAGGGGTGTAGGCATAACCAGGCATTGTCAGTTCGCAATGTATCTCGTCACTCACCACCTGCACTCCGTGACACGCGCAGATGTCTCGCACGCTCCGCAGCTCCTCGGGAGTCCATACGCGGCCACCGGGATTGTGAGGATTGCACAAGAGCAGCATGGTGTTGGCTGAGTCGGCCGCCAGACGGTCGAATGCGTCAAAGTCCATGCGGTAGGAAAACTCTCCCTCGCCAGCAGACACAGTCACCAGCGGACACTCGACAATGCGGCATCCGTTGTTGCGTATCGATGAGAAAAAGCAGTTGTAGACCGGAGTCATGACTATGACTCCGTCGCCCGGCCGCACAAGAGCTTTGATAATGGCCGAGAGAGCGGGCACAACACCCGATGTGTAGATGACATCATTGCGGGTGAACGTATAGCCATGGCGTGAGGCAAACCATCGTGTCAGTGCCTCGTAATACTCGTCTCGCACGAGTGTGTAGCCAAAGACTCCGTGCTCTACCCTGCGGCGGAGAGCATTGATGACACACGGTGCGGTGGCAAAGTCCATGTCGGCCACCCAGAGCGGTATGGTGCCGGGATATTCGTCCCATTTATATGAACCTGAGCCGGCTCGGTCAGGGGATACAAGCATATGACTATCGTGTTTCAATTTTACAATCGGCCGGCGGGAGGATATTGGCGTCGAGTATTAGCTCGCCTACCGACGGGAGAATGATCGAGCCTGTGCGTGGATTTTTGATACTTGTGACAGGCGACATGATTGTGGCGCGCACGTCCGAGTCCTCAAAGGCAAGGTCGGCGTCAGCGTCAAAAGTGCAGTCCTCAAGCACCAGACCCTCACAGTAACACAACGGCTGTGTGCCGGCTATGCGGCAGCGCACCAGCCGCAGACCGCGCGAGTGCCAGCCGAGATATTCGCCCGATAGCGTGGAGTCATAGACGGTGACATTCTCGGTGTTCCAGAAAGCATCCTTGGAGTGAATCTCGGCGTTGCGTATCACTACGTTGCGGCAATACTGAAATGAATAGTTGCCCTCCTGACGATAGCGGTCGATGTCGATATTTTCGGAATGCATGAACAGGTAGTCGGCATTTCTGACATCGACGTCACGCATCATCACGTTGCGGCAGTGCCAGAGTGTCTCCTGAGCGTCGGGTATATTTACACGCTCCATCTCTATGCCGTCCATTTCGCGAAACATCTTGGGCGCGTCGACCTGTGTGTCGGTCATGCGCAGCCCCGACGAGTACCACAGAGCGGCACGCGCTCCGGGCGTGAAGAGGCAATGCTCGACCACAAATCCTCTGACATGCCAGAAAGGATATTTACCTTCAAAACGACAGTTGCGCGCCACTACGTCTGTACAGCATTTCAGGGCCGACTCGCCGACATGGATTGTAACGTTATCGAGCTCTATATCATGACTTGCAAACAGCGGACGCTCTCCGCCAAACTCTTTGTCCTTGATGATTTCCATAAGTTGATTTTGATTGGTTTAATACTTGATGCAAAATTAACAAGCTCTCAGGAAATGTATTGAACCATTCTTTCGGATATACCTACCACTTTTGACGTACAAAATTACCACTTTTTTCTTATTTGGGCAAATCGGCTGATTTTCAAAGTGGATTGGTGACTGGTGAGTAGCTCTTACTTATTGATGGTGTCCGAGTTCTGGTTGTATGCCTTGGCCACACACTTCCATTCGCCATCGAGTTTGAGCAACAGAAGGAAGTCGGTGAAGTCAATGGTGCCACCCCACCCCTCTTCAAGAACGCGGACGACCGCCACGGTCTCCTCGACTGCCAACACATCTATTCGGGCTTTGAACTCTGCTCCTGCTCCAACGGTATCGACATTGTGGTAGAACTGCTCTATGGAGCCGCGCTCAACGGTGCCGTTCAGTATGCCGAACAGGACGGCATCGTCGGTAAACAGAGTCTTTGCATACTCACTGTTGCCCTCGGCTACACTCTTTACAAACTTCTCGGCGGCACGTGCCACTGCTTCGTATTCTTTGATTTTGTCTCGCATAATTTTATATATTTATTTGATTATCTGAGTGCAAAATTACTATGGTAATATCCCAAAATCAAGTACCGAAAAATTATTCATATACCGAAAAATTTTTCTGTATATGTAAATTAAACAGTTATTGACTAACTTTGTAACCGTAAAGAAAATAAAAACTTAACCGATGGCATACGAAAAGAAAATACCTGTGGATCTGGACTGTCCGTTACGGCTTACAATGAGTCTGATCGAGTCGAAATGGAAGTCTTGTATCCTTGACGAATTGAGAAACGGTGAGCCGCAGCGACCAAGCGAGATACATAAATGTCTGCCGGAAGCCGCTCCGCGAGTGCTCGACATTCAACTCAAAGAGATGGTGGAGGATGGCCTCGTAACAAAGACAATCTATCCGGAACTCCCCCCGCGCTCAGAGTATAAAATCACCGGACTCGGGCTATCACTGATACCAATCATTGACCTTATGCTAAAATGGGGCGAGGAACACTTTGATATTTTTGAGCGGAAATATGGCCGCAAGTGTGACAAGTGAACGTGAGGCCTATCGGATATGGTAAAATATGGCTTATGATTGTTATAAACTTATGTAACGAGTAAAAATTAGAAATAATGAAGAATTTCAAACCAAAGGCATGGCTGCTTCCTCAGCCTGTACTTATCATCGGCACTTATGATGCCGACGGCACTCCCAATGCCATGAATGCCGCCTGGGGCGGTCAATGGGATATGAACGAAATCATGATTTCGATGGGTGCACACGCCACTACGGAAAATCTTAACCGCAACGGAGATTTCACCGTTGCCTTTGCCACCATTGATACTCTCACAGCCTCCGACTATGTAGGCATTGTAAGCGGCAAGACTCACCACGATAAAATAGAGAAAACCGGATGGAAATCCGTCAAAGGGGAAAATGTCAATGCTCCTGTTTTTGACTGCTTCCCTATGACAATGGAGTGCCGTATCAAGGAGAAACTTTACGAGTCTGAATCGGGTTACTATATCGTGGCCCAAATCGTCAATATAGTCTGTGATGAGAATTATCTGGCAGGGGACGGCCAACCTGATGTCGAGAAAATGCGGCTCATAACCTTTGACCCGGTTCATAATGGCTATATCGCCCTCGGTGAGAAGGTCGGAAATGCTTTCTCCGATGGCAAAGCACTGAAATAAACACTGAAATAAGAGTGTGTCTAACAACTTGAAAATCGCCCGGCCTGCTCACATGGAGCATGGTCGGGCGACGCTATCAGAGGGTGTTATATTTTCTGACTTGATTCTACATTACTGAGCTGTCAGTGTGTAGGTGTAGGGCACGGATGTGAGGTCGAGGGTCACGAGATATGTACCTTCGGGAGCCTTGCAGTTGGGTCCGTTATACTGGAGGTCGTCTGCGGCACCGCCGTAGCTGAGATCCCATGAGTTGTTGAATGCAAACTTGAACTCACCACCCTGAAGGTCGGCTACGACTGTCCAGTGGAGATAGTCGGTAGAGGTCATCGTGGAGTTGATGTTCCATCCGTTAAATCCGCCAGGGATATTCACGGCCGAGATATAAGTGAGGGTATAGGTGAGGTCGTTAGTGTTGACATCGGCGAAATAGAGACCTTCGCCCTCAGCGGGAAGCTCGAGGTTGCCTGCTCCGCCGTCGGTCGACAGCACACCGTCAGTGCCCGAGTTGCCATAGTTGGTACCATCCCAGTTGGGGGCATCGGTAAACTTGAAGATGCCGTTGATGTAGACAAATCCGCGATACTTGCCGGTCTCGTAGGATACGAGCTGCTGAGAGTTGTCAAAGTTCCAGCCGTTGGAGTTGCCGGGGGTGTAGAGCACCGAGGGGAGTTCTTCAATCTCATAAGTGAGGTCAAGCATATTGACCTTGAAGAGCATGCCTACATTTTCAGTAATCACGCCGGGGGTGCCATAGTCCTGGGTGTCATTGATTACGAGCGCGCCCTTGAGACTGTTGCTGAACTCAACGCCAAAGCTCGACTGAGGAGCGTCGACAAAATGTCCGGCAGAATGAGTCGACTCGGGGATAATCACCCATTCCCAGTCGGGAGTGAATGCGGGCACCTTGAGCGTGAAGGTGGGGTCGTCATAGGGATCATACTCGTTGTGGCTGAACTTGAGAGCCTTGGAGAAATCCCAGTCGCAGAACGAGCCTACGAGATAATAGGCATCCTCTATTACATATCCGTCGAAAAGGTCAAACGGTGTCACCTGTGTGGAGAATGTCGAGTAATATACGTTCTCGTTGCCGAGACGTATGGTCTGGTCACCCTTCACGGCCCATGCGGGAATACGTATATAGGTAGTTGTCGCGCCGGGATTCTTGCCGAAGAGTGCCTGATGGGCTGTCTCCCAGTCATCGGCCTGGACATTCACATTGCCCTCGGCATCGGTCACAGCCTGAATAGTCTGCTTCTCGGTGAAAGCGGCGTCCTTGCCAAGCTCAATAGAAAGCACCTCGGCACGATAGCCTTCGGGAAAGTCGGCAGGGGTCTCGATAGTGGCGAGATTGATTGTGCCGCCGTTATCATTGGCCTGGATAAGATTGATGCCCTGCTGTGCGGCAGCCGCGGGTGTCAGAGGCACATTGTCGACCGTAAGTATGGGAAGCTGTGGATTAGTCTGGGGCAGGCCGGTGGATTCCTCGATTTCATCACAGGCCACAAAGCCAAGCGCGAGTGCAGCTAATCCGAATAATGCTGAATATTTCATGTAATAGTGTTATTCATTGTTTATTTCAGTATGCGGGAGGCTTATCCGCGACTCCCGCATACTGAAAGTCGAATTTTTTACTTAGAGGATGTTTACTCGAAAGTGGCTGTGTAAGGGAACTTGGAGAGGTCGAGTGTTACGGTCACTTCACCGCTCTCGCCTACCATATTGCCGCCACCAAACTCAAGTGCGTCGATGGCTCCACCAAGGTTGAGATCCCATGAGTTGTTAAATGCAAACTTAAACTCCTCACCGTTGAGGTCGGCGGTTATTGTCCAGTGGAGATAATCGGTCGACGTCATGGTCGAAGTGATATCCCATCCGTTGAATCCGCCGGGGATATTCACGGCCGAGATGTAGGTGAGAGTGTAAGTGAGGTCGTTGGTGTTGACCTGTGCATAGTAGAGACCTTCGCCCTGGGCGGGGAGCGTAAGGTTGCCCGCGCCGCCGTCGTCAGAGAGCTCGCCCTCTACGCCGGTGCTGCCATAGTTAACACCATCCCAGTTGGGAGCGGATGTAAACTTGAATTCACCGTTGATATAGACAAATCCGCGATACTTGCCCTCCTCGTAGCTTACGAGCTGCTGCGAGTTGTCATGGCTCCAGCCGTTGGAGTTGCCGGGGGTGTAGAGCACGTCAAGCGCGGCGACATTAGAGGCAAAGTAGCCCTGCACCTTAGGGAATGTGATAGGGTCGGAGACGATACGGGTCGAAAGCTGGTCGGCCACCTGTGCTATTACGCGGACGTAGAGCGGGCGGGGACCTTCGTCGGTATACTGTGCCTCCTCGGTGATGCCGCGCATCTCGCAGATGGCTACTGCGATAGCATTCTCGGGAATCTCCATCACCGCGCTGTTTGGGTTGTTGGTCGTGATGAGCACAGAGTAAGGTATGGCATCCTCGTCATCGGGAGCAGGAGCGGGAAGGCTCTCGCCGAAGTCGGGAAAGATCGACACTTCGGCTGTGTAGGTCGGTGCGAGCGCGAGACCATAGTTGGGCTGAGAGCAGGTTATCTCCATCACTCCGTCGGGCGAGAGGTCATAGAGCTGATTGACAAACGGAGGGGTGTTTACCTTAAATTCGGTCGGCTCCTGGAGCACAGGATCCTTGTCGGCCTCGCAAGAGGTGAGCCCGGCAACTGCCAATGCCATCAAGCCAAATATATGAAGTTTCATATTGAATCGGTGTAATTATTCAGAATAAATGATGATGAATTAATAGCCGGGGTTCTGGCCGAGGGTGGGCACATACTGTGCGGGGATGCAGCATACGTTGCGATATGACTGTGTAGCGGCTCCAGCCTCCACACCGCCTTTCCATGACCAGTTGTAGGCATTGCCGGCAAACTTGCCGAAGCGCACGAGGTCGCTGCGACGGTGACCCTCCCAGTAAAGCTCGCGGAGACGCTCGGTGAGGATGTCGTCGAGAGTATAGGAGGTGACTGAGCCGAGACCGGCACGGTTGCGCACGTCATTGAGGCGGGCGAGACCGTTGCAGTTGGAGGCTCCGTGCTTCTCACACTCGGCGAGCATCAGATAAGTATCGGCGAGACGGAAGAGGGGGAAGTCGGTGGAGTTGAACACGGTCGATGTGGTTGACGAGCCGTCGGCGTTGTCATAGTTGTCCTCGGGAGTGTAGACAAACTTCACACACATGTATCCGTCACCGTCCTTGGTCCAGGAGTCAAGATTGTGGAGATTCTCATTGAACGAGCCCTCGTAGATGAGGCGACGCTTGTCATTCTTGGCGAGAGCCTGTGACAGCTCGGGACGTACGCGGGGACCGCCCCAGCCGTCGACACCGCAGCCGTAAGGCTTGTCAACAGCTACCTCGGCATTGTATGCACCGCCCGAGATGTAGGTGGTGCCACCGTAGGTGTGGAGGGTGTTGGTGTCCTGAGGTATGCCCCAGAGGATTTCACCGTTGCCCACATACTTGTCGTTGGTGGCGCAGAAGAGATATTTGTACTCGGGAGCGAGCTGATTGATGGTCTTGAGTATCTCGTTGCAGGCGTCGGCACACTGCTGCCACATGCCCTGGCCGGTGTAGACCTCGGCGTTGAGATACATCTTGGCGAGGAGCATATAGCCGGCCTCGCGAGAGATGCGGCCATATACCTGCTGCGAAGCGGGACGCAGGCCGGGAACCGAGGCGAGAAGGTCGGCCACAACGGCGTCAAAGAGCTGCTTGCGGTCGTAGGTGGGAGGTGTGGCACCTACAACTGAATTTTCGTCGGTCCAGGGACCGCGGCCGAAGATATCGATCATATGATAGTATGAAAGGTCGCGGAGCACACGGGCCTCGCAGCGCAGTGTGTTGATTTCGTCCTCGGCTATCAGACCCGAAGCGTTGCCGATGGTGCGGAGAAACTCGTTGCAGAGAGCTATCTGATAGTTGAAACGCGAGAAGCACTCATAGAGCCAGTGGTTGTCGCTCGACCATGTGGAGAAGCCGAGTTCCTGGATGCCGGCGTCGTCCCAGTTGTAACCGACGATGGCTTCGTCAGACGGAAGTTCCTGTACATTCCATAGCTGACGGGTGTAGACACCTGCGCCACCATCGTCAACAGCGATGCCGCCCTCGAGCACAAGACCTCCGTAGGCTCGGGCCATGAGAGCATAATAATCTTCGGCAGTGGTCAGCTCCAGCTTGCTGGTGGGGTTCTCGGGGCTGACGTCAAGGTCGTCAACACAGGAGGTAAAGCCCATCGAAAGCGCGATGCCACCTATTATGATATATTTTGAGAATTTCATGATTCTTGTAATTCAATATTGTTAGTGTTGATAACTGTGACAGATGTTAGAACGATGCGACAACGCCAAGCGAGAATGTGGTGGGCTTGGGATATACACCGTTGTCGATGCCTGAGAATACCTCGGGGTCAAGACCTTTGTATTTGGTGATGACGAAAGGATTCTGTACGGCTCCATAGAGACGCAGACGCAGGTGGTTGTTGAGAAGGTTCTGCCATGTGTAACCCAGAGTGATATTGTCGCAGCGTAGGAACGAAGCGTTCTGTACGAAATAATCGCTCATGATGGTGGTGATGTCGGATGTCTCGAAGAGGAAGGTGTCGGCCATGAGGTTGCTCAGGGGGAGTGCGGCGTTGGCACGCTTGCTTACATTGGCTGCCTGGTTGTTGTTATACATCCAGTTGCCGATATTGGCGCGGAGCACGAAACCTAAGTCCCAGTTCTTCCAGTTGAAAGTATTGTTCCATGTCATTGTCACCTTGGGGTCGCGGCTGTGATAGAGATATTTGTCGGCCTCGTTGATCTGGCCGTCGCCGTTGCGGTCAACAAAGACACCCTCGAGAGGATTGCCGTTCTTGTCATAGACCTGCTCGTAGACATAGAAGCTGTAGGCGGGATATCCTACCTCATGTTTCTGGATAGTGCCGCCTGTACCAGCCGAGATGCCACCGGTCTGTGTGTCGGCACCCTCGGCAAGACGTGTGATCTTGTTTTTGTTCCAGGCTACGTTGTAGGATGATGTCCAGGTGAAATCCTTGGTAACGATGGGACGGGCGGTGAGTGTAAACTCGACACCGATATTCTCGAGGTCGCCGATATTCATGTTACCCTTGTTGGTAAGGTTGGAACCTGCGGGATAGTTGGCAAATGTGAGGAGGTCTTTGGTCTTGCGCTTGTAGAAGTCGATGCTGCCGAGGATGCGGTTGTTCATGAAACCGAAATCAAGACCGGCGTTCCATGTGGCAGTCTCCTCCCACTTGATGTCTGAATTGTAGGCACCGGGGGTAATGGGGAGAATACCGTCGCCATTGCTTGTGAGCGATGGATATTTGCCTGCAAGGTCTTCAGACACGCTGTAGATGGGGAGATAGGGGAAGAGGTCATCGCCGAGATCCTGCTGGCCGGTGATACCGTAGCCGGCACGGAGCTTGAGATCGTTGAGATAGCCGCGAGCACCTTCCATAAAGTTTTCCTCGAGTATCTTCCATCCGAGAGCTACCGAGGGGAATGTGCCCCAGCGGTGGTCTTTGGAGAAGCGGCTGGTGCCGTCGCGGCGCACGGTGGCTGTCACGAGATATTTGTCAAGGAACACAAAGTTGGCACGGCCGAAGAACGACACGAGCTGGAGGGGATCGATGTTGATGCTTGTCGGACGGGCCTGCATGCCGAGATAAATCTCATTGGCGGGATCCATAACGCAGTTCACATAAGTATATTCACGACGTTTGTTGTGAAACTTCTGCCACGAGTAGCCGGCGGTCACGTCGACACTCGACTTGATTGACTCGAAATAATGATTGTAGTTGAGATAGAAGTCAAGAAGCAGGTTGACACGTGTCTGGAACTGATCGGTGCATGATGTGCCGCCGTCCTTGATAGTCTCGATTTTACCGTCCTTGATTACTTCATAGCCACCGTTCCATGCATTGGGGGTGTTGGGATAGTTGCCGCCGCTCCATGTGCCGTGCTGATAGTCATAACCGAGGTTAAGATTGGCACGGAGATCGGTGAGGAAAGGCATCTTGAGGTCAAGCTGGAGATTGCCTATCGACTGGTATGACTTGCCGTTGGAGTTTACGGCAGCCATGTCGGCGATGGGGTTGAGAGGTGCGGTGGTCGAGTTGATTTTCGTACCCTCGGTGTCGGGACCAGCAAGCAGACCGCCGCCTACATATGAAGTCCAGTAGCCGAATAGCGGACAGCCGTTCTCATAGTCACGCACGGGAAGTGTGGGATTCATGCTTGCACATGAGCCGAGGTTGTTGTTGGCATATGAGTTTTTGACATATGCTCCGAGCACATTGGCATTGACCGAAAGAAGGTCGTTGAAGAATTTGGGCGAGAGATTGATGTTGGCCGATGTGCGCTCCATCGAGGTAAACTCGAGGATACCGTTATTGTTGGAGTAGCTGATGCCCACACGATAGGGAAGTATACCAGCCGTGCCGCCGATGCTGAGGCTGTAGTCAGAGGAGAATGTGGTGCGTGTGGCCGCTTTCTGCCAATCGGTATTGTAGTTGCCGAGAGCACCTGCCTGATCTGACTCGGCTCCGTATTCACTGATGATGAAGTTGCGGAACTGATCGGCCGACATCATGTCGAGCAGCTTGCGGGGGGTGTTGATATAGGCGTTGGCCGTGAATGTCACCTGCGGAGCACCCTTGGCACCCTTCTTGGTGGTAATGATAATCACACCGTTTGACGCACGGCTACCGTAAATGGCTGTGGCCGAAGCATCCTTGAGAATTGTCATCGACTCGACGCTTTCGGGCGAGATGAGCGACAGGGGGTTGGATGAACCTACCACACCCTTGGTGTCCATAGGCACACCGTCAATCACGATAAGGGGGTCGTTGGACGCTGCAAGCGACGCGCCGCCACGTATCTGTATGTTACCGCCTTCAGAGGGATTGCCGGAAGTGGTCACTACCACACCGGGCGAGGCTCCGACGAGGAGGTCCTGGGCCGAAGTGGCAAGACCGGCCTCGATTTCAGAGGGCTTTACGGTAGCCACCGAACCGGTAGCGTCGCTTTTCTTTACTGTACCGTAGCCGATGGCCACTACTTCGTCAAGCATGAGCGAATTTTCTTTCATGCTTACGTTGAGTGTGGTCTGGCCGTTGACGGGTATCTCCTGTGTGTCATAACCCACATAGGAGAATACAAGGATACCGTCGGAGGGGACCGAGATGGTGTATTCACCGTCGATGTTTGTAGCAGTGCCGAGCGTTTCGCCCTTCACAAGCACACTTGCTCCGATGAGGGGTTCGCCCTCAGGGTCGATCACAGTACCACTGACCGTGATTTTCTGCGCTAAAGCCGGGAAAGAAAAGCACAGCGTAAGGAGGGCTGCAAGCCAGACTTTCCGGGTCATTTGATGACAAATGTTCTTCATGCAAGAGGTTTTTAGAACGTTGTAAATATGTTATTGTAATCTCTATATTATCAATGTGTGACGTCTAACGGCATCTGTGCTTTACGGTGCACACCGTAAAGCACACGCCTATAGGCGTGCGTGGTAAGGACGCTTCAAAAAAAGATGAATGTAATTACGTTTTTCACGTCCCGTCCGACTGTGCGCGACAAGCGGTCATCTCGGTTGTCACACCTTGGCGAGAGAGGTCGGGAAAGATTTTTCAGTGGCTGCGGAAAGAGTCGGAGTCAAGACCTCCGACAAGTAGTTAATATACGGCTTGTCTTTTTTACGTGGGGAAAAAATCTCTACATTATCTTTTTTTATTGTCTTTATCATTATTCCCCAATCACCCTCTGATGGCTTTTGAAGAATCTTGCGACAAATATAAAACAACTTTTCGATATATTCAAACTTTTTCACAGAAAGTTTTCAACATTTTATCAACATCATCTAACAAAAGTTGTCATGTGCAAAAAATTTTCAGCACATACCAGACGCACCGCCCCCCCTTTACACCTTATTATATAGAGATTATATATATCGTGAGGGGATATAAATATTATTGAAAGCGATATGTGATTGTGCCGGTCTGGATGGCGGGAGCGTCATTGTCGACCGAAAAACGCGAGGCTCGCGCGGCATTGACACAATTCTGACGTGTCGAGGCATTTGCCGCCGCCGCCCCAGTGCCTGACTGATAGGAGGCTTCGGTGACCTGTCCCTGGCGGTTGACACTGACCTTTACGGTGATAGTGCCGAGCGGGCCGGGCTGCGGTTTGCTCCACGAGTCCATTGTGCGCCCTTTGAGATTGAAGCCGGGTGTGCCGCTCAACGCGCCGGTCGACGAGTTGCCGTTGGTGCTTCCGGCCTTGCCCTGACCGGTCGAACCTGTGCCCGACTTGCCAAACTGCACCTTGTTAGCTATCTGCTGACGGGTCTCGGCTTCACGCTTCGCGCGCTCAGCCGCCTCGATTTCAGCTTTTGTCGGGCCGGTCGGCTCCTTAGGTGTCTCCTTGATGACCTTGGCGGGCGATGGCCGCTCGGATGTCACTACCGGAGCCGGTGTCGGGGCCGGTGTGCCGATATTCTCCACCGAGGGTGCCTGAGGCGCGGGTGGCGTAGGCTCGTGAACCTCGGCCGGAGCCGGCTCCTGAGATGACTCGGCAAGCTCGGGCGAGTCACCGGTCATTACAAATTCGCCTCCAAAGAGCACTTCGGATGAGTCGACAGGAGGCCACTTGCGCTCTGCCTGCTCGGAGGGTGAATAGCGCAGATAGAGCGAGGCAAGAATCACCACCACTATTACATGAAACAGCAGTGTGGCCAGCATGGCAACTATTTTATTTCGACGCGATGGAGACATTTAGTGGTTGTTTAAAAACATATATGAACTCCGGCTCAAGGCTTGGCCGTGGCGGGAGCAGGTTTGGTGGCAAGCACCATCTTGAGGTTGTTCTGAGCTCCGAGGTCAAGTACTTTCACGAGCGTGCCGTAAGTCACCTCTTCATCAGCATAGACCGCAATGAAATCGTCGGCCGAAGGGTCGGCGTTAAGACGTGCCTCCTGAAGCGCGGCGGCGAGCGATTCGAGCTCGACATTCACCGGCTCCTCTCCGGCAAGCGACACGTAGAGTCGCGACTCCTTGTCGATAAACACCCGCGTAGAGGGCTTGAGCGCGGTCTGGTGGGAGCTCTCGGGGAGGTTGACTTCGAGCGCGGTCGGAAACACAAATGTCGAAGTGACCATAAAGAAGATGAGAAGCAGAAATATGACATCGGTCATGGATGCCATGGAAAACACTTCCATCATGCGGTGTTGTCGCTTGAGTGCCATAACTTTATGCAGGCTCGTTGAGAAGGTCCATAAACTCCATGGTCTTGGCCTCGAGGTTGTTCATCACCTTATTGATACGTGCCACGAGATAGTTGTAGGCAAATAGGGCGATGATGCCGACGATAAGACCGGCCACTGTTGTCACCAGAGCGGCATAGATGCCGTCGGCAAGCACTGCGATGTTGGCACTCGTCCCGGCCGATGCAAGATTGTAGAAAGCGTTGACCATACCTATTACTGTGCCGAGAAAACCTATCATCGGGCCGCCGGCTGCTGTGGTGGCGAGCCAGGAGAGACCTTTCTCGAGATTGGCGATCTCGATGTTGCCGGTGTTTTCGATGGCTACGAGCACATCGTTCATCGGACGGCCTATGCGCGAGATGCCTTTGAGGATGAGTCGCGAATAGGGAGTGTCGGTACGGTGACAGAGATTGCGCGCGCTCTCGATTTCGCCGTCATGTATGTAATCGCGGATGCGCTGCATGAACGATGAGTCCTCCTTGCGTGCGCGGCTTATGGCGATGCAACGCTCTACAAATATATATATACTTATAATGGACAGAATGGCGAGGGGTATCATGATGAAACCGCCACGCATGGTAAGATCCCACACCGAAAGCTCCTGCACCATCTGCGCGGCCTGTTCCTGCATTACGGGAGTGAGGCTATCGGCCGTGGCCGATAGTGTGTCGACAAATTGCTGTTGAAACATGTTGAGGCTGTATATGAGTATGTATTATTATCTATGAATCAGGAACGGAGACACTGCAGATAACGGTGTATAGTCTCCTCGAGGCCGAGATAGAGCGCGTCGCAGATGAGGGCATGGCCTATCGACACTTCGCTCAGGCGGGGGATGCGCGAGTGAAACCACTCAAGATTGACAAGGCTAAGGTCGTGGCCGGCATTCACTCCGAGACCACACTTGAAAGCTGCGTCGGCGGCCTCGACAAAGGGGGCCACGGCTCGTTCGGGATCGGTGGGATAAAGGTCGGCATAAGGCTTGGTGTAAAGCTCTATGCGGTCGGCCCCGGTCTTGGCGGCAAGACGTATGTTGTCAATGTCGGTGCCGACAAATATCGACGAACGTATGCCGGCCTCGCGCAGACGCTCCACTACCGAGGTGAGAAACTCCATGTTGGAGGCAACATCCCATCCGGCACTCGAAGTGAGTGCGTCGGGCGCGTCGGGCACGAGTGTCACCTGAGTGGGACGCACCTGGAGCACAAGCTCCATAAACTCGGGCGCGGGGTAACCCTCGATGTTAAACTCGGTGCGTACCAGCGGACGCAGCTTGTAGACGTCGTCGCGCCTGATGTGACGCTGGTCGGGACGGGGATGCACGGTAATACCCTGCGCACCAAAGGTCTCACAGTCGGCGGCCACTTTGAGCAGATCGGGCACATTCTCACCGCGCGCGTTGCGCAGGGTGGCTATTTTGTTGATATTAACGCTTAGATTTGTCATCATTTAAATCTTTTTGTCCCGCGGGCGGTTGAATATATATAAGAATATTAGTAACTTTGTACCACGTCCCGACAGGATTGCGGATGCAAATTTACTCAGAAAAAACTGAAAACCGAAAATTTTGACCTCAAAAGACATCATATCACCCAACGAATTTCTCCCGGTGCTGTCGGCAGAGCCGTCAATCGACCGCATCTACCCGCCGAGACAGGAGGCAAGCAGGCTGCTTGTGAGCTGTCTGCCCTCTGACTACAGCGCGTCGCGCATAGCCCGCGCCGTGGAGGATGCCGACGCCCACCTGCTCAACCTCAACGTCACCACCGACGGCGAGCGGCTTGACAACCGTGTGGTGACCGAACTCAGGGTGAGCCACCGCAGTCCGCTGGCCGTGGCAAGGTCGCTCGAAAGATATGGCTATGAGGTGGTGGATGTCGAGCATGATGCCCTGGCCGACGACCCGCTCGCTGCCGACCGTCTCAACGAGCTGATGTATTACATTGATTTATAAACCTCTCACTATAAAAGCATCGACAGGATGAAAATAGCAGTGTTCGGCAAACGGCGTCAGAGCGTCGACGATGTGCCCCGCATCGCATCGCTCATCAGACTTCTCTCTGACAACGGCATATTCGTGGCCGTGCAGCGACACTTCTACGAAGCCATGACACGCGACCTCGGCACTCCGCTCGATGCCGACGATGTGTTTGACGCCGACGAGTTTACGGCCGATGTGGCCATAAGCATCGGGGGCGACGGTACTTTTCTGCGCACAGCCCGATGGGTCGGGCCCAAGGAGATACCCATCATCGGTTTCAATACTGGACATCTCGGATTTCTGGCCGAAGAGTCACTCGAGGATGCTCCGGCGATTGTGGAGAATCTTCTCTCGGGCAAATTTTTCATAGAGCCGCGCTCGCTGCTCCAGGTCAAGGCCTCGGGCGAACACTTGCGCCAGTCCATCACAGGGTGGGCCTATGCTCTCAACGAGGTGGCTATCCTGCGCCACGACTCGGCCTCGATGATTACGATACATACGTTTCTCGACGACATCGAGATTGCATCCTATCAGGGTGACGGACTCATCATTTCAACCCCTACAGGGTCGACTGCCTACAATCTGTCGGTAGGGGGCCCCATCATACAGCCCACCGCCCCCTGCTGGGCTCTCTCGCCGATAGCACCCCACGCCCTGACCATGCGCCCGCTCGTGGTGAGCGACAACCATATGATTACAACTCGTGTCGAGACCAGGGCCGACACCTATCGCGTCAATCTCGACGGACGGCAACTGGTGATCCCCGTCAGCGTCAATCTCCACATCTCCCGTGCCCCGTTTGTGATAAAAGTCATACATCGCGACGGACATACATTTGTCGACACCCTCAGCTCCAAACTCCTCTGGGGCATGTCGAGACGTTAGAGTATAATCAGGCACTCCGAAATAATCAAAAAAGTATCAGAAGAGTCAAAAGTTTTTACCTGAATTTGTAAAAACTTTTGGCTCTTCTGATACTTTTGTAATATCCTGCGTCTATCTATGCTGACGACGGGGATTATACGTTCTCGGGACGGAGGGTGCGGACTACAGCACCTGTGCGCCACATTTCGCTCTCGCGGAGTGCCTTGAGTTCCTCCTCGAGCTTCTCGCGATAGTCGGGCTGGGTATTGGAGTCGATGCTGCGCTGAGCCTCACGGCCGGTCTTCACGCTCTCATAGAGGTCACGCACGACGGGCTTGATGGCATCGTGGAACGGGCCCATCCAGTCGAGCGCGCCACGCTGGGCTGTTGTCGAGCAGTTGGCATACATCCAGTCCATACCTTTGGCTGCAAAGAGGGGCATAAGCGACTGTGTGAGCTCCTCGACGGTCTCGTTGAAGGCCTCGGAGGGAGTGTGGCCGTTCTCGCGGAGCACTTCATACTGCGCAAGAAGAAGACCCTGGATAGCACCCATGAGCGAACCGCGCTCGCCAGTGAGGTCGCTGACGGCCTCACGCTGGAATGTGGTCTCGAACAGGTAGCCCGAGCCGATACCGATGCCGAGAGCAAGAGTGCGGTCAAGCGCGCGGCCGGTGGCGTCCTGATATACTGCAAACGATGAGTTGGTGCCTTTGCCCTCCTTGAAGAGCACGCGGAGCATTGTGCCCGAGCCCTTGGGGGCAACCATGATTACGTCTACGTCGGCAGGAGGCACGACGCCTGTGCGGTCACTCCAGTTGATGGCAAAACCGTGGCTGAAATAGAGAGCCTTGCCGGGGGTAAGGTGCTTCTTGATGGTAGGCCACTGAGAGATGACTGCGGCGTCGCTGAGCAGACACATAATGATGGTACCGCGCTCACAGGCTTCCTCGATTGAGAAAAGTGTCTCGCCGGGCTTCCAGCCGTCAGCCACGGCCTTGTCATAAGTCTTGCCTTCGCGCTGACCTACTATCACATTAAATCCGTTGTCACGCAGGTCGAGGCCCTGGCCGGGACCCTGAACACCGTAACCGATCACTGCTATTGTCTCGTCTTTGAGAGTCTCGAGAGCCTTGCTCAACGGATACTCTTCACGTGTGATGACGGTTTCTTCTACTCCGCCAAAGTTAAGTTTTGCCATAATTGTAATTATTATGAGTTTTTCAATTATATGATTATCGTTTTGTGAAATATATGCGGGCGAGGGCACAGCTTGTATCCCCTACCCTGATTTCGGTGTCATAGACATCGTCGGAGGCATCTCCGCGAGGCATCATAAGGGTCACAGACTCCTCGGCATATCTCGCCTCATGCTTGAAAGCGATCTCAAACCGCGACACACGACTCTCGGTATATTTGTCAAGCGGCCACAGGTCGGTGATAAGGTCGATATAGCGTCGGGTGGTGACGTGGCGGTTGACGTCAATGTCGCTCACCTTAAATATATATGTATATCCCGAGGCCTCAGCTCCCACAGGCAGCAGTTTACCCCCTTTGTCACCTCCAAACTCGCGCTCGGTGACAATGTCGACCAGAGCCTGATGGCGCGACAGGTCGGTAGGACGGCGCGAATCCATGTCAATAGCCATCCAGGTGGTGTGGGCCCATGCGAGAGTCTCGTCTGTAGCGGCATCCTTCAGTTCAAAAAGACGCTCGGAATATATGCGGTTGACACTCGACACCCATGTAATGAGACGGTATGCGCGGTTGACACCCGGCATGCTCTTAATGTCAACACTCAGGCGCGACAACACCCACGATGTGTTGGTCTCCATCATGTGTGCATAACCAAACCCGAGACTGTTGGCATGGCCGGTGGCTGTGTCGATGATGAGCGTGACCAGACGCGACAGGGGCATCTCTTCCTGGGCGTTGACCTCGGCAGCCGTGAGATAAAATTCGTTTACGTATTCTGTCATGCAAGATTTCTGTTGCTGTTATACACCCTCGATATTGCGGCGGCGTGCCTCCTGCTCCTCAAGAAAGCGGGTGAAGTGCTCGGTGGGCGACTTGGTGACACTGATGCGGCCCGAGCGTATGAACTGCTGTATGCCATACTGTGTTAGCAGGTCGTAGAGAGCCTGTGTCTCGGTCTCGTGGCCGGTCTTCTCGATGACAGTATAGTCACGCGTAATCTCGAGGATACGGGCGTTGTGCACACGTATGATGCGCTCGAGATTAGGCTCGTCGAGCAGGCGCACCGTGGGCACTTTGTAGAGTGCGACCTCCTGATACACGATCTCATCATCGGTATAGAGAAAGGCCTTGAGCACATCGACACATTTTTCGATCTGCTTTACCACCTTCTCAAGCACCTCGCGCTCTCCCGCCACAAGAAAATTCATCTTGTGGACTCCGGCTTCGGCACTCGGACTCGATGACACACTCTCGAGGTTGATGCCTCGGCGAGTGAAGATGATGGAGATGCGGTTGAGCAATCCCACCTGGTTTTCGGTAAATACCGCGATGGTGAACATTTTCTTTTCCATATCTCCTGTCCTTTATTTCTGATATTTTTTGTTACGGTTGATGAGTATCTCGTCAACAGCCGATCCGGGAGTAACCATAGGAAACACCATGTCCTCAGTCTCGATATTGACATTGAGCATATAGGCCGTATCAGCCTTTATCATCCTCTCGATAGCGGCGTCAAGCTGCGACATCTCCGACACATCCTCGGCCGGGATGCCATAGGCACGGCTCACCATGGCGAAGTCGGGGTTGAGAAGCGGTGTGCCCATGAATCGGTCGTTGTAGAACATCGACTGCCACTGGCGCACATTGCCAAGAAAATTATTATTGAGAATAATCATCTTGACAGGTATGCGGTAATCCATGATGGTGCCGAGTTCCTGCATGGTCATCTGAAAACCGCCGTCACCCATAAAGGCAAACACCTGTCGGCCGGGAGCTCCGAGTTTGGCCCCTATGGCCGCCGGCAGACAGAATCCCATGGTGCCGAGTCCGCCCGAAGTAATCACACTCTTGGGGAGGGTGTATTTGAAGTAACGCGCGGCCATCATCTGGTTCTGTCCCACATCGGTGACAAGTATACCGTCATTGCCGCTCATCTCCGAGACCTTGCGTATCACCTGGCCCATGCGCATGGCTCCGTCGCGGGTATCGATGGGATGAAGCTCGCGCTGCATCACCTCGATTTCCTCTACCTGCCGCGGTGCGTCAAACGATGCGAGCCACTCGGCATGCGATGCCTTGTTGATATTGGGGAGCAGTGCCTCGAGTGCCTTGCGGGCATCGGCATGTATGTGTACGTCAGTGGGAATAATCTTGTTAAACTCGGCCGCGTCTATGTCGACATGTATTATCTTGGCCTGTCGGGCATAAGAGTCTATGCGGCCTGTCACTCGGTCGTCAAAACGGAGTCCGACTGCGAGTATCACATCGGCCTCGTTGGTCTTGATATTTGGAGCGATATTACCGTGCATCCCCACCATGCCCTTGTTGAGAGGATGGTCCGACGGGAATGACGACAGTCCGAGCAGCGTGGTCGCCACAGGGATATCTGCCTTCTCAGCAAGAGCCTTCAGAGCCTCTTCGGCCTCGGAAATAAGCACCCCGTGACCTGCAAGAAGCAGCGGTCGCTTGGCTTGATTGAGCAGCGAGGCCGCTTCGGCTATAGCCGAGGGCTGCAGCTCGGGATCGGGATCATAGCTGCGTATAAAGTTTATGGGCTTATAGTCCCATTCGGTCATGCCGAGCTGGGCATCCCTGGTGAAATCGAGCACCACAGGACCGGGACGGCCTGTAGAGGCAAGATAGAAGGCGCGAGCCACCGCCCAAGGTATCTCATCGGCCGTGCGTATCTGATAGGACCATTTGGTGATTGGCTGCGTGATGCCGAGCACATCGGTCTCCTGAAACGCTTCGGTGCCGAGCGATGACACTGCCACCTGACCGGTAATGACAACGAGCGGAGTCGAGTCGGACATCGCGTCGGCGATACCCGTAATGACATTGGTGGCCGCCGGGCCTGATGTCACTGTTACCACTCCGGCCTTGCCGCAGGCGCGGGCATAGCCCTGGGCCGCGTGCACGGCACCCTGCTCATGACGCACCAGGATGTGGCGGAGCCTGTCCTGATAGTCATAGAGAGTATCGTAAAATGTCATTATCTGACCTCCGGGATAACCGAATATAGTGTCGACTCCCTCGGCCAGAAGCGCGCGGCACATGGCCTCGGCTCCTTTTATCTTTTCACTCATGTAAATAACTTACCTATTGGATATTTTTATTCGTTTGATTACAGCATGCGCACACCGCCCTTGTCGGCCGAAGTGACCATAGCGGCATAGGCGCGCAGTGCCTGGCTCACATGGCGGTCGCGGTCGCGGGCTGTGAACGCTTCACGCCCGAGCGACTCCTCTTCGGCCCGACGCGAGGCAAGCTCACTGTCGGTGAGAAGCACATTGATGGAGCGGGCAGGGATGTCGATTTCGATAATATCACCATCACGCACCAGTCCGATATTGCCGCCGGCTGCTGCTTCGGGCGATATATGGCCGATGGACAGTCCCGAGGTTCCGCCCGAGAATCGTCCGTCGGTTATGAGCGCGCACTCCTTGCCGAGATGTTTGCTCTTTATATAAGAGGTGGGATAGAGCATCTCCTGCATGCCGGGGCCACCCTTTGGTCCCTCATATGTGATGACCACGACATCTCCGCTCTTTACCTCATCACGGAGTATGCCCTCGACAGCCGCTTCCTGCGAAGTAAACACTTTGGCCGGACCGCTGAAACGAAATATGCTCTCGTCGACACCAGCGGTCTTGACCACACAGCCGTCCTGCGCTATATTGCCTTTGAGCACGGCCAGACCGCCATCCTTGACATAAGCATGCTCCATATCGCGTATGCATCCCGACTCGCGGTCGGTGTCAAGTTCGGAATAATAGCTCATCTGACAGCCAAGCTCGGTAGTACGCC
The DNA here is from genome assembly GCA_003762875.1 of Muribaculaceae bacterium Isolate-110 (HZI). Taxonomy (GTDB): domain Bacteria; phylum Bacteroidota; class Bacteroidia; order Bacteroidales; family Muribaculaceae; genus Duncaniella; species Duncaniella muricolitica. The sequence continues at coordinate 2,159 of RIBL01000010.1, read as the reverse complement.
TCATGCCGGGCGCACTCTTCCACAACTCGTCGGCCTCGAGACTCACCTCTCGGCCCGGCTTGACAGCCCATTTGTCCAGAGCATCACCGAGAGTCATACGGTCGACACGCTTCACATCGGTCTCGATAAGTCCGGCTTCGGCAAGTATATTCATTATGGAAAGAATGCCTCCGGCTCGGTTCACATCCTGTATATGGTAATGCGAGTTGGGAGCCACCTTGCAGAGCACGGGAGTCTTACGCGAAAGACGGTCTATATCGGCCATCGTGAAATCGGCTCCGGCCTCATGGGCCACAGCCAGCAGGTGAAGCACTGTGTTGGTCGAACCGCCCATGGCAATGTCGAGCGTCATAGCGTTAAGCATGGCCTGACGTGTAGCTATGCTGCGTGGCAGCACACTCTCGTCACCGTCGCGGTAATAGGCATAGGCATTGTCAACAATCTGACGGGCGGCTTTCTTGAAAAGCTCGCGACGTTTGGCATGGGTAGCCACCACCGTACCGTTGCCCGGAAGAGCCATACCTATGGCCTCGTTGAGCGAGTTCATCGAATTGGCGGTAAACATACCCGAGCAAGAGCCACACGTGGGACATCCCTTCTGCTCCAGAAGAGTCACACGATGATCCGACACCGAGTCATCGGCCGCCTCTATCATAATATCTATCAGGTCTACATCCTTGCCCTCGACATTGCCGGCCTCCATAGGACCGCCCGACACAAATATGGCGGGAATATTGAGACGCATGGCAGCCATGAGCATGCCGGGGGTCACCTTGTCACAGTTGGAGATGCACACCATGGCGTCGGCCTTGTGAGCATTGACCATATACTCGATGGAGTCGGCAATCATGTCGCGCGACGGAAGCGAATAAAGCATACCGTCATGCCCCATGGCAATACCGTCGTCAATAGCTATCGTATTGAACTCGGCCGCAAAGCAACCCTGCTTTTCAATCTCCGCCTTGACCACCTGGCCAATCTCATGAAGATGTGTATGACCGGGCACAAACTGTGTGAATGAATTTACGACGGCAATGATGGGCTTACCAAACTGCTCCTCTTTCATGCCGTTGGCACGCCACAGCGCACGGGCTCCCGCCATACGGCGGCCCTCGGTACTTGCTGCGCTTCTCAACGGAATTTTCATATCGTGTATATGTTTATCTTTTGCAATTACAATGAGGCAATAGCCTCACAAATTTTAATAATTTAGGCGCAAAAATATGAAAACATGTTGTAAAACACAAATTTTCAACGATATTTATTACCATAATCTTCACCCTACTCCAAAAAATTATCAAAAATTACACACGGTTTATATCAAATGTGCAAATATTCGGCCATTCTAAATTAAAAAATCACATTTCAGACCATTTAGCTCCTCATCGCTGAATCCACACACCTCACCCCCGATTTATCACTTTTTTATCAACAAAAAAACAAAAAATCGTTCAAAAGTTTGCACATATAAATAAAACTGTTTAACTTTGCACAACGAAAAACGAAAAGAGCAAAGCATCTCGTGCTCCAATCTCGACGTTTGGTCCTATAGCTCAGTTGGTTAGAGCAACAGACTCATAATCTGTGGGTCCTAGGTTCAAGCCCTAGTGGGACCACTTATTTTAATGTTAAATTAAGGCAAAACGCTGATTATCAATATAATCGGCGTTTTGCTTTTTATATGCCCTATGCACGCCGATGAAGAACGATGAGGAATGAAGGTTCCCGGTTGGTGCCAATGGCTTGCGAGAGCCTTCCGAATGGGTGTCATGGCTGAAATTCATACTCATTTCATTATTCTTCAACGATTTGCATAGCAAGTGTCGGAAGCATCTTTATTATCTTCGCGTAGAAAATTCAGTATGGTCTGAAAGAAATCTGAGGCCTTGCGGAGGAAAAAATGTCTTCAGTGGAATATTCAGCGAAAATCATTTTGGTGCCAAATCGGTGCCAAAAACAGTGCCAGAAATTTTTGGCACCAATTTTCGGCTCAAGCCGAAATTCCGGTGCATATGTTAAATTGAGCAGAACGAAGTGTTAAATATTCAGGCGTATAGTTTGACCAGGCGGAAGATGAAGAAATCGCGATCTCGGACACCGCGCATTTGCGAGCGGAAGATCTTGACTTTAGAGTTGAAGGCTTCGGCGGAGGCATTGGT
>RIBL01000001.1 GCA_003762875.1 Muribaculaceae bacterium Isolate-110 (HZI) | reverse complement strand
TTGTCAAATCCATTAGTTTGAATTTTAAGTTTGGTCACCTAAAATTACAAACTTGCCAGGACCGGTCAAAATTTGACTGGTCCTTTTTTTAGTGGCAGGCGTCAGACACACTCAAAGAAACAGTATCCATACGTCTGACTGAATAGCCGACAATAAGGCATTTAATCCACACATAAATCCATCCATCGGTTCACTCATCCGTCCTTTCGGGTGAATGATCGGCCGTACAACTGACTGTATCAGCAATCAGAACATCAGTCATAAAAGATTTTCACCATTTCTCAATTTGCCGAACATTGCCGGAGGATTGCCGAACATTGCCGGATCGGCAAATTCCACAGTCACGGCAAATCAAAACTCCTTGTTCGGGCGTTTCGCAGATACACGCAACACATTCGTCAGCCTCTCAAATATGCCTCTCAAATATGACACCCACACAACCGGGTGCAACATTCCGAGACCGACATCCTGCTCACTCCCAAATTCCGGCATACACACAGACGGGGTTCAGGCTTCACTCAAAGGCTCATTGTTTTCACCGGACGGATATTCGTATTCAGATGTCCATATGGACATGGCAAGTTATGTGACATGCTGCACCAAATAGAATTTGCAGCACATCACCCTTGCCGTGTGTTTGGTTGGTCTTGCTCCAAAGTCGCAATCCCCGTTGCCCATTTCACACCTTGCTTTAAGATAATGGCATATATTGATTGATTGTCAATATATTACAATTTATAGGTTGTACTAAAGTTGTACTGTTTGAGGAGATAAACGAAAGGATTGATAGTGAATTTACGGATTTTTAAGAGGTGTTTGTTTTATTTAATTGACTTTCTTTCGATGGATTTTCCGAAGATTTGAGGCTTGGAAACAGCGGGCATTGAGAAAAAATCGTTAATTTTGCAGTCGGATTGGCTGCGGTCAGTCCAGACATTTTGGTAAAATAAGAAGCAATATGCTTATCTTGTAATTAGAAACGTAGGAACTTTTCAAGCGTGCAACGATAGCATAGTGGTTCTCACGCATATGCGTGGGTCACTATTGTTACATCTGCACGACAGGTTTCCTACGACCTCCAATTACGACGTGGCATAGTTGGCTCACGTTTTTGCATTCAAATAGTACATCACAATATGCGTAAATCAATCACATTCATTCTTCTTTGCTTGATGTCGCTGTCAGTATCGGCTCAAGCATTAAAGGGCTTAGTCGTAGGAACGGATAAAGAGCCTCTTCCGTTTGCCAACGTGGTTCTTCTCAAAGACAGCACATTTGTCAGTGGGGTCGTAACTGATGATAACGGCATATTCGTCTTTGAACAGCCGTATTCTTCCGCCAATAAGATTAAAATAGCTATGGTGGGTTACGAGGATTATCTTGCGCCGATTGCACTGACAGGCGATTTCGGAACAATCACGCTGAAAGAATCTTCCGTAATGCTCGACGAGGTAGTTGTCAAAGCCAATCTGCCGACAACGCGCCTCAAAGGAAACGCAATGGTAACAAGTGTGGAGAATAGTGTGCTGTCCAAGTTAGGAACCGCAAACGATGTTCTGTCACATCTTCCGTTGGTGAGCGAATCTGATGGTTCATTTACCGTTTTTGGAAAAGGAACACCACTTATATACATCAACGGTAAACTCGTAAGGAGTTCGACTGAATTGCAGCAACTAAGTTCTGAAAATATACGTTCCGTCGAGGTGGTAACGAATCCCGGCGCACAATATTCATCGGAAGTGCAATCCGTTATAAGAATCAAGACCATACCGCCTAAAGGCGAAGGCTTCGGCGCAAATCTCTATGACCAAATTTCAGCCTCACATTTTGCCCGGAATACAACGGACATATCTCTGAATTATCGTCATAACGGATTGGAAATATTTGGTAATGGATATTTTTATTTCGGCAAAAGAAATAATAAAAATGAGGCTGAAATGCTGACCTATGGGGATAATACTCTTCATCAATTTATAAATGCGGAAAGCGATGTAAAGGCAAATAATTTATATGGTAAACTTGGTTTCAGCTATCAATTTTTGGAAAACCATTCCATAGGAGCCTACTACCGCATAGGCCGAGAGAGGGATGATGTTCACTCCTACGGAATATCCAATGTCAGCCTTTATACCCAATCGGAATTGACATCTACCGATGAAATATCTTATGATTGGCTGAACAAGGGCATTGTAAGACCTGTGCAGGAAGCAAACTTGTATTACAATGGCTCTTTCGGCAAACTTGATGTGGATTTTAATGCTGATTTCACACAATCAAGAGGTGATAGAAGCGATGATCAATTTGAAACCAATGCAAATAATCCGGATGATGACCGACATATAGTATCGGCAGGATTGAAGAAAAGCCGATTGTTGGCGGAAAAACTAATCCTTTCCTATCCGGTCTGGAAAGGAAGTATTGAGGTCGGCGAGGAATACACCAACTCCAGATTGAACTATGCAAACACTTATGAAGGCGTGCCAATTGACAATTCATTGACTGACATTCACGAGGATAACATAGCTGCATTTGCATCCTTATCGCAGACATTCGGAGTAGTTAATGTTTCGGCAGGGCTAAGATATGAGCACGTTAATTATAAATACTTTGAAAACAATCAGCTTCAAAAAGACCAGTCGAAAAACTACAACAATTTCTTTCCGACGTTCTCTTTGAGCGCACCAATCAATAAAGTAAATCTTTCTTTCTCGTTTACCAACAAGACGCGCCGTCCAACCTACCGACAGCTTGATGGTGGTATCGAATACATCAACCGTTTTTCCTATCAATGCGGCAATCCCAAGTTGCAGCCTACGAAAATCTATCTATTCCAATTGATGGGTATGTGGAAATATTTTTTCGCCCAAGTATCGGTCAATCACGAAACTGACGCTATCTTTTGGAAAACAAGCGCATATAAAGATGACCCTGCTGTAAAAGTGATGTCTTTTGAAAATGTGCCCCATTACACGCAACTGCAAGTAGCAATTGGCGCACAACCGACAATCGGGTGTTGGAAGCCTCAACCTGTCATCGGTATGATGAAACAATTTTATACCACAACATATCGAGGCGAGAAATTATCCCTCGGAAAACCGTTCTTCTCGTTCACTCTTGAAAACCTTTTCTCTTTGCCGAAGAATTGGACTTTGGGAGCGGATTTTCAATTCACGACCGCTGGCAATGGACAAAATACATTTATGAAACCAACTAATAAAATTGATTTGTTGGTGCGTAAATCATTCCTCAACAATAATCTTTCTCTTACCTTGTATGCAACTGACCTGTTGAACAACTATCCAGACAGAACTACAATGTATAGCGGAGATATAATGACTTATACCTACAATCAGTTTGAAAGTCGCTCAATACGATTTGCTGTAAGATATAAATTCAATACCACCCGTTCTAAATATCGTGGTACGGGAGCCGGAGAAAATGAAAAGAGCCGTATGTAAAAAGGTTCTAAATTATTGTCATAGACCGCCGAGAATGAATTTTTCTCGGCGGTCTTGTTATATCAGCGTCTAATACCTCGGCTGAAAGTTTGTTTCAGCTTCTGCCATTGCTCTTTGAGCCACTGGAACACACGGGTACCGTTGATGTGGAGGTGAAATTTGTTGTCGGTTGGATTGCGCTTGATTTGCACCTCTGCGTTGGACACATCGAAATCTTGACGGTATGTTTCCGAATGTATGGTTGCTCCCTCCTTAAAATATCGCGGCTTCTGGTCAAGCAATGCACGGGTTACAGTGTCCGACAAACCGACCTCTCGGCATTCTCTCGCCGCCTCCAACATCGGGAGCACATCGGGGAAGAACGTGTTGAGGTCGGTTTCCAGATAGTTGTGTATCCGGATAGTGGAGGCTTCACTCTCCTTTTGTCTGCGGAGGTTGTCGGATAGGTTGGACATCTCACGGCGAAAGTCCTGCTCCCTTGCCTCGGCACGGTCTTTCAGCTCCCGGATTTCATTATCCTTCCGTGCAACCTCGGCTTCAAGCCGCTTGGTCTTGCTCCCGGTGAAGATGTTGGCTATGTTGCTGACGGCTTCTTTCCGTTGTGCGTCACGCTCGGCTTTGGCTTCATCACGTTCACGCATGGCGGTTTCTGCCTCCTGCCGTGCCTCGGAGGTCTGTGCCTCGTATGCCTTTTTCTCGACGGTCAGCCTTTCGTTGTCCGCTGCAAGATTCTCCCGCTGTGCCGAAAGTCTTGTGGCTTCTTCCGAAAGTCCGGCATTGGTATAGGCAAGCGATTTGTTTTCGGCGGCGAGAGAAGAATTTGCCTCGGTCAGCCGGGTATTCTCGGAATAGAGTTCGCGGTTTGTCTGCCGGATTTCCTCGTTTACCTGCCTCAACTGCTTCTTTTGAGCGTCAAGGGCGATTGCGCTGCATTCAAGATGACCGACCTTGCTCTCCAATGATTTCTTCTCCTTGTCGAGTTTCTTTTTCTCGGTGGAGAGTTCGGCTACATCCTTTTCAAGTACGGCTTTCTCGCGCTGGCATTGGCGGTAGTATTCGTGCTGGTCGATATGGCGGGCTTCGGAGCCTCGGACGCCTCGCTCCAATCCGTATTTCGCCATTGCCTCGGCATAGAGGTCTTGGTAGCGGCTCATCGCCTTACGCTCCATTATGTCATCGGCACACAGTCGTGGGCGGTTGGTCGGCTTCGTGCGGTAACGCTTCTTCACCGCCGCCTCCCTCGCTTTCTTCTTTCTTTCGGTGGTCACTATCGGAACGACCGCTATGTGGAGGTGCGGTGTGCGCTCGTCCATGTGCAGGGCTGCTCCGACAACATTGTCGCTGCCGAATGTGTCACGAACCCACTTGATGTTGTCGGCTATCCATTGGTCGAGTTTTCCGGCGTCGATGATTTTCTGCATACCCTCGTTGTCGGAGGTCATCACCATGTTGAGGCAGCGTACCTGCCGGTCGGAGATTTTCCGGGTTATCCCGGCATTGGCTATGCGGTGTTCGACAGCCGCCGCAAGCCCGGTTATCCCGTCGGGATATTCGACCAGCCCGTAGCGGTTGAGGTGCGTCCGCTCCGGGTCTGCGTTGTCGGGATGGGAGGTGCGCTCGATATGCTTGGCTATCGAGTTCAAAGACGAGTTCGCCTTGATGATGTGGAGCACTGCGTAGCTCATAGGCGAACGAGTTTTTGTTGCGGAGCAATCGTGGTGTACGGCTTCACATTAAGCCGTTCCGGGGTTTCCAAAGGGATGTCACCCTTTGGCATATTGGGGATATTTTTAGCGTTGTCGCAGACAATGCGGCTCGAAAAATTCCCTAATATGCTAAGGAATTTCCCGCATGGATGTAATTTCCGTGCGCGGCAGCACGGATGGAACTGCTCCCCAAACGAGGGTCGCAGGGCGGTACACCACTGTAACAGGTATAGTGGTACACCGAGAAAAAACATTGATTTCATCATTTCAAATTTAGGGATAACCCCGTGGCACTTTCGGCATTTTGGCACAATCGCCCGTAAGGGTGAAAATGCCAAAGTGCCAAAAATGTCAAGGGTAAATTTAGAATTTGGTGTATGTGCCGTGACTGTCGCGCGAGAAGAAAACGCCCCGTTTTTCACGAAGGAAACGCTTGAATGTCCGTTCCGGCATTCCGTTTTTGGCGGCTATCGCGACACCTTCGGCGGTGGTGAACGTGTCGGGCAGTTCCGACATCACGGCAAGCTGCACATCGGTCAAACCGTCCTCGCCGATTATGCCCTGCACCTTTGCGGCTGTCACGCGGAAATACTCCGTCAGCCGGATTGAACGCTCGACAACGGCGGTGTCTATCGCCTTTTTCTTCTTTGCCCCGGTAGCCCAGTCAGCAATAGCCAGCAGGAGGCAGAACCTTACGGCATAGATTTCGAGTTTGCTCGCTATGGCGGTCTGCGTGTCGCTTTCCTCGGCGTTGCACTTGTCGGTGTAGTCGTTCTGCCATTTTACAAGGCGGTCGAAGGCTTCGGGTGCAAACAGCACGTTCTCCGGGATTACATTGCCGTTGGTGTCGGTTGCCGGAACAATATCCGTCAGCTTGGAGATTATCTCACGCCATGCCGCAACGATGTCGAACGAGGGCGTTTTTCTTTCGCTGCTCCATTTCACCTTTGATTGGTCGTCCGGCACGACAAAGAGAAAACGCTCCATGAAGCCGTTGGCGTTGCGGTTGCCGGCGGCGAGTTCGCCCAGCACTTTGGGCTGGATTGTACCGATTACGCATAGGAACGGATTGGCGATGAACACACCGCTCTGGCTGCTCTTGCGGTCGGACATGGCTACCTTGTGGTTGAACACCGACATCCAGAACTCGGATTCGGAGCCGTTGTTGTAGCGGTTGAAGTTCTTGAACCATGCGGCGAGTTCGTCGGCATATAGGCACAGCCCCCTCGGATTTTCCGAGAGTATGCGGTGGACTGCCTCCGGGGTGACATCCTGCATGGTGAACCGTATGCGCCTCGGCTCGGTGGGGTTGGTGTCGTAGCCGTTGGCGGCTCTCTCTTTCAGCGGCAGTTCCATTGCCGCTCCGTAGCGTTTCATCGCCTCGTTGAAGATTGCCGACTGCTCCGCGTCGAAATCAATCAACGGCTGCATGGCGAAACTCAAAGGGTGGCTCTTGTTCGCTCCCGGACGACCGACAAGAGCGACGAAAAGAATGCAATACTCCTGCCAGCAGGTATTGTATTCGACCTTGTGGGTGTTGCCTATCGCAGCCGCCATAGCCGTGAGCATGGACATTGCGAGATAGTCTTTCGGGAAGCCGAGTACAGTGTTTGCCTCAGTGACTATATCGCGCATTTTCTTGGGCAGCACGTCAAGCGGAAAGGGGTTGCCGGGTGTGTTCCTCTTTTCGGCGGTTTCTTCCTTTTTCATCGCTTACCCCCTTTCTGCGCTACGTTGGCGGGTACAAGCACACCTACGGCGTTACCGTCTATCAGCCGAGATTCAGCCCATTCAAGCAGCTGCGATTTTTTGAAATGGAGTTTTCGCCCGAATTTCTGGAACGGCACTGTTCCCGCGCTCGTTTCCTTGTAGAGCTGCCCTCTCTTTATGGGATAGCCGTTGGCGTTGAGCAGCTCCAACGCACCTTTCATGTCGAGCGATTCACAGTCGGGTTGGGCTGTGGTCTGATTTGTAGTTGCTTCTTTCTCGGCGAGGTATTCCTCTACCGACCCCTTTACGAGAAGTTTGAGGACTTCGACGAAGGGGAGGTGTAAAAAGTCAGTCATGTTCATTGTGGATGTGGATGTTTTAGTGGGTTGGATGAAGTTTAGCGCATCGGGCATGGGATTTTACGGATTGAGAACGTTAACGGTATCATCATACTGATGTTGGGGTGTTGTCATTTGGGTTAATAATAATTTTGCCTCGCAGCCCATGACTACACCCGGAGGGATAAGGCTGGTCGGCGGTTGATAATGTTTCGGACAACTGTCCTCTAATCTGCAAACGGCGAAACCGAATGATATACTTTCTACTCCAATGCACGGATATCGCCCCGGGATATAAGGCAATAACGGTGCTTACCGGTTATCGGCAATGGCTATCGCCATTGATAACGGTGTAATTTATACGGGCATATCAGTGTTTCGCCCTTTCGCAAGGGTGCGGTGGCAGAGGGGTCACACCGGTGTCGCTACAATCTCCGTAGCGGTTTTAATCGGTGCGTCCGGCACGTCGGCTGCCAATGCTCCGTTACTCAAACAAGGAAATCTCCGCGATGGTTCGCCGTGTCCGGCTTTGTCCGAAATGTTCCGCAGTGCGTCCTGCTTTTTCTTTTCGGCGGTCGTTTCCTTGTCGACGCAACGAAATTACAACCCCGGCACGGAATATCCAAACTTTCAGCACCTTGCGACTTACATTGACTAACGGTTAACTGAAATCGGCTAATTCTTTGCCCGGATTGCTATATTAAGTTACTAAAATTTTTCGGGATTTGCAAATGTGGTGTGAATTTCGGCAACGAGAAGAAAAAGGACACCGGGTATCCCTCCCAGTGTCCCACCACTAAAATCCACAATCAAAATAAATTTATGACTGCGATTCGTATGCAAAGTTAAGCCTATTTGCCCGATATTCAAAATATCATACGGCGTCAGCTTCAATATCTTCTTCCAAATCATCATCGGTCGCAACCGTATAGACCATATCGCGCTTGAAACTTATGCGTCCGAGGCTGTTGATTGCGTCTTTCTTCTGACTGTCTATGACATGGAGATATTTCTCCGTCATCTTTATGCTTGAATGTCCGAGCAATGCCGATACCGTCTTGATGTTCGCTCCGGCATTTAGAAGATTTACAGCGAAACTGTGACGCGCGCAATGCCATGTGATGTGCTTGTTTATCCCGGCTTCCTTTACCCACCGTTTTAGATGTCGGCTGCAAATAGATGTATCGGGCAAAGGAAATATTTTCTCCGACATATCTTCGGGGTCGCGCGGAAAGCCTATCAACTCCATTAAGTCCTTACTTAGCGGCATTACCACATGGCTGTGCGCGCTTCTTCCCTCGCTCTTTATTTGGTTGAAACGCATTGTCTTGGTGGCGAAGTCTATGTTGGCATAGGTGATGTTCTTCACGTCGCAGAACCGCAGCCCTGTATAGAGCGAGAACACAAATGCCCTTTGGATGTCGGGGCGTTCCTGCTTGTAACGGGTGCATAACAGCCTCTCTATTTCCTCAGGCGAAAGTATGCTCTTCGTCAAAACATTCGCGTCACAGCGGATTACAATACCGTTGCAGGGATTTTTCTTCATCGCACCTTCCTCCACTGCGATGGTGCAGCCTTTCTTGAAATAGAAGAATGACTTTCTCGCTCCCTCTCCGGCGCATACCCCTTTGAGCCATTCGGCAAATCCTGCGGCAAGCTCGTTTGTCACGAACTCGAAGCGCATGAACTTGGCGTATTTCTGCAATCGGGGGATTGATTCCAGATACTTGATGAAGCGGTTATGGATAAGCCGGAACGAGAGTTTGGAGGATTTGGTGTAGGTCGCGTCCTCGTGGTATAGCTTGCGAAAAAACTCGTGAAAGTTTTGCTCACGATCTTTCTGCAATCGGTATCCCTCACGGTATTCCAAAAACTCCTGCTCACGCTCAAACCTTATCTTCTCGGCGAGTGCGAGTGTGTTCTTGTTCTGCAACCGCTCTTGTGCATTGCGAGGATTTAGCCATACATAGAGATTGAGGCTTTCGCGTCTTCTCTCGTGGGTGATTTTGGATTTCGGTTTACCCGCCATGAGCCCCTCGGTATAGAGAACGGGCTTGCCGTTTTCGTCAAGTACCGGGACTTCATGCCGACCGAGGTAGAAGTCAAGAAATAGGCTCGCCCGTCCGTCTTGGAGTTTCTTTTGCCCCAGCTTTGGATTCTGGCGAGCAAGGGTTTTAGGTATTGGCATATTCTTAATTTTTTGTCGTGTCGGCAAAGGTATGTCAATCCTCCCAAACACAAAAGTTGTACTATACATCCCTTAACACTCAGGGTTGTACTAAAGTTGTACTTAATGCGAAAATAGATAGAAAATTTAGAAAATCAAGACAAACTCCAAGGTTATAAATCGCTGAAAATCATTGCTATTATCTTTTATCGTGTTATGCCGATTTTCCCTATAGATTGCACACTCTGATTTTTATATTATTGTTTCTCATCTTGATTTATAGCATAGAGAAAACACAACCGTCCAATCTTCATTGCCATAACGAAGATTGGACGGAACTTATAGGAAAGTATATTGTGCCTATATGGGAGGACTGTTGTTCTTATTCATATCGGAGAAATATTTTTATAATAGGGCGATTTCAGAAATAGAACAACGAAAGAGAATCAATGCCCTGCCAACATCATGTCATATGTCCGCCATAATAGTGCCACCCCGGCATTCTATACATAGACATCCGGAAGACTATTGATTGCTTTGTGCTTCAACTCATCCACTACACGGAGATATTTCTCTGTCATCTCAATGCTGGCATGGCCCATCAGTGACTGTACAGTCTTGATGTTGGCACCGCCATTAAGAATATTTACAGCAAAGCTGTGGCGGGCACAATGCCATGTGATATTCTTGCCGATTTCCGCAGCCTTAACCCATGCCTTGAGTTGTTTTACACAGGTTGCCCATGTCGGCAGGTTGAAAATCCGCTGTCGGTAATCACCTGCTATTTCCGGCTCACCGATAATGCGAAGCAACATCGGACTTAACGGAGTTACCACATTACTGTTTTTGCTCCTTCCTGCAATCTTACTCTGCTCGAATTTCAGGACACACGAAGCAAAATCTACATTCTCATAAGTAAGCTGATTGACATCACACCATCTGATTCCGGTGTATAGACTGAACAGGAACGCCCTTCTGATATCGTGATAACTTCCTGTAAATGGAGTATCGGCAAGTCGTTTTATTTCATCAAGAGTGAGAACGGGCTTTTTTATTGCGTGGAAATCCTTGTGCATGGTTATTCCCTTGCATGGATTCTTTTTCATCAGTCCCTCCTCAACGGCCGTGGTGACGACTTTCTTGAACAGCCCATAACAGCGGGCACCACCTTCACCGACAGATACCTTTTTCAGATAATCTACATATCCGCTGACAATTTCAGGCGTCAGTAAATCCATGCGCAGGAAATCGGCATACCTCTTGTATTTGGGCACACTTGAAAGGAATGCTATGAATCGGCGATAAGCTGTGCCGAATCCCACCCGGATGGGACGTGAATAAATCTCGTCGTCCCGATGCTTGCGGAAATATCGTAGCAGGTCTACCTCCTTCTCCTTTTTTAGTCGGTATCCTTCTCTGTCCTCAAGAAATTCCTGTTCTCGCTCGAATCTGATTTTCTCAGCAAGGGCAAGAGTGTTGCGGTTCTGTGTCCTCTCCTGTTGGGAACGTGGATGCAGCCAGATGTAGAGATTGAGATTTTCCCGTTTGCGATTGTGCTTGATTTTATATTTAGGTCTTCCAGCCATCGCCCCCTCAGTATAGAGAACATGATTCCCTTCTTCATCTATGACCGGGGTCTCTGTGCGCCCGAGATAATACTCAAGCGCAAGACTCGCCCGACCGTCTTTAAGGACAGTCTGTACAAGTTTTGGATTCTGTTTGTTCTTTGTTTCGACTTTTGCCATAAGTGACTAATTTTGTGGATATACGCAAAGTTAGTACGAACTCATCATTCGCAAAAATCGCCCCATACAACTATTAACAACTGAATCGTACAAAATGTGTACTGAATGTGAAAATTTCATCAAATAGCCCCAAATCAACGCAAATGCAAAATTAGCCAACTATCTGATTAGCAGACAAAATAAAAAATCGCAAAATATCCAATAACTCCCTTCTGACTTTTCCTACTATATAGGCGATGAGTACAAATCGGAATACACCCCACCAGTCGTCTCAAGCAATGATAATGGCGTATGCCCGCTATAGATACGGCATTCCCGTATGAAATGTGACTGGTCGGCATATCCGCAGGCATAGGCTATGGACGCGAAATCCCGGCCACCGGCCTGCATCATCCATAAAGATTTCTGAAACCTCGCAATCCTCGCATATTCCTTAGGCCCCATACCTACCATCGAGCGAAACACCCGGCTGAACTGACGTGTACTGAGGCATGCACATTCCGCCATAGTCTCAACATTCGTCCCGGTATCTGCCAACAACATACCTATGGCCGCCTCGACTCGCCGGCTGTCAAGAGTCAGACCACAGCCGTAAATCACCGACAACAACCACGATTCGATAAGTTTAACACACTCCGTGTCATCAGCCGTGTCATACACCCGATCGGCCAACTCGGCCGGATTCTTGTCGGGAAGGTCATATCCCGACACCTCCATATTATATAGCTCCGATGCCGACATCCTCAATATCACACCAAGTGCGTGAGGATGAAACACAGCAACTATCATCTCCAGTCCGCCCGACGACTGCAGCCGAGACGGAAAGTTGACCTGCCCGCTCACTGCAAATGCAGGCTGGCTTGCATGCAGTTCGGGAATATACAACGGTGTCTTCTTATGAAATATAAGCTGTGGACATCCTATCGGAAATGTCAGTTCATCAAAAGCCGCACTACTCCGCAACACCCAATAATAGCGGACATAACGGCGCAACAATTCACTTGGACGATAGAACGTAAAACCGTCTCGTAAATCCATCACCCGGTCAGAGAACTCTGAAAAGGTAAGATAGCGTCACCTCTATGGAGGTGCTGCGCGACGATGCGAAATAATCTCTCTTGGTAGCCTTGAAAATGTTGCCGAGCCCGAAATAATATCGGCCTTCGAGTTGTATGGAATTGCGACGGTTGATAAAAAACTCTATGCCGGCACCTCCGGCAATGCCATAGTCAAATGTATTCTGCACCTCCATCCTCAACTGCTCGTTTGTGCGATAGCCCTGAGGAAAACCTTCGATGGCATCATACTTATTATAGTCAAAATTGGCCGTAATCTTATCGTTTATAAGAAATCCGACCTCAGGACCAAGATTGAAGAATCCCTTGACCTTGCGCGAGCCAAAATAGATGTGCGTCAGCAAAGGTATCTGCACATAGGTAAGCGTGCGCGAATACTCAAACTTGGGAGCCTCATCGCGGACAAAATCCTCTTTCCATCCACGCTGGGTGATATTGACCTCGCCGATAAGACCGAAATACTTCTCCTCGGTGTAACGGGCGGTGACTCCCATGGTCAAGCCTTGAATCATGCTCTGATGCACCTCGGGCGTAAACGCCATGCTGGAAAGTGTGGCTCCGCCACGCACTCCGACCGAAAAATTAGGAGAATACTCCCGCTGTGCCATGGCCACAGACGGCAACAGCATCATCACTCCGACCAAGGCCGCAAGACGCAACACTGACAACACTCGCATCCTCATCTTCAGATACGTGTTTTATCGGTTACGTTACCGGGACGGAACGTCACGAAATAGAGTGCGTCGTTATAGGCTCCGCCGTTTTCACCTGACCTTACCAGATAATATCCGTTCTGCACGCCGTCATACTTGTCTCCGCCATTAAGCATATATGGTATCACAAACATGCCGGTATCAAATCCGAGCAGTCCCAGACGAGGCACGGCATTCTCCATCCGCGTCCCATACCACTGCTTGTATCTGGCATCAATATCCTTGGTGCGGGCCGACTCTTCATCGGTATAGAAGCGCGAATAGACTGTGGTGTTAAGGTTGTGCATATTCTCAAGAGTCTCGCCGCGGAATGTGGTCCACTCGGGATAGCCAAACAGTTGCACCGTAGGAGTCACAGCCTGATCACGCCACTCGATGATGCCAGGCATAAGTTTATTGAGATCAGCCTGACGGCCGGCAGCAGGGACAAACACATAGTTACCGTCGGCCGGAAGCGGTTTCAGATCAGCCACGGTAAGACGTCCGTCTGCCTCGACTTCCATGTAGGTCTTGCCCTTGGCGTCAAGACTCTTGCGCAACTCGCCCACAAAATCGGCCTTGTCGCCTGTCGTCCCCTTTATGTTAAGAAACACAGGAGTGGCATTCTCAAACCGCTCCATCAGCGCATCAATCGCCTTGCGATACATCAGTTGGCTCGGCAGATTGGCCTGCACCATGTCAGGATTGGTAAGATAGGAATCGTCACGGACTATGAACGTATTGACCACCTTGACATTATTATTTTTGCCATATTCGGCAAGTATGGCCATCTGGGCGGAATTGTCGGGAGCGATAATAGCATTATGCCTGCGGAATGTCGAGTCGGTCAGGGCCTCGCGCACCTTGAGCACCGACCCTTCGGTGTCATAAGCGGTAACATGTATCGGAGCTCCGTTGTTACGCAGACTGTCAACGGCAAGCAGGAGCCCCTTATAGAATTCGGTGTAACGGCATGCATTCTTGCTAGGAGACTCCTCATTGAGCATAAACGGCAGCATCACGGCCAGCGACACCGACTTATCGGCGGAAGCGACCGTCACACTGTCGGCAGCAGCCTCGGCCACACTTTTGTCTCCGGTCGGCGCGGCCGATGCATCGGCAACAATCTCGGCCGGCACCTCGCGCACCGGGATATTGAGCACCTGTCCCTCCTTGAGCGACGTCACTCCGGGGTTGGCAGCCTCAAGCGCGGCCACCGACAGACCGTTGGCCACAGCTATCGAATAGAATGTCTCCTTCTTTTTGACTATATATCCCTTCACTCCGGCAGTCTGCTTCGGAGCGGGCTGAGCCGGAGCGGGCTCTGCCACCTTAGGCTCGACAACAGAGCCGGATACGGTTATCTGAATCGTCTGCCCGGCTTTAAGACCGTTTTTAAGCACCGGATTCTGTTCAATAACCGCCTCGGTGTTGACACCATATTTATGCGCTATGCCAAATATCGTCTCACCCTTCTGCACATGATGACTGATGACACGTCCCTGGGCGGCCGAAGGCTGTACAGCCGTTTCAACACTCTCCTCTACCGGGAAAAACAATGTCATACCCGCCCGCAACCCATCGGCCACCGACGGATTGTGACGTATCATCTCGTCCTTGGATATATCGAGCTTATAGCAAAGCGAATATACTGTCTCTTTGGCCGGAACTTCGTAATAGTGATACAAACGTCCGTTAACCGTCTTTACAGGCAGGTCCTTGACAGCGGCATGCAGGGCAAACACCGAGGCCGCCCCCATGAGAATTGCAGCAATTGTAAACCGTGAAAAATTCATTGATGCGTAATCTAATGATATTACCGACAAAATTAATAAAATAATTCAACTCTCGCAAACGATATTTTTTCGTACCTTTGCACCATGCAATGGTTAACTGATTTATTTTTCAGCCACACGGCTCTACAGGCGGTCATCATCATCTCGATAATTATAGCCATCGGTCTTGCCTTGGGCAAAATCAGAGTGTGGGGCATCTCGTTGGGGGTGACTTTTGTGTTTTTCGCCGGCATCCTTGCCGGACACATAGGCCTGTCAATCGACCCGACCATACTCCACTACACCGAAAATCTCGGCCTGGTACTGTTTGTCTACGAACTTGGACTCAAAGTCGGCCCCGGCTTCTTCAGCTCTTTCCGCAAAGGTGGCCTCGAGCTCAACATGCTCGGCCTCGGCGTGATGATTATCGGCACAGTCATGGCCATACTCTACACACTCCTGCTCGGCGTGCCCATCGGCGACGCCACCGGTCTGCTGTGCGGAGCCACCACCAACACCCCGGCTCTCGGAGCCGCCCAGCAGGCACTCGAACAGGTGGGATTGTCGGCCAACGGTGCCGCGCTGAGCTGTGCGGTCACCTATCCGCTCGGCGTGGTGGGAGTAATACTTGCCATAATCCTCATGCGCAAAATGTTCATTCGCCCGGGCACACCGCTGTCATCACCTCACGACGACTCCGACACAACTTTCATTGCCGAGTTTCGAGTATGCAATCCGGCCATCTATGACATGACCGTACGTCAGATTTCAGCTCTGGCCGGTACTAAATTTGTCATCTCACGCCTGTGGCGCGACGACACCGTGAGCCTGCCCGAGTCAGACACAGTGATTCAGAAAGACGACCACCTGCTTGTAATCACCACTCCCGAAAACAACGAACGACTCAAAGTCCTTTTCGGCCATCAGGAGGAGCGCGACTGGAATAAAAAAGACATCGACTGGAACTCCATCGACAATCAGCTCGTATCGCGCCGTATCATCGTGAGCCGACCGTCAATCAACGGCAAAAAGCTCGGCTCGCTACACCTGCGCAAGCAATATCACATCAACATCAGCCGCATCAGCCGTTCAGGCCTCTATCTGCTCGCCACACCCGAACTGGTGCTGCAGCTCGGCGACATTCTCACCGTCGTAGGAAGCGCGGCCGACATCGAGAAAGTGGAGCAGACCCTCGGCAACATCGAAATAAAACTCAAAGATCCCAATCTCGGAGCCATATTCTTAGGCATCGTGCTCGGACTGGTACTCGGCTCGATACCCATCATGGTACCCGGCATATCCACACCGATAAAACTCGGTCTGGCAGGAGGACCCATCATCATAGGCATCCTCATCGGCCGGTTCGGGCCACAGTTCCGCCTCGTGACCTACACCACCCGGAGTGCCAATCTTATGTTGCGAGGCATAGGACTATCACTCTATCTCGCATGTCTCGGCCTTGAAGCCGGCAGCCACTTCATCGACACAATAATGCGCCCCGAAGGACTACTGTGGATATTGCTCGGATTTCTCATAACCATAGTGCCCGTAATCATAATGGGCTTTGTAGCACTCAAGATATGCCACATTGACTTCGGTCTCACCTGTGGCATGCTGTGCGGCAGCATGGCCAATCCTATGGCCCTCAACTATGCCAACGACATCGTGCCCAACGACTACGCTACCGTCAGCTACGCCACCGTCTATCCCCTCTCGATGTTTTGCCGCGTCATCATCGCTCAGCTCATCATCCTGGCATTTATATAATTCGGAGAAGAATATATAGACTGGTAGACTTAAGCTTTAGAAGACGTTTAATATTTGTTATCAAACGCCCTCTAAAATGCCTGAATTCTCGGCCGATATTCTTTTTTTGTATTCACAATCATTTTTTTAACAAGCTCAAGATATTACACATATGACAAAGCAAGAGTCTCGACATTGCGACAATGTCGAGACTCTTGCTTTGTATTTTGACCGGCTACATCCGGGCTAATCTGATTTTAACAAATATTTATATATCAAAACCAATAGCCTAAAATATCGACTCGTGGGTGTGGGTGGTAAGGAGTTCGAGAGCTTTCATGCCCATAACCGAATTGCCTTTGCTGTTGAGACGCGGACTCCATGTGGCCACGGCATAACGACCTGGGTATACGGCCCCGATGCCACCTCCGACACCGCTTTTGCCTGGAAGACCGACAAGATAGGAATACTCGCCCGCATCGTTGTAAAAACCACATGTCTGCATGATGGCATTGATGCGCTTCACTTGCGAATAGCTCAGTTTCACGTCGCCATATACAAACTCCTTGTGTCGGTCAGCAAACGGAAGAAATGCCCGTGACAGTTGCCGGCAGCTCATCTCGACCGAACACTGGAGGAAATAAAATCTCAGCACAGCCTCTATGTCATTGTCAAGATTGCCGTAATATTTCAGCATATTGGCTATAGCTGCATTGACATAACCCTTCTCCCGCTCCGACGATGCCACCTCGCGGTTGTAGTCAACGCTGTCATCACCGGCAAGCAACCTGACAAACGCCAGATAATCAGCCTCGGGGTAGGCCAGGCAAGACATAAGTATGTCGCTCACCACGATGGCACCTGCATTGATAAACGGGTTGCGCGGCACTCCGTGGTCAAGCTCAAGATCTATGAGCGAATTGAACGCCGAGCCCGACGGCTCTTTGCCCACACGCCGCCATAGCTCCTCGCCCATATGGGACAACGCCATGCCGAGCGAAAACACCTTAGTGACACTCTGTATCGAAAATGGCTCGTCAATATCACCAAGTCCTATCTCGCTGCCATCGGTGGTGGTGAGGCATATACCGAAGCGGTCGGGATTGACTTTGGCAAGAGCCGGTATGTAATCGGCCTGACGGCCGACGCCGCGCAACGGTGCTATCTCGGCCGCTATCGCTGTAAGGATTTCATTGTATTCCATCGTAGGCTAAACATGAGATTTTGACGGCAAATGTACAAAATTTTTCAAAAATTTTAATATCTTTGCATTTTATTGAAGGTACATTTTCACAAGCATGGAAAAATCACAACTCGAACTTATCCTTATAAACATATCGGGCCAGGACCATCCCGGTGTCACATCGGCCCTATCCGAGATATTGGCCCGATACGATGCCGGTATTCTCGACATCGGCCAGGCCGACATACATCACACCCTTTCGCTCGGTATCCTCATCAAGACTGATGCGGCTGTGTCAGGCAACATTATGAAGGAACTGCTCTTCAAAGCCTCAGAACTGAATGTCAACATCCGCTTTACACCTATATCTATTAAGGAATATGAGGAATGGGTAGGCCGTCAGGGCAAAAACCGATGGATTATCACCCTGCTCGGCCGACGCCTGACCGCACGGCAGATAGCCAACGTGACTTCCGAGCTGGCCAAACAGGGTATGAACATCGACGCCATACAGCGTCTCACCGGCCGCATGCCGCTTGGCGAGGAAGAGCAGCCCCGCTCCAAATCGTGTGTCGAACTGTCGGTGCGAGGCACTCCGGCCGACGTCCACGCCATGCAGGAGCGTTTCATGCAACTGTCGCAGGAAGACGAGTTTGACATCTCGATGCAGGAAGACACACTCTATCGCCGTTGCCGACGGCTAATATGCTTCGATATGGACTCGACACTCATCGAGACCGAGGTCATAGACGAGCTGGCCATGCGTGCCGGCGTAGGCGATCAAGTAAAAGCCATCACCGAACGCGCCATGCGCGGAGAGATTGATTTCTGCGAAAGTTTCCGCGAGCGCGTGGCTCTGCTCAAAGGGCTCGACGAGAGCGTGATGCGCGAGATTGCCGAGAACCTCCCCGTCACCGAAGGGGTCGACCGCATGATGCAGGTGCTCAAGCGCGCCGGCTACAAGACTGCGATACTCTCGGGCGGATTTACCTACTTCGGCAACTATCTCAAGCAGAGATACGGATTTGACTATGTGTATGCCAACGAACTGGAAATTGTCGACGGCAAACTCACAGGCCGTCATCTCGGCGATATTGTCGACGGACGACGCAAAGCCGAGCTGCTCAAACTCATAGCCCAGGTCGAGAACGTCAACATAGCGCA
This sequence comes from Muribaculaceae bacterium Isolate-110 (HZI), assembly GCA_003762875.1. Lineage (GTDB taxonomy): Bacteria > Bacteroidota > Bacteroidia > Bacteroidales > Muribaculaceae > Duncaniella > Duncaniella muricolitica. The sequence continues at coordinate 339,364 of RIBL01000001.1, read as the reverse complement.
GACCATAGCCGTAGGCGACGGTGCCAACGACCTGCCCATGCTGTCGACAGCCGGCCTCGGCATAGCCTTCCACGCCAAGCCCAAAGTCAAGGCCAACGCCGAGCAGTCAATATCGACGATAGGTCTCGACGGTGTGCTCTATTTCCTCGGTTTCAAAGACTCGTTTATATCATAGCCCCACGGCCAATAACCTACTAAGACCCAGCCATGAACGAAGACGCCCTCAGCCAACTATATCTCAAGGACACAGCCTTTCAGGATCTGATGCAGAAACGAATATTCAACGTTCTGCTCATCGCCTCCACCTATGATGCATTCATGATGGAGGAGGACGGCCGTGTGGAGGAACAGCTCTATTTTGAATACATCTCCCTCAACCTATCCTCACCCCCGCGAGTGACTCGCGTGCTCAACTCGGCCGAAGCCATCGAAGTCATGGCCTCCAAGAGTTTCGACCTCGTGATAATGATGCCGGGCAACGACATTACCGAGACATTCTCGGGAGCAAGGCGCATCAAAGACCTTCATCCCGAGCAGCCTATCATCGTGCTCACGCCATTCTCCAAGGAGGTGTCGCGCCGTCTGTCCAACGAGGATTTCACCGGCATCGACTACGTGTTCTCATGGCTTGGCAACGTCGATCTGCTACTCGCCATCATCAAGTTGCTCGAGGACAAGCTCAATGCCGACAATGACATTAACAATGTGGGCGTGCAGCTCATAGTCATCGTCGAGGACTCAGTGAGATTCTACAGTTCGGTGCTCCCGATAGTCTACAAATTCATCCTCACACAGTCACGCCTGTTCTCGACCGAAGCACTCAACGAGCATGAGCGCATGCTACGTATGCGCGGACGTCCCAAGGTAATGCTCGCACGCGACTACGAGGAAGCTCTCGAAATCTACGACAAGTATTCTGAACACATACTCGGCGTCATCAGCGACGTTTCGTTCATGCGCGAAGGAATCAAGGACCCCAAAGCAGGCATAAAACTGGCCCGCGAGCTACGGTCGCGCGACCCCTATCTGCCTCTGATCATCGAGAGCTCCGAGCCAGAGAATGCCCACGATGTAATCGAGATGGGGTGCACATTCATTGATAAAAACTCCAAAAAATTTCCCGTCGACCTCGGCAAAGCCATCATCAATAACTTCGGCTTCGGTGACTTTGTGGTGCGTAATCCCGAGACCGGCGAGGAGATATGCCGCATACACAATCTCAAGGAACTCCAGAAATCAATTTTCGACATCCCGGCCGAGGCACTCTACTGGCACGCGTCGTTCAACGACATCTCGCGCTGGCTCTACTCGCGCGCACTCTTCCCGATAGCCGAGGTCATCAAGCAACACCGGTTCAGCGACATCAGCGACGCCCCCAAGGTGCGGCAACTGTTCTTTGACCTCATCGTCAAATATCGCAAGATGAAAAACCGCGGCGTCGTGGCCATATTCCGCCAGGACCGCTTCGACCAGTACTCCAACTTTGCCCGCATAGGCCAGGGATCGCTCGGAGGCAAAGGCCGCGGTCTGGCCTTCATAGACTCGATCATCAAGAAAAATCCCGTCTGCGACAGTTTTGACGGCATCACAATATCCATCCCGCGCACCGTAGTACTGTGCACCGACATCTTCGACGAATTCATGGAGTCCAACCAGCTCTATCCGATAGCTCTGAGCGACATGCCCGACGAAGAGATTCTCGCCCACTTCCTGAGAGCCCAGCTCCCGATGCGCATACGCGAGGACCTGCGCGCGCTGCTGCAGGTAGTCGACACCCCCATAGCAGTGCGCTCGTCAAGCCTGCTCGAGGACTCCCATTATCAGCCTTTTGCCGGCATATACTCCACCTATATGGTACCCAAGTTTTCCGACCCCGACAAGATGCTGGCCATGCTGACAGACGCCATCAAAGGCGTGTATGCCTCAGTGTTCTATTCCGACTCCAAGGCCTACATGACAGCCACATCCAATGTCATTGACCAGGAAAAAATGGCCGTCATCCTTCAGGAAGTAGTCGGCAAAGACCTCGAGGGCTATTACTTCCCCTCATTTTCGGGCGTCGGCCGCTCCCTCAACTACTATCCGCTCGGCGATGAAAAACCAGAGGACGGCGTGGCTGAGATTGCTGTCGGACTCGGAAAATACATAGTGGACGGAGGTGTCGGGCTGAGATTCTCTCCGCTTCATCCCGAAAACGTGCTCCAGACCTCAGAACTTGAGCTTGCCCTGCGCGACACACAGACCCGCATGTATGCCCTCGACATGATAGGCGACGAGCGCGATACATCTCTCGGCGGAGGCAAACTCTCCAAGCCGTCACAGTCGCTCAACGAGATTAAGGTCGAGGACGGATACAACGTCGCCAAACTCCGCGTGCAGGACGTGGCCGAGCGCGGCGCGCTCACCTACATGGTGTCGACCTACGACTTCCGCGACAATATCATACGCGACAACGACAAGGGCATGGGACGCAAAGTCGTGACGTTCAACAACATTCTCAAGCACAATGTCTATCCTCTCGCCGAGGCCGTCGACTTTATGCTTAAGAAAGGCCAGCAAGAGATGCAACGGCCCGTCGAGATAGAGTTTGCAGGCATGGTCGAGCCGGGCGGCAAGACCAAAGGCCGTCTCTACTGGCTTCAGATACGCCCCATCGTCGACCGCAAGGAAAATGTCGATGAGGCTGTCATGTCGACGCCCGACGAGCACCTGCTGCTCAAATCGTCGACCGCACTCGGCCACGGCACTATCGAGGGAGTCAACACCATCGTGTATGTACGACCCGACAAATTCTCATCGTCCAACAACTCGCTGATAGCACGAGAGATGGAAAAAATCAACCGCAGTTTTCTCGAACGAGACGAACGCTATCTGCTCATCGGCCCTGGCCGCTGGGGCTCGTCCGACTCCGCTCTCGGCATCCCAGTGAAATGGCCGGCCATCTCGGCCGCACGCCTCATCGTCGAGTCATCGCTCCCCAACTACCGTATAGAGCCGAGCCAGGGAACACACTTCTTCCAGAATCTCACCTCGTTTGGCGTGGCCTACTTCACCATCGACACAGCGGCCAATGCCAAACGCAAGGATGGCGACCCTGTCACCGACCTCTACGACGTAGCCTATCTTGACTCGCTTCCGGCCATCTACGAGAGTGATTTTCTGCGCATAGTCACCTTCGATGCCCCTCTCATCATCGGCATCAACGGCCTCAAAGGCACAGGCGTGGTGGTAAAACCCGAAACAAACACCCTCTAAATAACTCCCTACAATGAACTACTTCATAACCTACAACGGGCAGACCGTCGGCCCAATGAGCAAACAACAGATATTCGCCTACCCGGTCACACCCAACACTCCGGTCTGCACCGAGGAAAATCAGGCATGGCAACCGCTCTACTCGTTCCCTGACCTGATGGAATTGCTCTCCGACACAAATGCAGTGCGCAATGCGGCCGAAGTCAATACCACCGGCAAAGACAAAATCCTGTGTGGAGTCTTCGCCATACTTTTCGGCGGACTCGGCATACAGTATTTTTATATAGGTAAAATCTCCGCCGGACTGATAACCATCCTGCTAAGCCTTGTCACATGCGGACTATGGAGCATCGTAACATTTATCCAAGGTGTAGTCATGCTCACCATGACTCAGTCACAATTTGAGCAGAAATACGTCCTCAATCCGACCACACTCCCCGTATTCTGACCCTTCCGGATTGACAACACACACATAACGGATGTGGCCAAATCATAATCTTTATGATTTGGCCATGTCGTTTTTAATACGTAATTTTGTTATATGATATAATCGAAAAACAAAATACGCATGAACAATCGTCCACTCATATTTATAACCAACGACGACGGCATCCACGCCCCCGGTCTGGAACATCTGATACACATCGCCGCGACTCTCGGCGATGTGGTGGTAGGTGCTCCTGACTCACCCCAGTCGGCCAAGTCGTCGGCCCTTACTGTAAACGCACCTCTTGAAGTCCACACCCATCAGCCTATTGACGGAGCTCTGGTGTACAGCATCACAGGCACACCCGTCGACTGCGTGAAAGTGGCGATGCATGCCATACTCGACCGCAAGCCCGACCTTCTGCTCTCAGGCATCAATCACGGCTCAAATGCCGCTGTCAACAATATCTATTCCGGCACAATGGGTGCCACGATGGAAGGATGCATCATCGGCATTCCGTCAGTAGGCTTCTCGCTGCTCGACCACTCGATGAACGCCGACTTCAAACCGCTGACTCCCTTTATCTCGGAGATTATCGGCAATGTCCTGGCCAAAGGACTCCCCGAGGGCATATGTCTCAACGTCAATTTCCCCGCCGGCTATGAGCCGCTCGGAATGAAAGTGGTGCGCGCGGCCCGAGGCTACTGGACCGAGGAATACGCCGACTATGCCACTCCCCACGGACGGCCGTTCTATTGGCTCACCGGCACATTTCACAACGATGAGCCCGACTCTGACGACACTGACGAATATTGGCTCACACGCCGCTATGGCACCATAGTCCCCATTCGCCCCGACCAGACAGCAGCCGACAAAATTGTTGCCATTAAAGATTTGTTAGCCTCGGACTGATGAAGCCGTTGCGACTCATATTATCACTTTCACTCCTGTTGTCGGTCACGAGAATGGCGGCATTTCCGCTTACTGTCGCAGGGATTGATACCACCCGCACAGCCGTATGGATCTACGACCTGAGATGGGACTACGACGTGGTCAATGCCAACATCGACCGTAGCCTAGTGCCGGCCTCGGTGATGAAGACCGTGACCTGCGCCTCGCTGCTCAACCTTGCCGACAGCAACGAACGTTTTGCCACACGTATCACGGCCCGCGGCACCGTCAGCGATTCTACGCTTCATGGCGACATAATTGTCCACACCGTTGGCGACCCGACCATCGAATCGCAATACTTCCCGCAAGCCCAAGGCTTTGCCGACAGCATTGCCTCTCGGCTCCTGAGCACAGGCATACACACCGTCACCGGCGATGTCATCATTGACGAGACCCTCTTTACCGACGCCACAACCCCACAGGGATGGATGGCCGAGGACATCCCGTGGTATTATGGCGCACGGCTGCAGGGTGCCAACTTCAGCGACAATAAATTTCGTCTCACACTCCCCTCCCGCAAGACTGTACCCGAAGTGCCTGACCTGAAATTTCAGTTTGTCAACGCCAAGCGGCGAGGTGTCAAGGTCGATCGCAAGGACGGTTCGGAGACCATGACCGTGAGCGGAAACATTCGCCGAGGATTCAGCGAGATATTCTCCATGCCTTATCCGCATAAAGCCATGCGGGCCGAAATAATAAGCGTGCTTAAAGACCGAGGCATCAACGTAAACCGGACTTCACCGCTTAAATCGGCGGTAGAGACCGAGATTTATACTCACATGTCGCCGCGTTTCGGCGACATCATGGAGAGCCTCATGCACCGCTCTGACAATCTTATGGCCGAAGGAATCCTGCGCGCTATAGTGCCGGGCGGCACACGGGCTCAGGCGATAACCGAAGAGTATGCCGTATGGACTATGTGGGGTATCAGCGCGCACGGGGTCAACATTGTCGACGGCAGCGGACTGTCGCGAGACAACAGGCTAACTGCCCGTTTTCTCGGTAACATCAACCGCCAGATGCTGGCCGATGAGTTTGGCGATACTTACCTGTCACTGTTCCCGCTCGCCGGACTTCACGGCACAATGAAAAACTTTCTCGCCGACACCCCGCTCGAAGGACGTGTGGCCATGAAGACCGGCTCGATGAAAGGCGTGCAGTCCTACAGCGGTTATCTTCTTGACGAAGAAGGACGCCCCACTCATCTGCTCGTTTTCATGGCAAACGGCTTCAAGTGTAGCCGTCAGGCCTTAAAAAATGACATCCAGCGTTTGTTATTAGAATTATTTGATGTAAGTTTGCAAACTGATAACGAAGAAACAATCGAATAGATTACATATACTATGTCACGCAACTATAACGACCTCCTCAGACTGACCTATGAAATCGAAGGTCTTCTCCTGCTGCAGTCACAGCGCGCCGACGGCGACACAGTGTCGGCTGTCGACAACATGATTGCCGAGAAAACAGCCCTTCTCGCCAAGGCTTTCCCCCTCTGTCCCGACACACTTACCACGGAAGAAGAGCCGGCCGGATGCCCCGCAGCAGAATCAACCGACCGCGAGGCTACCGCAGCATCGGCTTTGGCTGAAGAAGAGATGATGGCCACTGAGCCGGTCGAACACACTCCCGCAGAGCCGGAGGCCCATGTGGCTGCCGCACCCGAGTCACCGATGGTCAACGAAACCATCGAGACACCACAGTCACTTGAAGACAAACTCGCCCGCGAGCGCGCGAGAGACATTTTCCGCGCATTTACACTCAACGACAAGTTTCGTTTCCGCCGCGAACTGTTTCGCAACTCACAGGACGAATTTGACGACACTCTCAATGTCATCTCCCAGATGTCATCCATCACCGAGGCTGAGGAATACATCTATGACGACCTCTGCTGGGACCCCGACAACGAGGACGTCAAGGCGTTTATGGACGTAGTGGCAAAACATTTCTGATCATCTATGACCACAGGCAAGCTTTATATAGTCCCCACCCCGGTGGGCAACATGTCCGACATGACACCACGGGCCGTCGAGGTGCTGAAAACGTGCAGCCTAATCTATGCCGAGGACACACGGACCTCGGGAGTGTTGCTGCGCCATTTCGGCATCGACACACCATGCGCATCCCACCACAAGTTTAACGAACACGCCACCGTGCGCCCCATCATCGACCGACTGCTTGCGGGTGAGACCATAGCACTGATTTCCGACGCCGGCACCCCAGGCATCAGCGACCCCGGATTTCTCCTGACGCGCGAATGTCGCCGCGAAAACATCGAGGTAGAGACACTCCCCGGCCCAACGGCTTTCGTTCCAGCACTTGTCAACTCAGGATTGCCAACCGACCGCTTTATTTTCGAGGGCTTTCTCCCCCCAAAGAAAGGACGTCGCACTCGCCTCGAGCGCATAGCCGCAAACGACTGCACAAGCATCATATATGAATCGCCGCTGAGGCTTGTCAAAACCCTTGGAGAACTTATAGAGACTTGCGGTGCCGACAGACCGGCAAGCGTGTCGCGAGAAGTATCGAAACTTCACGACACCACCCACCGCGGAACACTCGGCGAGCTTCAGGCTTATTTTGCCGAAAACAATCCGCGAGGTGAGATTGTTGTAATTGTGGGAGCTCCCGAAGACTCTGCACCAAAAGTACACAAAAACAAATATAAGGACATTTAGCAATTCATAGCAACATCTAACGAAATCAACTGATTAGCTCACTTTTCAACACCATCCAATATGAAAAAGATTGCATCCATCGCAATTGTTGCAGCCGCTATTCTCACAGGCTGCAACGGCGACAAACTCCGTGAAGCTGAAGCTCAGAACCAACAGCTTAAAGGCGATCTCAGCGAGACCCTCGCCACTCAGGACAGCCTGCTTGTGCTTGTCAACGACATCTCTGACGGCATGGCTCAGATAAAAGACCTCGAAAAAATCATCAGCACTCCCGGAGGGCTCGGTGCCGAATCCTCTTCACGCAAAGAGCAGATACGCAACGACATGATTGCCATTCAGCAGGCTCTTCAGGAACGTCGAGAACGTCTTGCCGAGCTCGAAGAGAAACTTACCAAAACCGGTGGCGAAAACTCGACCCTCAAGCGCACAATCTCCAACCTCAAGGCTCAGATAGCCGACCAGACCACCGAAATCGCGACTCTCACCAATCAGCTTGCATCGGCCAACATCAAGATTGAAGAACTGAGCAGCACCGTCTCGACTCTCAACACTCAGGTTGATTCACTCAGCACCGATGTAGCCAACGAGCGCGAACTCAAAGACGCCGCTCAGGCCGAGGCTGACAAAGCCATTGCAGAGCTCAACACCTGCTATTATGCCATTGGCAACAACAAGGAACTCAAAGAGCGCGACATACTCTCGTCAGGCTTCCTCCGCAAGACCAAGGTTATGAAGGGGGACTTTGACATGAGCTACTTCCAGACAGCCGACAAACGTACTCTTACCGAGATACCTACTCACAGCAAGAAGGCCGAAGTGATGACTTCACAGCCCAAGGACTCCTATCAGATTGTCGACATCAACGGTCAGAAAGTCATCAAAATCACCGACCCCGCCAAATTTTGGCAGATGTCCAACTTCCTTGTCGTAAAAGTCGACTAAGTCCTCTCCACAATACTTGACACTCTCCCCATTGAGAGATGTCATGATTACAAAAGTTTCAAAAGAAACAAAATCTCTTTTAATCTGTCAAAAAAACATTATTTAGATTAAAGAATTTTTGTTTCTTTTGAAACTTTTGTATTTTTGTATTCCATTATTCAACATCCTGTATCATACTTACATACTCATTATCTTTTCACATGAAAATCCTACCTGCATTGACAACTCTTGCCATCTGCTGCACCATGCCGGCTTTTGCCGCCAATCCCGACTCAAAGTATACTTACTATCCCACATACAACGGCTCCGATCTCGAACTGACTGTCAACAGTTCAGGCACCCATTGGAGGCTGTGGTCACCCGAAGCCGAAGCAGTCAGAGTGACCGTCTATCCATCCGGTCTCAACACCCGGCCTATCGAGACCATCGACATGACCCGCGGAGAAAACGGCACATGGACCGCATCCTCCCCCACCCGACTTTATGGAAAATTTTACACCTTCACCATAAAGCAGGGCGGCAAATGGCTCAAAGAGACACCGGGCGTATGGGCCAAGGCCGTCGGCATCAACGGAGAGCGCGCCGCCATCATCGACTTCTCGACCACCAACCCCGAAGGATGGGCTTCCGACCGTGGCCCTGCCATAAAGAACATCACCGATGCAGTCATCTATGAAATGCACCACCGCGATTTTTCAGTCGACCCCTCGTCGGGCATAGCGAACAAGGGCAAATTTCTTGCCCTGACCGAGCCGTCGACTTCCAATCCAACGGGCGAGTCAACAGGCATAGATCACCTAAAAGAACTTGGTGTCACACACGTGCACATACTTCCCTCCTATGACTATAACAGTGTCGACGAGTCAAATCTCCCGGCCAACCAGTACAACTGGGGCTATGACCCGTTTAACTACAATGCCCCCGAAGGCTCATACTCAACCAACCCGACCGATCCAGCCACACGTGTAAGAGAGATGAAGCAAATGGTAAAATCGCTTCATGACAACGGCATTGGTGTGATTATGGACGTGGTCTACAACCACACGGCCGACAACGACGGCTCCAACTTCTCGCTCACAGCTCCCGGATATTACTACCGCCATCGCGAGGACGGCACCTATAGCGACGCTTCAGGCTGCGGCAACGAGACAGCCTCGGAGCGTCAGCAGATGCGCGACTTCATCATCAACTCCGTTAAGTACTGGGCCAAAGAATATCACATCGACGGATTTCGATTTGATCTTATGGCCATACATGACATCGAAACGATGAATCAAGTCATAGCCGCACTCAAAGAAATCAATCCTGACATCTTTGTCTATGGCGAGGGATGGACTGCCGGCGACTCACCTCTGCCCGTCGAGCAACGCGCACTGAAGGAGAATGTCGCAAAAATGCCTCAGATAGCCGTGTTCAGCGACGACATCCGCGATGCCATAAAGGGGCACTATTCCGATGACGCCGACCGCGGATTCGCCACCGGCAAGCCGGGCCTCGAGGAGACAGTGAAAATCGGCATTGTCGGAGCCACTGCCCACCCTCAGGTCGACTACTCCAAGGGCAATAACTCAAAATTTGCCTACGCGTCATCTCCGACCCAGATCATCAATTACGTGTCATGCCACGACGACCTCATGCTCACAGACAAGCTGCGTAAATCAATGCCCGAAGCCACCGATGCTCAACGGCAGCGCGCGGCCCGTCTCGCTCAGACCATCGTATTTACCTCTCAGGGCACACCCTTTATGTTTGCTGGAGAAGAACTGTTTCGCGACAAGAAAGGCGTGCACAATTCCTACAAGTCGCCCGACTCCATCAACGCCATCGACTGGCACCTAAAGCACACCAACGCCGAGCAGATGGAATATTACAAGCAACTTATCAGACTGCGAAAAGAGCACCCCGCTTTCCGCATGACAACGGCCGGACAGGTGGCTCGCCACATCAAGTTTGACAAGACCGCTCCCGGACTCATCTCCTACTCCCTCATCGACCACGCCAATGGTGACACCTACAAGGAGATCAAAGTCATATTCAATGGTTCGACTGAAAATCGCGAGATAAAGGTGGCCAAAGGCAACTGGACCGTTCTTGCCGAAGATGGCCGCTTAAATGCCTCAGGGCTCAGCACATCTAAAGGAGGCAAACTCATTGTTGCTCCTACATCGGCACTGATACTCGCTCGAGAGAAGTAAAAAAATTTGATCGCACTCTTGCGAAATCAAACTAAAACGCGTAAATTTGCATTATAAAAATACACCACATCAGAGACGATTGGGAAACTCTTCAATTTATTCTGAAATACCGAGACAAGCTTAGCCGACTAATGGCGGGCCTCATCCCCTCGCGGGGAGGCAAGCATTGCCCGGAGGATTACAAAGGTCGACGGAGCGCTCAAATCCTGTCTTTCGGAGTTTCATCATCTTACTCTGGTGTGGCTTTTTTATAGCCGACACAAACTATTTATTTAGTCACGTGGTGTCTTCGTCATTTTGACCTGTTTTTATTTTTTAACGCCACAGAAACATTCCTGTCAGAACTCATATTATTGGCTGAGTGTTGTTTAAGTAAGCATTCACTAAAGCCTACTGTTATGAAAAAGACAGATAATGACCCCAAACGTCTGGGCGGATATCCCGAGATGCACCGCCTCGACCCCCACCCTGAAGCACAACGCCTTGAGGGTCATCCACAGCCTGAAAGCCTACCTGTTCATGAGGAATACGCTACTCCCGTCATGGCCCCGTTGTCAGGAAAAGTCCCGGCCACAGCCGACGCTCAGGAGACTGCCGGTATAGCCCGCGGAGCCGGATGGATTGCTCTCGCCATACTCGCATTGATGGTCGTCGCCGCATGCCTGTGGCCACGCAAAGCATCATTTCAGGCCCAAGATTCCGCTACTTATTCGTCGACAAGAGGTTATCCTCTCCGCTCGGGAACCGTCATAGCTGCCATTCCGACCGCTGTTAACGCAATTGTCCCTGACTCGACCATACAGTTGGCTACAACTGTCGCAGGCACAACCCAACCCGACGCCGTGGTGATATACCTCTTTAACACCGACAGTTCGAGCATACCGGAGACATCCTCACTCACCGCTGTCGCACGAGCCGCACATGAGACCGGCAAGACCGTAGTGATCAAAGCCTACACCGACGAGACCGGTCGCGCTGACTACAACCGGCGACTCTCCGAACGACGGGCCAAATCGGTCAGTGACTACATGGTGGCTCACGGAGTACCCTCCAGCCATATAAAAGCTAAAGGCTATGGCCCCACACACGCATATGCCAACAATGCACAGGACCGCCGAGCCGAAATAACACTCAAGTAATTGAAGAGGTTAAATAGATAAATGAATAGACGGTATCGTAATCGATTACGATACCGTCTATTCATTTATCCTGAGAGTAGCCCGAAGGCTAAACTCTAAACTTTAAACTCTTTTAAACTACTTATTGGCTCTCTTGCGCTCGATTTCATCAAGTATAATCTTGCGCAGACGCAGATGATGGGGAGTCACCTCCACATACTCGTCCTCCTTGATATATTCAAGAGCCTCCTCAAGCGAAAATACCACAGGTGGAATGATACGGGCCTTGTCGTCGGCACCGCTCGCACGCATATTGGTAAGTTTCTTAGACTTAGTGACGTTGACAACGATGTCGTTATCCTTGGCGTTCTCGCCTACAACCTGTCCGGCATAGACCTCCTCCTGCGGGAAGATGAAGAAGCGGCCGCGATCCTGGAGCTTGTCGATGGCATAGGCATAGGCTGTACCAGCTTCCATGGCAATGAGCGAACCGTTGGTGCGACGCTCGATGTCGCCCTTCCAGGGCTGATATTCATGGAATCGGTGAGCCATGATGGCCTCGCCGGCCGACGCTGTGAGCACGTTGTTACGCAGACCGATGATGCCGCGCGAAGGTATCAGAAACTCGAGGTGTATGCGGTCATTCTGAGTGGTCATGGTCACCATCTCACCCTTGCGGCGTGTCACCATGTCGATAATCTTTGACGAATACTCCTCGGGCACATTGACCGTGAGCATCTCGATAGGCTCACACTTCCTGCCGTCGATTTCCTTGATGATAACCTGAGGCTGTCCCACCTGGAGTTCAAAACCCTCGCGACGCATAGTCTCGATAAGCACCGAAAGATGGAGCACACCGCGGCCAAACACCATCCATGTGTCCTCATGCTCGGCCTTGGTGACACGGAGCGCGAGATTGCGGTCAAGCTCCTTGGCCAAACGATCGGCGATGTGACGCGAAGTCACATATTTACCGTCCTTTCCGAAGAAAGGCGAGTCATTGATAGTGAATGTCATAGACATCGTAGGCTCGTCGATGGCGATACGCGGCAGCGGCTCGGGATTGTTGATGTCAGCAACTGTGTCGCCGATCTCAAAACCTTCTATGCCTACGAGTGCGCATATGTCACCGCTCTTGACGCTCTGCACCTTCTTACGGCCCATGCCTTCAAAAGTATGCAGTTCCTTGATACGCTGCTTGACTACCGAGCCGTCTTTCTTGCAGAGAGCTATATCCATACCCTCGCACAACTCGCCGCGATGAACGCGACCTATGGCGATACGTCCCACATAGCTGCTGTAATCAAGCGAAGTGATAAGCATCTGGGCGTCACCCTCGAGAGTCTTGGGCTCAGGGATAAACTCGATGATGGCGTCAAGCACCGCGGTAATATTATCGGTAGGAGTCATATAGTCGGCGCTCATCCAGCCCTGCTTGGCCGAACCGTATATGGTGGGAAAATCAAGCTGGTCCTCGGTGGCATCGAGATTACACATCAGATCAAACACCATCTCCTGCACCTCGTCGGGACGACAGTTGGGCTTGTCGACCTTATTGATTACGACTACCGGCTTCAGGCCCATCTGAATGGCTTTCTGGAGCACAAAACGGGTCTGGGGCATGGGGCCCTCAAACGCGTCTACCAGCAGCAGACAGCCGTCGGCCATGTTGAGCACACGCTCCACCTCGCCGCCAAAGTCGGCGTGTCCCGGAGTGTCGATAATGTTGATCTTATAGTCCTTATAGTTGATTGAAACGTTCTTGGAAAGAATCGTTATACCACGCTCACGCTCCAGGTCATTATTATCAAGTATCAGTTCGCCGGTACTCTGGTTGTCCCTGAACAGCTTTCCGGCAAGAAGCATCTTGTCCACAAGAGTGGTCTTGCCATGGTCTACGTGGGCGATGATGGCAATATTACGAATCTTTTGCATCTTTTACGTCTTTTTCTCTAATTTAGGGTGCAAAGTTACGCATTTTATCCCGAATCTAAAAGAAAAATCGTCAATACATCTGATAATCAAACGTCAGTACCTGAAATTCAGTGCGGCGGTTGATCTGGTCGGCTATCTCCTGGTCAGCTTCGGGAAGACTGAGGATATAGGCCTCGTCAAGCACCTGGCCTTCGGCAAACTGCGGATACTCCCTGGCTATGCGCTTGGTCACGGTCTTTGGCCGCGACTCGCCGTATCCCTGTGCCTGCAGACGTTCGGGAGCTATGCCAGACTCTATGAGATAATCCACCACACTCTTAGCCCTGCGCTGCGAGAGCGATATGTTATACTCATCTGTGCCATGACGGTCGGTATGCGACGCCATCTCTATGGTGATGTTGGGATTATCGCGCAACATACCCGCGAGTTCATCAAGTGCCGTGCGCGACTCGGGGCGCAGCGTTGCCTTATCGAAATCATAAAATATATTCTCAAGTATATTTGGCTTGGAAATCGACGCCAGTATAAAGTCTATGCCATACTCGGCATCCTCCTCGGCTGTATCGGACGTAAACTCCTGCCGGGCGTTAAGATACCCCTTGGCCCCGGCGAGCATCACGTAGCTCACTCCGCGTTCGAGAGGAAACGAGAACGAGCCGTCAGGTTTGGCAAAAGCCTTCTGATTGGAGCCGTCATTGCCCACAATACGTATGATGGCATTGGCCACCGGTTCCTCATCCTTGTCAAGCACCCAGCCCGAAATCTGCACTTTCAGGTCGGGAAGTTCGAAAGAATATATGTGGTCATAGCCTCGACCGTCGCCGCGGTTGGAACTGAAATAGCCCGACTCGCGTGAGGGCGAGGCATAAGTGATGCCGAAATCGTCGCCCTCCGAATTGATGGGCGCACCCATGTTCTCAACGAGCCAGCCGCCAGACGGGGTGAGCGTGGCACGGAATATATCGAGCCCTCCCAGACCGGGATGCCCGTCGGAGGCAAACATCATTATCGAATCGGTAAGCATATAGGGAAACACCTCATCGCCCGGCGTATTGATAGCCTCGCCGAGATTCTCGAGACTGCCGGCCCGCTCGTGCAGATTGATACGCCACAGGTCTTTGCCCCCGCATCCGGGCATATCGGAGGAGAAATAGAGCCACTCGCCCGACGGGCTCACCGCCGGATGTCCGTATGACGACAATGTGTCGGCTGTAATCTCCAGCTTGACAGGCGCGCTCCACTGCGCATCAGAGCGGCGCGAGGTGTAGATCTCCGTGCCTGTGTTGGACGAGGGCTTGCGTATGGCCCGAGTGAGATACATCGTCGAACCGTCGGGCGAGAAAGAGCATATCCCCTCGTCCCACTCCGAGTTAAGCTCACCCTCCACCGGCTCGGGACGCTGCCATGCTCCAAGCTCATTTTTACGCGCCATCCATATGTCGCCGCGCTTCATGCCCGTAATCTCACTGCGGGCCGTGCCCTTGACTTTCTCGTTGGTTGTGGTAAAATATAGCACATCGCCGTTAAACATCGGCGCGAAGTCCGCGCGTCGCGAGTTGAACAGAGAGGCGTTGCGCACCACATATCGCGTCTTATTTTTCTTCAGCTCGGCAGCCTTGCGTGCGCCGGCCAGTTGTCGCGCAGCGTTAGCATCGGTCGGGTACAGCGCGAGATACTCCTCATAAGCCTTGACAGCCTGTGGATAGGCCCCCTGCCCATGGAGCGACTGAGCAAGGCACAACACTATCGAACTGTCGGGATAACCATAACGCAGAGCATTCTGATAGGCAGCCGCGGCGCGGGCATCCTGTCCCAGCCGACGGTGACACTCGGCCATCTTGTATGCCACCTCCGCGCGCTGCGCACGCTGCTCGCGAGGCTTGAGTTTATTGTAAATCTTCCTGTAAGTCTTGGCCGCGTCAAAATACTCTCCGCGCTCCATCTGCTCGTCGGCCACACTCATTTTTGCCCCGTTACACGAGCTCATGACCAGCCCGAGGGCCAATACATATAATATGTAGGATATATTCGATATGCGTTTAATACGTTTCATCCGTTATGACATGACTTTACAAATAATTAACGCTCCCGCCCCCCCTTAAATTGTAAAATCGGCCGAATTATTATCGAACAATCATCCTTCTCACGGCGTCTTACATTAAACTTTAATTCTCTCAGTTATGAAAAAGGTGTTTATATCCATGATGATGAGCGTCGTGGCTGTGATGGCGTGGGGTTGCTCAACCGACCACGACAGTGACGACCGTTACGACGCCTCAATCCGACTGTCAGAGCTTCCGGACACAGCCCGGGAATTCATAGCCAAATACTATCCTGGAGCAAAAATTTCACATGTCGGCCGCAAAGGCACCGTAACCACCACAGCCTACGACGTCGAGTTTACCGACGGAGCCGAAGTAGAGTTTGACGCCACTGGTCTTTGGACAGATGTCTCAGCCCCCAGAGGCAAAGCCATCCCGACGGACATAGTGCTCCCGGCCATTGACCAATACGTCTCGGGCTACTATCCCGGTGCGGCTATCAACGAGATAGAACGCATCATCCCTTCGGGCTACGAAGTAGACCTCACTAACCGCCTGGAACTCATCTTCACTCAAGACGGCACATTCCTCTCGAGCTACGACTGATATTTCGAATTTTCACAACAAATCTATGCGCAACCCCTCGTTGGCAAGCACCGTGGCGGGAAACACCTCCACAGCTTCGTCAAGGAGGGGTTGCTCACCTTGCAAATAACGCTTGGAGAAATGACCGATTACAAGCCTCCCCGCGCCTGCCTCGCGCGCGGTCTCGGCAGCCTGACGTGCCGTCGAATGGCCGCGCTGAAAAGCTGTAGCCTCAAGCGACGAATGATAGGTAGCCTCGTGATACACCGTGTCGACACCTCGGATGTCGGCCGCCACTCGTGGATCATACATTGTGTCGCTGCAATAGGCATAGCTTACGCTCGGATCAGGAGGTGTGGTCAGACGCTCATTGGCTATGACCGTGCCATCGGGAGTCACATAGTCGGCCCCCTGCTTGATTGACGCCAACTGAGATACAGGTATGGAATAAAACTTCACCATATCTCCTCTGAGATGACGCATCTTGGGCTTCTCGCGAAACAAAAATCCCGTGCAGGCTATGCGGTGATAGAGTGGAAAAGTCTCGACAGTCAGCCCCGAATCTTCATATATCACCCTCCGCTCGCCTGGACTGATGATGTCATAGACTATCTCAAACGAGCTCTGACGGTTGAAAAAATCCATCCACGATTTAAGCAGCGCGGCACCTTCGCGAAACACGTGTATCGTCACCTTACCCTGCACACCGTGGAGCGACATGGTCGACAGCAGCCCAGGCAACCCGAACACATGGTCTCCGTGAAGATGCGAGATAAAAATATGGCCCAGACGCGAAAACTTCAGCCCCATACGCCGGAACGACGACTGTGCACCCTCACCACAATCTATCATAAACAGTTTGTCGCGGAAGTCCACCACCTGACACGAAGGCTGATGGCGCGTCGACGGTGTAGCCGACCCGCAGCCCAATATATTGACCTGAAACTTTGCCATAATACAAAAGTACAACAAAATTCACAGATACAAAAGGGGGATACAAAAGAAAAGCGGCACCCCGCCCCTCCCGGGGAAGAATGCCGCACCTTCCAATAATCAAAATAAAACCTAACTTATGATGGGCTTTACTTTGTTGCGGTAATGATAACCACTCGGCTCAGCGATGGGTCATCGAAAAACATGTTGCCTACGCCTCCACTCCAAGATACCTCGAGGCGATCGGCAGCGATGCCAAATTCGTTTACAAGATAGTCTCTTACTGACTGTGCACGCTCACGGCTCAACACCTCATTGATATCGGCATTGCCCGTAGCCTTGTCGGCATAACCGATCACCGAAAAGCGCGATTTACTGTCAGACTTTCTGATCATCTCGGCCACCATTTCGAGCTGTGCGCGGTCAGCGTTTGACAGCGAGCTGACATTGATGGGGAAGTAGATGATATAATTGCCGTTGGCATTAACCACAGTGTTGTGCTGCACGATCTGGCCGGCCTTCTCACGCTCGAGTTTCTCATTGGCAGCGATGAGTTCGGCCACCTGACGGCGCAGGTCATTGACAGCCGCATTGTCATACTCCACCACCTTGAGCACGCGGGTCTTCCAGCCACGGGGTGCGAAACGATATGTCACGCCGGCTGTCACGCTCAGCATGGCATCAAAAGTGCGGCGTCCGATCTCTCCGTCAAGATCATCGTTGGTAATCATCGCGCGCAGGTCGAGATTGATATCGATGGCCTTGCCTACGTGAAACATGTTGAACACACCCACATTACCTATCACAGTGTTCTGATGGGGATTGTCATATACATGGCCCCAGCCTACACCGATATAGGGGGCACAGCCATACACTCGTGTGGGCTTGTAGCCGCCAATTATATTGGTCAGGTCAAACATCATGTCGGCATGCAGGGTGAAGAAATTAAACTTCTGCTGGCACAGGAAACCGTAAGGATTGGTATACTTGCCGGGGACCTCCTTGCCGGTATTGTAGATACCGCCGTTGGGGTCGCCCCATGTCTGGGTGGCACCTTTGCCCGACAGTCCGCTATACATGAGGCGCACTCCGATGGAGGGTGAGAACCACTTGCCCACGGCTATGTCGAGAGCCGGTGACAGACGGTCGCCAAACGAGGCCTGACGGTCATGGTCGCCAAAGAATATCTGACCGCCCACTCCGGCACTGATAAACCAGTTGCTCTTGAAGTCGGTCTTCATCTCCGTGATGGTCTCGCTGTAAGACTCGGCCACCATGGCCTCATCCACACTCTGCGCATACACGCCCGTAGCGACGAGCGAAACCGCCGCTGTCAAAATGTACTTTTTCATTTGGTTTATAATTATAATGGTTAAATGAATCAAATGTCATATATGTAGTATCCCCCCCTACTCTCTTACGCATCTTACCGCAAGAGCAGAGCTACGTTTCAGAATATTGTTAACTTGAACCTGATTGTAACTATTGGAAATATTAGAATTATTATTTTCCACATAAGACGACATGCTAATGCACAACGCTCTGCGCTCTCCACTTTTCGGATCGGCAGGATTACTGTACCAATATCGGCCTGTTTTAGTCACACTTGAAAAGTATGCTCGTTTATTGCCGTTGCCTGTATATATTGTCACAGGCAAATAATATCCGTCCCGGGCACCGTTTTGCGGAAACCAAATGCCTTCGGTATCAGACTCATTGGCCATGAAATAGTAACCGTTGTCATATTTGATATAGTTCAGACGATCAAGACGGGCCGCATTGACGGCACTGGTGTTACTTCCGTTCTCATTTTTTACAAAATAAGTGAATGTCTGGCTATTGGCCACACGATAGCCGACAGGTGACGGGTCATAGATAGTCTTTACATCCGTGAAACTTTTCTCATCAGAAGCCTGCTCTACGGCAAAATTGGTATTTCCCCACAAGTAAAGATTCTCAATATTAAGCCAATCATCACAGCTTTCAATCGTAGTCATCTGCATTGGATTACGCACACCATATTCTATTGTAGCTTTGCCTCTATCGGCCGATGTAAAACGATTGATAAATCGATAACAGCGTGTGGCGGCATCATCGGTTGTTATTTCCTGACCATTCACATATATTATTGAATCAGAAGATACAGGATCCTTGCGTCCCCACTGATACAGAACACCATATGCAGACTTATCGGAGCGGTCACCGAGATTGCGACTCATTACCGTGTACCTGTGTCCTTTATAATTAGTTAATTCTACATCATTAGGAAGTGTGTCTCCAACACCCCATATATGCCAGCTCCAAAGTATATCACCAGTCGCATCAGCACCGCTGTAAACTGCAATTACCGCATTGCCAACATTACCGGTTGTGGTATAATACACACGTCCGTCGCGCAATTCAATATCTGAAATAAATCCCTGCACATCCTCCCACAACAGGCTCGCCGAGCGAGGTGTTATTGTCGCGTCATCCGTGTGAAATCCTGCTCCGGGGATAATGCCTTTCTGGCCATTGCCTATCACCGTAGCCTTAAAGTCATGAACACCGGCCGAAGTAACCATATAGCAGTTGGCAGTCTCTTCTTCCGGTTCGACAGGTATCTCATCTATCACAACATCGTCACCAAAGAGACTAAGGTCAACATTGAATGTATATACCGAATTGGACTCAAAGTCATATGCTATATGTTTGGTGACTTTAGCAGTATGTTTGTCTGTAGTCACGATTATCTTCACTTCATCGTCTTCCTTGAAATCAGGGGCACACGTCATATACGCGCTATATGTCTTGCCGCGTTCCAATTTCGGCGTATCTGTCCATAAGAGTGTCACGCTATTGGACATATCGCCTGTAAAACCATACTTGCCGTTATTCAAATCAAATGTAAAATCTCCGGACAACACTCTTTGTGACGGCAGTTCAATTGTCACACTTCTGAGAGTCTCGTTTTCAATCGTTGTCCCCGTGACATTGACATTGACACACAGTAGTGAAAATATGTGATTGAAATCAAACTCCTTATCAGCACCCTCACGAGGAATGCCATACTTATAGTCTCCCTCTATGCGTCGTGTCTGCGAGTCGTAGTGTTGAACTGACGGTAATGTTCCTTTTACCGCAGTGGACTGACATGCATCATTATCAGGGCTATAAGGATAATAGGCCAACAGTGGAGCATGACAGTCACCCGTAAATGTCGTGCGACCTAAAGGCTGCGTTGAGTTTGATGTAAATTTTTTGTTATTGACACCGTTGCCATAGACGCCTATGGCATCTCCGGGCATCCATAATATTCCGACATGACCGCCGGTATAGGTTGTAGGATCAATTGCTGTACGCGAATTATCAGACGTTCCGTTTATATTGGCTATGATAGTAGAGGCATTGCCGCATACGTTACTTGACATCTCGTCAGTTTTGTCGCATGAGATAAATGCTACCGTCATTGCCGAGCATAATGTGATATATTTTAGATTCTTCATCTATTGGTATTATTGGTAGGTAAGAATCGGGTCACAACTCCGACGGAGTCTGTATTCACGGGAGCCGTGACCCGATAAATTAATGATTATTTCAGAGGACTGAGTCCGTTTTTGCTATTAGAAAATGATGAATTGGTATTGTCCTGCACATTGCTTGACGGAGTGGCACTGCTGCCCGATGCACGGTTGAGCATGAATGCCGCATTGTTGTTGATGATAGCGCGAATCAGGTCGGCCGATTTATATGTGTCTCCCTCACCTGTGGGCGGGATAGCATAATTCATAAATACAAGGCCCAGAGGACAAGGCATACGGTCTGGTTTTGAGATTGCTGTAAGAAGGTAAGGGTTAAGCTCTTTGGCAAGATTCTGACAGCCGCTGACATTATTGTTAATATAGTAACCGCCAATCGCACACTCATAGAAAGTGCGGTGTAAGCCACCCTGATAGTTCTGATATGCAAGAGCATTCATAGCATCAATGGCATTTTTACGACCTTGAAGTACTGAATTGTTACTTACCCCTTCAAGCTCGGTATAGCACCATCTCAATTCGGTTGTCGGCTCAGTAGTGCCATCGCCATAAGGTGCGACAGGTTTTCCCCATTGCAGATTGACCGTAAGAGGTTGTGCACCACTACCTGACATCCAACGAGAGAACAATGCAGGAGTATTGCCTGACCAACCGAAACCCTCGTTCTCATTATTGTTAGTATCATTGGTATTTATCTTTACAATTACCTGACCCTGGACATCCCTAATCGTTGTATTAGCTGTTACAGGGGTTGTATAAAGCACCTTCTTTCCAGTCGTCTTATTATCTGTAGCCGCAAGTCGAGCAAGACACGATTCTACCGCAACGACCCATGCCTGAGCAGTAGTCAATGTCATTAAGCCGGTATATGTTACCTCTGGTTCGGATGATGTCCACTGATCATCCTCACTGAATACTCCACTGGTTTCCCATGCGATATTAGATCCAGAACCGTTTCCTTTAAGAGTTTGGCCTGTTTTTGTTCGGGTTTCAGTAATTGTGACAGTCCGGCACGGCACAGTAACATTTCGTGCATAAGGACACTCATAACCAAATTCAAAGAACATTAAGCCCTCCTTATTCATTGTCTCGGCAAGAAAGATCAGAGCATCCGAGAAAGATTCGGATGGATTACTTGTTGCTGATGTCACATTTCTTGTACGGTAGAGTCGTAATGCCACCTTTGGCATCTGCTGATAAGTTGTAGTACGAGTCTGTGTGACTGTCGCATTAGTCAGAGTATGCAACCACCAGGAATCATCACTTTGCGTTCCGCCTGAGACTTCGGTTTTTGGGTTTTCCGTATTTTCATTCATATGCTCATCATAATAATCCATAGTGCTTGCATTATCAGGTGTCAGCTGAGTTTGGAAATTCACATCTGTGTAAGGAATCGTGCCACCAAGAGTGTGTACCTCAAAAGCACGGATACCGGCATTGTACTGATCGGCAAGCGAAGCCGAACCTTGATTATTTGAATTTGACGAGTGCCATGTTCCGGGGATTGAAAGCTCGGAAATATAGATATTGGGGTCGAGCTGGCCGATCCAGTGGGCAAAATCAAACTCAGCACCACGTACGTGGAAATATCCGAGTTTTACAGGATGGATTTTACCGCTGACCATATCGTTGTCACCAAGATTCTGAATATATTCACCGCAGTCGGTCATAATACGTATGCGGAGTTGATTCAGATTTGTAATCTGGCCAGGAATAAGAAATGCACGAAGGCGAAGGTGGTCAATGTCATCAACACTCGGAGTTTCAGTATTGACACGAATATATAGAGTCGGGAAAATCTGAGTGCCATCAACAATCTGTGAAAGCTGAAGCTGCACAGATGAATTACCATCAATATTCGTTACAGTACCATTCTCCATATCAAGGTCAAATGTGCCTGAGATCTTCTTGGTATCATCAATATTACCACTCGCGTCAATAGGCTCGACGGTTACAGTCTGAATATTGATATAATCTCGTGATGCCTGAGCTTCATTGCCATTTAGAGTATTGGGGGTTACAGGACCATTTATGGTTATGTCAAGCACATCAGCCAGGACCTGGAAATTCAGAGGCACCATCTGTCCCCACTGGGCATCGGAAATCTTCGTCTTGGCGACCATAATGGCTGCTGCCATATCAGGCTCTCCATAGATTGTAGTCTGATCATTCTTATCAGACTTGTTATTTCCGAGCACCCCTTTGAGGTCAGTATACTGATTACCTCCGGCTGTAATAGCCTTATATGACAGAGGAGACTGACCGGGGTCTACCGTGGCGCGGATGGTATTGTCGGTACCGTTAAGAAATTCGCCACCCGCAGCACTGGCCGGGTAGAAAGCATAAAAATTGTGAGTAGATGTTTCGGGGCCCCACTGTATGCCTTTCTCTCCGACCTTAACCACAGACTCGGCTACATTGGAATTGCCGGTTGTAGTCGGATTTACCACATATTCAGCTATTGGGTTGGACGCAGCCTTGCAGTAAATCTTGATCTTATCCTCTTGGGTATTTATGTAATTGCCCCAGTATATCGACTGGGCGTCAGTCGCATCCCAGTCATCTTGATACATCGTGCGGCTCCGTGATGCGATTGAAAATTCCACATCATCACCTTTTGCCGCAGTGGGGGTAGTAACCTCCATCCTGTCCTCGCTGCACGAAGTCGTCAAAGCGAGCACAAAGGCTGATGCCATAATAAATTTGTAATTCATATTAGCTGATTGTTAAATATGAGATTGGTTGGTTAATTGTCAATCTGCCAGGGATTTGCAGAGAAATCATTATTACTCGTATCCGCAACTCCTTGTGCGGAAATGTCTACTCCCTTTGATTGGCTGTCATCTTCGCCAAACTGGACCGAGCCTCCGCAGATGGAGCTTTCGAGCTCCACGCGGGTTACCGCAGTCGCGGGCTGTTCATAAAATTTTTTACCTTTCATGATTGTTAAATGGTTTTAGGTTATTTATAATGTTTTTTAGTAAGCATTGTGTCGGCCGACAGACTCAAAAGAGACGGAAGCGTCGGCGTTTCTTGTGTTTGTGGCCATAACCGTAGCCATAGCCGTAACCGTAGCCGTAACCGTAGCCATAACCGCTATGAAGCTCCGCGCCGTTGAGTATGATGGCGAGGTTGCCGAGCGAGCCGTCATCGTAGAGCGACTGTATCTCTGGCAACTGACGGCGGTCGAGCGAGCCCACGCGCACTATGAAGAGGGTTATGTCAGCCACGCGGCTACTGATGGTGGCGTCGGCCACCATGCCGACAGGCACTGAGTCGACTATGATGTAGTCATAACGACGGCGCATCTCCTCGAAGAGCTTGTCGAACCGCTGGCTGTTGAGCAACTCCACAGGATTGGGGGGCACCACGCCCGAGGGCACCACGTCGGGGCGTCCGTCACGCCTGACGGTGATGTCGTCGAGCGTCACCTCCGGGTCATAGAGATAGTTGGTGATGCCTGTCTGCATATGATCTATACCCTCGCGGTGAGTCAGTGTGCCCTTGCGTATGTCGACGTCGACAAGGGCTACGCGCTTGCCTCCGGCAGCCAGGGCTTCGGCCATGTTGATAGCCGAGAATGTCTTGCCGGCACTCTCGCGAAATGATGTGGTCATCAACACCTTGGCATCACGTCCGGAGGACTTGGTCATCATGGTGATATTGGCCAGCACTATGCGGAAGGCATCGTCAATGAGTGACTTCATGAACGCCTGGCGACCTTCATAGGCCTTGCGGCTCTGTGTGACGGGACGTCGGCGGTTGAGCTCCTTGTTGTAGGGCACCTCGCCGAGAAACGGCACCGAGATCATCTCCTTGATGTCGCGGCGTCCGCGCACGCGGGTGTTCATGAACGAGAGCACGAGCAGCACCACGGTAGGCACGAAAAGACCGGCCATGAGGCCAAGGGCGAGTATGCGGTTGCGCTGGGGCGAGATCATGGCCACACTGCCTTCGGGTCCGTCGATAATGCGGGCATTGTTGTCGGCCATAGCCTGGGAGAGAGCGTTCTCCTCCCGACGGTTGAGCAGGAAGAGATAGAGCGACTCCTTAATCTTCTGCTGACGCTCGATGGAGAGTATCTCCCTCTCCTTGCGCGGTATGGAGGCTATGCGCGACTCGGCCGCGCTTTCATAGCCGCGGGCGTCGCTGCGCTTGACCTGAAATGAGACAATGATGTTGTCGACACCGCTGAGGATGTTTTTGCGCAACACCTGCATGGTGTTTGTCAGCTCCTCGATGACCGGGTTGGCCTCGGAACTCTCGTCGATGAGTCGGTCGCGCTGGAGCTTGACAGAGTTGTAGTGTGATATCTGACTCTCTATCGACTGGTCGTTGATGCCGAGATTGGTGGGTATGAGGTCATTGTTGCGCGCCGGATCGGTGAGATATTCCTTGATAAACATTGCTATGCGCAACTGTGTGTCATACAGGAGAGCATCGGCATTGTAGCGGGCCGACTCGCCCATGTAACGCGAGGTCATGGAGCCGATGTCGACCACCTGATTGTCGCGGCGATAGGCCTCGAGTTCGTTTTCGACACCGCCAAGCTCGCTGCCTATGATGCGCAGACGCTCGTTGATGAAGTTGGCCGTGTTGACAGCCACCTGGTTTTTATCATTGATCGACTCCTGGTTGTAGACCTCGATGATGGTATTGAGAATATCGATATCGAGTTCCTTTGATCCAGAGGTGACGGCGATGTTGATGATTGTACCGTCCTTCTCCTCCTGGCGTATGCCAAGATGGCTCACAAGCTCGTTGACGGCCTGAAGCTCGGGCACTTTGACTATCTTGATCTCACGGCCATACCATGAGAGCGACATGGACTCAGTCTTCTGGACCATAATCTGCTGACCGTTGACCTTGTAGAGCTTGCCATAGGCGAGACGCAGGTCTTTCTCTTTCTCGCCCTGACGGAGCGAGAGGCGCGCACTCACAGAGTCGACCGGCGTAAGCGAGAACGTGAAGGAGGCCGACGGACGGATGGAGGGAAATATCACCTCAACGGGCGACTCGCCATATATATTGACATTGCGCAGCCCCTCACGGGTGAAGTAGCGCACATCGGCTCGTGTGCGGGCCACTACCTCCTGCAGCAACCGCTTGGAGCGGAACTGGAGGATTTCATTGGTTACGTTAACGCGGTTGATGGAGTTTTCGTAACGGTCAAAACCACCGGTCGACGTCTTGTTGGAGGGGTCTTTGATTATAACCTTGGTCTGCGCGAAAAACACCATAGGGGCGGTGGCGTAATGATACCACGCAAATGCCAGACACAAGGCAAGTGACGCCACATACCACGGCCACTTGGATAGCAGATAAAGAAGTATGTCGATAAGATTGGGGCCCTTAGGCTGTCTCGACTGATTTTCTATTGACATTGTATGTTTTTTTACTTAGCCTTTGGCTAAAGGTTATATGGTTATAAGGTGATGCTGTGGTTACTTAGCCTGCGGCTAAAGGTGATGCAAAATTTAAAGGTTATAATGTCGAGGCACAAGTCAGTGACTTATGTCACTGACACTGAGGCTCGGGAGCAGCGGCCACATAACCTTACAACCTTTAGCCGAAGGCTAAGTCACTTTGTTACCCAGATTACTGAAGTGGTGGCTGTGACAATGGAGAGCGCGACGGTGAGCCACTGGAGGAAGTTGGTCTTCTCCTCGCTCTTGGGCTTTTTGGGACGTACATAAATGATGTCGTTCTGAGCAAGATAAAACGCCGGCGAATTGAAGATGTCCGACTTGCGTATGTCGACGGTATAGACCTTGCGCGTGTTACCCTCCTCCCTGATTACGGCTATCTTGCCGAGGTCGGCATTACTTGCGAGGTCACCGGCCTGGGCTATGGCCTCGAGGATAGTGATGCGGTCACCGTCACATGTGTGAGTGCCGTTGCCGTTGGCCGCGCCGAGCACCGTGTAATGAAAGTTTTTAAACTCCATCGTGACTATGGGGTCTTTGATGTAATTTCCGTCGATGATGCGCTGACGTATCATGCCGGAAGCCTCGGAGAGCGTCAGTCCGGCCACATAGAGCTTGCCGAGCACGGGAAAATTGATATCTCCCTCGTTGTCGACCCTGTAATACTGCTCGGTGACGTTGCCCGACACTTTGCCGCCTTCGGTCACCTTGACCGACCCGGATGTCACGTTGAAAGGCATGGCGAGCTCGGAATTTTTACAGCTTACGGTAATCTCCAGACGGTCGTCACGCTGTATGCGGGGCTGATAACGGTGGGTTATGGCATAGCCTTGATCGTCAGTCATATCGGAGAGATAGAGATAGTCCTTCTGCGACTTGCATCCGCTCATCGCAGTGAGCAGAAGCAGAGATGCAAACGCAGCCATGATTGGTCTTGTTACTTTCATATGCATATGTGAATTATATTATTGGATGGTCAGATTTATATAATGCCGAACGCGCGGCGACACACAGAGGCAGCCTCCGCATCGGGGCGGCATTCAAGTATGCCGGTGGTGACACTGTCCAGCAGACGCAGGGCTGTCGACGAGGCGTCGGAATAAAGTTCGCGGTCGGAGGTCATAACCGACATGCCGGGGATAAACGACACAAAGGCCTTGATACCTTCGGTCGGGATGAAACGGTTGACGGCGGCACGTCTGATACGCGCTATGCCTCCCACTTCATAGCGGGCGTTGCGCCAGCAGGGGGTCTTGCCGCTCCAAGGAGTGCCACAGGCCTGAAAGGCTTCATCGCCTGAGGCGGTCACAAGCGGACAGTCATCGTTGAGCAATGAGCAACCGCTGAAATTGTCGAGCCACAGTCGCGAGTGCGTACTCTTGCCGGTGCCGCTCTTGCCCATGAAAAGATAAGCGCGTCCGTCACTCTCCACGACTGAGGCATGCAGCATCAGCGAGCCACACGAGGCGGCATATTGTGAAAAGAGTATGCGGGCCATGGAGTCGATGACAAATCCGGCATAGGGGTCGTCGCTCTGCAGACTGACACTGGCTTGGCGCAGGTCTCGGTCAATGGCCATGACGCGCGGATGCTGTCCGTGACCCGGGATGAGCGACACAAGCCAACGGTCACCGTCGTGATAGAGTGAGGCCCGGCCGATGTCGTTGCACGATGTCGACAGTGGTCTGAGCCCATGGAGCGATGGCTTGACAGCCGTATGCTCTATCTTCATCACAGCCCTGTCACCGCGCATAAGCCCGGCAGTGCTGAGAAACGGGCGGAAGTTGGGCGGAAGAGTGGCGAGCGACCAGGGTGCACCCTTGATGCTCATATTCAGTCCGCCTATATCTAAGGTAAAATCCATCGTTACAAGTGTTATTTCATCGCAACTGACCTAAAAGCAGCCTGACAAAACACCAGAAGGCCTCGAAGGGTGCTACTGAGGCGGCAAAACGACTCCTTCTGAAAAACATCACAAGTGTGTGCATCTTGCCCTTGGCACGCGGTTTGTCGCAAATACCAGGCTCCTGCTGATGGAGCCCGAAGTTGCCACCTTCTCTTATGATGCGCATCAAAACGTCGGGCGACACGTTGTTTTTCCCCTTAAAACCCGATGATGGCAGCTCTTCGGCCGGAATGTCGAGGTATCTCACAAGAAACCCGTTGAGTATCTCTATCCATTTGGATATGCCTGTGAGGTGACATGCTCTTTCAAATTTGTAGGGATCATATGAATCGCACAGTGCTTTGACTGTACAATAGTAGTCGCATATCTGGCGCAACCCGACCCCGGTGCCGAACGCATGACGCATGATGTGAATCGAAACGAGCAACAGTTCAAACAGCGGTGGCGGCGAGGGGTACCGGTCATCATGACTTACCTCGGCCGCACACGCTCTTCTGGTAAACGAGTCGAGATCCTGCGAAATCATCGGGCTGCTGACATTGATAAGCTGGCGGTGAAACTCGACTACAAATCCGCGATAGCTGAACGATACGCTACCGTCAGGATTGTGCTTGAGCCCGGCGGACGGGCTTACGACTGTCTTTGCCTTGTCAAACTCAGGGCCCGGAAGCCATAAGTCGATGTCGCCACACTCGCGTAACTCGGGATTGGGATAGTGACGCGCTACGGAGAGACCTTTCTGCACCACCGGATGCAGCCCTGCCAGGCGTAAAGTCGCGATAAGCGAGGAGGTGGCGTGGGCCATGGCCCTATTGGCCGTCTCTATCGCATCGACCCGCGCCACCCACCGGGTGAGCAGCGTGTGAGGTGGCAGCAATCGGTCGGGAAGCCGGCAGAAGGCGGCATAGCAGATGCCACATACGGTCTGGCGGCGCGCCATTCTGTAGATTTCCTCCCACTCGTCCGCTCTGAGCGATTCAAAAAGGCTCTCAGCCGGGACCGTATCTCTAAGCCCGCTTCTCACCAGAGCCATGAAAGCCTCCTCGGCAGGTGAATTATATATGGTCGATTGCATTAATTGTGTAAAGTTGTGTCTTTATGACGCAGGAGCCGGGGTGGGTCAGTCGACTATCAGTCCTGACAAACGCCATGTCTGTAGGATTGACTTGATGTCGGATAGCGCGATGTCATTACTCACATCATACTCCTCGCACACGAGCGATGCAAGAGTCTCAGCATGCACGCCATGATCGGCTGCCGCGTTCCACACAAATGCAGCCGTTTCATTGAGTGTATATACATCCGTGATATTGGCATCTGCATCAGAGACATCGACAAGCATATAGTTTCTGCCGACTTTACGTAACTTCAGATTAGCTTTAAGTTTCATTTGCTTCAAAACTTTTTACCGCAGATTATCGACATCGTGGTCTTGTAGATAATTTTTACATCGACAGCCAGCGAGTAGTTCTTGAGATAATCAAGGTCCATCTCGGCACGCCTGACCATCTGCCGGATGGTGTCGGTGTAGCCGTTGTATAATGTGGCCTCAGAGAACAACCCCGGACGCAGGGTGAAAAGCATGCGATAGTCGGGATACTCATCCATGATTTTCTTAGTGAAATAGGGACGTTCGGGACGCGGACCTACCACACTCATGTCGCCTTTGAGTACATTCCACAACTGCGGAAACTCATCAAGATGATGATTGCGCAGAAACGCACCAACGCGTGTAAGACGCGAATCGTTCTCTTCACACAAACGTGGGACTCCGTCGCTCTCCGAGTCGATGCGCATGGAGCGGAATTTATATATGGTGAACACTTTGCCGCCAAGCCCTACACGTTTTTGTGAAAATATCGGGTTGTGATAGTCGTCCAGCCATATTGCCAGAGCGATCAGAATGATTATAGGCAGGAATATTACGACTCCCGCGAGTGATATAAGGATGTCAAAAACACGTTTAACGGTTTTCTGACCGGCCGAAAGCCGATAATCCCTGACGTTGGTCGCTCCACTCATGTCCAGTGCCTCTATATCAAAGCCACAGAGCATATTCTCATCTTTGCTCCTAAACTGGGGCTGAAAAGTGGGATAATTGTCGATTCTCATTGTACTAAACTGATAATGATTGGAATAAATGCGTTTTATGATTAAGGTAGTCTTGACTCCAAGATACTGTTACCGCAGATCCAAAAGCTGGCGATAGATATAGGACACATTGTCGATGGAAGTCTCTACCGTAAAGAGTTTCTCCCAACGGTCTCGGGCATTACGGCCATAGCTTCCGGTCTCATTCTCGACTCTTATAACCTCGGTCAAAGCCTCGGCGAGCTCTTCGGGATTGCCACAGCTTACATTCAGCCCAGAGACTCCGTGAGCATTGACCCATGAGGTGCCCGAACCCGGTATTTTGGTAGTCACCACAGGCAGTCCTGTCGACATGGCCTCGATAAGCACAATCCCGTAAGCCTCGGTTTTCTCCACCGACGGCAAGCAAAATACCGACGCCACACCCATCCAGGCATTACGCTCGCTGTCGCTTATGCGACCGAGCATTTTTACTTTGTGCTGTAGACCGTTAGTGCCAATAAGGCCCCTTAATCTGCCATCCAACGGGCCGGCCCCGGCTATTACAGTCAGGAAATTGTCGGGCAAATGACGGGCGGCAAGTATAAGATTGTCAAATCCCTTGTAAGGCACCAGCCGTCCGAGTGAGAATATCACATGACGCCCGTCGAGGGTCTCGCGGAGCTCTCTTACTTTCTCCACGTCGGGTATCACA
This sequence comes from Muribaculaceae bacterium Isolate-110 (HZI), assembly GCA_003762875.1. Lineage (GTDB taxonomy): Bacteria > Bacteroidota > Bacteroidia > Bacteroidales > Muribaculaceae > Duncaniella > Duncaniella muricolitica. The sequence goes on along the minus strand of RIBL01000001.1, from coordinate 308,668 downwards.
GGAGCAACTCCGATAGGCACACATGACAGCTTGTTATAAGCCCTGCCCAGCGCGCTCGAACCATCAGCATAGTTTGGCGACGTGCATATCACACGATGGGCCCTGCGCAGAAGCCAGTTTTGAAACGGACGATACGCATGCAGCAACATACGCTGGCGCAGGATGTCGGAGTGCCAGTGAAGCACCACCCGGCCCTTATATCCACTCATATACAACGCCAATGCCGCCATCGGATCTGGATGATGTATATGTATTATATCATAGTCTGAGGCAATGCCGCGCAGCAGCGTGACCATCTCGGGCGAGATCATCGTACTGTTGGCCTTGAGCAACGTGCACGTGGTAATCACACGTCCATGACTGTTGAGTCTGATTATCCTTGACGTGTTGTCAGCCGAGGCACATAGCATGTCACACTCGATGCCTCTTGACGATAGTCCGGACGTAAGGTCATACATGACCTTCTCAACACCACCCATTATCGGATAAAATTTACCGATCTGAAGTATTTTCATCTGACAATAATCATTTTAACAGATTTTCATAAAGACGCAGATAGTCGCGATACCTGTCCTCTTTTCTGAAATTGGCAAGCGCATAGTCGCGACAGGGCTGTCTGAAACAATCGGCTCCGAGCGATTCAATTTCCCTTACCGCAGCGAGCAAACCGGCCACGTCACCCTGCTCCACAACCTTCCCGGTCACATCGGTCACTGACTCGATGCTGCCGCCGGTATTATATGTCACAACCGGTGTGCCGCATGATATGGCCTCGAGATTGACAGTCGGGTAATTATCCTGCCAGGTGGGATTGACAAACGCTGTCGCCTCCGAATAGAGCTGTGCAAGCATCTCTATATTCTCCGTACGACGAATACTGCGGATTGTGTCCGGAAGCTGCCCGGCAGTCTTATCGTCCACACCCACAAGAACAATCACCTCATCCGGTCCTATAAGTCGTGAAAGTTTGATGAAATCATCAAGTCCCTTTTCCTTGCTCCAAATACTCGCAAGGCCGAGTATGATTTTTTTATCGGCCCCGACACCAAGACGGCGATGCATCACCAGACCCTCACAGGGATGAAACACCGATGTGTCAATGCCATTATGGATTACCTCAAAACGGGAATCCCTGAAAAAAGATTTCGACATCTCTTCGCGCATCCACTCCGACACCGGCACTATCACCATACGGTCACGCGGTATTGACATGAACGCACTCTTTTTGTCTGAAAAATTACGGCACGAACGATCTACAAACAAGCTCCGGGGAAACGCCCCGCGCTGCGGGCAGTCACCACATCCGGTCTGCCACTTGTCACACCCTGCCGCCGAATAATAATAGCAATGTCCTGTGTATAGCCAGCAGTCATGAACAGTCCAGACTACCTTGACATCGCTCTCACGCAGATACTCGAAAAGCAACGGATAATTCAGAAAATAACCGTGGATATTATGTATATGTATTATGTCTGGATTGATTTCTTTAAGCCGCTTTACAAACTTGCGTGTAGCTCCGGCCGATCCCAGACCGTGACGGTCAAACAGACGGGTAAGCACTCCGTGGGCTGCGACACTCCAGCGGTCTCCAACAGCTATAGACTCCGTCACACATTCACGCTCACCGTCACGCCCCTTACTGTAAGCACACCAGTTAAGCCAACCGTTTATTTCGGCCAGAGAGCCTATCTCCTGCATGATACGACCGGTCGAAGTGTTGGTACGCACCACGGGATTGATCTGTACAATACGTCCTTTTACACTCATTCTTTTACAATTTGTCCGAACAGGTCGGCCCACATGCCCATAACCCTGTCCTCGGAATATCTGTCCGTCACCTCCACGGCATTTCGCCCCATCGTCCTGCGCAAATCAGCGTCAGCAATCAACATCAGCAGAGCCTCAGCAAACGCATTGTTATCACCATATGCCACTATCACACCGTCCTTGCCAGAAGTGATAATATCCCTCGGTCCGCACTTGTAGTCAAATGTCACCACCGGCAATCCGGCCGACATAGCCTCAATCATCACCATAGGGAATCCCTCGTAGTGAGATGTCATGGCAAGTATCGAACTTGCGGCATATTCCGACGCAATGTCACAAGTCGGAGCATTTAAAGCCATCCGACCCGACAGCCCCCTGTCAGCAATCATACCTTCCAGCATAACCTGCCACTCGCCCTGACCGAAAATATCAAGACGCCAACCATTGGCCCGGCTGTCACGACACACCCTGTCCCAGATATCGACAAGACGATCAAAACCTTTCTGATAGTCAAGACGCCCTACCGCGATTACGCGCTTAGGGCTGCAATCACTGGCCTCCGGCATCGGAAGAGCCGCATTTGGTATCACTGAAATGTTAGACATATCGCCCCAATAACCCTTGTCCTCCTCAGTCAGCACAACAAAACGGTCAAAACGAGAAGCCAACGCCACATCCTGACGACTACGCAGGCGGTCAATAAGTCCCGCAAGTCCGCTACGGCCATACTGAAGACGAAAATAGCGGTTGAAATGAAGTTCGAGCACCTTACGGCTGCCATCCTTTATGTCGGGAATAAACGATGACTCCGACGGATAAAGCGAAACAGTCACATCGGGTCTCTCTCTCATAAGCAACTCCGAAAGACGGCGGCGATGTAAACGGCGTTTACGCAAATATGAAGGAATCCGCCTAAGTGTCGGCAACGTATTATCCAGAGAATAATTGATGTCCAGATCATAGAAACGCACCTCCGCGGGAAATCCGTAAAAAGGCGGTCGTCCCTGCTGATCGGTGGTGACGACAATCACCTCCCACCCGAGCCGTTCGCTCAACCAGCGCACCTTATTGAGCAACACCCGCTCCATCCCCCCAGGATTATACACCGAGCAATGGCAATAGACAATCTTCATAATATGCTGTTATCTCATATTATCAGACTATCTTGTCTGATTTGTTTTCAGATATGTAATTAGTATTTTCCTCAGGATATATACATAGAAATATGGCAAATACCATAAACAAATCCGTTGAGACTTTCATCCACTCTATAAAATTCAAGACAAGAATCATCCAGAACATTAATCTCCAATGAGGAAATCTGTTGATACATATCAATGCAGCTTCTGTAATTAATCCGATAATACAAGTTAAACCTATAAGACCAAAGAAAAAGACAAAACGGCAATATCCGATATCAGTCCCCATATAAAATCCATGATATGTCGGTCCTATATAATAAGGATCATATGAAGGCAGACTGGAATCACACGGATTTGCGGCATAGCCGTCTCCTATAAGCCAAGTTTTAACATTATCTGGCCATATCCACATATTCTTCAATATCTCGTTGGAATTTGATTCCCATCGTCCACTCTCAAATAACGAGACGAAACCTTCAAAACCAAATCTCAAGTCATCACGAAACACATCATTAGAATTATAGAAATATATGATTGTCGGGATAATAAGAATTATCAGTAACGTTATCTCTTTTAATAATATTTTCCCTACGCCACCCTTAAATGCAACGATAGCAAACAATCCCATACTCAGGCCTAATCCGATGACGGTAGACCGTGATATCATATCTCCAATGACCGTTATTATTGCCATCATGCCAAGATATAAAGCCACTCGCCATTCTCTGCTTCGTTCAGCCTCAATATACACAAGAAAAGAAAGCATGATAAGAACAGCAGCAAATCTAAATCCTGCAACATCAAGCGCACATCCTATTCCATGAAGACGATCATCTGTGTCCGCCCCCATATAGGCTTCCCCTCCAAACACTCGTCCTGACCATAATTCCGCTGCATTATTATATTTAAATACCAGTGCCAAAACACACTGCAGTACACATACTATTGCCAGATTTATAGCTACAATCTCAACATCTATTCTGCCATATATCGATTTCAATAATTTTATGGCTGTATATGCACCACCCAACCACACATACATTGACACAAAGTATGTGACAAACGTAGTATCCTGCGTATTATTAATCAGTCTGGCAAATAACGCCACTATCGACAAGGCCAAAGCCCATAACGCGAGCTTTATGAGCCCTTTGTCTATATTGTTACCGTTGGTTAATTCAAGGCTGATCAATGGAAGGCTAACAACAGCCAAGACCAGCTTTGAATTTATACCCGGTAATGCCGACAATTCAAATGGGAAGTAATAGCAGCTCGTTATTACTACACCTAAAATATATATAATAATTCTCATCTAAAAAATCATATTATCTGTATATCACCCCATATATAAACCTAATGACAAGCTGATAGTGTATCCACAACGCCCAATATTGTTTTTTATATGCCAATTTCTGAAGGATACGACTACGCATACCTATATTGCCATTTTTCCCGATGTATTCATTTGCCTCCGGAAACCATTCATTCCAAAGTCTGTATATTGCAAAATCTCCGGAAGCAGCGATCAACGGATATTTCGATTCTAATTTCAGGAATGCCAGTTCATCATCAATTGATTCGCCCTTTAACTCTCTTAGTTGCGCGGTTATCCAACTGACATTTCGTTTCAATGCTCCGAAATGCTCCGGTTTTATATTATGAGAGAATGCTTGTGCATTTATTTTCAGATAATGATAATATGCTCTGTTTAAATACCTGACTTCACGCGCAAATGCAAAGACCAGTAACATTGTCAGGTCCTCACCCATTCCGAAACCCGACGGGAACTCAATATTATTATCAATATATATCGATCTTCTGACAAGTTTATTCCATACATTATATTTCATAGCACCACCAAGCATACTTCTGAGTGCCTCATGGGCTGTTGGATAAGAAGGCTGACGCATGTAACGCTCCGACCGTTCAAACGTCAGAAACCAGTCAGTCCAGACGACATCAACATTATACAGCTTTGCGAAATCATACATTTCTTCGAGCATTACGACCTCCGCATAATCATCGCTATCCCAGTGAAACACATACTCACCTCGTGCAACCTTAAGTCCGATATTACGCGATGCGGGAAGCCCCATATTATGCCCGTTGCGGATAATTTGTATATCATTTTTCCGTGAAGGATAACGGCTGATGACATCCTGCAATATGTCAATACTATTGTCCGGGGTACAGTCATCGACAAATACAAATTCCACCTCCGTTAATGTCTGCCTCATCATGGTGTCTACGGCTCGAGCTATAAATCGCTCTACACCATATATGGGGACTATAACAGATACTTTATAAATCATAATGCAATCCAGTCTTTATAGCGCAATGGAGCCGATGAGGGCTCGGGAGTAACATCCGGGTTAAACCATAACTTTGGCATCACCACAATTTTGTCAGGATGGTTGTTAAGAAAACCGCCCCACCAGCTATAAGTCGAATTGGAAATTATATTGTGCCGACACTGACTCATCAATTGCATATCAAAATGACTACCCCACCCTGAGAGCGGGTTACCGGATATAAGTTTATATTCAAAGTCCGTGAAATTATCATGAACCCACTCCGGATTATCTGTAAATACATAAAACGTGGGAGAGAGACAGTGCTTTTTCACATATGCGACAGCCCGCCTGTAATAGTCGATATCACACGTGTTCCGATACCATTTAATACGCTGATAATCGAGACCCTTTCTGACATGTATGGAAACAGAGTCAGTCAGCATGATTTCCGATAATATCCGTATATTTCGTTCATCGGTAAAATCATCGAATTGGAATGATTCTCGGAGAACATCTTCCACCGCAGCCACAACTCCGGCACTCTGAAAAACCCCTAACAGATAACGGTCTTTATCTTTCACATCGTCTGATAACTCATATAGAGAAAATGCGGTTGGCATTTCTGTAACTCGAGTCATCCAAGGCATAAATTTACGGACCAATTTAGACACAATGTCATCATGTCCGCCAATCATCAGCACATCTAATGTTGACGCCTTTTTCAACTCTGCGTTAGGAAATATGCGATTCCATGCGACATCCTCATGTGCGAGCTTTGTCGATGTGAAATAATGCACTTTTGCATCTACACCTTGTTTCAGAAGATTTTGAAAATAGGCATATTGAAACATGCGATTAGCCAATCCACATGCCATATTGACAATAATGCTCATTCGTTGATCTTACTTTGTGAGACAACCGGATGTCTCCTGATTATCATTTTCTACTTTTTTCCAACTATAAAATAGCGGGCCAATATTTTGATTCGTTTCCATAATGTCAATGAGTCAAGAACGTCCACTTTGGAATAGAAAAACTCAAAATATTTTCTTTGATCATAAATCGGAGACTTTCGATAAGTTTCCCACCATATGTCAAAATTAGGGCACCAGCTATTCCATGGCTTAGGGCCATTGTAATGCACTATGCCTTTTTCCAATGCATGATTGATCTCTTCGTCTGTCCATATCTCCGCCAACTGAGACCGTTGTCGATTGGCATACTCGCAAAAGTAAGTTGTGACACAAAAACTCGGTGGAAAATATCTAACCCGACCAGAACATGAAATATTCAATATATCCATATCCTGAAACTTGTATTTTTTCCGTGCCATCTCTTTGAATCTTCCGATCATTGCATCGTCTCGCAACAGCCTTGAATTTAAGACTATATTTCCAGCATAAAAGTTTTTTGAGGCATCAAGACCAAGATGGGTGTAATACTTGCCTCGGTCCGGGTCAAGATGTGCCAACGAGTTTACCGCCCCAAGATAATTTTCACCTAATTCAATCGCATATATATCTGATAAATCATCACGAAATATCACATCGACATCCGAATAAATAACCTTGTCATATTGTGGTATTAATTCCGGTATAAGCAATCGATAGTAAGTCAACGTATTTATACCTCTGATTTCATATGCTTGCTCAAATTGATCCTTTACCGGAAGATATGTCAGTTTATGACGTGGATGGTTACTTGCTACCACATCAATATCCTTCCTGTTCAAATCCTGGCCATCCGGATAAAGAATAAAAACATCATATACAGTACTCTCTCTTGCATTATCAAAGAGTGACGAAATACACACAGCGGCTTCAAATGCCAGATTATTGTCAAACGCAAATACTACAGGGACCTGATTCATTTACTTGTCTATAGTTTTTATAATTCTGGCCGGATTACCTGCTGCAACACTATCTGCCGGTATATCTTTCGTCACAACCGATGATGCCCCGACAATAGCTCTATCTCCGATAGTGACACCCTTCAATATGGTAGTATTCATTCCTATCAGCACATCATTCCCTATTTTTATTTCCTGTGGCTCTGCCCAATCAGTAATATCATTTCTTCTATCCATAAAACAGTGGGCATGACAATCCGTATCTAAAATTATAGTATTGGCTCCGATTTTAACATTATCTCCGATAACTATACGTTTATTACACCAAATAACAGGGCTACTCATACCTACATTATTTCCGATTATGAGCTCGGCATCATGTACCAGATAAAATATACCTCTTTTGTTAGAACATAGCGCATTAACATATCTCCCGGAGCTACAATAGAAATTATCACCAATAGTAACCTTTACATCCGGAAATAATTTCAGATATAATTTCCCATGTATTTTGAGATTACGACCATAGGAGATTCCATACATTGAGAATCTCAGCCGATTAATGATTGAACTGATTAAATTACGGCCTTTATTGACCTTAAACTGAAGCCATCTGATGTTAATACTCATTTTATACCGAATAAATAATTACAAGTCTATGCCATTGTATCCGGGATTTACACTTGCTTACATATTAAAGGCAGTTCGGAATATTGTTTACTCTTTAGAAAAGCATTCGCACGTGCCATGCCCTCACATTTTGCCGATAGCCCATTTTTATCACCTTTTACGACTGCCATTAATACCCCAAATCCATAGAAATAGCATAAACATAATTTTCGCCATATACGTCTGAATTTATTTCTTTCAGGCACATGCAGAAATCGATGCCAGAAAATCTTACGAAAGAAATAATCACCTTCCACTATCTTTAATTCCTTCGCCTTGTTTCCAAGATTTTCTCCGGCATCAAGATGCTTTATCCCTGTCCCGAATACAGTCAATAGCTTTAAGCCGGCAAGATACATCTTATAAAACATTACCTGATCATCTCCAATTGCATAATTAGTCCGATCAAGCCATAACTCATCTTCAAACCGGATTCTTAGGAAATCTAATTTCCGACATAAAAAACATGGTCCGGCGTTTGTCTGAGACAGATACGATTTATTTTGAGGAGATTTATTATATGAATACCCTCCTGTTGCCATGACTTTATAACCCCACACGCTATCACCCCGACGGGCCCGCATCCTGCCGGATATAGTCATCATCAGCTCGGCCTTTAATCCTCGCGAGGCATTGTCAAACACATCCGGAGATATGACATCGGCATTATTAAGTCGTAATTCCTCAAACAGTTTCTCGACTCCGTCGGGAGCTACATAAACATCATCATCAAGAAACAGTATATATTCCGAAGATACCTCGTCATAGTTTAAAGCCCGCTGTGCCACCATACCCTTCTTGACATAAACATACTGCTCTCTGCCACATGTCTCTTTCGGTATAGGATAACCGTCGGCAAGATATACAATTATTGCCTCCGGCTGTATGGTCTGTGCGCATAAAGAGTCAAGCAGAGCCTGATATTTTACACCGGCTTTACCGAGCGTGCGTATTACTGCCGTATATTTCATAAACCCTTTAACGCTATCATTATTCGGTTCTTAGCTCTTAACAATCTGACCGAGACATCAGGTGTCAATAATATAAATGGATAATACCTTTTGCTTACTGATGCCTGAGACAATCTTTTGGCAGTCTTCCTTCTTAACTCAATCAAGCCCAGGACCTCTATAACATCTCTTCGTTTATGATAATAAGCCTCTGACAATGTACTCAAAGTCCAGTAATACATCATTACAGAATAATAAATGTATAACTTCCTAAGCTGAGCATTCTTAGTCACTTGGCTTTCACGATAAAAAACATTGCAAAGAGCAAATGACCCTTCAAGATTATCTATCTGCACCGTCATTGTTATTGAAGATACTCTTTTTCGATAAAGATACATTCGCCTGTCAATGTATCCACACCGCAGTTCCTGTCTGGCAAAAAAACGGCAATAGAAATCGATATCTTCCTGAGACCTTATACATTCATTAAATCTCAGATCTTCGACAGCCGAGGCTCGCATCATGCTTAACCATGTAAACCATTCTCCAGCAATTGCATATTTGACGAACTCAAAATTATCGACAACTCGTCCGGTAACAAGTGACTTGTCAAAACTCCGAGGCTCGATTGACTTGAGATTCTCATCCACTGCTTGGTATTCAAACCTTACAATATCCAGATTCAATGAGGTGACATATTCATGTAGCGAAGCAAGGCAATCATGATCCGCCCACACATCATCTGAATCAAGAAATATAAGCCATTCTCCTTTAGCCTCCCCAATCCCAAGATTTCGTGCCGAGGAGGGACCGCCATTTGGTTTATGAATAACTCTGAAATATGAATAAAGTGATGCATAGTAGTCGCATATCTCAGCCGACCCGTCTGTACTGCCGTCATCTATGAGTATCACCTCTTTGTCTGCAAGAGTTTGGGCAACGACGCTTTCAAGACAATCTGTGAGATAAGCCCTTACGTTATATACAGGTATAATGACTGATATCATATGTCTATCTTCCTAAAATATTCCTTACTCTGACAATCATGGATGTCACCGGACGCAAGCCATGCGTAAGACACCAGGCCATGATTTTGAGTTTTATTCCTATTGTCGGACTACTGAATATATACTCCTTTTTATCCGGATTGATTTCTATGAATCGGTCAAACAAGTTCTGGTCAAGCAGCAATTCTCCACAAGCCTTTAATGAACGCCAGGCCATCGGCCTCTTCATTATGTCATATAATCCACGTTCCTTAAAAAAACGAATTATGTCAAGATATACCCACTGCTCGTCAGCCTCAGTCTTTTTATTCTGATTATGCACTATACTGCCATCCTGTTGCCAATAGTAATAAAGCGGTTCATCGATTTTTGCTATTACCATTGCCTCACAGCATATCCTTATCATTAAATGGAAGTCTTCACAATAAGTTATGTTTAACGGACATCTGTAACCGCTCTTTACATAAAGAGATCTTTTCTGCAGACTACCCCACATTGCTGTCCATGTTGTCGATATGTATTCGCTTACCCCTTGTGCCCCCTGCTTTCCCCAGGCATACATTTTATGATACACATTTTTATCTTTAGTTACAAAATAACAGTCACACATCACAATGTCTGCATTCTCATCCAAGGCTTTGGCAAGCATCTTTTTAACAAAATGTGAATCAATCCAATCATCACTGTCAACAAATATAACCCATTCACCCTTAGCATTGTCAAGACCGTTATTTCTTGCCGATGAGACACCACCATTGATTTTATGCAATACTCTGACGCGTGAATCCTGACAAGCATAGGCATCACAGATTGAACCACTTTTATCAGTACTCCCGTCATTGACAAGCAATAACTCAAAATCACCAAATGTCTGCGCCAATATCGAGTCAATACAACGGTTAAGATATTTCTCGGCATTGTACACCGGTACGATTACCGAGATCTTAGGCAAGGGCATTTTTCAGAAAATTTATGCTTGATTGTCTCATTCGGTCAAGCTCTTTATTTACACAGGTATAATCTATTGCTGATGTCAGATTGTCCATACGATTGCAATAATCCTCCACTCCACCCGCCAGACGTTTGCCCAGACCAAACATTTCCAATAACGATGTAAAACGGTCGAGACCTCTCCGGGCATTGCCTATGGCTATGAACGGCCTGTTGAATATTATAGAAAAGACACATCCATGAAAAGAGTCGGTCACAACAAATGACGTTTCGGCAAACGATGCGAGCCATTGTGACACCGTTGCCATATTAGCGTTATCACTGTCACCAGACAAAGACCGCACCGGCAAAGACAACCGGGAGGAAACATCCTGCAGTATCCGCTGTTTTTCAAAATTACCGTCAAGTATATAACTCGTGATATACTTTTCTCCTGTCAGTCGGTCTGATGCCTTTATCAGACAACGGTAATCCGAGTCTGACAAAAGCAATGTAGGGTCGAGTACTTTCTCTACATCATGACGGCCGAAATCTTCTCTGACAATTCTCAGGCCGCCATCCTCTCTCACCGAGACTGCATCAAAACGAGACAACAGGGTCTTGCATTGCTGCATTTTATCCGCATCTATATAATCGGCCTCCACACCAAACGACGCTGCATAGGCCACCTTCTTTCTGTGGTCGCTGTCTGATAAAAAATCAAGGAAATAAGTCTCTATCCTTGGCGAATACTCCTGTCGCCACACCTGATCACTGCCGACAATAAAAGCGTCATAGTGATTTTTCGTTATAACCTCACGCAGTTCACGGTCAGAATGGCATATGCGGCTTCGCTGTATACGCTTTATAAATTTGCCATCCGCATAACGCGGCTGTCTGGGATTATAGGTTCTGTCAAAGGGATTGCGCAATACAACATCCCGTCGGCCCAACAATATCTTATATATAATACATTTCACCAACGAGCAACAACGCAGTATCGTTATGCCACCAAACCGAGAATGGGATGTGTCAGCCTGTCGGAATATCATTTCTGGTTCGTGGCCCATACGACGAAGCGTCTCTTGCAGAGCCCAGTTCTGAATGATTCCCCCGTAATTGCGCTGTAACGGTTGAGTAAGTATCCCTATTTTCATCTACTTGTTCATTTTAAGCCACAGGCGGCGTCTGATTTTAGCCGGAAGTGACTGAGAGAATACGCGGTTGTAAGCAATCTCAAAACCACACTTCTCAAGGCTCGACATAAACAGCTCTCTGTAAGGAGGTTTCACAACCGATATCTCGATGCTCCGATTGTAACGCAATGCGTCTTCATATGACTCGCGCATCGACTCAAGGGTCAATTCTCTGTATAACTTTGCTCCTTTTGGGGTATTAATGAGCACAAGACTGGTGCCACAGTCATCATCCATCGACCGGTCTACATACTCTATGCCCCAAAAGTCGCCCAAAGTTATATCACTGCCCGAACGGCCGCCCTTTGACGGACACTTATAGCACGATGGTCTTAAATCAAGATCTGACAGAAACACACGCATATAATCATTCTCGGTAAACGGTTCGTATATGCACTTGTCAGCATTGTTTAGAGAGGTGAAATCCGTATTTCGGCCGCCCTGAAGGGCGGTCTCTGAGAGGTGAAATCTGTATCTTTTCCAGCCCAAACGTTTGTCTCTAAACGAGATACTTTTCCAAGGGCTCCCCGCTTTTAGAGAGATGGAATCCGTATTTTTTCCAGCCGGCGCGCTTAACGCGCGCGATTTTTCCTCAAGATATTTCTTCCATGCACCCGGACTTGGCACACCGTGACAAACAAAATCCACAGTCAGAAGATTAGCATATTCCTTATTCAGATAACCTTTCAATCCGGCTATCTGACAGGGTGTCCCTGAAAACAAGACCTCCCGTCCTTCCGACAGATGGCTTTTGGCTTCTATGAAGGTTTCTCCTATGCGGCTTTGCAGATATTTTGAACCACGAAACGCAGCAAGCTCCTCTGATGTCTCCGCCTTGTCATGCCGCACTGTCCAGTCGCTATCAAAACGCGCACCGAACACAACACCGCCCCTTGCAATTACAGTCTCAGCCAACAAGGTAAAGACTCCTCCCGACGAACTTTCACGCCTCACAGTCTCATTGCGATTAATAGCCGCATACGTTGCTTGCGGAAGGCGCGGTTGGCTTATATTCAGCTCAGGGCACACGCGCTCACACATCTCGCAACCGATACATCGGCTTACGTCCACCACCGGACAATCAAAGCCCTCTTTGTCGGGAATGAAACTTATGCACTGTTTCGGGCATATTTGGACACATGCCCCGCATCCACAACATTTTGCCTTATCGGTTATATCAATCATAATACTAAGACCGTCAGCCGATTTATCTGATTTGATATTTTACCCAATATAAAGCACCGCTCAGACACCATACATCCTACATACAATATGGACAATACTCCACATACTATGCTGGAAATTATCACTGATATGAATCTCACCGGGCCCTCCGGCAGCAAAAAATGAATCATAACCGGTAATATTACAGCACATGCACACGTCAAAATCACGTTCAGTACCACTCCTTTCAGATAACTGCCGATTGACAACCCTGTCATATTTCTCAGAAACCATAGCCTCAAAAGCAGACACCCAACTCCTATTACGAACGCGATGACATAAACACTCATGGGAGATGCTCCGGCTTTAAGCGCGAGATATGATACAGGGAAATTCATAAGAAGAAGTCCTCCGACCGCTATCTGATAATTTCTGATTTTACCTGTAGCCGCCTGAAGTGTAATCAGAGTATTTGACAAAACCTCCAGTAATGAATTAAGAAGCACCAGGCGGACAAAAATTACTGTAATGCCGGGATACGCACCCAGCCACAGACTCAACACTGTAGGAGTTTCCAATATAATAGGCACAGCAAACAACATCATCGTATAGAATCCGAAACGCGAGCCACGCTCCACAAGCGAAAACATATACTGTCGGTCTCCACAGGCATACGACTTTGTAATCTGAGGATTTATAGCCGTCATAAAATTGGCAACAAATGCACCGACCGCCGCCGACACTGATCCTGCGAGCCCTCGCGAAGCATTTACTCCCGGCCCGAAAAATAGGTTCAACAGCACATTTACACCCTGATCTTTAAGTATGCCGGCTGTACATCCGATTGCGTTCCATCCGGCAAATCCGCTCATTTCCTTCCAGCAGTCACGATAAAAGCGTGGCATGCAACGACTTTCTGTGAAATGCTTGTGGCAATATCTGAAATACAGTATCTGCATAAACAGGTATGTACCTGTCAGTAATATGGAATATACTATCAGTCGGTCAAATCCAAACGGAGCATAGACAATGAAGAGAACTATCCCCAGATTGATACAAATCTGCAGTATGCCAAAGAGAGCGAACACGTTCATACGCTCATGTGCTATAATACAAGCATTATAAGGTGTGCTGAACAGTCCGAGCACAAATGATACCACCGAGGCCTGAAATACACAATTTGCAGCAAACAGCCGGCCAGACGGTATCACCATTTTATTGTTGACAAACCATACACCAACCGTCTCAGCCACAACAAGGACAATAGAAATCAAAGCCAGTTGTATCAGTAATGATGTTGAAAACACCTTACGCAGACGGATCATGTCTCCAGTTCCAAGCTCAAATGTCATAAAACGGCTTATTGATGAAGACAACGCACTGGAAATCAAAGAAAACATCGCCACAAATCCGCCTACGACATTCTGTATACCGAAATCCTCTACGCCAAGAGCATTAAGTATAGCCCTCGACGTGTATAGCGACACAAGCATGCCTATAAGCATGCGACCATACAATAATACTGTATTTTTGGCTATGCGACTGGTATGTCCTCTATTGTCTTTATCCATTTTTCATTAGGTTCACCGGCGGCTGAAAAGACGGCTGATGAATGATGAATCTACTTTATCTCCGACAATATTGCCTTGCTCTCGTCCTGACACCTTTTTATATATCTCCGGCCATGACGGGAGACCGCCGAGGTTGCGGTCATCGATATAGAGATCGGCCGAGACTTTGCGGCATCCTTGATCTGCCGCGCTGCTTATTTCGCCGGGATAGTTAGAGTTGACCGCGTAAAACCTCAAGCCTCTCTTCTCACACCATTCCACAGCGTCCTCCAACAGCAGGCCCTCTCTGACAGTCCATAACACTATATGAAGCCCGGGCATATCTCTCTGTAGCTGACACAAGGTCGCAACAGCAAAGGGTATTTCCTTTCCAATCTCGGGATATCGATGCTCGACAATAGTCCCATCGAAGTCTACGGCTATAATCATGATTTCTTTTTTCATTATTGTTTTTCACAGCTCACAGCTGGAAAGGCAATCAGATCAATTGTATGAAATCAGGGTTGACCTCAACCGACGCGGCCATCAGACCGGGTATCTCCACTATTAGGCGACGTGTCCTCATGCCTTTGACCGACAAAAGATTGCCCTCAAAATCATCAAATACACCTCCCACGATCCTCACTCGCCGTCCATACATGGCTTTGGTGAGCTCTCCGGGCATATAATAGCGGGCATTGTTAGAATTGCCGACGGCATATATAAACCGTTCCATGTCGGCATCTCTCACCGTGGTCGGCTCATTGATCGTATGGCCGTGGCAGTAACGATATTGTAGATTAGGATAACGGGCCACATAGCTGTCAAGCACCTCCTTTGATTCGTGGACAAACAGAAGGTCCTGTATCACCGGCACATCGCGCCGCTGCTTGCGGCCTCTGACAGTCATTATGATCTGCTGCATCGGAGTAAACACCTCCAGACCGACTTCTCTCAGCAAGTGGTGAGCCATCACGTTTGCGTTTCTACGCGTCAGATCGCGCATTGCAAACCATTGTTTTTCAGACCTCCGCATATGTGTTTCAGTTGGATTAAAGACAATCCTCCAAGTCCCGCTCAACAACGTATTTTACTAATCATTAAGCAGTTACTACAATCAATCAAAAAGTAAGCGTCTTGGATGAGGATTAACCACCCTCGTGTATTTATATTATTTGTCACATGTCGGTTATTAGTCGTTTAAGCAGCTCATAATATCAGTTTCTCCGCAAGAGACTTGTATGACAATTCAAGTTATTGTAAATAAGGCACTCTTAGGGTTTTCCGGCGACCTTTTGCAAAACCAAAGTATGACATTCGGTCGGATAGAGGGCAAATATACTTGGCATTGCAAAAAATATTTGCCGACAAATGCCGTTATTTCCAATAAATTGAGTAACTTTGCAATATCATAACGTCAGTCTCTTGCGGAGAATCTTATCAGCTTGCAAAACCATTTCGGATTTTACCTACCTATATTTTTCATTCCACACAAAAAAGTATGCACCCTTAGGATTATCCTGCGACTCCGCCCGGTGTCCTTTTCTTGTAGAGAAACTGACCTGGCGATATATTCCAATGGACGTCAAGTATTTACCGGGAATTACATATACATTTTGACCAAGCATATTTTATATCTCAGATATATTATTCCACATAAGTCATGAATAAAGATAGGCTAAAAGTATTGGGATTTCAATAAAAACCGCTATCTTTGCACCATCATATAAGTCTCTCTACAAGAGAGTTATCAGTCAACAAAGGATTTTTTCGGCTGAAGGAGTGAAGACAAGTCAGCCGTCTCCGCAATTACTCATCAAGGCCATAATCTTCCGATTGGCCCTGTCAACCACCGAAGTATCAAGCGTACTGAGGTATATCTGAGTCGTCGTCTCCGAATCATGCCCCATAGCCTTGCTTATTGTAGATAGAGGCACATCGTTATGATGAGCAATGCTTGCCCAGGCATGGCGGGCCACATAAAGCGTAAGTTTTGCATCAAACCCAAGCATCCTCCCCACTATCTGTAGATTACGGTTAACCCTGTGATAAGCATTCTGATACTGCCTGTCTGCATCCTCCGCATCACTGGTGATAAGCGGCAGCAGATAAGCCGAATCACAATCACCGAGCCGCTCCATAATCTGACGCGTCTGAGGCTCTATCCTCACCTGTATCTGCTGACTTGTCTTGCGGCGGCTATACGTAATCACACCATTAACCACATCGCTCTTCTTAAGATAAGCTATATCCACAAACGACATCCCGCGGGTATAGAATGCAAACATAAACACATTGCGCGCAAAGTCCAGATGCGGACTAATACTCAGATCCACATCCCTTATCCTGCATATAGCTCTCAGGGTCACAGCCCGCTTCACCGTCTTGTCAACACCCATATACACATGTCGGAACGGAGAGCGTGGCACCTCATAGTCACACTCCTGCGCACGATTGACTATCGACCGCAGATTACGCATATAATATGAAGTCGAATTACGGCAAAGACCACGCTTGCGCAGAAACTCCTCATAGCCCGCCACAAGCGTGGAATTAAAATCGCGCCACGCCACATCCTTATTGTCGGTAAACCTCAGAAAGCTATTCAGAACCACCTCATAACGCCTGGCCATCGACAATTTGCCAATCCTGCGCATATCCTCTATAATCCTACGGCCAAACGACACAATGCCACCCTCAGCCTCAGACCTGTTGAACATAGCCACCACATTGTCTGACGAATACGGACGCCCCGACCGTTCGAGCCTCTCCACAATATCCTTCAGCCGAACCATATCAGAGACAATCCTGTCACCGGCCTCGGCAAGAAACGCCCCCCTTCCAGGCCCGCACTTCTCAGGAACCACTATCGCCGAACGTCGTGCATCCCACTCGGCATAACTGATATGAAGTCCCGTATACACCTGCCTCACCTGCCGCCGGTGTATAATCTGATAAAACAGAGTACCGTCCCTGTCCTCGACTGGAGAGGGACGAAATTTTAACTTAACTGATGTCATATACACTATTCTTTAAATATAAAATTTATTGAAGATTGCATAGACAAAATTAAGACACCTCGCCAAAAAACGTGTGGTCTGCGCGGATTTTTGGCATAAAATCACTACTTTTGTGCAATTATTTTGTTAACTAATTTTTTACGCATCAAAGACATGGCAGAACGCGAAAGCCTCAACCAATATTTCAGAGACTCGATACGCAATAACTGGGACCGGCCGGCCCTCACTGACCTTGGTTCGACCACGATGTCATACAAGGATGTGGCACGTAAGATTGCCAAGCTACACATTTTATATAAAGAGACAGGCATAAAGCCCGGTGACAAGATAGCCCTCTGCGGCAAAAATTCGTCACAATGGTGTGTGGCCTTCATAGCAACCCTCACATATGGTGCTGTCATCGTGCCTATCCTCGCCGACTTCAAGCCCGACAATATCCAGCACCTCATAAATCATTCCGACGCACGCCTCGCTATCGTTGACGAAAATATCTGGGAAGCTCTCAATCCCGATGGCATGACGAGCATAGCCGGCGCGCTGTGCACACGCGACTTCTCGCTGCTCCACTCCAATAACGAGCAGCTCACCCATGTGCGCGCACACCTCAACGAGCTTTTCGGCCAGGCTTATCCCGACCGTTTCACTCCCGACCACGTTGACTATTACAAGGAAAACCGCGACGAGTTGTGTCTCATATCCTACACCTCCGGCTCGACAGGTTTCTCCAAGGGCGTAATGCTCCCCTACCGCTCTCTGTGGTCAAACGTAAAGTATTGCCTTGAGAACATCAAGGCCAAGCCCGGCGATGGCGTGGTGTGCATGCTCCCGCTGGCCCACATGTATGGCCTTACTATCGACATGCTGCGACCCTTCGTGACCGGCTGTCATATCAACATACTCACACGCACTCCGTCGCCACGCATTCTCATGGACGCGTTTGCCCAGGTGCGTCCACGCTACATCGTGGCTGTGCCGCTCATTCTTGAGAAGATTATCCGCACACGTGTATTCCCTATGCTCGAGAAGCCACTCATGAAACTCATGCTTATGGTGCCCTTTGTCGATGACAAACTGCTGAGCCGCATCCTTGACAAACTCAAGGAGACCTTCGGCGGCAATCTTGAGGAGATTATCATCGGCGGCGCGGCTCTCAACAAGGATGTAGAACGTTTTTTGCGACGCTGCGGCTTCCCCTACACGGTCGGCTACGGCATGACTGAGTGCGGACCGCTCATCTCCTACGCCTCCGCCACCGACAACCGCATGGCTTCATGCGGACGCATCGTCGACCGCATACAGGCCAAAATCGCCTCACCCAATCCAGCCTCGGTGCCCGGCATCCTCTACGTAAAGGGCGACAACTGCATGCTCGGATATTACAAAAATCCCGAGGCTACCGACGAGGCCGTCGACGAGGACGGATGGATGTCGACCGGCGACGTCTGCAACCTCGATGACGATGGTTTTCTCTACATACGAGGCCGCGACAAGAACATGATACTCGGCCCCTCGGGTCAGAACATTTATCCCGAGGAAATCGAGGACAAGCTCAATAACCTCCCCTATGTGTCAGAGTCCCTTATTGTCGACTCCGGTTCAGGCCGCCTTGTGGCTCTGATATTCCCTGACCTCGAGAGCGCGCAGACCCAGGGATATTCCCACGCCGACATCGAGCGTATCATGGACGAGAATATCTCGACACTCAACTCCTCGCTCCCGGCCTACTCTCAGGTGCAGTCGTTCAGAATACAGCAGGAGGAGTTTGAGAAGACCCCCAAACGCTCCATCAAACGCTATCTTTACAAATAAAAGTTTTAATAGTTTAGGAGTTTAGAGTCTTGTGGGGAGGATTATCTCCACGGCTCTAAACTTCTCTATATTAACCTTAACCATAACCTTAGACACATGCTTGACAGACACACATTACAACGCGGATTGCTGACAGCGATACTCGGCACGACCGTTTCGCTTTGCACCATCGCCCAATCAACGGCCACATTCAGCCACTTCAGGTATGAAGGCAACGACGACTATTACAACAATAATCCTCTCACCGCTGCGGGCGATTATTTCAATCCGGTCATCAGCGGATGGGCATCCGACCCGAGCATATGCCGTGTCGGCGATGACTATTGGCTGGTGACATCGACCTTCGGATACTTTCCCGGCGTGCCGATGTATCATTCCAAGGACCTTGTGTCGTGGGAACATGTCGGCAACGTACTCGACCGTGAATCACAGCTCGCCTCGCTGCCGGGCCTGTCGATTGACAAGGGAGGCATATATGCTCCCGCACTCACTTACAATCCGCACAACAAGACTTTCTACATGATCACCACCTGTGTCATGAAGGGTAATGGACGCGACGGAAGCTCTGAAAACTTCTATGTCACGGCCAAAAATCCGCTTGGTCCGTGGAGCGATCCCGTGATACTCGAGGATGTCGACGGCATTGACCCCTCGTTCTTTTTTGACGAGGACGGCTCGGGATATATTGTACACAAGTCAGAGGAGCACAGTCCCGTTAAATGGAGCAATCACCGTGCCCTCTCCATAATACGTTTCGATGCCGAGACAGGCCGCACTGTAGGCAAACCCGTAAAATTTCTCGAGCAGGGGGTAGGTCCTGAGGAACGGCTTGAACGCAACGAAGGCCCGCACATCTATAAAATCAACGGCAAATATTATCTGCTGGCGGCCGAGGGGGGCACCAACTGGGTGCACTCCGAGGTGTGTTACCGCGCCGACTCGGTGTTTGGGCCATATCAGCGTTGGAGTCGTAACCCGATGCTAACACAACGGCTTCTGAAACCCAACCGCAAGCTGCCTGTGACCTCATCGGGCCACGCCGATCTTGTGCAGACTCCGGCTGGTGACTGGTATGCGGTGTTTCTCGGATGCCGTCCGTGGAACGACGGCGAAGACCATCTCGGACGTGAGACATTCCTCATGCCTGTCAAATGGAGTGCCGACGGATTTCCCTACATCACACAATGTATCGACACTGTGGGGCTGCGCCTCAACATTCCCGGCATGCCTGGACGACAGGCATCATGCCAAGCCGGCAACTTCGTGTGGACCGACGATTTTTCCTCAAAATCACTGCGCCCCGAATGGCTCTCGCTGTGGGGAATGCCCACCCGATATTACAAGACCGGCAAAGGGCTGAAACTCACCTGCGCGCCTGTCGACACCAAGTCGGGCCGCGTGCCGGCTTATCTTGGCCGACGCATGCAGCACCATAAGTTTACGGCCGAGACTGAATTGAGATTAAAGCCCGACGACTCCGAAGCCGCTGGCATGCTGCTCGTAAAGAACGAACAGCGGCAACTGTTTCTCGCCGTCAGAAAGGGCGAGGTATCGCTCATACAGGTAGGCAAAGGCAAAAACAATGTCCTGGCATCTCAGCCGCTCAAGACCGATAGCTCACCCATAGGGCTGCGCACAGTATCGGACGGTGACACCTACAGCTTCTACTACCGCCCGTCAGGCGGCGACTGGACTCCCCTCATAGAGAAAGTCGATGCCGAATACATCGCAACGCAGCGCGGCGGCTTCACCGGCAGCACTATAGGTGTCTATGCCACATCCGACAAAAAAATGACACTCTAAAGTTTGCGCCAGCGCATCTTGGGACGTGTCGCACGCTTGGCGAGACGGCGCACCCGGCGAGGAATCACTGGCGCGGATTTCTCATCGGCATTTTCTCCATCTTTATTAGCGCAATCCTCACCACAAGCCCGGTCACTCATGGCCGGGCTTGTCTCATCTGCCTCCACAGTCTTGCGGGAAATACGGGCGGCCATAGGCTCGGCTCTATGGTCTTCAGGCTTTGTTTCGGCTCTGCGAGAGCGACGCATACGGGCTTTGGCTGAACGCGCGATGGCAAGATCAATGTCAAAACGCAGCATCTCGAAAGCAACACGACACTCGACTGTAAGCCCGGCGGCATAATTGTTTCTGTCGCCGTCGAGATATTTGCCGAGAGCAAGGAGCATGGACGCTCTTCGGTCTGAATCGGCAAACACGAGGTTGATACGCTCAACAAAGCCGGCATATGCCTTGGCGGATACAGGACGGAGGATAGTGGACTTTTTCATAAAATCAGTGCGAAAATTGACACCACAAAGTTAACATCCGCCTATACCAAAAAAGGTGCGATAATGTCGCACCCTTTTGAGTTGAATATTGTAAATCGAGAGTTAACGCAGTTCGGGCACCGCGCCTTTTTCAACGCAGTCCTGCATGATTTTACGTATATACCATCCATAAGTATAGACCACGCGGTAGCGTCCCGAGCGCGACATTTTATAGACCTTGCTCTCTTCGCCTGAGCCGGGCAGCATGAAACTGTCCTCGTCGCTCTCACGATCGGTGTTGCATGCCTCGGTGAAACAGATGCACACCTTGTCGCCCGGACGGAGCGAATTGTACACCCTGTCCCATCGGCCCGACTCTATGAACGCTCTCGGTGTAGGACCGCTCTCATCACGTCCCACCACATACACTGTAGGACCGTCGGCATTGTTAGTGATGCCCGGCATAGTATCAGCAACAGACGGCAGCAGATATTGCGCAAGTTCAAGACCGGGATAAGCCCGTATGCCCTCGGCGGCCGAGGCGGCATTGACACGCGCGCCATATTCGCTCGTGTGTATGCGGTCGAGATAAAACACCTGTGCCTTGACTTTCTCCTTGCCGAAACGCTCATATTTGCGCGCCGAGATATCATTGAGGTCGATAAACGGTATGCCCTCGGCCTCGGCCACCTGCGAGGACCACAGGCCATATGTCTTGTTGACACGTGTCACAATCGTGCTGTCGGCATCATCCCAGGCATTGCGTGGCGTGAGCGAGAAAAGCATCGGGCGTCCGCCGCGCGCCTTGACATCGGCAATCATGCGGCGCATATATTCGCCAAAGGTATAGACTGTCTCCTTTACCCCGGTCTCCTGAATGGTCACATTGAGCGAATCGGCACCGATACCGGGTATGGAAGCACGCGCACGGCCGCTGTCATAGGGTCCGTTGTCATTGTGTCCCAGCTCGATAACCACCCAGTCGCCGGGACGTATGCCTTTGACAACATCAGCCCACAGACGGTTGTAGAATGTGCGGCTGCTCATGCCTCCGAGCGCGTGATTCTCGACTGTGATTTTAGATATGTCGAAATGATTCTGCATGAAATGGCCCCAGCCCCACTGACCGTTATTACCATTGCCGGGAGTGCCGGCTCGCATTGTGGAGTTGCCCACCAGAAACAACACCGGGTTGTCGCCGCGTCTTGTCGACCCGGCCACAGGGCGGGCCATGCGGGCAAATTCGAGACTGTCGGGCGTATTGTCAATCACACCGTTGACATCCGCCATAGGTCCCGGCACTACATCCGAGCCATACACTGTGGCCAACTCTCCGGCTGCGGCCACAGCAAGCAGCCCTAATAAAAATCTTTTCATGATATTGTATTATATTTAAATTCTTGTCACAGGCCTTCGCGGCCACCGAAATGTCATCGGCGGGCAAGCACCGAATTATAATAGGCGGGATTGCCGGTCACCTCATCACCGACAAACGGAGGCAACTCTACATGAGCGTCTGCATCCTCAAGCTCCACTTCAGCCAGCACCAGCCCCTCATGACGACCGTGAAACACGTCCACCTCCCAGCATCGGCCGGCATAAGTCACAATATGGCGCACCTTGTCGATGCTCCATCCTCCACTCAGACGCACAGCCATCTCCTCGGCCTCAGCTACAGGTATCTCATATTCCCACTCATCGCGCACGGCTCCCGAGTTTTTACCTTTGACAGTGAGAAAGGCACGGTCGTCAAGCACCCGGAGTCTCACCGTGGCCTCGGGCCGGTCGGAGATATAAGTCTGACGTATGTGCCGCCGGACGGTAGTCATATTGTCGAAACTGTTGTCTTTAACAAGAAATTTACGTTCTATTTCCTTTGCCATAGTGCCTTTTTATAGAGACGGGGGATGTTTCTCTCGCCTTTTTTGAGTAACTTTGCAAAATTAAAAATTTTTGAGTTTCCAATTAACGATTCTCCTCAAAAAAATTTTCAATATACCCTATGCGCTTGCGCACGATAATATCACTTTTTCTGACATTGTTCTATGCATCTGCCATGGCCGAGACGGTCACTGTGACAGGTGTCGTACGCGACTCGCTCACACGCGAGCCGATACCGTTTGCCACAGTCATGCTGCGAGGCACCGACCGTGGCACCCTCACCGACGATGACGGACGCTACACCATCACCACAGCCATACGATGGGACTCTATCCAGGCCTCGACGATGGGCTATGACTCCAAGACTCTCCCGGCTAAAAAAGGCGACAGGATGCGCATCGACTTTGACCTTCACTCCACAGGCCTGCTGCTCAACACGGTGATAGCCAAGCCCAAGCGTGAGCATTACTCTAAAAAAAACAATCCAGCCGTCGAGTTTATGGAGCGCATACGCGCCGCCCAGGACCTCGGCGACCCGCGACGCAAGGACAACTACAACTACGACAAGTATGAACGCATAACGCTGGCCATCAACAACTATCAGTTCAACGACTCGGCCAAAAGCGGATTTGACAAAAAATTTTCTTTCATCAAGGAGTATATCGACACATCGGCCCTTACGGGAGTGCCCATCCTCAACGTGGCTCTGCGTGAAAAAGCCTCGGAAGTGCATTACCGCCACTCGCCCGAGAGTGAGCGTGAATATGTCAGAGGTCTGCGCACCGCCGGCATGGACGAGTTTCTCGACCAGCAGAGCATGCAGACTTTCTACGAGGACGTGATGCGCGAGGTGGACGTATATGGCAACGATGTCTCCATACTCCAGACCCGATTTGTAAGCCCGCTGTCGCGCATCGCCCCCGACTTTTACAAGTTTTATCTCACCGACACCGTCGACATCGACTCGGTCAGGTGTGTGGAACTTACGTTCGTGCCGCGCAACGCCGCCACTCTCGGCTTCACCGGACGTTTTTACGTCCCGCTTGGCGACTCTACAATGTTTATCAAGCGTGTGGTCATGCGCGTGCCCCACGACATCAACCTCAACTTTATCAAAGGCATGCTCATCACTCAGGATTATGAGCGTTTGCCCGACGGCACACGTCTTAAGACTAAAGACGACATGATAATGGAAGCCACACTTGTGCCGGGAATGCCTGGCATGTATGCCCGACGCAACACTGTCTACACCGGCCACGACTTCGGGCCAGCCTCCGACCCGTCGATATTTGAGCACGGACAGGCCCAGGTATATGCCCCCGGAGCATATGTGCGTGACACACAGTTCTGGGAATCCAACCGCATCACACCGATATCTCACGGTGAAAACTCAGTCGAGGCGATGATGGCACGCCTGCGCTCCGACCGCCTGTATTACTGGGGCGAAAAGGCCGTCAAGACGTTTGCCTCGGGATATATCACGACGGGTAATCCTTCAAAATTTGACTTCGGACCGCTCACATCGACATTTTCGGTCAACACGGTCGAGGGTTTCCGTCTGAGAGTCGGAGGGATGACCACCGCCGCTCTGTCGCCACGATGGTTTGCGCGTGGCTATGTGGCACGCGGATTCAAGGACCACAAGTGGAAATACAGCGGAGAGGTAGAATATTCCTTCCGTGACAAACGCCAGCACTCGCGCGAGTTTCCCGTTCATTCCCTGCGAGCCACACAGCTCTATGACATGGATATGCTCGGGCAAAACTTCGTGTCAAACAATCAGGACAACATGTTTATGTCGGCCAAACGTATGGACGACATACAGATGACCTATCACCGTGTGACCAAACTGGAGTATATCCTTGAGATGGAAAACAACTTCTCGATCAACTTCCGTCTCCAGAACGAACGGCAGGAGCCCACGCGCTACATGCCGTTTACCGACGGTTACGGACGTAGCTTCGGCCACTACACACTCTCCTCGGCCACACTCCAGTTGCGCTATGCTCCGGGCGAGAAGTTCTATCAGATGAAGACCGGCCGAGTGCCCATCAACTTTGACGCGCCCATATTCACACTCAGCCACACATGGGCTCCGAAAGGCTTGGCCGGCAATCCGTTTGCCGTGGCAAGCACCGAGGCCTCGTTTAGCAAACGCTTCTGGTTTTCGGCTTTCGGCTACATGGACGTATTCATGAAAGGCGGCCACGTGTGGACCCGCTCGCCCTACCCCAATCTGCTCATCCCCAACGCCAATCTGTCCTACTTCATACAGCTTGAATCGTTCTCGTGTCTCAACCCCATGGAGTTTATCAACGACAGCTATGCGCAGTGGGATCTCACCTACTGGGCCAACGGTGCGATACTCAACTATATACCGTTGCTCAAAAAGCTCAAGCTGCGCGAAGCCGTATTTTTCCGCGGCATCTACGGCCATCTGAGCCACCGCAACCGCCCTTGGGAAAATCCGTCGCTCTTCTCATTCCCGGCCGACGCTCACACTCAACTCATGAGCGGAACGCCCTACATGGAAACTGGCATCGGACTTGACAACGTATTTAAAGTATTGCGCATCGACTACACCTGGCGTCTCACCTATCGCGACAATCCGCAGGCGTGTCGTGGGGGCCTGCGATTCATGTTTCACTTCTCATTCTGAGCCAACCATTACTACCTTATGTCTGCCACGCCCAAAGTCTCTGTCATAGTCTGCACCTACAATCAGGAGCAGACCATAGCCCGTTCGCTCGAGTCGATACTCGCCCAGAAGACAGATTTTCCCTACGAAATCATTCTTGCCGACGATTGCTCCTCCGACTCCACCCCCGAGATATGCGCCGACTATGCCCGACGATATCCCGACATCATACGACCATTTCTCAACAAGCGCAACAAAGGGGTGGTAGACAATTACTTTGACTGCGTGGAGGCCTGCCGTGGAAAATATATAGCCGACCTGGCCGGCGATGACATGTGGACCGACCCGCAGAAACTCGCCCGCCAGGCAAAGATAATGGACAACGACAGCGATATAGTGCTATGCCACGCAGCTTGGCGGCCCGTTTATCCCGACGGCACCTTTGCCGACCACTCGCCGTGGTCAATCCCTGACACTGCAAGCATTGCCCCGGCGGGTTCACAGACAATGACGCTGCTGCGCCACGAAAAAGACAAATACTTCATACACCTCTGCTCGGCCATGTACAGGCGTGAGACACTCACCGGCTTCATGCAGCGTTATCCGAGACTGTTCCGTGACAAGACCCTTACATGCGAAGACCTGCAGATCAACGTACTGATGTCGCAGGCGGGCAAGATTGCCTACACCCCCGACGTAGTGCTCCACTATACCGTAGGCTCACCGTCGGTCTCATCATCTGAAAACCCGGTCAAGACCATACGTTTCTATTCGGGTGTGATAGCACTCACCTCACGGCTTGCCGAGGCTCTCGACATCGACAACTCACAGCTTAAAGGATGTTATGCCGAAGTGATGCAATTTATCATCATGCAATACTTCGTCAGCCACTCCGTCGAAGGACGGCAGCTTGTGTCCGACCTGCTGCATCGCGAATCTATCCCCCTTTCGCTCAAAAACCGCATCACACTCCTGCTCTCCGCCAACCGTGCCGTCTGGCGTCTGACCGCAGCAATAAGGCGTCTGCTAAAAGACTGACAGAGCACAATCAACGGTAATAAGATTATTAACTTAGTGACTACAGAATCATTACCAAAGAGCCACTTTCCCAATTATTCCTAAATCAAGAATACCGGACTTAATACCTAACGCCCGAAACACACGGCTCATTGTCGGTAAAGTAATCACACTCTTACCTTTTTCCAATCTTGATATCTGAGCACGTTGTACTCCTATACGCTCTCCTAATTCCTCTTGGGTGAGGTTTTGTGCCAAACGAGCTCTTTTGATGGCTTCGCCGATAAAGTAGGCGTTGAGTTCCTCCTTTAACTGCGCTTCCATCTCGTCACGCTCCGGGGTTCCGACTCTACCCCAAACTTCATCAACAAGTTCACTTGCCGGGGTTAAATTCATTCTTGCCATATCAGTATTTACTCGTTGCAGTAATATTGTTTCATATATGCTTCCGCTCTATCTATCTCCTTTTGAGGTACTTTCCACGTTTTTTTGACAAATCCGTGAGTGGCAATAATCAATGCTCGGCGTTCCTTATCCCAAAAGGCCAATAGACGGTAGCACATGCCATTATAAGATGTACGAAGCTCCCAAATATTATCATTGAGTTTTTTGAAAAGTTCTTTATCCATCTCGCCACCCTCAACCTTAAGAATATTAAAGAGGACCTTCTTTTTAGCCTTTTCGGGGAGAGAGCGGACAAATGCCTTGGCTTCATCACTCAAAAAGATATTTACTTTGTTTGCTTCCATTATTATGTTAGTATAACACTACAAAATTACAAATTGTTTCCAAATAACGAAACAAAAATATCGAAAATATTTCTTATATTAGTGTTGGTCAAAATAATGACAAAATAGACATTTGAAACTAATTTAAATCACTTCATGATCACAGATAGCAACAGACGCATCAATACTTCTGGTTGACTTTTGGCCATTTTAACATCAATAGCCTATCATTTCATTCAGTCGGTGAACAAAAGTTAAATAAATTTTGTTAAATTTGCAACACATTCCATCACACGACATGAAGACAAGACTCATCACATTTTGCTCCATATTGCTCCTGGCGGCCATCGGCTCACAGGATATGTCGGCCCAACTGGCCAAGGGCCGTAAATCGTTAGGAGTAAAGACCGGCTACATCACTCTCAACAAGACTGCCACTGCGGGAATCGAACTGCAATATGCCTTCAGCCGACACTTTGTACTCGCCCCGAGCATCGACTATGTGTTTCGCAACGAGAGCATGGACGGACTGATGATCAATCTTGACTATCATGGTCCATGGCAACTTGACAGGAATGGCAAATGGTATTTCTATCACATACTCGGCGTGAATTATGCCTCATGGAGCACATATATTAAACCCGACCCTGCCGCCGGCATAACAGGTACAGACATCAATGACGATGTGACCACGCGTGTCAACCGCATCGGCCTTAATTTCGGAGCAGGCATAGACTACTACGTTAGCCCGACACTCAAACTCTCACTCCAAGGAAAATTCAACTGGATCAAAGACCACAACACCGGCCTCTTCAACCTCGGCATCAGCTATGTATTCTGAGACATAGTGATACAACAAAAATTACAAAAGACACAAACAAAACAGAAGTTTTTAAAATGCTTATTTGGCAGCATCTTAAAAACTTCTGTTTTGTTTGTGTCTTTTGTTTTTTTATATTTCCGGACTTTTAATCCTTATTTTTTAGCTTCTTAATCGCCTTTTTGTTGATTTTCACTTTGTATTTGCCGCGAAGCTCCTTTACCCACTCGGCTTCGAGCTGCTGCTGGAGGTCGGTGGCGAGGGCGGCCTTGACATCAGATGCCTCTTCGGGCGATTCTATAACTTTGTGACCGTAAGGGAACCATGCCACCCATTTGCCTACAGGCTGAGCTTTCTCTCCTCCAAACGCTATCTGGTCGATGATGGCATTGTCACCCTTGGCTGTAAGCACGCGCTCCACCTTGACATCGCGGCCGAAACGTTCGTTCATGGCGTGAGCAAGCGAGTCGGTGGCTATTGATGCGGAGGCAAGATAACCTTTGGCTTCGGAGGCCACGGAGTCGCTGGTAGCAAATACCACATAGCCCTTGAAACGGGGGGTATCCCATGTATAATTGCCGCGATGAACGGTAAAATAGGCTTTCTGGGCGTCAATATCGGTCGATGAACGATCCCACACCTTGCGGTTGCTTATCTCGAAAAGCAGTATGCCGTCGCGATATTCGTTCACGAGGTTGCGGTAATCGGCATCGGTCTCCTGAAGACGTGTACGGGCAAGGGCAACAGTCGACTCGTCGATACATACGGCTGTCATCTCCTCAAACGCAAGACTCAGGTCGCCCATAGGCATTGAGCCGAGGCGTTTGGCCACATCACTCACCTTTACATCTCCCGAGGGGAATGAGGCGATAACGTCGTTATCGGAGGCGAGAGCGGCAAGAGCTTCCGGCTGTGAGGCCGCTCCGGAAATTATGGCATAAGCCTTGTCAAGCACGGAGGTCGAGGGGGTGACGCCACACTCCTTGCGGATATTGGCGAGATACTCTTTGTGAGGGAGCACTGCACGACCGTCACGACGCATGCTTACATCAATCACCCCACGGGCTTCGTCGAGTGTGGGAAGCGGTTTGTAATCGAGTGTCTGGACTATGTGATAACCGTAGGCTGTGGCAAAAGGCTCGGAAATCTCTCCCGGCTTGAGCGAATAGGCGGCTTCTTCAAACTGAGGCACCATCACACCACGGCCAAAAAATCCCAGATTACCGCCCTGACGCGCCGACCCGGGGTCTTCGCTCTCGGCCCGTGCCAATGATTCGAAATCGGCACCGTTTTTAAGCAATACGGCTATGGAGTCAATCTGCGCCTTCTTGAGAGCAGCCTCCTCGGGCGAGAGACCCTGTGTGAGTTTGAGTATATGGCGCGCCGAGACATCGCCGGTGGCCGGACGTTCATCGGAGACTTTGACTATATGGTAGCCGTAGGGAGCGTCCTCAAACACTTCGGAAATCTCTCCGACAGGAGTTTCATAAGCAGCCTTCTCAAACGGATAGGGAAACTGGTTGGCCATTATGTAGCCCATGCTTCCGTGGTTGCGCACGGCCGAGCCGTCCGACGAATATTTCACAGCCATCTCTCCAAAATCAGCCCCGGCAACAATGGCTTTGCGTATCGAGTCGAGACGAGCCTTGTTGGCCTCCCGTTCAGCCTTTGACGTTCCGAGGGGCACCATGATATGACTTACACAGCGCGAACGCGACATGCGGCCGTAAGCCTCATTGACCAGACGCTGTTCCACAAGCGAGTCACGCAGATAGGGAGCCGAGAGCTCGGCGCAATATCCGTTATATTCGTCACGAAATGTCGCTGTGGTGTCAATCCCGGCGGCTTCGGCATCGGCCACCTTGAGCTTGTAGACGACAAACATGTCGACATACTCTTCAAGGCTTTGCGGAGTCGCCTGCTGGAGATTGTTCTTGTTATATAGATATTCAAACTCGCTCTGCTTTATGTCTTTGCCGTTGACCGTCATCACTATGGGATCGGCCTGGCGGTTGGCTGCGGTGGCTGACAGTATGGCTGCCGCGACAGTTGCCACCGGAATGAGGTGTTTCTTCATCGGTATATTATAAAATACGTATAAAAAACGTACATAATGACATATTATTGTGCGGATAATTATGAAAGTCCGACACAAAAGAATGTTTACCGGACGACGACAAAAAGATACAAAAAAGGACAAAAGCCTCATAAGAAACTTCTGTCCTTTTGATATTTTAGCAAGAGGATTATCTGCTTGATGCGCTGTAGTTGGGAGCCTCGCTTGTGATGGCCACATCGTGAGGATGGCTTTCGGCCACACCTGCATTGGTGATGCGTGTAAACTTGGCCTCGTGGAGACGCTCGATGTCAGCCGCGCCGCAATATCCCATGCCCGAACGCAGACCGCCGAGCATCTGATATACCACCTCGAAGAGCATGCCCTTGTAGGGGACGCGTGCGGCGATGCCTTCGGGGACGAGCTTCTTGGCATCTGTCTCGTTGCCCTGGAAGTAACGGTCCTTTGAACCCTTCTCCATAGCCTCGAGCGAACCCATGCCGCGATATGACTTGTATTTACGTCCGTTATATATAATGGTGTCGCCGGGTGACTCCTCGACTCCGGCAAGCATACCGCCGAGCATTACGGAATACGCGCCGGCAGCAAGAGCCTTGACAATGTCGCCCGAGTAGCGTATGCCACCGTCGGCAATCAGGGGCACTCCTGTACCCTTGAGGGCCTTGGCCACGTCATAGACAGCACTCAACTGGGGCACACCCACACCGGCGATGATACGGGTGGTACAGATTGAACCCGGGCCGATGCCTACCTTTACACCGTCGGCACCATTGTCAACGAGATAACGGGCAGCCTCGCCTGTGGCGATGTTTCCGACCACTACGTCAATATGGGGATACTTCTCCTTGATGGCACGGAGCACGCCGATAACGCCACGCGAATGTCCGTGGGCGGTGTCGATGACAATAGCGTCGGCACCCGCCTCGACGAGAGCATCGACACGCTCCATTGAGTCGGGGGTCACACCTACACCGGCAGCCACGCGAAGACGTCCGAGACGGTCTTTGCAGGCGTTGGGTTTATCCTTGGCTTTGGTAATGTCCTTATATGTGACAAGACCGACAAGACGGTTGTCGCTGTCAACTACGGGAAGTTTCTCTATCTTGTGACGCTGAAGTATCTGAGCGGCTTCCTCAAGATCGGTCGACTGGTTGGTGGTTATGAGATGCTCCGAAGTCATCACTTCGTCGATAGGACGCTGAAGGTTCTGCTCGAAACGCAGGTCGCGGTTGGTGACGATACCCACCAGTTTACGGTCATCGTCCACCACAGGTATGCCACCGATATGATATTCCTTCATCATGGCAAGCGCGTCGGCCACAGTGGAGCCGCGGCGTATTGTCACGGGATCATATATCATACCATTCTCGGCACGCTTCACAGCGTGTACCTGACGGGCCTGTTCGGCTATCGGCATATTCTTGTGTATCACACCTATACCACCTTCGCGCGCTATGGCTATGGCCAAAGCAGCCTCGGTGACTGTGTCCATGGCAGCGGAGACAAGGGGCACATTCAGCGTGATGTTGCGTGAGAAACGGGTAGAAAGATTGACTTCGCGGGGCAATACTTCCGAATAAGCCGGAATAAGGAGGACATCATCAAATGTGAGTCCGTCCATTTTTACTCGATCAGCAATAAATGACATATGAACTAAGTTTATTGCGTGCAAAGTTAACAATTTTCCTCAAATTATATGCAATGATTCTGCCACAAATCTACAATAAAATGTGTAGATTTGCACTATGAAAAAGATTTTGGCTCATATCTTGCTTGCATGCGCATCCGTCGTTTATGCCGCAACGGCTGACGGCGAGGAGATTGCCGACATCGTGACTGACGACGGCTATCGGCTGTCGGCTCCGGTGGCCGAAATGATAGGCAACTATAAACGCACTCTCGCACCCGATCTGCCCGAGCCAGATGGTTGGGATGAGCTTGACTCGCCCTGCTCGGCCGCTCCGGGACGGATGAGAATCATGAAACATATCGTGGTCGACAAACCTCACACACGCCTGTATGTGATGAATATGTTTGGCGACACCTTGTCGCGCTACCGCGTGTGCGCCTCAAAGGAGCGCGGACAGAAGACCGGCAAAGACGACTGGCGCACCCCCGAAGGCTCATTTAAGGTCTACGGCATATACAACTCCACCGACTGGACCTACAAGGACACTCAGGACAAGTGTTACGGACCGTTTTTCATAGCCTTATGGACTCCGCCGTTTTACGGCATAGGCATCCACGGCACCAACGCGCCATATTCCGTGCCGGGCCGACGCAGCCACGGATGTATGCGCATGCACAACGAAGACATAGTACGCGTCAAGCAGATGGTCGACAAAGACACCCGCATAACCGTTCTCCCCGACCCTGTCGCCGAATAGATACAACCAAGGGATAAAGAATCAGGTCAAAGACAAGGAGCACAGGAGTATTTTTTTGCAGAACATGCTTTTGCAATGTCAAATTTACTCCTGTGCTCCTTGTCTTTAACCTGATTCTTTTATCTTTTTGAAACTTTTGCCCCCCTTTTCAGAGCTTCATGCCTATTCCGAAGAGGGCAAAGTCATAGAGCACGGGATCATCGGAATTGAAGCGACGCAGCATGTCGGTAAGTTCAATCACCGCACGCTTGTCGTCACTCCTGCGGGTGAGCAGTCCGAACTGACGCGACACGTTGCCGACATGCACGTCAAGCGGAATGAAGAGTTGCGACGGACGTATTACATCCCATACACCCATGTCAACAATGCCGTCGTCTCGCACAAGCCAGCGAAGAGCCATATTGACACGCTTGAGGGCCGTGGTAGAAAGATTCTGAGGCAGACAGCGCGATGCCAGCGAGGAGTCGGCTCCATCACCGTTGGCATCGGCCAGCTCGCGGTTAATGCCCTCGACGAGCTTCCACGACGGCAATTCGGCCGCACCTATATTTTCATGACGACCAAACTCCTGAAGTGAACCGTGTCTGGAGTAAATCCGGCGCAATCCGCGGAGATAATACTTGAAATGACGGTTAAAAAATGTACGGTGTATGTTGCCGCTGTCATCAAGATCCTCATAACCCTCGTCCATCATATAGGCATACGGGTGATGCCCCATGAGCGAGAGCATGCGGTCGCAGTCACGACATATCATGCGGCGGTTGCCCCACGCTATCGAGGAGGTGAGCAGCGACACAATCTCAATGTCGCGCACATCTTCAAAACGGCGTGGAAACTGCACCGGGTCTTCCGATATGAAACCGGGCGAGTTGATACGCGCCGCCTCGGAGTCAAGCAAATCCTTAAGATCGTTGGATGTCATTGCTTTTACATGTAAAATAAAAGAAAATATAAAATGGAAAATGGGCTTCCGGGA
Source organism: Muribaculaceae bacterium Isolate-110 (HZI) (assembly GCA_003762875.1). Classification (GTDB taxonomy): domain Bacteria; phylum Bacteroidota; class Bacteroidia; order Bacteroidales; family Muribaculaceae; genus Duncaniella; species Duncaniella muricolitica. The sequence goes on along the minus strand of RIBL01000001.1, from coordinate 274,527 downwards.
GCTTCATTTTCCATTTTGTATTCTAATTTTCAATATTTTTTCAGAACGCTGCCACAGTGTCGGCCGACTGTATGGGAGTCATCGGTACTGAAGCCTCAGCGGGCTGATAGTCAGCCATGGCCGCCTCGACATCCTTGACGAGAGCCTCGCCCTGCTTGTCACGAGACACGATGATGCCTTCGGGATTTATAAGCAGGATGCAAGGGATGCCCTGAATGCCGTAAAGGTCGGTCGGAATGGTCTGGGCATTGATGATGCAGGGCCATTTCAGGTCATGACTCTTGATTGCCTCAAGAGTATCCTCGGGCTTATCCCACACAGCCACGCCTACCACGTCGAGGCCTTTGTCCTTATATTTTGCGTAAAGTTCCTTGATGACCTTGAGCTGACGCACACATGGGCCACACCAACTGGCCCAGAAGTCTACGATAGTGTAACGGCCGGGCTTGACATAGTCGCTGAATTTAACAGTCTTGCCGTCATACTCCACACTGAAATCCTTGTAATGCTTGCCCTCGCCTGTCTCTGACTGTACACGGAGAGTTTTCTGAAGAGCCTGGGCCTGCCTGGACGCGGCCAGCACAGGATTGGATGTCATGTCGGCCTCCATCTCGGCAAGAGACTTCTCATAGGCATTCTGCATGTAGAAGAAGAGCCCGAGCACATTGTCCTTGTTTTCATTATAAGCCTTGGAGGGAATGGCCATATATTCCATCTCGATCTCCTTGGCTTTGGCCATCTGAGTGCTATCATTGCAGTCGAGCTGACGGAAGGCGGCTACGATGTCGGCCATCTGTTTCTGATAAGCTACAAACTTGTCGTTGAGCGGCGTGCCCGAAGGCATCTTGTCCTCACCGATGGTCACATCACCCTTCTCGATGAAGAATATAGGACCGCGGGCACCGTTAAGCATTATACGGCCTATCATCGGGACGTCTACATGCCCCTCAAACCGTGCCACCCCGTCGGTGACTATTACCGAGTCCATCTTCTGAGCCGAATCCCAGTCGATGAGATAGGCCATAGTGTTGTTTGCGTCGGCTCCGGCCGGACACGTCACGGTGTAGTTGGGCTGAGCCTCCATTGAGCAGGCACTCATCACGAGGAGCGCACCGCCAAGCATAAATGAAATCTTTGACATCTGCTTTCTTTAAGCTGAAATTATGTTATGATTTTGCTTTAGAGGTTGTTATTAAACAACCTCTTATTATCTTTTAAGACGAAGCACCTGGGCCGAGCGTGGCGGCATGTAGAGACGCAGCCATTCACGTCCAGCAGGCGCGAAAAGAGGGTCGTGCTGAGTGAGATGGCTTACACTCTCATCAATATTGCCATAGCCGCCATATTCAGGCGAGTCGGTCGACAACACCACCTCATACTCTCCGGCAGGGGCGAGTATGCCATAACCTGTAAACGCCTTGACGGGATTGAAGTTGAATACAAACACGAGGTCTCCTCTGCGGAATGCGAGCACCTGGTCGCTGTCCTTCTCCCACAGTTTGTCGACAGGCAGAGCCTGGAAGTTGTACACGTCCGATATGACTCGTATCATATCATTGTCAAACGCGTTGAGATATTTGTATTTCAAATCTTCGCGGTCAACAAGATCCCACTGGCGACGGGCATACTTGTAGCTCCAGCCGTTGCCCTCGCGGGGGAAGTCAATCCATTCGGGATGTCCGAACTCGTTACCCATAAAGTTGAGATAGCCGCCGTTGATGGTCGCAGCCGTCACGAGGCGTATCATCTTGTGGAGAGCCATGCCGCGGGCCACGACCATATTGTCGTCATCGACCATCATGTGCCAGTACATCTCCTTGTCAATGAGGCGGAATATGACAGTCTTGTCGCCCACCAGAGCCTGGTCGTGACTCTCGACATATGAGATGGTCTTCTCGTCGGCGCGACGGTTGGTCAGCTCCCAGAATATGGATGTGGGTTTCCAGTCCTCGTCCTTGCGCTCCTTGAGTGTCTTGATCCAATAGTCGGGAATGCCCATGGCCATACGGTAGTCAAATCCGATGCCGCCATCCTTGAAAGGCACGGCGAGTCCGGGCATGCCGCTCATCTCCTCGGCAATGGTTATGGCCGAGGGATTGATTTCATGTATGAGTTTGTTGGCAAGGGTCAGATAGGTGATTGCGTTGGTATCCTGCGAGCCGTTGTAATAGTCGTCATATGAGCCGAAAGCCTGGCCGAGTCCGTGGCTGTAATAGAGCATGGAGGTAACGCCGTCAAAGCGGAATCCGTCAAACCTGAACTCCTGAAGCCAATATTTGCAGTTGGAAAGCAGGAAGTTGATGACATCGTTCTTGCCATAGTCAAAGCAGAGCGAATCCCACGCCGGATGTTCGCGGCGGCCGTCGCCGTAGAAATACTGGTCATACGAGCCGTCAAGGCGTCCGAGACCCTCGACCTCGTTTTTCACAGCGTGACTGTGCACGATGTCCATAATCACTGCAATGCCGAGCTCATGGGCACGGTCAATGAGACTCTTGAGTTCCTCAGGAGTGCCGAATCGGCTCGAAGGCGCGTAGAAGCTCGATACATGATAGCCGAACGACCCGTAATAGGGGTGCTCCTGTATAGCCATAATCTGTATGGCATTGTAACCGTCGGCCGCGATGCGAGGCAACACGTTGTCGCGAAATTCTATATATGTGCCCACCCCCTCTCGCTGCTGGGCCATGCCTATGTGACACTCATAGATGAGCAGCGGACGCGTGTCGGGACGAAACCGTTTCACCTTCCATTTGTATGCATCGGGGGCCCATACCTGAGCAGAGAACACGTGAGTGTTCTCGTCCTGCACCACACGGGTGGCATAGGCGGGGATGCGTTCGCCGCGTCCACCCTCCCAGGTGACAATCATCTTGTAGAAATCGCCGTGGCTGATGGCATCGCCTTTGAGTTTCAACTCCCACACACCGTTTTTCTTGGGCTTGAGGGCATATTTTTTAAGCTCTTTCCATTTGGAGAAATCACCGATGAGCGTAATCGCGGTGGCATTGGGAGCCCATTCGCGAAACACCCAGCCGTCGGCCGTGCGGTGGAGCCCGAAATAATTGTGCGCGTTGGCAAACGATTCGAGCTTGCCGTCAGGGCCGCACAATTCCAGTTCCTTGTTTACGGCATCATTGTGTCGTCCTATGATGGCGGAAGCATACGGCTTGAGCCACGGGTCATTCTTGAGGATGTTGAGAGTCTTTTTTTTCATAATTGACGATTATAATCGTGAGGGTAATTGTCATAAAGGAATGTGTCAACAAACAACCGGGCCGTCCGCATCGAAGCGCGCCAGTCAAGACAATTGATTATCACACTATCCTTATAGATAACGTACAAACTTACAAAAAAACTTCGAGCTATCCCAATAATATGTCATTTTATTTGCCCGTCAAGACATTTTGAGCATCATTTGACACCTCATTTACCAAAGATTGCAAAAACTTTTCTAAACATGGTCATGAGCGGCTCCATCACACTCTGCGAATCGTAGGGCCCCGGGTCGGCTGAAGTCTTGCGCGTCGTCACGTCATACATATTGCGGAAAAATTCGCGCAACTCCTCGCGGAAATTCGAAATAGACGATGTGCGTTGCTTCACATCAGGGTCGAGGGCATTGATTATAGCCTGGGCGAGAGTCTCGGGCAGAGCCGGAGGCAGTGTGTCGCGTATCGTCTCCTCCGTGATGGTACGCGAGTCGGGAAGCGAGCGTCCCGAGAGCGCGTAGACCAACGTGGCAGCCATGGCATAAACGTCGGTCTGGGGATAGAAATGGTCAATCGCGCCATATTGCTCAGGCGGAGCATAGCCCTCCTCACAATTCATGGCCGGCAAAATCCATTCCCGGAGTCCGTCGTCACTGAAATGCAGCGTCGAATACAGACTGAAAAGCACCGGGGTCAGTTCCTTGCCTGATCTGATCAACTTTATGTGGCCGGGGTGTATATCGGTATGCATCACGTGGCGATGGTGGAGCGTGCGCACGGCATCGAATATCGGCGACAGGATCTTTCGGGCCTCCTCGACCGAGAGATGTCCTCCGTGCGACTCCACATACTCACGCAAGGTCTGGCCGTCGAGATATTCGACCACATAATAATATGTATTGTTTGCCGCAAAGGTCTCTATCACCCTTATCAGCCACGGTGAGCCGGCGGTCACCTTGGCACGCTCGCGGCTGGCTCTGGCAAATGCCTCCACACAGCCGGAAACGGTCGGGGCTATGTCGTCGGGAGTCTCGACAGTCATGCCGTCGGCTCCGCGGCAGGAGCAGCGAGCCATCATGTGCTCCCTGACCACCATAAACACCTCCCTGACATGCGAGCCGGTGCCTACCTTGACCGCAGTCTTATAGGTGTAGCCCTGCCCGTCGCTTCGCAACAGGCTCACCACTTTGTAAGTATATTTCTCGCCCCGGATGACAGTGCCGGGCGTAAGTGATTTTTCAGGCATCATGACGGTTGGAGAATTGAGAATTATTTTCTTCAGACAGAGAGTGCTTTCAGACGGTTGACGTCACCCACCAGCCACAGCACATCGCCGGGTGCGAAGACTGTCGAAGCTTCGGGCTGTATATACTTGTCATCGCGCTGCACTGCCACAAGCAGTGACTCATAGTCTTCACGTATACGTGACTTGGCAACAGTCTTGCCAATCACGGGCGAATGGTCAGAGAGGCGCACGCTGGTAAGGCGCACGTCGCTAACCTGAGGGGACTCTGTGTCATTGTTGGCCTCGACAACGGGTATCAGCGACTGCAGTTCCTCGTCACTGCCGATGACTCCGAGTATGTCACCCGGAAATATGCGGGCTTCAGCTCCCGGCACCATTATGACGTTGTTGCCACGCTGTATCGACGACACCGACACCCCGTAGCGCGAGCGCAACCCCGAATTTTTGAGCTGCTCGCCCACAAAGGGACAGTCATATCCGACAGTCATATAGGCAAGATGCATGGTGGGAACAAGAGAGTTTTTAGCACCCGTCTTTCGCAGCTCGCGCTCGTTGAGATTGTCAATAAACCTGGTCTCGATTCGCGACAACCGTTCCTTGATACTCCTCGAGAAGGTCATTAGCAGTATTATGAACAGAGCCACGCCCAGGGTCCAGCCCACGGCCATAGAATAGATGGAACTAAGCAGATAGACCATTATAATCATGGCGATAAGCAGACGCACTACCGTCATAATAATCAGCGGCACGTCAAAACGCGCGTTGCACTCGCGCAGACGCTTGCGCTCGGTGGTTTTGGACGCCGGATATGTAAGAGCCATGAGAAACGGAGCCATGGCTGCGAGCGAGACCACCGTGGCAAGCAGACGGCCCCATGCCGGAAACATCTCCACGGCAAACGGCACTATATAATGGAGCGTGATGACGCACATTGCTATAAGCACTATCGAATAAAGCACTACCCTCCAGAGATAGCGTTTCAGCAGGCTTGTCCACAACTCACGGACCACACTCTGCTCGGCCGTGGCACTCTCGGAATAACGGTCGATGAGAAAATGGAGACGACGGGGAAGATGACGCTCCACAAAGTCATATGCCGGCGACGACATGCGTATAAAATAAGGTGTGGTAAATGTCGTGACTACCGACACAGCCACCACTATCGGATAAATCTGAGGGTCAAGCACACCCAGCCCCATGCCGAGCGAGGCTATAATGAAGGCAAACTCGCCTATCTGAGTGAGTGAGAATCCGCTCTCGATGGCTACTTTCAGAGTCTGGCCGGTGAGAAGCATACCGAATGTACCGAAAAATATCATGCCGACTATCACGACTCCCGACAACAGAAGTATCGGCAGCCAGTATTGAACGATAATCGACGGATTGACCATCATGCCAACCGAGATAAAAAACACCGAGCCGAAGAGGTCCTTGACCGGCATGGTCAGACGCTCGATGCGCTCGGCAAAACTCGTGCCGGCAAGTATGGAGCCCATGACAAAGGCCCCGAGCGCGAGCGAAAATCCACAAGCCACCGAGAAGACCGCCATGCCGAGACACAGGCCCATCGAGACGATGAGCAGCGTCTCCGAATTGAGATATCTGCGCTGAGAGTTGAGCAGCGACGGCAGCACAAAGACTCCGACCACAAACCAGATGATGAGGAAAAACGCCAGTTTGCTCACACTGAAGAGCATCTCTGCACCCTCCACACTGTTGTTGATGGCTATCGACGAAAGTATCACCATCATCAACACGGCAAAAAGATCCTCGACGATGAGCACGGCAAACACCAGAGAGGCAAACTTGCGGTGGCGAAGATTGAGGTCGGTAAATGCTTTTATAATAATGGTGGTCGATGACATCGAGAGCATGCCGCCGAGAAAGAGACTGTTGATGTTGGAGAATCCGAGTACATGCCCGACAGCAAATCCGGCCGTCATCATGCCACACACGATAAACATGGCCGTAACCACGGCCGAGCCGCCGGCATTGACAAGTTTGCGGAAACTGAACTCCAGACCGAGCGAAAAGAGCAGTACAATGATGCCTATCTGCGCCCAGAAGTCGATATTGGCCTCGGTGGTCACTGACGGAAGATAGGTAAAATGAGGGCTTGCGAGAAAGCCGGCCACTATATATCCAAGCACCACCGGCTGCTTGAGCCACTTGAACAGCAGGGTTGTGACAGCCCCGAGGATGAGAATGAAAGCAAGGTCGCTGATCAGACCCTCGACATTAAAAGCCTCGGCGGCGGCCTGGACGTTAGCCAATATCATGTTAAGCATAGGTTTCACTAATTTTTTTTATTGTCGTCCCGACACAGCAATACCCTACCCCACAGTCAGTCCGGGCTATGAGAGGTCGGCCTGGTTGGATAGCGAGATGGTTATGGTGGGATACACATCGTGCAAAGCATCGAAGACGTCAATAAAGTCGCTGTGCTCACGGATGAGTATCAACAGATTGAGGCGCGTCACCTGTGTGTCGTAATCATACTCGACATAGACCTTGGAAAGATGTATGCCGAAACGGCCGAGCACCTCGCGGTAAGGAGCTATCGATTTAACTATACCATTTACCTTGAGGCGTATGGTGCGGGCTTCATTACCCACATTGACACGATGCTCAAGCTGTTCGAGCAGAGTAAGCACGATAAGCACCAGCAGAGTGGCAACAACCGCGATGAGATAGAGGCCACATCCGACCGCCATACCTATCGTGGCTATAATCCATATGCCGGCGGCGGTGGTGAGTCCGCGCACCGAGCCTTTCATCTGGATAATGGTGCCGGCACCGAGAAAACCGATGCCCGAGAGCACCTGTGCGGCTATGCGCGAAGGGTCGCCGCGAAGCAGTCCCACCGTCTCCTGGCAAACGTATATCGACAACATCATGGCGATACACGCACCCATTGATATGAGCGAAAAAGTGCGCAGTCCGGCCATCTGCCCCTTGCGCTTGCGCTCTATGCCAACAAGCGACCCGAGCACCAGACTAAGTACGATACGCACTATCGCCGTGGTCGAGGTGAGTTCAACCTCGTTGATGAGATGCCAGAACTGCTGCATATTATTTCTTGAGAGTAAAGCGACGCGAGGTCAGACGATAGCCGTCGGTAAAGAGTTCGACGGTATACTCACCGGGGGTCAGTGTTGTGTTGACATCCCAGTAGATGGTGATACCGGGTATCTCCTCACCGGCATACTCGATGTTCTTGCGGGCCGATGCGGGTACGCTCTTGCCCTCAAACTGGAACGACGCCCCGCCGCCGAGCAACTGTCCTTCGGGGCTCACGAGACGCATATAGATAGTTTTCTCGCCTACGGGTGTCGAGTTGTTCTGAGGTATTGTGAATTTCACCATCAACTGCTTGGCCTTGGTGACATTCTTCTCCACCTTGCCGTTTTTCTTGAGCGCGGTGAGCGATACTCCGGTGACATTGAGTTTCTCGGCGAGAGTCATGCGCTCGCTCAGATTCTCATTGCGGCGAGTCTCCTCGATTACCCTTGAACTTAGCTGCTCGTTTCGAGCCTTTATCTCTGAGTTCTCAGCCTTCAGACCGGCATTCTCCTTGTTGAGCGAATCAATCTGGGCTATATAATGGCGGAGGAGACCTTTGAGGGTCGAAATCTCATTTTGCAGTTCCTTAATGCGGGCCTGCGACTTCACCTTCTCGTTTTTCAGCTCTTTCATGAGCTGCTCCACCTTGGTCTTGGCAGCGGTATATTTTGCAAGGATAGTATCGTTGGCCAGACGCTGAGCCTGATTTTCATATTGTTGAAACTCGGAGTTGAGAAGGTCAAACTCGTTGGAGAGCTGCAACTGCTCGTTGTCGAGCTTTAACTCCTCGTTCTGCAACTGAGCCTGCTGCACCTGCGACTTCAGCGAAGCGACCTGTGTGACACCGAAACCTACCGCCAGCAGTAACAATATCGCGAGAATGGCGGCGACAATCATCAGAGGTGATAACTTATTTTTCATTTCTATGATTACGTGAGTTTAATTCGTAGATTTGTCCGTTGATTAGTGCACAAATAAATGCCCGAATAAAAATATAGGTGCAAAATTACTAAACGTACACGTATCTCGCAAATTTTTATCCCTTACGATTTGTGAATTTGGCGCGGGAGGAGTACCTTTGTATCAGCAATGAGAGAATGGCTACATAGAGTGGCTCTACAAGCCGTAGCTGTTGCATCGCTGATGATGACCGGATGCAGCGCGACGCGCCATGTGCCGGAGGGAAATCTCCTGCTCGACAATGTAGAGATTGATGTGGAGGGCGACAGGGACGTGTCGTCTTCCGAGTTATACAATTACCTGCGCCAGACCCCCAACCACCGTGTGCTCGGATTCTGGAAACTACAGCTCGGCACCTATAATCTCTCAGGCAACGACACCACCAAATGGTATAACCGCTGGGTGCGCCGCATGGGTCAGCCCCCTGTGCTCTATCAGCAGACACTAACCGACGCCTCGGCGCGCCAACTGCAACTGGCGATGATCAACCGCGGGTATCTCGGCGCGCAGGTGGAGGTGGACACGATGATGAGGCCCGACAAGAAAAAAATCGACGTAAACTACAGGATAGTCACAGGCGAGCCCCATCGCATATCGGCCATCAACTATGAGATACCCGACACGTCGGTGGCACAGGTCATAATGTCCGACTCGGCACGCTTCACGGTCAGAAAAGGAGACAAGTTTGACCGCGACAACCTTGACGCGGAGCGCACTCTCATCACCCGCCGTCTGCGCGACCACGGCTACTATGCGTTCAACAAAGACTATATAACCTATTACGCCGACACGGCCGAGATGTCACACGACGTCATCCTCACCATGACAGTCAAGCCGCCGCAGCGACCGGCCGGAGCCGACACCAGGGCCGACTCGCTCGCAATTCACTCGCTCTACCGCATAGGCCGTGTGATATTCATCACCGACATCGACCGCACACGTACCGAACTCGACACCGTACATTATAAAAATGTAGAGATACTCTACGGCCCCGACCGTTATCTCACTCCGGGTACTCTTGAGGAAAAATGTTTTCTCGTGCCGGGACAGCTTTACAATACCCACAGTGTAGACCGTACATATGAGTCACTCGCACGTCTGGGCATACTCAAGTCAATCAACATAGAACTGGTGCCCGAGGTAGCCACGGCCGACACCACTGCCACTGCCGACCGGCTGCTCGACGTATACATATTGCTGTCGCGCAACAAGAAACAGTCAATCACCCTCGATGTCGAGGGCACCAACTCGGAGGGCGATCTCGGATTTGGTGTCGGAGCCACCTATCAGCACCGCAATCTGGCCCGCGGCTCACAGCTCTTCACTGCCCGTCTACGCATGAACTACGAGAGCCTGTCGGGCTCGTTCAACGGACTCATCAACGACCGCTACACCGAATATGCCGGTGAGGTCGGCATCACATTCCCGCGCTTTGAATTTCCCTTCGCGCCGCTGAGCATGCGCCAGCGTTTCAACGTGACCTCCGAACTGGCCATATCGGGCAACTATCAGGAGCGACCCGAGTACACACGCATCATCTCGGGCGCGGCGTGGAAATACAAGTGGGTCAACCGCACCAACACACGGCGTCACGAGTTTGACCTCATTGACATCAACTATGTCTACCTGCCTGAGCGCACCAACGATTTTCTCGACGCCATCGCGCCCGACAATCCCCTGCTCCGCTACAGCTATGAAGACCACTTCATCATGAGCATGGGTTACCGATATTACAACTCCAATAAGCGCATACCCTCGGCCGTCGGACGCACACGCGGCATACAGCCTATGGTCTACACCATACGTGCCTCGGCCGAGACAGCCGGCAACCTGCTCTATCTCGGCTCGCGAATACTCGCACACCGTACCGACGACGGAGTGTATGACGTGTTCAACACCAGCTTCTCGCAATATGTAAAGGGTGAGGTCGACTATGCACTCACACGCAACTTCGACCACCGCCACTCGCTTGCATTCCACGTGGGCGCAGGCATCGGATTTCCCTACGGCAACTCGCGCGTGCTCCCCTTTGAGAAACGCTTTTATGCCGGCGGAGCCAACGGAGTGCGCGGATGGGGCGTGCGCACACTCGGTCCGGGCAGCTACAACTCCCACAACTCCGTGACCTACTTCATGAACCAATGCGGCGACATCCGGTTTGACATGAGCGTGGAGTATAGGGCCAAACTATTCTGGGTGCTCGAAGGGGGCGCGTTTATCGACGCCGGCAACATCTGGACCATCCACAACTACGAAAACCAGCCCGGAGGCATGTTTCACTTCGACACCTTCTGGAAACAGATAGCATGGTCATACGGTATAGGTCTGCGCATGGACTTCAATTACTTCCTGCTGCGTCTCGACCTCGGCATAAAGGCCTACAATCCGGCCGAGGGACAGGAACGCTGGCCACTGTTCCGCTTCAACTGGCACCGCAACACAGCCGTGCACTTCTCGGTGGGCTATCCTTTCTGACATAACCACAGCAAAAAAACAAGCATTATGAAACGACTCGTAATATTTGACCTCGACGGTACGCTCCTCAACACCATCTCCGACCTCGGCTCGGCCACCAATCACGCACTCAGAGAGAGCGGATATCCAGAACACAGTCTTGCGTCCTACCCGATGTTTGTGGGCAACGGCGTGACCAGGCTTATAGAACGAGCACTGCCCGAAGATGTGCGCACACCCGAAATTATCGAGGCCATGCGCGAGAAGTTCCGCGAGTATTACGACGAGCATATGGCCGACGCGACCGAACCATATCCCGGCATACGACAACTGCTCCACACACTCGTCGGCATGGACGTGAAAGTTGCCGTAGCCTCCAACAAATATCAGCAGGCCGTAGAGATGCTTATAGCCCGTTTCTTCCCCGACATCCCCTGGAGTGCGGTAGAGGGACAGAAGGAAGGAGTGCCCGTAAAGCCCGACCCTTCGATAGTGTTTGAGATACTCGGCAAAGTGCCGACACGCAAGTCGAAGGTGCTCTATGTAGGCGACTCGGGCGTGGACATGGAGACAGCCCGACGCGCATGTGTCGACTCATGCGGGGTCACATGGGGATTCCGCCCCGTCAAAGAACTGCGCGAGACCTATGCCGACAATATCGTCAACACACCCGATGAAATCATCACCATAGTGCGTCGGCCCGGCCTCGAACTTGATGTGTAAGACTTTCGTTTCAAATTCATAACACAACAGATCTGACAACACATAATCCCGGCAATCCGATGTCCCGACTCTCATACATATTAACCATAATCACAGTACTGCTGCCGGGACTCACCTACTCCCGTGAGCTGTCCGAACATTGTCACGCGGTCGATTCGCTCCGTGCCGAACTGCGCGCCGCCCGCACGGCATCCGACTCCACCGTCATACTCTGCAATCTCTACGATATATTGCCGCGCGAGCAGTCGACAGCCATCGGCGACACACTCTATCACACCGCCATGCGGGCCGGCGACCAACGTACAGCCCTTGACATCATACGCAACCAGGCAAACCGCCGCATCCGTGAGTCAGACAAGCTCGAACAACTCACACAATGGGCTCTCGCATGTGCCAACGGCAACGACCGGCGCGAGACGCTCACATTCATACGACTCATGGACAACATGCGCCGTGCCCGCTACAGTGACAGCGTGGAGCGCGCCAACTCTCTCCAGGCATATCTCGAGGAAATAGAAAGTGTGCCCGGCACAAACCTATACGACCATATAGCCCTAACTCACGGTGTGTGCCTGTTACTCTCCGATGACACTTCGAGCGATATACTTGCGACATACATGGACTCGCTCGACAGGATGATCAACCGGCTACCCCCGACCGCCTATTCACTGCGCAATGCCTATAATGTCCACGCTGCGACAATATTCGCCTCATCCCGCCCGGAAAAATCTGTCGCGGCCGACATGAAAGTGCTTGCCGACATTGCCAAACTCGAGAAATACTATCACGACAACGGACGTATATACCGCAACTACAATACGTCGTACTATACCATATATACCCGCCTGCTCTCCAACTTCGCCATACTCTCACCCTCACAGATCGAGGAATATTACCGCAAGGCCACAGGTCTGCTCGCCTCCGACCCGGCCATACGCGAGACATACGACAAAGCCCCGATGGCCGAGATATATCATGCGATGTATCACAAAGACTACCGACGGGCCTTGCCGCTTCTGACTCAAGTCATTGACGAACCTTATGCCGCTCCTCAACGCCTCCGGCTGTTGCACTATATGATGGAGTGTGCCGAAGCTCTCGGATATAAGGAGACTCTGCTCAAGGCAAGCCTCAGCTATGCCGACGCGCTCCGGACAGAGCTTGACGAACGCTCCGGCAAAAGTTACCGCGAGTTGCAGACCGCCTATGCGATATATGAGATGAAACACAATCTCGGCGTCATGGAGCTGCAACGCCGCGAATCGGTGGCTGCCATGCAGCGCATAATTATCGCTGTGTCGCTATGTGCCCTTGCTGTGCTCGCGATTTTTGTAATAGTATTCTTCAGACAATACCGCAAAAACCGCCAGCTCGCCCATAACCTGTCGCAGACCAACCACCGCCTCGTAACCGAGGGCGAGAACCTGCGCAAATCCAAGGCCGAACTCATCCGCGCACGCGACCAGGCCCAGAAAGCCAACAATCTCAAAAGCGATTTTATCAAAAATATGAGCTATGAGGTGAAAGTGCCGCTACAGGCCATCACCGAATATTCCCATCTGATAGCCGACTGTGTGGCCAACGCCCCGTCAACACAAGGTGACGCATCTCCTAACCAGTCGGCCCGACACCTGGCACGGTTTGCCGACCTGCTCGAGCTGAACAGCGAGCTGCTGAGCACCATCATCAACGATGTGTTGCGACTGTCGGAGATAGAGAGTAACCCGCTGCCGATACAGGCCCAGGTGGTGCAGGTCAAAGCCTTGTGTGAAGCCACAATCGCAAGTGTGAGACATCGCGTCACGCCGGGAGTAACGCTCTCGCTTGACCACGATGTGCCGAATGCCGACTTTTTCACCGATCCGATAAGACTACAGCAGATACTCAACAATCTTCTCACCAATGCAGCCAAATTTACCGCCACAGGCTCCATAGTGTTGTCATACGCCACAGGACGTGATGGTAAGGAGATGACATTCACAGTCACCGACACAGGCATAGGCATCAATCCCGAGAACAAGGAAAAGATTTTTGATCGCTTTGTCAAGCTTGACCACGACTCGCAGGGCGCGGGACTCGGCCTCACCATCTCGCGTCTGCTAGCCCGACATCTCGGCGGCGACCTTTGGCTCGACACCACCTACAAGGCCGGAGCCAGATTCTGCCTCTCATTGCCCGGAAGATAGACTGACCATATCCAACCAATCAGCCATATAGCAACATGCGTCACTTATTGTACATAGTCATACTTCTGTTTACGGGATGCAGCTACACTGCCTCCCGTCCCAAAGTACTCGACGAGGCTCAGCGTCTTATGACGGAAGACCCGCAAGCCGCATTGTCGTGCCTTAACGGCTTGGATATTTCGGAGCTTGAAGATTCAGCGACTATAGCCAGATGGGCATTGCTTTACAGCGAGGCGATGGTGGCTAACCGACTTACGGCTCCGACCGACACCATAATTAATATAGCTGTCGATTATTATGGCGGACACAATCTGCGCGACGAGTTTCAGAAAGCATCGCGTCTTAAAGCGATTATCAAGACCTATGGCAACCACGACGAACTTGCCACGGCTCTCTATCTGCAGAAAGAGAAAGAGTTTATGCTATACAAGGAGCGTGCCGCCCGGGAGAAATTGTTTTATATAACGATAATTGTCATCATGCTCGCGGCCGGGACAATCATATTGATGCGCCAGAGGATCAGACTGCAATCGGCAAAAAATGACGCGCTGATGGCTGAAGCCTCGGGACTGAAAACCGAAATAGAGGCCCGGAGCTGTGACGTGAGCCGACTGCAAAACACTCTCCACAGTCTGCTTGACAACAGGTTTTCACTAATCGACGCGCTGTGTCAGACTTATTATGAATCACAAGGCACCAGGACTGAGCGCAAAGCTATCGCCGAAAAAGTCAAAGCCGAAATCGAGGCGGTACGCACCGACTCGTTCCCCAAGATGGAGCGAGTGGTCAATGATTGCCGTAACAACATACTTGAGCGCGTCAGGCAGACTCTTCCCGACATCAAGCCCGAAGACTATCAGCTCGCCGTGTATCTCGCAAGCAATCTTTCGACCCGTACCATAAGTCTTCTGCTCGACGAGTCGACCGATGTAATCTACAAGAGAAAATCAAGGTTAAAAAAGCGACTTCTCAACGCCACAGACTGTGACAGATGTGATTTTGAGAGCATTTTCTGACATTAAAATCCGGCTGTCAGACTTTTTACAGAATCCAAGTCTATATATCATTGTATAACAAACTATTACAATCCAATCGGTCAGACTTTTATTTTGGATTGAGCATACTTTCATGCGTAATTTTGCACAAAAACAACCCGCATGAATGTAAAAATCATCACCCCGCTCATGACAGTTGCCGCCTGCGCCATTTCGGTGACCGCCCACTCCACCGAACCGACCGACAGCCTCACCCGACAGTTGCAAGAAATCGTCGTGACGGCCAACCTGCCGACTACAAAACTTGTAGGCACCACACTCGTCTCGACAATCACAGGCACAACTCTTGCCGGACTCGGCAACGCTCTTGATGTGCTCGCTCAACTGCCGATGATAAATGTCACGGACAATACAGTCAGCGTCACAGGCAAAAGCAATGTCAAGATTATGATTGACGGCCGGCCAATGCGCGAAGAGACGGAGCTACAGCAACTCCTATCGTCCAACATCCGCAAAGTGGAGCTGCTGATGGCTCCGGGTGCGGCATATGAAAGCACCACCGACGCTGTACTGAAAATCACGACACGCCACAATTTCGCACAAGGGCTGTCACTGACCGACCGTGTGGCCCTGCAACGCCGTCGCCGATGGTCGATCGCTGAAGATCTCAGTCTCAACTACCACACGGGTGACTGGGACATATATATTGACGGTACTTTCAGTCATGATGACAAGATTATCACCGGCTTGACTACCAACACACTCCTTCATGACGGAAAAGAGACCGTCGTCGGCAGTTCACAGCACAACCGTTATCCATCCAACTCCGGTGCAATCCGCGGAGGACTGAACTATGCCAAAGGCAACCGCTGTTTCGGTACCTATTACCGTTATAATCCCCAAAAAAGCAGCCTGTACAACTCAGGCTCGGAATTGACAGACAACAGCACACCCCTGTCGCGCGATATATATAAATCTACCGGCACACACAGCCATCTCGTCTCAGCTTATTATGAAAACAGTGTCGACGGCAGGTACCTGATACATTTCGACGGCGATTTCAGACACTCTATGACCGACAACAGTGTCTCGACCTCTTATCCCGCCTCCGACATCGAAGCCGTAAACTCCACCGACATCCGCAGGTCAACGCTATGGGCCGGGAAACTATATGTCGATTTCCCCTTACTCAACGGTGATTTCACAATAGGCACGCAGGACAGCCATACCCGTACCACACTCGACTATCGCATGCTCAACGCGACGGTCGGGCAATACATCCCATCGTCGCTCACAGATGCCGGTCAGACATCGGCCGCCCTCTTCGCTTCATGGTCCTATATGACGGACAGATTCAGGCTGACTGCGGGTGCACGTTACGAATATGTCGACTATATCTTTAAGGTCAACGGCATACGCGACGATGACATGAGCCGCCGCAGCCACCTCCTTACCCCCGACATTTCCCTCGGGTATTCATTCAATGACCGCTCACAACTAAGCCTCAGTTATAAAATGGCTAAGGTAAAGCCTCCGTACTCACATCTCACCGGTTCGCTCTCCTACACAGGACTGCATGAAATCGAAGGGGGCAATCCGGCTCTGCGCGACGAGCATATGCACGACCTGCAACTGATGGCTATATATGACGACTTCATGCTTCAAGCCGACATAACAAGAAGCATCGACTCCTATGCATTTGTCAAACAAGTCTATCCGGCCGACAATCTACAGTTGCTCATGCATCCAGTCAACATAGATGTCACGGCTTTCAGCATGTATCTCGTATGGGGCAGGAGGATAGGATGCTGGACTCCCAACATCACTCTCGGTCTTTACCGTCAATGGCTCGATATTGCCGGCACAAGCTATGACAGGCCAATATTCTCATATGATATCAACAACACATTCGCACTGCCGCGAGGCTGGTCGGCAACGGTCAACATCGGAGGTAGAAGCCGCGGTGACATGCACACCAACCAATTCGGCTCCACATGGCTCACCGCAGACTTATCGGTCGGGAAAACATTCCTAAACAAATCACTGAACATAAGACTGACTGCCACCGACATATTCAACACAGCCAATAATGACTGGACAATGAACACGTATGGCGTATTTGTTGACAAACGTCAGAAGTATGACCGCCGCGGAGTGACACTCAACATCATATATCAGTTCAACCCGCGCAAGAACAAATATAAGGGCAAAACAGCGGACGAATCGGAAATGAAGCGTCTGTGACAGTGTATCAGACAGGTGGCCGACGTAATTATTCACTATTTTTATTATTGTGAGAGGTTCGAAAAATGAGGCTTATTTCCGTTTTTTTCGTAACTTTGCGGTTGCTATTATGGAAACAACACCTCAACAGCGAAGAAATCGGTTCAATACCGTAATCGACCCCGATATTGTTGAGCGGGTGAAGCAGCTCGTGCTTGGCTCGCGCAATACGGTAATAACCTGTCATGTAAGTCCCGACGGAGACGCACTCGGCTCAAGCCTTGCTCTGTGCTCGACGCTCCGCTCGCTGGGCAAAAACGCAGTGGTGGTCACAGCCGACTGCCCGCCCAAGGCCCTGCAGTTCATGCCGGGCATACGTGACATCGTGACCGCCACACGCACTCCCGAACGCGCCGCCGAACTCATCGCCGACGCCGATCTGGTGTTTTGCCTCGACTTCAACGACCTGAAGCGCGTCGACCGACTGTGTGAAAAGTTTGAGCAGTCACAGGCGCGACGCATCGTCATCGACCATCATCTCGGCCCGGTGATAGACTGCGAGATACTTATCTCGCATCCCGAAGTATCATCGACCTCGGCACTGATGTATATATTCATGTGGCAGGCCGGATGGGCGCGACGTCTCAGCCGCAGCGCAGCCGCCTGTATCTACACAGGCATGATGACCGACACGGGCAACTTCTCCTACAACTCCAACGACCCTGACCTCTATCTCATTGTCCACGACCTGCTGCGCAAGGGCATCGACAAAGACAACCTGTATAAACTCATCCACAACAACGCCACCCAGACAAGCATACGCATCAACGGATATGCACAGTATCGCACACAATATCTGTGTGACGGACGCGTGGCCCTAATCACTCTCAGCAGCGATGAACTTAAGGATTTCGATTACTCCAAAGGAGACACCGAGGGACTGGTCAACGTGCCGCTCTCAATCCCCGAAGTGCAGTGGTCGGTATATCTGCGCGAGGACGCTAAAGATTATGTAAAAGTGTCGATGCGCTCCAAAGGGTCATTTCCCGTCAACCTTGTGTGTGAACAGAGATTCTCGGGCGGAGGTCACGTCAACGCCTCGGGCGGAGAATATCACGGTTCTCTGTCACAGGCCATCACCTATCTGCTCGAGACCATACCTCAATATGAAAACCTGCTTGAATAAACCTTTTCAAGAAAACCGATATCAATAACACAATAATCCCCCACGAATTTAAACCAACCGATTGATGAAACGCAATATCCTATCCATATTCTCTCTCCTTGCCATCCTCCTTGTCACAAGCGCGTGCAGCGATTCAAAAAGCTATGCCGACCTGCTCAATGACGAAAACAAGCTGGTCAACGCATTTCTTGCCGAACACAGGGTGCTGGAAGAGTTTCCCGGTGTGGACGAGTGTGAAGTGGGTCCCAACGCACCCTACTATCGCGTGGATGACGAAGGCAACGTGTATATGCAGGTACTGAGAAAAGGTGACGGAGTATTTCCCGAGACCGGCGACCGCGTGTATTTCCGTTATCTGAGCTATGACCTCAACTACTATGTGGTAGGGAGCGATGACAACATCGGCACCGGCAACCTCAACAATACCGGCAACTCGAACCCCACCTATTTCCTGTATGACGACTTCACCATCGAACAGTCATCGCAGTATGGCACAGGCATACAGATACCCGTCGGACTGCTCGGATATGACTGCAAAGTCAATGTGATAATCAAGTCGCAGGCAGGTCCGACATCCACCATGAGCTATGTGGTGCCCTATCTCTATGAAATTGCTTATTACAAGCCCGCAATGTAACCTACACGACAAATTAAACGATAGTAATAGATATAACATTAATCACAACGTAAAGAAATGTCACTCATCAAGTCTATTTCCGGTATACGCGGCACCATAGGCGGCGCACCCGGCGAAGGCCTCTCTCCTCTGGACATTGTAAAGTTTACAGCCGCTTACGCAACACTTATCAGCCGTAATGCCACGGGCAACTCGCGCACCATCGTAGTGGGTCGCGACGCACGTCTGAGCGGCCCCATGGTCAGCAATCTCGTCACCAGCACCCTCACAGCCATGGGCATGGATGTGGTCAACATCGGTCTGGCCTCGACTCCTACAACAGAGATAGCTGTAGTGGAGGAAGGCGCGATCGGAGGCATCATCATCACAGCCAGCCACAACCCCAAGCAGTGGAACGCCCTCAAGCTCCTCAACGAGAAAGGCGAATTTCTCAACGACGCACAAGGCAAAGAGGTGTTGCGCATAGCCGAAAGCGGCGAATACACCTTTGCCGAAGTCGATAATCTCGGACATGAATATGTAAACGACACCTACAACCGCCGTCACATCGAGCAGGTGCTCGCTCTTGAGCTTGTGGACACAGATGCCATAGCCAAGGCCAACTTTACGGTAGCCGTCGACGCTGTCAACTCGGTTGGCGGTATCGTAATCCCGCAGTTGCTCCGCGCTCTCGGCGTGAAAAATATCATCGAGCTCAACTGCGAGGCCACAGGCAAATTTGCCCACACTCCAGAACCCATTCCGCAGAACCTGACCCAGATCTCGTCGCTAATGGCCGACGGAAAGGCCGACGTTGGCTTTGTGGTAGACCCCGACGTTGACCGTCTGGCTATCGTGATGGAGGATGGCCGCATGTTTGTCGAAGAATACACCCTCGTATCGATAGCCGACTATGTGCTGTCGCACACACCCGGCTCTACAGTGTCAAACCTCAGCTCGTCACGCGCCCTTCGCGACGTAACCGCCGCCCACGGATGCACATACAACGCAGCCGCCGTAGGCGAGGTCAACGTAGTGACCAAGATGAAGGAGACCAACGCCATCATCGGAGGCGAAGGCAACGGCGGAGTCATCTATCCCGCCGCCCACTATGGACGCGACGCACTGGTAGGCGTGGCTCTCTTCCTGACCCTGCTGGCCAAGAGCGGCAAGAAAGTAAGCGAACTCCGCGCTACATATCCGGCCTATGAAATAGCCAAAAACAAAATCGAACTTACACCTGACCTTGATGTCGACGCCATACTCCAGGCTGTGAAAGAACGTTATGCCGGAGAGCGCATCACCGACATCGACGGTGTGAAGATAGATTTTGCCGACTCGTGGGTACACCTGCGCAAGTCAAACACCGAGCCTATCATCCGCATCTACAGCGAGGCCCACACAATGGCCGAAGCCGATGAGCTGGCTGAGAGCATCAAGGCTGTAATCAAAGAGATAGCCGGATAAAAATATCCGAGTCACAATAGCCTCACATCATTATAAATAAATCTCAGGTATCGGGAGCCGCGACACAAATCGCGGCTCCCGATTTTCTATATCTTTAATAAACGTTTGTTTTCAAATAATTTATATTCATTTAACTCATCGGGCAAGATATAATCGATAGTCGGGAGTGTTATAATAGAGTCAGGCTTGATATTCCGCTACAAGGCAACGTCAGTATTCGGTCTGTCAACATTTATCCTAACATATTTATTCAAAAAAATATTACTGTTATGCTCGACACAAACTTCCGCAAAGGCGATGCCAAGACCGATGTATTCGGCTCTGACGCCATGCTGAAATCAGCACCCGTTGAAAAAATCCCTGACGGCCCGACCACTCCTGAAATAGCCTATCAGATGGTCAAGGACGAAACCTTCGCCCAGACACAGCCCCGACTCAATTTGGCAACATTCGTTACCACATATATGGACGAGTATGCGACCCGTCTGATGAACGAGGCTATCAACATCAACTATATTGACGAGACCGAATATCCGCGCGTAGCCGTGATGTGTCAGAAATGTATCAACATCATGGCCAACCTGTGGAACACGCCCGAGACCAACAAGTGGAAAGCCGGCGCATTGGCTATAGGTTCGTCAGAGGCCTGTATGCTCGGCGGCATCGCTGCCCTCAAGCGTTGGCGCGAACGCCGCAAACAGGCGGGCAAACCTTATGACAAACCCAACATGGTAATCTCGACCGGTTATCAGATAGTATGGGAGAAATTTGCATCGTTCTGGGATATCGAGATGCGTTGCGTGCCACTCTCGGTAGAGCATCCTACACTTGACATTGACGCCGCAATCAAGATGTGTGACGAAAACACCATCTGTGTCGTGCCTATCATGGGTGTCACATGGACAGGTCTCAACGATGACGTAGAGGCTCTTGACGCGGCTCTTGACAAATATAACGCAGAGACGGGCAACGAGGTGTGCATACACATCGACGCAGCGTCAGGCGGATTCATACTGCCGTTCCTCAATCCGGAAAAGAAGTGGGATTTCCGACTCAAATGGGTGCTTTCGATAAGCACATCGGGCCACAAATTCGGCCTCGTGTATCCCGGTCTCGGATGGGTCGTATGGAAAGACAAGAAATACCTACCCGATGACATGTCGTTTACGGTAGACTATCTCGGAGCCGAGGTGACACAGGTGGGACTTAACTATTCACGTCCGGCCGCACAGATACTCGGACAGTATTATCAGTTCATACGCCTCGGATCTGAGGGCTACAAGAACGTGCAGTACAACTCGCTCATGGTGGCCAAATATCTCCACGAGCAGATAGGGTCGATGGCCGAGTTCCAGCCTTATGCCCCGGAGGTGCCCAACCCGATATTTGTATGGCTTATGAAGCCCGAGGTTCAGAAGTCGGCCAAATGGACACTCTATGACCTTCAGGACAAACTGGCCCAGAAGGGCTGGATGGTGCCTGCATATGCGATGCCGGCCAATATCGAAAAGATGGTGGTGATGCGCGTGCTGTGCAAGCAGGGTTTCAGCCGCGACATGGCCGACCAGCTATTGGCCGACATACGGTTTGCCGTCGACGAGCTCAACAAGCTCGAATATCCGACCCCGACACGTATCGCCATGGAGAAAAACACTCCTCTCGTGGCCAAGACATTCAACCACACCGGTAAATAAGTATCGAAGCTGATGTGACCGGCCGGCTGCCCCTGTCGCGTGACTGTGGCAACCGGCCGGTCTCTTTATACAGACACAGCTCCGAGCAGACGGATTCAACTATCAAGACCCTCTACATTATGGCAACTCAAACGGCTCCCGCCAAGACTTCCAAGGTGAAGCAGGCGGCAAAACTGGGTGTCTTCACCCTTATGATCATGAATATCGTGGCGGTGGTATCGCTGCGAGGACTTCCAGCCGAGGCAGAATACGGCATGAGCTCGGCTTTCTATTATCTTTTCGCCGCACTGGTATTTCTTATACCCGTATCACTCGTAGCGGCCGAGCTTGCCGCCATGTTTCCTTACCAGCAGGGCGGAATGTTTCGCTGGATAGGCGAGGCCTTCGGGAGCAAACTCGGATTTCTGGGCATATGGCTTCAATGGGTCGAAAGCACCATATGGTTTCCGACCGTGCTGACCTTCGGAGCCGTATCACTGGCTTTCATCGGCATGGACCATGTGGCAGACTCGCATCTCGCCGCCAATAAGCTCTATACAATCGCAGTAGTGCTCGCCATCTACTGGATAGCCACGCTCATATCGCTGAAAGGGCTCGGCTGGGTGGGCAAAATATCAAAAATAGGCGGCATGGTGGGCACCATAATACCGGCAATCCTGCTGGTGGTGTGTGGAGTCATATATCTTGCAAGCGGAGGCCACTCCGAGATGAACTTTCACGGAGACTTCTGGCCCGACCTTACCAACTTTGACAACGTGGTGCTGGCAGCCTCGATATTTCTATTTTATGCCGGTATGGAAATGTCGGGCGTGCACGTCAGAGACATATCCAATCCTGCAGTCAACTATCCAAAAGCCGTGTTTGGTGGCGCGCTTGTGACGGTGTTGATATTCGTGCTCGGCACGTATGCTCTCGGCGTCATTATTCCGGCCAAGGATATAAATCTCGTGCAGAGTCTGCTTGTGGGGTTTGACAATTATTTCCAGGCATTCCACATGGAGTGGTTCACACCTATCATAGCCATCGCACTTGCATTCGGAGTGCTTGCCGGAGTGCTCACCTGGGTGGCCGGCCCTTCAAAGGGAGTTTTTGCCGTCGGGCAAGCCGGTTATCTGCCAAAATTTTTCCAGAAGACCAACAAGGCCGGTGTGCAGAAAAACATACTGCTCGTCCAGGGTCTTGCCGTTACATTGCTCTCACTGCTGTTTGTAGTCATGCCGTCGGTACAGAGTTTCTACCAGATATTGTCACAGCTTACCGTGCTGCTGTATCTTATAGCGTATCTGCTAATGTTTGCAGCCGCAATCTATCTTCGCTATAATATGAAGAATGTCAAGCGGCCTTTCCGTATAGGCAAACGCGGCAACTTGCTGATGTGGGTTGTGGGCGGAGTCGGTTTTCTCGGCTCGCTGCTTGCATTTGTGCTGAGTTTCTTCCCTCCCGACCAGGTAGCCATGGGTTCGACAACCGTATGGTATGCAGTGCTCTTCGGAGGTGTGGCTCTGTTTGTGATACTGCCGTTTATCATACTTGCGTTCCGCAAACCGTCGTGGGTACAGCCTGGCAGCAATTTCGTCCCCTTCCACTGGCAGAAAGATCCGGCTTCACAAGCCGCTCTCAAGAAAGCCGAAGAAGAGTATGAAAAAGTTGAGAATTGAGATAAAGATACACTATATTGTAAAAGGCTCAGAAAACCGAAGTTTTCTGAGCCTTTTACAATATAGTGTATTTAAAATTACCTATTGATCATTATCCTGTTTTTCTATTCCTTTAAACGGAGGAGGTGTGGTCTGAGAAGCTACTTCCACCGCCTCGACGTCTTCAGGAGCATCGGACGATGGTGTGGCAGGAGTGTCGTCGGCATTGTCGTCAGACGATTCGGGCTGTGTCTGCTGCGCTGCCTCGCGGGCTGCGTCGCGCTCGGCCTGGAGACGCATTATCTCCTCGGTGCGCGAACGCCACTGACGCGGGCCGAATATCTCCTTGAGGTCTTCAGCATACATCACTTCCTTGGTGAGAAGGGTCTCGGCCAGACGGGCGTGTCCGTCCTTATGCTCGCGGATGATGCTCTTGGCGCGTTCATACTGCTCGTTGATGATGCGTGACACCTCGTCGTCAATCTGCTTTGCACGCTCACCGCCATAGGGTTTGGAGAAACCGTAGGCCTGACCGGTGGAGTCGTAGTAACATACGTTGGGGAGCTTCTCGCTCATGCCGTAATAGACCACAATGGCATAGGCCATCTTGGTGACTTTCTCAAGGTCGTTGAGCGCGCCGGTCGACACTTGTCCAAAGGTGAGTTCTTCAGCCGCACGACCGCCGAGGGTCATACACATCTGGTCGAGCAGAGCCTGCAGCGGTGTAATCTGACGCTCCTCGGGCATATACCATGCCGCACCGAGAGCCATGCCGCGGGGCACGATGGAGACTTTGACCATCTCGTTGGAATACTCCAGAAACCATGACACTGTAGCGTGTCCGGCCTCGTGGATGGCGATAGCCTTTTTCTCGTCGGCCGATATAATCTTGGAACTGTGTTCCAGACCGCAGATGATGCGGTCAATGGCCGACATGAAACTGTCGCGATCGACGGTCTTCTTATTGTTGCGCGCCGCGATAAGGGCGGCTTCATTACATACGTTGGCTATATCCGCGCCCGAGAATCCGGCCGTCTGACGGGCCATCACTTCGACATCCACGCTATCGTCCTTCTTGATGTTGCGCAGATGGACATTGAAAATCTCTATACGGTCCTTGAGTTCGGGGAGGTCGACTGTAATCTGACGGTCGAAGCGTCCGGCACGCAGAAGGGCTTTGTCAAGAATGTCGGCACGGTTGGTGGCGGCGAGGATAATCACACCACTGTTGGTGCCGAAACCGTCCATCTCGGTGAGGAGCTGGTTGAGCGTATTTTCGCGCTCGTCGTTGGCACCCATGTTGGGGTTCTTGCCACGCGCACGGCCCACGGCGTCAATCTCGTCGATAAACACGATGCAGGGAGCCTTCTCCTTGGCTTGGCGGAAGAGGTCGCGGACACGCGATGCACCCACGCCGACAAACATCTCGACAAAATCGGAGCCCGACATCGAGAAGAAAGGCACGTTGGCCTCGCCGGCAACAGCCTTGGCAAGAAGGGTCTTACCAGTTCCGGGAGGGCCTACAAGCAGTGCGCCCTTGGGTATCTTGCCGCCAAGGTCGGTGTAACGCTGCGGGTTGCGAAGAAACTCGACAATCTCGCGTATCTCGGTCTTGGGTTCGGTGAGTCCGGCAACATCCTTGAACGTAACATTTGTAGCCTCACCTTTCTCAAAGACCTTGGCCTTGGACTTACCGACATTGAACACACCACCGGGTCCGCCACCGCTCGCTCCGCCCGACATGCGCTTCATCATGAAGAACCAGAAAGCGACAAGCAGGATGATAGGCCCAAAAGTCCAGAGTATTGAGGAGTAGTCGGATGTTTTCTCGTAATTGACCTCACCGTGAAACTTGCCCTCGGCCTTCCATACATCAATCTGATCCTTCATCTTGTCGGCCGAAGGGATGTCGGTGACAATATGGGCCACCACACCGCCATCGGGCTTGTATTGGCTCTCATGGAATATGGTACGGGCCAACGAGTCGGAGACAACAGCCTCGGCTTTATCGGTGTTGGTAAAGACTGTAATCTTTTCGACTCCTCCCGACGCGACATACTGCTCAAACTTGGAGTAGCTCACGTCCTTGGTCAAGGAATTGTCGTCAATATACAGCATTCCTACAAGGAAAACTATAATTATGGCATATGCCCAGTACATGCTGAAGCGTATGCCGCCCTTCTTGGGTCTGTTATCGGGGGTACTCATCATATGCTGTAGTTAGGTGAGGTCGATGAATATGAAAAAAGATGACACGTCAGTCAAGATCGGGAATCTCAGTGATGCGCGCATCACTCCAAAGCCCTTCGAGATCATAGAGACGGCGTGTCTCGGGGAGAAACACATGTACCATGGTGTCGTCATAGTCTATGACAATCCATTGAGAGTTGGTATATCCGTCATAGTTGTATGGTTTGATGCGGCCGTGCTCAAAAAGATAGTCGCGCACACTGTCGGCCACTGCGGCCACATGCTGCGACGAGGTGCCTTCACATATCACGAAGCGCGAAGCGGCCGCGCTCTCTATGTCGCTGAGATCCACGACGGTGATATGTTTGCCCTTTCGGTCCTGTATACCTTCGATTATCATCGGGAGCAGGTCAGTAGTGTTGTCTGTCATGAATTATAGGGGTTGTCTGAAAATATTTCTTAGTTGAAACTTTTAATGTGGATGAATATTAACGGCGTCAAGTCACAAAGGTAGTCATTTTTGCTCATAACACATTGTCCGTTCTGCCGTTTTTTATCGCTCAACTTTCTAAACAATAATGACACGTCAATAGTTTAGCGAGGTGCCGGAGACAGCATCAAGCCGTGCGGCTATGACGGGCACAATGTCGAGCGGAAGTGACAGTGAGAGAGTGCAGGTATTGTCAAACTCCTGTCCCGTAATCTTCACTGCATCAGAGGCCGAAGTGCTCTTGATAATCTTCATCACGTCATTCATAGCAAGATAGGGAAATGTCACGCTCATCTGAGTCATTTCGCGGCCTTCGACCGTGCCGGCGTCATCAAGAGCCAGACGTGCGGCCTCGCGATAGGCTGTGATAAGTCCAGAGGTGCCGAGCTTGATGCCTCCGAAATATCTGACCACTATCACGACCACATTGGTCAGGCCAAGAGAGTTGATTTGTCCGAGTATCGGTTTGCCGGCAGTGCCGGAAGGTTCTCCGTTGTCGCTCGAAAGATATGTGAGACGGTCGGCCCCGACCATGTAGGCCCAGCAGACATGACGTGCGTCATGATACTCGTTGGCATACAATGCTATGCACTCCCGGGCCTCGTCGACCGACGACACCGGAAGTGCAAAGGCCAGGAAGCGGCTCATCTTTTCGCGATAAATCCCTTCGCCTGATTTTGGTATGGTCAGATATTTGGCCATTTCAAGAGATCGGTACCTCCGGGTAACGCCATCAGATAATCAGCATCGAATCGCCGTAGACACCAAATTTGTAACCATCCTTGACAGCCTTCTTGTAGGCTTCCATCACGAGGTCATAGCCACCGAAAGCGGCTACCATCATGAGCATGGTGGAGTAAGGGAGGTGGAAGTTTGACACCAGCGCGTCGGTGACGGTGAAGTCGTAGGGAGGGAAGATAAACTTGTTGGTCCAGCCCGAGTAGGTCTTCATGTGTCCGCCCATGCTCACTGCGCTGGCGATGCCGCGGAGCACCTGTGTACCCACTGCACACACCTTATGACCAGCGTCCTTGGTGGCGTTGACCTTGTCGACAAGCTCCTGCGATGCCTCCATCTCCTCGGAGTCCATGCGGTGCTTGGTGAGGTCCTCCACGTCGATCTCGCGATAATTGCCCAGACCGCTGTGGATGGTGATGAAAGCCTCGCCGACACCTTTGATCTCAAGACGTTTCATGAGTTCGCGCGAGAAGTGCAGACCGGCACCCGAAGCCACTACGGCACCCTCCCGGTTGGCATAGATGGTCTGATAGCGGTCTGTATCCTCGGTGGTCGACTCACGGTTGATATAGAAGGGCAGAGGGGTCGCACCGAGCTTGTAAAGCTCCTCCTTGAACTCCTCATGGGGGCCGTCGTAGAGAAAGCGCAGAGTGCGGCCGCGCGAGGTGGTGTTGTCAATCACCTCGGCCACCATCGACTCGTCATCGCCGAAATAGAGCTTGTTGCCGATACGTATCTTGCGGGCCGGCTCCACGAGCACGTCCCAAAGTTTGTTTTCCGCGCTCAGCTCGCGCAGCAAAAACACCTCGATGCGCGCGCCAGTCTTCTCCTTGTTTCCGTAAAGGAGTGCGGGAAACACCATGGAGTCGTTGTAGACAAACAGGTCGCCATCGTCAAAATAGTTGATAATTTCCTTAAACTCATGATGCTCTATCGAGCCGTCCTTGCGGTTGACCACCATCAGACGGGCCTCGTCACGTTCGCCGCCGGGCTGCTGGGCTATAAGTTCCTCAGGCAGACGGAATTTGAATTGTGAAAGTTTCATCCTCTCTCAGTATGTATTGTTTTCACTTGATTGTTTCTATATTTTTATCTCACTTGCCGTCACATGACTCCTCGTCAGGAATCACGATGTCGGTCGTGCGTATGAGTTCGACAGCCTGCTCCACCGTGAGGCAGTCCTCAATGCCCACATCGCCCACACGAGTGCGGCGCAGGGCCGTTAGATGTCCGCCGCTGCCGAGGGCTTCGCCTATGTCGCGGGCAAGCGCGCGTATATATGTGCCCTTGCTGCATACGATGCGCAGACGCAGGCTCATCTTCTCTTCATCAAACTTCTCGATATCAATGCTGTCAATGACAAGCACCTTGGGCTTCAGTTCCACCTCATGCCCCTTGCGGGCCATATTGTAAGCACGATGGCCATCGACCTTGCAGGCCGAGAATGCCGGGGGCACCTGCTCGATGCGTCCGCGGAAGCGGGGAAGGATGGCTTCGATGGCTTCGCGTGTAATATGGGAGGTGGGATATGTGGCGTCAATCTCGGTCTCGAGGTCAAACGACGGGGTAGTGGCTCCAAGCTGTATGGTGGCCACATACTCCTTCACTCCTGCCTGGAGACTCTCGATGAGTTTGGTCGAGCGGCCGGTGACCACTACCATCACACCTGTAGCCAAAGGATCAAGCGTGCCGGCATGGCCTACCTTCATCTTCTTACGATGAAGGCGATGGAGCAACACCCCGCGCAGACGCTTTACGACGTCAAACGAGGTCCATTCCAACGGCTTGTCTATATAAAGTGTCTCTCCGCTAATGAAATCCATAGGCTATGAGTTCTATCACCAGACTATACACAAAATACCGACGGCAAGACAGTAGAGAGCGAACCACACGAGTTTGCCCTTCTTTACAATGTCAATCATCCATTTGCAGGCGATGCAACCCACTACAAATGCGGCTATAAAACCGATGGCCAGCGGGAGCACGCCCACGCTCTGACCCATGCCTTCTCCACCAATCAAGTCCTTGACACTCAGCATGGCTTCGCCAAGTATAGGAATGATTACCATGAAAAATGAGAACTGAGCTATCTTGTCGCGCTTGTCGCCGAGAAGCAGACCTGTGGCAATCGTTGTGCCCGAGCGGCTAAGACCGGGGAGCACGGCGATGGCCTGAGAGCAACCGATGATAAACGCATCCATCCATGTGATGTCGTGTCCGCGCTCATGATTGCGGGCCTCGCGGGCCGGGTTGCGGAAATAGTAGGCAAAACCAAGCAGACATGCTGTCACAAGCAGACAGATACCTACCACAGTGAGGCCTCCGCCGAAAAAGCTCTCAACAAAATCCTTAAAGCAGAGACCGACTATGGCCACAGGGATGCATGAGAGCAATATCTTACACACATAATAAAAATTATCGTCGCGGGCAAATGTGAAGAACGATTTGCACAAGGGCAAAAACTCTCGCCAAAGCACTACGACAGTGCTCAATACAGTGGCCACATGAAGAGCAACGTCAAACTCCAGAGCATCCTCGCCTGAGAGCTCCAGGCCGAGTATCTCACGAAAGATTTCCAGGTGTCCGCTGCTGCTTATAGGCAGATATTCAGCCAAGCCCTGCACCACACCGAGTATAAGCGCGTCTAACCAATCCATATCTTATTTCTTTTTAGGTGAATACATTATAGCCACACCCATGAAAATAAACCCAAGGAAGGCAATGGTCGGCCCTACCACTATGCGGCGGGCAGAAAATATATCGGGATTAAACTCGCCCCAGTCGGTGGCACCGCCGGCCATCAGCAGAAAGCCGAGCACTATCATCACTCCGGCAGCAGCCATCAGTCTGAAATTGGCACGGAGGAGAGGCAGCTCGTTGTCGTTTTCCTTCTCGAGCACATCGTTTTTGTCGGAACGACGGTCTGATTTATAAGCCATAATCAATATGTTTTTGTATGGAAGAGCCGTTGACAACACGCTTGGCGGTGTCATCAATGGCTCCATTATTTATTTATATAGTTCGTCATACGTGAGTGAGAGATACCTGTTGCATGCAAAGAATGCAGCCACCATACATATAAGCATGCCGGTCACAATCATTGCGGCCATCACGGCTATGGCCTGAGGCCAGTTGAGTAACGATGACACCGATACATCTATATGCATGCCCATACCGAGCATCGCCCCTACTATCGCCGATGCCAGCACCCCGGCCACAGCTCCGTTGACGAGGCTCTCGAGGATGAAGGGACGCCTCACAAATCCGGGCGTCGCTCCGACGAGCTGCATTGTGTTGATGAGGAAACGGCGTGAATAGACCGAAAGCCGCACAGTATTGAATATCAACACAAACGAGACTATCATCAACGCTACGGCCACAGCTACAAGTGTCAGCGATATGCTACGAAGAGTGGAGTTTACGCTGTCGATAAGTTCATTGTGAATCTTCACATCGCTCACCTGCGGCATGAGCATCACAGGAGCTGCAAGGGTCATGATGCTGTCGGTCGACGCGTAGGTATCAGTCACCTTGACTTCAAGTTCGGATGTAAATGGATTGACATCAGCAAGCTTCATTATGTCTTCATCCTCACCGACCATCTTCTGCCAACGCGCCAATATATCATCGGGTGAAGAATACTGGATGTCTCTGACGCCGCCCCCGGCCTTGAGCTTATCGGTGACCTGAGCAATGTCGGCGGCGGTGACATTCTCACTGAATATCACCACAAAACCCATGTTATCTCTTACGGAGCGCGACAGCCCGTGTGTGGCCAACCCCACAAGTGCGGCTATGCCGAGTATGACCAGCACCAATGCGACCGACACGGTGGCGGTGGCCCGAGTGCTGAACAAGGGGATATGATGTAAACGCTTCTTAGGCATATTATGATAAAATCGCCACAAAATTACAACCATACAGCCCCTTTGTCAAGTGTTTTAACCAAAGTTTAACATTTGCCGTATTTTTCACCGTCGCGGCACGGCCATTTTTGGAGGCGAAAAATTTCATAACCAGGATTATATTTATTAACTTTGTGACCAATTAGTAAAAGTATTTTTTATTTTTCATCTTACATTCTTTCTTTCCCTAAATGTCAAGATTTATCATACCAGCACAATTGTCAGTGCTGCTGTCGGCCACACTCATGTCCATACCGGCAACAGCCGAGACCATCAGTGTCAGCACGTCACGGGGACGTTGTGTGACGGTCTCAACCATCACTCCCGACATTATACGCGTGGAAAACTTCGCTCACGGACAAACACCTTCGGCAACACTTCCCGACGCCCCCAAAGCTGCCGATATAGAATGTATCAGTTCGTCGGCCGGACCGCTGCGCATATTCACCACTCCGACAGGCGTCACCGTCCGCATCGACTCGACCACGGGAGCGGTCGACATCAACGCCGGCGGCAACAGAGCTGTAAGCGACAACGGACTGCGCACGCTGTCGGACGGACGTCAGTCAATATCGCTCTCCACTCTGGGCAGCGGTTCGTTTTACGGAGCGGGCGAGCGCGGCTACAGCTTCAACCTTGCAGGCGATACTCTGGTGATGTATAACAGACAGAACTACGGCTACACGGCCGGAGACCCGCGCATACGCCAGATGAACATCACCATGCCGCTATTTCTCAGCTCCAACGGATATGCCATAATGTTTGACGACTATGCCGCCGCCTCCATGGTGATGTCCGACCCAATCGTCTACACCACTGAGTCGACTGTTCCGGTGTCATATTATTTTGTCAACTCCACCGGTTCACTGGCCGACCTCACGACTAAACTTACCACCATAACCGGCCGGCAGGATTTGCCACCGCTATGGTCGCTCGGCTATATAACATCGAAATACGGCTACCGCACACAACGTGAGACCATAGGTGTGATAGATACTCTCAAACGCGCAGGCTATCCTCTTGACGGCATCGTCCTTGACCTCTACTGGTATGGTAAGGAGCAGGATATGGGACGCCTCGAATGGGACCCGGAACAATGGCCCGATCACAAAAAGATGATGGCCGAACTGAAACGACGCGGAGTCAATACCGTAATCATCTCACAGCCCTATATACTGCGCAACGGCCGTGGATCTGATAATTACAATACGCTTCGCGACAAAGGCCTCCTGCTTGCCGACACCACCGGCTCGCCCCAGGAAGTGACTATATGGGTCGGAGAGGGAGGTATGTTTGACGTAGCGAATCCCGACACCCGCGCATGGCTGAGCGACCGCTACAAGCAGCTCACTCTTGACGGCGTGGGCGGATGGTGGGGCGATCTCGGCGAGCCGGAGGTGCATCCCGAAAGCGGTATGCATGCCAATGGTCTCACCACACGCCAATATCACAACCGTTACGGCAACGACTGGAGCGGCATAATATATGACCTGTTCAAAAAAGACTTCCCTGACCGACGACTCATGACAATGATGCGCGGAGGCACTACGGGCCTACAGTCCTACAGCGTGTTTCCATGGTCTACCGACGTGTCACGCTCTTGGGGCGGGCTTGCTCCGCAAATCACCATCATGCTCAACTCAGGCCTGAGCGGTCTCGGATATATGAGCCACGACGTGGGCGGATTTGCCATCGACCCGGCCGCGCCCTACGACCCCGAGCTATATGTTCGCTGGCTGCAGCTCGGCACATTCTCACCTGTGCTGCGCACCCACTCTCAAAGCACAGCCGAGCCATACTGCTATCCCGACCAACAGGACATCATACTCCCTCTGATAAAGGAGCGTTACCGCTGGCTTCCTTACAATTACACACTCGCCTACGAGAATGCTTCGCAGGGTCTGCCGCTTGTGCGCCCGCTCAACTTTTATACCCCCGGCACCCCCCGTTATGACGACATAAACGACGAATATCTGTGGGGGCGCGACATTCTTGTGGCCCCGGTGTTGACACAAGGTGCCACTGAGCGCAGGGTAATCTTCCCCGACGGCGAATGGCTAGACATCACCGCTCCCGACAACATCCACTACGGTGGCGATACAATCATCTATCCCGCTCCGCTCAACGTGTTGCCGCTCTTCGTGCGGGCCGGCTCTTTCATCCCCATGGCCGACTACAAGATGGACAACACTGGCGACTATCGCACCGACCGATACACCATAAACTATTACCCGACATCAGGCCTGTCGACCTATAATCTATATGAAGACGATCTCACCTCGCCCTCATCGCTCGAGAGCGGCAACTATCGCCTCGTGACATTCTCGGGGCAGGCCTCGGACACCTATATCAATATTAAGGTGGCGACAACAGGACACATCGACGGTTCGGCCGACAACAAACGGCTCACTTTTGTGGTGCACCGCATAATGTCACGACCTACATCAGTGACAGCCGGCGGCAAAAACGTCAAAGGATGGAGATATGACACGGCCACACACACCCTGCGCTTTGACATCAACATGCGTGGCAATCTTGATATTGACATAAGGCTCTGAAATGGTATTCAAAAACAAGTAAAAATCCCCCGATGGCAAAAGTTTTTTTGTCATTGGGGGAAAACTTTTGTAACTTTGCCCCGTAATTGATTCTAATCTATCGACACAACAAACAACAACCAAATTATAATACCGCCAAATCAGTATGGGACTTTTTGAAAAACTTACCGCGAAAGCCAAATCTTCGCGCCAACGCATCGTACTCCCTGAAGGAACCGAACCGCGCACACTCACAGCCGCCGCACGCATCATTGCTGAGGGCATTGCCGACGTAATACTCATCGGCGACCCCGCAGAGATCAATGCAAAGGCCAATGAGCTCAAACTCACAAACATCGAAAAGGCCACCCTCATTGACCCCAACGATGAGAAAGTGCTTGACAAATATGCTCCCCTCTTCTTCGAGCTCCGCAAGAGCAAAGGCATCACCATGGAAGATGCCCGCAAGACAGCCTCCAATCCCCTCTATCTCGGCTGCCTCATGATCAAGAACGGTGACGCCGACGGCCAGGTGGCCGGCGCGCTCAACACCACAGGCAATGTGCTCCGCGCCGCCTTCCAGGTAATCAAGACCAAGCCCGGCATCAACGTCGTGTCCGGAGCATTTGTCATGGTGCTCCCCGAAGGTTCAGCCTATGGCACCAACGGCCTGCTCATCTTTGCCGACTGCGCCGTAATCCCCGACCCCACCGCAGCCGAACTCGCCCAGATAGCTGTATCGGCAGCCCAGACCGCACGCGACATCGCCGGTATGGAACCCCGCGTGGCTATACTCAGCTTCTCGACCAAGGGTAGCGCGAAGCACGAGAAGGTCGACAAGGTAATCGAAGCCACCAAGATAGCCAAGGAAATGGCTCCCACACTCCCGCTCGACGGAGAGCTCCAGGCCGACGCCGCCCTCGTGCCCAGCGTAGGCAGCAGCAAGGCTCCCCACAGCGACATCGCCGGTCGTGCCAACGTGCTCGTATTCCCAAACCTTGAGGTGGGCAACATCGCTTACAAACTCGTGCAGCGTCTCGGCGGCGTTGAGGCCGTAGGTCCCGTGCTTCAGGGTCTCGCCGCTCCAGTCAACGACCTCTCCCGCGGATGCTCGCCCGACGACATCTACAAGACTATCATCATTACCTGCAACCAGGCCATCGGCCTCAAGGGCGACAATTGATGAATCATTTATCAAAAACTCAGAGTATATAAAAGTTTTAACACACATATATCATGAAAATTCTTGTGCTTAACTGCGGCAGCAGTTCAGTAAAATATAAACTCATCGACACAGCCACCGACGCTGTGCTCGCCGAGGGTGGTGTTGAGAAAATCGGTCTTTCCGACGGATTTCTCAAATACAAAAAAGCCGACGGCTCCAAGGCAGTCATCGAGCTTGGCCAGACCGACCACAACGGCTCAGTAAAGGCTATCCTCAACCTCCTCACCGACCCCGTAGAAGGCTGCATCAGCAGCTATGACGAAATCGACGCCGTAGGCCACCGCGTGGTGCACGGTGCCGAGAAGTTCAGCGAGAGCATGCTCATCACCGACGAGGTCAAGGACATGATCAAGCAGTGCTATGACATCGCCCCGCTCCACAATCCCGCCAACATGACCGGTATCGACGCAATCACAGCCCTTATGCCTGGCACACCTCAGGTGGCAGTCTTTGACACAGCATTCCACCAGACAATGCCCGCCAAATCGTTCATGTATGCCCTCCCCTACAAATATTATAAGGAAGACGGAGTGCGTCGTTACGGTTTCCACGGCACAAGCCACCGCTACGTATCGCAGCGCGTGTGTGAATTTCTCGGTGTAGACCCCAAGGGTCAGAAAATCATCACCTGCCACATCGGCAACGGCGGATCAATCACAGCCGTGGTTGACGGCAAGAGCATCGACACCTCGATGGGTCTCACCCCCACCGAAGGCCTCATGATGGGCACACGCGTAGGTGACGTCGACCCGGGAGCCCTCGTTTACATCATGCTCAAGCACAACCTCTCGGCCGCCGACCTCCAGAAAATCATCAACAAGGAGAGCGGTATGCTCGGCATCAGCGGTATCTCGAGCGACATGCGCGAGATTGAGGCAGCCGTCAACAACGGTGACGAGCGCGCCACACTCGGTCTCGACATGTATCAGCAGCGCATACTCAAATACATCGGAGCCTATGCTGCCGAGATGGGCGGCGTGGACATCATCGTCTTCACCGGCGGTGTCGGCGAAAACCAGTGCTCGCTCCGACGTGACGTCTGCGCGCCCCTCGCATTCATGGGCGTGGAAATCGACCCCGTGGCCAACGAAGTACGCGGCGAGGAGAAAGTAATCTCCACCCCAGCATCCAAGGTCAAGGTTGTGGTTATCCCCACCGACGAGGAACTGATGATAGCACGTGACACCGAAGCAATCGTAAAGAAATAATTTCAATTTTTCCGCAAGCTCAAGAAAATTGAAGTCTATCATATTATGAGGCTATAAGGTTAAGAGGATGCGCAATCATTCCATGACCTTATAGCCTCATGGCTTTATAATGACATTTTGCTTGCTCATTTTATAAGTTCAATAGGTATGAATAAGAAAATCCGCGCAGCCGTAGTAGGCTACGGCAACATCGGCCGGTTTACAATCCAGGCCCTTGAAGAAGCCCCCGACATGGAGATTGCCGGCGTAGTGCGCCGCAACGTTGGTGAGAAACCCCTCGAACTCACTCCCTATCCCGTAGTAACCGACATCCGCGAACTGGGACAGGTCGATGTAGCCATCCTCTGCACCCCTACCCGCGAAGTAGAGAAATATGCCCTCGAATATCTTGACATGGGTATAAACACAGTCGACAGCTTTGACATCCACACACAGATAGTATCACTGCGCCGCTCGCTCAACGAGGCCGCAGTCAAGGCCGGCAAAGTAGCCGTCATCTCGGCTGGATGGGATCCGGGCAGCGACTCTATCGTGCGTACTCTCATGGAGGCAGCCGCTCCAAAAGGCCTTACCCACACCAACTTCGGCCCCGGCATGAGCATGGGCCACACTGTGTGTGTCAAGTCAAAACCCGGCGTGAAAAACGCCCTCTCCATGACCATGCCCAAGGGCGACGGCATGCACCGCCGCATGGTGTATGTAGAGCTTCTCCCCGGTGCGTCGCTCGAAGAAGTGGCCAAAGCCGTAAAGGAAGACCCCTACTTCGCCTCTGACGAAACTCATGTGATGGCTGTCGAGAGCGTCGACGCCGTCAAGGATATGGGTCACGGGGTACACATGGTGCGCAAAGGCGTTTCGGGACAGACCCAAAACCAGCGTTTTGAATTCAGCATGAGCATCAACAACCCCGCCCTCACAGCCCAGTTGCTCGTAGGAGTGGCCCGCGCATCAATGCGTCTCGCTCCAGGAGCCTACACGATGGTGGAAATCCCCGTCATCGATCTCCTGCCCGGCGATCGCGAGAACCTCATCGGACATCTCGTGTAAAAAACGCATCCAAAAACACTCATTTTAAACGGACCGCCTAAATTTAAGCGGTCCGTTTTAGCATTCTATAAAAATTTTTCATTATTTTTGCGAAATATTGTTTATTGGCATAAAAGACACAAATGAAAAATCTCATAAAACGTTCCATAACAGGTATAATATATGTAGCCCTTATCGTCGCAGCCGTCCTGTCGGGCGGATGGTGGTTTGTAGCATTATTCTCGCTCTTTGCAGTTCTTGCAGTGAATGAGTTTTCGGTACTCTGCAACACAGGTTCGGGCGGTGAGAACATCACTACACTCATCACCGACATGACCGGCGCACTCATCCTTGTGGTAGGGCTTGGCAGCGTCAATCTCGGACTTCTGTCGCCCCATACCACGGCTGTACTCGGCGGCACATTCTTCCTGCTCTACCTCCTGTATCTCACCATCAGGCTCGTAATGCAGCTCTACAATCACGAAAACTCTCCGCTTGCCAATCTCGCATACTCCTATATGGGCCAGCTCTACATAGCCCTGCCGCTCGGCATCGTGTCAATGTACTACACGCTTTCTGACGGCAAAGCTCTCCTGCTGGCGATGTTCATAATGATATGGCTGAGCGACACGGGCGCATTTGTCACAGGCTCGCTCATCGGACGCCACAAACTATTTCCGCGTATATCTCCGGCCAAGACATGGGAGGGATTTTTCGGAGGTATTATATTTGTTGTCGCATCGGCTTTCGTCATGAAATACTTCTTCCCGACATATTTTGAAAGCATCTCGACATCGGGGCTGTGCTTCATGGGAGTCACAGTAGCCATATTCGCCACCTGGGGCGACCTTGTCGAATCGCTCCTAAAGCGTACACTCGGCGTCAAGGACTCAGGCAATCTTCTCCCCGGCCACGGCGGTATACTCGACCGCATCGACTCACTGTTGCTCGTAGTCCCCGCCTCACTTTTCTACCTCATCACGCTTACACTCTTCCTTTAGCGGTATCATCCGCCAGCATATCATAATCATACTTACATAAATCAAACAATTTCATGAACAAATCACTTCTTCTTGCCTTTGCTGCAGGCACCATGCTCGTGTCATGTGGAGGCAACACCGCCAAGACACCGTCGGCCGACACCAACGACGACGTAATCCTCCACGCCTGGTCATGGTCATTTGACACCATCGCCGCCAACATGCGCGACATCGCCGAAGCCGGATATGCCTACGTACAGACATCGCCCGCCAACACCTGCTTTGTCGGTGAAGACGGAGGCCTCGCCCTCTACTCCCAGCCCGGCGACTCGGTGCGCGGCAAGTGGTATTACTACTATCAACCCACTGACTGGAAAATCGGAAACTATCTGCTCGGCTCGCGCGACCAATTCAAAGCCATGATGGACAGTGCAGCCAAATATAATGTAAAAGTCATCGTCGACGTTCTCCCAAACCACACAGCCGTCGACCACACGGCCGTGCTCCCCGACCTTGACAATGCCGTAGGCGGTCACGAAAAACTGTTTCACGCCAACGGATTCAACGACATCACCGACTACAACGACCGTTATCAGTGCACCACCGGCAAGATGGGCGGCCTACCTGACGTAAATACCGAAAATCCCAACTTCCAGGCCTACTATATGGCCTATGTCAACGATCTGCTCAGCCTCGGAGTACGCGGATTTCGTTACGACACAGCCAAGCACATTGGCCTTCCCTCCGACCCTCTTGACAGTCTTGCCGAGCGAAACAACTTCTGGGACATTGCCACCGGCCGCGAAGCCGTCAAAGGCATAAGCCTCGGCGTGCCCCGCGACTCGCTCTTCATCTATGGCGAAGTGCTCCAGGACCGTAATGTGAAAGAAGCCGAATATGGAGAATACATGGACCTCACTGCCTCGGCCTATGGCCATGCCCTCCGCACCGTGCTTGACAAAGGCGACTTCAATGCCGACTCGCTCCTCA
Source organism: Muribaculaceae bacterium Isolate-110 (HZI) (assembly GCA_003762875.1). Taxonomy (GTDB): domain Bacteria; phylum Bacteroidota; class Bacteroidia; order Bacteroidales; family Muribaculaceae; genus Duncaniella; species Duncaniella muricolitica. The sequence goes on along the minus strand of RIBL01000001.1, from coordinate 235,576 downwards.
CTTGGCATCACCCGGTCGACGGCAAGCATCTCGTGACATGGGTGGAATCGCACGACACATATGCCAACGAACACGAATCGGCCGGACTTACCGACGACCAGATACGCATGGGTTGGGTATTTCTCGCCGCCCGTCAGAACGGCACCCCTCTCTTCTTCAGCCGCCCGGCCGGAAGCACACGTGATAACTACTGGGGCAACAATCGCGTAGGCGCACGCGGCAACGACGAGTTCAAGCATCCTGAAGTCGTGGCTGTCAACAAATTTCGCCGCGCCATGCACGGGCAACCCGAAACAATCACTCAGGCCAATAACGGAGCTGTCATAGCCATAGGTCGTGGAAACGCAGGCCTTGTACTCATCAATCTCACCGCTATGCCCCAAGACATCGACATCACGACATCACTACCCGACGGAGACTACACCGACTCTGTGCACAACAGCAATTTCACCGTTGCCTCAGGCCACGTCATCGGCCATCTCGCCCCTTACACCTCAACAATTCTGATAAAATAAGAGGATGTGATAAAAAATTAAGAAGGTAACGTCACCATCTCCAAACAATACAGTTCCTATTTATGCTATATTAAAAGCATAGACAGGAACTGTATTGTTTATATTCTCATCAGACACATCCGATATATTTTCATTACGGCTTAATCTTGTTTTGATACATATTTCTAAATTCGGTAGGTGAGCAACATTTCTTTTGTCTGAAACACCGACAAAAATGACTGACGTTGTTAAAACCGCACTCATAACATATCTCCGAGACCGACATCTTCGTATCCACCAGCTTACGCGTAGCGACGCCAAGCCGCATATTAGTGATGTAATCGCTTACCGAGTAGCCTGTGTGCAACTTGAAAAAGCGCGAAAACGACGATTCTGTCATCCCGGCCAGGGCTGCCAGATCCACAAGCCTGATTTTTTCCATCACATGCTCACGTATATAATTCTGCACCTTGGTTATGCGGCGTGAATCGCTTGTAGCATACATGCTTGAAAATGTCGAACTCGACAATATCGCATAATCCTTGCTCTCCGACAGCATCCTGACAAGACGGTGAATCGCATACATTCTCTCAAAACTATCCTTTATCTTCGGCAATTCATCCAACGCATGAAAAGCCCTCAACACGGTCTCGGTGCCGAAAGCTATGCCATTGGCACTGAGTTTGAGCAGACGCACCATTGAATTGAGCTTATTGTCAATAAGATAATCCTCTACGAAAAAATGAGGCGAAAACTGGATGGTAATCTCTCGCATATCGCCCGACTGACAATTGTGCTGTTCCCACCCGTGCTCGATGCCATGGCCTACAAACACCAGATCAAAATCATCAAGCTCGACAATCGAGTCGCCTACTATGCGCCGCGCACCCTTACATCCATACAAAAAATTGATTTCATATGCGTCGTGACGATGTACCGGATAATCAAAAGAATGTTTCTTACGCTCTACAATATAGTAACCATACTTTTCTTGCACAGGAGCTATTTCAGTAATGATTTCCGAATTAATTTTTCTCATATTACAAGGTCCTGAATTTTCATTTTTTGTGCAAATATATACAAAAAAATAATTCGCCATAGTTCATGTATAACCATTTAACACATTTCATCCTTCCGCAAGTCCTTGATATAACGACATTATTACATTTTCAGGCCACTACACGGAACACACATTAAACCTTAACCTTTACCCCCCCCTATTAACCTACTATGTTTCAACATATTATACCACACACTTCATAAAGGAGCATCTCTCAATGTTCTGATTTTATCTATTTTTTGCATCAAAAACAGTTGTAACAACAATGGTTAAAATCAGAACATACATCCCGATTATTTAGTCATAACTTTGCGATGTCACAACTTGAGACGTTTTCTCTCATCATATCCTATTGCTATATATAACCGAAATAACAATCAATCACATGAAAGCAATCCTACAGATTCTAATACTTCTCTTACCATTGCTGGCCTCGGCACAATATGAAGGCTCTTTTAAAGTATCAGGGACCCGACTGCTTGATGCCAACGGCAATAATTTTGTAATGCGCGGGGCCAACTATTCATGGTGCTGGCAAAAAGGCAAAGAAAACTCCGTAATCCCGGCGGCCAAACGTATCGGATGCAACACGCTCCGTATCCAACTCGGCACCGGACGACGTTTTTCACGCCCTTCGGTAAGAGAACTGAAAAAACTCATCACTCTCTGTGAGGAAAACCATCTGATAGCAGTATTCAACACTCATGACGCGACAGGAAGCAACGAATATTCCGACCTCGAGGAAGCCGCACGCTTCTGGGTGGATATGAAAGACATGCTTAACGCCCACACGGCAACAACAATCGTCAACATAGCCAACGAATGGTTTGGCGCGTCAGGCAACTCGGCAGCTTGGGCCGACGGTTACAAACAGGCCATAAAAATCATCCGTGACGGAGGCATACGCAACACTCTGATAATTGATGCAGCAGGCTGGGGCCAATGGCCTCAAAGCATATTTGAACGAGCGTCGGAAGTAGCCTCAGCCGACCCGTTACAGAATGTTGTCTTCGCGATACATATGTATGACGTTGCAGGAAAAAACACTTCGACTGTCAAGAAAAACATCGACAACGCGCTGGCCACAGGTTACCCGGTAATAATCGGGGAGTTTGCCTACAGACACGGAGGCCGCTATGTCGAATGGCAAAGCATACTCGACTACACCGCACAGACTCAAGTGGGCTATCTCGTATGGTCATGGACCGGCAACAGCGGCGGTGTGGAGGACTGCGATATGTTTGGAAGCTATGACGACTCGATATACAAACCTAACGGGACCAATACCGTGCTCGGCCGAAACGGCATCCGCGAAACATCCGTAGAGTGCTCGATATATGGCTCGTCCGGCATCCGGGACATAAGCCCCAACAACACTCGGGAGATAGATTACACACAACCTTATCAGATATTTGACATAACGGGTCGCCGTGTCAGCGATATGACCAACCCCGGCATATACATACTGCGGCAAGGCTCTACAGTAAGGAAAATCCTCAACCACTAACTACTTAAAAATTATAGAACTATGAGAAAAATTTTAGTATGCCTGGCGACCGGCCTGATGGCCTTGGGCTCATCGGCCGCCGAACTTGACATCATGCCTCTCTACACATCCGAGCTCTGCTGGAGCGGAGCGGCAATGAGCGGCAACACCGCCTCCTGGACCGAAGGCTGGGGCGGCATAGTATTCAACCTTGACAACAAGGACTACTCCGAATACAACTACATCGTTATGGACTTCGAGCAGCCCACCCCAGCCAAATTCAAACTCGAAGCCTATTACTCCGATGAATCAAATGCTTCGAGCAATTGCGAGGCCGATGCCACATCCACCCGGATTGTGCTCCGACTTGACAACAACAAAAAAGACGAAATCACAAAGATTGCGCTCCTGTCGGCCAAGCCCGGCTCGGCCAATATAACAAAGGCTGTACTGGTCGACGAGCTCGATATTGATCCTGTGCTTTTTGAAGGAAGCACAGCCGTGCCCGACATGAAAAAAGTATATTTCAAACTCGGTGCCGAAAAATTTCTCGGTCTGACAAAAGGCCAGACTCTGACCATACATTTCACCACCGGCACCCTTCAGCAATACGCATCGGTCGACATCTACTCCAACAATACCAAACTCAAATGTCAGGACGGACGTACCAATGTCAAGAAAGACGGACAGTTTGCACTCACCACCACGGTAACCTCGACAGTGATTAATGACGACAATGACATCGCGAGCCTACAGAGCTACGGACTACAGCTCAAAGGCCGCAACGTTACAATAACCAAAGTCACACTCACCGACGGAGGGACCTCTCCCGAAACACCCGAGAAGCCCGACACCCCCAACATTCCGGGGGATGGTGTGCTGTGGAGCGGTAGCACTTCGACCGGTAGCTGGAAAAACGATATTACGGTAGATGCTCCTAAATTTTCAGCTATCAAAGCCGGCGACAAAATCGCAATATATCTCAACGTAGATTCTGGCAAAGACTACGGCAACATTGAGCTTGATGACCAGAAGTATGCCAAACTTGACACCGACGGATCTTCGGCCGACCTCGACAGTTATGGATGCATACAGGCCGACGTGACTAAAGTGACCTATGAAATCGGGGCAGCCGACGTGGCTCTGCTCAAATCAAACGGTCTCAGAATTAAAGGTGCTAACATCACCGTTACTAAGGTAGAGCTTATCGGCGGACAGGGCGTAGAGACTCCCGCTGAAAATACGATATGGACAGGTAGCACTTCGACCGGCAGTTGGAAAAACGATATAACTGTTGACGCTCCTAAATTTTCGGCTATCAAAGCCGGCGACAAAATCGCAATATATCTCAACGTAGATTCTGGCAAAGACTACGGCAACATTGAGCTTGACGACCAGAAGTATGCCAAACTTGACACCGACGGATCTTCGGCCGACCTCGACAGCTATGGATGCATACAGCCCGACGTGACTAAAGTGACCTATGAAATCGGAGCGGACGACGCGGCACTGCTCAAATCGAACGGCCTCAGAATAAAAGGCGAAAATATCACTGTTACAAAAGTGGAGCTTATCGGCGGACAGGGCGTAGAGACTCCCACTGAAAACACAATATGGACAGGTAGCGTCGACACAGGCAACTGGAAGAACGATGTAACGGTAGACGCTCCCAAATTTTCAAATGTCAAGGGCGGCGACATACTGAAAATACTTCTGAATGTGAACGCCGGTAATGATTATGGAAATATCGAACTTGACGACCAGACTTATGTCAAGCTCGAGACCGACAGGACTTCAGCAAATCTTGACAGCTATGGATGCATACAGCCCGACGTCACCGAACTCACCTATGTGATAACTAATAACGACGCTGCGTCACTCAAGGCCAACGGTCTGCGTGTCAAAGGTGCAAACATCATCGTTACAGGTATTCAGCTCTCGTCAGGCGACCCGCTGCCCGACAATCCCGACACACCCACACCAGGCATTGAATCTGAAATCTGGAGCGGCAATGTCAACTGCGGACAATGGGTTCAGTCGGTAAAAGTAGCGGCCGACAAATTTGAAAACGCCCGTGAGGGAGACCGCTTCAAAATCAATCTCACCATCAATGCCGGTAAAGGCAAAGGAATCGTCAAAGTGCAGAGCGGTGACATGGTAGACCTCACAGTAAACGGTAAAGGCACCAACATGGACTCGGCCGGCAATTTCAAGCGCGGAGCCAAGGATGCCGTATATGAAATAAATGTGACAGACCTCGAGAAACTCAAGGCTCACGGCCTGGTCATCTCAGGCTTTGCCGTCACAGTCACAAAAGTGTCACTGATTACAGTCGACCAAAGCGGTATCGAAGACATAAGCACTGACTCCAATGACATGCCTGTCGAATACTATAACCTCAACGGCATGCGCGTGGACAATCCCGCCAACGGAATATTTATCCGCCGCCAGGGCAATAAAGTCAGCAAGATTTACATTAGATAATCCGGACTGCAATACTCATCCCCGGCACATTAATGTGGAATAACATCAACGCCAGTCAGAGACACTCCTGTCACTGACTGGCGTTTTTTAGTGGGCATAAACGTCACTTAAGCGAGCGGAGGAGGGGGAGTATCTGTGACGATGACGGACGTGGAGCGTTATATGTGTGCAGATTGCCCTCAGGGTCATAAATCAGGAAGTGGGGGATGCCGCGGACATTAAGTTTGTTGCCAAGCTCGTTAGTGGTATCGATGAGCTGATTGCCGTGCATGCCGAGCTGCTCCATCTTTTTAAGCCACGGAGCGGTCGACGAGTCACATGAGATAGAGACAAAGACAACATTCGAGCCTTCCATATCTTTCTCGAGCTGCTGAAGATAAGGCACCTCCTTACAGCAGGGCCCACACCACGAAGCCCAGAGGTCGACATAGACATATTTGCCACGGAATGTTGAGAAGTCTACCACTTTGCCGGCGCGATCAAGGAGCTTTACGCCCTCGGGAAACGGCAATCCCGGCACCGTGGCCCGACGGGCACGGAAATTATCGAGATAGCTTGCCGGCAATGAGTATTTGTCTGTAAGAGCCTGCAGACGTGCCACTCCCGACTCAAAATCGTTTTTATAGTCAAATCCCGACATAAAAGTTCTGACAAGCATCGATGTGACATTGTCTTTTATGGTCTGCGTATTGTAAAGCTCATGGAGAGCTGAGAGTTTCTCCTCAACATTTTTACCTGGAAGAGTCGAGACTACAGCTCCGGTGACCGACGGAAATCCGGCGGCCATAGGGGTGTCAAGCACACTTGCCGGCGCGGGAAGAATATCGGAAACATTAAAAGAGACTTCCTTCCCGACACGACCTCTCACATGAAGAGCCATACTATAGGAGTCGGAAGCAAGTGTATAGGCCCAGAGACGTATAAACTCCTGCGTCGAGGCAGACAGCGACGGCTCGCCGGCTATCACAGTCTCCCCGTCAGAGATAAATCCTGCGAGGGCGGTTCGTAGCTCGTCGGAAGTCATGTCGGCCGCACTGTTGCCAACTGTGCGCGCACGGTTGGTAAAGCGAGTGTTGGCATCGACAAGAGCATTGTTGGCCGGCCCTGAAAGAGAAGTCGTGACCACATAATCCTTTACAGAAACCTTAATAGGCGACTTGACGCTCTCGGCATCAAGACTCACAGGTATCGAAGTCTGATATTTCGGCGTATAACAATAGAGGTAATACAGACCCGAAGGACTCTTCACGACCTCGCCGACACGTAATGAAGCATTGGCTTGCGGAAGCGTCACAGATGCCGCCGAGCTGTAATCTTCTACCGGGCGCATATTGACATTCATCTCCTCACATGAGGGATTATCCGAAAGATCAATCTTGACTGACAGGTTGTCGGCATACATACACGCACTCGACATTACCATCAGCGCGAACATTGTTGAATGAATTTTCATAAATGGTATTAAAAAGTGATATACGCCACAAAAATAATGCATTTTTTCCAATAATATCGCACAAGGGCTCCAAGAACATCTCTCCGACAGGGCGAATTTGCATAATTTGTCGGAGGAATGTCTGGAGCCCTTGTGTTAACTACAGTCTATTAGTTTGCGATACGCGACTTATACATGATAAATGATATGCGGTCGGCACAATTAAGATATGATGCCTTGGGTGTCGGATTTGGATTGTCTGTGCGGACATCGGCCATATTGTAAATATAAACACTGCCACGTGAGGTAGTCTTATTGTATGTAGCTACCAGAAGATCCTCGGCTAAAGTCTGAGAGCCTTGACGAGTCTGGTTGATTCCCATGTAGGTCACCTCTTCGTCAGAGGAATAACGTAGACAGCTTTCGCTCTCCGATGGTAGTGTAAAGGTATCACCACTCTTGAGCATCACATACACACAGTTGCCGTTATAGTAATATGTGCGGTGATACATGTCGGAGGGCACTACAAATGAATCGGCAGCAGGAATTGCCGTAGAAGCATTACAAGCAATCTCTCCGTGACTCTCGAGGACCTGGCCGGTAGAATAACCTCCAAAACCAGAGATACCTGTAGCAAAGAGTCGGCCATCCGACTTGCTTCGACTTATTATATAACAAGGATAGGTATTAGTGCCATACTGTGTTGGTATGCCTTCACCGCGAAACGCGACAATAAGCTCGCAGTTGTCCATCACAGGCTTATCATTCTTGTCGCGGAGTTGCGAAGAGTTTACCCAGCTATATTCCCATGTAGCCATATCAAGAGCTTTGGAATAAAGTGCCAAAGGATCTCGCTTGACAAAATAATTGTCAGTAGTCTGGTTAAGGCCCGACATATATGTATTGCTTGAAATGAAGTCAAAGTCAAAAGTCTTCCACTCGCTATCCTCAAGGCCAAACATATACTTACTATTCATCTTCACATGTCTCTTATCTGACGAGTTCCATGCTACCGGACTTGTTGCGTCAAGGATGAGCCTCTCAGCCTTGAATCCGGGAGTAACATCGTCAAAGTCAATTGCCGAAACTATAACAAACGTATTCGGATTTAGGTACAATCCCTGCTTTTCAGTGCACAACACCAATCGATTGACTCCCACAGAAGTAGACCCATTCCAATCATACCATGAAATCATCTGAGCACCGACAAGAGGATCTGACGCAACATTGTCATTGACACGTTGCAGACAATTTTCCATTACTGTCACCGGAATTCCGTCCTCAATCTCCTCACGGGTCGGATCCTTTATAAACACAAGGTTTCCTACACCGTTTTTATTGGACAGTACCATGAATCCCTGCTCAAAAGTACGATTGATACTCAGTTCATAATCCTGCACAATCCCGACAGAACCATCAGTCACAACAAGATGGGCATAATATCTTCCGCCAGAGGGGAAAGAATATCTGAAAGTCTTGTCATTAGTGACAAATTCCAACGCCCCTTTCACTCCATTATTATACGTACCGACACTCCATTCATAAGTAAGAGTGCCAGGCCCATCATATTTTATATCAGGCGTGAGTTCGCACTCTTCTCCATAACTGAAATTATACACAGGCATTTCGGCATCACCGGGCACAGTTACTGTCAGTCCCGGCAATACATCACCACCATAAGCACTTTCATCGTCGATACATGACACGACACTGACCGAGAGTATGGCCGCACATGCCATTTTCAATATATTATGATATTTCATATTTGTCTTCTTTTAATTTTTCACACTTGGTGTATTAGAAAAGTGGTGAAGCCTGCCACGACAGTTCTGGATGCTCGTTATACATTGGTATAAGCACATAATTTCTGAGAAATGGCTCATACATTGCCATCGGCCCCATTATATTGCTCGCCTTTACGAAATAATTATCATATTTTGCAACCATCTCGTTAAATACACTTATATCGGCCTTTGGTGCTCTCTCATAAAAATAATGAAAAAACAACTGTGCATTCTCAAATGTATAGACAGGAAGACATGAATATGTGGTCCACCAACTTGGGCGTATTTCAACTCGCAAGTCCGAATATGTCACAGTTATAGAGTTCTCGCCGACTGATTTCAAATCATCATTCTCACCTATTGTGAGCACAAGAGTCTTGGCTTCCTGACGTATATCCGGGTCATTCTCACGAAGCAGATTGACATGTACAGTGCCGTTTACAGCGTTTGCCGGTATCACATTGTCTGTGATTGTGTAATTTACACCCTCAGCCATTGTGGTGCCGTCCTCGACAACCACAATATCTATAGTTCGATCATACTCCTTAGGTACTCCCATAAGAGTGACCGGAATGTCAATAGTGTAGACTGTAGCTATGTCATAGCCAAAATTATATGACACCTCATCGACAAGCTCGTTATTGCTATTGCGATATTCGAAGAATACCGAGTCTTTCTGAGTTGTATCGTAGAGCTTGTAATCTTCTTCCGTACACCCGATGAAAACGAGAGCCAACGGAGCACACAATGCTATATTCTTAATTGTAAACAGTTTCATAACTTCACACTTTAAATATTGGTTGAACCCTCGGGACGATATTCCATCTCCTCATCAGGTATGGGGAGCACATATATTTCATCATTTGCAGGTATGGTACGGCTCTCAGCATTTGACAGAATGTCACGATTGAGACGCTTCATATTGAACCAATGCTGGCCCTCGCAGAACATCTCTTTGTGATATTCGTTATATACTCGCTCAGCAGTGAGCATTGTGCTTGAGGTAAGCGGAGTCAGACCACGCGAGATAATTTCGTCATTGAAATATCTTAAAGCCCGATCATGATTACCGGTTGCCAACAAGGCGTCAGCCGCAATAAGATACATCTCCGAGACGTTTATCAAGCTCACTCCGGCTATCAAATCGGGGCGTGTCGACACATTATTATTTTCAATTGTTGGATAATCGACCATCTTCAAACACTTAGCGATAGAACTTTCCACTCGGAAATAGTTCTTGCGAAAATCCTGCTCGGTACTCGATATATCAAGAGCATAAAGCACACTCCATGCCTGAAGATAGTTGGTGCCGCTGGTATTATCATAAGCGACATAGGAGTGATAAGAACGCCATGTGTAAAGATAGCTCGACGATGTGTTAAGATATGTCTGAGAATATAATCCAAAGATGGTTTCCTTAGGAGAAAGTACTCCTGCAATATGAGTCTGCACCTCTGTCACATCAACAAGCGGGAAAATATTGCTGCTTATCACTTTTTCAGCATATTCGGCTGCTTTGGCATTATTACCTTTATACCAGTATACTCGAGCGAGCAGAGCCTGCACCGCATAATAATTAAGGTGTGTTTCACGCCAGCAATTAAATTTATCATATTGGCTGTCATCACGTGGATAGGCTATTGTCTCAACATTCTCAAGCAGGTTTTCAGCTTCAGTAAGATCGTTTATAATAAAATCCAAACACTCTCCTACTGTATAGAACGGCTTGACCGAAAAATCAAAAGTTCTGACATATGGAATGCCCCGCTTTGACTGATCGGCCGAAGCAAAAAGTCGCAGAATGTCAAAGTGCATCATAGCTCTCACAGCAAGCATTTCACCGCGATATGCACCATAAAGCGGAAACTCATCTGGATTTTTTTTATCCAGATTCTGAAGCACGTTATTGGCATATCCGATGGCCTTGTAACCATCAGACCACATATCGGAGAAGCGTCTGGTCAAGTCACTATTATCAGCATAGTTATAGCGTGCAAGGTCAGTCATACCGGAGTCGTCACTGCGGAGATTCTGACCGAGAATCTCAGGGATACCCCACACAAAGTCCATACCATAAAGCGATGTGGATGTCATGAAACCGTAAACACCGTTGATGGCGTCCTCAAAACCTTTTGCGGTCTCAAACTGCTCGTTCTCGACCTTCTCTCCCTTGGGGCGCACATCGAGAAAGTCGTTGCATGCCGTAGTGGCCAGAGCCATCATGGAAAGGATTGTCAGATATATTTTTTTCATTGTATAATATTCTATGTTGATGTGAGGGAATTAGAATGTCAGGCTAAGCGAGAGATTGACACTACGGCTGTAGGGGTAAGAAGTGCCACGCTCATACTTGGCTGATGTGATGCGGAATATATCCTCTGCACCCGCACTTACATAGAGACGCTGGAGTCCGAGAGACTTGATATACTCCTGAGGCATATTGTACTGGAGAGTAATTGACGAAAGCCACAGCTCATTGTCTTTCTCAACAAAACGGTCGGAATACTGAAATGACGACCCACCGTTGGATGAAATGGCAAGATATGGCTTCACGTCACCTGGCTGCTTCCATCGCTCGGTAAACGCACGCACATCGACATTATAACGGGGGTTGATGTTCTCAACTTTTGACATACGTGTCGAGTTGTACATATCTCCACCGAAGCGATAGGAAAAACCAATGTTGAGCGAAAGATTCTTATATTGGAGAAGGGAGGAGAATGTACCCTGTAGTTTGGGATTTTTATCACCGCAAGCCACCTGATCGGCAGGATCATACTCATATGTATAAGTGCCATCCTTCTTTATGAATATTTCCTTACCCGAGGCAGGGTCTACACCGGCCGAACGAACAGCATAAATAGCAGTCGGTGACTCATTCTCACGAAATTGCAAACGAGGAGCGGTATCTTCGTTTTTGGCTCCATTCTCATCATTCTTACGCTTAAGAGCATCCGATATTTCACGGATAGTGGTCTTGGAGTGCAAACCATTAACCGAAAGACTCCACATCCAGTCTCGGTTCTGGATAATCTTGCCCCATGCAGAAAACTCTATACCATTGCTGTCCTGACGACCGTAGTTGTTTTTGACAGACGTCGCACCAGAAGACGGGGGAAGCGACACATCGATGAGCATATCATCGGTTTTTTCTGTATAATAGTCAAAATTAACATTCAGACGGTCTCCAAAGAATGAGGAAGTTAGACCGACATTAAACTTCTTGGTGGTCTGCCATGTAAGATCGGGATTGGCCATACCAATAGGCACCGCACCGACTCCGGCGTAATGGAGATAGTTGATGGAGTAGAAATATGTTGATACAGCCTGATAGGAATCAAACTTGACACTACCAGTGTGGCCATAACTGCCTCGGAGACGAAGCATGTCAACAAAACCGAGGTCCTTGATGAAATTCTCATTGTGCATGTTATAGCCAAGACCTACAGACCAGAATGGTGCGGTGCGCTTGTCGGCTCCAAATTTAGACGACCCTGACAATCGATAGCTGCCGTCAATGACATAGCGATTCCTAAGGATAAAGTTGGCTGCTGCAAAACCACCGACACTAGTAGCAAGATCTTCTCCACCATGTGGAAGCAATGATGTCGAATAAGTTGTAGCATAAGAAATATCAGCAAGCTCATCAGAAAGAAATCCGCTACCAGTAAGATAGCTGCTTGTTGACTTCTGACGCTTTATCTCCCATCCAAGGTTGAGAGTAAACATGGTGCCTTCCTTATCGAAATTATGGATCCAGTTACCTACGACTTTCGCACTCCAGTTATCAGTGCCGAGGTTACCAAGCGTATATGTTCCACGCTGGTTAATCGGAGTTTCATCTGAAAATTTATTTGAATCGGGAGAAGTAAATTCATCACTGGTACCCTTAGCTGTCGTGTATGTACCCTGAGCTGTAAGGTAAAGATTCGGACGGAAATTATATCGGATATCAAGCGATACTTCCTGAGTACGTGTATTGGTCTTGCTGAAACTGCCAAGTGTAGCCTCATAGATAGGATTTATCATATCATATGACAGGCTCTTTCGCAAATTACCATATTCGTCATAGGGTGAATCATAAGGATTGGCGGCTATATAGTCAGAGAAAGAACCATACTTTGAATTATTGGTGGTAAGATTGGTGTGCTTGGCACGCAAAGTAACAATGGCCTTCTCACCTACACGATAGCTGAGATACATATTGAGACCGTAACGATCGCGGCCATCATCTTTCATGACACCGTTAACGTCCGAATAGTCGGCCGTGAAATTATAGTCAAGGCTTGAGCCGCGTCCCGAAACAGACAACGAGTGGGTGTGGGAGAAACTATTGCGTACAGGCTTTGAAATCCAATCAATATCACGGCCTCCGCTGATAAGAGCCAGTTTGTCGTAATAATTTTGGTCAAGCGCACCGGTATAGCTGTTATAGAGTCCGGCCATACGCTCAAGTTCGAGTTTTTGAGCCGCATCGCATAAGTCATAGCTCGAAAGATCGGCAAAACTCATTTCAGGAGTAAATGTATATCGCACACGCACAGGAGCCTGCGACACACGCTTGCGCTCAACGACAATAACACCATTGGCAGCATTCTCGCCATAGAGTGCCGTAGCCGATGCATCCTTGAGAATGTCGACACGCTCGATGTCCTGAATATTCATATCATAAAGAGCTTGAAGATTCGTTTCAACACCGTCTATTACGATAAGAGGAGCATTGAGACCTACTTCATTATTGGTAGCCAGCGACGTGGTACTGCGTATCACAAGGTCGGGAATGCTGTTGGGGTTGGAGCCCATGGCATTATTTTGAGTGATGTTGAGACCGGCGTCAAGCGAGCTGAGGGCCGAAAGTATGTTGGTGGCCGAGACGCTCAGGAGCTCGTCGCCCGACAACGATTTGGCCGCACCTGTATAGGTGTTGCGATTGCGGGTAAAGTAGCCGTTGACCACTACTTCCGACATTTTTTCAGCACTCTCTTCCATTGTTATCTCCATCGATTTGCCATAAACAGGGGCTACTTCCCGAGGAGCATAACCGATGTAGGTGAACCGAAGCATCGCTCCGGCAGGTACTTTGATTGCAAACTCTCCGTCGATGGTAGTGGCTGTGCCCGATACCATCTTGTCGTCTTGCATCACAGCGACAGTGACACCAGGCAGTGGTAATCCTTCTGAGTCTAATACTACACCTGTTACTGACGAGTTACTCGTCGCTGTCCCGGCTGTCCCTCCGCCGGTCTGCTGGGAGTAGACCTCCGGAGCCCCTAAGGACAGGAACAGGACTAACAACAGGAATAGATGAAGTCCTTTTGCTTTCATAAAAAATGTTTCGATTGATAATGATTGGTTAATAACTGAAATTTCATCACTGAAAAAGCCCTAACAAAACACATTTGGAAGGAATAGCACCACTTAAACACTCTTTTTGTTATTGACTTTCGGCAAATTTAAACAAAATTTTACCCCCCCGATTGTATTTAACATTAGTTAACCATAATTTTAACTAAAAATTCGTTTTTACACGCTGTCAATATCTTGATTTAAATCCATAATCAATCATTGAATACTATTGAGTAAATCGCAGTTTTTTCTCACAATAAAAACTATTTTTGTAGCAAAACGAACCAAAGGCATACTATTTTTGTTGAAAAGATATGAGCCGTTTAACAAATTTTTATTAAATTTGCGTGTCTCATTCTCCAATGAGCATGATTTTCATGCTGATTAACACAGACCGACGGATTATAGGACTGTGAACAGTTTTAACCATTTTAAATACTTAACAATGAACACCGAAACTATTGGCTTGAATGCCGGCCTCGTGTGGGCTGTCCTTAATGAAGCTCAGACTCTTGACACAAAGCAGATCAAGAAAATGGCTAAGCTCAAAAACGAGAAAGAGGTCTATGCCGCTCTCGGATGGCTTGCCCGTGAGGGGAAACTCGTATTCCAGCCTTCAGAAGACGGCAAGGAACTCCTTGTTTCACTTGCTCAGGACAAATAAGCCATTTCCCGTCGGGGATGTCGGTATTACTCCCCCTCAGCCTATTACTCTCGCCGCTTACGCCATACGCCTGCGACGAGAGTTTTTCTGTCACAACCTCCTAATTATGTTAAACTTTTTCCTGCTGTACGTGGTTGTTAATTATATAGATTTTCATTCATTCACACTTATTAAATAAATTCTCACATTTTGGCACGCAGGATTGGCAAAATAATTCTTTGGATTGTATTGGTGCCGGTGGTATTGGTCATACTCGTCCCGGTGCTCCTCTATATCCCTCCGGTTCAGGACTGGGCGGTTGGCTTCGCTACCGACAAGGTCAACGCCTCGACCGGCATGGATGTACACGTCGGGCGGCTGCGGCTCAGATTTCCCCTCAGTCTCAGTGTAGATGACGTGACCGTGATTGAAGCGGCCGGCGACACCATGCTGACCGCCCGCAACGCGTCGGTAGCCGTAAAAATACTCCCGCTGCTGCGCGGACATGTAGATGTCGACGGGCTGTCGCTTGACAGCGCGTTCTATCAGTTTGGCAATGCCGACTCGCTTCTGTGGCTGCGCGCCAACATTGCCAAAGGCGACATCTCGGCGACCGACATCCTGCTCAAAGAAAACACCATCAATCTCGACCGTGCCGACATCTCTGGTCTCCGAGTCACCCTGAGGATGCTCGAGGACAGCACTGAGACTCCGACAGATACAGCCTCGACCACACCATGGCTCATAAGAGCCGGACGCATCACTCTCTCCGACGTCGACTATTCTATGGAAATGATGCCGATAATCGACTCACTCGGATGTCATATCGACCGCGCGTCGCTCAACATGGCCACTATCGACATGCGTAATAAAAAGATATTCGGACGCTCGCTGCATATCGACAGCGTAGCCGCCACATATATATATCCGGCCATCGAAAATTCCGCTCCGTCCGACTCAGCCGATACCGTTCCTACTCCCGACTCGGAGATGTGGGCCATAACAGCCGACACTCTGCGCCTCACAGGCCGCGAGGCTCTGTATGCCCAGCGCGGTGTCACGCCGATAGCCGGTTTTGACCCGTCCTACATCGCCGCGACCGACATTGCCATCGAGGTAGACTCGTTCTACAACCGCGGCTCCTCGATACGTGTGCCTCTGCGAAAATTCATAGCCACCGAACGTTGCGGTCTGCCCCTGCGCGCCGACGGACTTTTCACCATGGACGGCAAAATGATGAAAGCTGATGCGTTCAGCATATCGACTCTGCGCTCAATGCTCAGATTTGACGCATCCATGGGCATAGGCGACCTCACCGCCGACCCCGACCTGCCGTTATCGCTCAAAGGCAACGGCACGGTATCGCCAGCCGATGTGACTCTGGCATTTCCCGACATGAAAGCAATGCTCGCCCCTATGGGGCTGCTGACATTCTCTACCGACATTGACGGCACAGCCGATGACCTTAATGTCTACAGCCTCGACATGTCCATGCCCGGCGTGTTCCGGCTCAAAGGCAACGGAGCCATCGACCATCCGTTTGATCCCGTCAAAGCCGGCGGAGACCTCTCATTCAGCGGAGCTCTCGCCTCACTTTCCGACCACAGGTTCTCTTTCCTGCCCATAGCGTCGGTCCCCTCACTCAGTCTGAACGGAAGTGTGGACTACCATCCCGGACAGGCCTCGGGAGACATAACTGTCATCACCAAAGGCGGACGTCTGGCAGCCGACGGCTCATGGCGTGCGCGACCGCAGGATTATGACGCAACGATAGCTCTCGACCGATTTCCGGTCGACGCATTCATGCCGTCGCTCGGCGTGGGCTACGTCACAGCCCGCGTCTCAGTCGACGGACGCGGATACAACCCTATGGCCAAAAACACGTCTATTGATGCCGACATAAAGGTTAAGCAGATAACCTATCTCAAAGAGACCTATTCGGATATAGCACTCAACACCTCGCTTCATGCCGGCGAGGCGTCAGGCACACTGGTGAGCCACAATCCCGGAGCCGACGCTTCACTCGGATTTAACGCCTGGCTTCAAGGCGACAGCATACGTTATGACATCAGCGGCGACCTGCGCGACATCAACCTTATGACTCTGCATCTCTCCGACTCGCTCAACGGCGGACACATGCAGATAGCCTCATCTGGATTCTACAATATAGCCACACAAGGCATGGATGTCAAGGCCGACATCAATTCGCTCAAATGGCAGCTTCCCGGCATAACCATCGAGCCTGGCTCACCCATCACACTGACTTCCCGCTCCGAGAGCGACGGCTCGCGCACTTCACTGACAAACGGCGACCTCAACCTCTTGCTCACCACTCCCGGTCCGCTGATGTCATTCATCTCGGGTATGCCTGCCGCCATGACCGCCATACAGTCGCAGATGGACAGCATGCGTGTCGATGTCCCGGTGCTCAGCAATGCCATACCGAGATTTGCCCTGCATGCCGACATGGGCCGCTCCAATGTTGCCGCACAATATCTGGCCTCATCAGGCATTGACATCGGACAGCTATCGGCTTCGGTGTCAAACGACTCGCTGCTGCGATTCAACGCTCTGCTCAACACATTGTCAATCGACAAGACCCGTCTCGACACAATACGTGTCAACGCCGTGCAGCACGGCGAATATCTCGTATATAATGCCTCGATGAACAACCGTCCGGGCACATTTGACAACTTCGCCCATGTTACTCTCAACGGTTTTGCCGGCAACACACGGGCCTCGGCATTTCTCAAGCAGGAAAATATCAAGGGCGAAAAAGGCTTCAACCTCGGACTCAATGCCGACATAGCCGACAGCATCGTGACCGTAAGATTTGTCCCCCTCTCTCCGACAATCGCCTATAAGCCCTGGTCTCTCAACAAAGACAACTTCCTGAGTCTCGATCTCGCCACACAGCATATTGACGCCAATCTCGAACTGACCGGTGACAAGAGCTTCGTGCGCATATTCACCACTCATCCCGAGGGCAATACGGCACACGCCGATTCGGCCGATCACCACGACCGATACCACGGCGAGCAGGAAGACCTGAAAGTGCAGGTGTCACGCATATGTCTGCAAGACTGGCTTGCGATCAATCCTTTTGCCCCGCCTGTAAAGGGCGAGGTCTCGGCCGACCTGAGCTTCCGATATGAAAAGCCAACCCTTACGGGCAACGGCACCATCTCGCTGGCCGACCTTTACTACGGACGCGACCGTGTGGGCGATTTCAATCTTGACGTCAACGTGGCCAACTCGGCAGGCGGCAAGCTAATGGCCGACCTTACACTCATGGTCGACTCCATCCCGACCATCACTGCCCGCGGTGTACTCAACGACTCTACGCTTGCGACACCGTTTCTGCTCGATTTCCGCATGATTAAGTTCCCGTTGCATATCGTCAACCCGTTTATCCCCGACAAGATGGCTTCACTGTCGGGCCAGCTCAACGGCTCTATGCAGATAACCGGCGACATGGCCAACCCGACATTTGACGGATATATCAACTTTGACACCACAGCAGTCAAAGTGACCATGCTCGGCACATCGTTCACATTCTCTGACGAGAAGATACCCGTCGACAGCAACGTCATAACATTCAAGGACTTCAACATCCTCGCATGCAATGCCAATCCGCTGTCGCTCAACGGCACCGTGGATGCCCGCCATCTCACCGACCTGCGTCTTGACCTCGACATGGCCGCACGCAACATCCAGGTGGTCAAGTCAGACCGCGCCCGAGGCGGAGCCGACGTTTACGGCAAAGCGTTTCTCGACTTTTTCGCCGGAGTCAAGGGCAACATGCAGCGGCTCAATGTCAACGCCGACATCTCGCTGCTCGAAGGCACCAACGTCACCTATGTGATGCCCGACGCCGAACAGACCATATCGGGACAGTCCGACCAGGACATGGTACACTTCATACAGTTTAACGACACCACCTCGACCCGCTCGGCCGACTCTATCGCGTCGACCGCAATGTCGCTCAACCTCAATGCCGATCTGCATCTGCGCGAGGGAGCCACTGTAAATGTCGACCTGTCGTCAAACGGCAACAACCGTGTGCAGATAATGCCCTCGGGCGATCTCGACTTCTCTATGTCGCCTCTCAACGGCTCGCGCCTCACAGGACGTGTCAATATCAACAGTGGATTTGTACGCTACACACCGCCGCTGATGAGCGAGAAAAACTTTGCCTTTAAAGACGGCTCATACATCGCATTTAACGGCAACATGATGAATCCCGTGCTCAACATCCAGGCTGTCGATGTGGTGCGCGCCAATGTGACACAGGACGGACAAAACTCCCGAGTGGTCAACTTTGACGTGATGCTCTCCATAACCAACACGTTTGACAACATGAACGTGGCCTTTGACCTCTCGACCAACGATGACATCACCGTGCAGAACGAACTGACATCTATGTCGGCCGAACAGCGGGCCAACCAGGCCATGAACCTGCTCCTCTACAACGTCTACACAGGAGCCAACACCAAGGGCACGAGTCTGAGCGGCAATCCGCTATTCTCGTTCCTTACCTCTCAGCTCAACACCTGGGCCGCAAACAACATACGCGGCGTCGACATCTCGTTTGGTATCGACCAGTATGACCGCACCTATGAGGGAAACACTTCGACTGCCACCTCCTACAGCTATCGGGTGTCAAAGAGCCTGTTTAACGATCGGTTCAAGATTGTCGTCGGCGGCAACTATTCCACCGATGCCGATTCGGACGAAAACTTCTCTCAGAACCTCATCAATGACATATCATTTGAATATATGCTCAACGCCTCGGGTTCGATGTATGTCAGAGTGTTCCGCCACACAGGTTTCGAGAGCATTCTCGAGGGTGAAATCACGCAGACTGGTGTCGGTTTCGTGCTCAAGAAAAAACTCAACACCCTGTGGGAACTGTTTGGCATCAGAAGAGACTGAAATAAGAGTATAGAGTTGAAAGTATAGAGATTAAAGTTAGTTATGTCTGTCAGAAGCTATATCAACATATTGTCGGCGGTCTCGTTAGCACTTATGCTTGCGACATCCTGCTCCACCACCCGTCGTCTGCCTCAGGACGAAATTCTCTACACAGGCCTAAAAGGAGTCAAGATCAATACGCCTGACAACACCCCGTTTCCCGCCGATGTAAAGTCAACTCTGACCGAGGCTGTGTCGGTCAAGCCCAACAATCCGTTGCTCGGCTCAGCCTCCTACCGCACACCTTTCCCCATCGGCCTGTGGGTCTACAACAACTGGCCCAACCCGCCTCATGGATTCAAACACTGGATATACGAGAAACTTGTGTCAGAGCCGGTGCTTGTGAGCGACGTGCGCCCCGAAGTGCGTACACACATGCTCGACCGCATACTCAATGACAACGGCTACTTTGCTGGCCGTTCTTCCTACGAACTCGTCCAGAAAAAAAATAAGAAAAAGGCATCCATACTTTACACCGTCGAGTCAGGCTCCCCCTATCTCATCGACTCCATACAGTTGCTCCCCGACTCTACCCACCTCTATCATCTCATCGACTCGGTAGCACTCCACTCGGCCTACTTCAAGCCGGGCACACGCTACTCGACCGACTCACTGTCATCATTGCGCGTGCAGATAGCCAATGCCGTGCGCAACCGCGGATATTATTACTTCAAACCAGAATACATCCAGTATCTCGCCGACTCGACCATTACACCCGGGCGTATAGCCATGCGCCTCACTATTGCCGACAACGTCCATCCATGGACACTCGACCACTTCTCGACCGGAGAGATTACCACTGTGGTCATGCGCAATAAAGGCGGAGGCACCCCCGACACCATACACACCTCCAAAGGCGACGTCATACAGTTCAGACCGTCACGTCTGCGCAAGTCACTGATACCGTCATGCATAGCATTCCGTCCCGGCCGCACATTTTCGGTGCGCCAGATGGATCTCACGCAACAACGGCTGTCACGCATGGGCATATTCAACAATATCAATATTATTGTTACGCCCGACACCGTCCACCGAGACCGTCGGCTGCTAAATGTGGCTATTGAGTGTACTTTCGACCGCCCGTGGGAAGCCTCGATCGAAGCAAATGTCTCATCAAAGTCCAACTCCTATCTCGGCCCGGGGCTCTCGCTCGGACTCACCAACCGCAACATCTTCGGGGGCGGCGAACAGCTATCGGTCACCCTCACCGGCTCATATGAATGGCAGACAGGCGCAGGACGCAGCAGCCTCTTCAACTCCTATGAGGCAGGTCTGAAATCCACACTTGCTTTCCCGCGTCTGCTCGCACCGAAATTTGTGCCGCGAAGTCGCCGTGACATCAACTGGACACGCATATCTCTCGGTGTAGATGTGCTCAACCGCCCTCACTATTTCAAAATGTCACAATTCAATACAGGTATATCCTACGACTGGCGTTCGTCACGCTACATTTCAAACTCATTCACTCTCTTCAAACTCACATACACCAAACTACAGAACACTACCGAGGTGTTCGACTCCATCATGCAAGCCAATCCGGCAATTGCTCTCAGTTTCATGAACCAATTCATACCCCAGATGTCTTATTCTATGGTGTATGACCGGGCCATGAACCGCGACAACACCATCAACATACAGGCTTCGGTGCAACAGGCCGGCAATATCTTCTGGTCGGTGTATGAACTGTGTGGCGCGCACAAAGAAAAGAAGCTGCTGGGCACACCATTCTCTCAGTTTATCAAAGGCTACGGCCAGATAGTCTATGGCCGGCGCATAGGCTCGGGCGACATGTGGCTTGTCAACCGTGTTGCAGCCGGCGCGGCCTATGCCTATGGCAACTCAAGCCAGGTACCTTACAGCGAACAGTTTTATGCCGGCGGAGCCAACTCTGTACGAGCCTTTACCGTCCGCTCCATAGGTCCGGGTTCATATCGCGCTCCGGCCAACCAAATCAACGGCTATTTCGATCAGACGGGTACATTCATATTCCTTGCCAATACCGAACTGCGGTTCCCGATACTCGGTCCGCTCCACGGTGCCGTATTCCTTGACGCAGGCAACGTCTGGACTCTCAAAAACGAAAAGAGCCGTCCTGGCGGACAGTTGCGCGCATCCACATTCCTGCGCGACCTCGCCCTCGGCACAGGTGCCGGACTGCGGTTTAACATCTCCATGCTCATAATCCGTGCCGACCTCGGCATAGGCATACATGCCCCCTATGATACCGGCAAACGAGGATATTACAACATGGAATCTTTCCGCAAATCACTCGCCTTCCACCTCGCCATTGGATATCCGTTCTAAACATAGACATCACAGATAAGGGGCTGTGTCAAAATGCACTGCACCCCAAAAGTTTTTAGTCTAACTTTTGGGGTGCTTTTTATGAAGTACGGTTATGAACAGAGACTCTTCATTGTAAGATGAAATATAGCACAATAGGAGCGATTGGAGTAACAGTATACGCAAATAGCAGAAATAAACAGAACAAGAAACTATTGTATTTTGAATTATTTGATAAATCAAATTTTATAATAATTCGATTGACATAATCTCTCTTTTTTAGCCGCCGTATGATTATTCTGGATATTGCATAGTTAAGACCGAGAAGAAGTCCAATCAAAAAGAGTCGTTCATTATAGGAAATAGTTATAATGTTTGAAAGCAATAATACTATGGCAACTTCACTCCACAGGGGCGTTGAAATATTAAAAAAGATAGCATTCCGTATTCTTCATCAATAGGAAATATACTCTTTACATTTTTATTGCTTTTTAAGAAAAGAGAGTATCGAGCAAAAATAAATGGCCTGTATATTTTATCGATTAAATTCATTTCTACTATTAATACGTTGAATTGCTACCATTTCCATTCATGCATGTGCTTACAACCGTAAGAACAATAGATCGTCTCGATAATGTCATACCAACAACAGGACAGACGCAGCTTAATTTTTTACAACGTCTTATTTGTGTATAAGTGTTATCAGTTTTTCAATTCTGCGTAAGTGCGGCGGTTGCGGACGAAATAGTCAAAGAGAATGTTAGTGTCGACATTAAGCAGATTTTGCTTGGGATGTGAGGTATAGGCTTTGCGCATACGTCTGAAATCACGATGGGCACGGAGTATCGCCGAGGCATTCTCTCTGTCACCCGACAGCACAAATTTAGCCCATGCGACCGTATCGAGCAGACGACGGCGAAACAGGAGACCGCGACGACATGAGTCAGGCAGATTTTTATGCAACATCAAGAGGTTGTTGCGAAAGTTGAGATAAGTCTTGCGCGGATTGGATGCAGGCAATGAGCCTCCACCGAGATGATAGACACGGGCATCAGGTACAGCCCACACCTCGCGTCCGCTCAGAAGTATGCGCCAACACAAGTCTATCTCTTCCATATGTGCGAAAAACTCTTTGTCGAGACCACCACATCTGCGATAAACTTCTATATCGACCATCAGTGCCGCCCCGCTGGCCCAGAACACCTGCATAAGGGTGTCATATTGCCCGCAATCGGTCTCGACGGTATCAAATATGCGACCGCGGCAATAGGGATAGCCGTGACGGTCAAGAAATCCGCCGGCAGCACCGGCATACTCAAACCTGTCAGGTTCAATCACCGAACGTATCACAGGCTGACAGGCTCCGGCCTTGGGATGTGACTCCATAAACCGCCACAACGGCGTAAGCCAATCGTCCTTGACCTCGACGTCGGAGTTGAGCAGCACACAATATTTATATTTACATCGGGCGGCAATCATGTCTATGACCTGATTGTAGCCCTCGGCAAAACCGAGGTTTTCACTGAAAGCGATTATCTCGACCGAGGGAAACCGGCAGCGCACATATTCCACAGAGTCATCGGTCGATCCGTTATCGGCCACAATCACATCGGCCACGTAGGCATCGGTGTGTCGGACCACCGAGCCGAGATAGTCGGCAAGCAACTTGCGGCCGTTCCAGTTGAGAATGACCACAGCCACACGATTAATGTCTGGTAATGACGCCTGAACCATATACTCTATACTTCAATAACACCCTCACACTCTTCGACATCATCTGTACTTATGCCGGTGATGCGGACGGGCACCACCTGATTGGCCAACGACGGGTCGGGATTAAGGATATTGACACGCAGATAATTATCGGTAAACGCGGCCATCGAGCCATCCTTGCGGGGATGTTCGATAAGGGCCGGACGCACCGTAGAGATATATCGCCCGGTGAAGTCGAGCAGTTTGTGCTCCGACACGTCAAGCATTATGCGGGTGCGCCGATGCTTCTCTTCCTGGCTGATCACAGGTGTTATCTCAAGGGCTCGCGTGCCGGGCCGTTCGCTATAAGTAAATACGTGCAAACGCGAGATGTCAAGGCTCTCGACAAAACGACGAGACTCTTCAAACAGCTCTTCTTTCTCGCCACGCGCACCTACTATGAGGTCGACTCCGATAAACGCATCGGGCATGGCCGAACGTATACATTCTATCTTGTGGCGAAACAAAGCCGTGTCATAACGCCGGCGCATCAGCCTCAACACTGCGTCACTGCCATTCTGCAGCGGGATATGGAAATGAGGCATGAAACGTCGCGACGAAGCCACAAAATTGATAATGTCGTCGGTGAGCAGATTGGGCTCAATCGACGATATGCGGTAACGCTCGATGCCTTCAATAGTGTCAAGTTCGCGACACAGGTCAAAGATATTCTCACCGGTGCATTTGCCGAAATCACCGATATTCACGCCTGTTATCACTATCTCACGACCACCTTCGGCAGCTACCCGACCGGCCTGCGCCACGATTTGGTCGATAGTACCCGAGCGACTGCGGCCGCGCGCCATCGGTATGGTGCAATATGAACAGTAATAGTCACAACCGTCCTGCACTTTCAGGAAATAGCGAGTGCGGTCTCCGCGCGAACATGACGGAGAAAATTCGCGTATATCGGCCGTAGGCGTATGGTGAACCACACCACGGGATGACTCACACCCTCTCACATAGTCGATGATGCGCAGCTTGCGGTCATTACCGGCCACGACAGCCACTCCGGGAAGCGAAGCCGCCTCCTCAGGCTTAAGCTGGGCATAGCAGCCGGTGACAATAATTTTGGCATGAGGATAGCGGCGTGCAAACGAGCGTATGGCCTGACGGCATTTCTTGTCGGCAATCTCGGTGACGCTGCATGTGTTGACCACTATATAGTCGGGCACCTCGCCCTCGGCCACACGCATAATGCCCTCGGCCTCCAGCAGTGAAGCCACTGTGGAGGTCTCGGCAAAATTCAGCTTGCAGCCGAATGTATGATATAATGCGGTGGGGTTATTCAACGTTTTCGGCATGTATGGGCACAGGACGCTTGAACACTTCCTTGAATGAAATCAAGGTCTCGGTGCGGCCAAGGCCAAGGCCCAGTTTCTTATGGATTATTTCGAGCAGATGGGCGTTGTTGCGGGCATATATCCGCGCGAAAATGTCATAAGTGCCTGTGGTGAAGTGACAGTCGACCACTTCAGGAATCTCGCGAAGACGCTCTACGACTTCATTGAACTTGGTCGAGTCGTTGAGTATGAAACCAATATATGCGCATGTCTGATATCCGACAGAGGCAGGGTCTATCTCGGTGCGGAATCCGAGTATCACCCCGGCAGCCGTGAGCTTCTGGATGCGCTGATGGATGGCTGCACCCGAGATGTGTGTCTCTCGAGCGATCTCGAGAAATGGCTTTCGGGCGTTGTTGGAGAGCATTTCGAGGATTCTGATATCCAATGAATCAAAATGTTGACGCGGCATAACTTTTGTTATGAGATGGTGTGACAGTGATTAATTTTTTCTAATTTTATACTGAATCCAGCATAAAACACTGCAAAAATACGAAAAAACCTATAATTATTCGTCCTTTTCGGCTCAGTTTTTAATCCTTTTCTTCAAACAAGTGCTCATTAACAATTATTTTATGACTATGTTACACGTGTTGTTGGCTAATTGGAGGGAATGTTATAACTTTGCAGAGATTTATCTGAAATTTTGAGGAAAACTCAATTATATATAATAGCGATTGTACTGCTGTGTGCCCTTTCAGTAGGTGCCATATCACGGCCGGTGAACAGCGACGCGGGGCTGCCCCACGCCGCTCATACTGATTCAACCGCCGTCGACAGCGACACCGCGACACGCTCCGACAGTCACTCCGACTCAGTGTCGGCTGGCGCGCGACGTATCATAGGCCTGATAGGCGACACGTCTGAACCCGAATCGTCCGACACCGTTGTCTCAGTCGAGACGCACGACACCACGACGGGCACAGGCCATGCGCTCACCTCTACCCGACTGCCGGTCGACTCAGCCGGTCTCATGCCCGACTCCATCGCTATGCCCGACTCGCTCATGGCCGACTCGCTCATGGCCGACTCGCTTGCCGAAGCCCCGCGCTCAGTGCTACAGCGTCATGAGATGTCGACCGACTCCACCCGCCGACCCCGCTTGAGCCGCCGCCGCATCTCGGCCGGCGACAACGACACCCGCTCAAAGATTGTACGTACAAAGGTCGACCTCGACAATGCCGTTGACTTCTCGGCCAAAGACTCGATGGTGATGACTGGCCAAAACCGGGCCTACATGTATGGCGACGGCAAAGTGACATATGGAAGTATCAAACTCGACGCCAACGAGATCGAAATGAATCTTGACTCGACCACAGTCTATGCTGTCGGCACGGTCGACTCGGTCGGCGACCTCAAGGGCTCGCCAGTGTTTGACGACAACGGCACCACTTACGAGGCCAAGACCATGCGCTATAACTTCAAGACAGAGAAGGGATTTATCACCGATGTCATCACGCAACAAGGCGAAGGATACCTCACCGGCGGACAATCCAAAAAGATTGACGAGAACACCATATATATAGAGAACGCCCGCTACACCACCTGTGATGACCACGAACATCCCCACTTCTGGATGCAGCTCACCAAAGGCAAGGTACGTCCCGGAAAGGATGCGGTGACAGGTCCCGCATATATGGTGCTGGCAGGACTGCCGCTTCCGCTTGCCGTGCCCTTCGGCTACTTCCCCTTCTCTGAAAAATACTCTTCGGGCATTATCTTCCCGACCTTCGGTGACGACTACAACCGCGGATACTATCTGAGCAACGGCGGCTATTATTTCGCCATAAGCCAAAACATGGACCTCGCTCTCACAGGTGAGATATACACTCTCGGCTCATGGGGTCTGCGCGCCCAGTCGGCCTATCTGAAACGCTACAAATACTCTGGCAACTTCAACATATCCTATCTCAAGACCATCACAGGCGACAAGGGTATGCCCGACTATACCAAGTCGACCAACTTCCAGATACTCTGGAGCCATTCTCAGGACTCAAAGGCCAACCCCAACATGAGCTTCTCGGCAAGCGTCAACTTCACCACAAGCGGATATACCCGCAACGATCTCAACTCATACTACTCAAGCGCGTTTACCGAAAACACCAAAAGCTCGACCATCAACATGACCTACCGTTTCCCCAACTCGAAATGGTCGCTGTCAACCACCGCCAACGTCTCGCAACGCACACAGGACTCGACGCTTGCCGTATCGTTCCCCAACTTTACGCTCACCATGTCGCAGGTCTACCCCTTCAAGCGCAAGAAGGCTGTCGGAGCGGAGAAATGGTATGAGAAAATCAAGCTCTCCTACTCGGGTCAGTTCAACAACTCGCTCACAGCCAAGCAGGACGTGTTTTTCCAGAAAAGTCTCATCAAGGACTGGCGCAATGGCATGAAGCACTCAGTGCCTATCTCTGCGACATTCAACGTATTCAAGTATTTCAACATCACCCCCTCCGTGAGCCTCACCGACCGTATGTACACCACCAAGGTGCGCCGTCAGTGGGACCCCAACGCTTCGGCCGAGGTGCTCGACACCACCTACAGCTTCTATAACGTATGGGACTTCTCCGGCTCTGTATCGCTTGACACCAAGATATATGGCTTCTTCCAGCCACTTCCATTCCTTGGCAACAAGGTCAAGATGATACGTCACGTCATGACGCCAACCATATCGTTCTCCGGCTCACCCGACTTCGCGTCGCCATTCTTCGGTTATTACGGCTCTTATGAATACACTGACGCGCAGGGACGTCTGCAGAAGAAGCAATACTCGATGTTTCCCAACAGCCTCTTCGGAGTTCCCGGCAGCGGACGCAACGGCTCGGTATCATTCTCACTCGCCAACAATCTTGAGATGAAGGTGCGTGATGACAACGACTCTATCGGTGAGAAAAAAGTATCGCTCATAGAGAATTTCACCCTATCGCAAAGCTACAATTTCGCGGCCGACTCGATGAACTGGTCTAACCTCAACACATCGATAATGCTGCGTCTCACCAAAAACTTCAACCTCAACCTCTCGGCCACTTGGGACGTATATATGTATGGTCTGAACGCCAACGGCAACCCGGTACGCATAAACAAGCTGCGCCTTACCCACGGCAAGGGCTGGGGAAAATTGTCGAGTACGGGCACGTCATTCAGCTACACGTTCAACAACGATACGTTCAAAAAATGGTTTGGCGGAGGCGATGACAAGGACAAAAACAAGAATAAAGACAATCAGAATACCCCTGACCGCACTCCAATGGACGACCCTGCGCGCCCGACCAATGCCAACGATACAAAAAAGAACAAGAACGGCATACAGATAGGCGATAACGGCTACATGGCATGGAATGTGCCGTGGAACCTATCGTTCAACTATTCGGTCAACTATGGATACGGAGAATTTGACTATAATAAACTCGAATATAAGGGCAAGATAACCCAAAACCTGTCACTCTCGGGCAACATACGCCCCACCACAAACTGGAACATTGGTTTTTCTGCTTCCTACAACTTCGACACCCACAAGATCGCTTATATGAACTGCAACATCTCACGCGACATGCACTGCTTCACGATGCGTGCAAGTTTCGTGCCTGTAGGACCATATAAGAGCTACAATTTCCATATCTCAGTCAAGTCATCACTCCTCTCCGACCTCAAATATGACAAACGCTCTTCATCAAGCAACGGTGTCCGCTGGTAAGATACTTTGTTTCGCAAAAGGTTATGAGGTTAGCCTGCGGAGTTATTCGTTCACTTTATTGAAAATTCTGATTTTGCTTTGCAAAATCAGAATTTTTTCTTACAACCTCGCAACTACATAACCTTATAATCTCATAAACTCATAACCTTTTGCGAAGCAAAGTAAACTATTTCACGACTATTAATGTTATTTAAGATGTAACATTTTTTTATTCGTCCTAACAACTATTTACGTTATGAAAAAGTTTCTACTTGTTATGTGCGCGGTGCTCGGCCTCGCATTCGGAGCAAGTGCCCAGAAAACCCAACTCCAGATCGGTTATGGCGGCTACACACAGATGGACTGTACCGACATGCATGACGGCGGTTCTATCAACAACGCATGGGGTGCGCTGACTGCCGGTATCAACTTCAAGGTTGCGCCATCGTTTACCCTCGGTTTCACTTACACATTCTCCTCTGCCTCCTATAAACACCACGACGATGCCAACGCCTACTATCATGTAGTGATGCTTAACGGCAAGTATGACTACTGGCGTAACTCTATCGTCAAACTCTATGCCCACGGAGCCGTCGGCGTCGACATCACCCATATGACACATGACGACTGGAGCAAAAACAAGTCTTATTTCGCATTTCAGGTGTCACCGTTAGGTGCCGAAGTCGGACTCTCACGCGTAGCTTCGATGTTTGGCGAACTCGGTTTCGGCGCACAAGGTCTCATGCAGGTCGGTTTCCGTCTCAACCTTTAACAAGCAGAAACACATGAGCGACCGCATCTCTTATAAAGAACGCGAGGAGCTTCCAGACAGTGTGTACGGACTCCCCGAACGGCGTGAATATCCTATGCCTGATGCCGCCCACGTGCGTGCGGCCGAAGCATATTTCCGCTATTGTCCCGAAGAGCTAAAACCAAAACTCGCACGTGCCATACTCGCCCGCGCCAAAGAATATGGCGTGGATGTCGAAAGCCCTACCGTGCTTGACTACGCAAATAAAAGCTTACGAGTTTAGAGTTTAAAGTTTAGGGATTAGATCCTGGTCACGAAGGCCGGTCTAATCCCTAAACTTTAAACTATAGACTCGCAAACTCTAAAGCAACGCTTTATCTATAGCCTCACGTATCTTCTTCTCGGCTTTATCAATTCTGAAATGGTCCATACCTCGCTGCCACAACACCTTTTTATTGTCACGGCTTACCACAAGTGACTACTGGGGAAGAAATGTGTATAAAACCGGCCATTATCCATTGCTAACGGGAAACGTATGTTTTTCCTTTCGGCTAATGATTTTAAAGCCCCGGGCTGCATCTCATCATATGAACACACCTGTTGCCATTCACGCACCTCAGCCTTTACGAGCCATGTGTCACCCTCATCATCCATCGTGACGGTCATCTTGTCGTTTGGAGCAAGAAGATATTCACACAGATGCTTAGTATGATTGTAAAACGGTGGCTGGATACGGCGTATGCCGTCATAGGCCCGCTCGAGCTTTCCGTCAATCTTAAATATCAACGACTTGGCATTTTCCGACATATCTGACGGATTTTCACACTCAACTACTCTGCGGATATTTATGCCTGAACATAGCGTATCTGCAGGCGATGAAAGTTGTGGCACACAACGCTGTCAACAGTAGCCATACAGACATTATAAAAGTAAACAACAAAGGTGATAGATTCAATATCATGTAGTTATTTAGGTGTAAGAGCCTTGTCAAATGTCGTGGCAACGCCTGCGTCTGCCTTAAACAATATTACCGACGGACGGTCAGTGTAAAACTCCACTATGCGCCCTTGGGGATCAATCAGGATATAAGTCGGAAATGAAGTTATGTTATACACGCTGTCGGAACTTCGGGCATCAAGTATGAGATTGCGCTCGTTCATTTTATGTTTTTCGACAAATTTTTCCAACTTGCTTTTTGATGCATCGGAGGCACACACTGTGATAATCTCCACATTGTCCATGCGTCCGGCGTAATACTCGCGCAGCCTGGGTACGACACCAAACTCGGTTATACAATGGCTGCAACCGAAATCCCAGAAATCAAGATAGACATATTTGCCCTTGAAATCATCGAGCGTATACTTCCGGCCATCGCTGTCCTTCATAACCAATGTTGGAGCCGGCTGTCCGGACGCAAGCCTGTCCACCTCCGCCATACGTCTCTCCATCTCCCGGCGCAGAGCGGCTGTATGCAGATTGTCGTAGACATATATCATATGCTTTCTGTAATTATCGTCCACACCCAACAGCATGTTGGCGTCAATCATTCTGACCTCCGACAGTTCATTAAGAAATCGTGATGGAGAAATCAATCTTGACACATCCATAGCGTGCTGGACCTTATCGTGATAATCACCTCTGCGTAAAAATGTACATGACACTCGCTCTGTCACCTGACCAAGATAGTAAAGCATAAACGCGGCATATTCAGGATATTTCATCAAAGACTCCTGATAAAAATTGAACGGTATATTGTTACGCATCTCCGACATATAAGCCCCTCTGGTCACCTTCATGTCACCGTTTCCATATGCCAGAAAACGAAGAGGTCCATAATAACCCGCAACTCTGAAATATTCCTCCAGACGGGGAGTGCCGTGATTGGCGATGAAAGTGTCAACAATATTCTTGTAACGCTCATGGTAATAATCTGTTTTACTCATTACCAAAGCAAAAATAGAGTCACTCTCAACGGTCTTGAGCCTTTTGTAACCTGACTTGTCATTGTAAGAATTATAGGTCCGGTTGATGTCAAGATAACGTTTACGCATTTTGTTATAGATAATCTCGGCAAGCTGCAGATCCAGTTGCGCCTTTGGATCGCGGGCAGTAAGCCGCATGTCATCATCCTCAAATATTATATTAATCGTATCACCCGCACACACAGGCACCGTCACCGCATCGCCGACATAAAGATACATATTCTGAATCATGCCGCGCATCGGGACAGTCATTTCAAACCGTCCGTTTCCGGCGGCACGCAACTCATGTGACTTGTTTTTAATAGGATCGGAGACAGCAAATTTAATCACGCCGTTCCACTTTTTTGACATCACGCCTCGCAATACAAACGTAGTGTCGGCCATAATCGAATCGGCCAAAGTCATGCTCCGCTCTGCCGACATAGCATATGGGCTCATCAGTGCAAATAGAAATAATAACGTGACGCAGTGTTTGATTTTCATGGCAATAGCATTGTAGCACTGCAAATTTAGTGCAATCTCCCCTATTATCCAAGCAAACCAACGATTTATTTTATCCAACAACGCATTTTTTAGGCCATAAGCATCGATGCAGCCATCAGAGCCATGCCGAGTATAAGGAATGTCACAGTGATGTGATGATGGCCGTAGCTCTCTGCTCCGGGCAAAAGTTCGTCAAGCGATATATAGACCATCACGCCGGC
This sequence comes from Muribaculaceae bacterium Isolate-110 (HZI), assembly GCA_003762875.1. GTDB lineage: Bacteria > Bacteroidota > Bacteroidia > Bacteroidales > Muribaculaceae > Duncaniella > Duncaniella muricolitica. The sequence goes on along the minus strand of RIBL01000001.1, from coordinate 203,382 downwards.
AACCCCCGCAAGTAATATCGCATTAATCATCGGAGTCCATAGGGGCAGCAAAAACAACATTCCCACAACAGCCCCCAGAGGCTCGGCAAGTCCGGAGACAATACTCCACACCAAAGCCTTTCGCCTACTGCCGGTAGCATTGTATACAGGCACCGACACGGCTATGCCCTCGGGTATATTATGCAACGTAATCGCCACGACAATAGGTATGGCCACCGCCGCACCGTCAAGAGCCGAGATGAACGTTGCCATGCCTTCGGGGAAATTGTGTATGCCGATGGCCAGAGCAAGCATTATGCCTGTACGACCTGAACGCGAAGCCGGAGCCACAGGATGCTCCACATGGTTGTATTCGTGTGGATTATCCTCCTCAGGCACAAGAAAATCTATCAGTGCGATCAAAGCTATACCACCGAAAAATGCCAGCACACAATACATATCAGCCAGGCGTGACTCATAGATTTCGCCAAGGTCGGCAAGAGCCTGTGGCATTAGGTCGAGAAACGAAACATAAAGCATCACACCGGCTGAAAAACCAAGTGCTCCGGCCAGAAAACGTGTCTCTCGGGCCTGAGGCAACAGCGACAATAACGCACCTGCCCCGGTGCCCATTCCGGCCACAAGTGTAAGCATCAACGCGACAACTAATGAGTGTGTGGATATATCTTCCATAAATAAAAACCATATACATTCACAACACTTCACCCCATTTAAAAAGTTGTCATCTCCCCGAATATTATTGCAAAATTTCCACCCAAGCCATTATATATGCCATGGTTTTACAATAATTATCCCGACAGGGGGGGGCGGAGTGGCCGCGACCTGTCGGGATATTATAATGTTGGACGTCCAAATGTAATCACCAGGTGATCACGTCTCACTGCAGGATGGCTGCACGGAGTGTCTCGCCGAGTGTCGGATGGGAGTGGATGGCGTCGGCTATGGCCGCTGCCGGAAGTGAGGCCGACATTACTGTCGCGGCCTCCTGTATGAGATCGGCGGCATGCGGACCGCAGATATGACAGCCAAGCAGACGGCCTGTCGACACGTCGCTTATCACTTTGACCATACCGTCGGTCTCGCCCATGGCTACGGCCTTGCCGTTGGCTCTGAACGTGGCTTTACCGACTTTTATCTCAAGACCGCGTGCGGCACATTGCTCCTCGGTAAGTCCGACCATAGCACACTCAGGCATGGTAAAGACCGCCGACGGGATGACATCAAGAGCACGCTTTTCGCCCAGCACGATTTCGCCCTGTGCGGTGGCCGCATGTGCGAGCATGCAACGGCCGTTGACATCTCCGATGGCATAAACCGTGACATCTTCAGGTGCCTTGCCATCCCATTGCACTTTCATGTCATCGTCCACCATAATTGCTCCGCGGTTAAGCACTATGCCGAGCGATTCGAGTCCGGGGGGCAATACTGGGCAACGGCCTACGGCCATGAGCACGGCCTCGGCCTCAAGAGTCTTCACCTTGCCCTTGGCCTCGCATGTCACTTTCATACCGGCTTCGATAGCAGTCACACGTGTGTCAGTGAGTATGTCTATGCCACGGCGTTTTAGCGACATGCGCAGACGCTTGGCCACCTCAGCATCAAACGGAGGAAGCACCTCGCGACAAAATTCCACAATCGTGACTTTGACACCAAAGGCATTGAGCACCGATGCAAACTCGAGTCCTATCACTCCGGCTCCTATAATCACGATTGACGAGGGGAGCGATGTCATGGATAGGAGCTCGTCGCTCGTCATGGCCAGTTCGGCTCCGGGAACAGGCAGACGCGCGGGTGCGGAGCCGGTTGCTATAATAATCCGAGGAGCCGAATAGATTGCTCCCTCGACTGAAATCTCTGCCTGTGACACAAACGAGGCTTCACCTTTGACCACATCGACACCCTTGAGCAATTGAGCCACACCTTCGCGCAACTGTGCCACTACAGCATCTTTTCTATCGGCCACAGCAGCATAATTTATCACCGGGTTGTCATCGGACAATTCCACTCCATAAACGGCAGCCTCTCGCACAGTAACGGCGATCTCGGCACTGCGACAGAGTGTCTTGGTGGGGATGCATCCGCGGTTGAGACACGTGCCGCCAAGTTCTCCGCGCTCTATCAGAGCCACACGAAGTCCGCGACCGGCAGCGGCCACAGCGGTCTCATAGCCGCCGGGGCCGGCTCCGATGATTATAATATCATGAGTCATGTCAGTTATCTGGCTTAGAGGTTGACTTTATTCACTGAAATATGACACAACGGGGTTCAGAGCCGCAGTTGTGTCGTCAGGCTTGCGCACAGGGGTGAGATGCGGAGCCTCCTTGACCACTTCTGGGGTCTCGGCGGCCTCACGGGCGATGTCGCGCATCACGGCGATAAACTCGTCGAGTGTCTCAAGGCTTTCAGTCTCGGTTGGCTCAATCATCAGCGACTCATGAAACAGCAGCGGGAAGTAGATGGTGGGTGCATGGAAGCCGTGGTCAAGCAGACGTTTGGCCACATTGAGTGTAGTGACGCCTGTCGATTTGTCGGCCAGTCCGTCAAAAACAAACTCGTGCTTGCACACTCTGTCGATTGGCAACAGATAAAGGTCGCGGAGCGATTCCTTGACATAGTTGGCATTGAGTGTGGCAAGCGGGCCGGCCATTCTCAATCCCTCACGTCCGAGCGAAAGGATATAAGCCAAAGCACGCAACTCTACGGCAAAGTTGCCGAGCCATGAAGACACACGCCCGAGCGAAGTCGGATCTTCGGTTGTGTAATACAGCTTCTCGCCCTCATGCTCAAGCACCTTGACACGCGGATCGGGAAGAAACTCTTCGAGTCCGGCGCGCACACCCACCGGACCGGCACCTGGACCGCCTCCGCCGTGAGGGGTGGAGAATGTCTTGTGCAGATTGATATGCATTACATCAAAGCCCATGTCGCCGGGACGGGCCACACCGAGCATAGGGTTGAGATTGGCTCCGTCATAATACAACAGCGCGCCGCAAGCATGCACCATCTCGGCTATTGCTGGAATGTTATGCTCAAAGATACCCACTGTGTTGGGATTGGTCATCATCACCGCAGCCACCGTCTCGTCAAGGAGCGGACGCAAGGCGTCGACATCCACTGTGCCGTCAGGAAGCGACTTGACCTGCACCACCTGCAGTCCGGCCACAGCGGCCGATGCCGGATTGGTGCCATGGGCCGAGTCGGGAACTATGACTTTGGTACGGGCCTTGTCGCCACGGCTGTCGTGATAGGCACGTATCACCATGAGACCTGTCAGCTCACCGTGGGCTCCGGCGTAGGGATTGAGTGTAAACTCGGCCATGCCGCCAATCTCACTGAGCAGACGCTGGAGTCTGTAATAAGCTTCCAAAGCACCCTGAACAGTAAATATCGGCTGTAGAGGGTGCAGGGCGGCAAACTCGGGCAAAGAGGCCATCTCCTCGTTGATTTTGGGATTATACTTCATCGTACATGACCCGAGAGGATAGAAACCGGTGTCGACACCAAAGTTGTTGGTCGACATATTAGTGTAGTGACGCACCACTGTAGGTTCATCGACTTCGGGCAGACGCGGCGGAGTCGAGCGCAAGAGGGTTGCAGGGATGTCGGCCAGGGCGTCTTCACAACCTGACTCTGCGAGACAATAACCACGACGGCCGGGCTTGGAAAGGTCAAATATTACTTTCCCATATAATTTTCTGTTCATTTCTCTTCAAGTTGTGAGTCAATATCCTTTATATCGTCATGAGCTGCGATGAGAGCCGCGGCAAGGGCCTCGATTTCCTCGGCCGTGCGGCGTTCGGTAGCGCAGAACACCACGGTGTCCTCGTCAATCTGAACACCGGGCAGCATCTCATAGTCGGCGCAGACTGTCGACAGAAGTATGTCGAGCGGAGCCTGGCCGCGATAGCGCATGGCCACCTCATTCAGATAGGAATGGCCGGGATATTTCAGTTCAAATAGTCCTGACTCCTCAAGACGGCGGGCAAGGCTGCGCGTGCGGGCGGCAGAAATCTCATTGACCTCACGCAAGCCGTCGGGCCCCATCAGAGACAGATATACGGCCGCATAAAGAGCCATCAGCCCTTGGTTGGAACAGATGTTGGAGGTAGCTTTCTCGCGGCGTATATGCTGCTCGCGAGCCTGAAGCGTGAGCACAAACACACGCTGTCCGTCGGCATCGACTGTCGCTCCTACTATACGACCCGGCAGTTTGCGTATCAGGGCCGATGTGCAACACATGTAACCGAGATACGGACCACCGAAATTGAGCGGCATGCCGAGCGACTGAGCCTCACCGGCCGCCACATCTGCTCCCCACTCTCCCGGGCTCCTGATGACACCGAGAGCCGAGGCCGGCGCGGTCATTATCAGCAGAGCCTTGGCTGCATGCACCTTGTCGGCCACACCAGTATAGTCCTCGAGTATACCGTAGCGGTTGGGCGTGGCGAGTATCACTCCGGCCACATTGCCGTCGGCAAGCATCGAGGTCATGGCGTCGAGGTCGGTTATGCCGTCGCTTTCGGGTATGAGGTCGATTGTCACGCCATGATAGCGGGCATAAGTGTTGACCACCTCTATATATAGAGGATTGAGCGTCGCACTCACCAACACCCGATTGCGTTTGCGCGCATGGGCCACAGCCATCATCATGGCTTCGGCCACAGCGGTAGAACCATCATACATCGATGCGTTTGACACATCAAGCCCCGTGAGCTGACTCATCATGGTCTGATACTCGAAGATATATTGCAGAGTGCCTTGCGAAATTTCAGGCTGATAAGGGGTATAGGCTGTCAGAAATTCGGAACGCGATATGATATGGCTTATCACAGCCGGAGCATAGTGGTCATAAAAGCCCTGCCCGGCAAAACATGTGAGCGGAAGATTGGCTTTCGCGAGCTCCCGGAAACAGGCTCTCACCTGCTCCTCGCTCATGGCCGAAGGCACGTCATAGTCACGCTTGAGCCGGAGCGACTCGGGGACGTCGGCATACAGGTCGTCGAGGCTCTCCATGCCACACTTGGCCAGCATAGCCGCAATGTCCTCGGGAGTATGCGGGAAATATCTGTGAATCATATTTTCTACAGTTGTTTTAGAGGAGTTACGGGTGTGCCGGGCCATGTCCTTATTCCGTCAAAGCTCCGGCACACTCAATAATAATCAATGCTGCTCGGCTGCGCAGTGTGCGGCATAAGCCTCCTCGTCCATCAGCTCCTCAAGCTCGGCCGGATCGGTAAGCTCCACTTCGATAATCCAGTTGGTCATCGGATCCTCGTTAAGCAGACGGGGATTGTCGATAAGAGCCTCGTTGATATTGAGCACGGCTCCGCTCACGGGCGAGAGGAGGTCTTCGGCGGCCTTCACACTCTCCACAGCTCCAAACTCCTCACCGGCGGTCACGTCGTCGCCCTGCTCGGGCATGTCGACATACACGATGTTACCGAGAGCCTTCTGGGCATAGTCACTGATGCCGATGTGGCCGATGTTACCGTCAACGATTACATACTCATGCGAGGGGGCATAATATATCTTGCTCATAACTTTTAATGATTTTGATGGTTGATGATTGAATTTTACAAGCCGTTCAGGCTCTCTAAACTCTTTTGACTTTTTTAAACTTTATAAACTATTTCTTGTATGATTTTTTATAGAATTTCTTGGCTGTTACGCGCGCGAGGAAAGTCTTGCGGCGTATGCGTATCTTCAGCTCCGTATCCTTGACAGCATAGGGTGTCAGCACAAGAGCCGCTGCAATGCTCTTGTCGACCGATATGCCACGATAGCCGGTGGTCACATAGCCCACCACCTCGTCGGCATCATTGAGCACCTCGTAGCCGTGGCGAGGAATGGCACGGTCGAGCAGTTCGAGGCCTATAAGTTTGCGAGGCGCGCCCTCGGTCTTCTGCTTGAGCACGGCCTCTTTGCCTATAAATTCGGGTTTGTCAAGTTTTACAAACATCGAGAGCCCTGCCTCGACAGGCGAAATATCATCAGCAAGTTCATCGCCATAGAGCGGTAATCCCACCTCAAAACGCAGAGTGTCGCGACATCCGAGACCGCAAGGCTTGGCCCTGCCCGACTCCATGAGAGCGTCCCACAAAGCCACGATAGTATCATGGTCGGCATATATCTCAAATCCGTCCTCGCCCGTATAACCTGTGCGGCTCACGAGTATATGCTTGCCGTCAAGAAGCGACTCCTTGAAGGTGTAAAACTCCAGTTCCCGACACTGTATGCCGAGCACCTGCTCGACCACAGCCTCGGCCTCGGGACCCTGTATGGCCAGCTCGCCGAGACTGTCGCTAAGATGTTCTACAGTCACATCATAACCCTCGGCATTTGTCATAATCCACGCCACATCCTTGTCGATATTGGCTGCGTTTATCACGAGAAAATAGTCATTGTCGGCCCGCTTGTAGACCAGCAGGTCGTCGACAGTTCCGCCGGCCTCGTTGAGCATCATGCCATAAAGAATCTGGCCGGGGACAATCGCGCTGACATCGTTGGAAAATATATGGTTGACATATCGCCCGGCATCAGATCCGGTGATGAGCACTTCGCCCATATGTGACACGTCAAACACTCCGCAGGCATTGCGCACGGCATTGTGCTCCTCGACTATGCCCTCATACTGTATGGGCATGTCAAAACCTCCAAACGGCGTCATCTGTGCTCCGAGAGCCACATGACGGTCATGAAGACATGTTAGTTTAGTTTCACTCATGATTGTAGATATAGGTTGTATATTCTTTCTATATAAGCAGGTGGGTCAATCTCTGAGGCGTGAGACCGGGTACAATACTGTCGAGTCCTATCGCCTCGAGAGCTCGCGTAATCTCTCCGGCATCATAGCTTACGCCGCACAGGGCTTTGCCTACCAGCGCGTCGGCATCAGCCGTCTCCAGATAATCGCCCGAAAGAGATATTTCTGAGATCACACCTCGCGCCACGGTCATGTGAACAGCCATCGTGCCCACTCCGTCGATACGTTCGCTGTGGCTGAGCGTGCCGTGAGGCTTGCGGCCTTCGAGCCACCCGGGAGCGTAATACCGACGCTCTATCTCCTCAATCTCTCTCACGTCGTCGGCGGTGAAAAGTATAGGCTCGTCGCCGTCGGGGATAGTGGCCAGCACATGGGTCTTGAACTCGGCCTGCGACATCGATGGGATATGCTCACGTATGGTCGTGACGCGCGAGCGTATCGACGCCACGCCGTGTGACTGCAATTTGACAGCCGGAGGCGTGAGCGCGTGCATCATCATGTCGGCGTCATAATCATAGAGCATGGTGCCGTGCACGATGCTTCGGCCGGGCATATGGTAATAGGAGTTGCCCGAGACCTTGCGGTCGCCTATGAGTATGTCGTTGCGTGAATTGTCGGTGGCATCGAGGCCGAGCTGTCTCAGCGAACGGGCTACCATGGAAGTGTAGGCCGAGAATGTCGTGGTGACGCTCGATGATGACGTTATGTAGGAAAACATGATATTGTTCATATCGGCGAACACAGCACCTCCGCCGCTACGCCGCCTTACTATCTTTATGCCCTTGTCGCGGCAATAAGCGGTGTTGACCTCCTTGTCGAGCAACTGGTTACGGCCTATGATAACCGTCGGATGGACCTGCCATATAAAGAAAAAATCACGATCGGGAAACTTCGCGGCAAGCCATTCCTCCTGCGCGAGATAGAACGGCAGCGGCCTTACGGCGTCGTCATATGGTAATACCAGCTCCATGAGAATCTATGGGTTAATAACGATATTATATTTGATATTATATTCAAGGTGTCTTAACCCTTGCAAAGTAACAATATTTGACTGATAAATCCAAAACATTTTCTTATGTTATAAAACAATAACAGCACGCCACAATGCGTTAGATGGATATATCGATTCATCACACAACCTATATTTAAAACCTGCCTATGGATAAAAATTCTACTCCATCACCTACATCTATTCTACAGCCGTGCCGGAAACAGCCGGCCACAGAGTCGACACCATCGGCCGCCACGCTGGCCCGCATACGCCAGTTTGCCCGCTCGTATGTATATTTTCGACAGACCGGTCCTATAGGCGGTGTCATTCTCAACTGATTAAGTCCCCATCCACCACCATCAAACACTGACGGATGAACTATATAGCCCTTATAGCCATGGCTGCGATAGCGGCGGTTGCAGTGTGGCGTGTGTTGTCACTCTCCAAGTCACACGCTGCCGTTACAGCCGAAAATACCGCGCTGAAACTTGACCTCGAAAAAGCCCGCAATGCCGATGCCGTAGAGCTGGCCACCACCCGTCAGGCTCTCGAGTCGCTCCGCGCGGCCAAGGCCGAGACCGAGGAAGCCTATGCGCGACGGGTCGACCTACTGGCCGCCGAGCTGCAACAACGACTGGAGTCGCTGACCGCTCTGCGCGAGGAAAATGCCCGCCTGGCAACCTCGCTCGCTCATTTTGAGGAAGAGCGCGAAAATCGCGAACAGCAGATGACGGCCCAGTTCAAAAATCTCGCCAACGATATACTCCGTCAGAACTCGGCCGACTTCAAGGCCCAGAACGAGCAACGTCTCGAGGAGCTGCTCTCTCCGCTGCGCACCAATCTTGACGAGTTTCGCAAGACTGTCACAGATACCTACAGCTCCGAGGCCCGCGAACGGTTCTCGCTCACGGAGCGCATACGCGAACTTGTAGAGCTCAACAACACCATCTCGCGTGAAGCCCGCGAACTCACACTCGCGCTGCGCGGCAACAATCAGGTGCAGGGCGACTGGGGAGAAATGGTGCTCGAGACCATACTCGAGAAAAGTGGATTGCAGGAGGGCGAGGAATATTTCATGCAGGTCACCAACGACCAGCACGGCTCAGCCCTGCGCAACGAGGCCGGCCGGAAACTAAGGCCCGACGTGGTGGTGAAATATCCCGACGGCCGCTGTGTGATTATCGACTCGAAGGTGTCGCTGACTGCATTTATAGAGTATGCCAACGCCGAAAACGAGAAAACCCAAAACGAAGCCTCGGCCCGACATCTCAAGTCGATGCGCGCCCACATCGATGAGCTCGCACGTAAGAATTATCAGGATTATATCGGTGAGGCCAAGCTCGACTTTGTGATGATGTTTATCCCCAACGAGCCGGCCTACATAGCCGCCATGCGTCTCGACCCGTCGCTGTGGCAGGAGGCTTATGACCGCAAGGTGCTCATAGTCTCACCCACCCACCTGGTGTCGGGCCTGCGCCTCATCGAGCAACTGTGGAGCCGCGACAAGGTGACCAAAAACGCCATAAAGATTGCCGAGGACGCCGGCAAGATGTATGACAAGTTTGCCGATTTCACCAAGGACATGGACCGCATATCCTCGGCCATCGCCAACGCGTCCAAGGCTCATGCCGATGCAATGACCAAGCTCTCGACCGGCACCGGCAACCTCGTGAAGCGTGCCCAGGATCTGAAAGCCCTCGGCATAAAAGCCGCCAAGCAGCTCTCGGCATCAGTCGAGCAAGGCTAAATAAAAATACTTCTTCGGAAACGTCAGGAAAACTTTTTTTGAAAAAAAGTTTTCCTTTTTTGTAACAAAACAGCCGACACCCCGGTCTTTGTAAATGAATGTACATTCAGACGACCATTTCAATAACCGAATTTCTGAAAAATGAAACGATATTTTATCCCCATTTTAATCCTGCTGCTTACCGTCACCTCGGGATGTGCGCGCAGCAAGAGTGACGCGACCGTCAACGACCTGTTTGAAGAATTTTCCAAAGTCGAGGATGCCGAATATATCAACGTCAATCCATTCATGATGAGAATGGCCGGCATGGCCACACTGTTTGCCGACACCGATTTAGCCCGAATCACAGGCAAAATCAACTCGGTCAAGGTGCTCTCGCTCGACAAGGCCTCAGACAATGACAAACGCCGCCTTAACCAACGCATCTCGGCCCTCAACACCGACGGCTATGACGACCTGATAACCGTCAACAGTGACGGCAACAAGGTGCGTGTGCTCGCCCGCATGGACAAGGACTCGGCCATACGCCGCCTCGTGGTGCTCTGCACCGACAGCTCCGACTGCACGCTCGTAAGTGTCAATGGCAAATTTTCCAAAGACGACATCAATGCCGTGGTAAACAGCACGACGGCCGGCAACCATGGAGGCAAGTGAGTTTAAGCGCGTCTTCCTGCCTCATCAAAGGCTGCTTTACAATATAGCCCTGCGCCTGTCGGGCAGTCCGCCCGATGCCGAGGACTTGGTGCAGGAGACTTATATACGCCTGTGGAAACAGCGCGACAGACTCGCATCGGTCAGCAACCATCAGGCATATGCAGTCACCATTCTGCGCCACGTATGTTACGACGCGCTCGGCTCACGTCGGCCCGAAGGGATGATAGTCACCTTCGACAGCTCGGTGCCTGAGCCTCCGGCCGAGAGCGACACCGACACCGAAATAGACCGTCGCGAGACAGCGGCCACGGTGCGCAGCCTCATCGACAGTCTCCCGTCGCCACAACGCGAAATCATAACCATGCGCGACATCGACGAAATGCCGTTTGACCGCATCACACAGCTCACAGGCATGACCCAAGGCAATGTACGCATCACACTGTTTCGTGCCCGACGACAAATCAAAGAACTAATCAAACGCCACTTCCGACTATGAATGACAAGGAATTAGACATACTTCTCGACCGTTTTGCCTCTGACGAAATCACCGAGGCGGAGCAGCAACGCCTCATTGACAGGCTCGCCTCGCTCCCTGAACCGGAGATACCCGACATGCTCGGAGAGCGACTGGCCGAGACCATCGACACCCTTGCCGCGACCGACCTGACCCGCCGGGCCATAACTCCGGTGCACAGCCGCCGTATACCTCCGCTGCGCGTCATCACCGGCATAGCCGCGGCGGTAGCCGTAATCATCACCCTCGGAGTGCACCTGTTTACCGCAACACCTGCACCGGTCTCTCCCACCCCGCTTGACACATGCGCCACACCCGAAGAGGCATATGCCGAAGCCCGGAAGGCTCTGCTGATATTCTCGTCGGCCATCGACAAGGGCATCAACCAGGTGGAGATGGCCGAGGCCACCGCAGCCGACATCCACGACAAAGTAGCCCGCCAGCTCAATCATCTGAATCCGGAGAACGTTTAACTAAAAATATTACAGTTTATAACCCCTACAAAAAATCACCCGCAATGAAACGCTTCTATATCACCGCCATTCTCGCCCTCATATGCACCATCGCATCATACGCCCAGACTATTTTTGACCGTTATGCCGACACCGAAGGTGTCACTACAGTCTACATTTCCAAAGCCATGCTCAGCATGATGCCCGACATGAAAACCAACGGAGTGAACATCGGTCCGATAGCGTCAAAACTCGACAATATACGCATACTCACTTGCGAAAACAATAAACTCCTCCCCACGCTCCGTAAAGAGCCCCTATCGCTCGGCAAGGGTTACGAACAGCTCATGAAAGTGACCGACAACGGCGAAAATGTAGACATATTCATGAAATCGCTCGACGGAGGAAAGACTGAATATGTGGTGAGAGTGTCGGAAAAAGCAGGCCTGACCGTAATACTCATCTCCGGAGCGATCACCCCGGCCGATATCCGGTCAATGGTCATGAACAACAAACAAAACTGAGATACAAAAGTCTCAAAAAGACAAAAGAAACATAAGATTTCAGGTTAAAGACAGGAGTACAGGAGTTAAATTTTTTTGCAGAACAAGCTTTTGCAATGTCAAAATTACTCCTGTACTCCTGTCTTTAACCTGAAATCTTATGTTTCTTTTGTCTTTTTGAGACTTTTGTATCTCCTACTTCTCGACTGTGAAGCCGGCGGCATAGACTGCGGCGTTGACAGCCTCGGGCGACACTTCACCACGCACGGTGGCTATGCCCGACGAGAGATCTACTGTTACCGACTCGGCACCGTCAAGAGCAAAGAGAGCCTTGGTGACGGTAGCCTGGCAATGAGGGCACGACATGCCCGCGATACGATATTTACGTTCCATTTCAGTTGTATTATTAGTGTGATTATGCGAGTGAGTGTGGCCACGAAATTTTATGGCCGTATAGATTAGCAGACCTGCGAGCACCACCGAGCAGAGAGTGGCGAAAACCGACACATGGGCGTGACCGTGACAGGCCATTGCCGTAAACGACGCAGGGGTAAACCACGAGGCCGGCAAGAGCAGATCGACAAGCAGACCGAATCCTATGGCCGTGACCACTACCGAGCCGACATATATCAGTGTGGCACGCCGACCCATGGTGCGCGAGAGTATCATCACTGAGGCAAAATTGGCTGCCGGGCCGGCCATGAGCAGCACAAAGGCCACTCCGGGACTCAGGCCCTTGAGCATAAGCGACAGGGCGATGGGTATCGAGCCGGTGGCACATACATACATCGGCACCGCCACGAGTATCATCACTCCCATTGCCAGGAGCGGATAACGGCTAAGGCTTACAAAGAGCTGGTCGGGCACGAGCACTGTGATAAGCGCGGCGACTATGAGCCCTATCACGAGCCATTTGCCCACGCTCGCCACCATGTCGACAAGACCGTAGCGCACGGCCTCGACGAGCTTGCGGCCAAAGCTCATGCCGCGATATTCGTCATCGGCGGGCACACCGCACGAGTCACCCGCCACGGTATCGGTCTCTCCGTCGGGACGTGAGGCAAAACGGTCGACAGCAGCACCTCCGAGCGCGGCACCCGCAAGCGCGGCCACCGGGCGCAGTATGGCAAACGGGAGCCCGAGCAGCGAATATGTGGCGGCTATGGAGTCGACACCGGTCTGGGGCGTTGCTATGAGAAAAGAGGTTGTGGCGCCCTTTGACGCACCCTGACGGCGCAAGGCCACAGCAGTAGGCAGCACTCCACACGAACACAGCGGGAGCGGTATGCCGAAAAGCGCGGCCTTGACCACAGGTTTCAGTCCGCCGCCAGCCAGATGACGCGACATGGCCGATGGCTTGACAAACACGTGGAGCAGTCCGGCTATAAGAAATCCGAGAAGTATATAAGGCGACATCTCATTGATAATCGCCCACAGTGACTGAAAAAAATGTTGCAGATACATAACTCTTGAAAATTACTCTGCAAAGTTACGTATCCTGAGGGGTCAGCGCGTTACACTTTTTCGGGATTTGGTTATATTGTTAAGGACACATATCATTATCCCTGTGAATAAGGCCGACAGGGTGACAAACACCCATGAGTCCGCTCCAAATGAATTGATGTCAAACTCATCGCCTCCGGCCACGGCGCGGCTATGCCACGACGCGTATACCACCAGTCCGTTATTGACCGCATGGACTATGGCCGGAAGCCACACCGACCCGGACCAATAGAGCAGATAGCCGAAAAACGCGCCGAGCAGCAGACGCGGGAAGAATCCGAAAAACTGCATGTGAAACACGCTGAACAGCACGGCCGTCAGCCATATCGCCGCATGAGGGCCAAGTGGTCCCGAAGAGAGGATGCGCTGCATGGCTCCACGGAAAAACAGCTCTTCGCTCGCGCCGGCGAGCACGGCTACTATAAGCAGGCTGACCGCAAGGTCGCCCAACGAGATGCCTCCGAGGAGTATCTCCACCTGCCCGCGGGCTGCATCCTCGGCCTGACGCATCCATTCCTCCATCGGAGCGAGAGCCGCGGGGAGCGACATCGACTCATTCCACATCACTATCATATTCATTAACGGCATCGCACAGCCGAGTGTGGCCACAGCCGCAAGCGTAACAAAGAGCGAGGGCACACGGTCGGCACACAGCAGACGGCCGCCGTTGTCAGAGAGCATGACCGACGCGGCCGCCGCAGGAAAGATAAACAGCAACACATCCTGCGCCACCGTGCCGAGCCGTAGCGTCAGAGTGGTGTAACCGTCCTTCAATATTAGTGCCATGGCCACCATCGCGACCATCAGTCCGACAAACGTTATGATAAGAAAGTAGAATATCCTCACCGCGTAGCTGTGACGCATGGCCGGAAGAGTGTTGGAGTGCATAAGTGATGTATTATTTATTAAAGGTGGTGTCAAGATAAAAATTTTCGGTAAGCCCGACGTATCGGGGTGTATATTTACCCTCGCGGTCACGAATCACGAGAGTGTCGTGAAGACACGGACAGGTAACGGCATCCTCTCGCCTTATCTCATAGAGCCGTCTGACAGGCGGACGCCCTTCGCGCGACACGACATCGGTAGTCCTGACTGCGGCAAGCCGACGGAGCGACAACTGAAAATGCAGCTCATCGTCGCGGCCGGCCGGAGCAATAAACGACAGCGAGTCATCACTACCGGTCATAACCCCCGAAGCCCACTCAATGAGCGACTCCACCCCCAGCCCGCATCCGTGGCGCGCAAGCGCGCGGGCAGTGTCGGGCGAACGTAACGCTTCGGTGAAAAACGGAGGGTTGGACACTATGCATAGCGGTCGCCCCGTAGAGTCGTCGGGAATCCAACCGAGCACATCGCCCTCAATCACCGTGACACGACCGGTCCACGGAGAGGCGGCGACATTGGCCCGCGCATCCTCACACGCGGCATTGTCGACATCTATGGCCAAAACCCGAGCGTCGGCATATCGCTGTGCCATCATAAGGGCTATCAGGCCGGTGCCTGTACCGACATCCACGACTGTCGCCGCCCCGCCACAATTGGCCCAGGCCCCGAGAAGCACCCCGTCAGTGCCAATCTTCATGGCACTGCGGCTGTCGTCGACCGAAAACTGTTTGAAACGAAACACTCCCATAGCGTTTTAGCGATAAATTTACTAATGTAGTAACGCAATCTTAGCCGCAATATTATGACCGATGCGCAACATGCCATACCATATATTATATAGGTATAGGGATTGGCCATGATGCCGACTTATAGTGCGACATCGACGCCAATCCCTATACTCTATACTTTGTATACTCTATACTTACTTAACGATACCCTTCTCGAGATACTCGGCGAGGTTGGTGCGGACCTTTTCGCCGGCGCGCTCGATAGCCACCTTGGCCATGTCGGCGTCGACCATAAGGTTGACGAGCTCCTCAAACGAGGTCTTTTTTGAGGGATCCCATCCGAGTTTGGCCTTGGCCTTTGTGGGGTCGCCCCAAAGGTTGACCACATCGGTAGGACGATAGAAGTCGGGCGACACCTCGATGACCACCTTGCCGGTAGCCACGTCGATACCTTTCTCGTCGGCACCTTCGCCTTCAAAGCGAAGCTCGATGCCGGCACGGCGGAAAGCAAGCTGGCAGAACTCTCGCACCGAGTGCTGCTCGCCTGTGGCGATTACGTAATCCTCGGGCTTATCCTGCTGGAGTATGAGCCACATACACTCTACATAATCCTTGGCATAGCCCCAGTCGCGGAGCGACGAGAGATTGCCGAGATAGAGTTTCTCCTGCTTGCCCTGAGCTATGCGGGCGGCAGCGAGAGTGATTTTGCGTGTTACGAAAGTCTCGCCGCGACGCTCCGACTCGTGGTTGAAGAGGATGCCCGAGCAGCAATACATATTGTAAGCCTCGCGATACTCCTTGACAATCCAGAATCCGTAGAGCTTGGCCACGGCGTAGGGTGAATAGGGGTGGAAGGGTGTGTTCTCGTTCTGAGGCACCTCCTCCACCTTGCCGTAAAGCTCTGAAGTTGAAGCCTGATAGATGCGGCAAGTATCGGTGAGACCCACCTGACGCACGGCCTCAAGAATGCGGAGCACGCCAGTGGCGTCAACGTCGGCTGTAAACTCGGGCGCGTCAAACGATACCTGTACGTGGCTCTGGGCCGCGAGGTTGTAGATTTCGTTGGGGCGTACTTTGCCGATGACCTGAAGGAGCGACATTGAGTCGCCGAGGTCGGCATAATGAAGGTGAAAGTTAGGATGACCTTCAAGATGTGCGATGCGTTCGCGATAGTCAACACTTGAACGGCGAATTGTACCGTGTACGTTGTAACCTTTTTCTAATAGGAATTCGGCGAGAAATGATCCATCCTGACCGGTAATACCTGTTATTAAAGCAGTTTTCATTGAAACGTCTTGAAAATAATGATTATGAGTCCGCAAAATTACGGTTTATTCCTCACATATACAAACGACAGGCGGTTAAAAGTGTTCACCCCGATAAACCATTATATCGGCCGGAGTGTTATTGAGTTATGAAAATTCAACCCTCAAACTATTGAAATTATGACTTATAATGAATTGATCAACACTGACCCGGTGATACTCGTAGAATTTTTTGCCACCTGGTGTCCCCACTGCCGCGGTATGGAACCTGTTGTCGCGCAGGTAAAAGAGCTTCTTGACGGACGCGTACCCGTAGTACAGCTCGACATTGACAAAAACTCCGCCGAGGCCGACGAAGCCGGAGTACGTTCGGTGCCCACATTCATCGTCTACAAAAACGGCACCGAAGTGTGGCGTCACAGCGGCGAGATACAGGGCGACGTGCTACTGAGCAAAGTCGAACAACAGCCATAGGCAAAAACTCTTATAAGGTTATGAGGCCCTGGCCTCATAACCTTATAAGCTAAAGAGGAACAGCAAAAAAAGGAATAGCTTAAAAAGAAATAGAAAGCCCTACTCATAACCTTATAACCTTTGCCCGAAGGGCAACTAAACAGGGCAACTAAAAATGGGAAATATACTGTCGGATTATCTCGGACTGCTTGGCGTGCCCTATACTGACGAATATGCCGCCGACGAAATGGCATCCATGCCGTTCAGAACACTCTTCGGACTCTCCAAGCTGCTTGAAAAGTATGGCGTGGACACCCGCGCCTATCGTGTGGCCGACAAATCGCAGCTCTCACAGCTCCCTGTGCCGTTCATAGCCCCCACCGACAGCGGCCTCGTGATAGTGACCTCGGTCGACGACAAGAGTGTCAGCTGTCTCTCGCAGGGAGCAGACGAGAGCACTCCGCGCGACAAGTGGACCGAAGCGTGGAGCGGCGTGGCTTTCTGTGGATTTCCACACGAGGACGCATGCGAGCCTGACTATGCCGCCCACCGGCGTGTGAAACTGCTGACACGTCTGCGTGACAAGGGCATAGTAGCCGGTGTGTTGCTGCTTTTTGTCTACCTGTTTGTAAGCAACCATATTTACGCACATGTGTCGACAATCCTGCTAACACTCTTCAACCTCGCCGGACTCTATTTCACATACCTGCTCGTGCAGAAATCGCTCAGGATTCACAGCCGGGCGGCCGATGAGGTGTGCAAGGTGCTTCAGGAGGGCGGATGTGACAGCATTCTCGAGACCTCGGCATCCAAGCTGATGGGATTTTTCGGATGGAGTGAAATCGGCTTCACCTATTTCTCCGTCAATCTGCTCGCGCTGCTTGTTTTCCCGCAGAGTCTCCCCTGCCTGGCCCTCTTCAACGCCTGCTGTCTCCCCTACACGCTGTGGAGCATATGGTATCAGCATTTCCGCGCCGGAGCTTGGTGCACACTGTGTGTCAGTGTGCAATGCACGCTATGGTGTCTGTTTTTCTGCTATCTGGGCGGCGGATGGTTTGACGGCATCTTCCCGCTGCGCATTGATGCAGTGGTGCTCGGAATGACCTATCTCACCGTCCTGCTAATACTCAACAGGATATTGCCAAAATTTGAAAATGGAAAAGATTAAACAGATAAAGTGTCCCGATCTGCCGGGGGCACACGTGCTGTCGGCCGCCGAACTCAACAAGTTTCGCATCCCCGACAGGCACAGCATACGCCCGAAACAATAGATACACGATTTTTCTTAGATTAGGGGGTACGGGAGTTTTTTGATTTAACTCCCGTACCCCTGTTTCGCTTTCCGGTGCTGTTAATAAGAGTTAATGAGTGTTAAAAAATTTGGGGGGGGTAAATTTTTGTATAAATTTGCAAAAAGTCGCTAACATCAGTAGTCGTCACGTCTGACATGTTTCTCTTTTTATCAGTTATAAACTACTTCGTCGGGGCTTTTTAAAAATGCAATAATCTCTATCATTAACCAATCATTTATCAATTCCCAACTTTTATGAAAGCTAAAGGACTTCATCTATTCCTGTTGTTAGTCCTGTTTTTGTTCTCAGGGTCGCCGGACATTTACTCCCAGCAGACCGGCGCAGGGACAGCAGGATATGCGACGAGCAAGTCATCGATCACGGGTTTCGTATTTGACGCCGAAGGGGAGCCGCTTCCCGGCGTGACCGTGAAAGTCCCTAAAAAGAACATCGCGACAGTCACCGACATCAACGGTGCCTTCTCCATCCATGGCAACACAGGCGATATTGTCACTTTCAGCTATATCGGCAAAAAACCTGTCGAAATAAAAGCCGTCATCGGCCACCATATGCGTGTCATTCTTGAGGACGACACCGAAAGTTTCTCCGAAGTGGTGGTGACAGGTATCGTCAACAAGGACAAAAACTCGTTTACAGGTTCGGCGTCAACCTTCTCGGCCGAAGAGCTCAAGTCAGTAGGCGTGCAAAACCCCCTCGCGTCGCTCGCCGCCCTCGACCCTGCGTTCAATATGCTCACCAACGATCTTGCCGGCTCCGACCCCAACAACATGCCCGACATCAACATCCGCGGCAAGTCGTCGGTAATCGGCGAGCGTGATGACGCCGTCAACGACCCCAATCAGCCGCTCTTTATCGTAGACGGTTTTGAGTCGACCCTCGAGGCTGTGTTCAATATGGATGTCAACCGCATCGAGTCCATGACCATCCTCAAGGATGCCGCCTCGACCGCCATCTATGGTTCCAAGGCTGCCAACGGTGTGGTAGTAGTGGAGACTGTCAAGCCCAAGGCCGGACAGTTGAGATTCAATTACTCAGGCTCTGCCGCAGTGTCGACTCCTGACCTCACATCCTACAATCTGATGAACGCGACAGAGAAACTCGAGTATGAGCGTCTGGCCGGACGCTACACCCCCGGATGGTCAGCCGGCCCCAACGACTATATCACTCTAAGCCAGAAATACAACGAATATCTCGCTGCTGTGGCGAGCGGTGTCGACACCTACTGGCTGTCGGTGCCTCTGCGCACAGGATGGACTCACAAGCATGACGTATATGTCGACGGTGGCTCCAACGGATTCATGTTTGGCATCGGAGCCAACTATTCCGGCACCACTGGTGTGATGAAGGACTCCAAGCGCGACAGTTACGGAGGCAAGCTCGACCTAATCTATCGTCTCGACAAGCTCCAGTTCTCCAACAAGTTTTCGGCCTCATATACCTCTACCAAAGATCCCGTGGTAGAGTTCAGCGAGTATGCCAAGGCCAATCCCTATTACAAGAAATATGATGAGAACGGTGACGTAAACCGCTGGCTCGAGAACAGCGACTTTGCCCGCGCGGCCAATCCGCTCTACAACGCGACGCTCAACAGCCGCAAGGAAAAATCGCAGCTTCTTCTCACCAACTACCTCATCATAGAGTATAATCCCATACACCAGTTGCGTCTGCGCGGTAAGCTGGGTCTGACCCACACCACCAACGACGGCGAAAACTTTATCTCGCCCGAGGACACCCGCTATGACAGCTATGACCGCACCCGCAAGGGCTCGTTTACATCGACCGACCAGAAGTCGACACGCTACGACGCCTCATTCACAGCCATCTATGCCGACGTGTTCGGCAACCACCGCATCAACTTTGCCGGTGACTTCAAGGCCTCGCAGAACAAGACTCTCACCCAGGGCTACAACGTAGTCGGTTTCCCCGAGGGCAACTACACCTATCCCTCCTTCTCAAACGGCTATCCCGAGGGAGGTGTGCCCCAGTATTACGAGGACACACAGCGTTCGACCAACCTGCTCGCCACCCTCAACTATGCCTATGACAACCGCTATCTTCTCGATGCCAACTACGCGCTTAGCGGCTCGTCGGTATTCGGCTCGACCAAGAAGTTTATCAACACCTGGTCGGTGGGCCTCGGCTGGAACATCATGAACGAGCGATTCTTCCGCGAGGCTTTCCCCAGCGTGTCAATGCTCAAGATCCGCGCCTCGATAGGCAACCCAGGCAACCAGGGCTTTGACTCGGCACGCTCGCTTATCACCTACAAGTTTCTCTACAACAGCTTCAATTATTTCGGCAACTCGACCATCATAGGCCAGTTTGGCAACCGCGACCTCCAGTGGCAGACCACCATCGACCGTAACATCGGTCTCGACTTCCGCACCGACCGCGTAAGCCTCGAGGTAGACTACTATGACAAGAACACCGACCCTCTGCTCATCGGAGTGTCAGTGCCCCTCTCGACCGGTATCACCGGCCTGTGGAACACCAATCTCGGCATCCAGAAGTCGCGCGGCGTGCTTGCCTCGGCCCAGTATTATATACTCCGCAATCTCAAAAACCGTCTCACCTGGAGCATACGCGGTACACTCCGCCACGAGGATATCAAGCTCGACAAACTCAACGGTATTCTCGACGACCTCAACCAGATAGGCAAGAACACCACGACCAAACGCTACTTTGACGGAGCTGACCCCGACGCCATCTGGGCCGTACCCTCGGCCGGTATCGACCCCTCCAACGGTAAAGAAATGTTTATCAAGCGCGACGGCACCTACACCTATGACTATAATCCCGACGACGAGACCATCGTAGGCAACACCCGCGCCAAAATCGAGGGCTCGCTTGGCTCTAACTTCAACTACAAGGGCCTGTCGGTAAGCATCAACTTCACCTACAAACTCGGAGGCAAGGCCTTCAACGATGCTCTCTTCAACAAGGTTGAAAACATCTCCTCGTCTCAGATGATCTACAACCAGGACAAGCGCGCCTTCTATGACCGCTGGCAGAAACCAGGCGACATAGCACAGTTCAAGGACATCGCCGACAAGGTACCGACCCCGATGTCATCGCGCTTTGTGCAGCGCAACAATGTATTGGCACTCCAGTCGCTCAACGTTGGCTATGACTTCTATGACGTGGCCTCGCGTCTGAAGCTCGAGTCACTCCGCCTGTCGTTCTACTGCAACGACCTCTTCTGGTGGTCGACCATCAAGCAGGAGCGCGGTACAGCCTACCCGTTTGCCCGCAGCTACACGCTCGCGCTGTCTTTCTCATTCTAACCATCCTAAGAGATTCAGATTATGAAAATATACCAATCAATCACCGCAGCAGCTCTCATTGCGCTTGGTCTCGCCTCAACAGGGTGTTCCGACTGGCTCGACTATACCCCCAAGGACAAGCAGACATATGACGAGCAGTTCAATAACCGCACAGGTTTTCACACCACAGTCAACGGCATCTACAACACAATGACCGGCTCAGCCCTCTACGGCTCCAACCTGTCATACGGCGCGCTCGACATCATGGGTCTTTGCTATAAAATTACCAACTCCAGCACTTCAAAATATGAGTTGTGCACCGCGGCCTACACAGGCACCTATGCCTCGGGTACTATAAGCAGCATCTGGTCGACAGCCTACAATACTCTGCTCAACATCAACGTGCTTCTCCAGGCTCTCGACGAGAAGCAGGGCGTGCTTCTTCCAGAGGACGCCACAATGATACGCGGCGAGATGCTTGCCGCCCGCGCCATGCTCCATCTCGACCTCGTGCGTATCTTCGGCCCCGTCTACGTCGTCAATCCCGACGGACTGACAGTGCCTTATGCCGACGCATCCGAGATCATCAAGCGCGAGCGCATGCCTCTCGGCGACATAATCTACAATAAGATTATTCCCGATCTGACCGAAGCACAGAATCTTCTCAAGGACTGCGACCCCATACTGACCGAAGGCGTGCTCAGCTCCGACGGCGGCGAGGACGGCAACTGGTTTCGCTACCGTCAGTTGCGTCTCAACTACTATGCGGCCACGCTGCTCAAGGCTCGTGCCTACATATGGGTGCAGGACTATTCCAACGCGCTTGCCGAAGCTCGCAAAATCACCGACGACGCCTATGCTCAGTCATGTTTCCCGTGGGTCGACCCCGTAAAACTTCTCGCCAACAGCAGCAATCCCGACCGCATATTCTCCACCGAGTGTCTTTTCGGATTTTACGACAGCAAGATGGCGGAGATTTTTACCCAGAACTTCAACGGCACTCTCGACCCCGCTGTGGTTATGAAACCTCGCGACGGATACACCGACATACTCTTCCCCAACACGGCCGACTATCGTCGACAGTCGCAGTGGACCGGCTCGACATCCATAAGCGGCGGCGAACTTGACTTCATCAAGTATAAAAGTTTCACCACCAACTCTACCAATCCCGAGTTCTGGGCTACCTTCTACGGACTCATGCGCAAGAGCGAGGCCTACTATATAGCCGCCGAAGCTCTCAACGGACTTGGTGACACCAAGGGTGCGTGCGGCTACATCAATCAGGTCAAAGCCGCCCGAGGTATCGAGCTTCTTGACACCGACTCACCGGCAGACTTACTCAAAGAGCTCAAAATGGAGTTTCTGCGCGAAATGCGAGGCGAGGGTCAGATATTCTTCCTCCACAAACATTTCAACCAGTCGTTCGCGACCACCAATTCCGACTTCAACGGCCATGAGGCAGCCAACCGCGACAATCCCGAAGTGTCGCTACGCTACAATGTTCCCATCCCCTCAGGTGAAAACTATTAATATTCCCTACTTATGAAACTCAGAAATCTATTATATCTTGCTGCAGGTTCGCTGCTCCTGCCGTCTATCGCTGCATGCTCTCATGAGGAAATCGAGCCTTACAGCGGCCCCAAAAACGGCATATTTATCCAGCAGGTAGCCGGCACCAATATGACCACCGGTCTCGTGTCGTCCTACATGGACTCCACCACATTCTCGTTTGCATCATATACAGCCGATGTTACGGAAATACCATTGCGCTTCTATGTTCGTACGATTGGCGGAGTAACCAACTATCCGCGCCGCTACGCTCTTGCTATCGACGAGGCTGTCACTACCGCCGTGGAGGGTGTTGACTTCTCGCTGTCGAGAAACGACTTCATTATCCATCCGGGAGAAACCATGGATACGTGTATCGTCACACTCATTCGCACTCCGGCATTACGTCAGTCTTCTTTAGTACTGAAACTGCGTCTGCAACCCAACGAGAATTTTGATATCATCTTCGATTCTTATCGCAACTCAGGCTCTTGGGAAATCCCCGCTGATTCTCTGTCTGCTGTTACCTATGCAATACGTTTCACTGAAGAGTATAATGAACCCAGTTATTGGGCCTGGTTTGGCGATAGTTATTTTGGACCATTCACACCCACCAAGATGCTTGAATTGGAGAAAGCTATGGGTTGGACATACGCAGACTGGAATAGCGGAGGCTCTGGCTCTTCCAAAGTACAGTATGGCCGTATGGACTTTGCAGCCAAGGCTTTCCAAAAGCATCTTCAGGAACTTGCTGACGCTGGGACTCCAGCCCGCGAGGATGACGGCTCTCTGATGCAGCTCCCCGGCTCCTACGCAGTCGACTATTCAGCTTATGAGTAACAATCAAACCGTATATTCTGAAAAATATGAAACTCAATATACTCCGTACGCTCGGTCTGCTTGCGACCTCAATGGTCCTGACCGGCTGCTATGAAGACAAGGGCAATTATGACTATACCGAGATCGAGGAACTGACCATAACGCTCCCCTCGGCAATCGAGGCCATGGCCAATGCAGAAAACATTCAGTTTTCACCCACAATAGTCTCATCCACCACCGGTAAGGAGATTTCGCCCGACGACCCCAACTATGAATATGAATGTCGTGTATACTACACGCGTACCATTGACGGCATCTCTGAAAAATGGTATGATATCAATCCCGACAAAACCATGGCTGTCGACTTTTTTGTCGAGGCTCCGGCCGGAACATACACCCTCTGGTATACCGCAAGAAACAAGCGGACAGGCGTGGAGTCGCATGCCAAAGGCTCAATCCGTCTCATCAGTTCAGTTTATGAAGGATGGATGGTAATGGCTAACTGCGGAGCAGAAAAGACAATGCGTCTTGACATGATTTTCACCGACTCCAAAGGCCGTGAACTCATAGCCAAGAACATCACAGGTCCTAAGGTTACAGGTCTGACCGAAGGTACCCAGGCTATGTATTTCCCGAGCATGTATGCCGGCAAGGAATGTGTCAACATCCTTACCAAATCGGGCAGCTATCGCGTGTGGGACGATATGCAGATACTCGCATCCAGTGACCTCAAGCTACTTGATTTCGTAATGCCCACTACCGAGGGATCTCCCACCCAAATTTCCCAAATTATGTATTACGGAAGCTACGGACCAACAGCCACAACATGTGTCACCGACATAGGCGATGCCTATGCCATTACATCGTCCGGAGCCGGAGCCTCATATGAATATCCACTAAACGCCGAAAAAGTCGGCGACAAGCCTTCCTACAAGGTTGCCCAGGCCATCGGCACAAGTATGGTACGTCAAGGCAACTCATCGTCGGCTCTGTTTTATGACATCACCAACAAGCGTTTTATGGGTTGGAGCTACTATGCCAGCAACAACAAGCTCCTTTTTCCGCTCAACGACAATGATGAAAACCAGCCCCAGGGTCTTTTCTCATTCAACACAGGCATGGATTTTGTCGACATGGAGAGCACCCGATTCTCCAATGGCCTTGTCTATACCGTACTTCAGGACAACACAGGCCACCGTCACGTCTACGGCATCAACCTCTCGGGCTACAACAGCATCAAGAAGGAGTCGGCCTATGACAACCTGACCGGTGAGAATTTTGACACGGCTACCGACTATGCCTTCCACTCACAGTTTCCATATATGTTCTACTGCAAGGGTAACAAGGTCTACTCCTACGGTCTTGTCGACAATTCGGTCAAAGACATCCTGACACTTGACGGCTCAGAGACTACGACACTGATCAAGTTTAACCTCTACGGCAATATGGTACTCACCAACCTCAACAAGTGGGAGGACGAGGAATTTCAGAGCATGCAATACAAGCTCATCGTCTGCTCGACAACAGGTGGAGAGGACAGCGGCATAGTACGTTTCTACAACGTGGACACTGCCGGCAAAATGTCGCTCTACAAAGAGTATAAAGGCTTTGGCGAGAACATTGTCGACGTGACCTATCGCGAGCGCAGAAAGTAACCCTTCACGAGGTCTTACAGCCTCACTGTTAAAATACTTTTCACAATACGACCGAAGAATGCAGGTATCTCCCCCCTGACCTGCATTCTTCGGTCTTGTATTATAATATTTTAGCATACAGAAATAGAAATTAAGCAAACAAATACATGTTAAAATAGCTAAAAACCAATTGTTATTTGCGCATAAATTGCTAATTTTGTACCAGCATTCTAAAATAGCAATAGAATATAATATTTAGGTAATGGGCCGTAGTCCTTTGTGAAAAGTGTTGCGGCTTTTTTTGCATCCCTACTTTAGATAAAAAAGATACAGGAGATACAAAAGTTTCATAAGGACAGAAGAAAACTTTTGTATCTCTTTATTTCCAGCAATCTGTCTCGGATGAGATTTCTGGGATAGTGTCGGCAGTGTAGACCGGATTACGGCCGGCGGCGCGCTGGGCGGTGTAGTCACGGAGCAGCATCACGGCATAACGTCCGAGGGCAAAGATTGCCGCAAGGTTACACAGAGTCATAAGTGCCATGGTGATGTCGGCAAAACCCCACACAATGTCGAGCGACGTTATGGCTCCGACATAGACTATAGCACCAACAAGCAGACGGTAAAGATTGACCAGACGGTCGTCATTGCGGATGAAACGGATATTGGTCTCGCCATAATAATAGTTGGCGATTATACTCGTAAAGGCAAAGAAAAATATTGCCACGCACACAAATATCGACCCGTAACGATGACCACCGCCAAGCTCGGCATCAATAGCATGTTGGGTCAGCACAATCCCGTCATGCCCCTCTATGTACACTCCGCTGCACAAGATTATGAAAGCTGTGGCACTACACACAATGAGTGTGTCGGTATACACGCCAAGAGCCTGTATCAGACCCTGCTTCACGGGATGGGTCACCGAGGCGGTGGCAGCAGCGTTGGGCGTGGAACCCTCGCCGGCCTCGTTACTGAAAAGTCCGCGCTTGACGCCCATTACCATAGCCGCGCCGATAGTGCCGCCCATGGCTGAATCAAAGCCGAATGCGTTGCTGACTATCAGACCGAGTATCTCGGGGATACGGCCTATATTCATCACCACAATGACAAGAGCCAGCAATATATAGGCGATTGCCATGACGGGGACCACGAGTTCGCTAAACCGCGACACTCTCTGTACTCCGCCCCATATAATCACAAGGGTCATCGCCGCAAGCAACGCGGCCATCCATTCGCGCGGGAAACCGAAACAAGCGTTGAAAGCGTCAGAGATGGTGTTGGACTGCACGGAATTGAAGGCGAAACCAAACGTAAGCGTTATGAGCACGGCAAATGTCACAGCCCACCAGCGTTTGTGCAAACCTTTCTGGATATAATAGGCAGGACCACCCATAAATGACTTATCGCCCTTGACCTTGAAAAGCTGCGCGAGTGTCGACTCGACAAACGCGCTCGACGCTCCAAGCAGTGCGATGACCCACATCCAGAATACAGCACCCGGACCGCCGAGAGCTATCGCCGTGGCCACACCGGCCATATTACCTGTGCCAACGCGCGAGGCTATCGACAGCGCGAACGCCTGAAAGGAGCTGATGGTGCCGTGGGCGGGCGAGTCGTCCTTGCGGGTGTCGTTGTCGCGACGCCCCGAAATCATGAGCAGACGCAGCATCTCGCCAGCCATTCTGAACTGCACGCCGCGCGTGATATACGTGAAAAATAACGCGGCAACCAGCAACACACTCACCATGACATAATCGGTAAGTATCCCGCTTACATAACCCACAGCTTCCTGAATAGCCATAATGTGAAATTTTTGCCCCAAGCCTATATCACCGGACACAATCACCCGATGGAAAGGCTCAGGTTAAATAATGAGTTTATCTGATTAATTAACGGAAGGATTTATAAAATGTTATCCTTTCTTCACAACAATTCTTGACTATGACATGTTCGGGCAATAATCAGGAGATACAAAAGTATCTCTGAAAAAAGACCTATATAACCATTGCAACACCATTGTCTGCATTGATTATACAGGTCTTTATATGATTCGAGACATTCGTCTCGCTGCTGTATCAGAACGGCTGACAGGTATCAGCCCCGCCACCCGTCATGTCATTACTCGGCAAGAATATAGAGCGACGGATATACTCGGCCGGAGGTAAATTCGCGATATACTCCGTAGCTTGTATGATCGGGAGAATACATCCATGTGCGCACAAGGTCATCGGAATGATTGGTCACCGACCATGAACCGTCACCGTTGGGTGTCGCAGTCCACAGATAAGTCTCCTCAATGACGTCATCAGTAATGACAGGAGCATTTGACACATTGATATTCTGACGGGTAGAACCACCCATAAACAGGTAGCGACCGTTGGTGTCAAGCATCAGGAATTTACCCTCGGGAGCATTGATAATCTTACCATTGCTCTCATAGGTAGCAGTAAACATGAAGGCATTTGCATCAGATGGCGCAACAATCTGAGTACCACTGGATGACACTTTGGTTACCTCCGGATAGCCATAAGTCGAACCTTTCTTGATGGGAAGTGCACAGAAGCCGTCTGCAACGATAATATAACTGCGCTCAAGCATGATTTCCTGCTCCTCAAAGAGATCGAAAATGGCCTTGCCGATATATTTAACAAATCGCCATTCACCGTTCTTTTTCTCAAAGCGACCGGTCACAGTCTCGAGACCATTTTCGTTGAGAGTCCAGGCCGAACCGTCATATACGTAGAGATTTGCGGTAGTGCCGTTATAAACCACAAATTCTTGATCTCCGACCTGAGCGTAAGGCAGCTTGATCTTCAGGAAAGAGGGGAGGTAGAGTTCAGGGTCTGACAGATTGTTGTTGCTTGCACCCATGGCTGTATAGTCGGCGGGATTGAGAGCAACCACACCGTCGGCAACAGCCCACTTGCTACCATTGAAGTAGTAAACGGCATTCTTGCCCTCGGTAGGAACTTCAGCAGCAAGTGCACGGCTGCGTGAGGCTGCACCGGTCTCCTGGATTTTGACATTCTTTACCTCCCAGGTTCCGGCACTTTCAGTAGTACTTACATAGCAGAAACCGATCTGGATAGTCTTGCCATTATAAGCTGAAAGATCGATATCACCTGAGGGATAGAAATTGTAGTTTGTATTCTCGGGTGTAGACTGAGGTGTAAGGAGCTGCCATTGTCCGCCTTTCTCGCGCACTTTAACAGTAGCCTCCTGCTTGGCATTCTCAAGAGTCTTGAAGTTCTTCCATGCCTGCTCGAATACGAGTACGGCATTGGCTTTTGCTGAAAGAGTTACCTCCGGTGAGATAAGCCATCCTTCTGAATCAAAACAACCTTTTACAAATCCGCTTGCCTTCATATACGAGTCACCGTTGTATGTGTCATGTTTCCATACATGGGTGGAAGTCCCGGGGAGCTTGACGTTATCAATGGTAAAGTCACCGATACCTTCGGCAAAAGTCTCTTCGAAATATACCTTGGGACCTTCATCAACTGTGTTGAATATAGGGTTGGTCGAAGCCTCCTGATAAGTCACAACTGCATAGTTGCCCTCGACCGCTTCGGGAAGAGCTTCGGCAAGGAGACCGGGAAGTGAGGCGGAAGCCGGCTTCACGGGAGCGAATCCCTTGATGAAATCCTCATTGCTTTCCCACACTGCCTTATAGTCGTCAGTGGTGACAGTATAGGTCTTGGCACCTGCAAGAGCGGTGAGCTCGGCAGGCACTGAAGAGGCCTCGTTGAATATCACGTCGACAGTCGTGCCGTCATCGCCTAGATAGTAAGGAAATGAGGATGTGTTGAGAAACGGCAACACTGCTACCGACGCCGGATATACACTTGTCTTATTGAAATAAGCGTTGTCACCGATAGCTTTCGCAGCAGCTTTTTCAGCATCAGTCGAAGCCTGTTTCTGCAGAAGTTTGGCGATAGCCGAATAATCGTCGGCAGTCAATGTATACGAGCCTTTAGGGCTGTCAGTATAGTCCACTCCCTCTTCAAAACCATCGAGAAAATGGTTGTTCCAGCTATTTTCGTTACAGCCTGCCAGACCAAAGGCGGTAGCTCCGGCCATGAAGGCATAAAGAATATTTTTGTTCATAATAAAAATGAGTGGGATGCTTGATTAGAAATAGAATTTGGCGCGGACATTGAAGGTACGGCCATAGCTGTAAAATACGCGGAATGCATTCTCCCATGTGCCCACCTGTGAGTCGCTGGTAAAGGCATCCATGATATAATAGTTGTTGAACACATTATACACATTGGCTGAGAATGTGCAGCGCACACCGTCAGTAATGGGGAAGTTATAGCTTGCATTGAGGTCGAGCTGATTGCCGAAAGGTATCTTCCAGGGCTCGGAAATCTTAAGGGTCTGGCCGGGTTCAAGAGTGAAGTAATTGCGGTCATTGAGTGCGAAGTCGCTGTAGTTATTAGCGTTGCATGTCCAGTCACCGCCAATGCGGAAGCCCTTGAAAGGCTTGAACTGTACGCCCAAAGAACCTGTGAGCTGAGCCGAGCCGCCTACCTTGATACCCTTCTGGTCAATCTGTGCATAGAGATGGTCGGGTGAGAGCGGAGTGGTTGTGGTCCAGGGAGTGTCACGGTCACCGAGGCTTGCGAGAGCCTGACCCTGGCTGTTGTAATAGTAGCCAACCGGAGCGTTCTGCCATGTATTGTCAGCTACGGTCAACATACCGTCTACCTCCATCCAGCGTGTGGGGATGTATTTGAAGTTTAACTCAACACCCATGTAACGTGAGTCAACACCATTCATGGTTGTAGAGTAACGCTCTCCGTCATACTCGAGTGTGCTGGTCGAAACAAGAGTCCTGTCCTTCCACATGGTATAATAGGCGTTGACCTGGGCGGTAAACTTGGGAGAATGGAACTCATAGCCAAGCTCAATAGCCTCAACCTTCTCGTTGCGCGGATCGGGATTGACAGCATTGGAGTTGACGGGAGCTACAAACACACCGTTCTGAAGATAAGGCGCACGTGTGATGTAACCGCCGTTGATAAACACATTGTTGTAACGGTCTATGTTGTAGTTAACACCGCCCTTAATTGTTCCGGCAAAGAATGACTTTGTGGGCGACTTGCTCTGATCGGCATCAACATAGAAGTTTTCATAACGGTTGTATGTGTTCATATTGGCCGAACCGGAGAGCACAAGTGTGAGTTTCTTGTCCAAAAGTTGATATTCGGCCTGTGCATATACACCTTCTTGCCAGATGCGGCTGTTCCAGTCGCGATAAACTACATCGCCAACGCCGAGTTTCTGACGCTGATAAGCGAGTTTGTCTGCCTCGGTTGCAAATGTGCGGTAGTTGTTATTTGCCGAACGATACATATCAATAAAATACTCTCCGTTATAAAGGTCTGAGATTTCATTGCGGTGCTCGCCACGATAGTAACGGATGTCGATACCGGCTGTAATATTGAGATTGTCAGTAATCTCACGCTTATAGTTGCTTATGGCTCCATACCACTGGTGATTGTTGATGGAGTTTGACATTACCATGAGCGAACCGGTAGTGCTGGCCTGGTTCATGAGCTGAATCTGATCGTAGGCAAAGAGACCGTTCTTGTGACGAAACTCATAAGTCACACCATCAACGGTCGCACTATTCCAATTAAGATTGCCATTGCTTGAACCATACCAATAGTTCTTATATGTCGAAGTCGCACCCTGGCCGCCAGAGCCATATCCGGAACCTACTGATGCATAGACAACAGTTGAAAGTGATGATTTCTGGTCAATCTGCCATATGTGGTTGAGCATAGCCACGGGCTTATTATAATGATTGAACTGCGAAGCCTTTCTTTCACCATTGAGGCCGTAACCGAATGTCGGGTTATAACGATAAGCCTGACCACGGGGCATGTAATTGGCCACCTGCTGCCAACCTTCGATGGTAAGACCATCCTGATTGCTGCGTTTGTAGTGGTCCTGAGGAGCACCTGTAACGGTAAGTGAAATCTGGTTTTTCTCGTTGATACGCTTTGACACGTTGAGGAAGTAGTTGAACGAGTCATAGCTTGTGCCCTGAATGTATCCGTCACCAGTCTTGTGCGAGCCGAGGAATGTTACGGCCCAACCGTTCTTCATGAGACCGGTCGAGAAGCTGATACCATAGTTCATGGAATTGTCGTTACCGAGGCCATACCATGCAGTGCCACCCTTCTTGGCGTCAAGACCCTTGGTTACCATATTGATTGTACCGCCAAGCGAAGGAGTCGACATGATTGACGCACCAAGGCCGCGCTGCACCTGCATCGAAGCGGTCACGTCGCCGAGGCCGGCCCAATTTGACCAATAGATACCGCCCCACTCCATATCGTTGACAGGGACACCATTGATCATCGTGGCAGTATTGTTTGACTTGAAGCCACGGATATTGATTTTAGCATCACCGAAGCCACCGCCATCTTTTGTGGCCCATACACCGGGAGTGGTCTTGAGGATTTCGGGAAGCTCCTGATTTCCGAGCTTAATTTCGAGAGTTGCGGCATCGACAGCCGACACAGCCACCGGTGTGCGGCGTGTGCGGGCTATTGACTGGGTCACTACTACGTCCTGAAGCATCTGAGACTCTAAGTCGAGTGCTATCTGGCCGAGGTTGGCAGCAACATCGAGGTCTACCGGCTTATAGCCGATATAATTGATGTGTACCTTTTTGCCTGCGGGTGCGGTAATGGTAAAGTTACCATCAATGTCGGTCGTAGCTACGATTTTGGTGCCTGGTATCGAGATGGTCGCGCCGATGATAGGCTCGCCCTCTTCGTTGACCAGCACGCCACTACACTTGACATCTTCAGCGGCGGCAAACGCCACCATGCAGTTGAGCCATACGGCTCCCGCTGTCAGGAGGTGTCTCTTAATCATGATTGATGACTGGTTTGTGGGTTAATAGAATTATTTCTGGTTTTTAAATTTTTGACAAAAGTAATGAATTTTTACGAGATATGATGCGACACTCGCGACGAACGTTAAAATTTTAACAATATGAGGAGATATAAACGATACAAAAGACAAAAGAAACATAAGTTTCCGGGATATCGAAAACTTATGTTTCTTTTGTCTTTTTGTATCGTCTCTTATCGTTTGACGAATTTCTGAGAGGTACGGTGGCCGTCGGTGTGGACATACACCATAATATATATACCGCTCGGGAGAGTGGACGACAAGAGTGACTCGGCCGAGTCAATGTCAGTGCCGACGGCGACTTTCACACCTGAAGCATTGTAGATCTCTACCGAAGAGATATCACTGTCGCAACCGACACCCTCAATACCTGTCAGAGTGCCGATGGTAAACCGCGGCTGCTGTTCACATATCTGTGTGTTGCCGTTATAGAGCATCATAAAGTATTCTTTACCTACCTCCCCAGCCTGTAATGCGCCGGAGAAAGTAATTTCCTGCGCCGAGGCATTGGCCGGAATCTCAATGACCGGCGAGGTGATTGCGCCTACACTCGTAACAGTCTGATTGACCACATAGGGAAATATCACAGCCCTCAACTGTCCGTAGAAATATCCGCCTGTATTGGAGACTGTTGCGTGAACGGTGATATTTTCGGCATCGACCGCACCGGCATCATCAATGGTAAACGAGCTTACACTCAACGCCGGAGCCACATACTGCTCCACGGTGACAGGAACACCGACACTGATAGGCTCCGCGCTTTCACCCGAAACTTCTGCGAGATAGAGTGTATAGCTGCCGAGAGTGACACCTGTGGGCAATGTAGCCTGGATTATGATGGACGAACTTTCACCTGCCTGAACATCAATGGCATATTTTGTCAGTTCAAGCACCTCGCCGCTGCCGCTTACAAGTATCGGATAAATAGTATTGACATACTCCTGACTACCATTGTTGACAGCCGTAGCCGAGATGCGGTAAAGATTGCCCGGGCTCATCGGAGTCTCGAGTTTAAGGTCAGTGATGTCGATTGATGGAGCCTGAGGCTGCGACACGGTCACTACTCCCGACGCACTGACGGTGAGATTGAGCCAGCCGGTCGAAGATATGCCGGTCTTGACACGCTGCACGCCTCCTGTGGCCGTCTTAAATGCCGGATAAGCCTTGTATGTCCCGGCCTGAAGTCCGGAGAGCGGTACTGTGTATCCCGGCACATAATAACTCGGTGGCAAAGACCCAAAGCGGCTCGAAGACTGGTAATAAGCCCCGTTGATTTCAAGTCCGAGACCCCATCCCTCAGAGAATGTGTCGAAAGACCGATTGACGAAACCACCGGCTACGGTGACACTCGCATTGCCTCCCGATCCGTTGAGATCATTGATTACAGCCATTATCTCTACATATTTCGATCCGGCCACAGGTTTGCGGATGCCGATAATAGCATCCTGACTGAAGTTGTATCCACCGGCACTTCCGCCTATTCCCTGCTGACCCGGGTCGAGTGCCGTGAGCAGGAAGTAGCCGTTACTCATGCCACCCCAACCCCAGTTGATGTGAAAATATCCATCCTTATCATATCCGTCACACACAAACTCATGGCCTCCGCTGCCGCTGTCGCCTCCGAGCAATACGGGGCCACAGGTCGAGAGACTTTCATACACGAGGTCTTCCCACTCATACATGCCATACCAGTTGCGGTCACGATAGGAAACTCCTTTATCATAGTTGAAATAGTTGATAAGGGCGTTACCGACGGAAATCGACGATGCTCCGCTCTCTTCAGGCATGTAATCCATGTCGACCGACACACCTGCGGCATACATTAGTGTAGCCACCGCGGTCTTTTCATCTGCTTTGGCATCATCGGTATATGACGGAAGCATCTTGCTCCACTCAAACACAGTATTGGCGAAGTCAAACCCCGCCGACAGTTTGAGTGAATCCGTAGTGTAGCTGTGCGAGCCTGTGCCGTGTACGGGATAGTTGTGATATTTCAATACCTGCGCCATTGCTGTTGCCACACAGCCGGTGACGCTGCGATCGCCCTGATAGAGCGGGCACAGGTCATTATAGGGTGAGTCCTGATTCCACATTGTGACACACATGGGCTTGATGGACGCTCGCGAGGGACGTCCCTCTCCGGCAGCGCGCGAAGAGGTGGCCGTCATGGTCGAGGCCCAGGCTATCTGGGCGGTATACTCTTCAAGCCATGCCCGCAGATTGTCGGGCATGTCGGAGGCTTCAAACTCTCCGACATCGGCATAGCCAAGGAGCAGCTGCACGACATCGTCGGCACTGACAACAAGAAAACCGTCACCGGCTGCACGGTTGAATACATAAAGCCCGTTGTTGCCTGTCGAAGCGTCTTTACATGTGTAAGCGAGTGTGATGTCACCGCCGCGCGAGGGGGAGGTGTACGACACAGCCTCACCGCCGATGGCACGAGTCAGAGCTTCGGCGGGAGTAAGCTGGCGCGCCTGGACGCTGAGCGTCGCAAGCGTGGCCAGCGAACAAAACAAGATTTTTCTCATAAATAAGGAGTTGAATGTGCAATTATAACAAGTCTTAACATTATTAGGTTCAATGCCTTTTAGGCTTTGGCCTGTTGCGTACTTCACGCGATGGCGACGGGCGGCCCTGTCTTACAGGATAGGATGCCTGTCGGGGAAAAAGCCTGGCCAGCAGGTCACTGCGGTGCAGCCTGTGGAGCGAGGCTGTGATGTCGGCCCGATAGGCCGGATCATACCAGAAGAAATATTTGCGCTGTGCCTTCTTCTCGTCGGGCGATGTGGCTGTAAATACCGGCTTGAGCGTATAGGGATGAAAACCTGTGTAATATATCTCCGTGGATAGGGTCATGGGGGTTGGAGTGAAGTCCTGCACCTGCTCAAGATGAAGGTTGAGACTCTTGGTCTCGGCGGCAAGCTCGGCCATGTCGGTCTCATGACATCCGGGATGGGAGGAGATGAAGTAAGGTATGAGTTGCTGTTTCAGGTCATGGGCGGAATTTACACGGTCAAAAAAGCGCGAAAACTCATGATAGAGCCTGAACGACGGCTTGCGCATAAGGTCAAGCACGACGTCCGAAGTATGCTCGGGAGCCACCTTGAGACGGCCCGAGACGTGAGAGGTTATCAATTCCTCGTTATACTGACGGTTGGCGCGGTCAATCTTTTCATCACCCGTGTGGTGCATCGACAGGTCGTAACGTACACCGCTGCCAACAAACGACTTCTTGACTCCCGGCACAGCATCGATAGCGTGATAGAGGTCGAGTAGCGGACGGTGGTCGGTGTTGAGATTGGGACACACCGAGGGGTGCAGACACGACGGTTTGAGACACTTGCCGCAGATGGTGAGGTCTTTACCTCCCATGCGGTACATATTCGCGCTCGGAGCTCCTACGTCACTTAGATACCCCTTGAAATCGTCCATCTGCGTGACACAACGCACCTCGCGGAGTATTGACTCCTTGCTGCGCGATGCGATAAATTTGCCCTGATGGGCCGATATGGTGCAGAATGAACAACCGCCGAAACAGCCGCGGTGTATATTGACCGAATGGCGTATCATCTCATAAGCCGGTATGCGCTTGCCTTTGTAACGCGGATGGGGCGTGCGTGTGTAGGGAAGGTCAAACGATGCGTCGATTTCGGCGGTGGTCATAGGCGGATACATGGGATTGACCTTTATCCACTGCCGGCCGTGACGTTGCCACAGAGTCTTGCCGTGCATCGAATTACTCTGCTGCTCGATATGCTTGAAGTTCTCAGCCTGGGCCCGCTTGTCTTTGAGACACCGTTCATAGCTGTGGAGCACTATGTCAGACACTCCGACATATATCCTGCCCTCCTCACACTCCACTCCCTCCGGAGCGGCAACGGAGCGTATCACCGTCTGAGGCAGATCGGTGATGTCGGCGATGCGGCCGCCGGAGTCGAGAATACGGGCAATCTCCACTATGCCTTTCTCACCCATGCCGTAGGATATGAGGTCGGCTTTGCAGTCGAGCAACAGCGACGGACGCAGACGGTCCTGCCAATAATCATAGTGTGACAGCCTGCGCATCGAGGCCTCGATGCCTCCGGCTATTATCGGAGTTTCGGGAAAGAGGTCGCGGAGTATGCCGCTGTACACGATGGTCGGATAGTCGGGCCTTGCTCCGTGACGCGCACCCGGGGTGTAGGCGTCGTCGCTGCGACGGCGGCGTGCGGCGGTGTAATGGTTGACCATCGAGTCCATAGCTCCGGCCGAGACTCCGAAAAAGAGCCTTGGCGCGCCAAACTTGCGGAAGTCACGCAGATCATCCTGCCAGTTGGGCTGCGGCACTATGGCCACTCTGTAGCCTGCCGACTGAAGCGTGCGGCCTATTACCGCGGCCCCAAATGACGGATGATCGACATAGGCGTCGCCTGAGAAGAGAACAACGTCGACCGTGTCCCATCCCAGGGCTTTCATTTCCTTGACTGATGTGGGCAGATATGCTTCGGGGCGATGTGTCATTCTTCGGTAGTCATTTTGGCGAGGCGGTCTTCCATTGCGATGATTTCGTCGCGCATCTGTGCGGCCTCGATAAAGTTCATTTGTTTGGCGGCTTCCATCATCTCCTTGCGTCGCTTGTCGATGAGCTTGCCCAGAGCCTCGGCCGACAGATAGGGCATCACGGGGTCGGCTGCAATGTCGACCCTGGCCGTATACTCGTTGGCATACGGTATGGGCTGTGTATTCTTGAGCTGCTTGGCTCCCTTGGCGGCCTTAGCGGCCTTGGTGCCCGGCTTGCCCTGCGGCAACAGTTCGTCGGTGTCGAGGCCGATGATGGCGTTGCGGGCCTTGACAATGGCCTGAGGCGTGATGCCGTGCTCCTCGTTATAGGCGAGCTGCATCGCGCGCCGGCGTGTTGTCTCGTCGATAGTCTGCTGCATGGAGTCGGTAATCTTGTCGGCATACATTATCACTGTGCCGTTAAGATTACGGGCGGCGCGGCCAACTGTCTGGGTCAGCGAACGGTGGGAACGCAGGAAACCTTCCTTGTCGGCATCGAGTATGGCCACAAGCGACACTTCGGGCAGGTCAAGACCCTCTCGGAGCAGATTGACACCGATAAGCACGTCAAACTCCCCGCTTCTGAGGCCGTCGAGTATCTTGATGCGGTCGAGCGTGTCGACATCGCTGTGTATATAGGCTGTCTTTATGCGCAGACGCTGCAGATAGTCATTGAGCTCCTCGGCCATGCGCTTGGTCAGAGTGGTGACAAGCACACGCTCGTCACGCTCTATGCGTATATGAATCTCTTCCAGCAGATTGTCTATCTGATTGAGCGACGGACGGACTTCTATCAAGGGGTCGAGCAGTCCGGTCGGGCGTATTATCTGCTCCACAACCACACCCTCACATTTCTCCAGCTCATAGTCGGCCGGCGTGGCACTCACATAGAGCACCTGGGGAGTGAGACGTTCAAATTCCTCAAATCTCAACGGCCTGTTGTCAAGCGCGGCCGGCAGACGGAAACCATACTCCACAAGGTTGAGTTTTCGCGAAAGATCTCCGCCATACATGGCCCTGCACTGAGGCAGCGTGACGTGGCTCTCGTCAATGATGGTCAGGAAGTCATTGGGGAAATAGTCGAGAAGACAGAATGGGCGCATGCCGGGCTGACGCCCGTCAAAATAACGCGAATAGTTCTCGATACCGGAACAGTGACCCAGCTCGCGCAACATCTCCACGTCGTAGGTCACACGTTCGAGCAGACGTTTGGCCTCCATCTCCTTGGCCTCGCGCATAAACTGATTGTACTGCTCGCCAAGGTCAAGCTCTATCTGTCCTATGGCCGAACCCATGCGCTCGGGCGAAGTGACAAACAGATTGGCTGGATATATCTGAAAAACGTCATGGCTGCCGAGCGAAGTGTTGTCGGCCGGATGAAGTGTCTTGATCGACTCTATCTCGTCGCCCCAGAATGTGACGCGCACTATGATTTCCTCATAAGCCAGACGTATGTCGACCGTGTCGCCTTTCACCCTGAATGTGCCGCGCGACAGTTCTATCTCGTTGCGCGAATACAGAGCATTGTTGAGCGTGCGCAGAAACTTATTGCGCGCTATCTTTTGGCCGGTCTTGATTTTTATCACATTGCTGTCAAAGTCCTCGGGATTGCCCATGCCGTAAAGACACGACACCGACGAGACCACTACCACATCCTGCCGTCCCGACAGCAGAGCCGACACGGTGGAGAGACGCAGCTTCTCAATCTCGTCGTTGATCATGAGGTCTTTCTCGATATACTTGTCAACCGTCGGAATGTAGGCCTCGGGCTGATAATAATCGTAATATGACACGAAATACTGCACCGAATTGTTCGGGAAAAAGCTCTTGAACTCGCCATAGAGCTGTGCGGCAAGCGTCTTGTTGTGGCTTAAAATGAGCGTAGGCTTGTTGACCTGCGCTATGACATTTGCCATAGTGAAGGTCTTGCCCGAACCGGTCACGCCAAGCAGAGTCTGAGCTTTGTCACCGGCCTTGATGCCGCTGACAAGCTGCTCTATGGCCTGCGGCTGATCACCGGTAGGCTGATATTGCGAAGTCAGTTGAAATTGCATATTCTATAATGCGCGTTGCGTAAACATACAAAGGTAAGAAATTTCCGTGACAATTCCTACGACAGCATTCTTTTTGACACTGTTTTACACAGTTTTCACATAACTTTCGTAATGTAATTATCCCGACATGACATAATCACTGACTGTCACCGCATTAAATGAAAGTTGCCGTACAGCATAACTTTTTGCGACCGGAAATTGTTAAATTTTTACTACTTTTACATACTCTAAATCACGTAAACATATTTTACACCTTAATTAATTATAGTAAAGTTATGCAGATACAACGTATTCAGACTGTCTACATCTTTCTGGCCATCGTTGCCATGGCCATCTTTATGGTTGTCCCCTATGGCGAGGTAGTGGCTCTCGGCCAGACTCCCGTGGAGGCCGAACAGCTCTACACCATGGCCGAGTATGGGATACTGATACCCGTGGCCACCGTTATCATCCTGCTGCTTGTCGACATGTTTCTCTTCCGCAACATGCCTCTTCAGCGCACAGTGCTGGTCATCAGCTTCATGATTACGCTTGCTGTGATAGCCACCGTATGCTTCACTCTGTTCAAGGAAGCACGCGCCGAAGGCATGGATGCCCATTTCAGCGTATGGGACATACTTCTGCCCGCCGCCGCACTCTTTGAGCTACTCGGCATTCGCGGCATCATGAAGGACATCAAGCTACTCAACTCCTACAACCGCCTCAGATAAGGACGCGTAACATTTTTTTAGAAAAAAGCCGTGATATTGTTGTCGGTTTGTGTCAGAATGTTTAACTTTGCAGCAAAATAAGTTCTAAACATCTATTCACTACGGCAACAATTGGACAAAATGACAAACAGTGCCAAAGATAGAGAGGTGATACATTTCACCAAGATGCACGGCATAGGCAACGATTACATATATATCGACTGTATGGAATCGACGCCCGAACGCCTACCGGAGCTTGCCCGGGAAATGAGCGACCGACACACGGGTGTGGGAGGCGATGGAATCGTACTCATATGCCCTTCCGACGTCGCCGACTTCAGAATGAGGATGTTCAACAACGACGGGTCTGAAGCCCGGATGTGTGGCAACGCCTCCAGATGCATCGCTAAATATGTTCATGACCATAACCTTTCGCACAATGATAAGATAAGCCTTGAGACCCTTTCGGGTGTCAAGGCTTTATCTCTAAATATGAAGGGTGACGAAGTAGAGTCTGTAACAGTCGACATGGGATGCCCGTCGCTCGAAAAAGAGGACATTCCAGTAATAGCAGCCACCGACAGAGTGATTGAGACACAAGTCGACACTCCTTATGGGACTGTCGAGGTCACAGCCGTATCAATGGGCAATCCACACGGAGTGATATTTGTCGACTCCATCGAGGATGTGCCTTTTGACGAGCTCGGCCCCTATATGGAGTGTCACGAAATGTGGCCCGACCGCGCCAACATAGAGTTTGCTCAAGTGCTCGGTCCGGAACTCATACGCATGAGAGTATGGGAGCGTGGCACGGGCGAGACTCTTGCCTGCGGCACAGGAGCATGCGCCACCGCTGTGGCCGCCGTCTTGACAGGTCGGGCCAGCAATGATGTCACACTGCGTCTGCGCGGAGGTGATCTTCACATACAATGGGCTGAAAACGGCCATGTGCTCATGACAGGCCCTGCCACCGAAGTGTTTGAGGGAGACTACGTCAGAGGATAAGACAAGTTGATAACGCCACGTCAGTCTACATTTCTGCCGCGGACTAAACTATAATTATTTAAGGAAAAGGATGTTTAAGGTAAACGACAATTTCACAAAACTGCCATCGTCATATTTGTTCAGCGAAGTGGCACGCAGAGTCAGAGTCTATACGGAGACTCACCCCGAAGCCGAAGTGATACGCATGGGCATCGGCGACGTCACCCGCCCACTCTGCCCGGCTGTTGTCGACGCTCTCCACCGCGCGGTCGACGACGAGGCTCACGGTGAGACTTTCCATGGCTATGGACCCGAGCAAGGCTACGATTTTCTCGTCAGCAAGATAGTGGACTATGACTATCGACGCCACGGCATAGATGTAGCCGCGGATGAGGTCTTCGTCAGCGACGGTGCCAAAAGCGACACCGGCAATATCGGCGATATACTCTCGACAGCCAACCGTATAGCTGTCACCGATCCTGTATATCCCGTATATATCGACACAAACGTGATGGCCGGACGCGCCGGCCAACTCGGAATCGACGGACGCTGGAGTGCTATAGAGTATCTGCCATGCACGGCCGAAAATGGTTTCGTCCCCACACTCCCCGCCGGCAATCCCGATGTGATATATCTGTGTTACCCCAACAATCCTACCGGCACCACACTCACCCGCAACCAACTGAAAGTATGGGTCGACTACTGCCGCAAACACGGAGCTCTACTGCTCTTTGATGCAGCCTACGAGGCCTTTATCCGCGAGGATGACGTCCCCCACTCCATCTACGAGATTGAAGGTGCGAGAGAAGTGGCCATCGAGTTTCGCAGCTTTTCCAAGACTGCCGGATTCACAGGCATACGACTGGGTTATACCGTAGTGCCCAAGGAACTGAAAGGTCGCGGCGACCAAGGCAACGAAGTAGCTCTCAATCCGCTGTGGCGCAGACGTCAGACCACCAAATTTAACGGCGCAAGCTATCTTACACAGCGCGGAGCCGAAGCCCTCTACAGCGAGGAAGGCCAGCGTCAGATCAAAGAGACCATAGACTATTATCTCAACAATGCGGCGGTGATGCGCAAGAGTCTCTGCGAAGCCGGATATGAATGTGTGGGCGGCATAAACTCTCCCTATGTGTGGATAAAAGTACCCGACGGACTGACCTCCTGGCAATTCTTCGATCTCCTGCTCAACCGCTATCACATAGTCGGCACCCCGGGCAGCGGATTCGGCCCCTCGGGCGAGGGCTATCTGCGACTCACAGCTTTCAATACGCTCGAAAACACAGTCAAGGCCATGTCGCGCCTGACAAGATAATCCGATATTATAAAAATTCATACATTTCCATTAATAAACCAAACTTTCGTCTTTATGTCAAGTTTAAGATTCAAAGTTGTTGAGGAAGCCTCCAACCGCAAACCCGTTGCAGTGGAGATTCCCAAAGAGCGTCCGCAGGCTTATTACGCCAGCAAGGTATTCAACCGTGCCAAGATGTTTGAATATCTCCCGCTTTCGACCTACAACGCGCTCATCAACGCTATTGACAACAAGGAACCCCTGTCGCGAAGCATCGCCGACAGCGTGGCCGAGGGTATGAAACAGTGGGCCATCGACAATGGCGCACGCCACTATACCCACTGGTTCCAGCCTCTCACCGAGACCACCGCCGAGAAGCATGACGGATTTGTAGAACATGACGGCAAGGGCGGCATGGTCGAGGAGTTCTCAGGCAAACTTCTCGTTCAGCAGGAGCCCGATGCATCAAGTTTCCCCAATGGCGGCATACGTAACACTTTCGAGGCCCGCGGCTACTCGGCCTGGGACATCTCGTCGCCCGCCTTTATCATCGACAACACACTCTGTATCCCCACGATATTCATCTCCTACACAGGCGAGTCGCTTGACTACAAGACCCCACTGCTGCGTGCCCTCTCCGCCGTCGACAAGGCCGGCACTGCCGTAGCACGCTACTTCGACCCCAACGTCAAGCACGTAATCTCCAACCTCGGATGGGAGCAGGAATACTTCCTGGTCGACGAGGCTCTCTACGCAGCCCGTCCCGACCTCGTACTCACTGGACGCACTCTCATGGGTCACGAATCAGCCAAAAACCAGCAGCTTGAGGACCACTACTTCGGTGCGATACCCAAACGTGTGGAGGCCTTCATGCTCGACCTCGAAATCGAGGCCCACAAACTCGGTATACCCTGCAAGACTCGCCACAACGAGGTGGCACCCAACCAATTTGAGCTCGCACCCATATTTGAGGAGACCAATCTGGCCAACGACCACAACATGCTCCTCATGTCACTCATGAACGAGGTGGCACGCCGTCACAACTTCCGCGTGCTCCTGCATGAGAAACCCTTTGCCGGCATCAACGGTTCGGGCAAGCACAACAACTGGAGCCTCGGCACCGACACCGGCGTGCTTCTCTTCGCACCCGGCAAGACTCCCAAGGCCAACCTACAGTTTATAACATTTGTGGCCAACGTAATGGCCGCCGTTCACCGTCACAACGGTCTGCTCAAAGCCTCCATTATGTCGGCCACCAACTGTCACCGACTCGGTGCCAACGAAGCTCCCCCCGCGATCATCTCAATCTTCACAGGCTCACAGCTCGCCGAAGTGCTCAACAAGATCATGAACTCCGACAAGGACGAGCTCATCGCGCTCGCAGGCAAGGAGGAAATCAATCTCGGTGTGGCCCAGATACCCGAACTGATGATTGACAACACCGACCGCAACCGCACGTCACCCTTCGCCTTCACCGGCAACCGTTTCGAGTTCCGCGCCGTAGGCTCAAGTGCCAACTGCGCTTCGGCCATGATCGCGCTCAACGCCGCAGTAGCCGAACAGTTCGCCGATTTCAAGACCAAAGTTGACGCACGCCTTGAGGCTGGCGAAGAACTTGAACACGCTCTCCTGGCCGAAATCAAGTCGCTGCTGCTCTACTCCGAGCCTATCCACTTTGACGGCAACGGATATTCCGACGAATGGAAGGAAGAAGCCGCCCGCCGCGGACTCGACTGCGAGACCAATCCCGCACTCATCTTTGACGCATATCTCAAGCCTTCGTCGGTCGAGATGTTCCGCAAGACAGGTGTGATGAACCACGTCGAGCTCGAAGCCCGCAACGAAGTAAAATGGGAGATGTACACCAAGAAGATTCAGATCGAAGCCCGTGTGCTCGGCGATCTCGCCATCAACCACATCATCCCCGTGGCCACACGCTACCTCTCCATACTGCTTGACAACATGGTGAAGATACGCGAACTCTTCTCTGGCAACAAGGGCGTGGAACTCTCATCGCAGGATGCCGTCACTGTCGAGAAGATCATGGGCCACTGCTCCGTAATCAAAGAAGAAGTTGCCAAGATGGTCAACGCCCGCAAGGCGGCCAACAAGATCGACAACGAGCGCGACAAAGCCCTCGCCTACTCACTCAACGTCGCTCCCTGCCTCGAGATTATACGTTATCACATCGACAAGCTCGAGCTTCTCGTCGACAATGAAATGTGGCCGCTCCCCAAATACCGCGAGCTGCTCTTCATACGCTAATAACACATAATATACATATGGATCGAGGGGGCCCGACGCGATGTCAGGACCCCTCGATTATCAATCCATACGTGTGTTTATTTAGAGACTATTTCACCTCTCCAGTTCGGCATACGCCTCATCAGCCACAGGTTCAAGCCATTCGGTCGAAGACCCTTCGCCAGGCACAGCCATAGCGAGATGGGCAAACCAACTGTCAGCGGCCGCACCGTGCCAATGCTTGACATTGGCCGGGATATTGACCACATCACCCTGCCGCAGACGGCGAGCCGGCTTGCCCCACTCCTGATACCAGCCTTCACCGGCCACACATATCAACAACTGGCCTCCGCCTGTCAAGGCATGATGTATGTGCCAATTATTGCGACATCCCGGCTCAAATGTAACATTGGCGATATTTAGCTGTTCCGACGATATCGGCGCGAGATAGCTCCGGCCGATAAAATACCGGGCATAAGCATCATTCGGCTCTCCCACAGGAAATATCATCTCACGCTCAAAACGCTGACGGGCGTCGGCAGCATCCGACGTCTCGTTCCACACCTCGGTAGCCATACGGAAAGCTCCCCACGCCTTGGGCCAGCCGGCATAGAAAGCCACCTGCGTGAGCATCTCGGCTATCTCCGTGCGCGTCATACCGTTATCTTTGGCCATCTGAAGATGATGCTTGAGAGACGTGTCTATAATACCGCTGCTCACCAGAGCCGTAACGGTCACAACACTGCGGTCGCGAAGCGACAGTTTGTCGGTGCGGCCCCACACCTCACCGAAAAGTATGTCATCGTTAAGCTCCGCAAACTTCGGAGCAAACTCACCGAGCTGAGTTCGCCCGGCCGTCTGACGTATCTCCGACGGGGCAGACGTAAGTCGTGTCGGATTCTGTGAATTTGCCATAAATGTAGTGGTCAATAAAATGATTATGAAAGATGAGCGCATAATGGTCAATAATTATTTTCTGCAAAGTTACATATGTAAATCCATATCATTTTATCCAATTTTACGGTGTTACATACCAAAATTGTATATAATCATCAAAAATTAAAAAATAACACATAACTTTGCTACATGCAAAGTAATATAGTAAACATCGACAGCATAGACGCCTATAACAAACTTTTTGGGCTGCCCACCACCCACCCCCTCGTATCGGTGGTCGATCTCAAACATGCCAAAAGCA
This sequence comes from Muribaculaceae bacterium Isolate-110 (HZI), assembly GCA_003762875.1. Taxonomy (GTDB): domain Bacteria; phylum Bacteroidota; class Bacteroidia; order Bacteroidales; family Muribaculaceae; genus Duncaniella; species Duncaniella muricolitica. Next base: position 158,406 of record RIBL01000001.1, on the reverse strand, counting down.
TCGTCAACCACGTCAGAATCAACTATGGAGTATATGCATTGTTCCTAAAAAACGGCGTTCAATGCTCCATCAAATACGGACGCCGACAGTATGACTACCAGGAAGGCACCGTCGTAAGCTTCTCACCTGGCCAGATAATCGACATTGATATGGACGACAACGAAGTCACTGCCACCCCCGATGTCATAGGTCTGATATTTCACCCCGACCTCATCTACGGCACTCCGTTGGCCGACAAAATGTCATCGTTCAGCTTCTTTGACTACTCCAACATGGAGGCCCTGCACCTGTCTGATGACGAGAAAACAAAATTTCTCGACTGTCTCGCTAAAATCAAAGAGGAATCCGAGCATCCTGTCGACCATCACTCAGCCGCACTGCTGTCGGTCAACATCCAGGTATTGCTCGAATATCTCCACCGGTTCTACGACCGCCAGTTCATCACACGCCACAAAGTCAACTCGGAGATAGTGACACGGTTTGAGCATGAACTTAAATCTTACTACGATACCCATCGCGGAGGCATCCCGAGCGTAGCTTATTTCGCCTCGCGCCTCAACCTATCGGCCGGCTACTTCGGTGACCTAATACGCAAAGAGACAGGCTCGACACCCAAAGACCTAATCACACTCCACCTCATATCAATCGCCAAACACCGTCTCGCCACAGGCAACGATGACGTCAGCGTCATAGCCTATGACCTCGGTTTTGACTATCCCGCCCACTTCTCGCGCATGTTCAAACGCCTCACCGGCCAGACCCCGACCCAATACCGCACATCGCTACACCTCTCCTAAACCCGCACTTCAGGCATGAAAAAACAAGCGACTCAAGAATCACAAGTGATCGAAGCACTCAGAAACAGGGGTGGTTATGCCACGCTCCGACAGCTTTATCAGACATTGGATTTTTCCTCATGGAAAACCAAGACACCCCACAGCTCTGTCAACCGCATAGTCCAAAACAGCAATGCCATTTTCAAAATCCAGCCCGGACTATGGGCTCTTGAGGAAAGCCGCGAGGATGTCCTTAGAAAGTTTAATCTCAAATTAGGCAATAAAAAAAGCGAAGAACAGTTTAATCACGGCTACTATCAAGGCCTGCTGGCCGAGATAGGCAGATACCGGCATAAGATCACTTATATACCCGCACAGGATAAAAACCGCCTGTTTCTTGACCGAAGACTCGAAGAAGTGGCCGACTCGATCATTTTGCCGCAATTTACCCACGAGGCCATCTTGCGTAAAGCCAAGACCATCGACGTCATATGGTTTAATGAACGTATGATGCCTTCACATTTTTATGAAGTAGAACACACCACCGATATTAAAAACTCTTTGTCAAAGTTTTACGAGCTACAAGACTTTTTTGCCGGATTTTTTATAGTAGCATCATCCGAGCGTGAGACAGAGTATAATGATAAAATAAATGCTTCCATATTCAATACGATAAAAGATAGAGTATCGTTCATCGACTATGAAGACGTCTCCAGGATGTATACCGGACTCCGACAGATTCAGGACATCTCGTGGTAATGTCTGACCGAAAAGAACGAAAATAGAACCGTTTTTACAAAAAATTTCGCCTTGGCTATTGCGTATGTCAAAAAATAGTCATACCTTTGCAGAGCAAAACCAAAAAGCTTGGTTCCTTGGCCGAGTGGTTAGGCACCGGTCTGCAAAACCGTTTACAGCAGTTCGATTCTGCTAGGAACCTCCAATATCCGAGTGATCCGATTAAATCAGATCGCTCGGATGCTTTTTTAACACTCTGAAACCGCAGCTTAACATTTCAATCGTAAACCTTACGAGTCCCGTCTGTGTTTTAAGGATAAAATAAGTAATCTCTAAACACTTTACAAAATGGTTTACGAACTCCCCGAACTCCCATACGCATCCGATGCCCTCGCGCCCTCTATCTCGCGTGAGACGATTGAATATCACTACGGCAAACACGAACGAGCCTATATTGACAATCTAAACCGCCTCATCAAAGACACTGAATATGAGGACATGGAGCTTGAAGATATTATCCGCTCGGCTTCCGGACCGCTTTTCAACAACGCATCCCAGGCCTGGAACCACATATTCTATTTCTTCACTTTCTCTCCCGATGGCAATCATGAACCGGAAGGACACTTAAGAAAAGCTATTGAGGAACAATTTGGTTCGGTCGATGACTTCAAGAAAGAATTTGTCGACGCCGGAGTATCACTTTTCGGCTCCGGCTGGGTATGGCTATCAAAGGACAAAGACGGCAAGCTCTTCATCACCAAGGGCTCAAACGCCGAAAATCCAATGACACAGGGTCTCACCCCGCTACTCACATTCGACGTGTGGGAGCATGCCTATTACATCGACTACCGCAACCGTCGCGCCGACGCCTTAAACGAACTTTGGAAGATTGTCGACTGGGACATCATTGCAAGCCGATATATCTAAAGCAAAACTCATCCCCTCCCCCACTGTTTCACATGTGGGATACGAGGACCATATACAAAGAATAACAGCAAAAAAGACAAGCAATATAAGCATAATGTGATGAATGGAGAGAGAGGCTGTCGTGAGACACCCTCTCTTTTTTGCATCCGTATCACCCAAGATCCTGTAGCCCGATTAGACACACCCAAGGCAACACGCAACCAAAAGAGCCTGAGATTAATCTCAGGCTCTTTTGGTTGCGTGTTGCCTTGGAAAGATTCGAACTCTCACAGGCGGAACCAGAATCCGACGTGCTACCATTACACCACAAGGCAATTTCCTCAGTTTGTCATCAACTCTGGCGGTCATCGCTATGACCATTTCGTTTTTGACGTTGCAAAGGTAGGCAGTTTCTCAGAACTGTGCAAGTTTTTCGGAAGAAAATTTTCAAAAAACTTTATTTTTACGAGTTTTCAACCAATTTTAGGTCGATTTCACCTCAACAATCCTTTTCAAGAACCGTCAATCGGCTAAAAATAAAAAAAGGTAGCAGGACTATAAGCCGGGTTATGTCGTCGCGGGACTTCTCGTCAGGCGTATGTTTGACTGACAGGTTACCGCGGCGGTCGCAGTCATTTATCTAATTGGCGTCTCGCTTAGCTTCGACGCTCGAGCAGCCTACCCCCCGGCGATGGGCGAGCAACCCATTGCGGCGACTCCAGCTGGTGGAGTACTGTCCGCGTGCCGGTATACATGGCCTTGCAACCCATAAGACGTGCGGCATGCCGTGTCGCCACGACACCCGGTGGGCTCTTACCCCACCTTTTCACCATCACCACCTCTACCCGCAGGGGGCGAGTGGCAGTCATTCTCTGTCACGTTACTCTGCCGTCACCGACAGCTCCCAGTTAAAGAGTATGGTGCTCTGTGTTGCCCGGACTTTCCTCTTGCCGCTCAGTGCCCGATGGCACACTCGGCAAGCGACACGACCGTCCTGCTACCAGTTACAAAAGTACAAATATAATTTCAATTCTTCGCAAAAATTTCCATACTTTTGCATAATCTCACACATAATCACACTTCAAAAACCATTTTACATGACATATGCCAATGACATCATAGACACTCTGCTGAGCATGGCCGACGAGACCCAGCGCGCTGTGCTCATGCGTTTTTTCAAGACCGGCAAAGGGCAATATGGCGAGGGTGACATGTTTATCGGGCTTAAAGTGCCTCAGACCCGCAGCGTGGTCAAAGAGGCCCGGCTCGACGTACCGTTTGACCAAATAGCCCTGCTCCTCGACAGCCAATGGCATGAGGCACGACTGGCCGGGCTGCTTCTGCTTGTCGAGGAAATGAAGGCCGCCACACCTCGCAAACGAGAGCCGGCCACCGCACAGGCCGAACGACGACTGGAGATAAAAGACTTCTTTCTCCGTCATGCACGCAGAGCCAACAACTGGGACCTCGTAGACCTCTCATGTGAATACATCCTCGGCACTTGGCTTCTCCATCCGCTCCCAGACGGCTCGATGCCGTCAAGCGAAATACTCGACCGGCTTGCCGAAAGTGACAACCTTTGGGAGCAGCGCGTAGCCATCGTGAGCACACTGTCTCTCATACGTGCCAACCGTTATGACGAGACCATCAGGATAGCCACCGGTCTCCTCTCCCATCCCCACGACCTCATACACAAAGCCGTCGGATGGATGCTGCGCGAGGTCGGAAAACGAGACATCGGTGTGTTGCGATCATTTCTCGAAACACACCACTCGGCAATGCCTCGCACTGCCCTACGCTATGCCATCGAAAAGATGGATGCCGCCGAACGCGCAGTCTGGATGAAAAAATAATCGATATTGCGGGGAATAACATAAAGACAAAAGTCTCAAAAGAAACAAAAGTTTTTTATTCAAAGGGTTTTAATATAATAAAAAACTTTTGTTTCTTTTGAGACTTTTGTCTTTATGTATCCCCTACACTTCGTCTTTCAGTCTGTTTTGCGAGGTGTCATTGTCGGAGGATGTGTTTTTTACAGGCTTGTCGGAGGAAGCAAAAAGTTTATTGAGATGCTTCTCCTTGAAATTCTGCAACAGTTCCCAAAATCCCGGCACAAACAATGTTCCGACAATGGCATTTATGGCCATTCCGAACACAACGGCCGTGCCGAGAGCCACACGCGAGGCCGCGCCGGCTCCTGAGGCAAAAAGCATAGGCATCACACCAAACACAAACGCAAGAGCCGTCATCATAATCGGCCTGAAACGTATGCGGCCCGCATCCAGTGCGGCCTGACGTATATCGGCCCCAGACTTACGGAAGTCTCTGGCATATTCCACGATAAGTATGGCGTTTTTGGCCGAAAGTCCCAACAGGAGTATAATGCCTATCTGAGTATAGATGGATATTGACTGCGACATAAATATACATCCTACCACAGTGCCGAGTATAGCCGTAGGCATAGAGATGACCACGGCGATCGGGTCGGTCCAGCTCTCATATTGCGCGGCAAGTACCAGTATGGTGATTATCACTGCAAAAATCAGCACCAATGTAATGGTCGTGCCCGACTGGGTCTCCTGATAGGCCTCGCCGGTCCAGGCATATGAAAAATCATCGCCTACCGTCTCTTTGAGCAGTTCTTCCATGCCGGCTATGCAGTCGGCACTCGACACGTTTTGGGCCGGAGTGCCTGTGATGGATGCAGTAGTATACATATTGTAGCGGCTCACCGATGCCTGACCGAGCGAGGGGACAACGCTGGCAAAAGATGAGAACGGCACCATCTCGCCGTCACTGTTGCGCACCGTCAGTCGCGGCACATCGTCGATGTGACTGCGCGAGGCCGCGTCGGCACTGACTGTAACCTGATATGTGCGGCCAAACTTCACAAAGTCATTGACATACGAGCTGCCCATAAACGACGATAGTGTCGAATATATATCCTCAAGTCTGAGATTCAACATCTTAGCACGATCACGGTCGACCTTGACACTATATTGCGGCACCGAGCCCTGAAACTGTGATGTAAGCTGGGCAAACCGCTTGTCCTTCGCGCCCTTTTCTTTCATCGCCTCAATGGCCTGAGCCAGCGCGTCGGCACCGAGATTGTTGATGTCGAGTAACTGCATCTGCATACCCGATGTCATGCCGAGACCCGGTATTGACGGAGGATTGATTGAAAAGACTATCGGCTCCTGGTAACCCTCGGCTATCCTGTCGACCTTGGCCATCACACCCTCGACACTCTCCGAGGCTCCGTGACGGTCTTTCCATGGCTTCAAGACCACAAACAGCGAACCAGTGTTACCGCCCGTTCCGCCACCCATCATCGACTGTCCCGATATGGCTATCACGTCGGCCACTTCAGGCAACTTGAGTATCTCGTCTGACAGCGATGTCACTACCTTGTCGGTGCGGTCGAGCGAAGCCCCTGTCGGGAGCTGTATGGAGGTCATGAAATAGCCCTGATCCTCCTCGGGCAGATAGCTCGACGGCCATTTGATAAAGCCCCAGAAAGCAATGGCGCATATGGCGATATAGATACATATAGCCACTACCGGCCGCCTGAGCAGCGAGCCGATCCACTTGACATAGCGTCCGAGCGTCCAGCCGTATCCTTTGTTGAACCATTTATACAGGAAGAAGCGAGGATTGGGGTCATCCTTCTTTCTAAGAAACAGCGCGCACATGGCCGGCGTAAACGTCAGAGCATTGAATCCCGAGAAGGCTACCGAGGTGGCGATAGTCAATGCAAACTGCTTGTAAAGCTCGCCGGTGATGCCGCTGATAAAAGCCGTGGGGATAAACACCGACAGCAACACCAGCACCTCGCCGATCACCGGGCCCTGAAGCTCCTGCATGGCTTTCTCGGCACTCTGCCGAGGCGTCAGTTTACCCTCCTGGACCAGTCGGGCACAATCCTCCACCACCACTATGGCATCGTCGACCACTATGGCTATCGCAAGCACCAGACCAAAGAGAGTGAGCGTATTGAGCGAAAATCCAAGCAGTTTCATGACCGCAAACGTTGCTATAAGCGACACCGGAATGGCTATCATCGGAATAATGACTGCCCGCCAGCTCTGTAAAAAGATAAGTATGACTATCATCACTATCAGCGTGGTCTCCACAAATGTCACAAGCACCTCGTCGATCGAGGCTGTCACATATGTAGTGGTGTCCATAATCACACGGTAGTTAATGCCCTCGGGGAAATATTGCGATAGTTCCTGGAGCTTAGCCTTGACCTTCGAGGCTACATCAAGAGCATTGGCCCCGGGAAGTTGCTGGATGCCGATAAGTCCGGCCGACTTGCCTGAAACGTGCGAAATGTCGGAATAGGAGTTGCTGCCGAGCTCTATGGTAGCGATGTCCTTGAGATGAAGCAGCGATCCGTCAGGCTCGGCGCGAAGTATGATATTGCCAAACTCTGTGGCTGTCGAAAGTTGTCCCTGAGCGGTGAGTGTGAACTCAAAGTCCACATCTCTGCCTGTGGGGGCTGTGCCGACACTTCCCGCCGACACCTCAAGATTCTGCGACTCAATCATCTGCATGACATCAGACGGAGTGAGTCCGCGCACCTGCATCTTGTCAGGGTCAAGCCATACACGCATGCTGTATTCACCGCCGCCAAATGCTCCGGCTCCGCCAACACCGTCTATACGCGTGAGTTCGTCAATAATATTAAGTTTGGCATAATTGGTCAGATACAGAGCCGAATAGTCGTGCTGTCTGTCACTCTCGAGAGCGATAAACAGCAATATATTTGATGACTCCGACATCACCGAGACACCCTGCTCCTTTACAGCCGAAGGCAGTGTAGGCTCGGCAAGCGAGATACGGTTCTGCACCTTCACGGCAGCTTCGTCAAGATCAGTTCCATTCTCAAATGTCACAGTGAGCGAATATGAGCCGTCACTCGAATTGGAGCTCATATACATCATGCCCTCCACTCCGTTGACCTGCTCCTCTATAGGCTCGCCGACAGCCTTGGCTACTGTCTCGGCGTCGGCTCCGGGATAAGAGGCATTCACCATTACCGTAGGAGGTGTAATGTCGGGATATTGGGCTATGGGCAACGACTTGACCGTAATAAGTCCCACCAGCACCATTATAATGGCCAGAACGGTGGCAAATATCGGTCGGTCTATGAAAAATTTTGAAAACATAACGCCGTCTTTTTTATTTGGTCATTCTTGGGCTGACAGTCATGCCGTCACGCACTTTCAGCAGGGCCTTGGTCACATATCGGTCAGTGGGCCGTATCCCCTTGTTGATGACACGCAGCGAGTCGTGATAGAGAGGCCCCACCTTTACGGGGGTATACACCACTTTGTTGGAATCATTGATGACATACAGATATTTTCCGAGCTGATCCGACCCGAGAGCCGCATCCTTGACCAGCACGGCATCGGGCAACCTGTCATAAGGCAGATCAACTTTGACATACATTCCGGGGCGGAGTTCGCCATGCGGATTCTGTATGCAGCACTTCAGTTTAAGCGTGCCTGTCGTATTGTTGAGTGTCGGCGAGACATATGATATTTCCCCCGTATAGTCATGGGGCAAAGGTTCGTCAAATGTCACCGGTATACTCTTGAAATCCAGCGAATCATTCAGAGCTAGAGCATTGATGATGTCATGAAGACGGTCATCCTCTATGGCAAAATTGGCCGAGACTGTCGAGGTGTCGTAAATCGTTGCGAGCACCACGGGCGAGCCTTGCCCCGTCACATAATTTCCGGCACTCTTTGTGTTGTCGGTTACCATTCCCGAAATTGGAGCCACTACCGTACAGAAGCCAAGCAGACGCCTGGCGTTATCGAGCGCGGCCTCGGCGTTTTTAATCGAAGCCTCGGCCTGATGGTAGGCACTCTCGGCCTGTACAACTTCCATCTTGCTCACAGCATCACTCTCGAGAGCCTTCTTCACAGCCTCATAATGGGCTTTGGCATAGTCGCGGGTGCTCACGGCTGTAGCGAGAGCCGCTTGCGCCTGACTCAACTGGTCGTTGTAGGTCGATGGATCAATCGTAAACAGCACCTTACCCTTATCCACATTGGTGCCTCCGTCAAAGTTTTTCGTAAGTATCTGACCGTTGACCTTGGCCACCACGTCGACCGAACTGCGGGCTGTCAGATAACCGGGATATACGGTGGAGAGTGTGATAGTGTCGACCACCGGGAGCGCGACATCAACAGTTTCGGCTGTCTCTCCGGCCTCCTTTGACAAATGATGGCATGACACAAGAGCCGAGGCCACTGCCATCATCGCTATTAACAGTTTGGTATCCATAATTATTATGTGTGTATGGAAAAAGGTTTGTTATTTAAGTTATGATATATCTCGTATGGTTTTACTGATTGTCAGCCACAGGCGACCCTCCAAGGGCCTTATACAAGTCAATGAGGGCAATCACGGCCTCGCCGCGAGCACTCACGAGCGAATGGGCATAATTGAGCCAGTCAATCTGAGCGTTGACCACGTTGGTGAAAGCCGACAGACCCTGTTTGTACTGCTCCACGGCCAGGGCAAACGACTCACGGCTCTGGGCAAAAACCGCGGTGTTGAGCCGCAATGTCTCGAGGGCGGCATTATAGGATGTCATGGCATTCTCTACCTCCGTATAAGCTATCATTACCGCAAGATTATATGCATCAATACCTATCATCATCTGCTCCCGAGCCTGAGCCACGGCAGCCTTACGCGAAAATCCCTCGAATATTGTCCATGAAAGTTTGGGGGCTATCGAGTAGGAAAAATGGTTGCTGTCAAACATCCCGTCGAGTCTGTCACCACCCCACCCCAGCGAGCCGTTGAGCGCGAGCGTTGGCAGAAAATCCTTTTTCGCCACACCTATCGACGCCGCATATCCGGCAAGGTTGGCCTCAGCCTCGGCTATGTCAGGCCTGCGGCGCAACATGTCGGCCGGAATGTCAACAGGGATTATCTGCTGATAGGGAGGCATAATATTTGACCTGTTGAGCATCGGCTCTATATCCGACGCATATACCCCTACGAGAGTTGCTATTGCATTGAGCGTCTGAGATAACTGTGATTTCATTCCAGGCAACGAAGCCTGGGTCGAATAGTAGACAGTCTTGGCCTGAGCTACGTCGAGTTTCGACACCAGTCCGGCCTCGTGACGGGCCTCGGCTATCTCAAGCACCCGCGCCTGCGACTCTATATGCTCGTTGGCCACAGCTATGTCATTTTGCAGCATGCGATAATTGACATAATAGTTGGCAATGTCGGCTGAAATGCTTACCATTGTGGCGAGATACTCGGCCCGCGAAGCATCATAGGCGGCTTTTTTGGTCTTGACCTGCGACGTGATTTTGCCGAATATGTCTATCTCCCAATTCATATCGACACCTACGGCAAAATTATTGGTGTCGGCACGCTTTGCATGCGAGCGCGTGTATCCGGCCGACGCTCCGAGCGTGGGATAGTAGGCACTTTGGGCCTGGCGTATGGCCTGACGCGCAATCTCGCGCCGATGCACAGCCTCGCTGATATTGAAGTTATTGTCGATGCCCATGCTTATGAGCGAATCGAGAGTGGAGTCGCCAAACGATTTCCACCACGGGTCGTCAGACGGTAGGGTCTGCGACACTTCCTGCGTGAAGCTCCACCGCTCAGGCAGAGGCTGACGCAAATAACACGCATCGTCGCCCCAACTCTGAGCCGAGGTGACACCTGTCATCGCTGAGATGAGCAGTGCGATAGCTGAAACGTGAATTATCTTTGCCATGATTAAAAATTTAACAACTTTAATCTTAATTAGGTTTTATCACAAAACCAGCTTTAGCAAAATAATTCACTTATACAGTATAGAGATAAAAGTATAGAGTTTAGAGTTAAAAGGCTAAAATTTACAGCACGGATTTAGCTGAATGAAACCGACTTATAAACTTTAGCCTTTTAACTCTAAACTCTATACTTTTATCTCTATACTCTAAGGATACTAATCTCCCATTGTTCGGAGAAGCTCGTCGTTGTCAGACGTGCGCTCCATGCGGTCTTTTATAAATTCCATAGCCTCAATAGAATTGCGATCGCTCAGGAAGCGGCGCAATATCCACATGCGGTTGAGTGTCTCGTTGCGCAACAGCAGGTCGTCACGACGGGTGCTGGAAGCCATGATATCGACAGCGGGAAAGATGCGCTTGTTGGAAAGTTTGCGGTCGAGCTGAAGCTCCATATTACCGGTGCCCTTGAACTCCTCAAAGATTACCTCATCCATCTTGGAGCTTGTCTCTGTAAGAGCTGTGGCTATGATGGTGAGCGAACCGCCACCCTCGATGTTGCGTGCCGCGCCAAAGAACCGCTTGGGCTTCTGGAGAGCATTGGCATCCACACCACCTGAAAGTATCTTGCCCGATGCGGGAGCACAGGTGTTGTAGGCGCGCGCCAGTCGTGTTATCGAGTCAAGCAGTATCACCACGTCATGTCCGCACTCCACCATGCGTTTGGCCTTCTCAAGCACTATCTGTGCTATGCGCACGTGACGGTCGGCCGGCTCATCAAAGGTCGATGCTATCACCTCGGCGTTGACACTACGACTCATGTCGGTCACCTCCTCGGGACGTTCGTCGATGAGCAGTATCATGATATAAGTCTCGGGATGATTTTCGGCTATGGCATTGGCAATATCCTTAAGGAGTATGGTCTTACCTGTCTTGGGAGGAGCCACGATGAGACCGCGCTGACCCTTGCCTATAGGCGAGAACATGTCGACCACACGGGTGGATATATTGCTGCTGCGACCCGAGGTGAGATCGAATTTTTCGTCTGGGAACAACGGCGTGAGATGCTCGAAAGCCACACGGTCACGTATAAACTCGGGCGAACGTCCGTTGATGGAGAGCACACGTGTGAGCGGGAAATATTTTTCATCTGCCTTGGGAGGACGCACATTGGCCTCGACTACATCGCCCGGACGAAGACCGTATTGCTTGATCTGCTGCTGGGTGACAAGCACATCATCAGGCGACGCGAGATAATTGTAATCGCTTGAGCGGAGAAATCCGTGACCCTGAGGTTCTATCTCAAGCACTCCCGATGTAACGATGATGTCGTCAAAATTATACTGGGCCTGATAGCGGGCCTTCTCCTCGGCGTTTGTATCGTTATTTTTGTTGCGGTTTTTCTTATTCTTCTTGCCTGGCTGTTGCTGCTGTTGTTTCTCCATGCCCGGCTCGTTGATAGTGATCGGGGCTGTGGCAGCAGTGATTGACGCCTGCTCCTTCTCTTGGGCTGAACGGGGAGCAAAAGTGCGGCCGCCGGCACGCGGGAAGAATGAGCCGAACGACGAGTCCTTAGGACGGAATCCACCACGGATAAAGACTCCGCGGTTGGGATGCTCCTCTTGTCCGGCAGCATCCTGTGGCTGGGGCTCACCATCCTCTCCGGCAGGTGCCGGAAGCGAGAGCATAGGCTGCATGTCAGAATTATTGTCGCCGGAGGTCTGCTGCTCTGCAGGCTGTGTGAAGTCCGGCTCTTCGACAGGTGCCGAAATCTCGGCAGCCTCACGCTCCATCACTTCCTGACGTGACGGGCGTCCACGTTTCTTCTTGGGACGAACCTCGACAGCCGCGTCCAGCCCATCAGCCTCCGGGGCCGAAGTCTGCTCTACAGGCTCGGCAACCGTCTCTGCGGGGACTTCGGTTGCAGTCACGTCGATTTCTTCCGGCTGAGAGCCATCCTGTTCGTGTTGCACCGCAGGCTGTGTATTCTTGGGTTTACGGCCACGACGCTTGGGTGCGGCAGCCTCGGCCGGCTGCTGCTGTTCGGGCTGCGAGTCTTCATTCTTCATAGGTTGCTCCTGGGGCTCCTCGCGGTTGGCCTCAGGCATATTGTCAGTCTTCTCGTCAGCACCCTTTTTGCGGCGTTGCTTACGTTCGCCCTCGGGTACATCCTTTTTCTTGCGGCGGGTCTTTTCCTGACTCTGCACATTGACCGAAGCCGATGCGGCATGGTCACGGGCCTGCTTCTCGAGTATTTCGTAAACGAGACCTTCTTTATCTGTCAGATTGATTTTCTTGATACCGATGGCTTTGGCGGCTTCCTGCAGTCGCTCATCATCCATCCTGTTGAGTTCGTCAAAATTATACATATATTATATGTGAAATTGAGGGCTTGATTAATATTGTTTTATCCCGGGACAACGGTACACATTGATTCCTTATGCACCATCATCACGCACCGCGTGACATGCCTGAGACGGGGAGATATAATTTTAAGAAAATATTTGAAACGGAATGTGGTAATCCACTCGATTTTGGGAAAACAGGAGAGAGATAGTAATAAATCCTTAATTTAAGGGAATGGGGAGAGATTTTCAGCAATACGGCTTAAAAATCGATGATCCAAAGGGATTTGGTTGTTATTATGAAGCCAACTCGACTGTGCGACAGGCTTAATCCTCGTTGCAAAGTTACAACCGATTTTAAATTAAAACAAATTTTTTTGAAAAAAGTTGCCTCTTATATTTTAGTAATCGGACCGTGAGCCGTATCTTTGCATAAAAATTACAACAACAATATGTTAGTTATAGGCATAGCCGGCGGCACAGGTTCAGGCAAAACCACCGTCGTCAACAAGATAATCAACGCCCTCCCGCCTGGTGAGGTCGCAATACTCCCGCAGGACTCCTATTACAAGGACTCCAGCCACATTCCGATGTCCGAGCGAAGCAAAATCAATTTTGACGAACCGGCAGCCATCGAGTGGCCGCTTCTTGTCAAACACATCGAGGCTCTGAAGCGCGGAGAGACTATCGAGATGCCCACTTACTCCTACCTCACCTGCACACGCCAGCCCGAGACCATTTCGGTGAGCCCGCGTGAAGTAGTGATTGTCGAGGGTATACTAGTGCTTACCGACCCTGTGTTGCGTAGCATGCTCGACGTCAAAGTATTTGTCGATGCCGAGGCCGACGAGCGGCTCATACGTGTAATCGCACGCGACTGTGTGGAGCGCGGACGCACACCCCAGATGGTACTTGACCGCTATCGCGATGTGCTCAAACCAATGCACGAGATGTATATCGAGCCGTCGAAAAAGACTGCCGACCTCATCGTGCCGCAGGGCGGCAGCAACGTCGTGGCCATACAGTTGCTCACCGACTATATCGAATCGCGCCTTCGCGCCAAATGACACCCACCACATCACCCCAACCTGTCCAATGGATGAAATGACCACCGAGCCGCATGGCGAACGCATGGTGCTGCGCACTGAGAATCTCGTGAAGAAATACGGCAAACGCACCGTAGCCAACCACGTGTCAATCAACGTGACCCAGGGCGAAATCGTAGGTCTGCTCGGCCCAAACGGCGCCGGCAAGACCACGACCTTCTATATGACCGTAGGACTTATCACTCCCAACGAGGGGCAGATATTTCTCAACGACCTCAACATTACTAAATATCCGGTGTACAAGCGTGCTCAGAATGGCATAGGTTATCTCGCACAGGAGGCAAGCGTGTTTCGCAAACTCACGGTCGAGGACAACATCAAGGCTGTGCTTCAGATGACCAACACCTCACCCGAATATCAGCGTGAAAAGCTCGAAAGCCTCATTAAAGAGTTCAGTCTTGAGAAAGTGCGCCACAACCTCGGCGACCGGCTCTCTGGAGGCGAGCGACGTCGCACCGAGATAGCCCGCTGTCTGGCCATCGACCCGAAATTCATAATGCTCGACGAGCCGTTTGCCGGAGTTGACCCCATCGCTGTAGAGGACATACAGTCGGTGGTGTATCACCTGAAAGAACGAAATATCGGCATCCTCATCACCGACCACAATGCACAGGAGACACTGCGCATCACCGACCGCGCCTATCTTCTATTTGAAGGCAAGATACTCTTTCAGGGCACCTCGGAAGAGCTGGCCGAAAACCCCATCGTACGCGAAAAATACCTCGGCCGAGACTTCATATTCTACCGTAAGAAATTTGAAGAGCCCATCCGCGAATAATCCCATAACCTTATGACCTTACTTTTGAGCAAGCTCAAAAGTAATAAAAGAATGTCGCAATCATCACGATGCGACATTCTTTGTGTCAATAGCATCTCTTTTCAAAAAAAATCCGCCCTACTCCTTTCCTTATCAATCATTTATTCAATCATTTCTATTTTTTGGCTGGATATTTAGCCGATATTGCACAGTAGCTATTACATAGCTCGGAAGAGAATTGGTAACAACCGAAGTACGTCCCATAGCATTGACGCTGTAATGGACATTCGACATACGGTGGAGCAAATCGTAAGCATTTACCGTAAACACCCAGCGTTTGCCCTTGGGCGTATAAGCCGCACCCATATTCCAGATGGCATCGGTCGTATCAAGCTCTTTTGAACCATACCCTCTGCGCGTATACACCGACAGTGATGTATTCAATTCAAATCCTGCCGGCAACCTTACCTGACCATCCATGCCATAATTAATGTGGAATGCATTGATCTTATTAAAACCCTCTCGCTCCGAATCGGTGCGTCGGTTAGTGACATTGCAGTTGGCTCGAAGAGAATGTCCGCTGCCAAAATGCCAGTCGACACTCACCATTTCGCCTACCGACCATGTGTCGGCCGTAGTCTTGGCCGGCTCGGCACCATTGGTGCTTATCATATCAACACTGTGCATACGCGACACTGATGTATTGGCACTTACGGTGAATAAATTCTTTTGGCCACACCAATAATTCACACGATCATTGACAGTTATACTGTTGTCGCCACTGACATTGCCGGCGCGCGTGCGGGTGACGCCCGTATGCATGTCATATGTCGACGCCTGTATCATCTTGTCGGTAGTATAGGAATAGCTCACATCCAGAGAATTTGACAATTTGCTTCCCACGTTCCAACTCAAACGGTGGTTATGAAAATATGACGACTTCAAATCCGGATTACCCTCTCGTATATACAGAGGATTAGTATCGTCAGTGATATCCACCAGACTCATCATGTCGGGTAGAGAGGTATTGATGTAATAGGTGTAGTCAACCGAATGGCGCGCACCCTTTTCCGAAAAGACCGTCGAAGGCTGATATGCCACCATCACACTTCCCGACAGAGCATCGCGCAATGAGGATTTATGACGTATGTTATACAGTTTGTTGTCTCGCCAATAATCAAGCCTGCGATCGGACAACGCCAGCGTCGGCGACACATGCAGAGACAGAGAATAATCCTTGCCACACTTCAGCGAATAACGCAGATTGGGCGATAAGCTGTGCCTGTGGCTACGCTGTCGTGACATATCACTGTTGGAAGGATCAAATGCCAGTTGATAATCGGAAGGCAGAGTGCCATAATCACCCATATCGGCAAGATTCTGAAGCGAATACATATAGGTATCCGACTTACCGTTGGAGTAATCCCAAGTGTATCGCAGGTCAAGGCTCACCTTGCCGAGACGCGCCGTGTAGGCCATCCAACCGCTAAGAGTAAGATTATGCACGGGCGAACGGTCACTATATTGCCGGCGGTGTTCTGAAGGAGTGGCGACATCACCGTAATCAATCATATAGTCATTCCAGTTGTTACCACTCGAAGAGCTGTATCGTCCGCTGACATTTACATTCAAAATATCGGACGTTCCTGGCACTTTATACATAGCTCTGGCCGATATATTTCCATATGCCGTAGTGTTGTCGCCATTGCCGAGCGTGCGCGAACGGTTGATCAGAGCAGCAAGAGCCGAAGCCCCACCGTCGCCATATATATTTTCGATTATCTCCTGATTTATATCCGCCTGCTCCTGGTTGAAACTTGCCGATAGCGATGATGACGCATTGTCAGAGGTATTGTAACCTCCAGAGAAATCTCCTGAAAGATTGACTCTGCCCAAGTCAAACATCACATCATGATTAGTGTCTAACTGCATATTGCGGCTGCGAGTCCTCGAATAGCTGTAATTATACACCTGATTGTCGGTATAGAATGTCGCCGAGGAGGTGTTGCTGATATCAAGCCCCCTGTAGCCCGAATATCTCACCGAACCGTGAGCAGAGCGTCGCTGGTCGTTTGTCTCCACATCATAATTCAGACCGGCCGACTGATGACGGCTATCTCCGCTTGACATTCCCGAAGGTTGCCACGAGTCATGCACGCCATGCACCCCGAACACATCACTCACATTATTGAGATTACCCACCATGCTTACATTGGTCGTAGGACTGAACCATGAGGCAAACAATCGTCCGAGATAACGCTCTTCTGTACCATAACCCGCCTGGGCATTGAGCAGATAGCCGTGTGAATATTCTTTTTTCAGTTTGACATCCATCGTGAGATGTTTCTGGGCATTGGGGTCATCGGCCCACTTCTCCAAAGCCGTCTGACCGCGATACACATCCACATCCTTGACTGTATACGCGCCAAGATTCTCAAGCATCAGTTTGTTGTCACCGCTGAAAAAGTGCTTGCCGTTGAGCAGAAGTGTCTCCACCTTCTCTCCGTTGACCTTTATTTCACCATCCTTGTTAAGCTCCACGCCCGGCAACTGGCGTATCAGCTCGTCAAGCATCGACCCCTCGGCCAGTTGAAAGGCATCGGCATTATAAACAAGCGTGTCGCCGCGGTGATAAAATTTCACCTTCGAGGCTACCACCTGCACTTCACCGAGTTGATGGGGTGCACGCTCAAGTATGGTCACGGGCATCTCGCGCGTCATCTCGCGACGGCCTATATGCTCCACCTTATATATTACAGTCTGTGAAGCATAACCCGGGGCTCCGATTTCAAATACATAAGTGGAGTCCTTGCGCTCGGCCATAAACCTCAGGTATGAATTGTTGCGTGGACGGCGGCCCATAAATGAAAATCGACGGGATGCCTTGATTGTATCTCCCGGATTGCCGTCATTGTCAACTGGTATCATGAAAGCATCGGACAACTCGCGCTTGGCCAGCGATTCAATGACCCTCCCTTCGATAAGCAGGCTGTCGGATGGCACATCATCGTGCCCGGACACATACGAACCGCCCATTACCATGGGCACCGTTACAAAGTGTTGGGCTGTCAGGCTAAATGCTCCGACAACCGCCAGCAAGAACGGGATTAAATATTTAAACCGGTCATCCATTATTTGCACAAGTTATATGGTTTTAACCGCAAAGTAAACCAATGATTTTATAAATCACAAGAAAAAGTCTATAAAATCACATTCGACAGACCTTTAGTATCACTCTGATTCACAACAAATTACATCGCGCAAAATACAGCACAGATTAATCATTTTGCCAATCCCATGATTACCAGCAGTTTACAACCGGCATGATTAACAAAAATCATATGTATCAAATGTTAACTGAAACATATTTAGACTCCTCTACCGCTTCTTGGGCTGAATATTGAGTCGATACTGCACAGAGAGAAGCAGATAGCGTGGCAATGTATTGGTATATGTGACCGTTCGGCCGGATGCTGTGACAGCATAATGAACATTAGTCAGGCGATGGAGCAGATCAAAACCGTCGAGGGTAAACACCCAACGGCCGCCACGCGGCGTATAAGTAGCACGAGCATTCCACACGACATCGGTCGTATCAAGTTCCTTCACTCCATATCCGCGGCGCGTGTAGCAGGTGAAATCAGTGCTTATGCCAAATCCGGCCGGCAACACAAATGTACCCGCCACACCATAGTTGCAGTGAGTGGCATTGATGTCGTTGAAGCCTTCGCGGGCCGATGAGGTGTGACGGTCGATGACATTAGCCTTTATTGAGAGCGACTGACGGCCTATCTGCCATGAGAGTTTTAAGTCCTCGGAAAGACCGCGAGTATTGACGGTCGAACGTGACGGTTCAGATACATTCAGCCCGATCATATCTACACTGTGAATCATGGAAACTCCGCTGACCGACGACAGCATGAACTGACGTTTGCGACCAAACTGTAGTGTAAACGTATTGTTCACTCCGGCCGAATATTGACCGCTGACATTATATGTCCTGTTACGATGCACACCTGTGGATAGGTCGTAGGTATATCCGCGTACAAGTGCGTCGGTGACCGGCGAATAGTTGAAATTAAGAAAATCCTGCAACGGACACTTTCCCGCAAAAAATCTCACCGACATATTATGATTGTGCCGATAGCTATTCTTTAGCCCCGGATTTCCGAGCATTATATTCAGCGGGTCGGACGTATCAGACACGTCCACCAGATGAAGCAGATCGGGTGTAGACGTAGAGAGCTCATAGTCATACATGAATACATACATATTCTCACGCGCCATCCTGTTGCCGAAAGCGTAACGCACACGACCGTTCATCGACGAAACCACTCCGATAAACGATGTCCGGCGCACAGGATATAATATACCGTCACTAAAATAGTTGAAGTGACTGTGGCGCAATCCGAGTTCGGGCTTGAAAGTCACGCTGAACTGGCGCGCTTCGGCCCCGTTCCAGATGTAATCCAGCTCCGGTCTGACAGCGTGAGTGTTCTCTATCAGAGATGACGTGAAACTGTTTGGAGCGTCCAGCACCAATCCATAGCCTGCCGGAAGCGTGCCATACATGCCCATTTCCTCAAGACGGTCAAGAGCATAGGTGTAAGAGTCCTTTTCGCGGGTATGGAGATTGTAAATATATCTAAGCGATAGGTTTAATCCGCCGTTTGACAGATTATAGCCCAGTGTTCCGGAAAGATTCAGGTCGTGATTGGGTGTATTGTCGGTGTAGTTTCTGCGGCGCAATGGCTGAAGTCCATCAGCTCCGAAACGCACGTCATAGTCATTCCACAGCGTCTCTTTCTTGTCGTCATACACCACACGCAACTCCGTAAAAAGCCTGTCGTTGCTGCGAGGTATCATATAGCCGGCATAGACCGAACCATCGATATTACCCTGCCGCGACCGACCGTCACTGCGCGTTAGCGTTTGATTTATCAGCGATGCGAGCCCTGCATCTGAGCCGTCACTATATATAGCCTCAAGCGACATGAGCGACCGCTCATATTGCTCGCTGTCATAGCTGGCCGACAACGACTGCGCAGTCCTGTCAATGCGAGAGTAATTGCCCTTTAGCGTGCCGTTCATCGTCAGATTTCCCCATTTACGGCCTGTGGTATTATTGAGGTTGACTTTTACATTTTTGTTGTGTGATAATGACTGCACGTAGTCATATGTGTTTCGGTCGGCATAAAAATTGATTCTATCGGTATCGGTATGACTGTTCATATGGTTGTTTTCATATGTCACACTGCCTCGACTATACGTCTTACGGTCATTTGCCTGATAGTTGTACGACAGGCCGGCGAGCTGATATTTCATGCGTCCTGTCGGCATTAGTTCGGGTCGCCAACTGTCATTCGTACCGGGCTCGCGTGTATCGTTCAGGTTATTTATGTTACCTAAAAACATCACCTGAGTCGTGCGGTTGAACCACATGCCGAAAAGCCTTGCCATATACCTGTCTTCGGTGCCGTAACCTGCCTGGGCATTCAGCAGCCAGCCTATTTCATACTCCTTCTTTAGCTTTACATCCATAGTCAGACGCTGTGGCGCGCTTTTGTCACCCTTCCATTTGTCTGAAAATGACTGTCCGCGATACACCTCGACACTCTTCACCGTATAAGCGGCAAGATTTTTAAGCATCAGATTGTTGTTCCCGTCAAAAAATTGCTTACCGTTGAGCAACAGTGACTCCACAAACTCACCATTGACCTTAATCTGCCCATTTGAGCTAAGCTCCACTCCGGGCAACTGGGCTATCAGCCCGTCGAGCATCGACCCTTCGGCAAGCTGAAAAGCGTCTGCATTATATACAATGGTATCACCGCGGTTGTAAAATTTGATCTTTGAGGCTGTGACAACCACTTCATTGAGCTTGTGCGGAGCACGTTCGAGAAAAGTGGTCGGCATCTCTCGCACTCTCTCACGCTTGCCGAGATTCTCGACTCTGTACACAACTGTCTGAGGCAAATAGCCGTCACAACCGACCACAAACACATATGTCGAATCCTTATGCACAGTCTCAAACGTAAATATCGAACGGTCAGTCATGAGAGCAAAGCCCCCTTCCATAGCCAGCACTCCGGCCCTGAGAGTATCTCCGGGATTGCCGTCGGCATCAATCGGCACGGCATATCCTTTCATTAGATCGGTCTTGCCGACCGATTCCTGTATGTGCCCGCGGATATGAAACTTCTTTGCGTCAGCCCTCACGACAACAACCGACATGACCACTGATATGACAGCAATCAAAATTCTGAGTTTCGGGATAATATATAAGTTAAAGTGTCTTGACATAACGAGACTGTATTGTTATTATGTCCGGCCGTTTAATAAAAATCCATAAACCCTCGTCAGATTCCCGACAAGTCTATATAATTGATAGCATATCGCGCACCCTGGGCATACGATATACAATAAAGTTTGCAACCATCAGGAGCAACTGCCATGTGTCTTACTGATTTATCAGTATTAATTTTCTTGACAGGTTTGCCATTCCAATCCCATATTCCAACCTTGGTGACAGGATCTCCCTCTACGTGAGATTCACTAAATGCAATATAAATATAATCATCTGTAACTGCAGCATGACCAAATCCATATCGGCTTTTATGATCTATCATTGCGATCCCGTCATCCGATACTTTCAGTGGGAAATAGTCATTTGCCGAGATTCGTTTTATGCAGTCATCAATGATTTCATATGTCTCCAGAATACCACCTGAAGGTGTTATTCTGGCTATCTTTTTACCAGATGGCGATACATACAGATTTTGCATCAATCCCTTTGGTATTGATGCTGATGAATCATCAAAAGTATCAATAACCTTTATTCCATCAGTCACATCTATAATATTTATTGCCTGCCGGCCTGTCGCATTACCATTTTCCCAAACCAAAGACAATGCCACTATACAATCGGGGGCAATAAGCCGCATATCATTAACTATAAACATAGAATCCAGACAGTACACACATATGGCATCAAAATCACGAGAGTATCTGAATAAAGACCTTTCCCGCATACCCTGATTGAATATGCCGAAATCGCCACTCTCGCAATCAACACTCAGATGCGATGCATCTTTCAACTCACCGATTTGCGACAGTCTATCCACACGACTACCAATTTCAGAGCCGGTTTTTGCATCGTATATATGCACCCATTGACCTCCCGCATTGCCAAGCAGATACAGACATGTATCACCTGCTATGAAGTCAGTCACAGAAGGCATCATATCATCCCCTGCAATATATGTCCACTGGACATCAATCGAGTCAGCAAACACGGCTCCTGCCTCATCATTGACAGTAGCCGAATGTCTGCTACTACAAGAGACTATAACAAGACAAACAATGTATATGGATAAAAGTCTTACCATACTATCTGCAAATTATGATTATATTGTCCTACAGTATCAGGATAGAGATGTTGGCATATTGGACATTTTCCTACAACTCTACCTAAAGACCCATCATTTGGCTTTGTTGCCCATCCACATTTTAGACATACAAATACACATTCTTCAGGTCCCGTCATATTATAACAGGTAATGAAAAAATTGTCATTATCCAATGCATAAACATTTTCGATATAGTTTTCTGATTCAATCTTTGTACCTCAAAGATTGAATGGTCCAACAACAATCGCTGCCAAAAGTATCATAACAGCAATCATAAATAATTTCTGTTTTTTCATAATCAATATTTGAATTTAACGTTAATTTCACTTTACAAATCCATGTAAAAATACTTTCTCAGGTTCTTCTCGTTCCTCAAAATATAGGTTTATTGTCTGATGAAAAATAGAAGATGGAATACGCGGTTTTACGACAATTCGCATTGTATTACATCCACCGGGATATAATACAATACCATTTAATGAAACCGAGCAACAATCACATGATGGAATTATTTCTTCCAAATGCAATGATAATGTATCTCTATTCTTCAATTTAACGTCCAAAATAATTGTATCGGAAAAATTCATTACCCCCAATGGTATTGAAGGATTAAGACATACTCTACACGCATCTTTTATCTTTTTGATTTTAGCTCTGTCTAATATAATTTTTGCATATAAATCCTTAATTTTAGGATTAAACACTGGATTACCAACACATAACACCTTATTATTTCCATCAAGAAGAAATGTATGACATCTTATATCTCTTGGCAACGGATTACATTTAATAAATAAATTATTGTAATCAAATGTTATTGGATGGGAAAAACCATTTATTTTCAATTCTCGAATCACATCTAGACTATCTTTTTCATGAAATATTATTACAAAATTCACTGAAATATTTTCATCGGCTTTCAACTCATTAATTAATTCATCCCATTCTGAGAGTCTCATCTGACAAGAAGAACAACCAACAGAGTCGATATATGTTATAATCTTAAACTCAGCATCATCAAAATCATAAGTTATTTTTTCATCCATTATCTGATACTTTGTATTTTCAGGCATAGATATTTCCTTACCTATCCATGCCTTTACAATATCATGAGAAGACACTCAATCGCTATATCCAGAGCAAGAGCATGATACGAATATCATTATAAATAGAAACAATGGAATATAATACATAGCTTCATCTGACTTTTAATTAACATATATCTAAAGCATTTTTCAAAAATATACTTATTTACACCAAAAATACTATAACTTTCAATAAAATAACAATATAATTATACTGATTTTTGCAAATATACAAATCTTATAATTTATATACAAATTTTTATTGCTATTTATTAGTTTTCATCAGGAAATACGCAGAAAATACAAAAATATAGCCGCGCGCTTTATATTAAAGCACACGGCTATATATTGATTGTCTGTATCTTATGAGTTGTAATTAAACAAACTCACTAATGCTTCATCCGAAGCATAGACTGTCATGTGATGATTAGTCGGCAAACTTGGCCTTGAGGAACTCGCGGTTGAGGCGGGCGATGTTGCTGAGCGAGATGTTCTTGGGACACTCGGCAGCACATGCGCCTGTATTGGTACAGTTACCGAAACCGAGCTCATCCATCTTGCTGACCATGGCACGGGCACGACGAGCGCGCTCCACCTGGCCCTGGGGCAGAAGTGCAAACTGGCTTACCTTCGCGCTGACAAAGAGCATTGCCGAGCCGTTCTTACATGCTGCCACACAAGCACCGCAACCGATACATGTAGCTGAGTCCATGGCTACGTCGGCCACTTCCTTGGAAATGGGGAGCGAGTTGGCATCCTGAGCACCGCCGCAGTTGATCGACACGTAACCGCCGGCCTGCTGTATCTGGTCAAAAGCGTTACGGTTGACCATAAGGTCGCGTATCACAGGGAAAGCTGCCGAACGCCAGGGCTCGATAGTGATGGTATCCTCGTTGTTGAACTTACGCATGTGGAGCTGACATGTTGTGATGCCCTGCACAGGACCGTGGGGATGTCCGTTAATGTAGAGCGAGCACATACCGCAGATGCCCTCGCGGCAGTCGCTGTCAAACACCACAGGCTCCTCACCCTTCTCTACGAGCTGCTGGTTGAGCATGTCGAGCATCTCGAGGAAGCTGCTTCCGGTGGATACATTCTCCACGCGGTAGTTCTTGAACGCCCCCGGTTCTTTCGGGCTACGCTGGCGCCAAATCTTGAGGTTTACATTTATATTATGTTCCATTTTGCTTCAGATAAAAAATCGGGGGATTGTTTATGACTTATAGTTACGGGTCTGAACCTTGATCTCGGTGTAGTTGAGGGGCTCTTTGAGAAGGATGGGCTTTTCGTTTTCGCCGGTATATTTCCAGCACGACACATACATGTAGTCCTTGTCGTTACGGGCAGCCTCACCGTCGGCCAACTGATACTCCTCGCGGAAGTGTGCGCCACACGACTCGTTGCGGTTGAGGGCGTCGATGGCCATCATCTTGGCTATCACGAGGAAGTCCTCGAGACGGAGAGCCTTTTCGAGCTCTTGGTTGAGATCATCGGCACGGCCTACGATGCGGAGATCGGTGTAGAACTCCTTGCGTACCTCCTCGACCTCGTCGAGAGCCTTTACAAGACTCTGGAGGGTACGGCCCATGCCTACGAGGTTCCACATCACGTGACCGAGACGCTTGTGTATCTGGTCGGGCGACTTGGTACCCTTGATGCTCATGAGTTTCTGAATACGCTCGCGTACACCCTTCTCAGCCTCGTCAAACTCCTTGGTATCGGTGGTGAAGTGAGGCACCTTGATCTGGTCGCTGAGATAGTTCTGCATGGTGTAAGGTATCACGAAGTAGCCGTCGGCGAGACCCTGCATGAGAGCCGACGCACCGAGACGGTTGGCACCGTGGTCAGAGAAGTTACACTCACCCAGAGCGAAGAGACCCTTGACCGAAGTCTGGAGCTCATAGTCAACCCAGATACCGCCCATGGTGTAGTGGCTGGCGGGGAAGATCATCATCGGGGTCTGGTAGGGGTTGTCATCAGAGATCATCTGATACATGTCGAAGAGGTTGCCGTAACGGTCGCGTACAACATCCTCGCCAAGACGCTCGATGGCATACTTGAAGTCGAGATATACGGCGTTGCCTGTACCTACGCCATAGCCGGCATCGCAACGCTCCTTGGCTGCGCGGCTGGCGATGTCACGGGGACAAAGGTTGCCGAAGGCGGGATAACGACGCTCGAGATAGAAGTCGCGGTCCTCATCGGGAATATCGGTAGGTTTCTTCTTGCCTGCACGGATAGCCTCGGCATCCTCCTTTTTCTTAGGCACCCAGATACGGCCGTCGTTACGGAGCGACTCGCTCATAAGGGTAAGTTTCGACTGGTCCTCTCCGTGGACGGGGATACATGTGGGGTGAATCTGAGTGAACGCGAGGTTGGCAAGATAAGCACCCTTCTTGAAAGCCTGGACAGCGGCAGAGCCGTTGCAGCCCATAGCGTTGGTCGAGAGGAAGAATGCGCGTCCGTAGCCACCGGTGGCGAGCACTACGGCATGTGCTGCATAACGTTCCAGCTCACCTGTCACAAGGTTGCGCACGATGATACCGCGGGCACGGCCGTCGATGATAACGATGTCGAGCATCTCGCGACGGTTGAACGACTTGACGGTGCCCTTCTTGATCTGACGGTTGAGCGACGAATAGGCTCCGAGCAGGAGCTGCTGGCCGGTCTGGCCCTTGGCATAGAATGTACGTGACACCTGTGCGCCGCCGAATGAACGGTTGGCAAGCAGGCCGCCATATTCGCGTGCAAAGGGGACACCCTGGGCCACACACTGGTCGATGATGTTGTTTGACACCTCGGCCAGACGATATACGTTGGCTTCGCGCGAGCGGAAGTCACCGCCCTTGATTGTATCGTAGAAGAGACGATACACCGAGTCACCGTCGTTCTGATAGTCTTTGGCTGCATTTATACCGCCCTGTGCTGCGATAGAGTGAGCGCGGCGGGGTGAGTCCTGGATGCAGAAGTTGAGCACATTAAATCCAAGCTCGCCGAGAGTCGAGGCTGCCGATGCGCCGGCCAGACCGGTACCTACTACAATAACGTCAAGGTTACGCTTGTTGGCGGGGTTGACGAGCTTCTGGTGAGCCTTATAGTTGGTCCACTTCTGAGCCAAGGGTCCTTCGGGAATCTTGGAGTCTATCTGAAATTCAGGAAGTTTTGAGGACTCGATGTCGGCATAATCCTTCATGATGGGGGTGGAGTCAATCATCCCCTCGAGGTTCTTTATGTCTGCCATATCTGGTAGTGATTTTTTTAGTTCGTAAAATAGTTCCCGCAGGATTATTCAGTGATTATCTCAGAAGCGCAGCAGCTGTCTACAACTTCCACCACACACTCTTCACCAGAGCAAAGAGCTGTAACGTCACAGCAACTGTTGGCCTTGACGGTGAATACGACAGCCTGAATGATAAAGAGACCTACGACAATCGAAGTCCACCAGGCAGCGATAGTCTTGAGACGGGGCATCCATGTGTCACCGTTCCAGCCTACGGTCTGCATCATTGACCAGAATCCATGATTCATGTGAAACCACAGAGCGATAAAGCCGATGATGTAAACGATTGGAGTCCAGATCTGAGAGAAAGCGATGTAGATAAAGGCCATGCCGTTGGCGGGATGCACCTCAACACCGTTGTATACATACTCTTCGCCAAGTATCTCGGCAAGCTGCATCTTGGCCCAGAACTGGATAAGGTGAACTACGAGAAATGCAAGTATCACGATACCGAGCACAAGCATATTCTTTGACGACCATTCTACGCCGGGAGCTGCGCCGGCAATTGCATAACGGTCCGCGCCACGGGCACGACGATTCTGAAGCGTCAGCCAGGTGGCATAAACAATGTGAATGATGAAAAGTGCGGCAAGGCCAAGAGACGCTACGAGAGCATACCAGTTGGCACCCAGAAATTCGCACACGGCATTATAGCCCGAAGGCCAGAAGAGTGCGACACCATTCATCAGACAGTGAAACGTGACAAATAGGACAAGGCAGACTCCTGTGAGTGCCATCACAAACTTGCGTCCTATTGATGAGCATGTTAACCACATAGTAGTGTTGAGTAAAAATTAGAATTTATTGAATAATTGATATTTTTCGTACAATCTTTTTTCAATGCAAAGATAGTGCAAATCCACGGCTCTCACAATATTTAAAGAAATTTTTCTTTAATCTTACCGAATTTTAGCTACTTTTGCACTCTCAAACAACCCTCATATCATGCTTCTTCTATATAGAATTTACCAGATTTTCATCTTTTGTCCCATAATTGTAGTCTCTACAATAATTATAGCCCTGACGACAGTCATCGGTTCGGCCCTTGGCTACGGACGCTGGTGGGGCTACTACCCCGAGGTCATATGGGCGAGGATATTCTGCCGGCTTGCATTTGTGTCAGTCGAAGTGAAAGGCCGCGGCAACATCGACCAGCACACATCTTATGTATTTGTCGCCAACCATCAGGGCGCATATGACATATTCTCGCTTTTCGGATATCTCGGCCACAATTTCCGCTGGATGATGAAGGAGAGTCTGCGCAAGATTCCCTTTGTCGGATGGGCATGCAAAGCCGCCGGACAGATATTTGTCGACAATTCTTCGGTTAGCGCGACTCGACGCACCATGCACGAGGCCGAGAAGCAATTGCGCGGAGGCATGTCGCTCACGGTCTTCCCCGAAGGAGCCCGCTCTTGGGACGGCAATATGAGGCGTTTCAAAAAGGGTGCCTACAAACTGGCCGTGGAGTTTAATCTCCCCGTGGTGCCGGTCACCATCGACGGTGCTTTCGACGTATTGCCGAGATTCAAGTTTCTCCCCCGCCCCGGACATATAAGGATTACCATCCACAAGCCAATCCACCCCGGCTGCGACGGACACGACCTCGCCGCACTCATGGAGCAGAGCCGCGAAGCCATAGCCTCGGTGCTTCCGGTCCGCGAGTCAACCCCTCTGTCAAGATCAAGGACAGACTGACACATCGCCAAAACTATAAAATAGATGAGAGATGACTGCCGTGACAGTCATCTCTCATCTATTTTATACTTATGTTTGTTACAATTCCAACGACAATATCTCCTCAAACCTGTCCACAGTTATGTCGGCCAGCGGAGCCACTTTTTCGCGAGAATTGGTAGTGGCGATGCCTACCACGGTCGCGCCCGACGAACGTCCGGCCTGAAGTCCCTGCAGAGAGTCTTCAAACACGCAACACTCCTCGACAGGAGCACCTATCAGCTCGGCTCCCTTGAGATAACCCTCCGGATCAGGCTTGCTGCGGCTTACCATCGAACCGGTGATAACCACATTGACCATCTCACGCAGCTCCGGACGGCGACCGAACAGCAAATCCATCTTCACATTGTCGCTACTCGTTACGATAGCCGAAGGTATGCCGGCCTTCTTCAACCTGCCGAGAAACTCCATAACTCCCGGATAGACGGGATACTCCATATTGGCTTCAAACTCATGAAGCGCAGCAAGTATACCGTCGCGGTCCGATTCGGGAAAATTTTGCAATATCTCTCCGATGGTCGTTCCTTTGATGTCGGAGGCGAAAGTGGAGACCAGGCCGTAACGGTCGCCCATAGCTCCCCAGAATTTTGAATATTCGCCCTCACTGTCCACAAGCACGCCATCGAGGTCAAACAGCATGCCTTTCTTACTATATGTATTGTTCATCTTGTCAAATATACATTAAAAACAGCCACAAAATTAGTAAAAAAACATATATCGCACCATAGCATGCTTTGTCATTAGAAATTTTCTGAGTAATTTTGACTAATTTTATCAAAAACCTAATCTCAAAATGAAAGAAAAAACCAAAAGATATTTCCTTCCCGAAAGCGAGATTCCACACGAATGGTACAACATCCAGGCCGATATGAAAACCAAGCCGCTGCCTCCGCTCAACCCGCAGACACGCGAGCCCATGAAGGCCGAAGACCTCTACCCCATCTTTGCCCGCGAGTGCAGTGACCAGGAGCTCAACATGACCGACCGCTGGATACCCATCCCCGACGAGGTCAGAGAGATGTACAAGTATTACCGCTCCACCCCGCTTGTGCGCGCCTACGGTCTGGAGAAAGCCCTCGGCACATCGGCACATATATATTTCAAAAACGAAAGCGTGTCGCCTATGGGTTCCCATAAGCTCAACTCGGCCATTCCACAGGCTTACTACTGCAAGAAAGATGGTGTCAAAAACGTCACCACCGAGACCGGAGCGGGCCAGTGGGGTGCATCGCTCTCATACGCAGCCTCGTTATTCGGACTCGAAGCTGCCGTCTATCAGGTAAAAATTTCCTATGAACAGAAACCCTACCGCCGCAGCATCATGCAGACCTACGGAGCACAGGTGACCCCGTCGCCCTCCATGTCGACCCGCGCCGGCAAGGACATCCTCACGGTCAACCCCAACTGCCAGGGCTCGCTCGGCACAGCCA
Organism: Muribaculaceae bacterium Isolate-110 (HZI); assembly: GCA_003762875.1. GTDB lineage: Bacteria > Bacteroidota > Bacteroidia > Bacteroidales > Muribaculaceae > Duncaniella > Duncaniella muricolitica. The sequence continues at coordinate 129,086 of RIBL01000001.1, read as the reverse complement.
TCTCCGAAGCCGTCGAGCTGGCACGCACCACCCCCGACTGCAAATACACCCTCGGCTCCGTGCTGAGTCACGTCACACTCCATCAGACTGTAATCGGCCTCGAAGCCGAAAAGCAGATGGAGATGGCCGGCGAATATCCCGACATGGTGATAGCTTGCTTCGGTGGCGGCTCCAACTTCGGTGGTATCTCTTTCCCCTTCATGCGCCACAAGATTGCCGGCGAGGAGGGCAAGGACCACACGAGATTTATCGCAGCCGAACCCTCGTCGTGCCCCAAGCTCACCAAGGGCAAATTCTGCTACGACTTTGGCGACGAAGCAGGCTACACTCCGCTCCTGCCCATGTTCTCGCTCGGCCATAACTTCCAGCCGGCCAACATCCATGCCGGAGGTCTGCGCTACCACGGTGCCGGCGTAATCGTAAGCCAGTTGCTCAAGGACGGACTGATGGAAGCCGTAGACATCGACCAGCTCGAATCATTCGAGGCCGGATGTCTCTTCGCTCGCGCCGAAGGCATCATCCCGGCCCCCGAGTCGTGCCACGCCATCGCAGCCACCATACGCGAAGTCAAAAAACTCCAGCCGGGCGAAGAAAAGGTAATCCTCTTCAACCTCTCGGGCCACGGACTCGTCGACATGGCTTCATATGACAAATACCTCTCAGGCGACCTCATCAACTACACTGTCTCCGACGAAGAAATCGAGAAAAACCTCGAAAACCTCTAAACAACTGTTATAAACGAAAAAGTGAAACCCGGCCAATCAAGACCGGGTTTCACTTTTTCTTATTTAGCCGATGTAGAGCTTAATACGTGACAAATCATACAACCTTCTACTTGCTCTCATACCCATTCCAGCCATGATTGACAACCTTAACTCTCTGATCACGGTTAGCCTCCTTATACCAATCCACAGCTTTGTTCTTGTCTCCAACCCACTCTTTAAATCCAGGATAGGCCTCATAGATAGGCGTACATTCATAAGGATACCTCCAGCAGGATATATCGTCGGGTGAAGTCGGTATAATCAGTAACTGAGGTGCAGCCAGATCCATCTCACCGACACCTTCCGCACCTCCGGTCCAGAACTGTCTCAACTCCTTGCGCTCTCCGTCACGCCAAACGACTATCGAAAACTGGCTCAAAGCAGTACCTGCCGAATGTGTCGCACCGACAGTCGGTGCTATATTAAAACTCGGTATACCCGACAGTAGAAATGAACGCACTCGATCCGAATCAAATCCCATAGCATTTGTGACGCGAGGAGCATCAAGTCCGAACCACTCGTGAAAATACTTTATATTCTTGGCCTGGATATCATAGTCGCTTATCGGTCGACCGTCATATAACACCTCCAACGGCAATGTGCCTCCGGCTGCAAGGCCCGTGAGATAGACTCGCCCATAGGTTGTCTCGCGAGACGAGTCACCACCTACTCCTTCATCATCGGCCTCCATATTGGTAGCCACATGCGAAATCCCGATAACGGCGTCATTAAAATCAAGGTCAAACGTTCCGCCTAGGTCTTCAGCAAGCAGAAGCCAGCTCTGCTGCACGACAGGAGTACCGACAGGCTTTACATCATCGGTTTTGACTCCGCTTACATAAAATATCATATCGTTCATATCGTGGTCACCCTTGACACCCCAGTCCTCGACACTAAGCAACGGATAACCGCCATAGCTGTAACGTGTGAATGCCATAAATCCGGCATCCTCCATATCCTGTGGCTGATACTTATAACCGCCCCGATTGTCCGGATCTCCATCTCCACACACATCATGACGATGATTTACTGAGAACACATGGCCAATATCACGATTCATTTCGGGAAATGAAAATGCTATATCCGATGGCGTTACAACCATATCGTCACATGTCATCCATCGTATGGTTTCATCCTCCACATTCCTATAATTATCTTTTCCGCCCCAAAACTTTGTATAACCCGACAGAATCATAAAGAAACCAATTTTGGTCCCAGCCTCAAATTTTGTTGACCCAATAGGGTCAGGCGTATCGCCATAACCGAAATTTACGAGTTTATACTGACTGCGGCGTATACGTGGCACGTCCCCCTCAAACGTCCCATCGTCGATCTGACTCACCACATCATCCAAGCCGGTATGATAGGGCCGGTGATACCATGCACGGCCATCCGTACTCGCCATCAGATTACGCTGCGGACGTGCATTATGTATGAGTATATACTTTGGCAACTTCATAAGTTCTTCGCCCGTAGGCCTCTCTCCCTTATAATAGAAATATCCGAAACAATCATTGAATCCAGTCGCTCCGTAAAGGAAGTGAAGTGCCACTTCGCTGCCTCCACTGCCATCATCACCTACTTCAAACGTCACTCCCTCGCTCATTGACGGCAATCTGTCCTTATAACGGATCATGTTGCATAAGTGAGACTGCTTGTTGACTCCTTCGTTAAACACTCCATGCTCGCCGACAAGATTCATCAACTCTTGAAGAGATGTACCTGGCGAATCATCGTCAAAATTGGGTTCCAGATAGCGGCCATCATTCTTCACAGCATAGAATTTCAATGCTTCGTTAAGCGGAGCCTCTCCCGCCGGCTTTAATACTTTCCCGGGTATCGCCGGAGTATCATCAACATCAAGAAGCTGCACGGTCACACGGTCAATTACAAGCCCATGGCCACGTATGACAGCTTTATCCATAGCAAACAGTTCTTCTATCTGCTCTCCATCGAGAATTATTTTAGATACATACAGCCCGTCAGATGTTCGCTCGTCATGAGCCGGTGACACATCCAACTCCCCATTTTTAAAACAGCTCAGTGGTAAATACTCTCCGTTGATAAGCCAGTTATTGGTTATACGCCATGATCTCGAAGCTGGAGGCTCAACAGATATCACCCTATGAGTCATGTCCGTAACCTCACCACACTCCGAACCATCGGCCGCATAACATTTGACAGTCGATGGCTCACACCATTCAAATGCCGGCACACGTTCACTCTCGAGCGAATAGTAGACCCTGACACACATTCTTATATATGGTAGATGTTTACGATTGACTATGTATGACATCGTGTAGGCCTTGTTGAGCACAAGTCCCCACTCACTGCCGGCATCCCAGAAGTAACCGGTATGCTCTCGACCATCCTGATACCAGCTATACTTCTTTATGCCCTGCCACAACACAATCTTACCGTCAAGCTTTGAAAAATCGCGCTCGTCATCTTCCCTTTCTGTCTCCTGAACAAGAAAAGCACCGTTACCGTTGCCAAGATGAAATGGCCAAGGATTGTTATTGAAACTTTATTCAGCAAACTTGTTAGCTGTATTATTGATTTCCTTACTATATACAACTGTCTCCGCACGCTCGGCATTCGTGAGATTGATTTTTTCAATACTCTCGACCACTTCGGCAAACACATCTGAAGATGTCTTGCCTGAAAAGTCATAACGCTCCCACAAAGCATGGTTATATGCATTGGAGAAGTTTCCAAATACCGATCTGTCAGACGGTGTCCATCTATAATCTACGACTGTCCTGTCCGATTCACCGTAAGGTTTGTCAAAAATAGCCTCGACGTCATATGCCTTGTAGGCTGAAATGTCTTCACATGTATATATTCCTGACGGAAATGTCACTGCGCGTGACCCGATCTCTCCAAGAGTGATAAGTCCATCTTTAATCTTATAATAATCTCCGAATATCACATTGCCGTCAGCATCACGGCCATCAACCCAGGCAAACAAAGCCGTGCCCGGGTAATCAAAACTGAAGCTATCCACGTCCGGTCTGATACAGGCGGCAATCTGACATCCCGGGCTGCCGGGCATCTTGTTGTAGACATTGACAGTAGCCACATTCTTACGCACTGCCGAAGCAAACTTGAGAGTGACTCGCTGTGATAGATTCCAGTCATGGCTCGAATCAATCGGCCCAAGTTGTTTTATAAACTCGCGCGTATATCTTTCCCCATCGGGGATTTCAAGAGTTTCAAGTGCACAAGAGGTCAAAGCACAAGTCGCCGCACAAGTAATAAATGTGGATAATGTAGGTAAATTTAGTCTTTGTATCATTACTATGTTATTGATGTTAAGATTTATCAGCTACAAGCACTGCAAATATACATCTTGGCAATGATATTGACACGACACAAAACTACCAATTATGTTATATAATGTAACCCACACCCATCCTGACAATGTATGCGACAAATATATAAACAATTAAGAGTCTTATTGATATTTGTATTTAAACGTTCTTTAAGATAAAATAAAGCCAGACTTGCAAGACCGGCTTTATTTTACCTTAAAGAACGTTTAAATCTCATTTTCCCGCTACTCGTTGATGGTACGTTGGGCGCAGACGAGGGTGCGGGCCGGAAATTGCTCGACAAGCGACATATTGTGTGTCGCCATTATTACGGTAGTCCCCTGTCGCGCGATTGCGTGGAGATGACTGACTATCGACTCTCCAGTTGCCGGATCAAGATTTCCGGTAGGCTCGTCAGCCAGTATGAGCGGCGGATTGTTGAGAAGTGCACGCGCTATTACCAGACGCTGCTGCTCGCCACCCGAAAGCTCAAACGGCTTCTTGTAGCTCTTGGTGGTCATGCCTACACTTTTGAGCACCTCCTCGACACGCTCGTCCATTGCCGCCTTGTCGCGCCAGCCGGTAGCCTTGAGCACAAAGCGAAGATTATCCTCGGCACTACGGTCTGTGAGCAGACGGAAGTCCTGAAAGACGATACCTATCTGACGCCGCAGATAAGGTATGTCACGGCTCCGTATCGAACGCAAGTCATAATCAAGCACATGCGCGCTTCCGGATGCCACGGGCACGTCGGCATAGAGCGATTTGAGCAGACTCGACTTACCGCTGCCGACCTTGCCGATAATGTACACAAACTCGCCCTGCTTTACTTTAAGACTCACATTCTTGAGAGTTATAAGCGAGTTGCGGTGGATGGTTACATCTCTATAGTCTATCACTGAAGGCATGGCTCAACTTTATGATTGTATATAAGAGGGTGTTTAATAACACGCGGGGAGGCATCATCAGTTGCCCATCTCTGACAGGAACTTGATATGTGCGAGACGTATCTCATCCTCGGTGAAATCGGAGCCAAACTCCTTGTAGGCATTGTTGAGGTCATCGGTCTCCGACTCTTTAAAGAAATCAAAGAGCTCCTCCTGCGAATCCTCGTCAATAATCTCGTTGATGTAATAGTTGATGTTGATTTTTGTGCCGGAATAGACTATGGCCTCGATTTCGTCAATCAGTTCATCAAACTCCAGCCCCTTGGAGTGTGCTATCTCGGGCAGAGGTATCTTGCGGTCGATGAGCGTGATGATATACAGTTTGGTAGAGTTTTTATCGGGCACACTGCGCACACGCAGATCCTCGGGACGGTCTATCTCGTTGTCCTCGACATGACGCTTGATTACCTTGACAAACTCGGCTCCATATCTCTTGGCTTTGCCTATGCCCACACCGGGAATGTTCTGAAGCTCCTCGATTGATATGGGATAGGTCGTGGCCATGGCCTCGAGCGACGGGTCCTGGAATATTACGTAAGGAGGCAGACCGAGCTGCTTGGACACCTTGCGGCGGAGATCCTTGAGTATGCTGTAAAGCTCTGTATCGGCCGCACACGAGGCTCCGCTCTTCATCATCTCGGGCTCGGGCTCGCTTGAGAACTCCGAATCCTCGACCACCTTGAACGACACGGGCGAGTTGAGAAACTTCTTACCCTTGGCCGTAATCGACAGTGTCCCGTAATTCTCGATGTCCCGCTCCAGATAACCCATGAGGGTGGCCTGACGGATTACGGCACTGATGAGACGTTCCTCGACGCCCTTCTCGCATCCGAACACATCGAGTTCGTCATGCTGATATGATTTGACCATAGAGGTGGCATTGCCGAGCACAACGTCACATACATAATCGGCTTTAAACTTTTCCTTGAGAGCGATGACGGTCTCAAGCACTGCGCATAAATCTTCTTTAGCTTCCACTTTTTTCTTGGGATTTAAGCAATTGTCGCAATTCTGACAGTTGTCTTCGTGAAATTGTTCACCAAAATAGAAGAGGAGAGAACGCCGGCGGCACGAACTGGCCTCGGCATAGCTTTGAGTCTCTATGAGTAACTGTTTTCCTATCTCCTGCTCGGCCACAGGCTTGCCCTGCATGAATTTTTCCATCTTCTGCAGGTCTTTGGCCGAATAGAACGTCACACAGAGGCCTTCACCACCGTCACGGCCGGCACGCCCGGTCTCCTGATAATAGCCTTCGAGCGACTTGGGCATGTCATAGTGAATCACAAACCTCACATCGGGCTTGTCGATGCCCATGCCAAAGGCTATGGTGGCCACAATCACGTCGACCTCTTCAAGCAGAAACGCATCCTGGTTGGCACTGCGGGTAGCCGCATCCATGCCGGCATGATAGGGCAACGCCTTGATGTCGTTGACCCGGAGCATCTCGGCCAGTTCCTCGACTCGCTTGCGGCTCAGACAGTAGATGATGCCGCTCTTGCCGGGATGACTCTTGATAAACTTGATTATGTCCTTGTCAATGTTTGAGGTCTTGGGGCGCACCTCATAGTAGAGGTTGGCACGGTTGAACGACGACTTGTAGACGATGGCATCGCCCATGCCGAGGTTCTTCTGTATGTCATGCTGCACCTTCGGGGTGGCCGTGGCCGTGAGAGCTATGACCGGACGCACATTTATCTCATTGATTATAGGACGTATGCGGCGATATTCCGGTCGGAAGTCATGACCCCACTCCGAGATGCAATGGGCCTCGTCGACTGCATAAAACGATATTTTTATCGTCTTGAGAAACTCTATGTTCTCCTCCTTTGTCAGCGACTCGGGAGCTACATAAAGCAACTTGGTGAGTCCGGCCCTGATGTCGGTCTTGACTGCGTCGATGGCCGAGCGGTTGAGCGACGAGTTGAGGAAATGAGCCACATGGTCTGCCGCACTGAAATGACGCATGGCATCGACCTGATTCTTCATCAGGGCTATAAGTGGGGAAATCACTATGGCGGTGCCCTCCATCATGAGTGCGGGGAGCTGATAGCACAGCGATTTGCCACCCCCTGTGGGCATAAGGACAAAGACATCCTTACCCTCGAGTAGACTGGACATGATGGCTTCCTGATTGCCCTTGAAGGAATCAAATCCGAAATGCTCTTTCAGTGCCGTTTGAAGACTGTGGTTCATGGATTGGATAGGAAATGAGGTGAGTGGTTTGGAGGTTGCTTATGAAACGCCCTCTTTATAAACAGACGGAGAGATCAGCCTATATAGGCCTTCTTGATTTTTTCTTCGGCATACTCTTTTGTGATGACCAGCTCGTCGACCTTGTTGGAAGGAGTCTCATACATGGGGTCGATCATGATGGTCTCGACAATAGTGCGCAGTCCTCGCGCGCCGAGCTTGTACTCTATGGCCTTGTCGACGATAAACTCAAGTGTGTCGGGCGCGAATGTGAGCTTCACGCCGTCCATCGCAAAGAGCTTTTCATACTGGCGTATGATGGCGTTCTTAGGCTCGGTAAGCACTTTGAGCAGAGCTGCGCGGTCGAGCGGATCGAGATGGACCAGCACTGGCAGACGGCCTATTATCTCGGGGATGAGTCCGAACGATTTGAGGTCCTGCGGTGCGATATACTTCAGATAGTTGTCCGAATCAATCTTTGACCTTTCGGCGCGCCCGGTAAATCCCACCACATGGGTGTTGAGACGATGAGCGATCTTGCGCTCGATGCCGTCAAAGGCTCCGCCGCATATGAAGAGTATGTTTTTTGTATCGACGGCTATCATCTTCTGCTCCGGATGCTTGCGGCCACCGTTCGGCGGAACGTTGACCACCGAGCCTTCAAGCAGCTTCAGAAGGCCCTGCTGCACACCTTCGCCCGAGACATCGCGCGTGATGGAGGGATTGTCGCCCTTGCGGGCTATCTTATCGATTTCGTCGATAAACACGATGCCGCGCTCAGCCTTGGCCACGTCATAGTCGGCAGCCTGAAGCAGACGCACGAGCAGACTCTCTATATCCTCGCCTACATAGCCGGCCTCGGTGAGCACCGTAGCGTCGACTATAGCGAAAGGTACATCGAGCTGTCGGGCTATCGTCTTGGCCAGAAGCGTTTTGCCTGTACCGGTCGGACCGACCATTATAATATTGCTTTTCTCTATATCCACGTCGTCGCGTGTCTGCGCGAGACGCTTGTAGTGATTATAGACAGCCACCGAGAGATATTTCTTGGCATCGTCCTGGCCTATCACATACTGGTTAAGGAAATCGCATATCTGCTTGGGGGTGGGTATTTCCTTTTCGGCTTCGGCCTCCTTGCGGGGCTTTTTGCCTTTGGCACGGGCCTTGCCGGCCTCCTCATCGCTGAAATAGTCCTTGAGGAGACCTTCTATCTGATCGACGCAATCGCTGCATATATAGGCGTCGCCGAGCGGACTCGGCACAAGGATGTCGGTAAACGACGGTTCCTTGCCGCAAAATGAGCATTTCACCGACCCGGTGCCGTTTTTATTACTGCTTTTAGCCATTCTCGATTATTTCTTTTCGGGAAGAAGGATATTGTCAATCATACCATAGTCCTTGGCCTCCTGGGCTGTCATCCAGTAATCGCGGTCGGCGTCAGCCTCGATACGGTCAAGCGACATGCCTGAGTGGTCGGCTATGATTTTGTAAAGCTCCGCCTTATATTTGAGTATCTCGCGGGCCGTGATTTCGATGTCGGAAGCCTGACCCTGCACTCCGCCAAGAGGCTGGTGTATCATTACACGCGAGTGGGGAAGTGCGAGACGCTTGCCCTGCGCGCCGGCCACAAGGAGCACGGCGGCCATTGATGCGGCCATGCCGATACATATGGTCGAGACATCGCTCTTGATGTGCTGCATGGTGTCATAGAGTCCGAGACCGGCTATCACCGAGCCGCCGGGCGAGTTGAGATAGATGGAGATGTCCTTGCCGGGGTCTACCGAGTCGAGATACAGAAGCTGGCCCTGCACTACGGTGGCGGTGTAATCATTGACATCTGTGCTCAGAAAGATGATGCGGTCCATCATCAGACGTGAGAACACGTCCATCTGGGCTACGTTGAGCTGACGCTCTTCTATAATGGTGGGAGAGATATATGACGATGTTATCTGCGATTCCGCGGCCGATGTGTACTGGTCAAGAGCCAATCCATTCATGCCGAGATGATGCACGGCATAGTTTCTAAAATCCTTATTCATAGCTTTCTTCTATTCTTTCTTCGTTTTTATAATGTAAAATTACAAAATTATCACGTAAATGCAAACACCTCACATATTTTTTTGTTTGATTTTACGTGCTTATTTGACCGCAATCTTCACAGCCTTGCCGTCATGACGCACGACATAGATGCCCGGAGTCAGGAGCGACACGGCTTCACTGACCGGCACTCCATGCATGAGCCGGCGTCCGCCTATGTCATATACGTCAACGGCCTGTCCGTAATCAAAAGCCTCACCGTCTCCGTCACAGCCGATTTCCCCGATGCCGCTCTGAGAAATCACCGACTCGACCGACAGCGATACACACGAAGGCACAACAATGGACAGCTTCGGGCCGGGGAAAGTCTGCACTGTCGAGGATGACCCGCCATATCTGACAGTCACTCGCCATGAGTCAACCGTAACTCCGTTCGAGACACTCTCAACAGTAAGAGTGCGACCCTGGAAATATTTACCATCAAACGAGCGGCCGCGCAGGGGCACTCCGTTGATGCTTAAGGCCACATCGTCGGTGCGCCCGACATCTATAGTGACCGCACGTGGAGTGCCGAGCTTGTAATAGTCGGCAAGATGTGTGTAGAAAAACTCTGTACGGTCCGTAGCCCACAGCTTGGCTTTGCGCACCTCCTCGTCATAATTGGGCCACCACGGATTGAACAGTGCGCGATGACGGGTATACTCCGGCTTTATGGCTGATGACATGGCGTCAATCTCCGCTCCTATCACTCGTCCGTTAAGAAAGTCTCCCATATAGACGGCACATCGGTCGACAAACATGTCGCGAAACTCCCTGACATCCATCAGTCGCCTGAAAAGGCGGGTATGTTCGGGCTTGTTGGCCCAGGCGTTGTCCTTGTCAAAATTATTGTCATGAAGCCAGTCGAAGGTCTTGTAGGCATACGTGCGGTCATATAGACCGAGCCCGAAGTCAGTGTCCTTGGCTATCCATCGCCAGCGGCCACCTTCGGCTCTCGGACGCCACATGACGATATTATTGCCGGGAAAATCAAGATTGTTGTGAAACAGTTCCATAATCATGAGGTTGGCAAACTCTCCAGTGTCCATCCGCTTCTCAAACTCATCGTATGTCTGCCCAGTGCCGGAATAAAACTCCTTGAAAGCGTTATAGTTGTCCCACGTGCCCTCTTTCAGTTCCCACCAGTTTTCAAACATGTCTATATCCTCCTCTCCGTCATAGAGAGTATAGACATAATCCTCGTTGGTGCGCGTGCGTATGTTGAGCATACCCTTATACTCTCCGTTAATCATCAGTATGGCCGGACGGTAAGGCTGCCAGTCGAGGTCAGCGTTGCGTCCCATGTTGCGTTGGATTAGCGCGTCGCGAAAATACAGATAGTCAAAATCATTGCCCGAATTACGCAGTTCTATCGACTTCCAGTCAGTGCGCCCCGGAGCGTCTTCGGGAAAAAACTCACACTCGAGACGCTTTGTGCCGAAACGTTTGTTGGCATACACCACAAGCGACTTGAGAGCAGCTCCGCGCGAGGCTCCGCCCTTGACCCTGGTCTCACACAACTGATTGATGACACTCCCCTCTCCCTGACTCATGAATATCTCGACGTTGACAGGCCTGCGCCAATCCTGCCTGTATGACTGATTATTGACAGTGCCGTTGTTGTATTCGTTATATATGCCCTTGTCCCGGCTGTAAAAATAATCGCCCGCAGTCACCATCGACACTACAGGCATAATCATGTCACGTCCGAGCGAGATATAGCTGTGAGTGGTCGAGCGCGGCGACAGGTAACCGTCACAAAAGAGCTTGGCCCTGACATTGGTGGTCTTGCCTATCCATATGGGGGAAGTGTATAGCTGAGATGTCGCCACAGGCTCGGTGCCGTCGGTAGTGTAACGTATCTCCGTTCCGTCGGGCGCGTCAGACGGCAACGACAGAGAGAGACTGAACCCGATAGCACCCACTCTGCCCGTATGAGAGAATATGGGATTGCCGAGTATCTCGTTGCTGCCACAGCCACAGTTGGAGTGTCCTGGTGTACTAGTACACTGGTACACCCATACACTCGCCTTGTCGACAACACGGCCGTAGGATATATTGGGAGCCGGCAGCTTCTTGAGCCCCTCGACTTTATCGACGAGAGTGAAGCCTTTATACAGATAGACGGCCGCCCCTTTGCCGGAGTCGAGCCGGAAAGGCGTGTGCATGCCGTTACCGACCTTGTCGCAATAGACTATCACATAACCGCCGGGCCGGACTGTCAGAGACGGTAGCTGATAGGCGTCCGAGCCGTCTGGCTTTATGCCTATGCTGTAAGACGACAGACTGACACCCGACGTGCCGGCGTTGTAGAGTTCGACCCACGAATCGGGAAATTCGTTCAGGTCATCCATGATGCAGTCGATGTTGCTCTGCATCAGTTCGTTTATAATCAGTTCAGCCTCCGAAGCCACCGGCATTGAAGCCGCAGCGGCAAATGTAAGGAGCGAGGGCAACAGTCTCATAAATGCAATAGTTATAATGATTCAGGTAAAAAAATAACAATCAAGAAGATAACCCGCGATATCCGCTACGGCACCGCGACATCACTTCGGAGCGATGTGGGTAAAGAAGTGCCATATGGCTATACCACCCGACACCGATACGTTGAGTGAATGTTTGGTGCCGAGCTGCGGTATCTCGAGACACACGTCACACTGGTTGACCACATTCTGATCCACGCCATTCACCTCATGTCCGAGCACAAGTGCGTAGCGGTGTCCGTCCTGCGGGTTGAAATCCTGAAGCTCTACACTCCCTTTGACCTGTTCGAGACAACAAAGGGTGTAGCCTTCGCGCAGCAATGATTCGATACATTCGGCCGTTGTCGGAAAATAAGCCCACTCGACCGAGTCCTCCGCGCCGAGAGCGGTCTTGTGGATTTCGGGCGAGGGAGGACACGCGCTGATGCCACACAGCATTATACGCTCTACGGCAAACGCGTCACATGTACGGAAAATAGCACCTATATTATTCAGGCTCCTCACATTGTCAAGCACCACGGTAAGACGCATTTTTGACTGTCGGCGAAAATGCTCGACATCCACACGATTCAGATCCCAAATAGTCTTTTTTTCCATTGTCTGCGTATAATGAGTTAATAGACACAAAGGTAATAAAAATTTTGAGAAATTAAAATTGAAAATGCGAAATCAGCAATTGTAACGCCGATTTCGCATTTTCTATTTTAATTTTCAAATACCTGATTTACAGTCCAAGAGTGAGGGTCGTGAGGAAACGTCCGGCGGTGCCTGCTCCAAACGAGAGGGTGATGTAGCCGTTGTTGCCGCCAAACCATGTCGATGTCATCATGCCTCCCGAATTATTGACCGTCACAGGCACTCCATATGTGTTGACCAATGTGGAGTAGACGGCATTGTAACGCGAGAGATCATAACCCGGTGTCGAATAATAGAAGCTCGACGCATCAAGCCCCCCGTTACCGTAATAGAGCGCGCCGTCAGTCCATATATAGTTCATGGCTGGGACATTGCGCAGATATACGATGTTGTTGCCGTAACCATCGACCGTGTAGCCTGAATTATAAAGATAGTCAAGCGACACGTTGAAAGCCGCGCCGAAAGTGAGGCCGAGGATGCCGCGTATCACAGGCAATCCTCTACGGGGACGCCATGCCGGAGGAGGTGTCGGGCGATAATGCGGACGCGCTATGACAGGGCGGTAGGGACGGTGAGGCGGAGCTATCATCGGCGGACGCGGGGCCGGCTTATGTGAAGGGCGATGTACAACGCCCGGACGCGACGGAGCCGACGGATGATGGCCGACACCGGGACGCGACGGCTTGGAAGGGCGATGACCGACACCGGGCTTCTGACCGGGGTGGCTGCCGCTCACTCCGGGACGGCCCGATGTACCGGTCGACGGACGATGGTTGCCGTTGTTACCGACATTGGGGCGGGAATTATCGGGGCGATTGTTGTCTGGACGATGAGTTGTGCCTACACCGGGACGATGACTGTTGCCGGGACGGTTGCCTGCATCGGGACGGTTGCCCGAAGGCTTATTGCCATGATTGTTTCCAACCGATGACGGACGTGTGGAACCTGAAGCGGGACGACTACTACCCACCGACGGACGGCCTGACGCTCCCACTCCGGGGCGACCGCTCTGACCGCGGTTACTGTTGTGGCTGCCATTTACTGCCGGACGAGCCGACTCCTTTCTGTGCTCGGTGCGATTATCGTTACCATGAGGACCTTGATGACGCTGGGCATACATAGCAGGTGACGACATGGCTGCCAAAGCTACGACAAGCATTAGGGTGTGTAAAATTTTTCTCATAATAATCGTCTTTTTATTAGTTAGAGTCACCGATGCGCGAAAAGTTTAAACCCGATGCGCCATCCGGGCTACTTTTTATCCTATTTTAACCCTGCTACTGTTTCAGAGGGTTCCAGCCCTGGGCCTGAAGGGCTATCTCGCCACCGTCACGTGTGACCATAGCACATCCAAGTGACGGCTTGGTGATATGTCCTATCACCTTGACACCCGGAAGGTCTTTGACTTTCTCATGAAAATGCAGAGGCACGGTGAACAACAACTCGTAGTCCTCGCCGCCGTTAAGCGCGGCTGTGACCACGTTCATGCCGAGTTCCTCGGCCATTACGGCTGTCTGATAGTCAATGGGGATACGCTCCTCAAACACACGACATCCGACATCTCCGGCCTTGCATATATGCATCAGTTCGGAGCTAAGACCGTCGCTTATATCCATCATAGCAGTCGGCACGATGCCTGCCTCGGCAAGCTCGCGTATGATGTCCTTGCGTGCCTCAGGCTTGAGCTGACGCTCCACAAGATATTCCTTGCCGCTGAAATTGGGTACAAAATCCTTCTGTCCAGCCGAAGCCACCTTCTCACGTTCAAGAAGCTGAAGGCCCATATAGGCTGCTCCGAGGTCACCCGACACGCATATGAGATCGGTGTCCTTGGCTCCCGAACGGGATACCACCTTGTCGCTCTCGGCCTCGCCGATGCATGTAATGGATATGACAAGACCCTGGCGCGAAGAGGTTGTATCGCCGCCAACGAGGTCAACGCCATATATCTCGCACGCAAGACGTATGCCGCTGTAGAGTTCCTCCATATGCTCGACCGTGAAACGGCTCGAAATGCCGAGCGAGACCGTTATCTGCCGGGGCGTGCCGTTCATGGCGTAGACGTCAGAGAAATTGACCACCGCCGACTTGTAGCCCAAATGTTTGAGCGGCACATAGGTGAGGTCGAAATGCACGCCTTCAAGCAACAGATCGGTGGTAACGAGTATGTCGGTATCGCGGTTGCGCAACACTGCACAGTCATCACCCACACCGCGGACAGTCGAGGCGTTTACTACGGGCAAATCTTTGGTGAGCCGGTCAATGAGACCGAACTCACCCAACTGGGAAATCTCCATGGCTGCGGTATCAGCAACGGTTGACGAGTTCTTTCATAATCTCCAGACACTTGGGCTGGGCGATAACGGCCGCCTGCTGCACCTCCTCATGAGTGGGCACCTGCTTCACGTCCTTGCCACCGAGATCGGTGATCACCGAAATGCCATAGACACGCATGCCGGCATGGTTGGCCACAATCACTTCGGGCACGGTCGACATGCCCACGCAGTCGCCGCCTATCACGCGATAGTATTCATATTCAGCCGGAGTCTCGAATGTCGGGCCGGTAACGCCTACATACACTCCGTGCATGAGCCGGATACCCTTCTCAGCGGCAATCTCGTCGGCAAGACGCATGAGTTCGGGATCATAGGCATAGGTCATGGCCGGGAAACGAACGCCGAGCTCGGGATAGTTTTTGCCGCGCAGAGGATGCTCGGGGAAGAGGTTGATGTGATCGGTGATGGTCATGACATCGCCGACAACAAACTCCTTGTTCATACCGCCAGAGGCGTTTGACACAAACAATGTATCCACTCCGAGAGCCTTGAACACTCTCACGGGGAATGTCACGGTCTTCATGTCATAACCCTCGTAATAATGAAAACGGCCTTGCATGGCGATGACAGGCTTGTTGCCGAGCTTGCCGAAAATAAGGTTGCCGCTGTGGCCTTCGACAGTCGACACGGGGAAGTTGGGTATCTCGCTATAAGGGATAAATTTCTTGTCGGTTATATGATCAACGAGCGGACCGAGACCTGTGCCGAGGATAATGGCTGTGCGGGGCATTTCGGATACTTGCGAACGCAGATATTCTGCCGTCTGATTGATTTTTTCAAGCATGATATTGGCTATTAAATATAATATGTATTAACAGATGTTTTCAAACCCAAAACCGCGTTGTTCAGGCAGTTAAGATTTAAACAAACGTGAGTCGCGTATGGTTTTCTCGACACACTGCTCAAAGGGTACGTCGCCCGCACGGTCAATGAAGTCGACCTTGATGGGTACATAGAATATGCGGCTCTTGAGCGCGTGGGGGAAATAGGGATTGTTAAAGAGCCTTACGGCATCCTTCTCGGTGGTGGCGATAAATTTGTCATTGCCCGGGAGCGCGTTGAACTCACGCTCTATCTCGGCCATGTCAGAGGCGGTGAAATTGTGATGGTCGGCAAAACGCTTGAGCTTTACCTTGGCCTTGCGACGCCTTAAGAAACGTGAAAACGGCTTTGGATTGGCCACGCCGGTAATGACAAGAAGCGGAGTGCCCGGCACAAGAGTGTCGAGCGACGGTATCGACTCGGCCTCCTCGGGAAATACCGGCACGAGATGCCCGTAATTATAGCGCGAGAAATAAAGTTTCTGAAACGGGAAGAGTTTGAAATTCTCTTCAAAGATGCGGTATTGCATCGGCTTCATATCGGGCGGACATTTTGTCACGACGACGATATCGGCCCTGTTGAGCGCGCCGCGCGGCTCGCGCAGACGTCCATAAGGAAGCAGACTGTCAGTAAAGACCGGGCGGTTGTGCTCGGTGAGCACTATCGACACCGACGGCTTGACATAGCGGTGCTGGAAAGCGTCATCGAGCAATATCAGACTGATTTTGGGATTAATCTCCAGCATACGGTTTATGCCTTCGACACGTTTCTCGCATACGGCCACGGTAATCTCCGGACCAAACTTGCGGTATATCTGATAGGACTCGTCGCCTATGTCCTCGGGGCGCGACTGGGGTGTGGCAAGGACAAAACCTTTGGTAGCGCGCTTGTAGCCGCGAGAAAGCACACCTATATTATATTTATCCATCAGGGCCTCGACTATATACTCGACATGAGGAGTCTTGCCGGTGCCCCCCATGGCAATATTGCCGACTACAACCACCGGCACCTTAAACTCTTGCTGCCTGAGCATACCCTGCTCAAACATCTTGTTGCGCACAGCCACTCCCAGACCATAAAGGCGTGAAAGCGGATAGAGCAGCAACATTGACAGCAGACGGTTACGTGCCATAGAGTTTGATTAAATAACGTAGTTAAAAATAATTTTTAATGCACCATACGATGTCGAGGGTTGACATCACATGTCGACCTTCATGATTTCCATACGTGCCTGTACGGGCGACATGCCCTTGAGACGGGCTACGGTCTCGTAAATCGAAGCCATCTCGCCAAGCTCGTCACGTATCATACGTGTCTTGACATCGGCTCCCGCCTCGATAAGAAGGTCATACCATTTCTCCTTTGTCTCGGGATAATTGCGTATGGTCCATGTAGATGCATTAAGCTCACGGGCCATGCCGGCCACGGCTGTGTCCAGTCCGCCTATCTCATCGACAAGCCCGAGCTTCAGAGCCTCGGCTCCATCCCACACACGCCCTTCGGCAATGGCTTTTATGGAGTCCTGACTCATGCCACGGCCTTTGGCACAACGTGAAGTGAACAGTTCATAGCCTCGCTCTACATATCCCTGCATGGCAGCTCTCTGAGCGGGTGTCATCGGCTCAAGCACTCCTGGCATACCTGCGCCGGGGTCGGTCGACACGGTAGAGGTGCTGACACCAATCTTATTGTTGAGAAGTCCGCTCAAATCAGGGATGAGCCCGAAAATGCCAATCGAGCCGGTGAGGGTGGTAGGCTGGGCATATATACGGTCGGCGCCACAGGAGATGTAATATCCACCCGAAGCGGCATAGTCGGCCATAGATACATAGAACGGCTTGCCGGTGAGCGACTTCCACTGCTGCAACGCCTCCCATATCTGCTCGGAGGCAAAGGCTGAGCCTCCGCCCGAATTGACATACATCACGAGACCGTCAATGTCGTCATCCTCGGCAAGCTCGAGTATCTCGGGCACGAGTCTGGACGCCACAATGCCATCGCCGGTCTCGTCGGTAATGTCACCGCACGCATAGAGCACGGCGATAGTGGCACCACGGCCGTCACCTTTCTTGTCAATGTCCTGCACGGAGCAATATTCCGACGGAGTTACGGGTGTGAGATGCTTGACATCTTTCTTGTCGGTGAGTGATACAAGGAGTTCGTCAAACTCGTGACGATACATCAGACGGTCAACAATATGCATTCCGACATATTTTTCAGTCGGCATGGCATACACGGCACTGTCGGCCCAGTTTTTAACTTCATCCTGCATGACACCGCGCGCTCCGGCGATATAGCTCGTGACGCTGCTCCACATATTGGAGAGGAAAAGCTGCTGCTGCTCACGAGCAGGCTCACTGATGCCGGTGAGTATATAAGGCTCGACAGCACTCTTGTAGGTACCGACCTTCACGACCTGCATCTGCACGCCGAGTTTGTCAAGCATATTTTTGAAATACAGTCCTGTGGTGGACAGACCATGGATGAACACCTGTCCTATAGGATTGATGAACACCGAGTCGGCGGCCGTAGCGATGTAATAATCGCCCTGGGTGTACATGTCGGCATAAGAGTAAATCCATTTGCCGGGGGCGTCGGCCTTGAAACGATACAGGGCCTCGACAATGGCCTGACGGCGGGCGAGCCCCATCTCGGAGCCGCGGCAATCGATGACAATGCCGTCGATACGGTCGTCAAAGGCGGCGGCACCTATGGCTCCGACAATCTCGTTGACGCCCTGAGCGCGGTTATCCTCGCCACGAATGATGCCTATTGGGTCTATGCGGCCGGGGCGGTCGGCAACCTCTCCGACAAGTGTGATTTCAAGGTAACTATGACTATCGACATTCACGGTCTTGCCGTTGCCGAGCGATGCGACACCTGCGGCCGCGACCACAAGAAGAAGCCCGAAGAATGCGAGAAAAAGCGAAAACCATATGCCGGCAAGAGTGCCGAGGAATGATAGTAAAAATTTTTTCATGTCGAAAACCGATGGAATGTAGAATTGGCCTTTATTCCTAATAATCCACAAAAGTAACACAACTCCGTCTGATAAACAAATAATTCGCTGACTATTTATAAATAGGTGTATGTCGTCAGCTTTACCGGTACGGACGTAAAACTTGCATAAAAGTATCTGCACATACTATTTTACGACCCAATATGATACTATTTTAACAAATAAATGCTAAATATCATCAATTATAGCCAAATCTTTGCGGAAATTATCAATATATAAAAATAAAATCATATATTTGTGCAGACTTTTCTCAGCAATGAGTCATTGTCAGCAGTCCATTACCTGAATACACATCTACCAGTACAAATCATTAATTCTATTCCGCCAAATCTTCCGCCATGAACAAGATTATCACCGAAATCACCCCGCTGTCGGAAAAAGACTGTTTCTATCTGATAGACAGGCTCAAGGACCGATTCACATATCCCGTACACCGCCATGAGGAGTATGAACTCAACTTTCTGGCCGGATGTGCAGGCGCACGTCGTGTGGTGGGCGATTCGATGGAAACACTCGGAGAATATGACCTCGTGCTCGTAGGCAACGGCATAGAACACGGCTGGGAGCAGCATCAATGCACCAATGACAAGATACGCGAGATAACGATACAATTTTCACATGACCTATTCGGAGAATCGCTCCTTGCCAAAACCCAGCTCTCGAGCATCAGACGTATGCTTCAACTGTGTGCCAACGGCATCGCGTTCAATTCCAACGCCATCATGAAAGTGTTTAACCGCCTTGACAATCTGACGCGTACCGAAGTTGGATTCTTCCGCATGCTCGAACTTATGGCCATACTCCACGAGCTTGCAGAGAGCGGCGAATACAGAGTGCTGTCATCATCGTCGTTTGCCTCCCACCGCCCCACCGGCGACAGCCGTCGCGTCACGAAAGTACAAGAATACATCAACACCCATTACAAAGAAGAGATACGCCTGGCCGACCTCGCGGCTCTCGTAGGGATGACCCCTACGGCCTTCAGCCGCTTTTTCAAACTACGCACGGGTCGCTCCATATCCGACTACCTAATAGACATACGTCTCGGGCATGCCACACGAGCACTCGTCGACTCGACGACATCAGTGGCCGAGATATGCTATGAATGTGGATTTAACAACATATCAAACTTCAACCGCATCTTTAAAAAGAAGAAAGGCAACTCGCCCAAAGTATTCCGAGACATATATCAGCACCACAAAGCCTTAATATGAAAACATCTATTGCATCAATTCTGCTGTGCGCCGCAATGGCCTCCACAACACTCGGTTCATGTCGCGGCAACGCATCGTCAGCCGGCCAAGCTCAGGACGACTCGACCGCAACCGCATTTGTAACACCTCTCCACGTCGAAGGTACGGCCCTGCTCAACGCCGCCGGCGACACCGTAGTGCTCACGGGGCCGTCGCTCGGATGGCACTCCAACTGGGGACGATTCTACAACTCCGGCACCATCAAGGCTCTCAAAGAGGACTGGGGTGCCAACATCACACGTGCCGCAATAGGTGCGCATGCCAGCGGCGACTGTGTCAACTCGTTTGAAGCCGACTCGGCCAACGCTGTCAATCTGGCAATGGCTGCCATTGACGCAGCTATCGAAAATGACATGTATATAATATGTGACTGGCACTCGCACAACAATACGCTCGAAAACGCCAAGAAATTTTTCTCTGTCATTACTGAAAAATATGGCGACACCCCCAATATCCTCTACGAGATATGGAACGAGCCTCTTGACATCCAGTGGCAAGAAATAAAGGATTATGCCGCAGAAGTGATATCTGTGATCCGCGCCAACGCTCCGGGATCGGTAATCATAGTCGGCACCCCAAAATGGGATCAGGAGGTAGATGTGGCGGCCCAAAGCCCAATCGACTCGCCCAACCTGCTCTACTCACTCCACTACTATGCGGGCACCCACAAGGATTGGAACCGCGATAAAGCCACCAAGGCTATCGAAGCCGGTCTGCCGCTCATAATCTCGGAATGTGGCTCAATGGACCACACCGGCGACGGCCCCATCGACTATGAGTCATGGCAAGCCTGGATGGACTGGGCCAACGACCACAAGGTGTCTGTGCTCATGTGGGACATCGCCGACAAGGATGAAAGCTGCTCGATGATCAAGCCGACAGCCTCTGACGACGGCTCGCAGTGGACCGACGAGGACCTGAAGGAATGGGCCAAACTGGCCAAAAAGACTATCAAAGAGCGTAATTCCTTGTAGTCTACAAAGTTTATAGAGCTAACAGTTTAAACTGCTATCGATGAAAAAAATATCACTTGCAGCCGTGAGTATGACTCTTGCCGCACTGTCGGTCCAGGCCGTAGAGCTTCCTGACATCATCAGCGATAATGCCGTGCTCCAACAAAACACCAAAGCCAGACTATGGGGCTGGGCCAGACCGGGACGCAAAGTCACGGTGACCCCGTCGTGGGACGGCAAGAGCTATACCGCCAAGGCCGACAGCAAGACCGGCCGCTGGGATGTCAATGTCGACACCCCCGAAGCCTCGTTCACTCCATGGACAGTGACATTTGACGACGGTGAATCACCCAAGACGATATCAAACGTGCTCATAGGCGAGGTGTGGTTCTGCTCAGGACAGTCCAACATGGAGATGCCGCTCAGAGGATTCGGCATACAGCCCATAGAAGGAGCCGGCGAGGCTATAGCATACTCGGGCAAATATCCACATATACGCATGGCTAATGTGCCCAAACGCCAGGAATATGATAAGCCTGAGCGTGTGGAGGGAAAATGGAACGTATCATCGCCGGCAAAAGCCGCCGAGTTTTCGGCTCTCGCCTACTTCTTTGCCCGTTCGCTCTCCGACATCATCAACACCCCGGTGGGCATTATCAACTGTGCCTACGGAGGCTCCAAACTCGAGAGCTGGCTTCCAAAGGAGATGCTCGACACATATCCGGGCTATGATATGGAAGCCGAACGTACCGGCGAAAAAACCGTCGACCCCTGGTATCGTATAGGTGTGCTTTACAACGGCATGCTCCACCCGCTGGCAGGATACACCATCAAAGGCTTTCTCTGGAATCAGGGTGAATCGAACGTCGGACTTCACAACGAATATCCCTCACACAAAAAGGATTTGGTGCAACTCTGGCGCAACGAATGGGGCAATCCCGACCTGCCGTTTTACTTCGTGGAGATGCCGCCGTGGAGCTATGGCGACCCGCAGGGCGACCACGCCGCACGCTTCCGCGAATGTCAGCACAAAGCGGCAGCCATGATTCCCAACACCGGCATTGTATGCACCACCGACCTTATCTATCCCCATGAACTGGAGGATGTGCACGCTTCGCAGAAAAAACCGATAGGCGAACGTCTGGCTTTTCTCGCGGCTGCAAAGACTTATGGAGTGGAGGGGATACATACACAATATCCCACATTCAAGTCTGTGGACTATCAGGGCGACAAGGCAGTGCTGACTTTCGACAACGCCTATGGCGGTCTAAACCCCAACCGCGACATCGAAGGTTTTGAAGTGGCGGGAGAGGACAAGGTGTTTCATCCGGCAAAAGCCGTCGAGGACTGGGACAAGTTTACCATAACTGTCTCCTCGCCCGAGGTCAGCGACATCAAGGCCGTCAGATACTGCTTCAGAAATTTTGCCCCGGGCAAACTGAAAGACATGCTCGGACTCCCGCTCGTGCCATTCCGTACCGACAACTGGGAGTGAATTTTGAGAGTTTATAGAGTTAAAAACGTTTATAAAGTTTAAAGAGTTTCATGGATTTTAACAAAACCAAATACTGTGCACATGCATTATATAAACAGTATCCTATATTTAAATCCATTATGCGTAACCGTCTTTTTATACCACTGTTTATCATGCTTGCCATTATAGGAGCATGTTCCGGCCCCAAGGGTAAAGCCCCGTCGCCCTACGTAACTGTCAACAACGGAAACTTTTATCTCGGCGACAGTGTATATCGCTACATCGGCACCAACTTCTGGTATGGCACCATCCTCGCCTCAGAAGGGCGCGGAGGCGACCGTGACCGTCTGGCCCGCGAACTTGACTCGCTCAAGAGTCTCGGCATAACCAACCTGCGCATACTCGTCGGCGGCGAGGGCGAAGAGGGACTCGCATCACACATCTCCCCTACCCTTCAGACCGCGCCCGGAGTCTATAACGACACTCTGCTCCAAGGCCTTGACTACCTGCTTGACCAGCTTGAGAAGCGCGATATGAAAGCCGTGCTCTATCTCAACAACGCATGGGAATGGAGCGGCGGATTCGGCACCTATCTCGAATGGGCCGGAGCCGGCAAGGCTGTCAATCCCGCCCACGACGGCTATCCCGCCTATGTGAAATATGCATCACAGTTTGTGCGCAACGAGACAGCCAAGGAGCTTGCCGCCAAACACGTAAGCAAAATCGTAGGCCGCGTCAACTCCATCACCGGCCGCCGCTATGCCGACTCGCCCGCCATCATGTCGTGGCAGATAGCCAACGAGCCGCGCCCGTTTGCCGACGAGAGCAAACACGCTTTCTCGGAATGGATAGCCGAGACCGCCGCGCTCATCAAGAGCATCGATCCTCACCATCTGGTGTCGGTGGGCAGCGAAGGCTACAACGGATGTGAAGGCGACATCGACCTGTGGAAAGAGATACACAGCTATCCCGATGTAGACTATGCCACCATACACATATGGCCCTACAACTGGAGCTGGATCACGGCCGAGACTGTCAACGACAGTGTGGCAGTAGCTTGTGCCAAGACCGACGAATACATCTCACAGCACTATGACGCCCTTTACAAAGCTCTCGTGGACAGCGGAGCCATGATGAAGCCTATCGTGCTCGAAGAGTTCGGCTATCCGCGCGACGCGATGGCCACGGCCAAAGGCTCGGCAGTCAACGGACGTGACACCTATTACGCCCACGTGTTTGACGAGGTAATCGACGGCGGCAAAATCGCAGGCCTGAACTTCTGGGGATGGGGTGGCCTGGCCAATCCGGCCCACACCACCTGGCAAGCCGGCGATGACTACACGGGCGATCCTGCACAGGAACCCCAGGGTCTCAACTCGGTGTTTGCTTCCGACTCCACAACCATAGAAATCATCAAGCGCGCCACCGGCAGGATTTAATCCTTCCCGATAACAATCGCCATGCAGGGGCGGGTCATCCCGTCCCCGCATGACCGACACCCCTGACCGACCACATTCTCCCCCCCACACGCCTATATCCATCAATTCCTACACAGGCGACACACCGCCTCCTCCCACCTTTGTAACTACACACCTGCATAGACACGTAGCACACATGTTAAACAACATATTTCCTCTACTTAGCGCATGCAACTATTGGATAAAATAGTATCATTTTATCCAAAATGTTTGCACTAAATTTGCAACAACAATATTATAATAACAAACCTTAAAACCAAACACTTATCGTTATTTATACAACAACAAACAACTTCAATCAAAGCTAATCAATTACCCATTACCTTAAAATTGCTATAATGAAAAGAAAAATTTCCGACCTTCGAGGTCTGCTGACGGCAGTGCTGCTATGCTTCGTGCTTAGTGCCACGGCGCAGGTCTCAGTGACAGGAATCGTGCAGGATAAGTCGGGCGAACCGCTTATCGGCGCGACAGTGCAAGAGAAGGGAAACACCGCCAACGGCACCGCCACAGGCATCGACGGCGACTTCTCTCTCAAAGTGAAATCGGCCAAAGCCACTCTGCTCGTGTCATACGTAGGCATGAAGTCGCAGGAAGTGGCTCTTGCCGGACGTACTGAAGTGACCATCGTGCTTCAGGACGACACCGAGCTGCTAGAAGAGGTCGTAGTCGTAGGCTACGGCACCCAGCGCAAATCTGACATCACAGGTTCGGTGGCACGAATCTCAGAGGAGCAGATGAAACAAAGCATCGTGACCAATGCCGACCAGATGCTTCAGGGCAAAGTGGCCGGTGTGCAGGTGACCCAGAACTCAGGAGCCCCCGGCGGTGCGACATCCGTACGTATCCGCGGTGCGAGCTCACTCAACTCGTCCAACGAACCTCTCTATGTAATCGACGGTGTGCCCATGAGCGGCAGCAACACCATCGGCGGCTTTGATTGGGCCGGCGGTACAAACGGACAGACCACCGTCAATCCTCTCGCAGCAATCGCACCCTCCGACATCGTGAGCATCGACGTGCTCAAGGACGCATCGGCCTGTGCCATCTATGGTGCGGCAGGTGCCAACGGTGTAGTACTCGTGACCACACGCCGCGGCTCGGCCGGCCACACCAACATCACCTATGACGGTTATGTGGCATGGCAGCAGGTGGCCAAGAAACTCGACATGATGAACCTGCGCGAGTATGCCACCTATCAGCAGCAGCTCCTCAACGAAGGAGTCTTCACAAAGGACAATTTCGACATGACCTACAGCGACATCTCACTCCTGGGCAAAGGCACCGACTGGCAGGACGAGATATTCCGCACAGCATTCATGCAGAACCACCAGCTCAGCATGACCGGCGGTAATGAAAAGACCGTCTACTCTATGAGCGGCGGCTGGATGAAACAAGAGGGTACAATCATCGGCTCGGACTTCACCCGATTCAACAGCCGATTCAATATCGACAACAACTTCACAAAATGGCTCAAAATAGGTGGCGCGCTCGCCTACACCCGCACCGACGAGACCATCACCCGCAACGACGGCTCGGACGGCGTAATCATGCAGGCTATGACCATGATGCCCTCGGTGCCCGTGCGTGACTTTGACGGCAACTGGGCAGGCCCCAACACCGTAAACGGAGCCTCGACCTGGAACCCCGTGGCTCTCGCTCTCATGACCAACAACACTCTGCTCCGTCAGAAAATCACCGGTAACTTCTATGTAAGCGCGGACTTCCTGAAGCACTTCACTTTCCGCGCAGAGTATGCGTTTGACGCTTCGCAGAACCAGAACAAGTCGTTTATCCCCCGCTATCAGTTCGGCCTCGTGTCAAACGACATCAACCAGATGATGCAGCGCGAAGACCACAACTTCTACTGGATGCAGAAGGACTATATCACCTACAATCAGAAATTCCTCGACAAGCACGACGTTACAGTCATGGCAGGTTTCGAGGCCTCAAAGAGCTCTTGGAACGGCACACAGTTCATCAAGAAAAACTTCACCCGCGATGACATCAACATCATGGGCGAGGACGGTGAATTTGTATCAAACACCGGATGGGCCGACGCCAGCACCACTGCTTCGATATTCGCCCGACTCAACTATGGTTTCGACAACCGTTACCTCCTCACCGCTACCATACGTCGCGACGGTTCGAGCAAATTCGGCTCCAACCACAAGTGGGGCTCATTCCCCTCGGTGGCACTCGCATGGCGCGCCTCACAGGAGAAATTCCTCCAGGATGTAAGCTGGCTCGACAACCTCAAGGTGCGTCTCGGCTATGGTAAGGTAGGTAACTCCAACATCGACACCTATCGCTACGGCTCGGCGATGCAGACAATGCTCACACCCAACGGCACAGCATTCTTCCCCCTCAACCTCTCCAATCCCGACCTTATGTGGGAGGCTTCGGAGCAGTATAACGGCGGTATCGACTTCGCAGCGTTCAACAACCGTCTCGAAATCACTCTTGACGTGTATCGCAAACAGACCGATGGCCTGCTCATGCAGGTGTTCACCCCCGGACACATCGCCACTAACGACTGGGGTACTATCCAGACACCCTATGCCAATATCGGTCAGACACGCAATACCGGTATCGACCTCCAGATCAACGCCCGTCCTGTAGTGACCAAAAACTTCCTCTGGAACTCGTCACTGACTCTCTCGCACAACAAAAACAAGATTGTGGCCCTCAACGATGATTCGCAGATCATATATGGCAACGTAGACTGGTATGCACCTTTCCAGACAGTGTCAATGTTTAAGGTAGGTCAGCCGATGGGCGTGTTCTACGGCTATGTGACCGAGGGTCTCTTCCGCAACGAAGCCGACATCCTCAGCCACGCCACACAGACCGGCGGCTCTGATCCTTATGCCAACAAAATCGACAAGACCTCAGGCGCATGGATCGGCGACCTCAAGTTCAAAGACCTCAACGGCGACGGTATCATCAACGATGCCGACCAGACCATTATCGGTGATCCCAACCCCGATCTGACCTTCGGCTTCACCAACACCTTTACTTATAAGGACTGGGAGCTCAACATCGGTCTTACCGGCCAGATAGGCGGTGACGTGCTCAACTGGGCCCGCTATCGCACCGAGGGTCTCAGCTCCATATGGGACAATCAGGCTGTAAGCGTGCTCGACCGCGCACAGGCCGTGAAAATCGACCCCAACGGAGGCGATGACATCTCCAACCTGCAGCTCGCCGACGGTCACAACGGTATGCCCCGCTTCTCCAACCTCGACTCAAACGGCAACCAGCGCATGAGCGACCGCTGGATCGAGGACGGCTCGTATCTCCGCATCCAGAACATCTCGCTGAGCTACAACCTCCCCTCCAAGTGGGCCAAGAAAGCATTCCTCCAGAATGCCAAATTCTATGTAAACGTACAGAACGTCTACACCTTCACCAAATATAGCGGTTATGACCCCGAAATCGGTGCCTTCAACCAGAGTTCACTCCTCCAGAACATCGACCGCGGCCGCTATCCCACTCCCCGCACCTACACCGTAGGTCTCAATCTCTCTTTCTAAACCATCAAGACTAACAACGAAATGAAAAATATATTCAAGACTTCAGCTGTGGCGTTGGTGCTCGGAGGCTCGCTTGTGTCATGCAACGACTTCCTTACCGTCGACCCCATTGACAAGCCTGTGCTGGAGAACTACTATACGACTCCTTCAGCCCTGCGGAGCACAACGATGACTCTGTATGCATCCAAGACATGGAGCAACTTCCACATGAACTTCCAGTGGAAGATGGACATGATCAACGGAGACATCTACTATACCTATTCCGACGAGGGTCAGTGGTATTTCGGTACCTACACCGCGGTCAACCCCTATCTCAACGAGGGATGGAAAGGCCTCTATAACGTAATCCTTTTCGCCAACTCCATAATCAACGACATCCCGCCCGTGTGCAGCGGCTCCATCACTCCGGCCGACATCAACCGTGCGGTTGCCGAGGCTCGCGCGATGCGCGGCTATTGCCACTACATGCTTGCCGAGGTATGGCATGACGTGCCCGTGATGGCCAACAACACCAAGACTATTATGGACGGCAACTTCGACCTTCCCCGCAACACTCAGGAGAGCGTATACCGCTTTGCCATGGAAGACCTTGATTTCGCAGTGGCCAATCTGCCCGAGACCGATGAGGATGCCTATCGTCTTGACAGCCGCAAGGCCCGAGCTCTCCGCGCCAAGCTTGCTGTCACCATGGCTGCCCACACCGACTATGGCTATGACCGCGAGGCTCTCTATGCCAAGGCAGCCGAGGACGCTCTCTACGTAATCGAAAACACCCAGGCACTGACCGACATCGACTTCTCGACACTCTTTGACGTCGAGGCCAACAATGGTCCCGAGTCGATACTCGCCATCCAGTGTGCCGTGCAGGGCTATTCCTACGGCAACGCCCACAATGTGGCATGGTCACGCTCGTCGGTAATCGCCGACCAGACCTGGGGTGCAGGCAAGGGTCCCACCCTCTCGCTCCAGAAGATGTATGATCTCAACGACAAGCGTCGCATGTGGACCTACATGACCAACGGTGACTACTATCCCATGCTCAACCGTGCCGGCGGCGGTTACACTTACAATTATGTAAGCCGCGACGACTCAGGCGATGTGCTTGAGGACAAGAACGAGATGCTCGCCCACATCAAGAAGTATATCATAGGCAAGGGTGCCGACTGCAACGGCAATGTAGGCATCAACCAGGATGCAGCCAACAATATCTATCTCATGCGTCTGGCCGACGTCTATCTCACCTATGTAGAGGCCAAGATGGGCACTGCATCGTCGACATCCGACCCCACAGCCATGAAGTATTACAACATGGTGCGCCAGCGCGCAGGTGTCACAGAAGCTTCCTCGGTAACTTATGTGGAACTGCTCAAAGAGCGTCGCCGCGAGTTTGCCTTTGAGAGCCAGACATGGTTTGACACCCAGCGTTACCGTTATCGCGAGGGAGATGCTGCCGCTCTCGAGCTGCTCAACAATGGCTACGGCACAGGTCTGAACCGTTCGTCCATGTATATCGGAGACTACGAAAACAATCCGACCATCGACAAGACCAACGAGAATGACCTCTCGGTCTACAAGATTGTCGACAACACCGCCGACGGCGGCCAGTATGACAACATCAATCTGTCAGTAAGCTCGTTTGTAGCCCCCATCCCCGCAGCCGTGACCTCGACTTCACCCGCGCTTCTCGGAGCTCCGGTAAGCTACTACGGTGATTAATAAAGTCTTTTCACTGAACAAACACATTCTGAAAACATCATGAGAAAATCATATAAATACATATTACTGAACGCGGCAGGGCTTCTCATAGCCGGCTCGCTTGCCTCGTGCAGCGAGACTGACGCCGAGAAAGACCGCGGCTCAGCACCTGTCATCAAGTATGCACGCATGTGTGACAGCGACAAGGCCGACTCACTCGTAGTAAGTGCCAGCCTCGGCACCCGTCTGGCCTTTGTGGGCGACAATCTCGGTGACGTGCAGCAGGTATGGTTCAACGACCAGAAGGCCAAACTCAACCCTACCATGGTCACAAGCCACACCATAATAGTGGATATACCCAATCTC
Source organism: Muribaculaceae bacterium Isolate-110 (HZI) (assembly GCA_003762875.1). Lineage (GTDB taxonomy): Bacteria > Bacteroidota > Bacteroidia > Bacteroidales > Muribaculaceae > Duncaniella > Duncaniella muricolitica. The sequence continues at coordinate 99,744 of RIBL01000001.1, read as the reverse complement.
ATACCCGCCGAGGTCAATAACACCGCCCGCTTCATCACCTCGACAGGCATGGAGGTCAACTATCCGTTCAACGTAATCGTTCCCGCACCGCGCATCGACAACATGTCGTGTGAATATGCCAAGGCAGGCGAGACCGTTACCTTCAAGGGCGCGTATTTTGCCGATGATCCCAATGTTCCGTTCACTGTGACATTCCCCGGCGGCATACCCGCTGAAATCAAGTCGCTGTCGGAGGAAGAAGTGTCGGTCGTAGTGCCCGACGGAGCCGTCGAGGGTCCTGTGACCATGGCATCAATCTATGGCGAAGGCTCAAGCTCATTCCGCTACATGGACACCCGCGGCATGCTGTTTGACTTCGATTCACCCACAGGCTTCGGCACAACAGGTCAATGGTGGCATGCGCCGGCATTCATGACCGATGACTCAAGCATCTCGGGACAATACATGATGCTCAACGCCAACAAGGTAACCATGTCGGCCGACGGTGGCTGGGATGACTCCAACTTTGCTTTCGAGTACTGGCCCGGAGCATGGACCGACCCCGTGACCTATCCCGCAGGTATCGGCGACCGACTCTTTGACATTGCCGACTTCAGCGACTTCAACAACAAGTGTCTGAAATTTGAGATCAACATTCCCGCCGAAAATCCCTGGCAGGCAGGAGCCATGCAGTTTATCTTTGCCGGTACCGACAAGATTTCGTTCGGTAACGCCGGTCTCGATGAGTTTGGCAACAATGTAGCCGGATGTAACAACACTTACTTCCAGGGCGACAACGAGGGCCTGGCCCGCGGCCTCTGGATACCTTGGAGCGATACCGAGGCTTATCACACCAACGGTGAGTGGGTGACAGTGTCATTCCCCATCAAGGACTTTGTATACGGACACAACGGCACGGGTGCCGACAAGTTCCTCGGCTCGAAGGAGGACTTCGCATCGCTCATGATATTCGTTGTAGCCGGCGGCAAGACCGGTGTGGACTGTCAGCCCGTATTCAAGTTTGACAACATCCGCGTCGTTCCCAACTAATAAGTGTCAACACGGTAAAATTTTAGAGACTACAAGCAACATGAAAAAAATATTCAATCTTTCGAGTCTGCTCTTATTGTGCATGGCGTTCATGCTCCCCGCGCTGACCTCATGCGAGAACGACGACTTCGACACACAGCAATACAAAGGGGGCGTAAGCCTCAACGTATGGGGCCCGTCGCCCGTAATGCGCGGCGGTGAACTCCGCTTTCTCGGCTCGGGCATGGACCAGATCAACTCCATCTCCATCCCCGGCACATCCGACATCACCGACATACGCGTGATTTCGCCGGAGGAGATACGTATCACCGTCCCTCAGGACGCCGAGCCCGGCAAACTGGTGCTCCATCATGCCGGTGGAGACATCACCACTCTGACAATGCTCTCCTACACAGAGCCTATCGTCATCGAGTCGATGCTCCCCTCTCCCGTCAAGCCCGGCGAGACCGTGACCATCAAGGGTGATTATCTCAACCTCATCTCACGCGTGACTTTCGCATATGACGAAAGCATTCTTGACAAGGAGAACTATCCCGACGGCATCTATGTCGACAAGGCCGACTTCATCAGCCAGAAGCGTAACGAACTGTCGCTCACAGTGCCTGCCGAGGCCAAGTCGGGCGTGCTCGAGTTCAGCGACGGAGCAGAGCCTATACCCAACGTGATCAAGAGCGAGGAAGAGCTCCAGGTGGTGCTCCCAGCGGTGAGCAACGTGGTGAGCCTCGACAACAAAAAGCCCGGCGAGACCGTGACCATCAAGGGTAACGATCTCGACCTGGTGAAGAGCGTAGAGGTGCCCGGCGCAGGTGAGGTAGAATTTACCTACGATGCAGCCAACAGCGAAATCTCATTCTCCCTCCCCGCCAATACCGAAAACGGCACCGTAGTGATGATACCCGCCTCGGGCGTCAAAGTCGCAGCAGCCACTATCGGTGTAGCCCTTCCTGAAGAAGTTGTGGCCGAGCCGGCCGACAACATCTGGGCCGAGGACGTAATCAAGTTCAAAGGCATAAATATGGAGCTTGTGACCGACGTGACATTCCCCGGAGTGGCCGATGCCGTAGAGCCCGCCACAAAGAGCGCGACCGAAATCACCGTCAAGGTGCCCGCCGGCACTCAGAGCGGCGACGTGATGCTCAACACCGGCTCAGGCATGTCGGTAGCCATAGCTGTCAAGATTCTCCAGCCCGAGAACGTGACTTATAATCCTGCTCCCGCAGCTCTTGCAGGCCAGCTTACCGTCAACGGCAAGAATCTCCATAATGTCGTGAAGATTATCTTTGCCGGCTCGGCAGCCGTAGAGGTGAAGACTCCGTCGGCAACATCATTCAGCATCAGTGTACCCGCCACTCTCCAGGCCGGCAGCAACACCGTGACTCTCGAGCTCAGCAACGGCGAGCAGATCGAGACTCCCGCCATCGAGCTGACCGCACCCGAGTGTGCCTACGCTACCGAGCTTCCTGCCGAGGATGCCGAAATCAATGCCGGAGATACTTTCACTCTCCCCATCGCCAACGAATCACTTCTGACCGAGGTGCAGATCAACGGCACCAAGACCCAGCACATACTCCAGGGCACCAATCTCATCATCCTCGTGCCTGACAATGTAGGCTCGACCGCTCAGGTGACTCTCGTGTCGTCAAACGGCTCCATCACCTATGAGATGGCTTTCATCCCCGCGACACATGTGGAGAATGTAATCATGAACGAAGTGCGCGACCTCGGCTCATGGACCGGCGAGGGTGACGGCGGTGCATTCCGGCTCTACAAGGAATCGTTCAAGGATGTGCCCGCAGGAGCCAAACTTGTATTCCACGTCAATTCATACGCCTACACCCAGATACAGATCAACGATGCCAACTGGGGCCAGATGGCTATGCTACAGCCCGACCAGAGCGAGACTCTCGTAGCATATGAGCTCACCACCGATGTCCTCGACCGTATCCTCACCACCAACGACGGATGGTCAGAGACAGCCATTGTAATCCAGGGCGAAGGCACTGTTGTAAGCAAGGTGCACATCGAGTGGGAACGCTCGATGGAGACTGTAATATGGGAAGGCAATGAAGTCGTGACAGGATATGGCGGCTTCCAAACTCTCGCCTGGGACAGCAATCTGACCCCCATGTTCCAGTCATGGAAAGCCGGTCAGGTGCTCCGCGCCTACTACACTCTCAACGGTGATGATGACCCCAAGCTGAAATTCGGCATGGGTGACGGATGGAACATGCTCCCCGGCTCACCCGCCGAGTATCAGGAATGTGTGACAAGCTCCGGCTCACTGTCAATCACTCTTACCGACGCCGACATCGACGCGCTCGTCAACAAGGGCGGTCTCATCATCCAGGCCAACGGTATTATACTCACCAAGATTACCATTGAATAATCCCCCACACAACCAATGCAAAAATCTATGAACAAGATAAAATATCTATTCATGGCCGCATCACTCGCCACCTTTCTGGTGGCCTGTGATGACGACCACAAGCCCGAGTGGGACGAACCGTCGCCCTACGAGATAACAGCCACCTCGATGTCGGTGACCGAGGGTGAGACGGTGAGCGTGACCACTGATATCATCTCTGTGACCTACGACCGTCCGATCATACTCAATCAGGCTGTATCGGTGACCCTCAACGGCGAGCCTGTCGAGACTTCGATTGTCGACGGCAACACACTTGAGTCGAAAGTGTCGCTCACCAAGGGCAAAACCTATACATTCGAGATACCCGCCCGTGCCATCACCGCTCCCAACGCGATGACATTTGCGCCCGCTGTGGTGATAAATTTCAACGCCGAGTCGGCTCCAGCTATCGACAAGAGTAAAATCTCGGCTTCGCCCGTCAATCCCAATGCGTCGGCCGAGGCCAAGAAGCTCTACAGCTTCATGCTTGAGAACTATGGCGTGAAGCAGCTCTCTGGAGCTATGGGCGAAGTGGCCTGGGGCACGGCTTTCAGTGACCTCGTGGCCAATGCCGCCGGCAAATATCCTGCCATCGTAGGTTTTGACTACATCCACCTCGCATCGTCGCCCGCCAACTGGATCAACTATGGCGACATCACCCCCGTGCAGAACGTATGGAATGCCGGCAGCATCCCCACCGTGACATGGCACTGGAATGTGCCTATGCAGATGTGGGCAGGCGAATATGAAATCGGAAGCTGGTCAAACGTGCGCCTTGACAAAGAAGAAGTGCCCCTCGCAATGGACATCTGGGAGTACGCTCAGGACGGCACTGTGATACGCGTCACATTCAAGGACGCCGCCTCCGATGCCCAGGGCTCGCTCAAGGGCAGCGACTGGAGTGCTCTGATGCCGGCCACCGAGTATTTCGACCTTACCGATGCCGAAAAGGCTGCGGGCGAATACAAGATACGTCTCAACGCCGAGGCTGCCGCCAAGGTGAAGGAGAGCGGTATAATCGTTTCGGGTCAGAATTACACCGTGACAGGCGTATACTTTGACCTTACATGCCGCGACACACAGCGTTTCAAGGGCTTTGACGCAAGCAAGGTGCTCGTGTCGGGTACTCGCGAAAACGCCGTAGCCACCGCCGATGTGGCCAAGCTCGCCGGCTATCTCAAGCTGCTGAAGGATGCCAATATTCCCGTGCTGTTCCGTCCGTTCCACGAGGCCGGCGGTGACTTCACCTGGGGCTCATGGTTCTGGTGGGGCAACAGCGGCCCCGAGGTGACCAACGACCTGTGGAAGTGGCTCTACAGAACTCTGACTGATGATTATGGTCTGAACAACCTCATATGGGTGTGGACCATGCAGACCAGCGACGAAGGCAAACTCGCGACTGAGGCTCAGGTCAAGTCGGCTTATCCCGGCGACGAATATGTCGACATCGTGGGTGCCGATATCTATGCCGACGCGCTCTCTGATCAGACCGACCAGTTTGCTCTCATCAACCAGGCTGTCGAAGGCAAGAAGATTGTAGCTCTCTCCGAGACCGGCAATCTCCTCGACGTTGAGGCCCAACTTAACGAAAACTGCCTCTGGAGCTACTTCATGGGCTGGTATGAGCAGGACGGCAACGGACCCGGCTTCCTGACATGGAACAAAAACAACGAGTGGAGCACCGTGCTCAACAATCCGGCAGTGCTCAACCGTGGAGATTTTAGCTTCTAAAGTCCCCAAAAGTATAGGGAGCGGGTGGCTGATACCCGCCCGCTCTCACCAGTCTCTCTCCTCTGCCCCCCTACCCGATAAATTGTAACAAACAGAATATTCAACACTCCACTTCAGACATGAAATACGGACACTTTGACGATAAAGCGCGTGAGTATGTAATCACCAATCCGCGCACTCCGTGGCCATGGATCAACTATCTTGGCAACAAGGATTTCTTCTCGCTGATTTCCAATACTGCGGGCGGCTATTCGTTCTATAAGGACGCAAAGTTTCGCCGCATCACCCGCTATCGCTACAACGGTGTGCCGATGGATGCCGGAGGACGCTATTTTTACATCAAGGAGGGCGACACTGTGTGGAATCCGGGTTGGAAGCCATGCAAGACTCCGCTCGACCGCTATGAATGTCGCCACGGCATGAACTATACGGTCATCACGGGTGAGAAAAACGGTCTTGAGGCCCGCGCACTCTTCTTTGTGCCGCTCGACACGCATGCCGAGGTGACACGTCTGACGCTGACCAACCGCAGCGACAGCGAGAAGCGTTTCACACTGTTCTCGTTTCAGGAATGGTGTCTGTGGAACGCTGCGACCGACATGGAGAACTTCCAGCGCAATTTCTCGACAGGCGAGGTGGAAATCGACGGTTCGACCATATATCACAAGACCGAATACAAGGAGCGTCGCGACCATTATGCGTTCTATTCGGTCAATGCCCCTATCGACGGCTTTGACACAGACCGCGAGACGTTTCTCGGCCTCTACAACGGTTTTGACGAGCCGGAGGCTGTGCTTGATGGCCGTTCGCGCAACTCGGTGGCCCACGGATGGAGCCCGATAGCGTCACACTCGCTCGAGATCAGCCTGAAACCGGGCGAGAGCCGCGACCTCATCTTCACTCTCGGCTATATCGAGAATCCGCAGGAGCAGAAGTGGGAGTCGAAGGGTGTCATCAACAAGGCTCCGGCCCGCGAACTCATGGCGCGGTTTGACACGGTAGAGAAGGTCGAGGAGGCCTTTGGCCGTCTGCGTGCCTATTGGGACAATCTGCTGGAGCGGTTCACACTCAACAGCGGCGACGAGCGTCTCGACCGCATGGTCAATATCTGGAACCAGTATCAGTGCATGATCACGTTCTGCTTCTCGCGCTCGGCATCGTTTTTCGAGAGCGGCATCGGACGCGGCATGGGTTTTCGTGACTCCAACCAGGACCTGGCGGGATTTGTCCACCAGATACCGGAACGTGCGCGTGAGAGGATAATCGACATAGCGTCGACCCAGTTTGCCGACGGCGGATGCTATCACCAGTATCAGCCGCTTACCAAGCGCGGCAACAATGACATAGGCGGCGGATTTAACGACGACCCGATGTGGCTCATCTTCGGGACGGTGTCATACATCAAGGAGACGGGCGACTTCACGATACTCGATGAGCCTGTGCCGTTTGACAACGTTGCCGGGTCGGAGGTGTCGCTCATGGAGCATCTCAAGGTGTCGTTTGACCACGTCATAAACAATCTCGGTCCTCACGGGCTGCCGCTGATAGGCCGTGCCGACTGGAACGACTGTCTCAACCTCAACTGCTTCTCCAATGACCCCAACGAGTCATTTCAGACGACCGAGAACAACTCGGAGGGCTCGCAGGCCGAGTCGCTCATGATAGCCGGCCAGTTTGTAATCTATGGCCGCGATTATGCCGCCCTGTGCCGCCATCTTGGCATGGAGGCCGAGGCCGAGAGAGCCGAGCGTCATGTCGAGGCGATGGTCGAGGCTGTCAAGGCCCATGGCTGGGACGGCGAGTGGTATCTGCGTGCCTATGACTTCTATGGCCGCAAGGTGGGCTCGCATGAGAACAAGGAGGGTAAAATCTTTATCGAGTCGCAGGGCTGGTGCTCTATGGCCGGCATCGGACTCGAGGATGGCCTGGTGGGCAAGTCGCTCGACTCGGTCAAGACCTATCTCGACTGTGAGCACGGCATTGTGCTCAACAATCCGGCGTTTACGGAGTATGTCATGGAGTATGGCGAGATTTCGACCTATCCCGCAGGCTATAAAGAGAATGCGGGCATCTTTGCCCACAACAATCCGTGGGTTATTATCGGAGAGACGGTGCTCGGACGCGGCAACCGTGCCTGGGAATATTACCGCAAGATATGTCCGGCTTATCTCGAGGAGAAGAGCGACCTTCATAAAGTGGAGCCTTATGTGTATTGCCAGATGACGGCGGGCAAGGATGCCGCCAAGCCAGGCGAGGCGAAGAACTCGTGGCTGACCGGCACGGCTGCCTGGAACTGGTATGCCATCACACAGTTTATCCTCGGCATCAAGCCCGATTATGACGGTCTGACCATCGATCCGTGCATTCCCGACTCGTGGAGCGGATATGAGGTGTCGCGCCAGTTTCGCGGTGCGCGCTATGACATCAAGGTCAGCAATCCGGCTCATGTGTGCCGCGGTGTGCGCACTGTTACTCTCAACGGTAAGCCTGTCGAGGGCAACCGCATACCTCTCTGCCAGGCCGGAACGGTCAATAAGGTGGAAGTCGTTTTGTGACATAGAGTTTTAAAAGAGTTTAAAGTTTAGAGTTTAGAGTTTAAATGAAACATATAGCTATTTGCGCGTTAGTCGCGCTTGCAACTTCTTGTGGCACTCAGGCCACGCAGACAGCGGCTGTCAACGAGCCGAAGCCACCCACTGTGGCCGACCGCCTCATAGAGCAACTGCATAATGCCGTCGATTCGGGACATTTTTATTTCGGTCATCACGATGACACGGCCTATGGCCACACGTGGCGTTACGTGGTGGGCGGGTCGGATGTCAAGGCCATTACGGGCGAGTATCCCGGACTTATGAGCTGGGACTTGGGTATGATAGAGCTTGACTCGGCCAATAATCTCGACGGAGTGCCGTTTGACTTTATGGCGGGTGAGATAGCGCGCCAGCATGCACGCGGCGGCATCAATGCCATCTCGTGGCATCCGCGCAATCCGCTTTCGGGTGGTGACTCGTGGGACGTGTCGACATCTCCGCTGCGTGAGATGGAGTCAAACAAGGCTCTCAAGGTCATCATGACCGAGTGGATAGACCGTGCGGGCCGTTTCATAGCGTCGCTCAAGGACAGTGAGGGCAATCCCATCCCCGTAATCTTCCGCCCGTGGCATGAGAACTCGGGCTCATGGTTCTGGTGGGGTGCTGCCAACGGTGACCCGGAGCAGTATATAGCCCTGTGGCATCTGACACGCGAGCGTTTTGACTCGCTGGGCATCGACAATGTGGTGTGGGCTTATTCGCCTGACAAGGATCTCACACGCGAGCAGTATTTCTCGACCTATCCGGGCGATGATTATGTCGACATTCTCGGCTCTGACATCTATCATTTCGGAGGCGAGGCCGGTGTGGCCGACTATATGGCCCGCATCAAGGCCCAGTTGCCTTATGTGGCCGAGGAAGCCGCCAAGCGCGGCAAAGTGGCGGCGTTTACGGAGACCGGTCTCGAGGGACTGGAGGTGACCGACTGGTACACCCGTGTGCTCCAGCCGTCAATCGAAGGTTTGCCCATAGCCTATGTGTGTGTGTGGCGCAACGCTATCGAGAGCGAGAAGCCCAATCATTTCTACGCTCCATATCCGGGCCATCCGGCGGCCGCCGACTTCAAGAAGTGGCACGACGAGTCAAAGGCTATCTTTGTCAAGTGACAGCGGCCACTACGGATACAGACTAAGACATATTACCTAAAAACACTTATATAACAGCAAAATACAGTTTAGATTAAGACTATGACAGAATTTGAATATCGCAAAAACCTGATACTTGCCCGCTATGAGGAGCTGGTGACACGTCGCAACGTCAAGCTGGAAGGCAACGGCATATATAACCGCTATCAGAATCCTGTGGTGACGGCCGAGATGATTCCGCCCACTTGGAAATATGACTTCAACCCTCTGACCAATCCCTACTTCATGGAGCGCATCGGCTGCAACGCCACGCTCAACTCGGGTGCCATCAAGTGGAATGACAAGTATGTGCTCGTGGTGCGTGTCGAGGGCATGGACCGCAAGTCATATTTTGCCGTAGCCGAGAGCCCCAACGGTGTGGACAACTTCCGCTTCCGCGAGCGTCCCATCACGATGCCCGACACCGACAATCCTGCCACCAACGTGTATGACATGCGTCTGACGGCTCACGAGGACGGATGGGTCTACGGTCTCTTCTGCGTGGAGCGTCACGATGACTCGTGTCCGGGCGACCTGTCGGCCGCCACAGCCGCTTGCGGCATAGCACGCACCAAGGACCTCGAGAACTGGGAGCGTCTGCCCGACCTCAAGTGCAAGTCGCAGCAGCGCAACGTGGTGTTGCACCCTGAGTTTGTCGACGGCAAGTATGCCCTCTACACCCGCCCGCAGGACGGCTTCATCGACACCGGCAGCGGCGGCGGCATAGGCTGGGCCCTTATCGACGACATATGCAATGCCGAGGTCAAGGAGGAAATCATCATCGACCCGCGCTATTACCACACCATCAAAGAGGTCAAGAACGGCGAGGGTCCCCACCCCATCAAGACCCCCAAGGGGTGGCTGCATCTGGCCCACGGTGTGCGCGGCTGTGCCTCGGGTCTGCGCTATGTGCTCTACATGTACATGACCTCGCTCGAGAAGCCTTGGGAGAAAATCGCTTCGCCCGGCGGCTATCTGATGGCTCCCGTGGGTGAGGAATATATGGGCGACGTGATGAACGTGCTCTTTACCAACGGCTGGATCGCCGACCCCGACGGGACGGTCTACATCTACTACGCGTCGTCTGACACCCGCATGCACGTGGCCACCTCGACCGTCGACCGCCTTGTGGACTATTGTCTCAACACTCCGCAGGACGGGCTTACGACCTCGGCTTCGGTCAAGACTATCAACAGTCTGATTGACCGCAACATGGAGCTCAAAGGCTAACCGACAGCATTGAAGTCCGTGGGGTTGCATCCGCAGCGCGCGGTGACAGCCTCGCGGACTTTATTCCTTACATAAAAACTCCAAACATCTTAGAGGGTGTTTCATAACAAATGTTAAGCCAAAGTGGGTGTATTTTCATTTAAATTGTTCATAATCAGAGGGAGCATAGCTGTAGCTATGTGACCGATTGATTAGGGACAAGTTAAATGAAAAGACGCCCATGAGTGGTAAAGCCTTAATAAATCCTTAATATGATACATATTAAGTAATAATAAAAATACCTTGTTTGCATCCATTGTCATGGCCGTGTTCCGCCCTGTCAATCGGTCACATAGCTACAGCTATGCTCCCTCTTTCCATGACGAAACACGACTCATGACAATGGACTTTGGCTTTAACATTTGTTATGAAACACCCTCTTAACTCTGACACCATCAAAATCATAAAGAAATGGCACCGTTACGTGAAAAGATAGGCTACGGATTTGGCGACATGGCCTCGTCAATGTTCTGGAAAGTGTTCAGCTACTATCTACCCTTTTTCTATGCCAACATCTTCGGAATAAGCCTTGTCGACACAGGCATACTCCTCCTGGTCACCCGCATATGGGACGCAGTGAGCGACCCGATGATGGGCATCGCCGCCGACCGCACGCGCACACGCTGGGGCAAATACCGTCCCTATCTGCTGTGGGTGGCCGCTCCGTTCTCGATATGCGGCATCCTGCTTTTCACCACCCCCGACTGGGCCTATGGTGCCAAGCTCGTGTGGGCCTATGTGACCTACATACTCATGATGACCGTCTACACGGGCATAAATGTCCCTTACGGAGCCATGCTCGGCGTGATGACCGACAACTCGCAGGAGAAGACGGTGTTTTCGTCCTACCGCATGTTTTTTGCCTACGGAGGCTCTTTCATAGCCCTCTTTGCGTGGGACCCTCTGTGCTCCATGTTCAGCGGCAGTCTGGGCATGACGCCCCAGACGTCGTGGCAGATGGCCATGTGCGTCATCGCTTCGTGTTGCTTCGTGCTGTTTCTGCTCTGCTTCAAGCTCACCCGCGAGCGCATCGAGACTGTGGCCACCGCCACGCTTGGCAATGACCTCAAGGCTCTGGTGACCAATAAGCCCTGGTGGCTGCTCAACGGAGCGTCGCTCTGCTTCAACCTCTTCAACACCGTGCGCGGAGCCACCGTTGCGTTCTTCTTTGCCGACATTATCGGGGGCGAGCAGCACATCGTGGTGTTCTCTCTGTCGATACTCTTCTACTCGGGTCTCTTCCTGGGTGTTGGCGAGGTGGCCAACATGGTGGGTGTCGCGCTGGCTGTGCCCGTGACCAACCGCATAGGCAAGAAGCCGACTTTCATCATGATCGACGCGTTGCTCATTGCGTTCAGTGTAGGATTTTTCGCTCTCTCGCCCACCACCAACGGAGGGCTGCTCATGATGCTGCTCCTGCAGGTCATCATCTCGGTGCTCACGGGCATGATGTCGCCGCTGGTGTGGTCGATGTATGCCGACGTGAGCGATTACTCCGAACTGCGCACCGGCACTGCTTCGACAGGTCTTATCTTCTCGTCGGCTTCGATGGCTCAGAAGTTTGGCGGGGCCATAGGCGGTGCTGCGGTGATGTGGCTGCTTAGCGGATGTGGCTACATCGAGCGTAAGGACGATATGATAGGCCAGGTGATTCAGCCGACGAGTGCCATCGAGTGTCTGTGGATGCTCATGACGTTTATCCCTGCGGGGGTGGCACTGCTGTCGATGATTATCGTGTGGTTCTATCCTCTGGGCACTACCGAGATGGCTGACATCGTGGCCCGACTCCGCGACAAACGGCACCACTGTGACAATTAGCAATTAGCAATTAGTAATTAGTAATTAGCAATTAGCAATTAGCAATTAGTAATTAGTAATTAGTAATTAGCAGTTAGCAATTAGTAATTAGTAATTAGTAATTAGCAGTTAGCAATTAGTAATTAGTAATTAGTAATTAGCAGTTAGCAATTAGTAATTAGTAATTAGTAATTAGTAATTAGCAGTTAGCAATTAGTAATTAGCAATTTGTTGATAGCTGAGGGTTTCTACTCTCTTTATCAATTCTATTTACTCCTATTTGCTTCTATTTACTCCTATTTGCGCCATTTACTTTATATACTCTATAAACTTTTATTAACTTATAAACTTTATAGAAGATTTGAAACAGCAACTGATTGACAATCTGACCTCTAATATACTCACCTACTGGATTGACCGTATGGTCGATCCGGCAGGAGGTTTTTACGGTCGACGCGACGGCCACGATGCTCTCGACCCGTCGGCTCCCAAAGGGGCTATTCTCAACGCCCGCATACTCTGGACTTTTGCGGCCGCCTATCGCGAGCTGCACCGCCCTGAGTATCTCGACATGGCCACTCGCGCCTATGACTATATACGCGACCATTTTGTCGACCGCCAATATGGCGGGACATACTGGAGCCTCAATCCCGACGGCTCGCCGCTCGATGACAAGAAACAGTTTTATGCCATAGGCTTCATGATCTACGGTATGGCTGAATATTACCGCGCTACGGGCTGTGAGGAGGCTCTCGCGCTGGCCTGTGAGCTCTTTGTCTGCATCGAGACCCACTCTCGCGACCGCCGCGAGGGCAAGGAAGGATATTTTGAGGCCGCTACACGCTCATGGCAGCCCATAGCCGACATGCGTCTTAGCGACAAGGACACCAATGCCTCCAAGACCATGAACACCCATCTCCACATCATCGAGGGATATACCAACCTGCTGCGCGCACTCAAGGAGCGCGAGGCGGGCAAAAACCGCAGTGTGCTCTCGGCCGAACTCGACGACATCCTCGACACGGCTGTAGTGGAGGAGGCTACCCGCGGACTGCTGCGCATATTTCTCGACCGCATAGAGCATCCCGTCACACGCCATCTCACGCTCTTCTTTGACGATGACTGGCAGCAGGTGGGGGGCGACATTGAGAGCTACGGCCATGACATCGAGGCTTCGTGGCTGCTGCTCGAGACGGCCCTGGTGATAGATGACCCCGACCTGCTCGGGGAGACTCTCGACCATACTCGCCACATAGCTTTGGCCGGACTCCAGGGCAGATGTTGCGACGGCTCGATGGTGTATGAGCGTCATCTCGACGGGCACTATGACAACGACAAGCACTGGTGGGTGCAGGCTGAGAACGTAATCGGGCAGCTCTATCTGGCGGCGTTTCACGACATGCCCGAGATGGCTGTGCGCGCTCGTGAGTCGTGGCGTTACATTCTCGACAATCTCGTCGACCCCGAGGGCGAATGGTATTGGTCGCGGCTTGCATCCGACGGCTCTGTCAACCGTCATGATGACAAGGCGGGCTTCTGGAAGTGTCCCTACCACAATTCGCGCATGTGTCTCGAGGCGGCATCGGTGCTCGGCAAGCTCGGCTCGTAGACACCTCATACTCACAGAATATACCGACAAGAGTGTCAATCTCACGATTTGACACTCTTGTGACACAGTATCAATATAGTGTCAAAATATTGACACTGACACTCTTGAATAATATAAAAAGTTTAGAGTATAAAGTTTAGAATTTAGACTGTACAGTCAGTAACTAATACAGTTATCCATTTTCTATACTTTATACTCTCACTATATATATTCTAACCTATATATAAATCTTAACCCATCTAAACTTAAAAATACACCTTCCCCCTCCCTATACTCTATACAATACAAAGTTAATAACAGGAAGCCTATAAAAAGGTGCGTTAACGTCGCTTAGCGGGGTCTAAAAAGTTATATATAGTAAAAATACCTCTATCGCTACTATAAATAGCCAGTGTCAGTGTCAAATTGTGACACTGACACTCCTGTCGTGGCGGTGGTGACACGTCGGTTTTTACGACTTTTTCACATCTAAAGTTTTTGTGTTTGGCACTCATGCAGTAATTTTGTAGCTTATTACCAATCATCATGCATAACCGACAGGAAAAGTTAGAGGCACTCGGGCGTGTCATAGACACTCTCGAGATATTGCGCGTAAAGTGTCCGTGGGACGCCAAGCAGACCAACGAGTCGCTGCGCCCCAACACTATCGAAGAGGTCTATGAGCTGTGTGACGCTCTCATACAGGAGGATAACGCCAACATACGCAAAGAGCTTGGCGACGTGTTGCTCCACGTGCTTTTCTACGCTCTCATAGGCGAGGAGAAGGGCGCGTTTGACATCGCCGATGTGTGTGACGCACTCAACACCAAGCTCATCTATCGCCACCCCCACGTGTTTGGCGACACCTCGGTCAACTCGACCGACGATGTGCTGCGCAACTGGGAGGAGCTCAAGCTCAAAGAGAAAGGGGGCAACAAGACCGTCCTCTCGGGAGTGCCCAAGGCTCTGCCCGCCATGATCAAGGCCGAGCGTATCACCGAGAAAGCCGCCAATGTGGGCTTTGACTGGGAGAAACGCGAGGATGTATGGGACAAGGTCAGGGAGGAGATTGACGAGTTTGCCCGCGAGGCCGAGGGCATGGACCCCGCACGCCGCGAGGAGGAGATGGGCGACGCTCTCTTTGCCATGATCAACGCCGCGCGTCTCTACGGCATCAATTCGGAGAACGCTCTGGAGAAGACCAATGCCAAATTTATCAAGCGTTTCAACCACATCGAGCGTCGTGCCGCCGAGATGGGCCGCCCGCTCAAAGAGCTGACCCTCGCCGAGATGGATGCCCTGTGGGACGAAGCTAAGCTCTTATAGTTTATAGAGTTTATAGAGTTTATAGAGTTAAAAGTTTAGAGTTTAGAGTTTACGATGGACTGCAATCAAGTCAACGCCCATGAGCGTGACCCTTATCTGAGCTTTGAAGCCAAGAGCCACACCTACCGTCTTGGAGAGCATGAGATGAAATCGGTCACCACGCTGGTCGAGGAGTGCTTTCCGCGGTTTGACGCACCCTTCTGGGCCGGACGCATGGCACGCAAGCAGGGCATCGACCCGCAGGTGATACTCGACCGCTGGGAGCGCGAGGCATGCCGTGCACGCGATCTCGGGACGGTGATGCACGAGCGCATAGAGCGTTATTATCTGGCTCTTAGCCGCGGCGAGCGACCCGATGGGCCCGAGGGCGACATCGATGCCTATCGACTCTTCTGCAACTTCGCGGCCAACAACCGTCTGCACCCCTATCGCACGGAGTGGCGCATCTATCACGAGGACTACGGAGTGGCCGGCACGCTCGACTTTCTTGAACGCACGCCCAACGGCACATTCAACATCTATGACTGGAAACGCTCCAAGAAGCTCGTGGCCCCCGACGGCCGCATCATGGCCGAGTCACCCCGAAAATCAACAGGCCTCCACCCCATAAGCCATCTGCCCGACACCTCCTACTGGCACTATGCCCTTCAGCTTAGCATCTACCGCTTCATTCTCGAGGAACGTTACGGCATACGGGTCTCAGGCATGAGACTCGGAGTGTTTCACCCGACATATGCCACGCCGTGGATTGTCGAGGTGCCCTATCTTCACATGGAGGCTCTCAGCGTGTTAAATAAAGTTAAACATAGTGATATTTTCCACCCCTGCGCGTCATTATGGTGAAACTAATCGCCTATCTTTGCGACTAACCTATAAATGACCCATACCTTAAATCACGTCATCACGCAATCACGCCACAACGACAATACACTACAAAACAACCAATAAATTCTCACATGAAACATTTGTTGAAAACAGCTCTCATCGCTCTGACAGTCCTGCTCGCCGCAGGGCAGAGCGCAATGGCCCAAGGGGGCAACAACCCCATGACACAGCCGTTGCCGGTCGACAAAGATGTGCGCATCGGCAAGCTCCCCAACGGACTTACCTATTACATCCGTCACAACGAGTATCCCAAGGGGCAGGCCGACTTCTACATAGCCCAGAAGGTAGGCTCGGCCCTGGAAGAAGAAAACCAGCGCGGACTGGCCCACTTCCTGGAGCACATGTGCTTTAACGGCACCACCAACTTCCCAGACAACCAACTGCGCGAGTGGCTCGAATCGATAGGCGTAAAATTCGGAGCCAACCTCAACGCCTACACCGCCGTCGACCAGACTGTCTACAACATATCCAACGTGCCTATCGCCCGCGAGAGCGTGCAGGACTCCTGTCTGCTCATACTCCACGACTGGGCCAACGACCTGACACTTGCCCCCGAGGAAATCGACAAAGAACGCGGCGTAATCCATGAAGAATGGCGTCGCAGCATGCAGGGCCAGATGCGCATCTTCGAGCGCATACTCCCAGACCTCTTCCCCACCACCAAATATGGCCGCCGTCTGCCCATCGGCATCATGGATGTGGTGGACCACTTCGAGCCTCAGGCCCTGCGCGACTATTACGAGACATGGTATCGCCCCGACCAGCAGGCTGTCATAGTGGTGGGTGACATCGACGTAGACCGCATCGAAGGCAAAATCAAGGAGATGTTCACCTCCATCGAAATGCCCGCCGACGCCAAACCCCGCACCTATGAGCCCGTACCCGACCACAAAGGCACTCTCTACGGCATAGGCTCCGACCCCGAGCAGAAACACCTCATGGGCCAGCTCATGATACTCCACGACATCTTCCCCCTCGAGTTGCGCAACACACCCGCCTACTTTGCCAACTCCTACATCCTCAGCATGATCTCGGGCATGCTCAACAACCGTCTCTCCGACATCGCCTCCAAGCCCGACGCACCCTTTGCGGCAGCCGACTTCAGCTATGGCGACTACATCATCACCAAGACCAAAGACGCAGCCGGCATCACAGCCGTATCAAAAGACAACGACATCATCGCTCCCCTCCAGGCAGCCTATCGCGAAGTGCTCCGCGCGGCTCGCGGCGGATTCACACAGAGCGAATATGACCGCATGCGCGACAACTATCTCTCATCGTTCGAGCGCACCTACAACAACCGCGCCACACGCGAGAGCGGCACATTTGTCAACGAGTATGTCAACAACTTCGTCGACCTCGAGCCTATCCCCGGCATCGAGACCGAGTGGGCCCTCTGCCAGCAGATAGCAGCCTCGATGCCCCTCGAAGTCATCAACAAGGCCATGGCTTCGCTCATCACGCAGGATAACCGCGCCATCATGATACTGTCGCCCGAAAAAGAAGGCTTCACACTCCCCACTCCATCACAGCTCGAGGCAGCTCTCTCACAGGTCGACGCCGAGACCATCGAGGCTTTTGTCGACAACGTGAAGACCGAGCCCCTCATACGCAAGGCTCCCGTAGCCGGCAAAATCATCAAGGAGGTGCAGAACCCCACATGGGGCACCACCGAATGGACCCTCTCAAACGGCGCGAAGGTCATCATCAAGTCAACCAAATTCAAGGAAGACGAGATACAATTCTCGGCTCAGGCTCTCGGTGGATATGCCGACGTGCCCGCAGAAAAAGCTCCCTCCATACTCACTCTCCCCAACACCCTCGGCAACATGGGCCTCGGCTCATACAACTCGAGCGACCTCGCCAAATATCTCGCAGGCAAAATAGCCGGCGTAGGCATCGACCTGGGCGCATACACCCGCTCAGTCTCGGGCGGCACTACCCCCAAAGACCTCCCCACACTCATGGAGCTCGTCTACATGGCATTTACCGACGTGACCTTCGACCGCGACGAGTTTGAAGCCATGCGCAAGTCGACAGCCGCAATGCTCGCCAACCAGACTACGACCCCCAACTACGTCTTCAACGAGAAGATGCTCACCACCCTCTACACCTCGCCCTTCCAGCGCATGCTCACTCAGGCCGACCTCGAAGCCGCCGACCTCGACTACATCACAAGCCTCGTGCATGAGATGACATCCAACGCCGCCGACTTCACCTTCTACTTCGTGGGCAACGTCGACCTCGACAACCTCCGTCCGCTCGTCGAGACCTACATAGCCTCGATACCCGGCAACGCAGCCACCGCACGCAAAGGCATCCCCACCTACAATCCCGCACTCTTCGCCAAGCCCGGCTCGGCCGACGATACCTTCTCGACCAAGATGGCCACACCCCAGACTCTCGTCGCCATCATGGAATACGGCACAATACCATTCTCAGCCAAGACCTCACAGATAGCCTCTATCGCCGGACAGATACTCACCAACCGTCTCATCAAGACAGTGCGCGAGGACATGGGTGCCGTCTACTCCATCGGAGCCTCGGGCCAGGCCTCACGCCTCGGACTCAACCCCGTCATGATGTCGACATCATTCCCCATGAAACCCGAAATGAAGCAGGAAGTGCTCGACTTCATCCACGGCCAGTTCAAAGCCATGGAGAGCGACGTCACTGCCGAAGAACTCAACCCCATAAAGGAATACATGGCCAAGAGCTTCACCGAAGCCAAGGAACGCAACAGCACATGGCTCAGCGCGCTCTCGGGCTACGGCATCGACGGCATCGACACATTCAACGGCAACATCGAAGTCCTCAACTCAATCACTGTCAACGACATCATGGACTTCATGAAAAACCTCAACGCCCAGGGCAACTATCGCACAATCACCCTCGACCCTGCATTGTAAAGTTTATGAGGTTAAAGTTTAGAGTTTAACCTCCCAAAAATCACCAATACATAATAATCAGCCCCGGACATAATGCCCGGGGCTGATTATTGTATTTTACTTGTAAAAACTTCCGAAATATCACGAGTGATTCTCTTCATCCGGATAACCAATAATATGAGCTTACAGAGATTTAACAAAGTGTTCCCGGAGGCATCCCACACCTCTTTGCTGCTTACAAGATAAAATCCAAGAACAAGCACATCATGCATGCCGGTAGTCTGCCGCCAGGGAGCGGCTGGATGAACATACTTACGTACTTAGCATATAGGCCGCCTCTCCGATTATTTCAATATTCTTCACCACAGCAAAAAAACAGCATGGAATCTCCCAAGAGGTCATCTATAGTCTTATCGTCTATAAAACGACTCACATTATCAACAGCCGGCACAAAATGTTACAGATGACCGTTGTCTCACGGTTTTTCACTCATAGATAAATTATTTTGTCCCAATATCGACTCAAGCATCTCCGCGATGGTGACACAACGTCTCGAGCCGTCGACTATAAAGCCATCGGCCGTGACCTCAACGGTAATGTCGGGACGGCTGACACCACACGGCAACTCCTCACACACAGCAGCAGTCACCGCAAGCACGCCTACTCGTGACAAAGCCTTGACCGCCATACTCATGCGCCCGCTATGTGCGTCGCCTGTCACAATCACCGACCGCGAGAGGCCTGTATTGATACGAAACATGCCCGTAGTCATGTCAAACACTACCCCCTCGCGCTCGAAATACCGTCCCAATGCCCCGTTAAGCGCGAGATCCTCCGGCACCCCTATCTCCACTCCACGTGTCTTGTCGATAAGCCACACCCTGTCGGCTATCTGGAGAGCAAGCTCAAGATCGTGGGTCGAAAGAAACACCGTCTTGCCCTCCTCGCGTGCCAGCCGCTGCAACAGTTGCATAATCTCCACTTTACTCGGATAGTCAAGAAAAGCCGTCGGCTCGTCGAGAAATATTATCGGAGTCTCCTGAGCCAGAGTCTTGGCTATCATCGCCTTCTGACGTTCACCGTCGCTCAGAGTGCCGACAGGCCTCTCCCTGAGCTCATCGATACCTACAAGACGTATGGCACGGTCGGTCATCTCCAGGTCAAGAGCCGACAGCCGGCCCCAGAAACCCGTGTAGGGACTTCGTCCGAGCCCTACAAGCTCGCCGACAGTCATATTGCTCAGGCTCACACGCTCGGTAAGCACCACACCTATCAGCCGCGACAGCTCACGGCTGCTGTAATCGGCAAGCGACCTGCCCTCTATCTCTATCGTCCCGCCTATGGCCGGCTGAAAGCCCGATAGTGTGCGCAGGAGCGTCGACTTGCCTGCACCGTTGGGCCCGAGCAGACAGGTGAGCTCACCGCTCAGCAGAGTCGCGTCAAAGCTCTTCGACACCTCCCTGACCGCCGACCGGCTCCTGTAGCCCGTCACAAGGTCATGCACCCTTACTGTATCGCGTCGTCCGACAGACATCTCCATCATCTTGATCTATGTTTAAAAAGCACCCATATCACGACAGGCGCGCCTATAAGCGGAGTCACGGCATTGAGCGGTATCACCGAATTGGCCGGAAGCACACACATCAGATTACAGCCCAGAGCCACAGCAGCTCCCGTAAGCAGAGTGCCGGGCATCAGCACACGGTGGCTGTCGGTGCGGAATATCATACGCGCTATGTGGGGCACCGAAAGACCGATGAAAGCCACCGGTCCGCAATAGGCCGTAATCACAGCCGTGAGTATGCCCGTGGCAAGCAGCAGCAGATTTCTCACTCTTTGCAGATTCACCCCTAGATTGCGCGCATAGCCGTCGCCAAGCAGCAGCAGGTCGAGCGGCTTCATCAGCAGCAGCGACATCACAAGCCCGACAGCGGTCACCGAGCAAAACAGCGGCAACTGTCTCACCGACACGCCGCCAAAGCTGCTCATACCCCACATCACATAGCTCTGCACACCCTCGGCCGTCGACACAAAGTTGAGCAGCATGATGACCGACGAGGTCAGATAGCCTATCATTATACCCGTAATCAGCAGCATCAGAGTGTCTTTCAGAGCCGATGAGAGCAACAGCAGCACCCCCATTATCATGAGACTCCCGGCAAACGCCCCTGCCATCACGGCCGCATAGCCACCTATCGTGAACGAACCCGCCGAGACTGTCCCGCCGAGCAGCAGCATCACCAAGGCTACCCCGAGACTCGCCCCGGAGTTGACGCCAAGCACCGATGGACCCGCCAGCGGATTGCGGAAAGCCGTCTGAAGCATGAGGCCCGACACGGCCAGACCCGCTCCGGCGAGCAACGCCGTGACAGCCATGGGCACACGGCTCTCCCTCACGATAAAGCCGACGGCTCCGTAGCCATCAGCCCCCAGCAGTATGTCGACGACATGCGACACGGGGATGTCCACCGAACCTATAAAGATGTTCAGCAGAAACAGCACGCCAATCAGCAATGTCACTCCTATAAATTTCACTGCTCCAGTTGTGTGAAATATTTTTTACCCTCCTTCTCAGCCACAAGTCCGGGATGCAGGATGGAAATCATATCCCTCAGAAGCCACTGCGGATGAAAAGGTATATCTTCGTAGAAAAACACACGGGACGTATTGCACCCGTACACTCTGTTATCCATAAACGCTTTGAACTGCGTGTATATTGCATTGTCCGAAGCCAATTCCCTCATCGTCTTGTCGGAGTCCTGGGCATAGCGCATCAGCCACACATCGGCATCCTCGGCCTGATACAGCACCTGCTCGCCCGCAAGCCCCACGCTCCCGTTTCGGTCATGGACGGCAAACGGATTCTCGCCTCCGGCATCCTTGATGAAGATACCCATTGTCGAATTGGCCGCAGGCACATACCACGCCTGCCCGTACAGACGGTCAACAAGCACCTTGGGCCTGTCGGCAACACCCTCGGTAAGATTTTTCAGAGCGTTATACTCCCGCTCTGTCGCGTCAAACAAGCGTCTTGCCTCCTCTTCGCGGTCAAAAAGCATGCCATACAGTATCATCCACTCGGCCCTGGCCAGCGGCGAGGTCTCCATATAGTCGGCACACTCTATGAGCGGTATGCCAAGCTGTCCGAGCCGCCCGTAAGTGCCCGAGTTCTCATAGGGCGACAGCATCACACCGTCGGGATTGAGGCTGATGATTTTCTCGATGTTGGGCGAAGTCCCCGTGCCGCAGTCGGCCACACGGCCTCCGGCAATCCTGTCGGCAAGACTCTTCTGATGTATATATTGCGCGTCACACACCCCAGAGATGGCATCGAGAGCACCCAGCTCGGTCACCAGACTGTTGTGGACCGACGAGTATATCAACGCCGACTTCAACGGTGTGCGCACCACGGTCCACTCCTCCGGCAACCCCTCGGGCACCGACACGCTGTCGGGCACAAGCACATAGGTGTGAAGCACAGCAGTCGTGTCCCACGGATTTCTTACCGTCGCCTTTACATAGTCAGGATACTTCACGAGCGAAAGATGGTCGGCATACTTCAGATGGAGCGTATCGCCGCCATCCGCCGAAACAAAAGCGTTGCCGCCCTTGCACGAGACAAGGGTCGACAACGCTATCGGCAGAAATAGACTGAAAAAATATTTGATTGTCATCTATTGTTCTAAAGTCTGTTTAGTCTACAAAGACAGCAGTCCTGGGATTCAGACCTCCGCAGTCAAACTTCTCGACAAACGTACCGTCCTTTCTGAAACGATACATGTTGCCGTTGCTCGAGTAGTAGGACACACCGATATAGATATCACCGTTCTCATCGTCGACAGCCATCATGTAGATGCTTGAGCTTGAGAGCTCGGCGGGAGCATTCTTAAGGAATGACTCATTGATCACACGGCCGGTCTTGATGTCATATGAGAAGAAGGTGTTGGTTGTGATATAAGTGGACCAGTCAGTATCTGAATATACAAGATATACTTTATCGTTGCCGACGCACATTTTGCTGGCAACCGCCAAATCAGTCACGTTATTGTTATTTGCAGGGTCAATCATCTGGAATGAATATCCCACATCATCATAATTGCCACATGAAATCACAAACACCTTATCATCCTCCTCTGTCATGTCATTGGGATTCTCCACTACGGTCAGAGTCTCCTTCAGAGTGAAAGTTTTCAGGTCGATTACAAATACGTCGTTGTGATACACCCATCCCGCGCTTGTCTGAGAATAAGAGTTTGAGACATAAAGGTTGTCACCCACTATGGCCACACCCTCCAGGTTGGAACCGGGAGTATGGAGCTTGGCCTCAACCTGCATGGTCCGGGCATTGATTTTTGCAACCATGCTGCCGTGGAACGATGCGTAGACATATCCGTCCTCTGCGACAATATACCTGATGCCGCCACCAAGCTCGGTGTCACCGGCAAACGAGATGCGGGCCTCCTCGACACACGCTGCGTTGAGCCGTGCGAGATAGTTGGAGCCATACACGGCCACATAGATTTTGCCGTCCTCCTCTATCATGTCCTGAGCGGTATCGCCCAGACGCATGTCGTTCTGCAGATAAAATATGTCATCGATTGACTCCATGTTGTTATCCGGAGCATAAAAACCGATGCCGGCATTGTTGAGCCCGAACTTACCCTCGTTGAGAATAAACATCCTGTGTCGGGGCAGAGCCACCTTCGACACCTCGCTGTCCACTACGGGAGCATCGTCGTCATCGCTACAAGCCACTGCCGAGAAGCCGACAGCAAGCACACACATCCAGTTGAAAAAATTCTTAATCTTCATAATTACGATTTTGTATTTCGATTGTTGTCCTTAAAATTTCACATTTGCCACCACACGCCACGAACGTCCAGGCATGGGGTAATACTTTATCACGTCATACTGCCTGTCGGCCAGATTGACAAGCTCACAGCGCAGACCCAGCCTGCACCCTCCCAGGCTCAACTCGTGCCCGAGCGTCACAGTCTGCTCCACATAACCCTCTATCTCGTTGACGGGAATATTCTGGCTGAGATAATACCTCTTGCCCACCCCCACGAGCGAATAGCCGAGAGTCACCCACGGGCTCTTGACCGTCACGGCCATGTTGCCGCTGTGCTCGGGCGTGTAAGGCAGTTGCTCCTTATAGTTTTTTGCCTCGGGGTCGGTCAGATCGACAGCCCGCTGCCATGTATAGGCGGCCGAGAGCGAGACGTTGATGCCGCGGGGGAGCGAGAAAGCCGTAGCCATGGTGAAATCCACACCCGTCACATGTACCTTACCGAAATTGGCCATCTTCCAGGCATATGTGGTCGGGAAAGCCACTATCTTGTCGGTCACCTCGTTGAAATAACCGTCGGCCGTCACCGAAAAATAGTCCATGACCTGACAGAACTTCCCGCTCCACGTCACTCCGAGGTCATACTCATTGGCCCGTTCGGGGCGCAGCGAGCGATTGCCGAGACGGTCATAATACAGGTCGTTGAATGTCGGAGTGCGGAATGTCGACTTGTACATGCCTCTCACAAACAGCATCTCCTCCTTCCACGGCTGCACGCTCACCGACAGACTCGGCGACAGCCGCTTTATATCTTCGGGAGCTGTCCCCTCCCTGACTCTCTCGGTGATATACGTCCCCACCACAGTGCCGGTAGCCGTCAGCGGGCCCCTGCGCCATCGTGCCGTGAGAGCTGTCAGCGATGTATAGCGGGTAGGAAAGGGACACGAGCCCATCGTGCTGCTGAGAGTGTTGACTGTCCCGTCCTGTGCAAGAGCCAACGACAGACCCGTCACAGGGCGATACTCGGCCGTGGCCGACAGGTAATACTCGTTCTGAGTGTGCACGGCCTGATACATTCCGCCGGCAAACTGCGGCCCATGCTCCCTGTCGCGGTTCCAGCCGTAATTATATTTGCCCAAAGTTTGAAAACGCCATTTAGACGAGAAATCGCAGCTATATCTTGCCTGCACAAATCCGTTCTTGTCCCAAAGCGTTTCGTTCGACACCGGATTGTAGAGCGTCACAGCTCCCGGCAATCCGCGTTTGGAGTAGAAATAATAACCCTTTACCTGCAGGTCACCCCCTCCGGGCACATCGTAATACACATTGGCTTCGCCATGCCACGAATCTATGGCCGAGTTGTTGCGTCGCTCCCGTGTGACATATTTGCCGTTTACAAGTGTGAAAGGGTAATTACCGTCGGCCCGCATGAAATTGACGTCAAGCGAGGTCCTCACACGGCTTCCGGCCTTCTGCCACCACCGGGCCATCGGGTTGACATACCCGAATGAGCCCCCCTTCATCTGCACTTCAAAGGCCGAACTGCGTCCCGCCTCAAACTCCGGAGTGTTGGTAATGATATTGAGCACGGCAGCCGACGCATAGAGCTTGGCAGGCTGCAACAGATTCTCGTCCTGCCCTATTGCCAGCGAGAGCATCGACACATTGTCAAGCGAGAACCGGCCGATGTCTATCTGACCGGCCTGGCAGTTGCTCACAGGGGCTCCGTCATAACTCACACCAGTATGCGAGGCTCCCATATTTCTCACCGACACGGTCTTAAGTCCGCCTATGCCGCCATAATCCCTCACATTGGTGCCGGCAAAGCGTCTCACGGCGTCGGCTATGTTCTGAATACCGAGCTCGGCTATGTTCTGACCGCTGAGCGACTGTACAGCCACTCCTGTCGACACTCTTACGGGCGACCTCCTGGCCGTGACAGTCACCTCGCCAACTTTCTGCTCGGTGCCGGTCGCGACTATGTCGGGCAACTCGGGGCTGCTCCACCCCTTGACAGGGAGAAGTGCGGCCGCCACAAGTAGCGTTAATGACATGCTTTTACGGTTTTCCATCAGCGATTGAGTCTATATCTTATCTCGGTGCTTCACAGCAACGCCACAACTCATCGCTCTCACTCCCTCATGCCTGCCGCCGGTATGCCGCCACACACGCTATGAGGGGGGGTGGATTTATGGTTGTTTTGTCGCTTTATGTCCCGAAAACTTCAAAACTTATCACACGTTCCGGCAGGTCTTCTGACTTATCCCCTCATCGACAGCCTTCCCGGAGATGCTCCAGTGGCTTTGCTTTATCAATGAGTTATGGCAGGAATCACAGCAGCGGGTCTGTCCGGGAGTCTCACCCGGTTCCCTTTTCATCACACCCCTTTCATGAGTGCGACACCAGAACGTGGGGGCAAAGGTAGAAAATCTTTCCCAATCCACCAAACGGTTCCCGCCTCTTCACCCGCTCTGTCATACACCTTCCACACACCTGTCATGAAACAAAGTGGCCTCTCACGCGGTTAATACTATGTTACAGATAAAAATTCCGACTTATGAAAAAATTTCTTATATTCATATCTCTGGTCATAATATTCGCCACAGTCGTGTGGATATTTTCCGGACGCATCGAGAGCACCGCTCCCGGACTCTCGGGTCCGCCAAGACTCCTTGAAGCAGCCAACAGTTCGACTCAGCTCTCCACATCCGACCTCAAAGGCAAATATGTACTCGTAAACTTCTGGGACTCGCACAACGCGGTGTCACGCATCGCAGCCGGCGAATATGACCGTTACTTCCGCGCCCACAAGCGTCCCGACCTCCGACTGCTCTCGGTCAACACCGACGACAACCGCCGACTCTTTGACGAGATAGTGCGTCGCGACGGTCTCGACTCGCTCACCCAGTTTCACATCGCCGACATCAAGGCCCGAGGCATATCGCCGGGCTATCATCCCGAGGGTGGATACTCGTCCTATCTCCTCAACCCCTCAGGCAAAATCGTGGCTGTCAACCCGACAGTCCAGGCTATCAACAGGATTATCAACAGCCACGGCAAATAGTCCGCAATGACCGTTGTCACAGGCGTTTCACTCCGCTTCGATAAAAAATATTTCAAAAACATTTGGCAGTTACGATAATTTGACATAATTTTGCCACGAAAACAAGAAATTATGAGAAATATGCTCAACAATCAGAATTATTGGTGGCGCATCGGTAGACATATCGATGGCAGTTGCCTGTGACTGATTTTTCCAATTACGGGCATACAATAAAAATAACACACCAACCCATACCAAGGAGGCCATCGAGTTATATCGGTGGCCTCCTTGTTTTTGTTTACAATCATCCCGACGACAACAAAAAAAATACACTCATCATATGAAACAGTTTCACTCCATTCTCCCTGTCGACGACGAGGGCTACTACGGACACTTCGGCGGAGCCTACATCCCCGAGATACTTCACGGCAACATCGAGCGGCTCCGCGAAGCCTTCTACCGTTATGCGGCCGACGACGACTTCAACCGCGAGCTCGACACCCTGCTCCGCGACTACGTGGGACGCCCCTCTCCGCTTTACCGGGCCGATCGTCTGAGTGCACATTACGGCACCAACATCTATCTCAAACGCGAAGACCTCAACCACACCGGAGCCCATAAGATCAACAACGCTCTGGCCTCTGTCCTCCTTGCCAAGCGCATGGGCAAGACCCGCATCATCGCCGAGACAGGAGCCGGACAGCATGGCGTAGCCACCGCCACCGCCTGTGCTCTCATGGGGATGGAATGCATAGTGTTCATGGGTGCCACCGACGTGGCGCGTCAGAAACCCAACGTCGACCGTATGCTCATGCTCGGTGCACGTGTCGAGGCCGTCCAAAGCGGCAACCGCACACTCAAGGACGCTACCAACGAGGCCATACGCTACTGGTGCTGCAACCCCGACAGCTTCTACGTCATAGGCTCCACTGTCGGACCTCACCCCTATCCCGAGATGGTGGCCTATTTCCAGTCGGTCATATCGCGTGAGATTCGCGCCCAGCTACTGTCGCAGACCGGCTCCGAGCTCCCCGACTGCGTAATAGCCTGCATCGGCGGAGGCAGCAATGCGGCCGGAGCCTTCTATCACTTCATCCACGAGCCCTCCGTGCGTCTGATAGCAGCCGAGGCGGCCGGACTTGGAGTGGACACCGACATGACCGCAGCCACCATGCAGGTGGGCAGCGAGGGCATCATACACGGCTCACGCACTATGGTGATGCAGACCGACGACGGTCAGATTATAGAGCCCTACTCCATCTCGGCCGGTCTCGACTATCCCGGCGTCGGACCTCTCCACTCCTATCTCGCCTCATCGGGCCGCAGCGAGGTCGTGGCCATCACCGACTCACAGGCTCTTGACGCGGCCATGCGCCTCACACGCACCGAGGGTATTATCCCGGCCCTGGAGTCGTCACACGCGCTCGGTGTGCTCGACATCATGAGATTCTCGCCCGACGACACAGTGGTGCTCAACCTCTCCGGACGTGGCGACAAGGACATGCAGACCTACATGAAATTTATCAACCCCTAAACTTTGCAAACAACAATGCCACATACACTCTTCATAAACTCACACGTCATTCCGGCCGACCTCGAGACCCCCGTGGGCATATATCTCAAGATTCGCGACCTCTATCCTCAGTCGGCTCTTCTCGAAAGTTCCGACTATCACACTTCGCAAAACTCTGTCAGCTTCATCGGCGTAGATCCCATCGGAGGCTTCATGGTCAACAATGGCGTGATAACACTCTCCTATCCCGACTCTACCGACACCATAATCCCCGTCACCAATGATATCGACGTGGTGGACGAACTGAAAAAGTACATCTCCTCCTACTCTGTCGAAGGTGATTCTGACAGCAGCGCGAGCGGTCTCTTCGGCTACACGGCCTATGACGCCGTGCGTTACTTCGAGCGTGTCGACATTCAGCCCAAAGAGGCCTGTTTCGCATCCGTGCCCGACATGAAATATATCCTCTACCGCTTCATCATAAAGGTCAACCATTACAAAAACCAGATGACGGTCTATGAACACGCACTGCCCGGCACCACCTCGGCCATCGACGAGATTGTAAGCGTGATTCACAACAACAACGTGGCACAATACTCATTCTCACTCATCTCCTCGCCTACATCAACAGTCACCGACGGTCAGTACATGGACATGGTGCGACGCGGAGTCGCTCACGCTCTCCGTGGCGATGTGTTCCAGATAGTTCTCTCGCGACGCTTCGCCCAGCGGTTCAAGGGCGACGAGTTCAACGTCTACCGTGCCCTGCGTTGCGTCAATCCGTCACCCTACCTGTTCTATTTCGATTTCAGCGACTTCCGCATCTTCGGTTCATCGCCTGAAACCCATCTCAGAGTGGATGGCGGCACAGCCTACATCGACCCTATAGCCGGCACGTTCAGACGCACCGGCGATGACGCACGCGACCATGAGCTGGCCCGCGCTTTGCTTGAAGACGAGAAGGAAAACGCCGAACACATCATGCTCGTCGACCTTGCCCGCAACGACCTGAGCCGGAGCGGAGGCAAGGTAAGCATCGACTTCCTGCGTCAGATCCAATATTACTCCCACGTCATCCACATGGTATCGCGCGTAAAGGCCGAACTGCCCGACGATGCCGATGTCTATCGCCTCTTTGCCGACACTTTTCCGGCCGGGACTCTCAGCGGCGCGCCCAAGGTGAGAGCCATGCAACTGATTGACGACATCGAGCCTCACTCGCGCATGACCTATGGCGGATGTATAGGCTACATCGGATTTGACGGCAATCTCAACCAGGCCATCACCATCCGCTCGTTCCTGAGCCACGACAATAATCTCTACTTCCAGGCAGGTGCAGGTGTGGTGGCTCGCTCAGTGCCGGAAAACGAGCTCCAGGAAACCAACAACAAACTCGGGGCTCTTACACGCGCCCTTAACTATGCCGAGAGTTTCGGCGCATAATTCAGTTGTAACAGCTCTAACAGGTCAAAATCATGAAACTGCTCATACTCGACAATTACGATTCTTTCACCTATAATATAGTGCATGCCGTCCGCTCGCTCGGCATTGAACCGATTGTGCGACGCAACGACTGCATCACGCTCGACGAGATAGAGGACTTTGACAAAATCATCATATCTCCGGGCCCCGGCATCCCTTCCGAGGCAGGCATCCTCCCGGCTCTGCTCGAACGTTATGCCGAGTCCAAGCCCATCCTCGGCATCTGTCTCGGCCATCAGGCCATAGGCCAACGTTTCGGCGCACGTCTCCGCAATCTCTCACACGTGTATCACGGCATCCGCTCCGACATCACGGTCACATGTCCCGACTATATATTCGACGGTCTCCCCGCCATGATCGAGGTGGGCCGCTATCACTCATGGGTCATCGACCGTGAGGGGCTTCCCGACTGTCTCGAGGTCACAGCGGTCAGTCCCGACGGCGAAATAATGGCCATACGACATCGCTCGCTCGATATACGCGGGGTCCAGTTTCACCCCGAGTCAATCCTCACGCCTCAGGGCATAGAGCTGATTTCCAACTGGCTCAGACACTGATAGTCCATTTAACCGCTCAACACTGAATAAACATATGAAATCACTCCTATATAAAATGTTTGAGCACAAGAGTCTCTCGCGCGATGAGTCTCACCGAGTGCTGCTCAACATCGCCGACGGCAAATATAACGACTCGCAACTGTCGGCTTTCATGACCGTCTATCTGATGCGCTCCATCACGCTCGACGAACTGACAGGTTTTCGCGACGCCATACTCGAACGACGCAATCCCGTCGATTTCGGCGACATCAAGGCAATTGACATCGTAGGCACGGGCGGCGACGGCAAAAACACGTTCAACATCTCCACCGCCTCATGCTTCGTGGTGGCCGGCACAGGGCGCAAGGTGGTGAAACATGGCAACTATGGCGCGAGCTCCATCTCGGGAGCTTCCAACGTGCTCGAGCAGCATGGCGTCAGATTCACTGCCGACCTCGACCGTCTCCACCGCTCGCTCACCGACAGCGGTGTATGTTATCTCCACGCTCCGTTTTTCAGCCCGGCACTCAAGAGCGTGGGACCGGTGCGAAAGGCTCTTGGAGTACGCACGTTCTTCAACATGCTCGGCCCGCTTGTCAATCCGTTCATGCCCAAATATCAGTTGCTCGGAGTCTATAACCTCAAGCTCCTCCGCCTCTACAATTACATAGCCCAGCAGGAGGGCATCGACTGTACTGTCGTACACTCGCTCGACGGATACGATGAAATCTCGCTGACATCCCCCTTCAAGGTGTCTTCATCCGAGGGCGAACGGCTCTACACTCCGGCCCAACTCGGATTTGACACCGCCTCACAAGCATCGCTCTACGGAGGTGACACTGTGGACGAGTCGGCTGTAATCTTCGACAATGTGCTCGCCGGCAAGGGCTCCAAGCCACAGACCGACTGTGTTGTGGCCAACTCGGCCTTTGCCATACACACACTCGAGCCTGAAGTCTCCATTGACGAAGCCATCCGTCAAGCCCGCGAATCAATTCATTCAGGTGCTGCACTCGGTGCCTTCCGCCGATTTGTCGAAATCAACTCTTAACATTACTCTAATGACTGACATACTCCGACATATAGTCGATAACAAACGACGCGAAGTCGAAGCCATGGCCCGCCACACAGTCCCGGCTACAGCTCCCGACCGAACGCACCGCTCCATGAGCCGCGCACTCACCCAGAGCCCGACAGGCATAATAGCCGAATTCAAACGCCGCTCCCCATCCAAAGGCGATATTCACCCCATGGCTATGGTCAGCGAAGTGATACCATCCTATACCCGGGCCGGAGCCTCGGCATGCTCGATACTGACCGACACACCCTACTTCGGAGGCGCGCTCACCGACCTCGCTGTAGCCCGCACTCTGACCGACATCCCGCTTCTGCGCAAAGACTTTATAATAAGTGAATTTCAGATAGCCGAAGCCGCCGGTCACGGAGCCGACGCCATCCTGCTCATCGCGGCAGCACTCTCGCTCGACGAGATAACCCGTCTCACCGACTATGCCCACAGCATGAACCTCGAAGTCCTCATCGAGTTACATTCGGCCGAAGAGATGGCCCGCTTCTATCCGGCAGTCGACATGGTAGGCATCAACAACCGCAACCTATCCACATTTCACACCGACCCCGGCCTGTCGCTGACACTCGCCCGCATGTTGCCCGACAACGTAGTCAAAATAGCCGAAAGCGGACTCACCTCAATTGATGAAGTCAACCGTCTCCGCGATGCTGGCTACCGAGGCTTCCTCATAGGCGAAACCTTCATGCGCCACACCGACCCGGGCCGTGCCTTAAGCGATTTTTTAAACCCACCCCACACCAATCTATGAATAATTAAGGACACGACCAAACTCATTAAGATAAGTAAGTAAGTAAGTAAGTAAGTAAGTAAGTAAGTAAAAAATTAAAAACTTATGTTTCTTCTGTCCTTTTGAAACTTTTGTATCCCCTTTTTGTATCCCCCGGAATTATGGAAATCAAGATTTGCGGTCTTTCCGACCCTGACAGCATACGGCAGATAGCCCTTCTGCGCCCCTCCATGATGGGCTTCATATTCTATGCACCATCCCCGCGCAACGCCTGTGCCCTACTTCCATCGGTAGTCAACGCCCTGCCTGCCGATATAAGCCGCGTCGGAGTCTTTGTCGACGCCCCCGTGGACCACATCCTTCACACCGCCTCGCGTTACGGCCTCGACACCATCCAGCTCCATGGCAAAGAGACACCCGACACATGTCGCGAACTCCGTCGGGCAGGACTCCGTGTCATGAAAGCCATCGGTGTAAACAAAGACATCGCCTGGGCAGACGTCAAACCATATGAAGGAACTGTCGACATGCTCGTGCTCGACACCCTCACAGCCAATCACGGCGGCTCGGGGCGCAAATTTGACTGGAGTCTGCTCAACAGCTATCCACTCTCCACCACGTTTCTGCTGAGTGGAGGCATAGGTCCGGATGATGCCGAAGCCGTCGTCAAAGCCATGTCCGCACTGCCCCTCATGGCCGGCGTAGACATCAACAGCCGTTTCGAGACTATGCCCGGCTCAAAAAATCCTCAGCTTGCAGCCTCATTCATCAACCGGCTAAACGACTCTAATCTCTAAAAAAACGCTAAAATGAATCGTCTTCAATCACTCTTCTCACGTAAATCCTCCGACATACTCTCTGTATTTCTCACCGCCGGCTTCCCTCGCCTCGACTCCACCGTCGAAATCATACGTGAACTCGACCGCCGTGGCATCGACATGGTAGAAATAGGAGTGCCCTTCTCCGATCCCATGGCCGACGGCACTGTCATACAGCACAGCTCCTCCATAGCCCTTGACAACGGCATGAGTCTCTCACTACTGTTTGATCAGGTGGCCGAAGCCCGCAAAGAAGTCAAAGACATGCCATTCGTGCTCATGGGCTATCTCAACCCCATGCTCCGCTACGGCATCGAGCGTATCTTTGCCCGCTGCCGCGAGACAGGCATCGACGCCATAATCATCCCTGACTTGCCGTTTGCCGAATACATGCGCGAATACAAACCGCTTTGCGAGAAATATGGCATCGACCTCATCATGCTCATCACACCCGAAACATCGTCCGAACGAATACACCTCATCGACGAGCACTGCTCGGGATTCATCTACATGGTTTCGACAGCTTCCACCACCGGCACCAAAGACCGCTTCACCGACGAACAGACCGCCTACTTCCGGCGCATAGCCTCTATGAAGCTGAACCATCCACGCCTGATAGGTTTTGGCATCTCCACCCCCTCCACCATGGCCGACGCATGTGCCAACTCCTCGGGAGCCATCATCGGTTCGCTCTTCATCAAATGTCTCGAGCGCAACCCCACTCCAGCCGTAGCCGTAGCCGACCTCTTGGCTACAATTTATTAGAGCATCGACAAAAATTTAGGGTCTGAAAAGTCACTGCCGACTTTCCAAACCCTAAACTTTAAACTCTAAACTTTAAACTCTAAACTTCAATTAGCCATACTGTATCGTACCGTCCGAGTTGCGATACTGGTCGAAACTCTTCTCATACTGGTCCATGGCGCGGAGGCTCATACCCATGCTGGAGAAACCACCGTCGTGGAAGAGATTCTGCATGGTCACCTTACGTGTAAGGTCAGAGAACATCATGATGCAATAGTCAGCACACTCATCTGCAGTGGCATTGCCCAGAGGCGACATACGGTTGGCAAAGTCCATGAGCGAATCCATACCCTTGACACCGCTGCCGGCAGTGGTGGGAGTGGGCGACTGAGAGATAGTATTGATACGCACGTGCTTCTCGCGGCCGTAGATGTAACCAAAGCTGCGGGCAATTGACTCAAGCAGAGCCTTGGCATCGGCCATGTCATTGTAACCAAACATGGTGCGCTGCGCTGCGATATAGCTCAGAGCCACGATGCTGCCATATTCGGCGATGGCATCGAGCTTCTTGGCGGCCTGGATCATCTTGTGGAACGAAACAGCCGAAATATCGAGAGTCTTGTTGAGCAGGTCGTAGTCTATATCATCATAGAGACGTTTTTTTCTTACGTTGGGCGACATGCCGATTGAGTGGAGCACAAAGTCGATTTTGCCGCCAAGTACCTCCATCGACTTCTCAAATACCATTTCGAGGTCATCGACATTGGTAGCATCTGCAGGGATTACCTCGGCATTAAGTTTCTCGCCGAGCTTCGACACATCACCCATGCGCACAGCCACAGGGGTGTTGCTGAGAGTGATGATTGCGCCCTCTTCCACAGCCTTCTCGGCTACCTTCCAGGCGATACTCTTGTCGTTGAGCGCGCCGAATATCACGCCGCGCTTACCTTTCAAAAGATTATAACTCATAAAATAATGATTAATCGCACGCCGGCCCTAAGGCCTCATAGTAAGCATGCGAATGTTTGTTTTTCATAAATTTCGCCGCAAAGTTACAAAAAAATCCCCACCCTCACAACCCCGGACCTTCCCGAAGCCCTATTGGCGAATCCTTTGTCTCAGACACGCGCCTATGCTCAGCCTCGCCCGAAAACACCTGGATTGAC
Source organism: Muribaculaceae bacterium Isolate-110 (HZI) (assembly GCA_003762875.1). Lineage (GTDB taxonomy): Bacteria > Bacteroidota > Bacteroidia > Bacteroidales > Muribaculaceae > Duncaniella > Duncaniella muricolitica. Next base: position 65,204 of record RIBL01000001.1, on the reverse strand, counting down.
TCCGAACTTCTTCTTGAACACCCGCTGAAAGTAATGCACATCGGCATATCCGCACATATCCGCCACCTCTGCCACCGTCCGGCCGTCGCCAAGCAACTGCCGTGCACGCTGCATACGCGCCTCAATGAGTAGCTGGGCCGCCGTTATGCCGAGCTGAGCGCGCAGATGACGGTTGAGCGTTGAGCGGCTTGCCGCAGCAGCCACAGCCATATCGTCCACATTGGCCTCCGGATTATCAAGATTTTCCTCGATATATTTTCTCACCCTGTTGAGAAAAGCCGTGTCTTCCGGCTTTTGATCAGGATTTAGCGGAGGCATCTCATACTCTCCGTCAGCCTCCTCAGCCACAACTGTCCTCTCAGTCGAGACTGCATCGCGCTCCTTCAGCAAAGCCATATATTTATCAAGCAGTTCGCGACGGTGACGATTGACATTCCTTATATAAAACAAAGTATACACGACCGCCGTCACGAAACCAACACCCATGACCGCAAACAACAAGCGCGCCCATATAGTCTCATACCAATAATATGGTACATCAATCTTCAGCTCGGCCACATTATCGACCCAACGTCCGTAACGGTCGGTCGACTGCACCTCGAGTCTGTGCGTGCCGGCCGACATGTTGAACAGGGTCACGCTGCGCGTGCGGTCGGCCCCGGTCCACGGCGAGCCGTCAAGACGCGTGCGGTAAAGTATATCTCGGTTGTCGGTATAGTCGATTGCCGCGAAGCTCACAGTCATGTTGCGGTGTCCGGCAGGGATTTCAATCATCCCGCCCGGCGTGGGGGCAAAACACTCCGACTCTCCGTTGACAAGATATGATGTAAACACTACAGGCGGCACATAGTCACGCCCGTAAATGCTCTCGGCTGTGGCTACATAAGCACCCTCTCCGGCCCCGAACACCCACGTCCCGTCGGGCAGGCACAAAGGAGTGGTCTCGGCAAAACGGCAACTGTCACCCCAGAATGTGCGGCTGAGAGTCTGAGTACGCCCCGTGACAGGGTTATAGGCCATCACATTGTCACTCCCCGCTATCATCAGCAGCGAGTCGCTGTGAAGAGTCATGGCGTTGACGATATCGCTTGTCAACGAAGAGCCCGACGTATTGACATGCGTGAACTCGGGGCTGTCAGAAAAGAGCACGTCCTCATCTATGACATCAATCCCCGAGCTCTCGGTAGCCACATACACACGCCCACGGCTGTCCTGCGCCAGACTCATAGTGGCATTACTACACAGGCTCCCGGCCACACTGCCGTCGCGACTTATGCGACGCAGTTTCACCTCGCGGCTGTCATCCGTGGCGATACTTCCTATCAATAGTCCATCGGTTGTCGCGGCTATCAGACGGTCGGACGGCGTTATGAGCAGCCGGCGTACCCTGTGTCCGCCGAGCGAAGTAGAGACCGACGGCCTGCCGGCACGCGGATTGTCGATACACTTCACTCCGTCACCATACGTCGCCACCCACAGGCGGCCTCGGCGGTCCTCCTTTATATCATATACGGCATCGTCGGTCACACTCTCACCTCCATATTTCATGAGAGACCCGGGTTTACCTCCTATCCACACGTCACCTGCCGAGGTCTGAAATATGCAATAGGGAGCTGTGGCGAGATGCATGCTGTCGACAAGAATACCGGTGCAATCATACCTACGTACACACCTGTCAGTCCGCGTGCCCACCCACAACACACTGTCGCGGTCGAGCATCAAGGCACGCGGATGTCTGTCAGCGGTCCCGGCAAGTATCGACGCCGGATGACGCAGCGTATACCGTTTGTTAAGCCCCTGATGATTGCCCGACCAGAAATTGCCCTGACGGTCATAAAATCCACGCCATGGCCGTCCCATACGTCCTCTAAGCGAGTCTTTTCGTTCAGGCGTGATGTCTTTGAAAGAATATGTGCCAAGGTCATACTCATAGATATCCTCGTCGGTGCGGCACAATATGTTGCCATCGTCCGACAGGAGTATGTCGCGTATACGGTTAGTGCTTATCGACACGCGGTCGCCAGGACGTATCTGCACGCGATGGAAATCATATCCGTCATAACAGTTGAGCCCGTTCCATGTGGCAAACCACAACAGGCCGTTGCCGTCCTGCAAGCCCCACCCGACACTCGTGCTCGACAATCCGTCGAGGGTGTCATAGTGCGTCACACGCTCCGGCTCCCGCACTCTGGCTGACATCGGCATCACGCACGACAGCAAAAAAGCGATTATGGCTGACAGACAGTTTTTCATGGCATACATCACACTGATTTCACCCCAAAAGTAAGAAAAAAACGCCGTTTCACCTACTTTTGACGCTTTTTTCACCATGTTTGACCGTTTTTTCCGTACCATCCGAATCGGTCTGCAATAATTTTGCAGTCGGAAAAATAACCTTAATTCTAACTGTATAATGAAAATGACACAGACCGACACAATGTCAAAAAGCGGTCAGGCAAGGCGGCTATTACTCGCTGCCGCAACTGCCTTAGGCTCGCTCGTCGCCATGGCTGCCGAGCAGACCACCGTGGCCCACTGGGAATTTACCACAGGCTATGACGAAGTCAAAAACGGCAGCACCGTAACCTACACTCCCGACAACTCGGGATGGGCCGCATCGGCCAACCAAAAATGGAGCGACATGCACCCTTGCTTCCTTCCAAACTCCTGTGCCCTGACACCCGACGACTGCAAAGTGACACTCCACACAAGCGACGGCAAATGGCAACTCACCTCAAGCGGCTCTACACCCAACTATCTGCTGCGTCTCAACACAGCTTCAATCACACGTTTTACATCTCCTGACGATTACGCCGACGCTACAAAGCACGACCAGTATTTCGAGGTATCGATGCCCACGACGGCCCTCTCCAACGTGAAACTCAACTTCTCCATCGGCGATGGCTCCAGCTCCTCAACACGGTTTGGAGTGGTCTACTCAGTCGACGGAGGCACCACCTGGACACGCCTTCAGGACTATACGGCCGCAAGCCATTGGAACAAATATGAAGACGCTGTCTATACTCTAGAAGCGGACAACAAAGAGAGCCTCATCGTGCGCATGCTCATACAGTCGGCCACCAAAACCAGTAACTATAATCTCAAATATCTCAACATTATAGCCGACGACTTTCAGGCTCCGGTGCTCGAACGCATAGTTCCTGCCGACGGAGAGACCGATGTTGTGCCATCAGGCAAGATCGCACTGCTGTTCAACGAGAGCGTCAAGGCTGTCGGCAATGCCGCTGGCGTGCTGACAAACAATGCCACAAAAGCTTCGCAGAAGATACTGCCGGTCATCAACAACACACGCGTGACATATGGGTTTGACAACCTCGACCTGTCAGCCTCCTACACATTCACTGTCCCGGCCAACTCGTTCTCCGACATAGCAGGCAACGTGTGTGCCGCCCCGAGCATCACCACATTCACCACCTCGGCCTCACGTCCGGTGCCGCCTCCGGTGCTCGACAGCAAAAACCGCCTGTGGTACAACCGTCCGGCAGCCTACTGGGAGGAGGCCCTACCCCTCGGCAACGGTCGTCTCGGAGCCATGGTGAGCGGCAGTGTGGCCGTTGACACACTCCAGCTCAACGAAGACACTTTCTGGGGACAGTCGCCCAACACCAACCTTAACGCCAACGCCCGTTCCGTACTCAAGCAGGTGCAGGACTACATCTTTGCCAAAGACTATGTGTCGGCCCAGAAACTCGCCATTCCCAACTGGATGTCACAAGCCTCACACGGTGCGCAATATCAGGCCGTCGGCTGTGTGCTCATCGGTTTTCCCGGTCACCGCTATAACGACAATGAAGCCGGAGCCACTGTCGACGCCCGCGACGCCCAGGCCTATGTGCGTGACCTCGACCTCTCCAATGCCGTAGCTACCACGTCATATATAGTCAACGGTGTGACATACACACGCGAGGTCTTCACCTCGTTTGACGATAATGTGACCGTGATGCGTATCGAGGCCTCTCAGCCCGGCCGTCTCGACTTCAACGTATGCTTCGCCGCTCCCATAAAGACCAATATGGCCAAACTCGGAGAATATAAAATCACCCCCGACGGCATGATAATGGCCTCGCTCGTTCCGGCCAAGACCCAAAGCGAGAATGTGGACAACAAGCTCAACTGTTACACCTTCATCAAAGTCATAAACGACGGCGGCACACAGACAGCCTCCACCACCCGTCCAGTAATCCAGCAGGGGCTCGTTGCCGCCAACGGGTCGGCTCCATCCATTGAGGTAAGCAACGCCACGAGTGCCACCATCATTATCTCGTCGGCCACCAACTTTGTCAGCTACAATGACATCTCGGCCGATGCCAAAGCCAAGGCCAGGGAATATATCGATACCTATCTTGCCAAAAACAAGGACTATGCCACTACCCTCGCCGACCACACCGCCAAATACAGCCGTCAGTTTGGCCGCGTGAGCCTCGACCTCGGCAATAATCCCGACCAAGAGGTCAAGGACACCGAGCGACGCATCAAAGAGTTCTATGCCGACAGCAACGACCCGGGCCTGGTGTCCAACTATTTCCAGTTTGGCCGCTATCTGCTCATAAGCTCCTCTCAGCCCGGCTCCCAGCCGGCCAATCTTCAGGGCATATGGAACCCCAACGCCCGCCAGTATCCCGCCTGGGACTCCAAATACACCGCCAACATCAACGTCGAGATGAACTACTGGCCCGCCGAGGTGACCAACCTCTCAGAGTGTCACGACCCGTTTGTCGAGATGGTAAGAGACGTGTCGGTGACAGGTGCCGAGACCGCCTCCAAGATGTACGGTGCCCGCGGATGGGTGCTCCATCACAACACCGACCTGTGGCGCACCACAGGTGCGGTCGACAACGGTCCGGTAGGCGTATGGCCCACATGCAACGCGTGGTTCTGCTCACACTTGTGGGAAAAGTATCTTTTCTCGGGCGACAAGGCTTATCTGGCCGACGTATACCCAATGCTCAAAGGATGCTCCCAGTTCTTCCAGGACTTCCTCGTCAAAGACCCGACCACAGGCTATATGGTGGTGTGCCCGTCCAACTCGCCCGAAAATCATCCCGGACTCGGTTCCTACACCACCGCCGAAGGCAAGACCATGAACTGCTCGCTCTTCGGAGGCGTGGCAATGGACAACCAGATGGTCTATGACGTGTTGAAAAACACTGCCGAAGCCGCCCGCATACTTGGCAAAGACCTTGACTTTGCAACCGAACTCGATGCCCTCAAAGCCCGCATCACCCCCTACAAAGTGGGAAAATACGGACAAGTACAGGAATGGCAGGAAGACTGGGACCGCGAGTCGACATCCCACCGCCATATCTCTCATCTCTGGGGCGCATATCCCGGCAACCAGGTGTCGCCCTACGGCAACCCCACCATCTATCAGGCCGCACTAAAGTCGCTCATAGGCCGCGGTGACGCTGCCCGCGGATGGTCGATGGGATGGAAAGTGTGTCTCTGGGCCCGTATGCTCGACGGCGACCACGCACTCTCGATCATACGAAACCAACTGCGCCTCGTGTCGCCCGACATCACCATGTCAGACCCCAACGGCGGAACGTATGCCAACATGTTTGACGCCCACGCACCCTTTCAGATTGACGGCAACTTCGGATGCTGCGCCGGCATAGCCGAAATGCTGCTGCAATCCCACGCCGGATTTATCCACCTCCTGCCGGCTCTCCCCGCCAAGTGGGCCAAAGGCTCTGTCACAGGTCTGCGGGCACGAGGAGGCTTTGAAATCACCGATCTCTCATGGGCCGACGGCAATGTCGACAAGGTTACAATCCTCTCGACAATAGGCGGCAATCTGCGCATACGCTCCAACTCTCCCCTGAAAATGGCCGACGGCACCCCGCTCGCTCTGGCCGAAGGCGAAAACTCCAACGACATTACCCGTCCCTACGTCATGCCCGAACCGATAGTGGTCAATCCTAGCAAAATCCCCGAGACAAAACTTCCCGACACATATCTCTATGATATCCCGACCGTTGCCGGACAGTCAGTATCACTGGTTCAGTCCTCAACCGCCATCAGTGAGATTACCGCTCCGTCAATCTCCGATGACACCGACACTGACCGCTACAATCTGCTCGGACAAAAAGTCTCAGCCGACTACAAGGGTGTCATAATAACCAAGGGTAAGAAATACATCAACCGCTGAACACCGGGCATCCCCCAAAGACACACATAACCGCAATCCGAAAAGCCGGATGTCAGACTCAACCCTTCATAACGGGTAAGTCGGCATCCGGCTTTATGCATTCAGAAGAAGATTGACACCGTAGGTCCCGGCCCAGGCCTGCAATCTTGCACTATTGGATTATTTTAATTACATTTGCTCCTGACATGTCATATATGACATCTTAGAGGGTTTAATAATAAATTAAAACACACCCACTTTGGCTTAACATTTGTTATTAGACACCCGCTAAAAAAGTATCATCATGAAACAACCCCTCTCAGCCATGAAACCTAATTTCTACACCCGCACCCACAAGATACTCCGCTATCTTGCCATAGCCGTAGCCTTGTGGTATGGCGGATGGATTGTGATGTTTCTGCTTTTCGGATTCCCGATACCGCGCGGAACAAAGATTGACCCGGCCTACAACTCCTATTACAAAAATATCCGTGGAGTCTACTACATCTCGGTCGACCATCCGCTGACGCTTATAACTCACGGACATTTCGGCTATCTTCACGACGTCGACCTCAACACATTTACCGTTCTCTCCCACTCATGGGCCAAGGATGCATCACACATATGGCACGGTGACGAAGTGCTTGAGGGGGCTGACGTAGCGACATTTCACGTCGACCCGAGCGGACTCCCCAAAGACAAGAGGCACATCTATGTATATGATGGCTACTCCAACGCCATGCGCCCATCCTCCGCAGATATCGACCCCGAATCGGCAGAATATTTTGTCAAAGGATTTTTTAACCACAACTACATACGTGACAAGGACTATGTATATCTTGACGAAAGGCGTCTTGACGTCGACAGAAACAGTTTTGAACAAATAGGCCGGTCTGACTGGTATGTCGACAAAGATTTTCTCTATACTTCCGTATATGACCACCCGCAACAGAGATGGACTTTGACCACGACCGACTCGTTGCGCTCTCCGCTCGACACTATCAACTCGGGATGCCGCTATCTGCGTAACGGCTGCAACATAATATATAATGATTCTGTAATATTACAAGGAATCGACGTGGTGAGGTTTGAAGAGGTCGGATTGGACAAATGCATCATCAACGACATGTTGATACACAACGGCAAACAGATGTTGAAAGACTCGCTCGACGTCTCCATGGCAAAATTTTATTTCCACGGCCACATCGCCACTGACAACCGCAACGTGTATTACGGAAGCAAACGTCTCCACGACATCGACGCCCCAACATTCCGCCCTATTGACGACAAGACTTTTGAGGATAAAAACTACATCTACACTCTCAAAGACAGAGCGTGGACACAAGATGACCCGTTTGAGCGGAAGAAAAAACATCCATAAACCGCCGTGGAGAGAAAACATTCCGTGAATGGATTGTGTTTTATTAACAAATTAACAACATAAAAAAACATTCATTCTCCACTGTTATGTTCTCTCAGAAACGCGGAAACATGCTTCATGGAGTGCTGCTCATAGCACTGTTCTCATGCGCGGCATTCTACATCGGCAGCGCGCACATATTCACCGCACTGTCCATCAGTCCACTGATTATAGGCATCATACTTGGTATGATATATGCCAACATGTTGCGAATGCACCTGCCTGACACATGGGTGCCCGGAATACAGTTCTGCGCCAAGCGTCTGCTCCGTATCGGCATTATCCTATACGGCTTCCGACTCACATTTCAGGACATAGCCGCCGTAGGCATAGCCGGAGTGGCAGTTGACGTAATCATAGTCACAGTCACAATCATCGGCGGATATTATATAGGCAAACTCCTCAAGATGGACCCCGAGACGGCACTGCTCACCTCGGTAGGCAGCGGCATCTGCGGAGCGGCCGCAGTGCTCGGCACCGAAGCCACCATACGCTCACAGCCCTACAAGACCGCCGTAGCCGTAGCCACTGTAGTGATATTCGGCACCGTAGCCATGTTTCTCTATCCCGTAGCCTATCGCTCCGGCCTCATGCAGCTCTCACCCACCGAGATGGGTATATTCAGCGGTGCCACACTCCATGAGGTGGCTCATGCCGTGGGAGCTGGCAACGCTCTTGGCGACCAGATAGCATCGACAACAGTGATTGTCAAAATGATACGCGTTATGATGCTCGTACCAGTGCTGCTCATACTCGGTGTCTGGGCTGTCCGACGCACACGCCGCGGGTGCTCCGATTCGACAGGCGAAAAGGGCAAAGTGGCTGTGCCGTGGTTTGCATTCGGGTTTCTGCTCGTAATCGGCATCAATTCCCTTTCTGTATACCTCAACAGCCTTAGCACCCCGATGGGTATTCCGGCTATGGGCATTGACCTCATAAACTATATCGACACCTTCTTGCTGACAATGGCTATGGTGGCTCTCGGAGCCGAGACAAGTTTTGACAAGTTCAAGAAGGCGGGAGCCAAACCATTTATCCTCGCCGGTATCCTCTTCATATGGCTCATCGGCGGCGGTTACTTCCTCTCCAAATACCTCGCCCCGCTCATGATGTAATCAGCCAGGCACACCAAGACTATCTCCATAATATTCAGCCGGGATTTGATACAATCCAATCAGATCCCGGCTGAATATTATGGCATGGACGCAGACATAATACACGAAACAAAAAAAGCACCCGACCTTAACCATTCTACTGGTCAAAAGCCGGATGCTATTCATTATAAAAACCTGATTCCCAGGCTAAAAGTGGAGCTGGAGGGGTTTGAACCCTCGTCCAGTCGTCCAGACAATGAGCTTTCTACATGCTTATTCTCATGTTGGTTTTCGTGTCGTGACAGGCAAGAGACGGCCAATCGCGACCTTATCCTCTAAAGAATCTCGGCGATTATCGAGGCTTTTGTCGCCATATTTCCGATTTAACTGCACCACCGGGTCGATCCGTCTCGGAAAAAGGACAATCGGGTGATGTCTCGTCGCCGCAACTGTTGCAGCGATAAAGGTTAATCTACTGTACTTCGATTAAGCAGCGAGAGCGTAGTTGTTTTCGCCATTTGAATTTTTGATGTCTCTGATTATAGAGTGTGGGCATCATCACTCTGCATGCTTACTCACCACCTCAAAACGCTGTCAAAGCCAGTCAGCCCCGTTATGTAGCAAGTGAAATACAAAATTATATATTTTTCTGTGAATACAAAAATACCAAGGAAAATTTAACTCATCTTAACTATATACAACATGCTATATTATAAACTTCGGTTAAAATTAGTTAATCACAGCAGGTATTTACAATTAATGTTAAATATTATAACGTATCTTTGCACCGTCATTGTGAATTGACAGATTCGCAGAAAATGAACCCACGACAAAACTCGACCTTAAATCGTAAGGCAGATATTATCTCTAAAACCATGTAATCATATGAAATTAAGTAAAAAAATCCGGTTATGGCTTGCCGCGGCTATGGCTATTCCCGCCGGAGTGTCAGCACAAGAGCAGATTCTTGCATTTCCAGGCGCAGAGGGCTTTGGTAAATATACACTCGGAGCCCGTGCCGTAGCCAATCCCGAAGTCTATCACGTGACCAACCTGAACGATTCAGGAGCCGGTTCACTGCGCGACGCCGTGAGCCAATCGGGTAGAATCGTGGTGTTTGACGTATGTGGCACCATTAACCTCAAAAGCACACTTATATTCAAGGGCAACAACACCATACTCGGACAGACCGCTCCGGGCGAGGGCATACAGGTGTATGGCAACCGCGTGTCGTTCTCGGGAGCTTCCAACCTCATCGTGCGCCACATGCGTTTCCGCATGGGCACCAACGGTGACTCCGGCAAGGATGCCGCAGGTATTGCCAACGGTCACGACATGATATTTGACCACCTGTCGGTGCTCTGGGGGCGCGACGAGAATTTCTCAATCAACCCAGACAGCAAAGGTGATATATACAATATTACCATCCAGAACTCCATCATAGGCCAGGGTCTGCAGAGCCATTCATGCGGCGGTCTCCTTCAGACCGACGGCGGCGTGACAATCTATCGCAACCTCTATATCGAAAACAAGACCCGCAACCCGAAGGTGAAGGGCCTCAACCAGTATGTCAACAACGTGGTGTACAACTGGGGCAACGGCGGCTGCTACATCATGGGTGAAACCGAGAGTGCATCCTGGGCCCATATCGAGAACAATTACTTCATGAGAGGCCCCTGGAAGAGCGCGGCCGCTCCATTTATCCGCGGCACAGAGGCTTTCCACATCTATGCAGCCGGCAACTATTATGACGACAACCTTGACGGTGTGCTCAACGGCAAGCTCATGCCTATTGACGATTGCCGAGGTTGGATGAGAAACAGGCCCGTGATAATAAACGGACAAGAGACTACAGTCGACTGGGGTAGCACACCTGTAGAGTCACTCGACGCGCTCAACAAGACGGTCATCCATGAGGTCATCCACGGTACGACCGACGGTAAAATGGACTATGACATTATCAAATCGGAAAATTACCGCTCAATCACCCGCCCCATCCCGGTCATTGACAATATGATGACAGCCGAGGAGGCTTACAAGTGGATAATCGACAATGTCGGCCCGGTGCTTCCCGCCCGCGACGAGGTGGACAAATACATCATTGACGAGCTGACAAGCTATGGCATAATAGGCACCGAGAACGGTATCTCAGCAGAAGCCCAGCTCCCCCACAAGGGTACCGGAGTACTCTCGGGTGGTGTGAAGCCTCTTGATACCGACGGTGACGGCATACCCGACGAATGGGAAATCAAGAACGGTCTCAACCCCAACGATGCATCCGACGCCGTGGCCATCGCTGCAAACGGCTACACCAATATCGAGAACTTCGCCAACGGCATCACCGAGGCTTTTCCCTATATAAAGAAACCTGTAAAGTTTGCTCTCACAGGTGACCCGACCAAGACTTCAGGAACCTTCACCTGGGATATCAACGACAACTCCAAGCACGGATTTATCATCGAGCTCTCTAACGACGGCACCACTTTCACAGAAGTAGCCAACGTGCCCGCAGGCAACAGCTCATATGAAATCAAGGGACTTACCGAAAAGACTCCTTACTGGGTGCGCATGCGCTCGACCGACGGCAACGGATTGTTTTCCGACTATTCCGACACTGTCAAATTTGAGACCATCGGCGACCCGGCAGCTCCGGCTCCGTCGACCAACCCTTTTCCGGCCAGCGGCTCACGAGCAGGTGTAGCCGCGGGTCTGACTCTGACATGGGAAAATAATATCAAGACTTATGGAGGCGACGTAACCTATACGGTGATGTTTGGCGAATCGGCTGAAAGTCTCTCACAGGTAGCTACCGGCATAAGTAAAACCGAATGGGACGCCTCGTCGACAGTAGAAGTCGGCAAGACATATTACTGGCGCGTAGATGCCACCAACACCATCGGCACCACATCAAGCGATGTATGGAACTTCACCACCACAGCCGGAGGTGTTCTTTTCTACACCGACTTTACAACCACGCCCACAAAATATGCCAAAGAATACGGCAATCTGGCAGCCAATACAAACATCATCAATGCAGCCAACACCAGCAAGGATTTTGACGGCATGATTATCGGCTCAGGTGCTACCTCGCTCCGCATCATCGCCATGCCGGGTTGTTATTCGTCTGACTCATCCAAGGACTACGGCCCTGCTACTGAAGAGGATGCCGGCGCGACCTCCAACTGCATACAGTTTAAAACGACCTCGGCCGGCGGATACATTACCACACCTGAAGTGACCGGCCCCTGCGTAGTCACAATCTGGGTCGGCAATCCCGACGGAAAATCATCCAAGACAGCCAAACTCCACACAATCATCAACGACAATGAAGCCGAGGTAGAATCATTCGCAGTCGGCAATAAGAAACGTATATATAAATTCACATACAACCACACGTCGGCAGGGCCGGTTAAATTCAAGTTTGACGCCAACGGCAAATACCTTGATGTCAACGACATACTCGTAGAACGCTGGGTGCCGGAAGATCCCAACAAACCCATAGAAGTGACCGCAGGCTCACTCGACAATACCAATCTAAGCTATGCCGACGGCTCACTCTCACTCACATTCAATCAAGAAGTAACCTACAACGGCGGGGCTGAAATCAAAGGCATCACTCAGTGGGAAACCATCAGCCCTGTTGCCACAGGCAAGAAACTGACCATCTCGTATGAGGCTCTTAACGTCAACACCGACTATTCCATAACATTTCCCGAAGGCACCCTCACCGACCTCACAGGTGAGAAAAGCTATACCGGCACAATCAAGATGAGCACCGCCGATTTCGGTCCCGCCAAGCAGAGCGGTGAAACCCACTATGGCAAGCAGGCCAAGACTCTGCCTCTGACATTCGCACCATTCAACGCAGTGGCACCTTTCGAGACCACCGGCGGTATCGTGCAGACCTCTCAGAACGATTACCCCCACTGGGTACAGGTGTCGGGCGGAAAATCTGCCGACCATGCGTCGATGACCAGCACAAGCGATAAAATCATGGCCCTCTTTGACGGCGAGTCAAAACTCCTCGCGCTCGACATTGAGTATATCGGCACCGGCAACCCTCGCCTCAAGCTCCAGGAGTCACGCAATTGTGACGTCACCCCCGGATGGCGCACCATGCGCGTGCTTGAGAAAGGCGACTTCCCTTTCAAGAGTGAGATTGCCATCAACCCCGAGACCCGTATGGTGAAACTCGCACCCGTCACCATCGGCGGCGAACTCAAAGTCAACGCCATGCGTCTCTCTGACGCCAACGGATATTTCGGCGACGACTACCAGTCGGGCATAACTGACATCAACGCTCTCCAAGCCATGGTGATAGCCACATCAGGCTCAATCAGAGTGACAGGTGTCACGGCCGAGACAGCCATATCGGTCTATGACGTAGCCGGACGCATCGTTGCAGCCGGACGCGGCGAGTCGGCTTACAGCCTCGCCCCCGGCATGTATATTGTATCAATCCAGAACGGCCCGACCGTCAAAGTGATACTCTGAACATATAAAACATAAAAAAAGACAGGAGTACGGAAGATTGAGATCTATTTTCCGTACTCCTGTCTTTATATATCAGAGAGACCTTTGGCATTTTGTATCGTAGAACCAAAAGACCGGCAAAATTGTTGTTATGACAAGTTGTCAGTCACGACTGACAATGCCGCCGTTTGGCACGGATTTTGCTAAATCAACCATATGAAAACATATAAAAACATAAATTAAAACATTAAAATCATATACCAGTTATGAACATCAAACCATTAGCTGACCGCGTGCTTATCCTCCCCACCCCCGCTGAGGAAGTTACCGCCGCCGGCATCATCATTCCCGACTCGGCAAAGGAGAAACCTCTGCGCGGCACCGTAATCGCTACAGGCAACGGCACCAAAGACGAGGAAATGGTAGTAAAGAAAGACGACGAAGTGCTTTTCGGCAAATATGCCGGCACCGAAGTAGAGGTGGAAGGCACCAAATATCTCATCATGCGTCAGAGCGATGTGCTCGCAGTGATCGAGAAATAATATCTTACATATTATAATTATAAAGCACGACAATCATGGCAAAAGAAATAAAATTTGACATAAAGGCCCGCGAGGAGCTCAAGAAAGGTGTTGACGCTCTTGCTGACGCCGTAAAGGTAACCCTTGGTCCCAAAGGCCGCAACGTAATCATCGAGAAGAAATTCGGTGCACCCCACATCACTAAAGACGGTGTGAGCGTGGCTCGCGAGGTAGAGCTCGAAGACCCCTTCCAGAACATGGGCGCGCAGCTCGTAAAGGAGGTGGCCTCGAAGACCGGCGATGACGCCGGCGACGGCACCACCACCGCTACCGTACTCGCTCAGGCCATCGTGAACGTCGGCCTCAAGAACGTAGCTGCCGGAGCCAACCCCATGGACATCAAGCGCGGCATCGACCGTGCGGTAGCCATCGTGGTTGAGGGCATCAAGGCCCAGAGCCAGGAGGTAGGCGATGACTTCAAGAAAATCGAGGATGTGGCCCGCATCTCGGCCAACAATGACGAGGCTATAGGCCACCTCATCGCCGAGGCCATGAAGAAGGTAAAGAAAGAGGGTGTTATCACCGTCGATGAGGCCAAGGGCACCGAGACCACAGTAGACATCGTGGAGGGTATGCAGTTTGACCGCGGCTACATCTCACCCTACTTCGTGACCGATACTGAAAAGATGGAGTGTGTGATGGAAAATCCCTTCATCCTTCTTTTCGACAAGAAGATTTCCAACATCAAAGACATACTCCCCGTACTTGAAGCTACCGCACAGAGCGGCCGCGGACTTGTAATCATCTCGGAGGACGTAGACCAGGAAGCTCTCGCCACCCTCGTAGTCAACCGTCTGCGCGGCTCACTCAAGGTATGTGCTGTCAAGGCTCCCGGATTTGGCGACCGTCGTAAGGAAATGCTCGAGGACATCGCCATCCTCACCGGCGGCACTGTAATCTCGGAAGAGAAGGGCATGCAGCTCGCCAACGCCACCGTAGAGATGCTCGGCCGTGCTGAGAAGGTGACCATCAACAAGGAAAACACCACAATCGTAAACGGTGCCGGCAACAAGGAAAATATTGCTGCCCGCGTAGCTCAGATCAAGGCTCAGATCGAGCAGACCACCAGCGACTATGACCGCGAGAAACTCCAGGAACGTCTGGCCAAACTCGCCGGCGGCGTAGCTGTGCTCCACATCGGCGCGCCCAGCGAAGTGGAAATGAAGGAGAAGAAAGACCGCGTGGACGACGCTTTGAGTGCGACTCGTGCGGCTATCGCCGAGGGTATCGTGCCCGGTGGCGGTGTGGCCTATATACGCTGCGTCAAGCTGCTTGAGAACGTCAAGGGTGCCAACGAGGACGAGACAACCGGTATACAGATAATCCGTCGCGCTATCGAGGAACCCCTCCGCCAGATTGTAGCCAACGCAGGCGAGGAAGGTGCGGTAGTGGTACAGAAAGTCAAGGAAGGCAACGCCGACTATGGCTACAATGCCCGCACCGACACATATGAGAATCTCATGGCCGCCGGCGTAATCGATCCCGCCAAGGTGACCCGCGTGGCTCTTGAGAACGCTGCTTCAATCGCCGGCATGTTCCTTACCACATCGTGCGTAATCGCCGACAAGAAAGAGGACACCCCTGCCCCCACAATGCCAGCACCCGGAATGGGCGGCATGGGTGGCATGATGTAAGCCAAGCAGTCTACAACAACTGACACATATCAATCCCGCATAAAGGATGCCCGACAAGGCTCCTTTATGCGGGATTGCTTTGCTATAAAACAATGCGAAGCGTCACTCGATATTTCAACTCCATATATCCTCACAATCTCGGTTTTAATCATTTTTCCGCACAGATAACCTGATTTTTTACCTGATTTTTTATTTATCGAGTATTTGTATATTTATTCAAAATTGCCTAACTTTGCGCCCGAAAAAGCATCTCTTCGAAAGAGATACTTTTTACGAACGTCATATCACAGGATTTTTATCTCCCCTATTCCAATCATTATTCATAATGTTGGACTTTAAACACCTGTTCTTGTCTGACTTTTGTTTTGGTATCGCTCCAAGACAAGAGGAAAAGAAGAATTGTCTGGAAACTCAGATGTTTAAATTTTTGTGTCAGTGGGAAATTTCATACTGATTTCAGACCTTGAAACACTCGTCAAGGCGGATAAATCAAAATCATCGGCAAGAAACTATCTTTCGATGCTTAACTCGCTACGCATATTTTTAGGGGGGGATAATTCACTACCAATCAACGATATAACCCCGGCATTCGTGCAGAGTTTCGGTAACAGCATGCTTCAGCGCGAGATAGCACCGTCAACCGCAAGGCTTTACAAGCAGATGTTGCGGGCCATGCTCAACAAACAGCTCGGAAAGAGCTATCGGGAGCTTATAAAAACAGCCTTTAAGGATACTGGCTCGGTTAATGAGCCGACAACACACATCTTAGAACCGGCCGACGTGGCGACAATCGCGTCAAGCCCGCTCGACAACACGCCACTGCTGCAAAAAGCCCGCGACGTGTTTATGCTGAGTTTCTACGGCGGAGGCCTGTCGCTCGACGCCCTAAAAGATATAGCCCGCGGTGACACAGGGCACTCAGCCATACTAATCCCCCACCAGAAAGATTTAATCGAACGATTCGAAACGCAACACGGGACACCGTTTTGCGACTACATACAGTCGCTCTCCGAAGAGGCCTACAGTCAAAGGCTTTATGCCATAGGCCGGATGCTTAATCTAAAAGCCGGGCTGACGCCACTATCGTCGGCCGACGCATGGGTAAAAGCCGCCCGCAGATGCGGTCTCGGGCCGGAGGCGATTTCAGCCTGTCTGAAGACTCCGACAACCTACATTAATATAGACGCATCCGTAATAAACACAAATGTCACCGCCAACCGGCAACACTATCAGACTGTGGCTGACAGTATACACAACTCCACACTACACTGGTATGTGATGAGATGTCACGACATCTCACCGGATGAGGCGGCAAAACTACTCGACACACCATCCGCACAGACATATATCGAACGTTCCGAGACATTCATGCCGGTAATACCCACGGAGCGTCATGACAAATCGCTAAGGATATTAGGCGACATACTGTTTTTCCGCAGCCAGGCCGACACCGCGAGCCGTGTGAAGAAAGCCATGTGGCCCAAAGCCTATGTCTATGCCAACCGCTCGACAGGTCGGCCGTCATTCATCCCCGACGAGGAAATGAGAATGTTTATGCTGCTTTCAAATATCGCAAGCGATACAATAGAATACTTCTTCCCCGACGTAAACACTCCGGAATTTGACACCGACGACCGCGTCACCGTCATCGACGGCAACTTTTGCGGACAAGTGGGTGTGGTCAGAAAACTGTCGGACGACAAGCTGAAAGTATTCATCAAAATCGAAGCCTTCAACGGAGCCATTATCACAGCCGAGATACATAAATCATTCCTAAAACCGTGCTGAAAGACATATCCTCCACCAGGACAGCCTGCAGCCCCAACTCCCCCACTCTATAATAGACCAATGAAAATCACAACGCGCCTCATCCCTATCGCAACAATAACACTCCTGGCATGCTCGTGTTCGACACCCAAGAACATCACTTACTTTCAGGACGCCAAAGTCGGCGAGACGGTCAATCCTCTCACCCCGCTCGAAATCAGAGTCAAACCCGAGGACAAGCTGTCGATAATGGTCAATACACCCGACCCTTCACTCTCGACACTTTTTAACCTCGTGCAAGCCCAAAATCGGCTCCAGGCGTCCACAGCCGGCACCAAGACCATAGGTTCAACCAACTCATCGTCGGGCAGCGTGTCGCTCTATACTGTCAACCCCGAAGGCGACATCAACTTTCCCGTGCTCGGAAAGCTGCATATAGCCGGCATGACACGATATGAGGTAGGTGAATATATCGAAAACGAACTCATCACACGCGACCTCGTCAAAGATCCGATAGTCACGGTAGAGTTTGCCAACACCGGCATTACAGTACTCGGAGAGGTGGTAAACCCGGGACGCATCGAGTTTAACATGGACCACATGACCATCGTCGATGCCATCGCTATGGCCGGCGATCTGAAAGTCAATGGCCGACGTGAGGACATACTCGTATTGCGCGAAGAGGCCGACGGCTCGCAAAAGGTGCATCGTGTCAATCTTATTGACCTTGACGCCCTTGCGGCATCGCCTGTCTACTATCTGCAACAGAACGATGTGATATACGTCGAACCCAACGATAAGCTCAAACGACAGACCACGCCCAACGGCGAGACTCCATTCACTCCTGCCTTCTGGATGTCGGTAGGATCTTTCGGTGTGACCATCGCAACACTCGTAATAAGTCTGACAAAATAATATCATGGCAGAAAACAACGCAACAGCACCAGCTCAGAGAAGAAAAAAAACGCCCGAAAGCACCCCGGTACCCATTGTCGACATTATCTTTCTGACACTCAGAAAGTGGCCTTGGATATTATTGTCACTCATCGTGTGTGTGGGCGCGGCCATGATATATATACTCCGTACACCCGACGTGTATACACGCGCGACGGAGATAATGATCAAAGAGCCCTCAAAAGGCAAATCGGCCGGCATGGAGGAGTTTGCCGACCTCGGCCTCATATCGTCAAGCACAAGCGTGGCAAATGAAATAACCAACCTGCGCTCGGGCGATCTGATGGAGGAGGTGGTGAGACGCCTTAATCTCGATGTCAACTACTTCCGCAAGGGTCGCTTCCACAATATCGTGGCCTATGGTACCGGTCTGCCGATACAGCTTGAGATAGTCAACTTTCCGACTGACGCCTCGGCCACCCTCGAATTAAACATCTCCGCCGACAAAAAGGTCACAATAAGAGAGTTGAAACAAGGCGAACTCAAATGGGAAGAAAGTTTCACCGGTTCGCTCGGTGACTCAATCGCCACTCCCGTCGGCATCGTGATAGTCAATCCCTCGCCGGCCTATACTCCCGGCACTGCAATCGAGCTCGAAGTCAACAAAATACCCGTCAAGACAGCCCAGGCTATATATTCAAGCCATCTCGGTGTGTCGCAGAGCGGTGAGAACAGCAGCGTGATACGTCTCACTCTATCAGACCGCTCCATACAGCGTGCCGACGATGTGCTCGCCACCCTCATCGATGTGTACAAAGACTCATGGATCAGAGACCGAAACGAAATCGCCGTTTCGACCTCACAGTTTATCAATGAACGTCTCAATGTCATAGAGGGCGAGCTCGGCAATGTCGACAATGACATATCGTCGTTCAAGTCGGAGCACCTCATACCCGATATCGCCGCGGCGTCATCCATGTATATGTCGCAAAACCAGCAGATAGCCTCGGAAATTCTCGCCATAAACAACCAGATACAGATGGCGCGGTTTGTGAGGACCTATCTGACTGCCGAGGATTCGCGCAATCAGCTCCTGCCGGCCAACTCGGGTCTTGTGGGCGACATAGCCAAACAGGTGAGCGAATATAACGAGATGCTCCTGCAGCGCAACGCTCTCGTCGAAAAATCGTCAGACACCAACCCGCTTGTCGTGACCATCGACCAGCAGCTCGCGGCCCTGCGCAACGCCATAGTAGCAACCGTGGACACCCAGATAGCAGCCCTCAACACCCAACTGCGCTCGCTACAACACTCACAGGCATCCACGACATCCAAGATTGCCACATCTCCGGCCCAGGCGAAATATCTCTTGTCGGTGGAACGTCAGCAGAAAGTGAAAGAATCGCTCTATCTCTTCCTGCTTCAGAAAAGAGAGGAAAACGAATTGTCACAGGCTTTTACGGCTTACAACACCCGCGTAATCAACAAACCGGGACCGGCCGGCGTGCCCACTACCCCAGCCAAGACATCGATACTCATGATTTCGGTGCTTGTCGGCCTCGCTCTGCCGTTTGGCGTGACATTTGTAATTGAGACGAGCAACACCCGCATACGCGGCCGTAAGGACATCGAACATCTCACCCTCCCGTTCCTTGGCGAAATACCCGAGGCCGGTACTGCCTCAGGCCGCAAGAATAAGAAAAATGACCGCAGCATCAACACTCTCATCGTCAAGGAGGGCAAACGCGACATCATCAACGAGGCATTCCGCGTGCTGCGCACTAACGTGGAGTTTATGCGTAACAACAGCGGCACAGGCAACGTCATAGCCGTGACATCGTTCAACCCCGGTTCGGGCAAATCGTTTGTCTCGGTCAATCTGGCTATGACAATGGCTCTAAAGGGTAAACGTGTGCTTGTAATCGACGGCGATATGCGTCACGGCTCCACATCGGCCTACATAGGTTCGCCCCAAGAGGGCATAGCCAACTATCTCGCCAATCCCGGGACACAACTCCACGACATCATCGTGCAGGATGCGGAAAATCCTCTGCTTGACATACTCCCGGTGGGTGTAGTCCCCCCCAATCCGACCGAGCTGCTTGAGTCGCCGCGCTTCGGGGAACTCATCACAGCTCTGCGCCCGGCTTACGATTATATATTTATCGACTGCCCGCCCATCGAGGTAGTAGCCGACGCACAAATCATTGACGCCCACGTAGACAGGACTATCTTTATCATACGTGCTGGTCTGCTCGAACGCTCTATGCTCCCCGAGCTCGAACGTATCTACGAGGAAAAGAAATATCGCTCCATGGCCCTCATCCTCAACGGCACCCCACTCTCCCGCTCACGCTACGGCTATTCCCACGGCTACCGCTACGGATACGGCTACGGATATGGCTACGGCTTTAACTATGGAAATAAAAAAACAGGGCACTAAGCAGATGATCCACAGCAACATAACATACCAAATCGGGGGGGGTAAAACACGTTCTTCCAATATAGAATTGCTGCGCTGTGTAGCAATGATGATGATTATTGTTCATCACTATTGTGTAAATTCAGGTATATCAGAACTACTTGATTTCACCAATAATACAATAAATACAATCATTATACAGTTCATGGCATTCGGCGGTAAAGTTGGAGTCAACATATTTTTCATGATTTCAGGCTACTTCATGATCACCGGAAAAATGAATGTGAAAAAGGTGGTATTATTTTTACTTCAAATTTTTACCTATAATATTGTAATCCGTCTCTCGCTATGGTACTTTGGCGGATATACGTTCCCAACCAAGAATTGGTTGGGCATTATTCCTATAATATTTGGAGTGCCAGCGAGCTTTATTGCCAGCTATCTGTTTATATACCTTCTTACTCCTCTTATCAATCGTGGATTGACCGCATTAAGTAAACGCGATTTCAATTACATGCTTGGTGTATTATTGTTTTACTTTACAATTGAACAAACTTTTATGATGCAAAACACATGGCATTATTTGGGTTGGGCCTTTGTAATGTATTCTATCGGAGCCTATATTAGACGATTTGAGATTGCATCTCTCAATATGCCCTGGAGATTGCTTGCTATCGCATCTGTTTTACTTGTTTGGGGATTGATTATATTCGTGGATATTAATCATTATCGATTTCATTGGTCATATTTTATATTCGATGCCAATAAATTAACTATGCTGTTGTGTGCAATATGCATTTTTATGGCATTTCTAACTCTTGAAGTCCGCTCGAGTCGAGTCATCAACACTTTGGCAAGCACATGTTTCGGAGTACTTCTTATACATGCCAACTGCGATGTCATGCGTCAATGGCTATGGCAAGATACTCTTGACGTACCGGGCCAAATAGACAATCCCTGGCTGTTGGTACATATGCTCGGATGGTGTCTTACAATATTCATAATATGCGCATTCATAGAATTGTGCAGAAAGCATATAATCGAAAAGCCGTTATATAATATCGTCGAAACAATATTCAAGCCTTTACAATCTCTCGCAAGACAAATCATATAATCAAGTGGAACAAACACTTAAACATAAGGCTGTAAACGGTGTGCTTTGGCGTGTGGCCGAGCAGGGCGGTAAGCAATTGATATATTTTGGTATATCAGTCGTGCTCGCCCGTCTAATCATGCCGGATCAATTTGGTATGGTGGCTATGCTTACAGTGTTTACCGCTGTGGCCGGAGTATTCATTGACTCAGGTTTTTCAACCGCTCTTGTACGCAAAACCGACCGAACGCAGGCTGATTGCAGCACCGTATATTGGTTTAATATCGTCATTTCAATAGTATGCTATCTGATACTTTTCGTATGCGCACCTCTGGTCGGACGATTTTATGATATGCCACAACTGACAGCAATACTACGTGTTTCGGCTTTAGGATTAGTCATAGGATCTCTTGCAGGAGTACATCGCACTCTGCTTCAAGCCGAAATGGACTTCAAATCCTTGACTAAATTCAATTTGCTTGGTATTTTCATCTCCGGCTCCATCGGCATTTTCATGGCATGGCTTGGATTTGAAGTATGGGCTTTGGTTACACAAGGACTCATATTGCAGGTCATATCAACAATATGTGTATGGTATAAAGTAAAATGGCGGCCATCGTTTATTGTTTCTCGTAACAGTTTCAATGAGTTTTTCGGATTCGGTTCCAAGATGTTGGCCTCCTCTCTGCTCGACACAATATACTCCAATATATATTCCATTGTGATAGGAAAGGTTTATCGTGCGGCAGACCTTGCTTACTACAATCGAGGTAGTTCGCTATGTCAGATGACATCTTCATTACCCACAGGTATACTCCAGTCTGTCACCTATCCGACATTGTGTAAACTACAGCATGACAATGAGGCGTTAAAACGAGGTTACAGGCGCACTCTTAGAATCGCAGCTTTCGTAATTTTCCCAATGTGTATCGGAGTGGGAGCCGTAGCCTACCCTCTGATTAACGTGCTCTATACCGAGATATGGATTTACACTGCAACTCTGCTCTCCATCATGGTATTCAGCATGATGTGGTATCCAATCCATGCCATCAATCTCAACTACCTCATAGTAAAAGGCCGAAGCGACCTTTTTTTCCGACTCGAAGTCATCAAAAAAGTACAGGGGGTCATAATACTATGCGTGACTATCCCACTTGGCCTCGAAGCTATGTGTTACGGCAGTATTGTCAGTTCATTACTATCACTCATATGGAACACCTATTATAACGGTAAATTCCTAAATATGAGCATATTCAAACAGCTCCACGACTTTTCTCCGATCCTGTTGCTCAGCGGTGTGATGTATATAGGAGCGCGAAGCGTCGCTTATTTTATGGGCAATGATCTGACATCATTAATCTGTTCAGTCGCTACAGGCGCAGTAATATATATCGGTGGAGCATTTCTTTTCCACTTCCCTGAAATCAAAGAGCTTAAAGAACTGAAAAAATGAATCACCAAATTACAGTCACCTCACCGCTTCTTCCTGATAAAGAAGAGTTTGTCAGGTTGCTTTCCGAAATATGGGAGAGCAAGTGGATTACCAACAACGGACAGTTTCACCGACAGCTCGAGAAAGAGCTGGCCGAGTATCTCAAAGTGCCATATATCAGTCTTTTCACCAACGGCACTCTTCCTCTGATTACAGCACTACAGGCATTGCGTATTACAGGCGAAGTCATCACTACACCATATAGTTTTGTAGCCACGACTCACTCGCTGTGGTGGAACGGAATAAAGCCCGTGTTTGTCGATATTGATCCGGCAACGTGCAATCTCGACCCGAGTAAAATCGAAGCGGCCATAACACCGCGCACCACAGCCATTATGCCAGTCCACTGCTATGGCAAACCATGTGACACCGAGGCCATACAGGAAATAGCCGACAAATATGGTCTGAAAGTCATCTATGATGCTGCCCATGCCTTTGGTGTGGAAGTCGACGGAGAGTCGTTGCTAAATGCCGGCGATATGTCTACGCTTTCGTTTCATGCCACCAAGGTATATAACACCATTGAGGGCGGTGCACTCGTTATGCATGACGAGCAGACCAAAAAGCGCATAGACTACCTAAAGAACTTTGGTTTTGCCAACGAGACCACAGTCGTCGCCCCGGGCATAAACTCCAAAATGGACGAAGTAAGGGCCGCTTACGGCATACTCAATCTGCGACAGGTCGATGCCGCCATAGAAGCCCGCCAACATGTGGCTCAACGATATCGCCAGGCTCTGCGTAACATCGACGGTCTGACATTCTTTGACGACATGCCGGGTGTACGTCACAATTACAGTTACTTCCCAGTGTTTATCGATGCTGAAAAATTCGGAATGACGCGCGACGAACTATATTTCAAAATGAAAGATGCCAACGTTCTTGGTCGCCGCTACTTCTATCCTCTCATCAGCGACTTCAGCACATATCGCGGTCTCCCCTCCGCTACGCCCCAAAATCTCCCCGTCGCCACCCGCATAGCCAATCAAGTAATCTGCCTCCCGATGCATCATGAGCTCTCCGAAAAAGATTTAACCCGTATTATAAATTGCATCAAAATATCATGAGTTTTCACAGTTATTTGTCGCGCAAACTATTTTGGTTTCAAGACCTTACACCGTGGAGTAATTTGGAGGGAATATAAAGACATCAAAATAAGATCAGTCATAAATATCAACGTAATTGAAAGAAATATACGCCCTCGGAGTGGGTCATAATACTCCTGTATTCATTGATCTTGCTGAATCCTGTGGCTACAAAATAGCCGGACTGTATCACTACAATAGTGAACGGACCAATGAATTTGATCATGGTTTTAAAATATTAGGGTCTTTCGATGATCTGTTTGATGAAGACAATAGTCTTACTGACAAAAATTTCTTATTGACTATGGGAAATAATGAAATCCGAAAGACTCTCACTCACAAAATAGTCCAAAAAGGAGGAAAAGTCCCAACAATTATACACCCATCGGCAATAATATCTCGTTTTGCTAAAATCTCAAACACGGGTGTGTACATAAGTGCTTTTTCTCACATACAAGCTGATACGATTATTGACGAAGGAGTAATCATCCTTTCTGGTGTCAATATCTCTCATACAAACCATATTCATCCATATTGTTTTATCGCCGGAGGTGCCACAATCGGAGCATATACAGAGTTGGAAGACGAGGTATTTGTTGGCCAAGGAGCATTGACTATTTCCGGGAAAGTATCCAAAATCGGGCGAAAAGCCTATATCGGAGCTCGCTCACTTGTAACAAAATCAATAAATCCAAATTCAATTGTAAAAGGCTCTCCAGCCAAAACGATATCCTGTAATAACATGAATCTATAATATTGGGCTATGTCCTATTTTTTATCAATATCAAGCCTATATGATTCTATATGTTATTTTGTGGGCTTCAAACCAATGTTGAACCACGTTTGACATAATCATATTAAACATCTGACGATGACTGAAAACAAACCAAACAACGCAGTTTCAACTAAAGCATTAGTCGCTATAAGATGTATAACTTATAACCACGAAGCTTATATTCGTGATGCTCTTGAGGGGTTTATAATGCAGAAGACAAACTTTCCGTTTGTAGCGATTGTTCATGACGACGCATCGACCGATGGCACGGCAGATATTATCCGCGAATATGCAGCTAAATATCCCGACATAATCAAGCCAATCTACGAAACAGAAAACCAATATTCCAAACATGACGGCTCACTTGGTCGCATTATGACGGCTGCATGCGAAGCTACCGGTGCGAAATACATCGCCATGTGTGAAGGTGATGACTATTGGACCGATCCGCTAAAACTTCAAAAGCAGGTGGATTTCCTCGAGACCCATCCTGATTATGGAGCAATATATGGAAGAGTTCAAATATTTTCACAAATAAATCTTAAGTTTGAAACCGAATGGGGTGGACCCAATGAAAAATTTGAACAATTATTATCGAATAATACAATTCCGACTCCAACTGTATTAATCAGAAACGAATTATACATTAAATATACATCTTTCATTAGCTCAATTAAACAAACTTGGAAAATGGGAGATTATCCACTATGGTTGTTTATCGCCATAAATTCTAAAATCAAATATTCAGCTAATGTAGTTGCCGTATACCGAGTCTTATCAGAATCTGCAAGTCATTCTAAATCAGATATACAGAACTATTCTTTTTTAATCTCTCTATATGATATAAAACTTTGGTTTGCCCAAAATAATCCTAAAATCCAAATTGAAAAAAATTTATACCAAAAATGGGAATTAATTAGACAAGAATTAAAAATACGTCTATCCTTAAAAACGAAAGGTGATATCAAGTCTGAGTTGGCACAATTAAATTCACTATTAACCAATTATATAGGAATTCCCCCCCGAAGATTCATGATATTCAAATATATTCCCACATTCGCTCCATGTATTTTATATTTATACGATTATATTCATAAACTTGTATTACACTATGATTATGCAAACCACACCAACACTATGCATTAATCACTTAAATATATGGATATGGTCTCCATTATAATTCCTGCATACAATGCAGAAAAACATATTGAGAAATGTATTGAGAGTATTCTCTGCCAAACAGAACATCAAATTGAGATTATTATTGTTGATGATGGTTCTGTTGATAATACATTAAATATATGCAATAAAATTAAATCCGAACACAACAATATAAAGGTCATATCACAAAATAACGCAGGCGTTAATGCAGCCCGAAAAAAAGGATATGAGAACTCTTCTGGAGATTGGATTATGTTTGTAGATGCAGATGACACTCTCCCAAGCAACTCTATTCAATCATTACTATCTGAAAGCCATGGTTATGACATAGTCAGCGGTCGATTTAAATTCATTGATTTGAATGATCTGACTCTCGACAAAAAAGGGCCTATAAATGAGTTAACCGAGGGCGATTCATATGATTTTATAAGCAAACTTCTAATCGGAAAACGATGGAAATGTCTATGGCGACAAATTATAAGGAGATCTACAATAAGCCCACATTACTTCGATACAGATAAAAATATAATAATAGCAGAAGATTTTATCGTAATGCTGCAGATCGGTCTAAACATAAAACGATATAAAGGTATTGAGAATACAGTCTATAATTATAGATGGTATGATGAAAGCACTGTCCACCGATATATGCCCAATATCTCACACGCAGTAAAGCTTTCTGATGCAATACTATCAATATTCCAATCCAATAATCTGAAAATATTTAGATCTCAACTCTTTAAATGCCTATTTACCATCTATCTTGAATATTCGCTTTATAAAGATATAAATACGACTAACCTCGCCTCATTTTTAAGATGCAATTTATTCTATAACAGACATTTATCCACAAGAGACAAGATATTATCAACGATGCTGTTTCTCCCGTCTAAAAAATTGAGGATTGCATACAAACAATTGTTTAGCTAATCCACAATTATTTATTTTGTAAAGCCATGATACAATCAATAACAGTATATAGCAACGGAGACTCCAACGACTTGGCGACATGGAGCAATGTCCCTTATCTATTTTGCAGAGCATTGGAAAAAAGAGGCATTAAAGTCTATAGAGTAAACATAGAGGCGAATAAAATTTTAAAGAGACTTTTTAATACAGCTTCTTACTACCTATACAGGAAAATATTACACAAAAATGCCTGTCCTGAATATAATCGTACTTGGATGCATCGACTCCTTACCGAACGGAAAATATCTAAGGCCAACAAGATGTTTCCAAACACGGATTTGAACTTATTTCTATCATATGCCTTTATAAACAAAAAATCAGATAAGCCCAATGTGTTATGGTGTGATTGGACGGATAGGGTTTCAATTGAGCGCATGGGACGAAAACCTCAGTGGTATGAACGTGCCGGATTAAAATATGAAGACTATGTATTGGCTAATGCAGATGCTTTGTATACGATGTTTCCAGTTTGCAAAGAAAAAATGGAGGAATACTATTCCAAAGAGTTCAGATATCTGAACCGAAATGTCATCAATACGGTTTATAATGGCACTTTCGATCTTAAAAGAAATATAAATACACGTTTTGCATCTAAAAAAATTATCTTTATTGGAAATCACAGATATAAATCTGCAGCATACGAACTTGCCTATACATATAACCGGTTAAAGAAATTTCACACAAATCTCACCCTTGACATAATTGGCATGAAAAAATCTGAACTATCAGAGATAGATTCTTCAGATGGAATTACATTCCATGGCTATTTGAATAAAAGATATCAGAGTCAATGCGATCTTTACTATAAGTTGATTCAAGAAGCAACAATATTAGTAAATCCTGCCCGCCAATGGGGCGCATATAGCAGTACTGTCGAAGCCATGTATTATGGATGCCCTGTTGTTGTATCGCCATACGATGATTTTGTCAAAGAATTTGGTGTCAACATAGGTTTCGGTGTATATGCCAATAATAAAAATGACCTGCAATATTGTATTGACATGATATTAAATGCCACGTATGAAAAATATCGTCAAATGTCTATTTGCGCACACAATAAAGTTGCCGACCATACATGGGACAATTATATTGACTGTTTTTTATCAGATTTGAATAGTATTGGCATTTCATAAATTAAAACTATTCTATAAAAAGATGACAATCTCATTTCTATTGCCTGGTCCATCTATATATCCCGCCGGAGGATACAAAGTAATATTTGAATATGCTAACCGACTCGCACAGGAAGGTTATAAAGTCAACGTTGTATATGCCGGTTCTTTATTTTGGAGAAAAAAATCAATTCTATTTAAATTATCTGCCATTGCAAGATATTTACAAAAGAGATGGGTTGGATTTTCTTCTGATTGGTTTTCATTTCATCCTAATGTCCAAGAACATCTTACATATTCTTTAAACTACAGACACGTACCGATTTCAGACATCTATATTTGCTCTACTCCATTTACCGCAATGTATATGAATAGCTATCCTATTAAACAAAATTCTAAATTTTATTTTATTCAAGGATACGAAAATTGGGGTGGAATAAATGATGATCAATTAAAAGAGACCTACAGATTTCCATGTAACAAAATTGCAGTATCCAAATGGCTGGCTGATATTGTCAAATCAGAGGGAGAAGACTGTCCCGTTATTCCCAATGGGTTTGATTTCACGCAATTTAAATGCAGCATTCCAATTTCTGAAAGGCCTGATAACATCATAGGCATCGTTTATAGCCCGATTCAATGTAAAGGTTTTAAATATGGCTATGAGGCTTTAATTTTAGCTCATAAACAAAGAGCGGATTTAAAGGTTATAATGTTTGGAACGGATTTGGAGCCCGAGAATCTGCCTAAATGGATTACATATATCAGATGTCCAGATACAAACCAAATAAATGAAATATACAATAATATTTCCATATTTGTAGCACCCAGCATTCAAGAAGGATGGGGATTGACCGTTGGAGAAGCAATGATTTGTGGAGCCGCTGTGGTTTGCTCGAATAACAAAGGTTATCTTGAAATGTCACAAGATGGAATCACTGCATTAGTCTCACCTGTGTGTGACTCAAAAGTGATGGCTTCAAATATACTAAAGTTAATGTCTGATAGTCTCCTTAGGCAAAAAATCGCATTGAATGGCATGAATAATATCAAACAATTCACTATAGATAAATCATTTCTATTGATGAAAAAATCTCTTGGTATAAAATAGAAATGATTTCACAAAAAATTACAATTATTGTACCAGTCTACAACGCTGCTAAAAGACTGGCTAATTGTCTAAACAGCATCGTCAACCAATCATTTGCGAATTTTGAGTGTATTTTAATCAACGATGGTTCTACTGACAACAGTTTAGAAATATGTCAAAATTTCGCTAATATAGATAGTCGATTCATAGTTCTTGACTGTGAAAACCAAGGGCCATCTGCTGCAAGAAATAAAGGGCTCGATATCGTAAAGACTCCCTGGGTCACATTTGTTGATGCCGATGACTATATAATGCCATCATATCTGTCCAATTTCGTAAAATATAATACGGATGATGAAACCACTCAAGTGATACAAGGATATTACTGCGAGGGACATGACGGTATCGACAATGACACTATATATAACTCAAAATCATTTATTCACACAGAAGTTGATTGTAATAATGGATTAGACTATGTCGATACCAATAATCTTCTTTACAACTGGGGGGTATGGTGCAAAATATTTAATACTTCATTATTGAACAGATACCGCATTCGGTTTAACGAAAATATACGATGTGGAGAAGATGGATTATTTTGGCATACATATCTATGCCACATTGACAAAATTATTTTTATTTCAGAGATTGGATATACCTATTTTTGTCCACGGATCTATTCTTCTATATCCAGACAAAGAACCACAACATATAGTCTTCCACAACATATAGAATTATGCCAAAGCTACAAAACAATATATGATAGATTAACTAAAAAATTTAGATTTGGTCTCAATTCAAAAAAACTATTATTGAATTTGTATCTGGACAACTATTATAAAGTAATCTTGAAAAGACACGACATAAATAACTCTTTTTGGCCCGATATAGCGAAGATACGCCCTAATCACAAATATTTTACATTAACAAAACGAGGAATTATATATGCTATTCTTAATATATTTCCACCTAAACTTATAAATACATTTGGGAATATATTATATCATTGACAATGCGATTAGCGACATTTGACATTTTTGACACGACTTTGGTTCGCATATGTGGTGTGCCTGATGCGATATTCGGACTGATGGCCATGGAGCTTTGGCCGGACAGTGAATCTTCACGTACTGCTTTTATCAACCGTAGGCGACAAGTTGCGGCTGAAGCAGGTGTAAATGCATCACTAACCGATATATATTCCAAAATAGGCGAAACGGAATTTGCGCCCTACGGTCAGGAAATATTGCAGAAGACTGAACTGAAGATAGAAAGCCGAATGCTGATAGCCAATCCGGTAATCAAAAAAATAATCAGCAGTCTCCGGGCTGAGGGGTACATCATAAAATTTCTCAGCGACATGTATCTGCCATCCGACTTTCTCAAAAAGATATTGAAACGCGAGGGATGTCTGACTGATGAAGAGGAGGTTATTGTATCGTGTGAATGGAATGCCAGAAAGGACAACGGGAGTCTTTACCAAAAAGTACATGAAACGTATGCTCCGACATCATGGCTTCATCATGGCGACAATGCACACAGCGACATACGCATGGCTCGCAGGCGTAATGTCAAGGCTGAGAAAGTCAACACAGGATTTACTCCTATAGAGCGACAAATAAACGCTTTAGGTGCTTCTTTGCGAGACTCGACAATGGCTTCACTGGCGGCCGGCATAATGAGGATGAGCCGACTTGACGGTCATAACTCTGCCGATGCCACCCTTGCCGCCGACTATGTAGGCTCGCTGTATATCCCATTTGTAGCCTATGTGTTAAGAACAGCACGACGCAACGGCATACAACGGCTTCATTTCCTATCGCGTGACGGTTATATAATGCAAAAAATAGCCGAATCGCTTGACCATGACGGCATTGACCTGAATTATCTTTTTGTTTCACGTCGCTCTCTCATATGGGCCTATATGACTGAAAACTGCGAGCAGCGGTTTATCGAGACATCCGACCGTAAAAATCTGCTGATGCGTTCGGTGGATACTCTGCTTGACCGATTGCAGACCTCGCGTGAAGAATTGCGTCAAGAGTGCAGCGTCACATTCAATTACGATAAAATATTATCGCCATCGTGCCAACGGGAATTTCTCGACACTCTTTTCAACCACCCACGTGTGACACCGTGGCTAATGGAACGTATAGCTCAGAACGCACGTCTTACGCTGGACTATCTCCGTCAGGAGGGTCTCGCAGACGACATTCCGCAAGCAATGGTCGATATAGGTTGGTTAGGGACCACACGCCTGATGATCAACTCCATACTCGGTCTTGACAACAGCCATGGCCATCTTTCCATCCCGACATTTTACATAGGCGTGCGCGGTGATGTGTATCCACGCTCTCACGGTGATTATTATTCCTTCTTTCCGCAAGGGGCACTTGATACAGATGCAACCGCACTCATTGAAAATTATTACTCGGCTTCTCCTTATCCGTCAACCATCGGATATTCAGCAGAAAATGGCTCCATCAAACCCAGATTTGCACACGGGCAGTCCTATCAAGAGAGCGATACTGTACGTACGAATGTCTCGACAACAGTAAGAATGAGTCAGTTTATAAAGCCGTTTATTGACAATATGAGCGATGATCTCCTATATCAATGGGCTAAAATTTCAATCGATTCAATCGCTACTCTACGTGATAACATAGACCTTAGACCACTGCTTAACTCGACAGAATTTGACGGGACACCAATGGCAACCAAGCTATCAGCCGGCCAATTGTTCAGCATTACAGCATTAGGAGGCCGACATACAGCATTTGATCGCGGAAGCCTGTCTCTCACAGTAGGACACAAAATGGGTGACCGTCTATGGCGTCTGCATAACATCACCTCCCGACTCCGTAAGGCCATTTATAATCGATGGATATTGAAGAAAAAATGAAAATCCCGGTAATATTACTCAACTATAATTCCTCATCCGACTGCCGAAAATGCGTTGGGTTCCTGAAACGCCAGGAAGGTGTTGACCAGGAAATTATAATAGTCGACAACGCATCATCCGACGCGGTCGAGGTTAACAAGCTATGCAAGGAACAAGGCCTTACATTTATCTCTGCCGATGCAAACCGAGGCTATAACGCCGGCAACAATATCGGTTTACGCTATGCAGCCTCAAAAGGCTATGAATATGCATTGATTGCCAACCCCGACATGGAGTTTCCAGACCCATGCTATGTGAGACGTCTTGCTCAGGAGCTTGATAACAACCCGCAAGCTGTTGTCGTAGGATCAGATATTGTAACACCTGATGGAATACATCAGAATCCAATGCTTCCCGACGGAGGTTGGACACACTCATTCGGATGGATTAAAGATCTGATACATCCCCGAAAACCGCAAGAAGCATATAACTTCATCGGTGACTTCAATACCACTGCTCAATGTTTCAAACTGAGTGGCTGCGCTCTCATGGTAAGGCTTGATTATATCTCGAGCCTTGGATATTTTGATGAATATCCGTTTCTATATTGTGAAGAAGCTATTCTTGCCAAGCAGGTCGCACATTCAGGCCATATAATGAGATATGTAGCTGATACAACGGCCGTACACCGACATATCCCATCAGTCAAGGGAGACCCGCGCCCACGTTTCCGCCAGTGGCAACGCTCACGCCTCTATTTCATACGCCGTTATAGCGGATATCCTTGGTACGGATGTATGCTCTCTTCGTTATCATGGAGATTGTACTTTACACTAATCCTCCTTGCCTTTTCATTAAAAAAACGCAAATAACAATTATGCCTCAAA
Organism: Muribaculaceae bacterium Isolate-110 (HZI); assembly: GCA_003762875.1. Classification (GTDB taxonomy): domain Bacteria; phylum Bacteroidota; class Bacteroidia; order Bacteroidales; family Muribaculaceae; genus Duncaniella; species Duncaniella muricolitica. Next base: position 32,223 of record RIBL01000001.1, on the reverse strand, counting down.
CATCTAGAGCAAGATACCTTGACGAAGCCAAAGGTCTTGGCATATTGTGCATTGTTTTCTTACACTATGAAAACGGTGTGATACCTTGGACTGTCAATACATTCATAGGCTCATTCATGATCACAATCTTCTATATTATAGCCGGTTGGATTATGGCCATGAAGGGAAAAAAAATTCCTACTTATAATTTGGCCAAGAAACGTTTGCGTTCATTAGGCTATCCCTACATTTATTGGACAGGGATAATACTTTCATTCGATATCATTCTTTGGGCTTTCGGTTATTATGACAGTTACTTCATAGCCCGCGAAACGTACAAATCCATTGTACTAAGAGGCATCGGCACACTATGGTTTCTTCCAGCATTATTTTTTGGCGAAATCATTTGGAACTGGCTATCAAAACGGCATTGGAGTGTATGGCTATTGGTCTTAATTGTAATTATGATTTATGAGCACGAATACAACAACTTTTTTGCTAGTCGCACCACACCTTTATGGAATATTATAAAAGCACCATTCTATACTATAAGCAGCACTCTATGCGCCACTATAACTGTTGGTTTAGGGTATATTGCTTATAAAATCATACATAAACTAAACTTATTGGATTATAAATTCCTGAGTTTTATTACAGGGATAGCTATTTGTATTTCAGCCTATCTCATGGCCAACTATCTTAGCCTATTACTTGGAAATTTTAATCAGTATCTTTGGCAGCTATGCGCACCCATATTCGGTCCTATCGGTTTCATCCTTATATTCTACAGCTCTCAAAACAATAAACTCTGGAACTATTTTGACTATTGGGGAAGAAATTCACTCTCTCTAATGGTCACTCATTACTCCATCGTACAAGTATTGATAACAATCTTCATAGTCAACCTCCTTCATCTACCCTTTTTGGGGTGGATCTCCATTTTGGCATTCATCGCATCCATGCCCATACAATGGAGTATAACTCTATGGATGAACAAAAACATGCCTAAACTACTTCATCCATAATTCTGATGATAGCCTCTATTTTCTCTGCAGTAGCCTCATTTACACGAGGATTATTCAACCCGGCTAACTATACACTACCCAATCTTGTGGTTTTTGTGATGGTACTGATGTGCATACAGTACATCCCGATAGAAACTCGCGCTGGAGTATCACCGATCAAAACCATTGTTATGGCCGTAATGCCATTGGTGCTTTTAGCTCACTTTCGCATCAATCGAGCCTTGATTCTAGGCATAGTCTATATGGGTTGGCTATTTTTTACCGCAGGAATTCTTCATCCGGCTACATTTAGAGCCTCGACCATACTCTACACATGCATGTTTGTCATTACATTCATTGTAACCTATACCGCAGTATGGAATTATCACATATTCACACTTGATAATTTCATAAAATTCATGCGTCTGTTTTTCTTCGTGCTTATAGGATTTCTCCTTGCACAACAGGCATGTCTCATCGTAGGCATAAAACTCTTACCTCTTATCAATCTTTGTCAGGTACTTAATCGTGGTATCGGAGCTAATTCACTGACATTTGAACCATCTACCCTTGGACGTTTATTGGCAGTGATGTATTACGCGTTACTCAAATGTTTAGAGATTCGCAATGGAGAAAAAGTCACCATAAAAGATATCTTCAAGGGTGAACTCAAATGGGTCTCAATCTTTTACATATGGGCAGTCCTAACAATGGGCAGTGGCACCGCGTTTGTTGCAGCAGGAATAACATCTTTATATTTCATGCGTGGATGGTATTTTCTTTTTGCAGTACCAATATTCATAGGCATATACTTTAGTCTTGAATATTTCGGAAATGAATCTTTTTCTCGTGCACAGGCAGCCTCTATTGCCACAATATCGGGAGATGCAGATGTTGTTAGAGAAACCGATGGAAGTGCCTCAATGCGCATAGCCCCTCTTCTTACAACATTAAAAGCCGATTTTTCAGATCCAGATATCATAATTGGGAAAGGTTGTGACAGCGTAAGCAAACGAAATATAGCAATTGGGAATGTCTATATGGGACATATTGATGACTATGGGCTTATTTCATATGTGTTAGAACTAATTATCGTTTTTACCTGTTGTATAAACTTTCGATCATTAGGCTCTATTTACTTTTTCACCGGCACAGGAGGAGGCATAGGCAATATCTCATATGGGTGGGGATTACTTTTTATATTTTGTTGCGTAAAATATTTCTATGATAACCGCTTCAACGACTTCATATATGAAGACAACGAATTAACTGAATAACAAGACATGAATATTGTTGATTTTTTTGACAAAATACGTTTTTGGGGCACTAATCGAAATAAAATACTCCAAAAACTACGATTTTACGGATTTATCAATAAACTTATTGAAGTTTCTGCGAACATTGTCATTCCTATTTATTTTAGTTTGACGAGAAATAACACAAAGTACCGCATCACCACACAAAAGGCTAATAATCATAGCATTATTGTTCCCATAACATCGTTTCCTAAACGATTACCAACATTACATCTAGTAATTGAAACAATCCTGAGACAATCTGTCAAACCAGATAAAATCATTCTCTATCTTACATCCGCCCAAATCAAAAATATTGAATATCTACCCAAAAGACTACTTAGTCTTCGAAAAAGAGGACTTGAAATTATACTATGTCCTGACGAAATCAGGTCTCATACAAAATACTATTATGCATTCAAGACCTATCCCGAGGATATAATAATAACTGTAGATGATGATTTGTATTATCGTTCAGATCTTATTGAATCACTTCTAAAAAATGCTGCATCTAATCCAGAGTGCATTATCGCTAATTGGGTTAAAGAAATCATACCAGGAAAAAATAATTATAACGAATGGCCTGATCCACTTCCCATACAAAAAAAGTCCAAGAATTTTCTTATTTTAGGTGTTGGAGGTGTTTTATACCCTCCTAATTCGGTTCATCATGATATTTTTAATATCGAAAATATCAAAAATCTATCACTGACAGCAGATGACATATGGCTTACCGCAATGTTACTTAAAAAAGGTACTCCTGTACTATATTCAACTTACAAATACAATTTTCTACCTGTAAGGATAAAAAACAACGAGACATTGATTTCGGGGAATTATATCCGTAATCAAAAATGCATTGATGCCATAAATAACTATTACCAAAACAAGATGGAAGAAAGACCATTCATTGATATTCCGTATAAAAACTTATAATCAAACAATTATGAATTTCCTAATGACTGTAACTGATTCCTACGTACCTTATTTAGGGGTAACAATAACGTCGATTATAGAGAATAATCGACATATGGAATTATCGTTTTATATTATTTGTCCTGATTTATCAGTATGTAACAAATCCAAATTGGGGGGGGTAATTAATTGTAAGTCAGCAAGCAACGCATCAATCCACTTTTTAGAATTAAAATCTGAACATAGAGTTTTATTGGAGGAAGTTGGAAAACATCTAAGATCTGTACACAACACATCATTTTTACTAAGACTTTTATCAGAACAATTATTACCAAGCAATCTCAATACCATTTTATATATGGACGTAGATGTTGTGGTCTCATCCGATCTGAAAGAATTGGATAATTATGTATTTCATGATAATATTGGAGCTGCAGTTGTTAAAGATGTCGTTAGAACTACTGATTATCAACGTCTAAAAATTAACCCGAATGAATATATATATTTTAATTCTGGCGTTATGCTGATCAACCTTCCTTATTGGAGGGAAAATTCTATCGGTCAAAAATGTCTAAAAAAATTATGTGAAAATATGGATGTTTCATTTATGCCAGATCAAGATGCACTAAATATAATTTTAAAAGGCAAGGTTGATTATTTGCATCCTAAATACAACTGTCTTATGCTATTTTTTATGCGAGATGAATTTTTAAAATCCCGAATACAAGCAGATGAGTTGAAACAAGTCAAAGAAGCAATTGAAAATCCGGCAATCATTCATTATGTATTTCTTAATAAGCCTTGGTTCAAAGGGGGATTCTTACCTAAAAAAGAATTATGGTTAAATTACCTATCTCTGACTCCATGGGCAGACCTTAAATTAAAATGGCGTAATGGTTATAAAGGTATGCTGAATCATTATGGGAAACAAATAATTGAAAATATACCTCCTTTTTTTGGTTTTGAACTTAGGCCTAATCTCTTTAAGAAAAAACAATACAACCACATTCGATTTCTTTTTTTATTATTGTATTACGGATTTGCACAATGGCTTCCTAATTTTGACTCTAGACTCCTAGGAAAATTTAGCAATCGTATTAGAATTACTTGCGTTCGACGTTTATTTGATTTTGTTGGGAAAGATGTTAATATTGGGCGTCGAGTAAAATTTGGCCATGGTAAAAATATCAGAATAGGAGATCGAAGTAATTTTGGAGCCAATTGCAGAGTTCCATCTAATATTGTCATTGGCGATAATGTCATGATGGGACCAAACTGTTTCTTTTTTGGCAGTTTTTCCCATAAAACATCAGACACTTCAATACCGATGATTGAACAAGGTATCGAGCTACTTCCAGGCCATACCTCTATCCACGATGACATTTGGATTGGTCAAGAATGTTTATTTATGCCAAATGTTGAAATAAAATCACATTCAATCATTGGAGCAAGAACGATTGTTACAAAGAATGTCCCCCAAGGAGTGGTCTTCGCTGGAAACCCTGGGAAAATTAGAAAACATCGATTAGATTAATGGATCTTACGCTCGCCATATGTGTCTATAACGCTGAACGCTTTATTGAAAAGACTCTTGCAAGCGTTTTAAAGCAATCAGTTTCTGGCTTTTATCTTCTTATAATAGATGACTCATCCACTGATAGCTCCATAAATATAATAAAATCTTTTTTTAAAACTTACCCTCGTCAATATGAGCTGATATCATTTGATAAAAACAAGGGCATCTGCTATGGCCGTCATTTCGCTGAACGTCATGCCAAAACAAAATATCTTATGTTTCTTGATGCCGATGATATTCTCCTTCCTAACGCAATTAAAAAAATGTGGGATAAAATCAAGTCTGATCAAGATTTGATTGCTGTCGGATGCCATCTTGACTATATTGATGAGAACGATAAGAAAATAGGAGGCGGCCTTTATCTCGGCGAAACCACCAAGGACGCTTTCATCTCAAAAGCTGCTGCCGGAAAACTGATATTTATGCAACCGACAGCCATATATGACCGGGAAGCCTCACTGAGAGTCGGAGGATACATCATTGACGGATATCCTGAAGGCAAACCTCGATATCAGGATTATTGCGAAGACCTTGATTTATGGACACGTATGAGCGACCTCTACACTGATGGCAAAGCAATCGTGGTAATTCCGGAAACCTTGTGTCTTTACCGTAAGGGGGGAGGATTGTCATCGAATAGTTTTAACATGATTCTCAAGATGAGATATACCAAAACAAATGTCAGACGACGAAGAGCCGGAATGAAAGACATGACATTTTTAGAATATTATTCATCACTATCCGATAAAACTATATTAGAACTAAAAAACGAAGCATCTGCAGCCGACAATCTTCGCAATGGAGCGATATTACTAAAAAAAGGAAATGCCATTAAAGGTACATGGCTGATATTACGCTCAATTATAGCACGTCCATCCTACTTCTTAGATAAAATTAAACATAATATATGATTCAATCGAGTGTAACAGCAACACTTATAGGCGAAGTGATTGCATATCTCAATCAAAATGTTGATTATGCTGTTATGCGCAACTACGAAGGGCTTCCACATAGCAATTCAGCCCGGGATATTGATATAATCATCAGACGTAGAGATTTAAAACGTGTGCAACCACACATCATCGACATAATTGACAAATGCGGATGGAAAATCATCAATTATCTCAATTCTGATCGACTGATTACGTATGTTTGCGCACGAAACGACGGGAACGGCACATCCATTATGCAATGGGATTTCTTCGTTGACACATCCGTATTTGGGATTTTATTGATGAAAGCCGACGAATTCTTGTGTGACAAAGAGTTTAACGGATTTCTGTGGCATTCCAAAGTCAACTCCCAGTTCCTCGACAAATATCTCTATGACCGGGCTGTAGGTGCTGAGTATCCTGAGAAATATCATTCGACACGCTCTTCCGCCGAAAATTCTCCGGCTGTACGAGCCAAACTAAAAGCCATATTCGGTATCGACAATACTGATCAATGTGACAGTACATCCGGACGAAAATTGCTGTTTCGTGCTTTTCGATACAATCTCCGCCACAGACCATTTGGACTTATGGCCGACATGGGACGATTCATCCGAACATTTACAGGCAATTACATTTTGTCTCGCACCGGTTTTTCAGTCGGCTTTACTGGCCCTGACGGTTCGGGCAAGACCACTGTAATCGACCGCACAATCCAACGCCTTGGTGCTGTATTTGCCACCGCCCATGCCTACTATCATTTCCGTCCGGCACTGTTTGGCAATCTTGGCGAAGTAGCACACTCCGCAGGTATCAAAAAAGATGTCGACCGCAATTACAGTGACCCACATCGCGGAGGACGCACAGGCTTATTTTCATCGCTTATGCGACTTGTCTACTACTCGACTGACTATATCGCGGGATATTTTGCCAAAGTAAAGACCAAAACACGCATCACACGCCTAGTGATATTCGATCGGTATTTTACCGATATCATATGTGACAGCCGTCGTTCTCGTATCTATCTTCCCGTGCGTTTTCTGAACCTGTGGCGAAAACTGTTCATTCCTTCGCTTGACTATAATATACTGCTCACAGCCTCAAGTGAGACAATACTTTCGCGTAAACGCGAACTTGACGAAGCCGGCATACGCGATATTAACAACCGAATTGACTATCTCGCCGATCAAAAAGGCTATCTCAAGGTGCTCAACGAGTCGACTCCCGACGATGCTGTGACTACCACACTAAATCACATATTCAACGAACAGCATAAAAAGAATCTCAGACGTCTGAAATGAACAATCTAAAGATTTTCGTCTCGGCATATGCCTGTGAACCAGGACTTGGGAGTGAAATCGGTGTCGGGTGGCATTGGGTACTTGAGATGTCGAAGTATTTCGAGCTGTGGGTACTTACACGCGAAAGCAACCGCCACTCCATAGAGCCGTGGATTAGGGAACATCCGGAGTATTCCGGCATACATTTTCTTTACTACGACCTTCCGAAATGGGCCCGATTCTGGAAACGAGGATTGCGCGGAGTGCGCACTTACTACAATATATGGCAAAAGATGACCGACCGTATAGTCCGCGAGACCATGCAGACAAACGGTATCAAGGTTTTCCACCATCTCACCTATGGTAACGCTCTGTGGCCAGTCAGCGCGTATGGTTCGCGGCAAAAGTTTATCTGGGGTCCTATCGGTGGACTTGAAACTATTCCTGGAGACTATTCACGCCACTACTCGCGAAAATCACGGCTCATCGAACGTTTGCGCAGACTGTCTGTCGGCATATCGGTCAGAAGCAGAGCTCTTAAAAACCGTGCTCTACGGGCTGATCTAATACTGTGTAAAACCGAACTTACCAAAAATCTGCTTCCTGCAGATGCCAGGCTCAATGCAGTCAGCTTTACGGATGTCGCTCCAGACACAGCCATTGCCGCTGAGTCTCCTTCCATCGCTCACTCCGGGCTGTGCTGCATAGCCGTAGGACGTCTTGATGCCTGGCGCGGATTTGACATAGCAATTCTTGCCGTGGCCAAAGCACTAAAGACCTGTCCCGACATACGTCTTGCCATCGTTGGCAAAGGAGTAGACCGCCCACGGCTCGAAGAGTTAGCGTCAAAACTCGGCATATCGGAGCATGTGACATTTTTTGGTGCGGTCCCGGCTGAAATATACCGTCAACTCATGAACGATACCGACATCGTACTCAATCCGTCACTCAAAGAGGGTGCTGTCACGGTGTCTTTTGACGCTATGGCTATGGGTAAACCGCTCATAGCTCTTGACACCACAGGATATACACGCTATTTCCACCCCGACTTCTCGGTGGTGATACCACGCGAAGACAGAGACACAACCATCAATGCGTTTGCCGATGCTATCATACGTCTCTCCGACCCCGCGCTCCGCTCTCGGATGGGATTGCAGGCCAAAGAAGCAGCAAAAGAAATCACATGGCAGCATCACGGCGAAGAGATACGCGACATAATACTCCGACACATTGATTTCAATTGATTCCATAATCACACCCGGCGACTCCCGGGCTTATCTCATCACCAATGCCGACGGCAAGAACTGGCTACTGCCGGCAGCCGGGTTATCAATCGGTCTGGAACTCTACCAGCCCAGCGGCATAAAAGGAAAATTGCTGAAACAGCTCTTACCTCTACTCCATCGTATACCCGGTATCATGACGGTTATCCACGCCTCATCCATGCGGGTCGCACTTCGGTCTGATATTGTCGAAGCCGCAGAGAAAGCATTCGGAATCAAAGACATCGAGTTCTCGATTTTCGGAGGCACGCCGTCGGTCCATCAGAAGATCACAATCCAGTTTACTCACGGACACAGGATACTTGGCTATTGCAAGCTATCAGATTCGGATGACATACGTCGACTGTTTGTCCACGAGCGCGATTTGCTCGCACGACTCTCGGCCGCTGGTATCGACGGAATTCCTCGCTGTCTATTGTGCGAAACACTGTCTGGCGGCATGCATATCTTCATACAATCAACAGTCAAGACTCCAAAATCTTATTCGCCTCACCACTGGACTCCACTGCACGAATCGTTTCTCCAACAGTTATCAGTACTGACGCGCGTCAGGCAGCAGTTTGAGTCGACCGACCTGCACACATCTCTTTCGGCTCTCAAAGACAATATGTATCGGCTACCTGCAAGAACCAGAGAGATTATCGCCACACGGCTTGACAAAATAATCCTGGAAAAGACGTCTACCGAGGTTGAATACTCGGCTTATCATGCCGACTTCACGCCTTGGAACATGACGATTGAAGACAATCGCCTGTTTGTCTTCGATTGGGAATACGGCCGGCTATCTTATCCACCCATGCTTGACCGCTATCACTTTTTCATCCAACAGGCCCTGCATGTCACAAACCTTAAGCCTGATAAAATTCATCGGCTGATGAGCAGCATGCCATGGTATACCACAGAGGATTACACCATCTATCTGCTCGACATCATCTCACGCTTCACCCTCAGAGAGAACGGAGAACTATCACAGTCATTTCTATCAATGCTCGAAGTGTGGACCGACTTGCTTGAGCGCGTCCGATAAAATACGGAAATGTCAAAACGCATAGTCTGCTTTCATCTTTTCAACGATTTTAGCGGCAGCCCCAAAGTGTTGCACGATGTTCTTTCAGGCCTTTTGGATAAAGGCTATGAAATCGACCTGATTACCACCCGCGGAGGTGTTCTCGACAATCTCGACAGCCCCCGTCTGCACCGCCGCTACTATCGTTACAGTTTCTCGCCCAATCCGATAGTGACAATGCTGCGTTACTCTCTGGCTCAGCTTATGACGTTTATCATGGCTCTGCGATATGCATTCCGAAAAGATACGCTATTCTACATCAACACCATCCTGCCGCTCGGCCCTGCGATAGCCGGCCGCATCACAGGCAAAAGGGTCATATATCACTATCACGAAAACGCGTTTGTCAAGGGAGCGTTTTACAGGACTCTTGCCAAAGCCATGCAACGCATTGCCCACAGAATAATATGCGTGTCATCCTATCAAGGCTCATATCTGTCCCGTAAAAATGATGTAGATGTAATACCTAATGCTCTGTCTCATGAGTTTATATCCCGCCTATGTCCCGATCCGACCCGTTCGTTCGATAGGCTCACTGTGTTGATGCTCTCATCGCTCAAGACATATAAAGGCACACACATTTTCATTCGATTGGCGTCCTTGATGCCGCAGTTCAGATTTGTATTGGTTATCAACGACACATCCGAGGCCATCACAGCATGGATTGAATCGAAAAACATCAAAATTCCCGATAATATAACCATACATCCGCGCTCGTCGGATGTCGCACGATTTTACAACCAAGCCTCGCTGGTGGTCAATCTCTCCAATCCCGACCTATTTATCGAGACATTCGGTCTGACAGCTCTTGAAGCCATGTCGTGCGCACTACCTGTAATAGTTCCGGTCAAAGGTGGTATAGCCGAAATGATTACAGACAATGTAAACGGTTTTAAAATAGACTGTAAAGACACACATCTGCTCAGTAAAACTATCAGTGCATTACTCTCCGACCGAGAGAACTATGAACGAATTGCCAACAATGCGCTGACCTATTCACGCTCGTATAGCCGAGACGCTATGATCGGGCGAATATGTAACGTCCTGGAAAAATAATATCACTGTATTTAATGAAACTAATCAAGGTCGCGATTGTCGGGACCCAGGGTGTCCCTGCCAATTATGGAGGATTTGAGTCGCTTGTCGAAAACATAATTGGTGAAAACTGCCCCAAAGATGTGCATTATACCGTATTTTGCAGTTCATCCGATATGCCTTCGACTCCAACCGAGCACAAAGGGGCGACACTGAAATACGTCAGGATGCACGCCAACGGTGCCCACTCCATCCCCTACGATATCATATCCATGTGCCGCGCCATAAGCGGCTATGACGTGATACTGATACTGGGAGTCTCGGGATGTTTCTTCCTGCCATTGCTCAGGCTGATGAGTCGCAGCAAAATTATAGTCAATATCGACGGACTCGAACATAAGCGGGCCAAATGGGGACGCACAGCACGGTGGGTGCTGCGTAATTCAGAAGCTATGGCTGTAAGATATGCCGACATCATTGTCGCTGACAACAAAGGCATACAGGATTACGTCACCGATACCTATGGACGACAGTCAGAACTCATAGCCTATGGAGGAGATCATGTGCATCGCAATCTGCCACACTCCATGATGAAAAATATCCTTAAAGAGTATAATCTCAAGAAGGATAAATATGCAATAACGGTATGTCGCATCGAACCTGAAAACAACAGTCATATCATACTCAAAGCCTTCGCCGATACCGACTATCCGCTGGTATTCATCGGCAACTGGCATCACAGCGAATGGTCACGACAGTTGAAAGCCCGATATGACAACAGCCCCAATATAACCCTTCTCGATGCCATATATGACCTCGACATCCTATACACGTTACGCTCCAATGCCGGCATATACATCCATGGTCACAGTGCCGGCGGCACCAATCCATCACTGGTCGAGGCCATGCACTTCGGCATGCCCGTCATAGCATGTGACGTAGTCTATAATCGCGAGACTACCGAAGGCAAAGCATATTATTTCAAAAATTCTTCCGAACTCAAGGCTCTTCTCTCACGTCACGACCTCGACGGCAGCGAGATGAAAGAAATCGCCAACCGCCGTTATACATGGCGACATATCTCCGAGCAATACTGCCGCTTGTTCCGACAGACATGAAGCAAAATTGTCCATCAAAGAGCCATATCCATATTTGGAAAAATTTCATTTTATAATTAACTTTGCACCATTAAAATAAATCAATATCATAACCTTAATATGAAAGGCATAGTTCTTGCCGGTGGATCCGGTACACGGCTTTATCCTATCACGAAGGGAGTGTCAAAACAACTGCTCCCCGTTTTTGACAAACCGATGGTATATTACCCCATCTCCACGCTTATGCTTGCCGGCATCAGAGATATACTGATTATCTCGACTCCACAGGACCTTCCGGGATTCAAGCGTCTGCTTGGCGATGGCTCTGACTACGGCGTGAGATTTACTTATGCCGAACAACCGTCACCCGACGGACTGGCTCAGGCATTTATCATCGGTAAAGAGTTTATTGGAGACGACACCGTATGTCTCGTGCTCGGTGACAATATATTTCACGGAGCCGGCTTCTCAGCCACACTCAGCGAGGCTGTGCGTAAGGCTGACGAGGGCAAAGCCACGGTGTTTGGCTACTGGGTCGACGACCCGGAACGATATGGTGTGGCCGAGTTTGACCACGAAGGCAACTGTCTCTCAATCGAAGAAAAGCCAGAGCACCCCAAGTCAAACTATGCTGTGGTCGGACTCTATTTCTATCCCAACAAGGTTGTCGATGTGGCCGCACATATCAAACCCTCGGCACGCGGCGAGCTTGAAATCACCACTGTCAATCAGGAATTTCTCCACGCCGGCAAGCTGAAAGTGCAGACTCTGCAACGCGGTTTTGCATGGCTCGACACCGGCACACACGACTCTCTGGCCGAAGCATCGATATATGTGGAGGTACTTGAGAAACGCCAGGGCCTCAAAATTGCCTGTCTGGAAGGCATCGCCTACCGTCAGGGATGGATTTCACGCGAAAAAATGATCGAACTCGCCAAACCCATGCTCAAAAATCAATATGGCAAGTATCTAATGAAAGTTATCGATGAACTTGACCGTAACAACAACAACGCCAATCTTGACTGAAACATGGAAGTAATCAAAACCGACATCGAAGGGGTTGTCATCATCGAGCCCCGCATTTTCAAGGATTCACGCGGCTACTTTTTCGAGAGCTACTCCAAAAAGGAATTTGACGAGAAAGTGCGCCCCGTCAATTTCGTGCAGGACAACGAGTCATGCTCCACTCGCGGCGTGATGCGCGGTCTGCACTTTCAACGTCCGCCTTTCAACCAGTCCAAACTCGTGCGTTGTGTCAAAGGAGCCGTTCTTGACGTAGCTGTCGACATACGCAAAGGCTCGCCGACATTCGGCCGATATGTAGCAGTAGAGCTGACCGAAGACAATCACCGTCAGTTTTTCGTGCCTCGCGGATTTGCTCACGGATTTGCCGTGCTCTCCGATATCGCTGTGTTTCAGTACAAATGTGACAACTATTACCACCCCGAAGCCGATGGAGGCATCTCCATCCAGGATACATCACTCGGCATCGACTGGCACCTCGACCCCTCTCAAGCCATATTGTCAGACAAGGACCTAAGACATCCTCTTCTGAAAGACTTCGACACCCCCTTTGACTATAACATAGACCTCTACGCTGAATGAACATACTTGTAACAGGAGCCAACGGACAGCTCGGCACCGCGCTGCGCAATAGCTCGGCCAACTCTGTAGACAAATACATATTCACCGATGTGACCGAACTCGACATCACCGACGCCGACGCCGTAAAAAAAGCCGTAACGAACAACGGCATTGATGTGATAGTCAACTGTGCCGCCTACACCAACGTTGACAAAGCCGAGGACGATGCCCAATTCGCCGAACTTCTCAATGCCACGGCTGTACGCAATCTTGCCGAAGCCGTAAAACTCAACGACGGCACACTCATACACGTATCAACCGACTATGTGTTTGGCAAAGAACCCTACAACGTACCATGCCGCGAAGACCAGACAGGCACCCCGACCGGTGTCTATGGCCTTACCAAACTCCACGGCGAGCAGGAAATTAAAAAATCAGGCGTAAAAGCCTTGATATTCCGCACGGCATGGCTCTACAGTGAGTATGGCCGAAACTTCGTCAAAACCATGCTCAATCTCACCTCGACCAAGCCGGAACTGAAAGTAGTCTTTGATCAGACCGGCACTCCGACCTATGCCCAGGATCTTGCCGACGCTATTTTCCACATCATCGAGAACAGAATGATAAACGGCAACGAAGGCATATACCATTACTCCAACGAAGGAGTATGCTCATGGTTTGACTTTACTAAAATTATAGCCGAACTGGCCGGCAACACACAATGTGACATACAGCCCTGCCACTCGTCAGAATTTCCCTCCAAGGTAGTGCGCCCCTCCTACTCGGTGCTCGACAAGACCAAATTCAAAGAAACATTCGGTATCAAAGTTCCATATTGGACCGACTCCCTCAAAAAATGCATAAAAAATCTGAAAGAAAATGAAGCGTAACATACTTATCACAGGCGGAGCCGGTTTTATCGGCAACCACGTAGTACGACTCTTCGTCAACAAATATCCCGAATACAACATCATCAACCTTGACAAACTCACCTATGCCGGCAACCTTGCCAATCTCAAGGACATCGAGGACAAACCCAACTATACATTCGTAAAAGCCGACATAGCCGACCTTGACGAAATGCGTCGCATCATCACCGGTCACAAGATTGACGGTATAATACATCTCGCTGCCGAAAGCCATGTCGACCGTTCCATCAAAGACCCCTTCACATTCGCACGCACCAACGTAATGGGCACCCTGGCACTTCTCCAAGCCGCCAAAGAATACTGGGAGTCATGCCCCGAAAAATATGAGGGAAAACTCTTCTATCACATCTCGACCGATGAGGTATACGGAGCACTCGAACTGACCAACCCCGAAGGCATACCCGCCCCCTTCACCACCAAGGCATCGGCCGGCGAACATGAAGCATACGGCTCGGAATTTTTCCTCGAATCAACCAAATACAACCCCCACTCTCCCTATTCGGCCTCCAAGGCATCGTCCGACCACTTCGTGCGCTCCTATCACGACACATACGGCATGCCGACACTCGTGACCAATTGCTCCAACAACTACGGCCCCTATCAGTTCCCCGAAAAGCTGATACCGCTCTTCATCAACAACATCCGCCACAGCAAACCGCTCCCCGTCTATGGCAAAGGCGAAAACGTGCGCGACTGGCTCTATGTCGAAGACCACGCCCGCGCCATTGACCTGATATTCCACAAGGGCAAAATAGCCGACACATATAACATCGGTGGCTTCAACGAATGGAAAAACATCGACCTCATCAAAGTCATCATCAAGACTGTCGACCGTCTTCTCGGCAATCCCGAAGGCCAGTCAGAACACCTCATCACCTACGTAACTGACCGTCTCGGCCACGACATGCGCTACGCCATCGACTCACGCAAACTCCAGGCCGAACTCGGCTGGGAACCCTCTCTCCAATTTGAGGAAGGCATCGAAAAGACAGTCCGCTGGTATCTCGATCACCAGGACTGGATGGACAACATAACCTCGGGAGCATACGAAAAATACTACGAAGAAATGTATCAGAACCGTTAAACACTCCCCCATCTCATATCGGCCGCTGCGTCTCAATCACAACCACGATTGAAACGCAGCGGCTTTTTATATCTACTGAAGTGCCCCCAAAAGTTGGAGTGGTTAAACATTATCCGGTCCAACTTTTGGGGGCACTTCATCTTGCTTCATTATTTCATGCTATTGTGTAGCAGCTTTGTAATCCGTTAAAAATCAAGCAATCACCCCTTCACTGCTTTTCTACTACGGATTCTACGATAAATCCCCGCATTTTCAAGCAATTTACATCAATCGCAGCCTTTTAGCGATGTCATGAGATTTCTTCAAACATACGTCGACGGGCCATCATACAGGCTCCAATTATGCCCGCTTTTTCATGGAGTCGCGAACAGACTATTTTGGAGTCTTTGTTTACCAAATTTAATGAATATTTGCGTACTGCTGATTTTACCGGTTGCAGTATGTTGTCGCCTGTTGCAGAGAGTACACCTCCTATAACCACTATTTCGGGATTGAATATATTGATAAGTCCTGCTATCTGTCGGCCGAGTTTCTGACCGATTTCTTCAAGCAGTTCTATGCATAGGAGGTCTTCGTTATTGATTGCATCTACGATATCGTTCAATGCTTCGTGGGGTGGCAGTTGTGTTATGTCATGTGTTATGACTGATGATTGCCCTGCTTGTATTCTCTCTACGAGCATACGATATAGCGCACTACCTGACACTTCGGTTTCCAAGCATCCCTTTTTACCGCAATGGCAGATTATTTCGTTATCAAACACATTGACATGTCCGAGTTCTCCGGCAAATCCTGATTTGCCGCCGTATATTTCACCATTTAATATTATGCCAAGCCCCAGTCCCCAACTTAGATTTATGTAGAGAATATTTTTCTCGCCATTGACCACACCTTGCAGAAATTCGCCATAAGCCATTGTACGTGTATCATTATCGATACATACCGGGATATTGAGCCGTTCTGTCAAGATGTCGGTCAACGGGACTTCGGAAAAGTTGAACAGACTGCGGCTGTAACCTGTATATGGATTGACTCGTCCGGATATATTTACACAACCATTATAGATCTGAGATCTTTTGATGTCAGATGTGTCAATAAATTCATTTATGACTCTGCATATGGATATTATTGTGGCGGGTGATTCATTGAAATTTTCAATCGGTATGTCGAAATCCTGTTTTACAATAGTACCCTTGAAATTCGACAACCCTATATTTATATATCTGTTCTTAATATCAACACCTAAAAAGTAACCAGAGTCGGGGTTGAGACCGTAAGTACTTGGACGGCGTCCACCTTTCGAATCAGATTTGCCATAATCGTCAAGCACAGAATCATCACAAAGTTCTTTGATGAGCTTTGTGACTGTCGGTACGCTCAGATTAAGTTCTTTGGACAATTCAGGAATGGTGGATGTAACATTATTAATATAATAGGTGATAATCTGCTTCTTTAATAATGCATTCTTGTTTCCATTCGCAAAATCTGACATTAGATTGCTGGTCATATTAAGCAATTTTTTTATAAACTATTGATGTTATTCACAAAATTAATAAAAATATATCATAATAAAAAGTATCATTTACTTTTATTATATTAAATACGTCGTCAAACATGTGGAGATTTTATTAATTCTGATATAAAATCAGTATGCCACCACTTAAATTTTGGTTAAAGAACATTAATACAACCAACTTATTTAAATTATTTGATAATATATCGCATACTTTATAAAATATTTTATTAAAATATTTGGTTATTATAAAAATTTAGGCTTACTTTGTGGCATGATAATTAATTTTCACATTTTAATAACAATCCATGTTTATCGGAACAACTTCGGATGTCAGACTTGCAACCAAGCTGCATCCCAAAATCAAGAAGTTCTTTGAATTTGTGGCCACCCACAATTTTGAAGAATTACCGCTTGGCAAAATCGCTATTGACGGAGACAACGTGTTTGTCATGAACTTAAGTATTGACGGCATAGAGGCCGACAAGCAACCCCTCGAAATGCACCGAAATTACATTGACATCCATGTAGTCCTTGACGGTGTCGAACATATCGGATGGAGACCGATTGAGCGTGTGTCATCGTATTCACAACTTTATAAGGTGGATGACGATTGCGCTCTCAGCATGGACAGACCTGACTTTTATGTTACACTCCATACCGGAGATTTCTGCATAGTATTTCCGGAGGACCCTCATGCTCCAGCTATATCAAACGGCAAAATCAGAAAGCTGATAGGAAAAGTAAAGATTTAAAATTACCTATAATCAATATCATGAATTCATTTCGTTATAAAAACTGGTATCCTTGGCTGGTGGTAGGCCTACTCTGGGTTGTGGCACTCCTTAACTATATGGATCGCCAGATGCTTTCAACCATGCGTGAGTCCATGTCGGTAGATATTACCGATCTTGAATCGACAATAATGTTTGGCAAAGTTATGTCTGCCTTTATGTGGATTTATGGACTGTGCAGCCCTCTCTCGGGCATAGTCGCTGACCGAGTCAACCGCAAATGGCTTATTGTCGGCTCGCTGGCAGTATGGTCAACAGTAACACTTCTGCTCGGATATGCTACAACATTCAATGAAGTATATTGGCTACGTGCTGTAATGGGCATCAGTGAGGCTCTGTATATACCGGCCGCACTTTCTCTTATTGCCGATTATTTCACCGGCAAGCAACTTAGCCTTGCCATTGGCATACACATGACCGGCCTCTATATGGGACAGGCAGTGGGTGGTTTCGGTGCATTTGTGGCTGAACAGCTATCCTGGCAACAGACATTCCATTGGTTTGGCATAATCGGCATAGTGTATGCGGTGGTGCTGATAATTTTTCTTTACGAGAAACGTAATGTCGAAGCAGCCGAAACTCTTGAAAATGAAAATCTACCGTTAGGAGCAACAATCCGCCAAGGGCTTTCGGGCATACGCTCGTCTCTGGGCATGTTGCTGGGCAATATTGCTTTTTGGACCATTTTGTTTTTCTTCGCCTCTTGCTCCATCCCCGGTTGGTCTACCAAAAACTGGCTGCCTGAACTTTTTGCCTCAACTCTTGACATTTCAATGGTCGCAGCCGGCCCCATTGCAACTATAACAATCGCCGTAAGTTCATTTATAGGTGTCATGGTGGGCGGTCCGATGGCTGACAACTGGGCGAAACGAAATCTCAAAGGCCGCATCTACACCTCTGCAATAGGACTCACTCTAATGATACCCGCACTCGTCATGATGGGCTATGGCTCCTCACTGTTTGCCGCAATCGGTGCCGGTGTTCTGTTCGGCCTGGGCTATGGACTGTTTGATGCAAACAATATGCCTATTCTATGCCAATTCGTCTCCTCCCGCAACCGAGGTACGGCCTATGGTCTCATGAACATGTCAGGACTTTTCATCGGAGCTATTGCCACAGACTTTCTCGGCGCGCTTGCCACCGAAGGAAAGATGGGAATCGGCTTTGTCATGATGGCCGCAGCTCTCATACTTGCCGTTGTGCTTCAGCTTACAATACTCAAGCCAACGACACTTAATAAAGAAAACGAATCCCGCGAAAAATGCCATTCAAAACTGGCAAACGCATAATCATTCAATTCACTAATCATTAACGCTATCATTATGGAAAAAATCAAAGGTCTTATCGACGCCCCCTTCACCCCTATGCATCCCAACGGTGATATTAATCTCGAAGTCATCCCCGCATACGCAGATATGCTTGTAAAGAATGGTCTCAAAGGCGTATTTATCAACGGTTCATCCGGCGAAGGATACATGCTCACTCCTGAGGAGCGCATGGCTGTCGCCGAGAAATGGGTCGCTTCCGTACCTAAGGACTTCAAAGTAATCGTACACGTGGGCAGTTGCTGTCTGCGAGAGAGTGTGACACTTGCCGCCCATGCCGAGAAAATTGGAGCATGGGGTATCGGCTCAATGGCTCCTCCCTTCCCGAAGATCGGTCGTATCGAGGAGCTCGTGAAATATTGCGAGGAGATTGCGGCTGCCGCTCCAATGCTTCCGTTCTACTATTACCATATTCCGGCATTTAACGGAGCATTCCTTCCGATGCTTGACCTGCTTAAAGCGGTTGACGGCCGTATCCCCAATTTTGCGGGCATCAAATATACCTATGAAAGCCTGTATGAATACAACCAGTGCCGTCTCTACAAGGATGGCAAGTTTGACATGCTTCACGGCCAGGACGAGACCATACTCCCCTCGCTTGCCCAGGGTGGAGCCCGAGGTGGCATCGGAGGCACCACAAACTACAACGGCCGCGAACTGACCGGTATCATCGAGGCATGGGAAAACGGCGACCTTGAGACAGCTCGTGAGAAGCAGAATTTCTCACAGGCAGTCATCAATGTGATATGCAACTATCGAGGCAACATTGTGGGAGGCAAGCGCATCATGAAACTTATAGGTCTTGACCTCGGCCCCAACCGTACACCTTTCCGCAACATGACCGACGAAGAGGAAGCGGCGATGAAAAAAGAACTCGAGGCCAT
This sequence comes from Muribaculaceae bacterium Isolate-110 (HZI), assembly GCA_003762875.1. Taxonomy (GTDB): domain Bacteria; phylum Bacteroidota; class Bacteroidia; order Bacteroidales; family Muribaculaceae; genus Duncaniella; species Duncaniella muricolitica. The sequence goes on along the minus strand of RIBL01000001.1, from coordinate 12,648 downwards.
CGGATTTTTCGAACGTTGCAACACACTCTGACCGGTACCATCACCAACCAATATAGCTAATAAAACATCTTAAGACAATGGCACACAAGGAATTTCTTTCGGCTTGTTCCGAACAATATAAAAATGACCTGAAGTCCAACATTATGCCATTCTGGTTAGACAAAGGTCTTGACCACGTATACGGCGGTGTCTACACCTGTCTTGACAGGAACGGAGACATCATGGACACAACCAAATCGGTGTGGTTTCAGGGCCGCTTCGGATTCATTGGGGCTTATGCCTATAACAACATGGAGCAAAACGAGGATTGGCTTGCCGCATCCAAGAGCTGCATAGATTTTATCGAAGCTCACTGCTTTGATCCAGAAGACGGTCGTATGTATTTTGAGGTCATGGCCGACGGGACTCCTTTGCGCAAACGCCGCTATGTATTTTCTGAATGTTTTGCTGCCATTGCCATGAGCGAGTATTCGCTGGCAAGCGGTGACAAGAGTTATGCATCAAAGGCTCTCAGACTCTTTAATGACATCCGGCGATTCATTGCTACGCCAGGTGTACTTCCGGCCAAATATCTGCCGACCCAGCCGGCAATCGGTCATTCGATAACCATGATTCTCATCAACACGGCGGCATCTATACGCAAAGCTATCTCCGACCCCGTATTGGACGAACAGATTGACGAATCGATCGAGAAACTAAAACTCTTCATACATCCCGAGTTCAAGGCTCTGCTTGAAATGGTGACACCCGACGGGAAACTCATCGACACATGCTGCGGCCGCACTGTCAACCCCGGTCACTGCATCGAGACAGCATGGTTTCTGCTCGAGGAAGCCCGTTACCGCAACTGGGACAAACAGCTTGTAGCCATGGCGACACAGATACTTGACTGGTCATGGGAATGGGGCTGGGATGAAGAGTTTGGTGGAATTATCAACTTCCGCGACTGCCGCAACTTCCCGCCTCAGGACTATTCGCAGGACATGAAGTTCTGGTGGCCACAATGCGAGACAGTCATTGCTACGCTCTACGCTTATATAGCCACTCGCGACGAGAAATATCTCGACATGCACAAGAAAGCGCATGAGTGGATGTATCAGCACTTCCCCGACACAGAAAATCCCGAATGGTACGGCTATCTGCACCGCGACGGCACAGTAGCCCAGGCCGCTAAAGGCAATCTGTTCAAAGGCCCGTTCCACATCCCAAGGATGCTTATCAAGGCTGCAATTCTATGTGATGAAATCACACAGCAGCAGTAATTTCCTACCTGAAATCATTATTACAATCAAAAGTAACACTTAAATCCATGTTAAAACATTTGCTGACATGTATCTGTCTGCTGACAGCAATGATAGCCTCAGCTCAGACTACGTTGGTCACCGGTAATGTGAGCGACAACACCGGTGAGCCTCTGATCGGAGCATCTATCATGCAGAAAGGGTCGACAATCGGATGTACCACCGATTTTGACGGCAACTTTTCGCTCAAGGTCGCGACTCCGGCCACACTTGTCATCAGTTATGTCGGTTACCACACCAAGGAGGTCGCCATAGCTGCCGGACAAGACAAAGTAGATGTTGTGCTAAGCGAAAACACAGAAGTCCTTGACGAAGTGGTGGTAATCGGTTACGGCACAATGAACCGCTCTAAAATGTCATCGTCGGTTGCCTCCATCTCAACCAAAGAACTCACCAAAGCACCTGTAGGCAATGTAGCCTCGGCCATGCAGGGCCGTGCCGCAGGTGTGGATGTTCTACAGCAGGGAGGTATAGCCGGTGCTGACGTAAACATTGTAGTGCGTGGCGCGGCATCTCTCACATCCACCGAACCGCTTTATATTGTTGACGGAGTATTCACCAACGGCGGATTGTCAACCCTGAATCCTGCCGACATCGAAACCATGCAGGTGCTTAAGGATGGTGCCGCTGCGGCCATCTATGGTTCGCGTGCGGCCAACGGCGTAGTGCTCATAACCACCAAAAACGGACAAAAGGGCAAAGTAAAAGTCGATGCCAACTTCTCGTTCAGTCTTCAGGACATTGCCCATGCTCCGGATTTTCTTAACGCCTCACAATGGCGTGAATTTGCCAACATGGTGTCGGACAACAGCGGTCTGACGCGTGCTGAGGAGAATGTAAACCCGACATATCCGACTGTTGACACCGATTGGGTGAACGCATGGACCCAGAACGCGCCCATGTATAATGCCGATGCATCTATTTCGGGTGGAAACGATTACGGCTCATATTCTTTCTCTCTGGGTTATGTCAATCAGAAGGGTCTGATAAAGAAATCTGAATTTGAAAAATATACAGCCCGAACAAATTCATCATGGAATTTCGGTCGCTTTTTCGTTAGCGAGAATGTTCAGATTACCTGGCGTCGCCGCACTCCCACCTCAACATTCAATATCGGCATGCCGACACTTCCTATTCTCGACGAGCAGGGACGATTCAGCTCCTGGGGACCGGAATACTATATAGAGTCGGAAAATGCACGTCGCAACAATCCGTTTGCCGGACTCTATGCCCGCAAACAGTTTACGACCAACTTTGACGTCATGGGCGGATTCAGCGCAGGAGTGGAATTAATTAAAGGCCTGCGGTTCACCACATCGTTTTCCGGCAACTACACATCCAAGCACGGCTTTACCCACACACCGATATATTGGGCCAAGTGGAACGAGGACGGCACACCCGACAATGACTATGGCAATAACCGCAACTCTCTTGAGGAGAGCCGCAACATATCATCGAATTACACCTGGGACAACGTGTTCAGCTTTGACCGCGAGTTTGGCAAACACGGTGTTCAGGCTACTCTCGGACATTCTTGGATGCGTGAATTCTACCGTTATCAGTCATATAGTACAATAAATGACCTTGGAGCCACCAACGTAATAGGTTTCAGCAATATTGATGGCAAAATTTCGGCTGGAGAGACCAATGCCGCACTTCTGTCATTCTTCGCACGTGTCAATTATGACTATGACGGCAAATATCTGTTCTCGGCATCAATACGCCGCGATGAGTCATCCAAATTTCATAAGGACTATCGCACAGGCTACTTCCCGGCAGCATCAATTGGCTGGAATATCCATAAAGAAAAGTTTCTTCAGGGCACACCTGTCACCAATCTCAAACTCACAGCCTCTTACGGCGAGCTTGGTGCCAACTTCCTGTCGCCCTATAACTTTGACGATATCGCTTTTGGTCCGATTGTATATACGACCGGCGGAAACCGTTTCACCAACGGTCATGCGGCATATCTCAAGACAAAGGACCTGAAATGGGAGACATCCAAGACTTCGGACGTAGGTATCGAACTCGGTCTCTTCAACAATGAAATCACATTCCACGCCAACTATTTTTACAAGAAGAATACCGATCTTCTTGCCAACATCAATCTGAATCTCTCGTCTGGTCAGATCTTTGAAATCAATTCCTCTAACGAGACTCCTTACGTCAACACAGCCTCGGTGGAGAACAAAGGTTTCGAGTTTATGGCCGGATGGAACAAAAGCATAACCAACGAGCTGCGTTTCAATCTCACAGCCAACCTCACCACACTAAAAAACAAAGTGCTGGCACTTGGCGAGAATGTGCAGCCCATTACAGCCGGAGCTTTTTCATCAAAATTCAACGACGCAGCCACAATCACTCGTCCGGGTGATCCAATAGGCTCGTTCTACGGCTATACCATCGACGGTTTTGATTCTGAGGGCAACTTTATATTCCATGACACCGACGGTAACGGTCGCATCACTGCGGAGGATAAGGTTATAATAGGTAATCCTATACCAAAATATTCCTATGGCATAAATCTTGATGTGTTTTATCGTGATTTCGATTTGTCACTCTTCTTCCAGGGTGTAGCAGGCAACGATATATTCAATGCACGCAAGTATGACTATTACTTCAACTATTCCAACAACATGGTCAAGGATGTGCTCAACTCGTGGACCAAAGAAAACACCAATACCTATGTACCCATAGCCAAGGTTACCAATGCCGATGGAGGAAACTCTCTGCCAAGCACATTCTATGTGGAAAAAGGCGATTACTTCCGTCTGAAAAACGTGCAGTTGGGTTATACACTTCCGACAAATATTTCAAAAAAACTATTTATGGAACGTCTGCGCATTTATGCGACAGTGTCAAATGTGTTTACACTTACGAAATATTCCGGATTTGATCCTGAGGTCAGCTCCAACACCTTGTTTGCACGCGGCGTGGATATGAGTTCTTATCCCAACACACGCAACTATACTGTAGGCCTTAACATTAACTTTTAACCTGTAAGCACCATGAAACTATCCATAAAAGGTATCCTACTTGGCTCGGCAATAAGCTTGTCGCTGACATCGTGCAACGGTGTTTTTGATGATCTGGCCATCAATCCGGCCCAACCTAGCATGAAGGAGTATTTTTCCACTCCCGAGGCAATAAATGAAGCTGTTATGACCTGCTACGGCTATATACAGACACAGCGCAGCTTTGGCTCATCGGCTTCCAAGACTATGATTATACGCTCGGACGAGGCTTCATCCAATTCCGACTATGGCAAACCCGGCATGTATGGAAGCTCGCTCAACTCAAGCTATTATACAATCATGCAGCCGTTCGGACTCATATACTCATGTGCTTCACAAGCCACATTTATCATCGAACAGATTCCAAACGTCTCTTTCCCAGACCTGCAGCAGAAGGAGGCTTATCTTGGCGAAGCCTACTTCTGGAGAGGCTTCTGTCACTTCTTCCTGCTCACCAATTACCGTAACGTGTCACTCATAACCAAAGCTCCTGTGGATGCTTCGGACTATGTACGACCGGTTTCCGACCCCGAGGATGTGTGGAACTCGATATGCAGCGATTTCGCCATGGCCGAGACACTTCTCCCCAACAAGGGATACTGGAAGGGTGACAAGGCCGGACGTGTCACTGCAGCCTCGGCCGCTGCAATGCTTGGCAAAAGCTATCTGTATCGCAGCGGCATCGAACCACTGTACGGACATTCGCAGACTACATATTACAATGAAGCCGCTGCTGCGTTTGACCGTATAATCAGAGGTGATTACGGCACATTTCGTCTGGTTGAATACAGTCACAACTTTGACGTGGCTCATGAGAATAACGATGAATCCATATTGGAGTTACAATTTCTCGGAGATGTCGAGAATGCAGGCTTCAACCCGGCCACAGCCACGTCGGGGCTCGCATTTGATACCCGCGGCATCATGCTCCCGGGTACAGGCGTAGGCTATGAAGGTGTTGTGCATGACTGGCTCTATGATGAGTTTGCCAAGTCTATCGACAAAGACGGATACACTGATATACGAATGTTCTCCACCATGTTCTTCAACGACCTCGATCCGGCCATCAGGCTGCGTGCCGGTCAGCGACTCGAAGGCCCGGGCGGCTACCACTTCGAGGAAATGTATCCTTCGGGGAATTTCACTACCGCCACCAATGTGCGCACACATGCTTACAAAGCAGCCTTTCTTAAAGGCATGGATCTGTCGATGCCTATGCGAAACAACAATCCTACAGCCATAACCGGTGTCGGTTCGGGAGTAAAAGAATACATCTATAATCAGCCCAGGGCACATGGAGTAAACTGGCGTTATATACGTTATGCAGATGTGCTGCTTATGTATGCCGAGGCACTTGTCAACGGTGGTAAAGCCGGACTGATGACTGCAGCAGGAGCTGTCCAGGCTGTAAGAGACCGTGCCAATATGCCCGAAATCGGCGGTGTCAACATGGATGTGATCAAACATGAGCGCATGCTGGAATTTGCGCTTGAAGGTCACCGTTTTTACGACCTCCTGCGTTGGGGCGACCTGACCGAACGCTTCAAGACTCTGGAACGTCAGGACCCGCATTTCAAGACATTAATATCCGACACTGATTTCACCGGCTTCATGCCTAACAAACACGAATGGCTCCCCATTCCCATTGATGAAATCGAGTCTAATCCTCATGCCATACAAAATCCAGGTTACTAAATCATGAAAAAAATCATAACAACTACAATATCGGCCGTAATGATCTGCTGCGCAATGACATCAATGGCATCAGAACCCGAAGTATTATATAACGGCATTACCCTTCCGGCTCAGTGGCCGCCACGATATGCCGAACCTGTCGAAGCCAAGGAAATGCCTGTACCATATCTGACAGACAAACCGGCAGTCATACCCATCAACGTCGGCCGACAACTGTTTGTGGACAACTTCCTCATCTCGCAGACTGACCTTAAACCAACCTATCACACACCCGACTTTTTTGAGGGCAATCCCATACTCGAGCCTACTGAAGAGTGGGAAAATACAATCGAGGGCGCACCATATGCCGCACCGTTCAGCGATGGCATCTGGTATGATGACAAGGATGGCAAATTCAAGATGTGGTATCTTGCGGGTGCCGGTTCGATACACAAACAAGACAAGCAGACATTTTACACCGGCTATGCCGAGTCAGATGACGGTATGCATTGGGTAAAACCAGATCTTGAACTTGTAAAAGGCACCTGTCTTGTCGATACCGCCAACCGTGATGCTTCGACAATATGGCTGGATCGCAAGGAAAAAGACCCGGCCAAGCGTTACAAAATGTTCAATGTCGAGCGTCGTCCCACTGACCGCCGCTGGCAATTCATACTCAAATATTCTCACGACGGCATTCACTGGAGTGAGGGCGTAGCCCAGTCGGGAGATTTATATGACCGTTCATCGGCATTCTACAATCCGTTTCGTGACGTGTGGTGCCTGTCCATGCGCTATGGCACCAAGGTATCATCCCGCTCGAGAAGTTACTCGGAAAATAAAGATCCGGAAGCTCTTGTATCACAAGTACACCGTGTACGCCGAGGGATTCCTGACAAGAACGTGGTGTTCTGGTTTACGCCTGATGACAAGGAACCTGTCCATCCCGACCATCCGGAAGTTTCCCCCGGCATATACAACTTCGATGTCATTCCCTATGAAAGCATCATGCTTGGACAATATGCTGTATGGCAGGGCCCTGAGAATAATATTTGTGAGAAACTCGGCGTGCAGAAACGCAATGAAATATGCCTCGGTTACTCACGTGACGGATTTCACTTCTCCCGCCCGAGTCATGTGCCATTCTTAGCCAATGACACTACTGATGGTGCCTGGAACTGGGGCAACATGCAGAGCATCGGAGGTGTGCCTCTCATTGTCGGTGATTCTCTCTATTTCTATTGCAGCGGTCGCCGTCTCAATAAAATCATGTGGGACAGCTACACATCTACCGGACTGGCCAAACTGCGTCGCGACGGATTTGTATCGCTCGGAACAGACGGAGCCAAAAGCGGATCACTTACGACAGAACCTGTAATATTTGATGGCAGCTACTTGTTTGTCAATGCCGACCTTTCGGCCAAGGGTGCCGAAATGACAGTCGAGGTGCTTGACAAAGATGGCAATGTAATACCCGGATATGCAGGAAAATCGGTCGTGGCCTTAAAGAAACTCGACTCGACCCGTCAGCTCGTGAAGTGGAAAGACACCGACAACGTTGCCGAGCTCAAAGGCAAGCCTGTAAGGTTCAGATTCAACCTCACCAAAGGTGGAGAGCTCTATTCATTCTGGGTATCCCCATGGACTACAGGCGAAAGCCGCGGCTATACAGCCGGAGGCGGACCCGGGCTCTCACCCACAGGCGTGGATCAACCTGTTTTATAAATTTATTAACCGCACCAACATGAAACTGTCATATTTCTTAATTCCGACTATGGCCATCGTTATGATGTCATGCGAGGATCATGACTTTAAACCACTGCCTGTCATTGATAATGGCTCGGATGAATCCCCGACACCCGATGACGAATATGTAGTCAAAAATCCCGATGCACTCTACAATGGCATTATCCTTCCCGCGCAGTGGCCACCTAATCGCAATTATAGTTCTGACATACGCAAAGGAATGACTCCCGCCGAATATTGGGACAAACCGACAGTAATATATGCCACAGCCGGACGTCAGATGTTTGTGGACGATTTTCTCATCCGATCCACGACTATGCGCAGAGTATACCATTATCCGGAAGTACACAATCAGCCAGTGCTTGCACCTGACAAAAGTTGGGAGACCTCGGCCAATGGCAAATCGCAGTTTGCAGCACCATTCTCGGATGGAGTGTGGTATGATGAACTTGACGGTAAATTCAAGATGTGGTACATGGCGGCCGATGACGCGACTTGCTATGCCGAATCGTCGGATGGTATCACATGGACCAAACCGGAACTTGATGTCTATGCCGGCACGAACATTATACGCAAAGGCTCGGTCAGAGATGCGTCTTCAATATGGATTGATAAGACCGATACAGAAGCCCGCTACAAGATGTTTGAAGTTTGTGGCGGCTCCGGCAAATGGGCTTATCAGTATCTTACGTCAACAGACGGCATCCACTGGCGTGACCGACAGGCAACCTCGGGCAGTGTCGCAGACCGTTCTACAGTGTTCTACAGCCCTTTCCGGGATGTATGGGCATGGAGCATGCGACATAATGTCCGCGTGAATAAATCTGACCCGTATACGATCCGTGCCCGCGACTATATGGAACACACCGATCCCGTAGCCGGCAATAAAGCAGCCAATGCCAATCTCAACAGCTTCTGGTTTGGCACATGGCCTGCAGAGCAGACTTGGGCCCAGAACGTATCCAATGACGGAGCTCCAGGCATATACAATCATGATGCAATGCCCTATGAGAGCATTATGCTTGGATTTTTCTCCGTATGGCAAGGTCCAGAAAACGACGTGTGCAATCAGCTCGGTATGATCAAACGTAATCAGATTGTGGTAGGATATTCGCGTGACGGCGGATACAGTTGGCAGCGTGACGACATGAATCCGTTTATAGCCATCAATGAATCGGCGGGCAGCTATCTTGGCGGTAATCTTCAGAGTGCCATAGGCTCACCTATTATTGTAGGTGATAAACTGTACTTCTATTTCAGCGCGCGACGCATGGAAAACAAGACTGAAGTCACAACCACAGGATTGGCGACAATGCGTCGTGACGGATTTGCTTCTATGAGCGGCTCCGGACTTATTGTCACAGACCGGTTGTTGTGCGAGGGCTCAACACTCTGGCTAAATGCTCGCATAGGCAAATCTCTGAAGATTGAGATTCTTGATTCAAAGGGTAATGAATTGACACAATTCACTACAGAGCTTCATCCCTCGGATGATTGCGCTATAAAAGTATGCGACGGACTTGCTGAAACAATCAAGAACAAGGCTATCAGCATTCGTTTCACAGCTACCGACTGTGACATCTATTCATTCTGGATAGGCGACGCTGACGGGAAAAGCCGTGGCTATACTGCCGGTGGTGGTCCGGGCCTCAACAGTTCAGGCATTGACCAATAATGAATCAAATTCTGAAAACAAATGAAAAAATCTATATTCATATCATTATTTACGGCATTTACACTGCTCTCCTGCAACGAGGAGCATGTGATGTATAACACTGCCGCCAAACCGGAAATGTCTGTTCAAGGCTCCTCCTATGAAGTTGGACAGCCGATCACATTCTCCGACAATTCTATACCTACCAAGGGGACACAGATAAAATCTTATCTATGGGAGTTTGGCGATCCGGACAACTCGACATCCGATGAGGCATCTCCGTCGTTTACCTATTTCAAAGACGGAACATATATAGTTAAACTTACAGTTATCGACTCAAACAATCTTCCGGCAACCGTGCAGCGTAACATAGTTGTCACCAATCCGACCAAAGCCGACTTCTCCTTTGATCAGGAGGAATATCTTATGGGTGATGTCGTTAAATTTACCGACCTTTCCACAGCAAAAACACCTACCACCATTACCGCATGGCATTGGGACTTTGCCGATGGACATGGTTCGGTATCCGATGAGCAGCATCCGCAATTCAAGTATGATGAAGCAGGCTCTTATCCGGTGACACTCACCGTAACCGACAGCTATGGACTCAAGACATCCATCTCGCGCAGTGTAAGTGTGCTTGACCCGGCCATGCTCGTCAACACACGCTGGACAGCAGTGCTCGGCGGAAGTGTGAAAGGAGGTTCTTCTCCAGCTTTGTCATCTGACGGATCCACACTCTATATGCTCCGTTCTCTCTCCGGTTCTGACAATGCCGCATTGGTGGCATTCACCACGGCCGACGGCCAACAAGCTTGGTCGCTTGACATAAGCGAAGCCATGAGTGCCAACGGGGCTTCGACAAGTGCTATTGCAAAAGACATATTCTCCAGTCCGGCTGTCGGTTCTGACGGCACGATATACATTGTGGTCAGAGACCTTCAGTCGACATCAGCCCAACGAGGTCTTTACACGATTGCGGTTTACCCCGACGGATCCGTAAAATGGTGTAAGAAAGTCGGTGCGAGCGGAGCCAATCTCTATGCCATCACTCCTGCTATCGATGCAAGCGGCAATATATATGTTGCCAACCGTTCCAAAGAGATTTGGAAACTGACACCCGACGGCACCACCACATCCTTCACAGGGCTTGGAGATCTGACCGGAGGTATGACCATTGCCAGGGACGGAACAGTATTTGCTGTCGGCAAGGGGAACGTAGGCATATTTGCAGTAGACATTAACTCCGGTTCGCAAAAATGGCTTTACAATACCGACTTCGGAGGCGCAGCCGATGCTTTCACCGGCGCATTGCGCTCTGCCACACCTTCAGTCGGAGCTGACGGTACAATCTACATGAATATCGACAAGAGCTCCGGCGGTGCAATAGTGGCACTCAACTCTGCAGGTACAGCCAAATGGACATATGACACCAACGGAGCGATACCCGACGGTGGTGTCGTAATAGCCGATGACGGGACACTATATGTCAATGGTGGCACCGATTCGGCATCAGGACTTGTGGCTCTTAACCAAAATGGTATACTTATGTGGAAATTCGCAACAACAGCCAATGTCCAGACTGCGCCTGTGATTGACAACCGCGGATATATTCACATTGTTGATGCAATGGCCAATTACTATGTGATACGTCCTGACGGAACGCTCTTCGGCCAGACCAAACTTGGCATGAGCTGTACATCCTCACCTGTAATGGATGCTTCCGGCCGGATATACACCGTAGTAAACAAGGATGGAGCGCAGACGGTAGTGTGTGCGACATCCAAAGCTGAAGGATACTCCATGACTGCTCCATGGCCCATGAGGGGACAGAATCCATGCAGAACAGGACTTCAACATTAATACCGGCTTTCTAAGGTAAGTCAGGTTGTGGCACGAGGGCAATGCCCTCTTCGGTAATTGTCCTCGTGCTTTTATTATAATTAATTTCACTGCAATGACAACTCAGATATACAACGGTAATATATTAATACCTGGCGGTAAATGGATTAAGGGTGGCTCTGTAGTAATCAAAGATTCAACAATAGCCGAAATCTACAGCCATAGCCGTGTTATTGAAAACATCGACAAAACGGTAAATGCCGGTGGCGGATACATAATGCCCGGCGGTATAGACCTGCATGTGCACGGAGGTGGCGGACGAGATTTCATGGAAGCATCTGTAGATGCTTTCACTACAGCAATCAATGTTCATAGACGGCACGGCACCACAAGTATGTTTCCCACAATTTCATCTGCGACCGGACAAAACATACGCCAGGCAGCACAAGTGTGTGCGTGGCTTATGGAAGATGCCGAAAGCGGTGTCCTGGGATTACATCTTGAAGGTCCGTATTTCGTACCCTCCATGGCCGGCGGTCAGATACCTGAAAACATCAGGATCCCGTCTCCAATGGAATATATTCCCATTATTGAGGATTTTCCATGTATAAAACGTTGGGATGCCGCACCCGAGCTCCCCGGTGCCGATGATTTTGCCCGATATATCACCGAAAAAGGCGTGATTGCCGGACTGGCACATACCAAAGCCAACTACAATGACATCGTGCATGCCTATGAATCGGGCTATACTCTCGCCACTCACTTTTACAATGCCATGACAACCTCTCATAAAAACGGCATATACAAGCATGAGGGTACCGTCGAAGCTGTATATCTGATGGATGGAATAAATGTCGAGGTCATAGCTGACGGCATACATGTACCGCCTATAATTCTTAAGCTCATACACAAATTCAAGACTAAAGGACGTATGTGTCTCATAACCGATGCTCTTGCCATAACCGAATCGCCCGACGGCTCATCATTCGACCCGCGTGTAGTGGTGGAAAACGGAGTGTGCAAACTGCGCGACGGTTCTGCTATTGCCGGCAGTTGCGCCACAATGGACCGACTCATCAGGACAGCCGTCATTGATGCCGGACTGCCGCTTGAGGATGTATCGCGTATGGTCTCTGAGACACCCGGACTCATCATGGGCGTTTATGACCGAAAAGGAAGCATATGCAAACGCAAAGATGCCGACATAATAATCATGGACAAAAATCTCAATCTCACCCATGTATTTGCCATGGGCAAGGAAGTTGATTTATCTCCCGTTGTATAAATTGATAGGGTGTTCAGTTCTATGTTCCAAAATTAGCTCGCTTTATTGAGTGTCTTGGAGCGCAGAGCCACCCGATTCGGAGATAGATTCTCCTTGGCCCAGAGATCTATGTCCTTAAGTTTAACATTGGCC